>CAVOSG010000004.1:0-617598 GCA_963698825.1 Terriglobia bacterium | reverse complement strand
GGCACAGCACAGACGCCACGGCGTGCCCATAATTTGGCGGAAGCTGCGGACACATCCATTCCGGCTGGAGAGATGCTATTCCAGATGATCGGGGCCGTTGCCCAGTTCGAGAGATCATTGATTGCGGAACGGGTTCGGTCAGGTCTGGCGAACGCTCGAGCGAATGGCAAGATCTTGGGCCGCCCGCCTTTGCGCAGACTGACGCGAAAAGAAATCGCGAACTTGAAAAGGCAACGTGCGCACGGAAAGGCTACGTTTAGAGTCTTGGCCGAAAAGTTTGGGGTCTCGGTCTGGACAGCTCACAGACTATGCGCAGGAAGAGTCTAGGAGTAGGAGAGCGTAGGGTCCAACGCGCGACCGTCGGAGGCTTTCCAGCGGTTTAGCAATAGCCCACCAATTGGTCATTCGATGTGCCTCACACCTCGATACGTCGGGTTCGAACAACAAGGATCATAGCCGCGCCGACGACGAAGCTAGCTGCCAGAAAACCAGTCGTAGCCGTGTGTGAGCGATTCCTCGACAGTAAATAGCCCACCACAGAAGGGCCCACCAATCCTCCGAGGTTTCCGACCAGGTTGATCAATCCGAATGACGCGGCGGCCGCCGACTCTCCTAGGGTCAAGGTAGGCAGTACCCAGAAAGACGGAGCCCACGCGAATATCACGGCGCCGGTCGCACACAGCCACAACATCGCCACCGGAAAGGGCGTTCCCGCAACAGCACTCAATGTGAAGAAAAGTGCTGCCAGCCCCATTGGGACCGCCGTGTGCCACTTCCGCTCACCGTGAAGATCAGAAGATCGTCCCACCAATGCAACGGAAACGATTGCACACAAAAAAGGCAACGCCGAGAGCGCGGTCGAAAAGATGGCAGACCGTCCCGATATTCTCAGAACGGTGGTCGGCAACCAGAAGACGAAAGCGTAAGTTCCGATATTGGCAGAAAACAGAGCAAAGGCCAGCAGGACCACGTCCCGATTCCGTATTGCTTGCAATATGGAGACCTCCCCTGCGGCGCGTTTCGCGTGTTTTTCAGCTTCGAGTTCAGCGGCGATCCATTCGCGCTCTTCAAGTTCGAGCCACGCCGCTTCCCGAGGATGGTCCGTCAAGTAAAAGAGAGTGATTACGCCAAATAGAATTGCCGGCAGACCTTCAAGAATAAAAACCCAGCGCCAGCCGGCGATGCCGAGCCAGTTCAGCCGCAATAGGAGTGCGGAAATGGGTGCTCCGAGGGAGAGGGAGACAGGAATCGCGATAATAAAACCCGAAAGGGCGCGGGCACGGTCACGAGCGCAAAACCAGTGGGTCAGATACACAATAATGCCGGGAAAGAATCCGCCTTCCGCCAAGCCCAGAAGGAATCGCGCCGCGTAGAACTCAGAGGCAGTTCTGACAAATCCGACGATCACTGCACAAAGGCCCCAGGTGATTAGAATCCTTGCCATCCAGAGGCGGGCGCTCCAGCGCTCAACAATCAGAGCTCCGGGTATTTCAAACAACAAGTAGCCGGCAAAGAAGATACCTGCTCCAAAACCGAAGACCGCTTCGGAAAATCCCCGGTCCGCCATCATAGTCATCTTGGCGTACGCCACATTGGCTCGGTCCAGGTAAGCGATGATGTAAAGCACAAATACGAAGGGTAGAATCCGCCACGCGATCTTCCTGCGAATCTTGTCTCTGCCGGACATCGTCTGTGAGGGGGCCGACATTGGTCAGAAGGATCGAAATTCGGTCACCACCAGCAGTCACATCTGCAGATCAGTTCGTTTGGATGTAGTTGCCATACGCCATCACCGTTGAAGCAACTACGAGCACGGCAATCCCCGCCAGCATCAGGCGAACCGCACGTGCTCCTGCGAGTCTCCATTCGCCCGTAAGGAATCCCGAGACGTTGCCCACAACGATCTGCATGATTTGCATGATGCCCCATCCCACCGACGTCCCCAACAAGCCCAACCGGACCGCTCCCAGGCCGTAGAGCACCGTCGAACCCATGAATAGAACACCGAGCAGGATGCTGAACACGATGTCGCTGCGCGGGGACGCAAGGAAGACATTCCACGAACGATTTCGAAAGCAAAGCACACAAGGATAGACAAGATTCGGAATCATCCCGCCGAGCATGGCCAATGCCCAAACGGCGTACGTAGCGTTGGTTGCAGAGGCTCCTGCGGCGTGCGCCGCGGCCACAACGTTCTGGCCAAAGGCGAAGCTAAAGTTCAGACCGGCGGACAAAATTCCCGCCAGAACGGCCATCAGTACCCAAACCACATAGTTGTGCTGCGCCTTTGCACTCCCGTCCCCTCGGGAACTGGCGATACTGTCTCGCTTTGCGGATTGTGACTCCTTCTGCTGTCCTGCCCATGCGACCAGTACCAACCCGCCCAACATCACGGCAATTCCCAATAGGATGTATTTCCCGGCGGGCGTGTGCAGAGTCTGTGGAGAAAAATACAGCAGCGGCACAAGCGAACCCGCCGATGCGCCAATCCCGATGACCAAGGCATAGCTTAACGAAAGGCCGATCCGTGAAACGCAGAGGCCTCCCAGCATGGAGGCGATGCCCCAGCTAAATGCAAATGCCGGTGGCAATAGCAGCACTTTCCACGGTAGCTGGGTATACACGCTGAATAAGTGGGGCGTGGCGATCAACGCCAGCGCCCAGGGGATAACGACGGTGCCGGTCAGACCATAGATGAGCCAATAGTTTTCAAATCGATATTTTCGTACGAATTTTATGGGTGACAGCGCGCTGCCGGCCATTACGCCCGAAAGTAAAACGAGGATGAATCCAGTCAGTAGACTCATTGCGCTTTTCTGTCCTTCCTGATCTGTGGGTTAGCGTTCTGCGCGTCCCAGGACACAGCCGCCGTCAATGGTTAGGCAGTTGCCCGTCATGTAGTCGGAGTCTGAAGAACACAGGTAGGCGTAGGCCGCGGCAACCTGCTCGGAGGTGCCGAATTCTCCGATTGGAATCCGGGCGAGCAAGGTTTGCTTCAGCTCAGGCCGAGAAGAAAGGACCACCCGCCGGGTCAGACCCGCATTGAGAATTCCCGGCAGAAGCATGTTCGCCAGCACTCCCTCCGACGCGTAGTCATAAGCAAGTTGCTCCATGAAGCGCTGCAGGGCGCGTTTGCTTACCTGGTACGCCACGCCGCCGTGTTCCGGGCGCTGCTGGCACTGCGTTCCAGTGAAAAGAATTTTGCCCCGGTTCCCGCTCCCGTCCCGATCTTGTTTCAGCATCAGGCGTAAGGCAACCTGTGAACCTTCCACCGGGCCGTTCAGATTCAAATCAATTATTTCCCGCCATTCCTGCATGTCCATTTCGGCGATTCCGGCGGGCGAGGTTCGGGCGGCGTTCAGGATCAACACATCCAATCGCCCATGCTTGGCGACGATGTCGGCCAGGGTTTCTTCCATCGCTTTTCGGTCAGTCTGGCTACAGACGTAGTACCCCGCGGCCTTTACCTGATCGCTGCGTTGGCGGCCGCTCTTGGCGTCCACGATGTCCATCAGGTAAGGAATGGCCCCTTCTTCCGCCAGGCGTTGCGCCGTGGCTAATCCGATATCACCGACCCCACCGCTCATCGCTACAACTTTTCCAGTTAACCCTCGCATTGGCTGCCTGCTCACTTTCGACTCCGCGGATATATTCACTGGTTTTGAAATAGAAATCGTTCCCCGGGCTTCATCACCAGAGCCTGGACGCCCGGAGCCAGCTTGGAACAGTCCTCGAGGAACCCGGCGGGATCGCCATTATGTTCAACGAACATCCAGAAATGAGAAGCAATCGCCAACCGGGGATTAACGGCCTGTGTTAGCAACGCGGCTTCGTGAGCATTGAGGTTGCCGTAACGCCCATTGATACAAGGCAACAGCACGTGCGGTTGCATCCTGACGGCGGGTTCGAACCCGGCCGGGCGGTAAGCCGTATCGCCCGTGTGGTAGACCTTCACATTGTCCATCTCAACTACGACCCCGACCGCATCGGGAGCAAGCTCACCGTGATCTGCGAAGACCACATTGATCCGAATCCCGTTCAATCGGATTTCCTGTCCTTCTTCGAGAAGGATGCAGCGTTCTGCTGAGATACCCATCTTCTTAAATTCCTTGACGCACTCGATGGGTCCCGCGAATCGTACTCTGGGATTTTTCGCCACCACAGGCAAGGCGTCAGGGTCCATGTGATCGAGATGCTCGTGAGTGCAAATGAGGAGATCCGCGTTTACCTCCTCGGCAGAGATGGGGCAAGCCATCATTCGCTTGAAACCGAATCGGTGCTCGACCACGTCCGAGATGTAAGGGTCGATGTAGACGACTTTTCCGGAAGGTCCTTTCAGGACGAAGCCGGCTTGTGAGAGCCAGTAGATCGCCAATGAACCTTGTGGGACTTCGTCGCTGTCGATCGCTTGTGCGAATGCGCTCGGCATTGCCTCTGATCCTCCCCAACTCCACCCTGCTGCGCCGGTGATCCTCGATAGTTCGTTCTGCATCAGGAATCGTGCATCCGACCCTCTTGTCCTGACGGGATTGTTCTACCGGCATACAAATACAACCGTGTGAGAGTGCCGCCATCGACGGTGATGACTTGCCCGGTCAACCACGCGGCGTCGTCCGAACACAGAAACGCAACCACGCCGCTAATGTCTTCTGGCCTTCCGACGCGGCCCAAAGGAATTTCTGCCGCGAGCGCGGCGCGATCATAAACAGGATTGCTCACGAACCTCTCCACCTCGATGGCTCCGGGGGCGACCGCGTTCACTGTGATGCCGAGGGGCGCAAGTTCCAGCGCGAGTTCACGAGTCAATGAATTGATAGCGCCTTTGGAAGCTGCGTAAACCGAGAAGCCACCCGGCATGGTTGCCTGGCTATGCACCGAACTGATATTCACGATCCTGCCTTGTCCGGTTCGGCACATTTTTTCGGCCGCCTTCTGCGCGCAGAAAAAAGCGCCTTTAAGATTCGTTCCCATCACTTCATGCCATAGTTCTTCGCTGACCTGCAGGAACGGGGCCGTCGGGTCGATGCCGGCATTGTTGACAAGAATGTCCAGCCGTCCGAATACCTGCAGAGTGCGTTCGAACATCTGTTCGACTTGCCCTAACTGAGAAACATCTGCCTGGTGGAAGGTAGCCTTTCCCCCTGGACTGGTTCCGACATACCTCGCAACCGCTTCGCTGGCGTCCCGGTCATTGAAGACAACCGCGGCGCCTTCCTCGCGCAGACGGCATCCAATTCTGAAGCCGATTCCGCGACCTGCGCCTGTGACCAGAGCTACCCTGCCTTCGAGCCTCATAAACGTAGCTTTCTTCTTTCTCAGCCCCCATCTTCTCGAGAGTTCGCAGGAAGTATAACGTCTAGACCACTATTGTCAAGACTCAGTAAATATGGCGGTTGCGTTCCAATGTGGATATGTGGTATGACCACTCTGGAGGTTATAGACGCGTGGTCCTTTCGGAGAATCTCGTCCTCGGCCTGTACCGATCCATGGCACGGATCCGCCTCTTTGAGCTGAAGGTACAGGAGGTGTATCGCTCGGGTGTGATGCCCGGGTTCATCCATCTTTATGTTGGCGAGGAGGCTGTGGCGGCCGGAGTTTGCGAGAGTCTCAGCCAGTACGACTATGTGACCAGCACTCATCGGGGTCACGGACACGCCATTGCAAAGGGCATTCCCATGGGTCCAGCTTTTGCCGAAATCTGGGGTAAGCCGAACGGATGCAACGGGGGACGTGGTGGCAGCATGCATATCTATGATCCCGCCTTCGGATTTTTGGGTACAAACGGAATCGTGGGCGCGAGCATTCCTCTTGGTGCGGGAGCAGCCCTCGCAGCTCAGGTAAGAGGAAGCAAGCAGGTCGCGGTGAGCTTCTTCGGAGATGGTGCGGTAAATAACTGCGCCTTTCACGAAGGTGTGAACATGGCTGCGATCTGGAACCTTCCCGTGGTTTTTGTCTGTGAAAACAATCTTTACGCGACCGAGACGCCGTTCGCCAAGGTGACACGCAACACCGACGTCGCGAGCCGGGGAGCGGCTTACGGTATCCCTGGAACCTCTGTTGATGGAAACGACGTAATTGCCGTGTATCAAGCGGCGGCGCAAGCAATCGATGTCGCCCGTTCAGGCGGTGGCCCTACTCTGATCGAATGCAGAACGTATCGTCCGCTGGGCCATTTCGAAGGAGACCCGGGAATCGGTTACCGCACCAAAGAAGAAATTGCTGAATGGAAAAAACGGGATCCCATCAACCGGCTTCGCGAACGAACTCTCGCTGACGGTTTGGCTACAGCGGAGAAACTCGATGGCATATGGTCCGAGGTCGAAGTCGAAGTCGAAACAGCTTATCAGTATGCAAAATCCGGGGCTGAAGCGGATCCGTCATCCGTGACGAACTTTGTGTACTCAGACTGAGTGAGCGTTACCCTGCTTCAGCATCAAGCCGATAGAGCGATTGCTTCCGAGGTGCGGGAAATTGAGAGAAATTAAGTACGTGGATGCGGGCGTCGAAGCAATTCAGGAAGAGATGCGGCGCGACCCGAGCGTTATATACATGGGCCAGGGCATCGGTCCACGAGAGGGAAACTATAAG
This sequence comes from Terriglobia bacterium, assembly GCA_963698825.1. Taxonomy (GTDB): domain Bacteria; phylum Acidobacteriota; class Terriglobia; order Terriglobales; family Acidobacteriaceae; genus JAIQFF01. Next base: position 611,010 of record CAVOSG010000004.1, on the reverse strand, counting down.
CAGAGTCGAGGTCTCTGGAAAGAATTTGGTGAGCAGCGTGTTCGCGATACCCCGATCTCCGAACTTGGGCAAGTTGGCCTCGGAGTAGGCGCGGCGATGGCTGGGGCCCGCCCGATCGTCGATATCGTATTCCTCGACATGATCATGGAAGCTATGGGGCAAGTGGTTGAACAAGCCGCAACGATTCACTACACATCGAACGGTCAGATCAAGGTCCCGATCGTGATTCGCGCTGCCATGGGCACTGTACGCAGCACAGGACCGCACCACTCACGCTGCTTCTATTCCTGGTTTGCCCATATCCCCGGACTGAAGGTGGTGCTCCCCGCCTCTCCGGAAGATGTGAAGGGTTTTATGAAGACGGCGATCCGCGACGATGGTCCGGTGATGTTTATTGAGCACAAGTTTTTTTACAACAAGAAAGGGCCTGTCCCTGAAGGCGAGTACACGATTCCTTTTGGCAAGGCCCGAGTACTGCGCCCCGGAGCCGACGTTACCCTCGTCGCGATGAGCTTGATGGTTGGGAAAGCACTCGAGGCCGCGGAGACGCTGTCGAAAGAGGGTGTCGAAGTGGAAGTGATCGATCCACGCACGATCGTGCCGCTGGATCGGGAGACCATTCTTAACTCAGTGAAGAAGACGGGGCGGCTGGTGATTGTCGACGAAGCGCAGGCATTTTGCGGCTTCTCGGCCGAAATCGCAGCTATCGTCAGCGAACAGGCGCTCGAGTTTCTCAACGCGCCCATTCAGAGAGTTTGCGCGCTACACACGCCGCACCCCTTCAACGGTGTGCTCGAAGCCGCTATGCTGCCTTCTGTAGCCGGCGTTGTGGAGGCAATCCGAAAGTCGATTCGCGGCTGACCAGGAGACACCGTGCCCTACGACGTGTTAATGCCACAACTCGGGATGACGATGACGGAGGGGTCCGTCGTTCAGTGGCTCAAGAAACCCGGAGAGGTGGTGGAGAAAGGTGAATTCCTTTTCATCATTCAGACTGACAAGGTGGACATTGAAGTTGAATCGCCCTGCTCCGGCACGTTGCTAGAGGTACTGGTCGAGACGGAACAGGTCGTTCCCGTCGGAACCCTGGTTGGGAGGATCGCTCAAGCCGGATCTGTCGAAGCTCCCCAAGCCTCGGGCAAGCCCACTACGCCGGTATCGCCGCCGGCATCGCAGCAACCGCTTGCATCAAACGCTCCGCGCTCTGCTCCCGTGATGTCCGCTTCTCTCGATTCGGAGGGCCGTAAGCTCGCTAACCCGAGGGCGAAGAAACTTGCTCGAGAACTTGGATTGGACATTTTGCTGGTTCCTGACTATGAAGGCAGGGGGCGAATTGTCGAGGCCGATGTACAGCGCTTTTTTCAGGAGAACTCAAAACCCGCCGCCAACGCCGTGTCGGGCAGCACCACCAACCGCGAGACATCTTCCGCGGCACGCAAGGCTATTGCGGAAAGGGTGACTGCCAGCTTCCAGACTGTACCCCACTTTTATCTCGACGTGCTGGCCGACGCAACCGGATTGGTCAGACTTAGGGAGAGCCTGTTGGGCGAGATCGAAAAACAGGTTGGAGTGCGTCTTTCGTATACCGACCTTTTGTTGAAAGCTCTCGCCGTCTGCCTGCGAGAGCATCCTGAAGTAAACGCCTTCTGGCAGAACGGTGCGGTGCAGCGGGATCGTATCAACGTGGGCTTTGCCGCCCAAGCGCCTGACCGCCTCGTCGTTCCGGTGGTTCGGGACGCGGACAAGTTGTCATTGGCTGGGTTGGCCAGAGTTCGCAGTGACCTGGCGGCGCGTGCACGAGCCGGCGAGCTCCGACCGGACGATGTCGGCAATGCTTCTTGCACTTTGTCGAATCTCGGCCCCCACGGCGTCGACCATTTTCACGCCATCATTAATCCTCCAGAAAGCCTCATCCTGGCGGCAGGACGGATTGCTTCTCGTCCGATGGTTGAGAATGGAGCCGTAGTGCCACGACAAACAATTTATCTTTCGCTCTCCGTGGATCACCGTCTGCTCGATGGTGCTCTCAGCGCAGAATTTCTAAACGATTTGGTCAGGCGTATTGAAGCTCCGGATGCGCTGCTGCAGAATTAACAATCGAAAGGCGTACTTTCCGTGCCCGATCAACTTCACGTGGTCATCACCGATTGCCCCTGGGAAGATAACTCCGTGGAAAGAAAAATCCTGGAAGAAGCCGGAGTGCACGTGACTCGGGCGCAATGCACGAACCCCCAGGAAGTAATTGCGGCATCGCAGCACGCGGACGCGTTGTTGGTGGGATGGGCGCCCATCACACGGGAAGTCATCGGCCGCTTGAGCCGGTGTCGACTCCTCATGCGCTACGGAACCGGATACGACAACATTGACTTGGATGCAGCAACCCGAGCCGGCATTGCGGTGGCGATCAACGCAGAGTACTGCTTGGAGGAAGTGGCAACCCACGCTTTCGCACTCTTTCTTGCTTGTCACCGGCAACTTGGAGCGCTGCAGGATGCAGTACGAAGCGGTGGTTGGGATCCCTTGGAAGTGCTCCTCCCATTTCCGCCCCTTTCGCAGCAGACCGTGGGAGTTCTGGGTTTTGGCCGGATTGGCCGGCACTTTGCTGCCATGGTCCGGCCGCTGGTGCACCGGGTCCTGGTACACGACCCTTTGGTTTCCGAATGGATTGGAGCTGATCCGCCGGCGCAGTTCGTTTCCTTCGACCGATTACTGGCGGAGTCTGACTACATCTCGATTCACGTGCCGCTCACAGCGGATACCCACTCCCTTTTTCGCGCGGAGACGATCGCCAAGATGAAAAAGGGCGCCTACCTCATCAATTGCGCTCGCGGCCCGATTGTGGATGAGGAAGCCCTGGTGGCGTCACTTCAGAAAAATCATTTGGCGGGGGCGGCTCTCGACGTCTTTTCGAAAGAACCGCTGCCTGCGGATCATCCCCTGCGACGTTTTCCGCGCGTGATCATCACTCCGCACGCTGCCTGGTATTCGACCCAGGCCGATCATTTGTTACGGGCTAACCCTGCGCGCAATATCCTGCGTTTCTTTCGGGGCGAACCCATCTCTCTACTCAACAATTCCGTGACGCGAGGAGCCGAATAGGCAACAGCCTACTGCGTACCTGAGTCAGCATGATTCTTCTCGGATGAAGTTCTGGAGCCGGCTGACTCGTAGGCCAGAAAACGTATCTCCGCCAGCTCTTTCGTGTCCAACATGTAAAACTTCGCGTAACTGACGTGTTTCAGCATTTCATTGCGCGCAAGCACAGGATTTCTGGCCTCGATGGCTCCGAGAATGTTCTCGTGCTCTTCAATAGAACTTTCCATGCTTTTCGGCATCGGCCGGCGCAGCAACGCCTGATACAGCACTTTGTTGGCCAGGGAAAGAAACCAGATGAAACATCGATTACTGGACGCGGTGGCAATTGCATTGTGAAAGGCCAAGTCGTGGACTCCGTAGGCCACCCGATCGTGATCATTTGCCTTCATACCGTTCAGCTCGATCCGCATCGCTTCCAGATCCTTTGCAGTCGCCCGCTCCGCCGCTGCAGCAGCCGCTTCCGCTTCCATCGAACGCCGCACTTCGAACAGCTCCGCCTGCGTAAGGCCACGCAACGGCACCAAAATACGGGCCGGTACTTTTAGAATCTCCTCCGCTCCTTCACTCAGATAGTTTCCAGACCCCTGACGGACTTCCAATACACCCATCACTTGCAGCACTTTGAGAGCCTGCCTCAGCGAAGCCCGCGAAACCGAAAGCAGATGGGCCAGCTGCCGTTCGGATGGCAATTGCTCCCCCGGGGAGAGAACGCCTTTCAGAACCAACGACTCCAGTTTTTCGATCAATTGTTCAGTCAGGCCAACTCTGCGGACGGTTCCCAATTCCTTGGCGATGTGGCTGAGTTTCTTGAGCTCAGTCTTGGGACTTCTGGATAATTTCATTTTTCTAAGGTCACCCTCAAAGGTTTCCGTCAGGCCGGGAACCCACCCACTGAAGCAATGCCAGCAGTGGTTGTTGGTCCTACCTCCAACCTAATTGTTTAAAATAATAGCTCGGATCGTACTAATGTTCCACGCCTAAACCAATAACTTGACAATCAATTTCGGGACGTGAGAGAGTCATCATGAATAGTGGTCTGACCACTATTCCATAATCAAGGACGTTCCTCCAATTCAAGACGGAGCTGAAGGATGAATATCCCAGGCATTTTTGACCTAACGGGAAAGCATGCGTTAGTGACGGGTGCGGGAGGCGCCATTGGCCTCGCCATCTGCCAGGGATTCGCGGAAGCGGGAGCACACCTTGCCTGCCTTGACATCTCCACCGAGATTGCTGCGGCCGCCGTACAGGCGGTGCGCCAGAAGGGCGATGACCAGGCCTTCTCCATAGTATGTGACGTTCGTGATCCTCAGCAAATACAACGTTCCGTTCACCAGGTCATCGCAAAATTCGGGAAGATAGACATTCTTGTGAACCTCGCCGGAAATGGGATTCTCAAGCCCGCGCTCGAGTTCACAATCGATGACTGGGAAGAGACCATCCACGTCTACCTGCGGAGCACATTTCTTTTTTCCAAGCTGGTCGGCCAAAGCATGGTCGAACGCGGGAGTGGAAGCATCATCAACATCTCGTCGGTGGCCTCGCTGGTCGCGCTGGGTCGCGGAACGGCTGCCTACGCTGCTACCAAGGCGGGGATAAACGGCTTAACCCGGGAATTGGCTCTGGAATGGGCAAAGAATGGGGTGCGCGTGAATGCTATTGCCCCCTGTCAGATTGACACGCCACAACTCAGAAAGCTGTTGGTCGATCCGCAGTTCGATCCTGACAAACTGATGAAAACATGGCTGGATGCGATTCCTATGGGGCGGATCGGTCAACCCCAGGAAATCGCTGGACCTTGTATTTTCCTGGCCTCCGACGCTTCCAGCCTGGTCACCGGTCACGTGCTGGTGGTCGATGGTGGATACACGATTAAGTGAACCGGCCTGCCATTCGCAAGGGTTAAGGTCAGCGACGTTATTGTCTTCTTTCTCGAGCAGAAACCCTACGAAAGAGGAATTTTGCTTGACAGAGGGAATTGAAAAGTGGTCAAGTGTGGCAAAGTGGATGTACCAATATACATCATCGTGTTTTTGGGGAAGGCCTTAGAGGGTAGGCCTTGATCTGGTCAGGCCACAAGGCCATAAGGAGGCATTTATGTTCCACGCGAAAAGCTTGGGGTTCATGCTGGTCCTCAGTCTTGTATTCTCGCCGACGCTGTTCGCCCAGGTGAATACTGGCACCATTCTTGGAACCGTCAGTGACCCCTCCGGCGCGGCGATTCCGAACGCCAAGATTACTGCCACCAACGAGGACACTGCATTTGCACGCAGCACCCAGAGTCTGGCTGATGGGTCCTACTTGATTCCACTGTTGCCGACTGGCCCGAAATACCAGGTCGTCGTGGAAGCCCCAGGCTTCAAGTCGTTCTCTCGAACTGGGATCGAACTCCAACTGAACCAGAACGTTCGAATCGACATTCACGTGCAACTGGGCGCGGTGACCGAATCGGTGCAGGTCAGCGGACAGACGCCGCTGGTGGACACGCAGTCGGCAGTGGGAGGAGAAGTCGTCGAGTCCCGGCGCATGAGTGAGTTGCCGCTCAATGGCCGCAACCCGCTGCAACTGGCAGGCCTGATCCCGGGAGTGTCCGCCCTAGCCACTGTATCTGCCATCACTCAGGGCAACCGAGCGGCGAATTTTATGAGTATCGATGGCTCTCGAGTCAACGAAACAGATTATCAACTGAACGGCGTGCGTTTCGCCGGCAGTTACAACAATTCCGGATTGAACTATCCCAATCCCGACGCTCTTTCCGAGTTCAAGCTGATCACGAATCCGTTGAGCGCTGAATACGGCGAATATGCTGGGGGTGTATTCTCGGCCGTGACCAAGTCTGGAACGAATAGTTTTCACGGTAGTGTCTTTGAGTTTTTGCGCAATGACGCATTGAATGCACGCAACTACTTTGCTACAGATGTCCCGTCCTTGAAGCAGAATCAATTTGGCGCGACGGCTGGCGGACGCATCATCAAGAATCGGTTGTTTTGGTTCGGCTCATATCAGGGATTCCGCATTCGCCAACAAACACTCCAGCCCTCGACACCGCTCACAGCGGACGAACGCGCCGGATTGATCACGAGCACCACCCCGGTGCTTGACCCGAGCACTGGCCTCCCGTTCGCAACAGACGCGCAAGGCCGATTTGTAATTCCCCAGACCAGTTTCAGTCCCGTGACCCAGGCACTGTTAAATAATTACATTCCGACAGCGCCTGCTAACGGAGTGTTTCAAGAGGTTGGTTCGAGCAAAGTCGACGTCAACCAATATTCCGGCAAGATCGACTACAACATTGGAAAGTCGGACCAACTGTACTTTAGCGCGCTCTACGATCAGACCGATCCGAGCAACCCCTTCACTGCCTGCTGTCCTTCGCTGGGAAATAGTTTTACCGGTTACGGGAGCATCAACCAGACGCAAAAGGTAAGGGTTTTCACGGTGTCGGAAATCCATGCGTTCCGCCCGGACCTCATTAATGAGTTCCGTTTTGGTTACAGCAAACAGGAAGAACTCAACACAGGAGTCAACCAAGTCTCGCCTGACAGTCTTGGAATCAACAATTGGAATTTCAATTTTGACCCAGATCCCCATCCTCAATCGGCCACCTTTATTCTTCCTGGCCGGTTCCAATTGGGCGCGCTCGGATTCGGAAAATGGAGAGAAGGTGGACAAAACCTTCAGTTCACCGACATTGTCAGCATAGTGAAAGGTAAGCACAACATCAAAGCGGGCATTGACCTGTATCATCGCGAACACCATCTGGACGCAAACGTCGGCGACACAGGCTTTTTCATATTTGGCGGCTCGTTTACCGGGGGTAACCCGACCGCTGAATTCTTGCTGGGCAGACCGGATACGGAAATTAGGATTAGATATCTCAACCACCCAGGTTATAAGTCTTGGAGCCAGTCTTTCTTCTTCCAGGATGATTGGAAAATTAGTCGCAGACTCACCTTGAATCTGGGGGCTCGGTATGAGTTGTTGCATCCGTTCGTTGAATATCGGGCACAAAATGAAGCGAACACCATTTGGAACCCGCGAGACGCCCTACCGATCAGCGGCGGATCGACGTACCTGCCCGGCGGTCAGCAGTCCACTGTGATGGTAGCGGCTCCCCCAGGTCTTCTTTTTCCCGGGGACAAGACCGCCAAGTTCCCCGGTGGGATTCCCTCGGGCCTTATTCCCGTAGACAAAACCTTGATCGAGCCTCGGGTAGGTCTTGCCTGGGACCCAATGGGAGACGGCAAGACCAGTGTTCGAGCCAGTGTAGGACTGTTCAGCAACGCACAGTTTGTAGACCTTCCGGCTCAGGTGAGTCAGAACCTGCCGTTCCTCGTTGTTCAAGGTTTATTCCAACCTCCCCACGACTTAACTGATCCCTATCAAGGGGTGACGGCGTTCCCGCCCGTGACCACGAACGGTTTCTTAACGGATCCAGAGTTCTTCACGCCATTCCTGCCAACGGCAGGATATGGTTGGAGCCCCAATTATCGTCAGCCGAGAATTACTACGATGACGCTGAACGTACAGCGAGAGATAAAGAGCAACCTGGTGCTAGAGGTGGGCTACGTAGGCAAGTTGGGCCGACATCTAGCGACCACCAGCGATATCAACACTGCTCAAAAGCAAATTCCCGGCTTAATCCCTTCTGTTGCTAACGAGCCCCAACGAAGGCTGCTTGACGGCGTGAACTTTCAGAAAATTGACTATGAACAAGCTAATGGCAACTCCAGTTACAACGCCCTTCAGGCTACGCTTCGATACCGTGCCAACCATGGCCTTACATTCTTGGCAGCGTATACCTGGGCGCATTCGATTGATACCTTTAGCACAATCGGAGTGCAATGTGCCTGCTACCAGAACCCGGAAGACCCTTTGGCGGACAGAGGCTCGTCGGATTTTGACCAGCGGCATGTATTTGCGATCTCGTCTGTTTACTCGATCCCCGATCCTTTCTTAGGTAAGTCACGTGCAATGAGCGCGGTCTTGGGCGGTTGGGAGTTGTCGGGCATCATGTCCGCGCAGACCGGTGTACCTTTTACGGTATTTACAGGCACTGACGCCTCCTTAACCGGCGCCGGCGCCGATCGGCCCGACTTGATCGGCAATCCCTTCTTTAGCGGGGGCCGCTCGAGGGCAGAACAGATTGCTGGATACATCAACCCTGCCGCCTTTCAAATCAACGACGGGCATTTCGGCAATCTCGGAAGGAACACCTTCACCAACCCGGGTCTGCTCAACTTCGATCTCGGCTTTTTCAAAAACATTCCAGTTACCGAGCGGATGAAGTTGCAATTTCGGGTCGAGCTCTTCAACGCGTTCAACCACACTCATTTGGGTAGTCCGATCAACACGTTCGTTTCGCCGGCCTTCGGGCAGATCGTGAGCGCTGGGGATCCACGGCTCATTCAGTTTGCTTTGAAATTTAGCTGGTGACGTTCCAGTAGCATGGCCCGCAAGCCGAGGTAAGCAGCTTGCGGGCCATCTTCCAGTTTCACCCTATGGATTCGCAACAGGGCGCTCACATCTCCCTTTTTGCTTCAGCGTTTTGAACACATGCCCGGGTCGAGCGATTTACTAGCCGCGGTCGCTGGGCTCAGACTTGAAGACTCGTTATCTGGAGGCCAAATGAGACGACGGCACCCCTCCCTTCGATGGACAATCTCTGCAGTAGCAGGCGCTCTCGCCATGCTGATTGCCCCTCTGTGCAGAGCGGCGTCCACGAAGGACACTCGCTCGGGTGACGCCTATGTAAGTTTTAATGAGGCAGCAAAGACCTGGATTCTCGGAACCTCGATGGTAGAAGAGAGACTCGAACTTGCCTCGGGAAGCTTTAGCTTGACGAAACTCCAGAACCGCGTGAACGGGCGCGAGTTCGTCTCAGGTCCGGCTCGCTCGGAAGAATTTCGAGTAACCGTAGACGGTGCTGTCCAAAGCGGAACAACCGGACGGTGGGCCTTGAAAGAGAGCGAAAGCACAGTTCTTCAACAAGGTGAGATTCAGCTCGTGCTGCGGCTGGAGAACGAACTGCTGCAGGTGGAAAAAACTTATGTGATCTATCCTCACACCGGCATTATCCGGCAGTGGGTAAAATTTCAAAACATCAGCACACATTCCATCAAGGTATCGAACCCCTACTTTCTCTCAGGACGACTGCAGATCGATGTGGCGAAAAAGCCCACGCTCGATTACATGACCGGTGGCGGCTACTTCACCGGTAGTCAAATCCTGAAACAAGTTGCTCTCTCCTCAACCTACGCCCGCACTTTCGATTCGACCGACAAGGTCGAGCGCCTCGAGATCGGTGGCACCAGCTACGGCGATGCCATGCCCTGGGGCTCGGGGGCCTACATGCAGTGGTTTTCCATTAACGATGGCGAGGCCACTTCGCAGGGAGGACTCTACGTGGGCTTCGATTACTACGGTCGATGGGCGGCCGAGATCGGCAATTACTTTGGCGGGCCGGGATATGTTGGGCTGCGGGTAGCGGGATACGAGAAAGACCTGCCTCCGGGACAATCCGTACTTACGCCTATGGCATTCACCGGAGTTTTTACGGGCGATCTGGACAGCATGGGTAACCAGCTCAAGGACTGGCAGTATCAATATCTGTGGGACTACACCAACGACGACTACTTTGCCAAGATCCGATACCAGGCGGAAATGCAATGGCAGTCAGAGAAGGCCGATGTGGATTGGGGAGGTGGGACCCAGGACAATTGGGATTTTCGAATGGCCGCGGCCTTCCACACGGCCGATCTCATGCGCTACACCGGGGCAGACATCCTTTGGCAGGATGCTGGTTGGCACGATTACCTCGGCGACAACGATGGGCCCGATTTCAGAGAAGCCAAGAAATATTTGGGCAAGTCCCAACATGGTCTAGCCGTCTGGTGGCCTCTCTATACAGTCTCCGAGCATTCAAAAGTATATCGGCAACACCCAGAGTGGCTTAGCGACTCAGAAACATTCTCGGGTGCGAACCTGGACACTTCAAAGAAGGAAGTGATCGACTATTTGTTGGGTCAACTCGGCGAGAAAGTGTCACAGTGGGGCGACTTTCAGTGGCGGCTAGATGGGACCTCCGTTGTACCGGTCAACAAGAGTGAGACTCCGATGTTGTCGGAGTATCACAACGTAATGGGTTTGTTGGCCGATTTCCGGCGAGCCCATCCTCATTCCTCCATTGACATTTGTGCGGGCGGGGGAAACCTGATGGGTTTCGAGACCCTGCGCCTTAGCGACGTCAGCCAGCTTACCGACGGGGGTTCTCTTTATTTTGGTAATTATTATTCTTCTTACCTTTTCCCCCCCGACAAGATTGACGATTGGACCCGCGTCGCGAACTTTACTTGGGAAAACGCGCGCTCGACCCTAACCATGGCCCCGGCCTGGAGCTCTGACGCGGGCTTGTACGGCGGGGAGCCCGGCCTTTTGCTCGACAGAGGCTTGGAGAACTTGCGTCGGACGTTCGAGATCTACCGCTACCTGGTTGCGCAAGGAGTCGCAGGCCGTTGGAGTCATGTCTACCATCCCGTGGTAAAAGGCGATGATCCGGTCTATTACTTCCAACGGCTCAGTCGGGACGGCCGAAAAGGCGTCATTATCCTGAAGCATTTTGCAACAGGTCCAGTCGATCTGTACCCCAAGGGCCTGCACCCGGAAGAGACCTACGATGTGCGATTCGAAGTGTCCAAGAGCTTGGAGCGCCGGACGGGAGCCGACCTGATGAAGAACGGCATCAGTCTGGTTGATCCCGAACCCGGCGAACTCGTTTACCTGGGGTTGCCGGATCATCCCGGAAGTGGCATCGATCACAGCCCGCCTTCTGATCCAACCAACGTCACTAAAAAGGTGGCGGCGAACGTGGGCGTGACTGGCATTGAACTCGAATGGAAGCCATCCACCGACAATAACTGGCTCTCCTATTACCAGATTTATCGAGATGGGGCGCCGCTCGATAAGGTCGGAAAGGGCACCTACTACTTCGATCATAGCGGGGGAGCAGAGAATCTGTCCGCCAGCTACGAGGTGAGAGCCATTGATGGGGACGGCAACGGCTCGAGCAGGATCAAGGCTGTGGTAGCACTGGGAGGGCAAGAGACCTATACCGCTGAGGGAGGATTTTTAGCGGGCAAGGACTACAGCTATCAGGGCGCTAACGGTTGGTCCTACGAAGAGTGGACCGGCACCACCCATACGCCAATGAAATGGAACGGTGCCTTGGGGCACATGGGCATGTACATGGGCGCTGGAGTTCCAACCTCCCAGGCGTCCACCATAGGGGCGTCATGGATGGCGCCCGGACGCACCTCCGATGTAGTCAGAGTTTATACATTGCCTCACACCGGCCAGGTGACCATAACAGGAGCGATTCGCAAGGACATCTATCACACCTATGGAGATGGCGTCCGGGCGAGAGTTCTTAAAAATAACGACCAAGTCTGGCCGGAGACCGGCTGGGAGGCAATTGAGGCCACCGACACCAACGGTAAGACCCTGGCTCTAGAACTCAGCGTCAGCAAAGGGGACAAGCTTTCCTTCGTTCTCAACCGCAACGGCAATTCCACTGACGATGAGACCTTCTGGAACCCGCAAATTGCCTATGACCGGATTGACGACAGCGTCACGCGAACCGAACTTGCAATCACCGACAGCGGCAGTTCCCGCCTGAAATACAGCGGACCGGGATGGCAGCGTCTTGGCCTTAACCCATGGAATAGTGATGTTGACCAGGGGTATTTGCCGGGCTGGTTCCAGGGCACAGTTTCAGTGAGTTCTACCGCAGGCGCAACCATGACTGCGAAATTCCACGGAACAGGAATCGAACTGCTTGGAGATGTTGCCGGCGACGGAGGCATGGCCGCGCTTACTCTGGACGGCAAACCGGTGGCGACCATTGACACCTTTGCGTCTTCGCGCGTCCCATCCGCGATTTGGAGCCTGCCCAGCAAGAGGATCGGCCGGTGGGCAGCCATCCCGCCGATACGTTTGTGGGGGATTCAAGGTCTACCGAAGGGCGAGCACACGCTCGAACTATTAGTTACCGGGCAGAAGAATGCGGACAGTATCGGCACTGCGATTGGTATTGACGCGATCGTGGTGTCAAACGGATCTGTCGATCAACCTCCAGATGATCAGGCCAAGAGCGATCAATGAGGGATGAATGATGGCTTCTGACTTTTGGTGGCGTACCCCGGACAATTCCGAGACCCAGCGAGGTCTGGGGAAGGTGTCCCGCAGGAGCTTTTTGCAATGGACTGCTGCGGGAGCCCTGGCTCCCTCGGCATTCCTGGGCGGAACGCCAGGAGAAAAGGCAGACGCGCGCCCCGCGATTCCTCCTCATCTGCCCCGGCGCCTGGCGATTTGTTATTACGGATGGCAGTGGATCACGACCGCCTTGCCTGACGAACCCTTTGGAAATGTCGATCAGGTAGTGAAAGAAACAAAGGACCGCGGCTTCAACTGCATCCGCGTGGAGATGGGCCTCAACTGGATGTTCGATCTGCAAGGCCGTCGCCGCGGCAAGCTCAAGTTCACCAATTGGATTCCGGACTTCAGCTCGAACTTGCATTGCGTAGACGCGAAGGGCGGGGGTGAGCACGACGTCTTCGAGCGCGTGATGCAGCTATTCGAGGCCGCTTCCAAGCATGACGTATTTTTAAGTATGACAAGCTGGGAATACCAAGATGCGATCAGCCAACTCGATGATGCGCGGATTCGCAATGAAATCCTCGCTGTTCCCTACAGCGAACGATTGATGCTCCTGGCCCGCCAGTATGATCGTCTGCTGGTTGAATTGAGGAAGCGGGGCCTGCACAAACGCATCGCCCAGGTTGAGATCATCAATGAGCTGAATCAACCGCCGATCTTCTGTTCCACCACAAAGCTTCCTCCCCAGACGATGGAAGAATGGGTCAATAGAAAGATTCCTACGCCTCCGTGCGCGAAGGAGACCGTTCGGAGCCTGGCCGCTGACGCGGTCGGTTATGTGCGAAACAGGCATCCCGACCTGCTCGTGACTGTGGACGGGCTGGTGGCTTGCGACGGTTTCGAAACACTGTACCCGGAAAACGCGCAGGTGGCGGATCATCACGTCTACTGCGATGGCGTAACCCAGGCGTTTTGGGGCAAATGTGGAATCACGGGCATACGCCCAGGAGAGCCGCCAAACCCCGAAACCAATCCGTTCCTCAAGTCCGTGTTGAAACCAAACCCCGCACCCTGGCGTGACCTTGTTCGCAAGGCCGGACATGTGCGGCAAGACTGGTGGGGCCTCGCCTGGCTATACACCAATCTTGACAACGAGAGGTTTGATCAATGGTGCATAGAGCATTTTCCTGAATACGAATCCAGGATAAAACAATCCATAGACAAACAATTCGAATGTGCCGCCAGGTTCGCACGGGCAAGGAACCTTCCGCTCGTGGTGGACGAAGGGTTCATCTTGTATCCTCCCCTGCATTCTCGTTTCGTCATGACGCCCGAAGGGCGCCGTGGTGAGGAAATTGGAGTGAATGCAGCCATTGCCACCGGGCATTGGGGCATCATGATTACAGGGTACTTTCGGCCGGACACTCCTCCGTGGAAAGACAACACCCAGTGTGAGTGGGCGGAGAGACTGAACAAACGAATCCTAATGAGTGCATGAGTTGGACTTATAGCTGTAAGTTGCCTTTCTCACTAGGCTGTGTTTCCACACCTTCGTGGTACGAGCAATTTAGGATACTTCCAAGACATCTTGACCGGCGAAGGAACGAGATCCCCCAATCATCGGTCAAACCGAAGCCAACAGCTCATCAGATTTATCAACGGAGGCCAATTTGAGGATCATTCGATATCTGGATGACGCAAGCACAGTTGGCTATGCCAGTGAACAGGCGGACAGGAAAGCCCTGAAAATCAAGGGCGACGTTTTTGGAGAGTTCGAAACCACTCAGGAAACGGCCCAGATCAATAAATTGCTCGCGCCCATTGTGCCTCCCATGATTTGGTGCATTGGCGCGAACTATCGTCGCCATATAGAGGAGTCCGGCGCATCGGTTCCAGAATATCCAGTGCTTTTCGCCAAGAGCCCGACTGCCCTGCAGAATCCAGGAGATCCTATCCTTATTCCTACCCACTTGAAGAGTGATGAAGTCGATTTCGAATGTGAATTGGCGGTGGTGATCGGTAGGGCTTGTAAGAATGTGAGTCGTGAGCGTGCGCTGGACTATGTCCTGGGTTACACATGCGCGAATGACGTAAGCGCGCGTGACTGGCAACTCAAACGAGGAGGCTCCCAGTGGTGTAGAGGCAAGACGTTTGACACGTTCGCACCGCTGGGGCCATGCCTAGTCACGAAAGAGGACATTCCCAATCCAAACTCGTTGCGTATCAGGACCGTTCTAAACGGCGAAACCATGCAAGATTGGAACACCAATGACATGATTTTTGATATCCCGGCGTTGATTGAGTTCCTCGCGGGCAGTACCACGCTCTCGCCGGGCACAGTAATCCTGACTGGCACACCGCACGGCGTCGGTATGGCTCGAACTCCTCCCGTCTGGCTGAAAGCCGGGGATGAAATATCGATTGAGATCGAGCGAATCGGTATTCTGACGAATCCTGTTGAGGAAGAGAGTGACTTATGATCTTGCCACCCATTCCGGTGAACTGATTGTTTGCGAGCCACCAAAAGATAATTCTTTCAAGGACCTGACCACCACATTAGCGCCTATTGCGATGCAGACGTTCGGGTCAATTCGCGGATGATCTTCGCTTCCTGTTCCCGATAAGGCTTTGCATCCGGATAAAACACTTCATGAAACCAGACTGCCGGCCTTTCCAACACGTAGGGTCGTTGCCAGGAATCCCAGGGTAGAAAGGTTTGCGTTTTGCCCGCCACAAGTCCCCAATTAATCGCGGCCACATGATGCTTCTTTGCGATGGGCAAGACGGTGTCGAAAGTGCTTCCCAGTGGACGCGCCATAAATTCCGTACAAATAATCGGGCGGTGAAAACGCTCAAGCCACCCGATGCGTCTCTCGAAATCCTCTGGCCAGTCGTAGTTATGGAATGAAATCACGTCGGACTGTGCCAGTTGAATGCGCTGTATCGGGCTGAGCTTGTCATCGGAAGACCAATCGCCATCCCATACACCACTGGTGAGGGGCTGCGAGGGATTTGCCGAGCGTGCCCACGTGAACACCTGGGGCAACAGTTCACTAACAAGTTCCAGCTTGTTCTTAGGTTCGAGTTTTTCGTAAGAACCCGTATTGATGCCATCGGGTTCATTCCAGAGGTCCCATGCCAAAATGGGTGGATCGTTTGCGAAGGCGCCGATTGTTCCTCGTACATAGGCTTGGAGACGGGGATATTGCGCTGGATCTCGGAGGGCTGCGGCCCCAGGACTCTGTACCCAGCCTGAGTTATGTACTCCAGGTATGGCGGGATGCTGCGGCCCTAGCACCGGAAATGGGTCCCAGCAGGAATCGAAGAGCACAAGAATTGGCCGTATGTGATGTTTTGCGGTGATCGTCAGAAGCTTATCGATTCTCTGCTTGAACCCCGCTGCGTCCTGCTCCCAGAGTAAATCATGAAGAAAAATGCGCATGGTATTCATGCCGAGCGCCTCGGCCCAACCAAGCTCTCTATCGATCTCCTGAGGGTCGAAGGTACTCGCCTGCCACATTTCGAGCTCATTGATAGCTGTAGCCGGAATAAAATTACTTCCTACCAGCCAAGGCTCCTGCTGATACCAAGCGTTCGCTTTTTCCTCGGACCAGCGTTGCGGCTGTGCCGCAGGTTGCGCTGGGGAACAAATCGAAGAACACAGCACTAAAAGCAGTAGAGCCAATCGCTTCATGATCTCTCTCCCGAGTGATTGATCTCAGATTGCGACCTCACACAAGTTCCTCTATCTCATTGGAAAAAATGGCGGAAGCGAGTGGGAGTCGAACCCACCGGCGACGGGGTAACCCGCCGCCCGCCGGTTTTGAAGACCGGGAGGATCACCGGACCCCAGGCGCTTCCGAAAGCGATTCTTGAGGGTAGGCAAAAAAGCAGCCACGGATTCACGCGGATTTTCCGGGATCTCAAGAGCAAACGCCTTAAGCAGATCCGTGTTCATCCGTGAGAATCCGTGGCGGGTCCTCTTGCCTTACTTCGGCTGCGGCACGATACGCAGATACGGCTTGGGCGACTTCCACCCGCCGGGATACTGCTTCTGCGCTTCATCGTTCGACACCGCACCGCTGATGATCACGTCCTCACCCGGCTTCCAGTTCACCGGGGTCGAGACTTTGTGCTTGGCGGTGAGCTGCAACGAGTCAATGACCCGCAGTATTTCGTCGAAGTTGCGGCCGGTGCTCATGGGATAGCTCAGCTGCAGTTTGACCTTCTTGTCCGGCCCAACCACGAACACGGTACGCACGGTCGCGTTGTCCGCGGCGGTGCGGCCTTCGGAAGAGTGCCCGCTCTCCGCCGGCAACATGCCGTAGAGCTTGGCGATCTTCAACTCGGGGTCGCCGATCATCGGATAGTTCACCTTGTGACCCTGCGTTTCCTCGATGTCTACTGCCCATTTGCCGTGACTGCTGACTGGGTCCACGCTCAAGCCGATGATTTTGGTATTGCGTTTGGTAAATTCCGGTTGCAGGCCGGCCATGTAGCCAAGTTCTGTGGTGCACACCGGAGTGAAGTCTTTCGGATGGGAAAACAGAATCGCCCAGCCATCGCCGATCCACTCGTGGAAGCGGATGGGGCCTTGCGTGGTGTCAGCGGTGAAGTCAGGCGCGGTGTCATTAATGCGCGGAACGCTGTTTGCGCCTTGATTTGAAGGGGGAGTAATCGGTAAAGCACTCATAAGTTATTCTCCTCAATTGCTAATTTGGAATCCCGGAAGGCCGGGGGTCGAATCTGCTCCCGCTGGGGCTTTCACAAGCGGGTAAAAATCACGCAAAAAAGAAACCCACCCGATAGAGGCCGGGTGGGTGTCGAAAACCTTGTCGCGCTACCCACACCCCGGCGTCTGGGTACAACAACAGAGGACCGCCAGCGTGCAGCGCTTTGCCATCTCAGTGGATAGAATACGCGGCCCCCGAAATTCAGTCAATCAAGCCCGGGCCAAGGTATGCGGCCAGCCCAACCGTCAAACCCCCGCCAGCATTGTCCTTCCGAAGCGCGGTGGTATCGCGCTAGGAATCTGCTGTGCGTGCCTGCAGCGGCAGATTCCGTGCCGAAATGCCACAACATCGAAGACACTGTTGCCCGTGTTAAGGAATCTCGAACGACAAGAATTTGCTGCATCGAAACCAAGGCCGTCCCCCGGTTCGACGCTACAATTGGAAGGTCATGGTTGCAGAACTTCGCCACTTTCCGTTTGTCCAATTCGACGTATTCTCTTCGCGCCCGTTCGAGGGCAATCCCTTGGCGGTTTTTCCCGACGGGCGCGGACTCTCCGACCAGGAGATGCAAGCCCTCGCCCGGGAGATGAATCTGGCCGAGACCACCTTCGTGCTGCCTCGCGACCCAGCCACGGAGCGGGAGCGCGGCGTGCGGGTGCGCATCTTCACGGTGCAGGAAGAGTTGCCCTTCGCCGGACATCCCACCCTGGGCACTGCTTTCGCCTTGCGTGGTTCGAAGCGGATCGGCTGAAGTCGCTCTCGAACTGAACGCGGGCAAGGTCCCGGTGCGTTTCGAGGCCAAGCCGGGGCAACCCGTCTTCGGCGAGATGACCCAGCCCGAACCCAAGTTCGGACTGATTCACGATCGCGAAACCGTAGTGCGGGCCACCAGTTTGCGCGACGGCGACATCGATCCTTCGTTGCCGATTCAAACGGTTTCGACCGGACTGCCTTTTACCATCGTTCCTCTGCGCGGGTTGGACGTGATACGCCGCCTGCAGGTGGACCTGGCCGGCTCAACCGAGTACCTGCGGCAGTCGGGTGGAAGGTTTTTTCTACTTCGTGACCCGCGAGACAGTTGATCCCGCCGCCCGCCTGCACGCTCGCATGCTGTTCTATGGTGGGGAAGACCCGGCCACCGGTTCCGCCGCCGGTTGCGCCACCGCCTGGATGGTGGCCAACGGTGTGGCCCAGCCCGAGGAACACGTGCTCATCGAACAAGGAGTCGAGATGCTTCGGCCCAGCCGGATTTTTGTCCGCGCGTCGCGGGCAGATAACAGAGTGGTTAACGTTCGAGTCGGAGGAAATGTTGTGGAAGTTTTGCGCGGAGAAGTTTTCTTTTGAAGCGCGAAGGCCCGATTGCCGCGACAAAATGAGCCCATGCACAAGCCCGAATCTTTTTCAATGGGGCGAATTGACCATTGGCATCAGCGGCACTTTACAGCTCACTCATCTGCCGTTAGGATTTTGTCTCGCTCTGAGTTCTCCACATCAACCAAAAAGTCTTTGATCGGCTGGCGCTCGAGAATTTCGGGCTGCCATCTTGGAAGCAGGCACGAAGCCGGAATGAAGCCGAAACGAACCATTCTCTGCGTAGACGATAACGAACAGTCGCTTTCCATCCGCAAGGTCATGCTGGAAACCCGCGGCTATCGCGTCATCGCCTGCGGCAGCGGCGAAGAGGCCTTGCAGCGCTTCAAGGAAGGCGGCGTGGACCTGGTGCTCACCGATCTGGTGATGCCGGGCGTGGACGGCAGCAAGCTGATTGACGCCATCAAGACGCTGTCGCCCCAAACTCCCGCCATCCTGCTCTCCGGCAAAGTACGAATCTACGATCGCGATACCCGCGCCGACCTTTTCCTGCCCAAGGGGATGTATACCCCGGTGGACTTGCTGGAGCGTATCCGCCTGATGCTGGTGCGCAAGCGCGGCCCCAAGCGAGCCGCGTCCCAGGCGCAAGCCGCCGGTAGAATCGGCGCCGCCTGAATCTTCGGTCTTCGCAGTTTTCCTTTGCGACCTTTGCGGATTTCCTTTGCGTCCTTTGCGGTAAAGATTTTGATCTGATCTGCCGCATAAATTCAAAACCTCAACCTGCAAAGGCCGCAAAGAAACCCAGTAAGCAAATCCCGTACCCTGCCCCCTTCGTGTAATATCAATCGGTTGGATGCCTGCCTTCATCGAAGCCGTTGAACTACGCAAGACCTTCCGCGTGGGCAAGATTGATGTTCCCGCCCTGCGCGGTATTTCCTTTACCGTCCAAAAGGGAGAATTTGTCAGCGTGGTCGGGCCCTCGGGCAGCGGCAAATCCACGCTGTTCTACCTGCTGGGCGGGCTGACTCGCGCCGACTCGGGCCGCGTCGTGATTGACGGGGACGATTTTGCCCAACTCTCCGACGCCGAACGCACCCGCCTGCGCAAGCGCAAGATTGGGTTCGTCTTCCAGAAGTTCAACCTGCTGCCCACTCTCGATGCGCAATCGAATATTGATATTGCGCTCGACATCGCCGGCGCCAACGGCGCGCGCGATGCCACCTACTTCACCAAGATCGTGGGCCTCCTGGGGTTGGACAAGCGCCTCCGCCATCGGCCCTCCGAGCTTTCCGGGGGAGAGCAGCAGCGGGTGGCGCTGGCCCGGGCCCTGATCAACAAGCCCGCCATCGTCCTGGCCGACGAGCCGACGGGCAACCTGGATTCCAAGAACTCCGAGATCGTGCTCGCCATGTTGCGCCATTCCAACCGGGAACTGGGCCAGACCGTGCTCATGATCACCCACAACCCGGAAGCAGCCAGCTACGGCGATCGCATCATCCACATGCGCGACGGCGAGATCGTCGCTCCGGAGAAGGACCCGCAGTGGACCGGCCATTCACCTCAGGCGCAATAGAATGGAAGAGTCCCTTTGTGATCCTTCGTGTCCTTCGTGGTTATTAAGATTTTAGGCCACCATCATGGATGACCTGCGCAAACCGATTCTGCCCGGCAAAGGCGCGTCCGACTATGAGCGCTACCTCCGCACCGACGAATTGCTTGTCGCTGCAAAAATCCCCGCAGGAATTCCTGCACCCCGATGAGATGACCTTCCAGGTCGTGCACCAGGCGTCCGAGTTGCTGCTGAAAGGCGTGGCCTGGGAGCTCGAACGAGCGCGTGCCCTGATCGCCGACGGAGATTTTTTCAACTCCGCCCAGCTTCTGCGCCGCGGCAATCACATGCTGGAGTATCCCATCTCCATGCTGCACGAGCTGGAGACCATCACACCCTACGACTACCACAAGATCCGCGCCGGCCTGGGACACGGCAGCGGCCTCGACTCCCCCGGATTTCTCGGGTTGCTGCACATGGGCCCGCGCCTGGGGGAAGCGTTCCATGCACAGTTGAGCAAGCTCAATCTCACCGTCGACGAACTCTATCGCCGCCACACGGAATTCTTCGGCCTGCACGACGTGGCCGAGCGTCTGCTCGATTTTGATGAACGCGTCCACCTGTTCCGCTTTCACCATCTGAAGCTGGCCCAGCGCATCATCGGCGGCGGCGTGGTGGGGACCATGGGCACGCCGGTCGAGGTCCTGCACCAGCGCATGGAGCACTTGTTCTACAAAGAACTGTGGGATGTACGCAACCGCATCACCGCGAAATCCATGCAGGGTTAAATGGGCGTCATTGCTGCAAGCTCACCACCTGTTTATAATCAGATTCGCCGAGCGGGAGTAGCTCAGTGGTAGAGCGCGACCTTGCCAAGGTCGATGTCGCGGGTTCGACCCCCGTCTCCCGCTCCAGGATTTTGGAGAAGCCCACGCTTGGCGGGGGCTTTTTCCACGTTTGCGCCAGATGGACAATTCCCGGCGATGGCGCTAAGTTAGGCACTGGGGCGCGGTACCCAAGTGGTAAGGGAGAGGTCTGCAAAACCTTTATACGTCGGTTCGATTCCGACCCGCGCCTCCAAGATTTTCCCACCTGTTACGCGAGCCCTCTCGACCTAGACTCCACCTAAGCTAAGAAAGCGGATCATTTTGCGGGAGCTGCGATGAACGCGAGTAATTCTACGAGTTCGGGGAAGTCGGCCATCGTTTTTGCGCTGGATGAAAAGTTTGCCCCGCTGGGCAAGGGGTTGGTCCTATCGCTGCGAGGGTTGGGCTGCCCGATGATTCCACGGATTTGTGCCTGGTCGACATCGGATGCGGTCAAGAGACGCAGGATTGGATGAGGGGCCAGGGATGCGTCATCGCGCGCTTTGATGATTCGCGGGACAGCGACTCGCTGATCCGTGTGCCGCCTCCGCCGGGTGGAGGCAACTATATGAAAGCCCAGGTGTGCCGGCCCTTCATTCCCCAAATTCTCCCCGGCTACTCCTGCTATCTGTACCTGGATTCCGATGTGTGGGTGCAGAAGAGAGAGTCGGTCGAAATCGCTTTGTCCGCGGCCCGCGATTCTCCCGATCGAGTTGCGTTGGCGCCGTTTCTCGATTTCAGCTATTCCTTCAACTACGCTCCGGCGGAAGAGGAAAACTATCTCCGGTTTCTCGGCTACTTTTACGAGTGGTACTCGGCCAGCTATGGAAGCGAGGTTGCGGAGCGATGGAAGGGCCGCGCTCTCTTCAGCAGCGGAGTCTTTGCCATGGCCGCGGAGTGTCCGCTCTGGAAGGCCTGGGCGGCGGAACTGGGAAAAGTGTATGCGCGTGACTACGCCAACAACCCGGTTGCATTCCACCTGTCAGAGCAAACCGCGTTGAACCACCTGATTTACTCGACGGGCGCCTACATTCCGCTGGAGGCAATCCACAATTACCACTGCCACGTTGGAGCAGTGGAGCGCGACCTGGGCAGTGGCGAAGTGGTCATTCAGTATCCGCCTCGAAGGCCGGTTGGAATCGTGCACCTGAGCTACTCCAGCAAAATGATGCCTTCGTATCTGGAGCGAGGACTGCTCTGGGATCGCGGGCAAGTATTTGTCGGAAAAAGAGATTGCTGAATTGAAGCAGACCCGCCACTACTGACTGCACACCGCAGTTTGTTTCGAATTACCTGCATCTCAACCCTAGTCGTCGTCCGAGGGCATCGGTTCCCCAACAATGTTGTAGTAAACCTCTTTCGGCTTCTTGGGTTTTGCCGGTTCGACCTTGGCTGCGGGCGCCTGCGGCTTTGCCGGCACAGGGTTCGCAGCTGCCGGCGCTGGGGGAACGGCCGCCACGGGCCGGACGACAGGCGCGGGAGCGACTGCTGGAGGCGGCGCCGGAGCAGCAATCACTGGCGCAGGCCTGACTGGAGCAGCGCCGACTGGAGCAGGGACGACGGAGCAGCAACGACTGGAGCAGGCGGGAGAACCGAATCCGCCTTCGCGACCTGCGCTGGAGCGATAGGCGAGGCCGGCGCGGAGGTTCGGCGCGGGTGTCATGGCTTGAGGAATCACCCGTATGGGCCCGGCCGGCGCAGCCGGAACCGGACTCTTCACAATCCTGACTTTGGCCGCGCCAGGTCGCTGGAAGAAGTAGTTCAGGATCGCCGCCACCAGCCCTGCAATACAAAACTCGAACACGGAAACGAACAGTTCCGGATAGTTGTAGGGCCGCTGGGTGAACGAGGTGGGCAATCCCGAAGACTGGCCCATGAAATCTCCCAGCCAGGGCACGAACACGTTGTTCATAACGGAGACGATCAGGCCCCAGGTAGCTTCGCCGAGGAGGACGGCGATGATGATTCGCCCAAACCAGCGGCGCGCGTCGGTTCCCTCGGAGGTGAACGGTCTGGCTGGTTGGTCCATAATTCTTCTGCCTTAGCCAGAATTGTTACATAACCGCTGATGGCGCGAAAGGCAGTCGACCTAGGGCGTCTTTGCGGGGGAGTTCAGTCCCGAAGGGCTGGCGTGCGGCGGCACAAGGCTGGCAAGTGTTATCCGCTACGCGCGAGATGCTTCGCAAGCTCAGCATGACGGCCGCTTGGGGACTGTTTCCGCAGCCACCCACAGCAGATTCCTCGCGCGATTCCGCGCTTCGGAATGACAACTCTACGGGTCACTACAATTCCGCAAAAAGCCGATCCTGTAGCAAAAAAAAGGGCTGACCGAAGTCAGCCCCAGCTCGATTCAGCTTTGTGGCGCCTGATGACGAAAGAATCCGTCAGGCCACAGCTTCAGTTAAGGGCATATGCACCAGGTGCTCGCTCAGGAACCAGGCCTGCAATTCGTTGGTACGCAGGACGTCGCTGACCGCGAGATCGTTGGTGCCGTCGTCGCCCAGCTTGATCCGCCCGTTCCGCCAGTTCGCGGCACTGGCCGATGATGATCTTGTGGGCATCCAGCAGGCGTGAGAGTTGCACCGGGACTTCCTCGCGTCCGCGCGGAGGCCGCTCGATCCGCGTGGTCTCGGCCACGTCGGCGGCCATGGCGATGCTCAGTCCGCCCAGCAGTTGAATGCGCTCGGCGATGGTGTCGACCAATTCCACCTGTTCGTCGAAGTGCTTATCGAAGAGAAGATGAAGCTGGTAAAAAGTCGGTCCTGCGACCTGCCAGTGGGATTTCTTGTACAGATCGCGCAGGGTCATGGTGTCAGCCAGAAGCTGGTTGAGGTGCTCGGTCATCTCCAGACGGACGGGTTCTTCCAGTTCCAACGGCAGGGCATGACTTACGGTGCCGTACTTCTGGATTTCGGGAGCCCTTTGGTGAAAGTGAGGTTGGGCGGTGATGCCGCCATTGTTGCCTGCGGTTTTCTTGGACATCGGAGTTCTCCTCTGGGAATTCTTGGTTTCCTGACACAGGCTTTCAAGAATTGCGCTGTGTCTGATGGACCCTTGGGGCCATAGGTTGCTGGTAAGATTTATTTATAGAGAGAGACGCGAAGCGAATTCCTATTATAGCCCTTGCCAAAGTGGGGGGCCGCCCGATTGGCTGCTTCGATTCTTGGCCTCGTGGCGATTTTTGCGGCCGTCCGTCCAGCAAAATTCCGCGCAATTGACTATCATGGAAGGTTCCGCATTCATTGATGGAGAAAACCAGACGTGGCTGAGACGCAGACCAATGGTGTGGAAGTTCTTGAAACCCGGGAGTGGCTGGATTCACTGGACTATGTTTTGTCGCAAGGCGGCCCGGAGCGCGCCGGACGTTTGCTGCAGCAACTATCGCTGCATGCCCGGCGCGCGGCTGGCGTAAATCTTCCCTTTACCGCGACCACTCCCTACCAGAACACGATTTCCGCCCGGCAGCAGCCGCCGTTTCCCGGCAGCCAGGAGATGGAACGCCGCATCAAGAGCCTGGTGCGCTGGAATGCCATGGCCATGGTGGTCCGCGCCAACAAGATTCAGGAGCGGCATTGGCGGACATATTTCGACGTTTGCCTCTGCGGCCACGCTGTACGAAGTCGCGTTCAATCACTTCTTGCAGGCGCGCACCGAATGCGGCGATCGCGATATGGTCTATTTCCAGGGCCACGCCGCCCCGGGAATGTATTCGCGCGCATTTCTCGAAGGCCGCATTCCCAAAGAAAAGCTGGAGAATTTTCGCCGCGAACTGAAACCCGGCGGCGGCCTTTCGTTCGTATCCCCATCCCTGGCTGATGCCGGACTTCTGGGAGTTTCCCACCGTCAGCATGGGACTGGGCCCGATCCAGGCCATCTACCAGGCGCGCTTCATCGAGTATCTGGAGAATCGCGGGCTGAAGCAATCCACCGGGCGGCAAAGTCTGGGCGTTCCTGGGCGACGGCGAGATGGACGAGCCTGAATCGCTGGGCTCGATCACGCTGGCTTCGCGCGAGAAGCTCGACAACCTGATCTTTGTGATGAACTGCAACCTGCAGCGGCTGGACGGCCCGGTCCGCGGCAACGGCAAGATCATTCAGGAGCTGGAAGCCATCTTCCGCGGCGCGGGATGGAACGTGATCAAGGTGATCTGGGGCACGGACTGGGACAGCCTCATCAACAATGACCGTGACGGAATGCTGGTCAAGCGCATGGGCGAGATCACCGACGGCCAGTATCAGAAATACTTCGTCGAGAGTGGCGCCTATTTCCGGCAGAACCTGTTCGGCAGCGATCCTCGCCTGCTGAAGATGGTCGAGCATCTTTCCGACGAACAGCTTTCCCGGCTTCGACTGGGCGGACACGATCCCATCAAAGTGCACGCCGCCTACAAAGCCGCCATCGAGCACAAGGGAGCGCCCACGGTGATTCTGGCCAAGACCATCAAGGGCTACGGACTGGGCGAGGCGGGCGAAGGCAAGAACATCACCCACCAGCAGAAGAAGCTGAACGACGACGAGCTGCACATGTTCCGTTCGCGCTTCGGAATTCCCATCCCCGATGAAGAACTGCACGACGCGCCTTTTTATCGTCCTGCGGATGACAGTCCGGAAATTGTGTACATGCAGGAGCGCCGCAAACAGCTGGGCGGCTACATGCCGGAGCGCAAGGTGCGCTCGAAGCCGATTGCTCCGGTTTCGGAATCGCACTTCGAGGAATTTCACAAAGGCACGGAAGGCCGCGAAGTTTCGACGACCATGGTGTTCGTGCGCATGCTGGGAAAATTGCTGCGCGATCCGGAAATCGGCAAATTGATTGTGCCCATCATCCCGGATGAAGCCCGCACCTTCGGCATGGAGGCGCTGTTCCGCCAGGTCGGAATTTATTCCAGCGTCGGCCAGCTTTATGAGCCGGTGGACATGGACACTCTGCTTTATTACAAGGAAGCCAAGGACGGCCAGATTCTCGAAGAAGGCATCACCGAAGCCGGTTCCATCTGCTCGTTTATCGCCGCCGGAACGGCGTATGCCAATCACGGGATCAATACGATCCCGTTTTTTATTTATTACTCGATGTTCGGCTTCCAGCGCATCGGCGATCTGATCTGGGCCGCGGCCGACATGCGCACCCGGGGCTTCCTGATCGGCGGCACCGCCGGCCGCACCACGCTTGCCGGCGAGGGCTTGCAGCATCAGGACGGCCACAGCCATGTGCTGGCGCTTCCGGTTCCCAATCTGCTGCCTACGATCCGGCCTTCGCATATGAGATCGCCGTCATCATTCAGGACGGCATCAAGCGCATGTATGTGGACCAGGAATCCATCTTCTATTACCTGACCGTGACCAACGACCCCTGCCCATGCCGGCCATGCCGGAAGGGAAGGAAGTTCGCGACGGCATTCTGAAGGGCATGTATCGCTTCAGGGCTTCGCAAAGAAAGACGCCAAGATGCGCGCCCAACTCTTCGGCAGCGGCACCATCATGTACGAAGTGCTCAAGGCGCAGCAGATTCTGGAAGAAAAATACGGCGTCGCGGCCGATGTATGGAGCGTGACCAGTTACAAGCAGCTCTATCGCGACGGCAACGATTGCGAGCGCTGGAACATGCTGCATCCCGGGCGAGACTCCGCGAGTACCGTTTGTCAGCCAGCTCCTGAAAGATGCGCCGGGAGTGCTGGTGGCGGCATCGGATTACATGAAGGTGTTGCCGGAATCGATTGCGCAGTGGATGCCGCGTCCGCTGGTGGCGCTGGGCACGGACGGGTTCGGCCGCAGTGAGAGCCGGGCATCGTTGCGTGACTTCTTCGAGGTGGATGCGAAACATATTGTGCTGGCCACGCTGACCGCTCTGGCGCGAGACAAGCAAGATGAAGCCTGATGTGCTGCAGAAAGCGGTCAAGGAACTCGGCATCAATCCGGAAAAAGCGAATCCGGCAAATCAGCTTAAAATGTAGCGCCGGCGTCCGTCGGCTGTCCTGAGGGCGTCGCTCGGCGCTGACGGCGGGACGCTCACGAGCCGCCGAGCGTCGACCATACGAAGTACCAGGAGTGAATATCTAGTGACAGAATTCAAGCTTCCGGAACTCGGCGAAAACATTGACCAGGGTGACCTTGTACGGCTGATGATCTCGCTGGGCGCGAGCGTCACCGAAGGCCAGCCGGTGATGGAACTGGAAACCGACAAGGCGGTCGTCGAAGTTCCATCTTCCGTGACCGGAACGGTGAATGAAATTCGCGTGAAAGAAGGCCAGAAGGTCAAAGTCGGCCAAGTAATCTTCACCGTGGAGAATGGCACGGGCGCCAAAGCGAAGGCTGCCGAAGCCAAGGTCGCGAAACCAAGGCCGCGGAAAGCCGCGGCCGTCGAGGCAAAATCCGATCGCAAAGCCGCCGCGGAAAAGCCGCCTCGCCCGCGCCCGCCTGCCGCCAGGCGAAGCCCACGCCAACCCCGGTCGCAACCGGGCGCAGCCGATTTCAGATTGCCCGAACTGGGCGAGAACATCGAGCAAGGCGATCTGGTTCGTCTCATGATTTCTCCGGGCTCAAAAGTTTCCGAAGGCCAGCCGGTCATGGAACTGGAAACCGACAAAGCGGTCGTGGAAGTTCCCTCTTCGGTGACCGGCACCGTGAAGGAGATCAAGGTCAAGGAAGGCGAGAAGATTAAAGTTGGCCAGGTGATCTTTACTCTGGAGGGTGGCGCGACGGCGCAGCCGGAAAAAGCGAAGCACGCTCCCGTCGAGCACATTTCGGAACAGCACGAGGCGCGAATCTCGCTTGCAGGCAGCGATCCAGGCCGAGGGAAAAACCGCGGAGCAAGCATTTTCGCCCGATCAACCGCAGCCAGCGGCGCCCAAGGCATTCGCCATGCCGGAGCAACTGGGGAAGGTCGCGGGAACGGAGCATCGCGAGCCGGTTCCCGCCGCGCCTCCGTGCGCCGTCTGGCGCGAGAGCTGGGAGTGGACATCTACGAAGTCAAAGGCGCGGGCCCGGGCGGACGCATCAGCGAAGATGACGTCAAGGCGCACGCCAAGTCATTGCTGACTTCCGTCGCTGCGGCCCAGTCGGGCCACGGGACGCCACTTCACGCAGCCCGACCTTCCCGATTTCACCAAATTTGGGAAAGTGGAACGCGTCTCCATGCGCGGCGTGCGGCGCAAGACGGCGAACATCTGTGGGAAGCTGGACCACCATTCCCCACGTGACTCAGCAGGACAAGGCCGACATCACCGAACTCGAGCAATTGCGCGCCCGCTTTGCGCCCAAGGCCGAAGAAGCCGGCGGCAAGATGACGGTGACGGCGATCGCCTTGAAGGTATGCGCCTCGGCGCTGAAAGTTTTTCCGCAGTTCAACGCCAGCATCGACATGGCGAAGGAAGAGATCATCTACAAGCAGTACATCAATATCGGCGTCGCCGTGGATACCGACCGCGGCCTGCTGGTCCCGGTGATGCGCGATGTGGACAAGAAAAACATCGTCGAACTGGCGGCCGAGCTTGACCCAGCTTTCGAAGAAAGCGCGCGAGAAGAAGCTGACGCCGGCGGAGATGGAAGGCGGGACTTTCACCATCACCAATCTGGGCGGGATCGGCGGCACCGGATTTTCTCCGATCGTGAATTTTCCCGAAGTCGCGATTCTTGGATTGTCGCGTTCCAGCATGGAGCCGGTGTGGATGAATGGGAAATTCGAGCCGCGGCAGGTGCTGCCGCTTTCGCTCTCCTACGATCATCGGCTGATTGACGGCGCCGACGCGGCAAGGTTTCTGCGCTGGATCGCGGAAGCGTTCGAGCAGCCGTTCCTGCTGTCGGTGCAGGGATAGAGCCTGAAAAACCTTAAACCACAGAGGACACGGAGATGCACTGAGGAAATTCTTTCGCATTTTTTTGTGTTCCCTGTGTCCTCTGTGGCGAATGCCTTTCTGACCGAATGACTGAAAATTCAAACTTGCACATTGCAGTGGTGGGCGGCGGGCCTGGCGGCTACGCGGCGGCATTTCTCGCCGCCGACCTCGGACTGAAGGTCACGCTGATCGATCCGGAAGCGAATCCGGGCGGCGTGTGTCTGTATCGCGGCTGCATTCCTTCGAAGGCCTTGCTGCATGTGGCCAAGCTGATTGACGAATCGCGCCACGCCAAGAACTGGGGCATCGAATTTCGCCGATCCGAAGATTGATTTGCCCGCCTGCGCTCGTTGAAAGAAGGCGTGGTCAAGAAGCTGACCGGCGGCCTGGGCCAGCTTTCGAAGCAGCGCAAGGTGGAATACATTCAGGGACGCGCGGCTTTGAGAATTCGAATACGCTGCGGATTTCGAAGGCTGGCGGCGGCGACGAAAATCGCACCTTCGATCGCATCATTCTGGCGACTGGATCGCGCCCGGCAATCGTTCCCAGCTTGAAGCTCGACACTGCGCGCATGATGGACTCCACCTCCGCGCTGGATTTGACCGACGTCCCGGGAACGCTGCTGGTGGTGGGCGGCGGCTACATTGGCCTGGAGTTGGGCACGGTTTATGCCGCGCTGGGCGCGAAAGTTTCGGTGGTCGAAATGCTGCCCGGGCTGCTGCCCGGCGCCGACCGCGATCTGGTTCTGCCGCTGCACAAGCGGCTGGAAAAAATTTTCGCTTCCATCATGCTGAATACCACCGTCGCCGCCGTGAAAGAGGAAGCGAACGGCATCCGCGTGACCTTCGACGGCGCTGAAGTCAAAGAACGCGAGAAAGTTTTCGACAAAGTTCTGGTTTCGGTTGGGCGCAAGCCGAATTCGGAAATCCGCGGCCTGGACAAAACCCAGGTCCAAGTCGGTCCACGCGGATTTATCCAGGTGAACAAGCAGCTGCAGACCGACGATCCCGTCATTTATGCGATTGGGGACGTGGTGGGCGAACCCATGCTGGCCCACAAAGCTTCGCACGAGGGACGCACCGCGGTCGAAGCCATCGCCGGACACAAAGTCGCCTTTGAGCCGGACGCCATTCCTGCCGTCGTTTTCACCGATCCCGAGATTGCCTGGTGCGGGCTTACCGAAACGCAGGCGCAGAAGGAAAATCGCGAAATTAAAGTTGCGAAGTTTCCCTGGGCTGCGTCGGGCCGGGCCCTGACTCTTGATCGCACGGAAGGCATGACCAAGCTTCTCCTCGATCCGCAAACCGAGCGCGTGCTGGGTGTGGGCATTGTGGGCGCGGGCGCGGGAGAACTCATCGCTGAAGGAGTGCTGGCGGTGGAAATGGCCGCTCTGGCCAAGGATGTTGCGCTTACCATTCATCCGCATCCCACGCTTTCCGAGACCGTGATGGAAGCCGCCGAAGTTTTCTTCGGCACCAGCACGGACCTGTACCGCCCAAAGAAGAATTGAACTCGCGAAGGGCAAGGCCAACGTCAAAAGCCGCGGGCGAGGGCGCCCGCGCCACACGCGCCTACATTACAATTCTTGGCTGGAGAAGGAATCATGGTTTCCTGGCTGAAACGAGCGCTCTGGCTGCTGCTCTGTTTGGCGATCGGTGTGCCGGCGCTGGCTTATCAGGTGCTGCCGGGGCAGCCGAACAAGACGGTAACCGGCAACGGCAGTGAAGCACTGGCCGATCCGCTCGGCCGAGACACTCCCAGCGGCACGCTGTATGGATTTCTCCAGGCCGCACAGGCGGGAAACTATTCGACCGCCGCCCAATATCTGCAAATGTCGCCAGCGCGGCGCTTGATTCAGGGCGAAGACGTTGCCTCCAAACTGAAAGTCGTAATTGACCGCTCCTTCTCCGGAGATCTGAGACGAATCAGCAACCAGCCGGACGGCACACCCCAAGAAGGCATGCCACTGGACAAGCAGCGAGTCGGCAGCCTGACCGCCGGAGATGTGGATGCCAATCTTGTGCTGGTGCGTGTCGCCGAGGGAAATGCCCGCGTGTGGCTCATCTCATCCGACACACTGGCCCGGCTCTCCGAGCTTTACGATCAGGCGGCGGTGCATCAGGTGGAAACTCATCTTCCGCATGCACTGGTGAGCAACGAATTTCTGGGGCTTCCGGTGTGGCAGTGGCTGGCGATCCTGATTGCAATTCCGGTCGCAGCCGCCCTGGGATGGCTGGCGGTTCAGATTCTCCGGCTGCCCTGGTACCTGTGGGCACGCTATCGCGAGCATGCGGTGGCCGAAACCTGGGACTCGCTGGTGCGGCCGCTGTGGCTGGTGTTCGGAGTCCTCGCCCACGGCGTGCTGGTGTCCTATCTTCGCATTCCTGTTCTGCAACGGCATCACTACCAGCAGGTGGCGGGAGTAATCGCGGTCATCGGCTTCAACTGGCTGCTGTGGCGGATCGTGCGAGAAGCCTTGCGAATCGTGCGGCAGCGCGCTGTGTTCGCGGGAAAGATGGGCACGGGATCGCTCATCATTCTGGGCGAGCGCATCCTCAAGGCCGCGATCGTGGTGCTCGCCATCTTCTCCGTGATGGGCACGCTCGGCTTTAACCTCAGCGCTCCTCTCGCCGGACTGGGGATCGGCGGTATCGCGATTGCATTCGCAGCGCAAAAGACGCTGGAGAATCTTTTTGGCGGAGTTTCCATTCTCGGCGACGAAGTCATCCGCATTGGGGATACCTGCCGCTTCGGCGACCGGGTGGGAACGGTCGAGGACATCAGCTTGCGTTCGACCCGGATTCGCACGCCGGACCGGACCCAGCTTTCGATTCCCAATGGCTCGCTGGCCACCATGAATATCGAGAACCTGAGCCGGCGCGACAAGATATTGTTCAACACCAAACTCGGATTGCGTTACGAGACCTCTCCCGACCAGATGCGCTACGTGCTGGTGCAGGTGCGCCGTCTGCTGTACGAGCATCCCAAGGTAGAAACCGAAGGCGCGCGCAGCCGCTTCGTTTCTCTCGACGAGAGCGCGCTCAGCATGGAAATTTTCTGTTACGTTCTGACTCGCGACTTCAGCGAGTTCCTGGCGATCCGGGAAGATCTTCTGCTTCGCATCATGGATATTGTGGATGCGGCCGGCAGCGGCTTCGCCTTCCCCTCGCAAACCGTATACCTGGGCCGCGATGTCGGCGTAGACAAGCAGAAGGCAGAGAAAGCGGCGCAGGAAGTGCAGCGCTGGCGGGAGGGAAACGAGTTGCCTTTCCCCGACTTCCCGCCGGCGGATATTTCCGAGTTCAGCAATTCGCTGCCTTATCCGCAGCCGGGCTCGGCTCTGGGAAGAAAGTGAATAAGTGGGCGCGAACGTAACAAGTTGAATGAGGAGAATCATCTTTTCCGCGACTCAATTGAAGGCGATCTTAATCCCTATCACAGGCCAGCGGCTATGGCAGGAAGCGGGTTCCTGCCACGTTGTAGTCCTTACCCGAGGGCGCTAATCAGGTAAAACACCGACGTCGTTTATGGTGGCTAACGGGATATAGTAGCGATGGTTCGGTTTCTTGCCCTCCACGGGGTATATGAAGTAGGTATGGATGGACTCCCACTTCTTCTTTTCGATCAAAAAGACATTCGAGCCCTCGGTAGTGCAGGTGTAAACATTCTTGCTGGTGTAGCGGCAGTTTGGGGTTGTGCTTCCGAGCCATGAAAATTCCCGACAACGACGCTCATTTAAAGAATCACAGAAGCCGAGCACTTTGACCGACTGCCCGTTAAGATTAAACACCAAGACCAATTGATGTGCCTCTTGGAATTTTGTTTGAGGAGAACAGTCAGTGGACGCTCCACGTGTTACGCAATGTGAATACTCACCAACCGCGACCCGGATATCGTTCACTTGAACATGTGCTGGTTTGGGATGGCTGAGCGATTCCAGAATCGGAGCCATCGTAGGATCGTCCGACCCGACACTCCTGACAGTAGTTTGACCATGAGCCATCAGGCAGGCAATTAGCATCACAAGCATGAGCGTATTTCGCATTTTCAGGCGTGCCTCCCTCGGCAACGGCGGGATTCTCAAACTAGTCTTTGGGCTTCTCTTTGACTTCCTTCAGAGATGAATCGAATATCGCGGCCTTTTGCCAGCCAGTGGCCTGACTCAAGGCACTTTGCTGAAGGTTAATGGCGTCTTCGTAGCTATCTACCGGATTCCCAAAAAATCGGGTCGCGCCCGCTTGCGCTGGTAACGACAACTGTGAATTCCCCAGTTTTCTCGGGCATTGTTTCCTCCAAACTCCATGTTTTTTATCAAAATCCATCGTGCTCCGCGCCGGTGATCTTCGCTCGGAACCTCGCATATCTTACCGCCCCTCCTCGTGACTTGAAACGGCTTAGCGCTTCGCTTCGATTGGGACACTCGCTCAGATGCACCCATGCACAGTTCCAGAAAACTGCCGCCGCGCTCATGCCAACGGATCAGCAATGTTGAAATCCTTTGCGACCTTCCCCGCTTCATCTAGCGCACTCTCTAATGCCGACTGGACGAGGGTCTTAAAATGCGGCTCCGCGCATGTCACAAATTCTTGGGTGATCTGACGCAACTCTTGGGCGAAAGCAAGCACTTGTTTGTTAAGGTCTTCTGAGTCGTCGGCATCTCCGCGCCCTCCAGAGTGCTTACTCCGACCATAAACGAGGTGAAACACGCGTTTATTGGCTGGGGCCTTACCATCGCCGTCCATGTATTTCGAGTAGTAAGGTTTGTTTTCTGGCCGTTTCCATGACGGAGCGAAGTCGCGTGCTCGGGCATCGTCCTCCTTGTCCCTCTTCTTCTGGCAGTAAAACTCGTAGAGAGCACGGGCTTGCACGATGTTCATGTACAGTCCGAGTGCTCTTTGATGGGGGCAGCGTTTTGGGTTTTTCTTCAGAGGGTCAGCGGCCTGCCAAACGACCGCCCCGACGAACAACCACATGAGGGCATCGTGCAGATCTTTCCGCAAAAACTCGTTCTTCTCGTCTAGGGTATGCATCGGAATGACCTCTAATCCTTCCTCCTGCGTCTGATTTGCCTGTCCAGCCATTTCCATAACCTCGGCAGGTAGTGCTTGGCTAACCCGCCAGCGACAATACGCATAAGGTAAACAAACAAACTAACCGTCATACTCTCGGTTGGAAAACACTGGATTTCCACAGGGCAAGGCCGATAAGGACGTTCCATCTGAGTGTACAAACAGCTTCGTCGGGACAAAGCGTGCTGGTCACGTAGTCGGGTTGTTGGGAAGGCATAACGTGCGCAGTCGTCCTGCTAAGCCCAAGCGCCCACCTGCGCCTGCACATGTCCCATCGAAGGACGACTCATTTCAATCCACAGCATTTCTATCCGGTGGGGGTGCAGTCCCAAAACCGTGGGCAGGCGATTGGAAAAATATAGAGGACGGGTAGGGTTTCAGGAGCGCGGTTACAAGACGGCTACACCGAAACGCACAAGCGCAAATACCGCATCGTCGTGGTCACCCTCGAATTGCTGCTAATCATCGAAGCCGAGATGCGAAAGTAGCGGAAATTAAATGTCCTATCCGCTGTCCCATGATAGTGGGATTCCCTCCAAATTCGTGTCCATCGTGACCAAGTACAATGTTCAAGTTACACCAGTCACGTTACCGTCCTCGGAACCACAGTAACTTGCCGCTCATGACGACCCTACCTACCATTAAACGCTATGAGTTACCAAGCGCTCTTATTCTGTCCGGATGAAAAAACGGCCCGTGTAGTCACTCAGGTATTAAGCGATCTCGAGTTCGCGGTCGAGCCCTGCCACGAGCCCTTTGCAGCCGTCAAAAAATTGATGGCGCAGCACTTCGACGCGATCGTCGTCGACTGCGATAACGAACAGAATGCTGCTCTCCTGTTCAAGAGCGCACGTAATTCAAGTTCCAATCAGACTTCTCTGGCGGTGGCAGTGGTGGAAGGGCAGGCGGGCGTGGCCAAGGCTTTTCGGCTCGGCGCCAATCTGGTCCTGACCAAACCGATTCACGTCGAGCAATCCAAGAGCACGCTTCGTGTTGCCCGTGGCCTGCTGCGCAAGGGACAGGCTGCCAAGTCGGCCGCAGTCACTCAACTCAGCGGCGCCAAGGCCGTCTCGCAGACATTTGTTCCAGCAGCCTTTCCGCCGCCGCAATCGACTTCATCGAATCCCTCTGCGAGTGCTTCAGCGTTTGAGCTTGATGCAGAACCCTCGCCGCAACCGGATGTGGTGGATGCCGCGTTGCTCGAGTACATGCCCGATTCTCAGCTGTCGGGATCGGAGAGTTCGCCGCAGGCTGCGGCCGAGTCCGATCCGTCGAAGCAATATCCCTGGCAGCCGCGTAAACCCATGGCCGAGCCGATGGCTTCCGCTCTGCGCCGGGCCGCGGAAGTTGCGGGTAAATCCGAGTTTGACGCAGCAGCTCCACGTCCAGCGGCTGCTCCGCAGGGTGGGACCACACCGGGGGTTGCCGCGAAGGCCGGTCTATCACAAGCTGGTTTATCGCAAACGGGTTTATCACAAACAGGACCGGGGCGGCCGCTGCGCCGGCTCGCGCCAAGGAAATTCCCGCTCCCGCCGCCAAGCAGCTTGCTTTAGAAC
Source organism: Terriglobia bacterium (assembly GCA_963698825.1). GTDB lineage: Bacteria > Acidobacteriota > Terriglobia > Terriglobales > Acidobacteriaceae > JAIQFF01. Next base: position 575,845 of record CAVOSG010000004.1, on the reverse strand, counting down.
CGACCGCCAGCGCAATATCAGCGCCCGCCGAAAGAAGAAATTCAAGAGGTCAAGAGGATCGAGGATCCCTTGGCCGGTGACGGTTGGGATTCGAACTCGGCAACAGCGGCCGCGGAGGCGCCCAGTTTTGCGGTGCTTGAGGGTGGCCAACAAGCTGCCGATGCGGGCGGCAGCAAGAAGACGCTGCTGATCGCAGTAGTCGTGATTGGACTCGCGGCCGCCGGCTATTTCGGCTGGACCAAGATGCAGCCGGCGCAGTCGCAGCCAGCGGTACAGCAATCCGCGGCACCCGCCAGTTCGGGAACAACCGCGCTGCCTCCTCAACCTACAAGCTCAGTTCCCGATGCCCAGCCGGTAACTGGCCAAGCCGGCGTGCAACAGACGGAACAGGGTTTGAGTGGCGCAACTTCGATTCCGACTCCGTCGAAGCCTTCCGCCGCGGTGTTAGCGGAAGTTCCTGGAAGCAAGACTCCAGCCCAGGCCAAGGCGACAGAGGAAAATGACGTTACCGTGGTGAACAATCCTGGGCCCGCCAAGGCGGAACCTGCGCCGGCATTGGTGGTTCAGAATGGCGGCTCTATCCAGGCCAAGCCTCAATCCGACGAACCCGAGCAGGCGCCCGAGGCCAGCAGCATCGCGAGTGGCGCGGGCAACAGCGCGGTCTCCGGTATCGTGAATACGAATGCGATCAATGCCCAGAAGGCGCCCCAGCAGACGCTCAGAATCTCACAGGGCGTTTCGGAGGGAATGGTGGTCAAGAGGGTGCAGCCTGTCTACCCCGCGCAAGCGCGGCAGATGCGCCTGGAAGGTAAGGTTGAACTGCAGGCGAACATCTCGCAGTCCGGCAGCATCAGCGACGTCAAGCTATTGAGCGGTGACCCGGTTTTGGGGCGCGCGGCCATGGATGCGGTGCGGCAATGGAAGTACAAACCGTATTTCCTGAACGGACAGCCCATCGATATTCAAACTCAGATCACGGTGAACTTCAAGCTGCCGTAGAACACGGCTCGAATAAAAAGTCAGATGGCGCAAGCATGCACTGCTTGCGCCATTTTTGTTTGCGCGAAGTCTCGCCGCCACGAGCAAGCGCCCTCAGACCGCTTTACTTCCCGAGTTATAATCAAGAGATGCCCACTCGCCGAAATCCGTTTCTGTAGGCGAGCGGGCCATTTCTTATGGACTTCAAACTAGTCAGCGACTACACCCCGCGCGGCGACCAGGCCACCGCCATTGAAGCTCTGTGCCGGGGTGTTTTCGATCGCGAGCAGCACCAGGTCCTGCTGGGCGTGACCGGATCGGGCAAGACCTACACCATGGCCAAGGTGATCGAGCAGGCCAACCGGCCGGCGATCGTGATGGCGCACAACAAGACCCTGGCGGCCCAGCTCTATCACGAATTCAAGAGCTTCTTCCCGCACAACGCGGTGGAATATTTCGTCTCTTACTACGATTACTACCAGCCCGAGGCCTACGTTCCCGCTGCTGACCTCTACATCGAGAAAGAAGCCACCATCAATGATGAGCTGGACAAGCTGCGACTCTCCGCCACGCGGTCGCTGTTTGAGCGCCGCGACTGCCTGATCGTGGCCTCGGTGAGCTGCATCTACGGCCTGGGCTCGCCCGAGGCGTATTACGGCATGCTGCTTTTTCTGGAAAAAGGGCAGAAGATCAAGCGCGAGGACATCACCCGCAAGCTGGTGGAAATTCTCTACGAGCGCACTGATGGTGATTTCCGGCGCGGCACGTTTCGCGTGCGCGGCGATGTGATCGAAATTTTCCCCACCTATGACGACATGGCTTATCGCATCGAATTGTGGGGCGACGAAGTGGAATCGCTGTCGCAGATCGATCCGCTGTTCGGCACGGTCAAGCAGAAATATGTGCGCCTGCCGATCTATCCCAAGACCCACTACGTGATGAAGCCGGAGACCCGGAACAAAGCCGTGCAATCTATCCGGGAAGAGCTGGCGTGGTGGGAGGCGGAGCAGGAGAAGCAGGGCCATCTGGTCGAGGCGCAACGCGTGCACCAGCGCACCATGTATGACCTGGAGATGATCAAGGCCATGGGCTACTGCCATGGCATCGAGAATTACTCTCGCCACTTTACTGGACGTTTGCCGGGGGAGCCGCCACCGACCCTGCTCGACTACTTTCCGCGTGACTACCTGATGTTTATCGACGAATCGCATCAGACCGTGCCGCAGCTGCACGGCATGTATCACGGCGACCGCTCGCGCAAGGAAACGCTGGTGGAGTATGGCTTCCGCCTGCCTTCGGCGCTGGATAACCGTCCCCTGACATTCGAAGAATTCGAACACCGGATGAACCAGATCGTCTACGTTTCCGCCACGCCGGGCCCCTATGAGCTGACCAAATCCGCGGGCGTGGTGGTCGAGCAGATCATTCGTCCGACCGGGCTGGTCGATCCGCCGGTCGAAATTCGCCCGGTCAAAGGCCAGATTGACGACTTGCTGCACGAGATTCGCGGGCGCGTCTCTCGCGGGGAGAGAGTGCTCGTGACCACGCTCACCAAGCGCATGGCGGAAGACCTGGCCGAGTACTACAGCGAAGTCGGCGTAAAGTGCCGCTACATGCACTCCGAGATCGAAACCCTGGAACGGGTGAAGATCCTGCGCGATCTGCGCAAAGGCGAGTTCGATGTGCTGATCGGCATCAACCTGCTGCGCGAAGGCCTCGATTTGCCGGAGGTTTCGCTGGTTGCGATTCTCGATGCCGACAAGGAAGGTTTTCTGCGCTCGGCGGGATCGCTGATCCAGACCATTGGCCGCTGTGCGCGCAACCTGAACGGCCGCGCCCTTCTCTATGCCGACCGCATGACCGACTCGATGAAGAAAGCTCTCGACGAAACCGACCGCCGCCGGGCCATCCAGGTCGCCTACAACGAAGCCAATGGAATCACGCCGGAGTCCATCATTCGGCCGCTCGAGATGTCGCTGGCGCGGATCATCGAAGCCGACTACTCCGACCTCACAGACATTGAGGCGGAAGGCCTGCCCGACTTCAAATCCCAGGAAGAGCTGGATGTCTACATCGCCAAGCTCGAAAGCGACATGCGGGAGGCCGCCAAGCGCTTCGAATTCGAGAAAGCGGCCAAGCTAAGGGATACGATCAAGGAATTGAGGACGAAGGAATTCCTGTTCGCGTATGAAACTCTGTGACGATCAGAGTATTGTGCAGCTGTTTTGAGATCGGAGTTCAGGAATTTGCGCGGCGGCGGCCCGAACCCGGGTTCTGGCTTCGTTTTCCCCTTGCTGCTCTACCGCATTCAGTTCCTTTTCAATCGAGGAGAAGCGCTGCAGGATCTCGTGCATGCGCACTGCCATGTTGCGGATGGTTTCAATCTGCGAACGGGTTCCCGCGGAGAGGGATTCCGGATCCAGCAGCAGAAGCTCGGAGTTTCCCATGACCGAGGTGAGCGCGTTGTTCAGGGTGTGCCGCACATCCAGCATGTAGCGCCCCAGCGTGGCCTGCCGCTCCAGCGATTTGACTGCCTGCTCCGCGCGCTGTGCGCGTGCCATGGTCTGGGTGTGGCGCAGGATTTCGCTCGAGAGCAGCACCAGCGCTTCAAGCCATCCCTCTTGCTGCTGCATGGCATTGATGCCCGGCAATATCTGGCGCGCCTTCTTTACGGACTGCTTGTCTTCCGCGACCAGCAGGACCGGGTTCCCGGCGAGTTCAAGAGCTTTGCACACCGCGGGAAGGACTTCAGGGCGAACCGAGCCCACAATCGCCATGGCGAAACCGTCGGCATCGAGATCGCGGCAGACATCGCTGCTCATCAGGGTAAAGGCGGGCGCATTCCGTTCTTCCTGCCAACGGTCCATCACGGCGCGTGAAAACTGAGCGTCGTCTGAAATTACCAGTACCGTAGCCTGATCCAAGTCTGCTCTCCGTTCCCTGATTACCTGTTGCGATGATCCCGCAGAACGAATTCCGTTGCGCAGCGATGATCCCCCGCCGAGGGCGATGCACCTAAACCTTTTCGTCGTCTCCCGATTCGTTAGAAGCGTCGGAAGGATCCTGGTCCCACTCGGGAGCTGCTGTAACCTCGAACTCCGCTACATCTGAAGTAGAAGGAGCGAACTGGGCGCCCGCTGCGGCTGCCTTGGCGCGAGTTGCCGCCGGTGGAGTTGGCTTGGCGGTTTTCTTGCCAGTGCGGGACAGGGCTGCATCCACCACGTTGCGCAGATCAACCAGCATGCGCAACGGGCTGCCGGAAGAATATTCGGCGTGGAACATCACCTTCCAGGACTGGCAAATCATGCGCAAGCGCGCGACTGGTTCATCGGCCGAGAATTGAGCGGAGCGGCAATCCAGGGTGCTGACGCCGCGATCTTCCAGCTCCCGCAATCCATCGAGAATGGTGTTCAGATCATGGTGCATCAGCCGGAAAAAGACCCGCCGCATCAGGAAACTGAAGCGAGTAAATGCCACCATGGCGACGGGTTCGAAGTAATTGTCTGCCGCGGAAATTTTGAGCTTCCTGCCTCTTTCCAGGATGCTGCTGGTCAGCAACTCGTTCAAACTGTGACATCCGTTGGCGGACTGAATGAAGTCATCGATCGGTTCCAGCCACGAAGGCAGGGTGAGGGCAACATCTCCCAGGACCGGTTCCAGGGTCTGGGCAACATAACTCAGGTCCACGTCGGCGTCTTCCAAACGCGAAGGCGCGCAGTGCGAAAAGAACTGGACCAGCAGGAAATCGATCTTGTCACGATCGGAGTCGACTCGGGTCGCCCGGTTGAGATGGTGTTCCAGCAGGGTTTGCAGACCTTCTTCGCTGGTCAGGCTGGTGGTTTGAAGGAACTGGCGCAATTGATGGACCTGAATTTTCTGGTCCATCTCGAGCAGCCACTGGCGGGCCTGCTCCACGGATTCCTGCGGCGGATCTTCCATGCCGGATTCCAGGTCGGGGCAAGAGGGCAGCTCGATGACAAACTCGCGTCCCAGTGCGCTGTACAGAGGATAGAGCAGGCGCGCTTCGCGCCACTCCGCGGCCAGATCCTGCGTCTTCGGTTTCAGAGTCATGGTTTCACGATCCAGTTGGAAACTTCCTGGGTAAAGCGGGCGGCGACCGCGGTGCGGCCGCTGGTATATTGCAGCGCTACCACGGAGGCCTCGGCGTCCAGGGTGCCGTCAGAATTTTGTACTTTCAGCTTGTCCGCGAACTCCAGCGGAAGGGTCGAGGAGAACAGCACTTCACGGGGAGTCCCGAATTCAATCACCGTGGTCTCGACACTGTCATTTCCGTCCGCTCCCAGGCGAGTCAAACGCACTGGAATTCGGACCGGGGAAGCTTCCGGAAAGAACTTGGCCAGCTTGGCGGTGCAGCTCTCCTGCCGGACACGCGCTCGTCCCGTGGCCTGTGTGGACACTGCTGTACCTCGGTTCTCCAGGGTCGACGCGGCCTGGGTCCCCGGGCCAGCCGGTTAGCATGGCAAGGGCACCCGGACCGCATCGGCAATTGAGGATGCACTCTCGCAACCAAAGTCCGGCAGTCGGGACAATTTCGTAAGTTACTGATAACAGAAAGCTAAGTTGAGCGGGTTCTCACGGCGGATGAGAGCTGGCTGGTACATTTGTCTCAGAATGAAACACTGTCTCACCGCGGGGACCCCCTTGCGAGTCCCTCGACTTCGCTCGGGATGACAGACGGGGGATTCTGAGTAGCGCCGGCGTCCCGCCCGCCCATCGGGCCGGCCGGAGGCCGGCGCTACCCAGAGCTACTGCAGGGCCTGAATCTGTGTGGACACTTCCCGGCCACCAATGTTGTAGCGCTTCAGCTTGCGATAGAGAGTGGCCCGGCTGATGCCCAGCATCTTGCCCGCGAGAGCTTTGTCACCCTTGACTTGTTCGAAGACGCGCTCGATGGTGGCGCGCTCGATGTCCTCAAGGTCGGTCGTCGTGAGGCCCGACGCCCTCGAATCAGCCGCTTGTTCTACTGAAATGGCAGACGTGATGGCCGGTGGCAGATCGTTGAAATCGATCATCCGCCGGTCGCCCAGGGCTACGGCGCGCTCGATACAATTTTCCAACTCACGCACATTCCCCGGCCAGTCGTACTGGAGCAACGACTTCATGGCGGCGGTGGTGATCTGAATCGATCCGCCGCGAGCGTAGCGCTCCAGAAACCAGTGCGCCAGCATGGGGATGTCGGAGCGGCGCTCACGCAGCGAGGGCAGGTGTACGGTGACCACGTTGAGGCGGAAGTAGAGGTCCTTGCGAAAGGTGCCGTTACGATATTCCGCTTCCAGGTCACGATTGCTGGCGGCGATTACGCGCACGTCCACTTTGATTTTCTGGTTGCTGCCGACCGGACGAACTTCTTTTTCCTGCAGAACGCGCAGCAGTTTGGCCTGCATTTCCTGGGGCAGTTCGCCGATCTCGTCGAGAAAAATGGTTCCACCATTGGCCGATTGAAACAGCCCCGTCCGTGCTTTCACCGCCCCGGTAAATGCGCCTCGTTCATAGCCGAACAGTTCGCTTTCGATCAGGGTAGGAACCAACGATCCACAATCCACGGCGACGAACGGACGTTTGGCGAACGAACCGCGGAAATGGATGGCGCGCGCGACCAGTTCCTTGCCGGTACCGCTTTCGCCGCTGATCAGGACCGGCGTGTGCGTGTCCTTCAAGCGGGAGATGACGCGCAGCACGTCCTGAATTTTGGCCGATGCGCCTACAATTCCGTGCAGCTCAGTCTCGGTGTCCACGCGTTCCCGCAGGAATTCGTTTTCCTCCACCAGGCGGACTTTTTCCGCCATGCGACGCAGAAAGAGTCGCAGCTCCTCCAGCGGGGAGAAGGGTTTGCTGATGTAGTCATAGGCCCCGAGCTTCATGGCCTGGACCGCGGTTTCCACCGATCCGTGACCGGTCATGACGGCGACTTCGGTGCGAGGCAGCCGCTTCTTCACTTGTTCCAAGAAGGTGAGGCCGGACATGTTGGGCATCACCATGTCGGTAAGAATGACGTGCGCCGGTTGTTCTTCGAGCAGGGCGAGCGCCGACTCTCCACTGTCGGCCTCGAGGCAGGTGAACCCGAGGGCTTCGCCCACGGTCATGCAAAGCTGGCGGATGCTCTGCTCGTCGTCCACGATCAGGAGGCGGATTCGCAGGTCTTCAGTCACAGTGCCTTCCCCATAGTTTTCTCGACTACTGAAATGAATTGTTGGACGCGAAACGGCTTCTCGACACATGGAGCTCCGGTCTCGCGCAGCGTGGCCACGGTTTCTTCGTTGGCAATATCGCCGGTGATGAAGACGATCCGGGCCGCCAGTTCGGGACGATATCGCGCGACCCAGGCGTGGACATCGGCCCCGTTCACGCCCCCGGGCGTGCGCATGTCGGAGACCACGCCCAAAAACTCTCCCGACTCCAGCAGGCGCAGGCCATCGGCGCCGGATTCGCTGCACACCACGGAGTAGCCGTTGCGCTCCAGCGTGGCTCGGACGTAGGCCATGACGGCGGGCTCATCCTCGATGAGCAACACCGGTAAGGTTGCGGGCTTGGTGACAGAATGTGCATTCATCGTTGTAGGACTCCGGCAGCGGCCCCGACCGAGACCGTCTCTGGGGTGGCGGGCAGGCGGACCACGAAGGTGGCCCCCTCCCCGGCAGTATTGTTTTGGCAAAGAATCTCGCCGCCATGCTCGCGCACAATGCCGTAGCAGATGCTCAAGCCCAGGCCGGTCCCCTTACCCACTTCCTTGGTGGTAAAGAACGGATCGAAAATGCGGTCCGGGTGCGAGATTCCAGGCCCGTTGTCACGAAACGAAACTTCAACCGAGTTGCCCACGCGCTTGGTGGCAATCTCAATCCGCGCGGGGCGGCCGGTTTCACCGACTGCGTCGTAGGCATTGTTCAGGATATTCAGGAACACCTGCTGTAACTGGTGCGAGTCTCCGATTACGCTGGGAAGCTCCTGGTCGAGGTGCTCGAGCACTTCCACTCCGTGGCTCTGGAAGTCGTAGGAGCGCAACTGCACCGTCCGCCGCAGAATGGGGTTCAGCTGCAGGGCCTTTCTTTGCGGGGGCATCTGGCGGGCGAAGCTCAGCAGGTTCTGGACGATCTGCTTGGTGCGCTGCGCCTCCTGCAGAATCACGCGCATGTCTTTGCGGGCGCTCTCCGGCAGTTCAGGATTTTCCATCAACAAGTCGGCAAAGCCGAGGATGGCCGTCAGCGGATTGTTGACCTCGTGAGCCACCCCAGAAACCAGCTGACCGACCGCCGCCATTTTTTCGGCGTGCATCAGTTTCGATTGCAGGCTGGCCGCATCGGTAACGTCGGTCATGACAACCACCAAGCTGCTGACGTGCGACTGCTCGTCGCGCATGGGGCTTAGATTGACGGAAAAGTGGCCGATCCTTCCGTCTCCGCGGAGGATTTGCAGTTCGAGGTTGTCCACCTGCCTGTCCGGCCAGGGTATTGCTCAGAGCCTCGGTGAGGATGGTGCGCCGGGCCGGCGCCACCAGGTCTTCGAGCGGCCGTCCCAGCAATTGTTTTTGTTCGTAGCCCATGTCCTGCCAACGGCGATTGGCATAGCTGATCAGTCCCGCCGTATCGGCCACCAGAATCAGGCTCTGGGTGTTGTTCAGGATCTTTCCGGAGAAGTCCCGCTCGCGCTGTAATTCCGCCTGGAAAGTTTTCAGCCCGCTGATATCGAGCATCAGGCCGCGGAACTGCATCACTCTGCCCTGCGCGTCGCGGACCGCGAAGGCATTGATCAAAACGTAGACCGCAGATCCGTCGCGGCGGCGGAGGGTTTCTTCGTGGTTCCGCACCACGCCATGCTCCTGCATCTGCCGGGCAAGCTCCTCATGGCGTTCGGTCGAAAAGTAGACCTGGGTGCGAACGTCGGCCTGCAGCAACTCATCCCGGCTGGCATAACCCAGCATGCGAACCAGAGCGTCGTTGACCTCGATGAAGCGGCCGTCCGGAGTGGCAAAGAAAAGCCCTTCCTGAATGTTGTCGAACAACTCCCGGTAACGCTGTTCCACTTCCAGGCGATCGCTGATGTCTTTCAGTACATGGATGGTCTGCATGCCCTCGTTGCTGGCGCCATGCACGCGCGAAGTGGAAACCAAGTAAGTGCGTTCCAGGACCGGATGCACGTACTCGTCGTCTCCGTCACTGGTGCTGCGGCAAAAAGGGCAAAAGCGCAAGGGCGGAGCGTCGCCCAGCGCCAGCACGGCCGACATGTTGACGCCAATCAGCGCCTGCGGCTGCACTCCGATGAAGTCGGCCAGGGAGCGGTTCACCCGCAAGACATTGCCGGCTTCGTCATGGGCCACAATGAAATCGCTGATGGCGTCGAAGATTTCGATCCAGTGCCGGTTGGCCTGGTCCATGCGCGTGAACAGGCGGGCATTTTCCAGAGCGACAGCGGCGTGACCTGCGATGGCTTGCAGAATCTGTTTTTCATCCTCGGCCAGGAGGCGCTCGCGATCTCCCAGGTATAAGACTCCCGCTTCTCCGGAAGCGCCCAGAAGCCGCACCAGCGTGGCATGGTTTCCACCCAACTCGGACGCCAGTGCCGGATCGAACAATTCCGTTGCTGTGGAAGAGACGATGGGCCCCTCGTGCCGCGCCAGAGCCTCTCCGACGGCATGGCTGAACCGTCGCAACAGTGCGGGATCTTGAATCTCACTGCCGTCGGCAGACTGCAGAACCAGCGTTTCCAGGCCGGTTTCCTGTTTGATCACCAGCGCTGCCTGGCGCGCGCCCACGATATCCGCGGCGCGGCCGGCAAAGCTGCGGGCAAAGTCGGGAAGTCTGAGATGGCCGTTGAGTTCGAGCGCCATCGCCATCAAAGATTCGGCGCGGCGGCGATGCTGCTCGGATTGATGAAGATTGCGAGTCGCCTCCAGCGCGACCGCAACCTGCGCCGCCAACGCCCGGGCACGGCGAACCTCCTCCGGCGAGATGCCGGCACGGTCCTGGCGGTTCAATACGCCAAACATGCCCAGGACTTCGCCCTTTGCATCCAGCAGAGGGACGGTCAACAATTGCCGCACGTCAAACTTGCCCAGAACCTCCAGGTTGGCTCCCGGGACTTTGCTGGGCTCATCCGACCAGAACACCTCTTTATTGAGCAGGGTCCGGCTGACCGGTCCGGCGGGAAGCAGAAAATCCACGCTCCGGGGCTGGCCGTTTTCTGCCGCCCAGCGGACGTGGAAGGCGCCGGTTTCCAGCAGGGCAATGAAGCCGCTGCCAAAGCCCAGGAAATCGGCGGCACGCAAGGCAAACTGCTGCAGAAACTCGTCCAACTTCCCAATGGAGCTGAGTTCGGCCAGGATATCCAGCAACTGATGGAGTTCATGGGCCTGGGCGCGGGCAGTGCTGTAGAGCTCGGCATTGGCGATGGCCACCGCGGCAAAGCCGGTGACCACCGAGATCAACGATTTTTCCTCCGCGCTGAAAACGCCCTCCTGGCGGGGATAGATCAGGACTGCTCCCTGGGTGGAGGACGTACGAAAGGGCGCGGCAATCAGCATGCCCGGCGGAACCAGTTCGCCGAGCGCGTGGGTGGCGGGATCAATGGCCACGGTGATCGGCTCCCCCGCGGCCACGGCGCGGTTGGCCAGATCCGCGGCAAACTGCAGGCCCCGGCGATCATGCCGGGCCCGCACCGACGCGGCCAGCTGGGGAGACTCGGCGGCGACCGCGCGCAGGCTGAAAGCGGCGCCTTCCCGCAGCAAAATGCAGACCAGGCGGGTGCGCAGCAGAACCCGCAGGCGGTCAGCCACGGCTTCCACCACCGCCGTAGACTCGGGCGCGGCGTGGAGGGCTTGTGCCACCTCGGCCAGAATCTGGGTACGCCGATGCTCCTCGCGCGAAACCTGGGTCAGACGACTGGCCTCGAGCAGGCTCCCCATCTGTCCGGCGAGAATGGTGGCTTTGGCCGCCAGGTCAGGATTGAAGAAGTTTGGATCTGAACAGTGCAGAAAGACCGCGGCTCCTATTGATTCGTTACTCACCACCAGGGGCGCCGCCATGATGGAGCGGGCACCGAACTCGGCAGCCATGAGGTAGCGGGCGGGATCCAACTGGTTCTCGTACACGGTCTTCCGCTGCCGGATGGCCTCCACGGCGATGGCGACTGAACTTTGGCCGGACTTCACTTTGGTCCCGCGGAAGCGGTCCGCCAGCAGCCCATCGGCCTCCGCCCCCTGCAACTCGTCCGCGGAAACCCGTTGCCAGTAATAGGTGCCATCGACCTGAAAGAGCTCGCGCGTCGCCTGACAAAACAAACGGATCAAGGCCGGAGTTGGTGTGCCGTGGGCGGCCGCGTCCGAGAATTTCAACAGGAGGCGTTGGAAGGCGTCGTCGGGGCGCGAGCTGCTTCGTCGCGCCGGAGTGATGTCTTCGCCCGACATAGTCAAGTGGTACGGCCCACGCCGTCTCAAATTCTACAAGTAGTTTATATACAGCAAATTAGAACGAATTCTCAATTTGAGTCAAGAGAATAAGGGGGTCGGGTACCGAGATGGTGAAATCGGGGACCCATGTGTCTCAAGGTGAGATAAAGATGGGAGGATGAGACGATTCTTACTCCAAAATCGTCCCGTTATCGTGTGGGTCGAATGATATGTAAATTGTTTATAAATAATGGTTTATAGCCGTTCGTCTGGGTCTAATACAGGCTCCTTCCGGGCTGGCATCGGCATTGCACTTAGGGGATGGGGAATTGCCCTGTCCGAGGAGAGACCCGTGCGTTTCACGACCATGCAGCGGTGGATAGTTATCGCGGCCCTAGGGTTTGGGTGGCTGGCGGTGACCGGGCATTCTGTTCCCGCCGTGGCGCAGGCGGAAGGGAACACGGAAGAACTATCGCGCAAGGCCAAGACCAAGGTTGCGCCGGTCTATCCCGATATTGCGCGCCGGCTAGGCATCTCCGGCACCGTCAAGGTGGCCGTGGTGGTGTCGCCCAATGGCGCGGTGAAGAGTACGAAAGCCGTTGGCGGGCATCCGGTTCTGGTCAGTGCCGCCATGGACGCGGTGCGTCAGTGGAAATTCGAGGCTGCCCCGACCGAGAGCAGTGGAATTGTGGAATTCAAGTTTCGGCCTCAGACAGTAGATTGAGCGGAGCGGTTCGCTCCGCGTAAGCACAACGTTGGCAGGAGAGAGCGGAGGATAGCATGACGATCGGCAAAAAACTTTATGTGAGCTTTGGAGCCGTGCTCGCAATGGTCGTGGTGCTGTTTGCGATAAACCTGGCCGCAGTTTATCGCGAGCATAGCGCCAAGGCCGCCGCCACCCAGGCCCTGCAGATTGCGGATGCCACCGACAAAATCAGATTTCAGATGATGCAGAACCGGCTCTATCTGACCAACTACCTGCTCAGCGGAGACAGCCGTGAAGCCGACCACGTGAATGACGGCGTCCATACCCTGCTCGACCGGATGCAGAGCACCACGGCCATCGCCGGCTCCGATCAACAGCGAACCGCGCTGACGAAAGTTCAGCAAACGGAACAGAACTGGGCCCGGGATTTTGCTGAGCCGCTGATGCAAAAGCGGAAAGAAGTAGATCAGGGAAACTCCACTGTCGCTGAACTGCAAATTTTCTATCTGCAGAAAGATGCCGGTTCATGGGTAAAGAACTCGACCGAATATCTGGACCTGGCGGACCAGGAAAGCAAGCGGTTGCTGGAAGAGCGGCGCCAGAGTGACGATTCCGCGAGCAACTGGACGATCGGGATTGCGTTTCTGGGCACGCTGGCAGCACTGATTCTGGGCAGCGGCATTGCGATCCGTACCGCCAAGTCCATCACTGAACCGCTGATTGATCTGATGAACGTCACCAAGCAGATCGGCACGGCCGGTGACCTGGACCACGAGATTGATATCAAGCGCGAGGACGAGATCGGAGAACTGGGCCGAACTTTCAACAGCATGGTGGGCTACCTGAGGGAAATGGCAACGGTCTCCGAGGCCATTGCGGGTGGCAATCTTTCGGTGGACGTCAAACCCCGCTCCAAGGATGACACGCTGGGCAACGCCTTTGTGCGCATGGTGGATGGCCTGAGGAACCTGGTGCGCAATGTACGCGACGCCGCGTCCCAGGTGGCCAGCGCCTCCAGCCAGGTGGCCGGCGCCTCCGACGATTCTGCCAAGGTCAGCCTGCAAACCGCTTCCGCCATCGACGAAGTGACCAGCACGATGCACGAGATGAGCGTCAACGTGCAGAACATGGTGAAGAACACCCAGACCCAGGCCTCCAGCGTCAGCGAGACTTCCGCTTCCATCGACCAGATGGTGGCGTCGATTCAGCGTGTGGCGGATACCGCCAAGGTACTGCTCGACATTTCGAACCGCTCGCGGGAAGAAGTGCACAGCGGCATCAACACCATGGAGAAAGCCACCGACGGGCTTAACAAGATCAACATCACGATCCGTTCGTCCGGCGAGATCATTGACGTGCTGGGACAACGGGCCGATGACATCGGCAAGATCATCGAGGTGATTGACGATCTGGCGGAACAGACCAATCTGCTGGCCTTGAACGCCGCCATCGAAGCGGCCCGCGCCGGAGAGCATGGCCTGGGATTTGCCGTCGTAGCCGATGAAGTGCGCAAGCTGGCGGAAAAATCGGCGCAATCCACCAAGGAAATTTCCGAACTGATCCAGAGCATCCAGAAAGAAGCGCGCAAAGCGGTCGAGAACATGGACCGCAGCACCGGCATCGTGAACGACGGTCTCGGACTGGGCCAGGAGCTGAACGGCGCCCTGCGCAAGATTTCCAACGTGGTGACCGAGGTCTACAAATTTGCCCAGGAAATCGGCGCTGCCACCAACGAGCAGTCGCACGGATCCACGCAGATCGCACGCGCCACGACCCGACTGAACGAGATCACGCACGAGATCAACTCCGCGGTGGAGGAGCAAGCTTCCGGCGCACAGGCGGTGGTAAAAGCCATGGAGCGGATGCGCGAACTGGTGCAGCAGACGACTTCAGGTTCGACCGAACTGGCGGCTTCGGCGGAGCAAATGTCGAAGATGTCCCGCGAGTTGCTCGATGCCATGCACCGCTTCGCGCTCGAACAAACCGAACGTGTTCCTGCCCGTTATGAGGAACCGGCCCAGTCCAAGCGCGCCGCTGCGGGCGCCCGGGCCTGAAGGCGACCATGAGTCCTGAACTGCACATTGTGGGATTCCAGGTGGGGCGCGAGACCTATGGCGTGCCCATCACTTCGCTGCATGAAATCGTGCGCGTGCCCGAGATCACGGCCGTGCCGGATGCTCCTGACTATATGGAAGGAGTGATCAACCTTCGCGGCAAGATTGTTTCGGTGATTGATTTGCGCAAGCGCTTTGGCGAGCCCAAGGTGGCGTTGAACCGCAGCAACCGCATTCTGGTGGTGGAACATGGCGGACGGCTTTGCGGATTGATTGTCGATTCCGCTTCGGAGGTGCTCAAGATTCCGGCGGCCGAGATCGAACCTTCTCCGACCACGTTGCAGGACGGCGGGCTCAACTGCGTGACCGGACTGGGCAAATATCGCGGACGCCTGATCGTGTTGCTGGACATGTCCAAGCTGCTGGATAGCGGCGCGGCGCGGAAAGAACAGACCGAGAGGACAGCTACCGAGGCGCGCGGAACCGCTGCCGCCAAGTAGAGTTCCAGGACAAGACGACGCGACAAGGCGCTTCAACAAGGCGAGCTTCAACCAGGCAAGAAGGACGAACCGGAACTCATGGGCACATCGAGCATTCCTGCGCAGTTCACCGAGGCTGAGTTAAAGCTTCTGCAGGTACTCGTCTACCAGGAGTGCGGCATGCACTTCGACGAGCGGCGCACCCATTTCCTGCAGGACCGGTTGCAGCGGCGTCTGAAGGAGTGCCAACTCGATTCGTTCTACAGCTACTACCGCCTGCTGATCAGCAAAGAAGGAAAGCATGAGCTGGCCCGGCTGCTGGAAAATCTGACGGTCAACGAGACCAGCTTTTTTCGTAACAAAGCTCAATTGGACTTGTTTCACAAGCACATTCTCGATGAGCTGATCCGGCGCAAGCAGGCGCAACGGGACTACTCGTTGCGCATCTGGAGCGCGGGCTGCTCGACCGGCCAGGAGCCCTACACTCTGGCCATGCTGATCGCCGACAGCCTGGCCTACTACTACCTGCGCAACCCGCAGTCGGCGGCCATGCCTTCGCCCAAGCCCCTGATTCCTCCGCCCTGGAAGGTGGAAATCATCGCCAGCGATATCAGCTATTCGGTGCTGCGCGCGGCCCAGGAAGGCATTTACTCCGAGACCCAAATGGCGAGTGTCGACTACAACTACCGCCTGCGCTACTTCGACAAAGTCGGGGACCGCTATGCCATCAAGAAGGCGCTCAAGGAAGTGGTCCACTTCGACTTCCACAATCTGAAAACCGAGTACCTTCCGGGGCGCAATGACGTGATCTTCTGCCGCAACGTCATGATGTATTTCGACGAGCCGGAGCAGAAGCGATTGCTGGAAAAGTTTTCCCGCTGCCTCAATTCGCAAGGTTACTTGTTCGTCGGTCACGCGGAGAGTTTGCTGGCCCTGACCGACAAGTTCACCATGGTCCATCGCAACAGCGGCACGGCGTATCAGAAGGTAGAGGTGAACCGGTGACCCAGTTGCCTGATGAGCGCAACGCGGAAATACGGGAACTCTTCTTCGAGACCGCGCAGGAACTGCTGCAGTCGCTGAATGAAGAGGCATTGAAGCTGGAAAAATGCCCAGCCGATGCGGAACTGGTGCGCGGTATTCGCCGCATCGTTCACACCCTCAAGGGTGACGCCGCGGCTTGCGGTTTCCGCGAACTGAGTAACGCCGCTCACGAACTGGAAGACGCCCTGGCCCTCGAATCAGCTTCTTTTCACGGCAGCCTGGCGGAGGTCGCATTTGCCGCCGCTGACACGTTCGGCGCCATGCTGACGGCTTACCGCCGCAAAGGGAAACTGCCCTCAGTGGCTCCCCTGGAGAAGATGATCCACGAACTTGCGCAGCCCGCTAAGGGCAAAGCCAAAAGTTCAGGCAAAAGCTCAGTCAAGAGCGCAGCCAAGAATTCAGCCAAGAACTCAGCAAAGAAATCGGCCAAGAGCCCGGTGAAGAAACGCACGAAGCAGTCCGGCAAGTCCGGCAAGTCCGCCTTTGTTCCCGCCGTCTGGACCGAGTACGAGAATCTGGCGATACAGAGTGCAGTGGGCCGGGGCAGACACGTTTACCACGTCACGACCGACATCGATCCGCACTGTGTGATGCCGATCGCGGCCCGGCAACTGGTCCTCAATGCGCTGAAACCGGTGGCCGAAGTCCTGGGAGTCCGGCCTGACGAGGGCTCGCCCGCCAGTACGCAGCGCCTGGAGTTGCTGGTGGCCAGCGACAGATCACCCGACCAGTTGAACGGCGTGTGCCGCATTCCCACCGTGATCTCGAACGTCGCGGTCGAACTCGTCCAGGCCGGCGAGTTCATGTCCGCGGAGTCGAAGGGCGCCGAGTCCAAGGCAAAGAAAGAAATTCCGGCTGAGCTGGCGGCAAGCGCGAATGCATCTCCCGTGTCCTCGCAGCCTGCGGCTGCGCCGGAGCCGGGTGAGGAACATGCGGACGCCGCTAGGGCCAAGTACGCGGTCCCGGCGGAAAACATTTTGCGGGTCGATGCCGAGCGCATTGACAACGTGCTCAACCTGGTCGGAGAGCTGATTATCGGCAGGTCCATGCTGCAGCAGGCCTTCATCGAACTTGCGCGTCACGTCCCCAAAGAGGCATTGCGCGGCCGCTTCAGCGATGCCATGGCTTTCCAGTCGCGCGTGCTGAGCGACCTGCAGCGTTCGGTGATGAAAATCCGCATGGTGCCGGTGGAGCAGCTTTTCCGCCGCTTTCCGCGCATGGTCCGGGACGTGGCCAAGCTTTGCGGCAAGGAAGTCGCACTCATGATGAGCGGCCAGGACACCGATCTGGACAAGAGCCTGCTCGATGCCATCGCCGAACCACTCACCCACCTGGTCCGCAATGCCGTCAGCCACGGCATCGAGAGTGCCGAAGAGCGGGTTCGCAGTGGGAAGACGCCTCGCGGAACCATCCATCTCACTTCGTATCACCACGGCAATCAGGTTATCGTGGAGATCCGTGACGACGGCGCCGGCATTGATGCCCAGAAGGTCAAAGCCAAAGCGCTGGAAAAGGGCCTGGTGACCTCGGAAGAAGCAGACCGGTTGAGTGAGAGTGAGATTCTGGCATTCGTTTTCCGGCCAGGGTTCAGCACGGCGAATGAAATTACCGAGATTTCCGGCCGCGGAGTGGGGCTGGACGTGGTTCAGACTGTGCTCCACCGACTGAAGGGCTCGGTGGACATTGAGACCGATGTGGGCCGGGGAACAACGTTTCGTCTGAAGCTGCCGCTCACGCTGGCGATCATTAAAGCCCTGCTGTTCCGGGTGGAGCAGAGGCTGTACGCCGTTCCCTTGAACGCGGTGGCGGAAATTGCTCGTGCCCGGGAATCGGATGTCCACCAGGTGCACGACTTCGAAGTCCTGCAGCTGCGGGACCGGGTCCTGCCTCTGGTTCGCCTGGGACGCGCGCCCGCGGTGGAAGCGCAGACGGGCTCTGGAAAAATCTTTGTGCTGGTGATTTCCTTCGGTGAACGGAAGTTGGGGCTGATCGTGGATAGTCTCGAAGGCGAAGAAGAGCTGGTAATCAAGGCGCTCGACGATCAAACCGTGGTTACGGACTTGATCAGCGGAGCGTCCATCATGGGCGACGGCCGGGTGGTGCTCATCGTCAACCTTCCCGCCATCGTGGATCGCCACACCAAGATTCGTCCAGAGCAGGGAGAGCGCATGGTCTCTGGAATTCTGCTCTCGCATGCAGATCGAAAGCACCTGCTCGAAGACACGGCGGAGGCCCGTCCATGACCCCGGTACGCGTTTTAGTGGTGGACGATTCCGCCCTGATGCGGAAGCTGATTCCACAGATTCTGCAGAGCGATAGTTCGATCCAGGTGGTCGGAACCGCCATGGACGGAAATTTCGGCTTGCGGAAGATCGAAGAGCTGAAGCCTCAAGTCGTGACCCTTGATCTGGAGATGCCGGGCATGGGCGGCCTCGACATGCTCAAGGAGATCATGCGCCGCCACCGGCTGCCGGTGATCGTCGTAAGTTCTCACAGCACGCAGGGGGCTTCCGTCACCCTGCAAGCCTTGTCCCTGGGAGCGTTTGATTTTGTCGCCAAGCCGACTGATGTCTCGGCCCGCATGCCACAGATTGCGGCGGAGTTGATCGGCAAGATCAAAGCCGCGGCACAGAGCCGGGGTGTGACGGTCAGGCCGATGGGAGCAAGTACGCGGGCGGGACAGAAAGCGCCGCTCGACGCCAAAAGGACTCCCACCAAAGTGATCGCGATCGGTGTTTCTACAGGGGGCCCCCAGGCGCTGCAGTATCTATTCTCGCAGCTACCGGCGGATTTTCCCGGCACCATTGTCGCGGTGCAACACATGCCGGAAGGCTTTACGGAAATGTTTGCCCGGCGTCTCGATGAAATCTGCGCCGTCGGGGTCAAGGAAGCGCAGTCGGGAGACGTTCTTCTGGCGGGGCGGGTGCTCATCTGCCCGGGGAGCCGTCACCTCAAGGTGAAACGCCTGCCGCTGGGAGATGTCGCGGTGTTGAGCGATGAGCCGAGAGTCAACGGTCATCGTCCTTCTGCCGACGTATTGTTTAAGAGCCTGGCCGACGAATTCGGCTCCAAGGGCATTGCCGTGCTGATGACCGGAATGGGAGACGACGGAGCGCAGGGCATGGGCGCGGTCAAAGCCGCGGGTGGCATGACCATCGCGCAGAGCGAGGAATCGTGCGTAGTGTACGGCATGCCGAAAGCAGCCATTGATCGTGGCTTCGCGGTGCGGGTGGTGGGGTTGGACATTCTGGCCAACACTTTGCAAGCCCAGTGCATGCCCGAGCGCCGCAATGGATTGGGCAGCGAATCCGGCGAAAGCGGCAAAGCCGCAGGCGCTGGACGAGAGTAGTGAGGAAGAAATTGGGTCCGATTTTGCAGTACAGGCAGGAGGGTTTATGGAGCAGTTTGCATCGTTAAAACGCAGCAAGGACGGTCAACCGGTCCGCTACCTGGTGGTGGATGATTCGGTCTTCGCCCGCAAGAACCTGGCGCGTATCGTAGAAACCTTCGGCGGCCAGGTGGCCGGTGAAGCCGGCGATGGCCTGACCGCCATCACGGAATACGATCGCACCAATCCCGACATCGTGCTCATGGACATCACCATGCCGCAGATGGAAGGAATCGAGGCGGCGGAAAAGATCGTAGGCCAGCATCCCGAGGCGCGCATCGTCATGGTGTCTTCCGTGGGCTATCAGGAAAATATCGTGGCGGCCCTGCAACGTGGAGCACGTCACTTTGTGCAGAAACCGGTGAAGCCGGAAGTTCTGTACGAAGTGATCAAGTACGTGCTGGGTGAGGACGGAGCCGTGGCCAGTGCGGCCGGCGCGGGAGCCTGATTTATGAAAATGGAGTTGATCCAGCCGTTCATCAACGCGGCGGACGCCGTCCTGGCCCAGGGCCTGCAGTCTCCCATGTCGATTGGGAACCTGAGCATGGAGCAGGAGGCGTACCGGCGCAAGGGTGTGGCCGCACTGGTGGCCATCACCGGCGACATCGAAGGCCGAATTGTGTTCGACCTCGATCCTGAGACTGCAGTCCGCGTAGCCAGCCGTTTCGCCGGCGCCGAAATGCCCGAGTCCGATGAACTGGTGCGCGAAACCGTTTGTGAGCTGGCCAATCAGGTGACCGGAAATGCCGTCACCGCCCTCAACGATCAGGGCTTCCACTTCCGGGTGCATCCCCCGGTTTTACACACTTCTGAAGTCGCTCCCACCAGCACCGAAGACACCGAAGCCCTGGTCATTTGCTGTGAGACCGGCAGCGGCAGCATCTTCATGAACATCGCCCTGCGCTACAACGTCCAGTTGTCCGGTGAACGCGCCGCCGCCGGGAAGTAGGGACTTCGGACGTCAGACCTCAGTCCCAGGACTCAGCATTCACATGCCAGAAAGTAACTCTCTAGTTTCTAGAAACTGGAAACCAGGCACTAGAAACCAGGAACTGCAGATGTGCCGGCCGAGGCCCGACGGCCGAAGTCCGACGTCTGTTTACGGTCCGGCGAGAACGAACACGGGACTTTGCGGCAAGGGGTTGCCGCCGTTGGCCGGAGTGACGGTGCTTAGCGGGGCAGCCAGGTCGAGGACCTTTTGATCATCGGAGGTCCGAATAATGCTGGTACTTCTCGCATCACAGTTGCCCACGTAAACTTTCGTGCTGTCGGCGGCCGCCGCGGCGAACAGTTCGAAGCGGGCTACGCCGCAGCCCGCAGCCACCGAGTTCAAGGGGACGACGGTTTTCACGCTTCCGCTGGAAGCATTCAGTACTGTGACTTGCGAAGTCGCCACGCCTCCCGTCAGAGAGACACTGGCGACGTAAATCCTGCTTCCATCCGGCAGAGCGGCCACCGAAACCGGGCTGGCTGCGATTGGGACGGTGAACAGCAGACTCGGCGGGTCGGCGGCAATGTTCAGCGCGGTCACGGTGTTGGCCACCGGATTGGTGATGTAGAGGCGATTCAGGCCGCCGGCATACACCATATAGTTCGCGCCCGCGCCTACCGGAATTGAGCTCAGCACCGTGTCCGTGGTGGTGTCGATCGTGGATACCGTGCCACTCCCGCTGTTCAGCACATAAATCCGCGCACTGTCGGAGCGTGCCACGGCCCAAACCGGGAGCGCGCCGGTTGGAATCACGCTGTTGCCATTGATGCTTCCATCGAGCGTGTTGATGCTAGTCACGGAGCCCGTGCCCTGATTTACGACGTAGAGCTTCTTGGCGTCGGGTGTCTCCGCCAGGGCAACCGGTTTTGAGTTCGGGTCAGGGACCGGTTGGGCAGGGTCCACCTGAATGATATTGGTTACGACGCTGCCTGCCGTGGTGATCACAGCCACGGTTCCAGTCCCGAAATTGGCGGTATAAACCGCACCGGCTTCCGTGGTGTGGATGAATACCGGACTGGAGCCCGCCGGAAGAGAAGTGGTCACGACCGAGGTGGTCGTTGACACGGGGGTTGGAGAAAATGACGAAACCGAATCCTCGAGCGTGTTCACCGCGTAGACCCTAGACGCATTGGTTGTCAGCGTAGCGTGGGCCGGACCCAGGCCGAGTTGCGCCACGCCAATGTTGGTGTCGCCCGAAACATCCAGCCGACTGCTGGCGCCGGGTTCCTGCGCGCCGTTGTCGCTGAGCACCAGGACAAAGTGAATGGCCGCGGGATCGGGCGGAGGCGGGACAAGGGGAACGGCCACGGGACGGTATTGGTCTCCGCAGCTGACGCAGATCAGGCCGAGCGTCAGAACGCCCAGCAGACGGGCCACACGCCAAAAATTCATCCGCACCCCAGAACTGTCCATGAACTCACGGTGATCCGAAAGACGTTCCATTTTAATGGTTGGTTGGAATATCCGCCAGCAGAGGGACGTAAGCTCTTAGCCTTTAGCTCTTGGCTTATGGCCTTTGGTCGTTGGCTTTTGGTCCCTGCTTCGAGGTCTGATGCATTCTTGCAAGCGAAAGGGTGCCCTTTCAGGATTGAAGCATTGGTCCAGAGAATGACGACAGGCGTGGCTGGCCACTGTGTGAAGTAGATTTGCTAAAAGCTAAAAGCTAAGAGCTAAAAGCTGTTTTCTACGCTTTCCCTCTCGACCGCTTGCCCACCGCTTCCCGGGCAGGCGCAGCTGGTTTTTTCTTTCCTTCCATCTCCGCCAGGCTTTGTTTGAGGGCGGCCATCAGGTCCACGACCGGAGCCAGCTTTTTCGGCTTCTCGACTTCGGTGATTTTGCCGCCTTCGAGTTTGGTCTCGATAAGCTTCTTCACGTTCTCCTGGAATGTGTCGGTGTATTTTTCCGGGTCCCAGTCGGCGGCCAGGGCTTCGATCAACTGGTGAGCGACTTTGACTTCGGCATCTTTCAATTCGACTTCGGGCGCGCCGAAGCCTTCCACCTGGCGAACCTCTTCCGCGTAATACATGGTGTGCAGCATGAGTCCGCCTCCATGCGGGCGCAGAAATACGGTGTACTCGCGGTTGTGCATGGTCAGCTTGGCGATGGCGACGTATTCGCTCTCTTCCAGGGCCTTGGTGAGCAGAGCGTAGGGACGGCGTCCGGCTTCTTCCGGCATCATGTAGTAGGAAGATTCGAAAAAGACGGGGTCGACGTCGCTCGATTTCACGAACTCCAGGATCTCCATGGTCTTCGCGGTTTGGGGTTCGATCTTCTTGATCTCGTCGGGCTCGATCACCACATACTCGCCTTTGCGGAACTCATAGCCCTTCACGATTTCATTGCGCTCCACCACGCGATTGTCGGCGGGACAGTAATACTGTTGCTTAACCCGCTGCAGGTCGTCGCGGTGCAACATATTGAAAGAGATGCCCGTACTGCGCGCGCCGGAAAAAAGCCGTACCGGCATGGAGATCAAGCCGAAAGTGAGATATCCGGTCCAAACCGAGGCTGCCATAGTTCCCCCGAAGAGCAGAAAAGGCCCAAGCGTAGTGCAGTTTAGACTACGCTGCGGTCTTTGATGCAAGCCGTAAGCGCGGTAATCCAGAGACCAAGCCCCATCCATGGGGCGGCGAGCGAGCCTACACCATATCTTGTGGATGCGTGCCAAAAGCTCAGGGCATTTTGTGAATTTCTCCTTTCGCCTTATTGTGACCAGTGTGTTTGACCTCTCTCGACTCAGCCGCTTGAGCCCCTCCGAGGCCCGCTGGGCCATGGGAGGCGTGCTGACGGTTTCCTTTGCGGTGCTTGCCCGCCTGCTGCGGGGAGTCACCAACTCGGGGGCGATTGCCGGAGCGGCTGTCTGTTTTGTCCTTTACGTGGGAGGCGGTCCGGGAGCCTTTGCCGCATTGATCACGGTTTTCGGCCTGACCTGGATCACGACCCGGCTCGGATATCAGCGCAAACAGGGCTTGGGGACCGCGGAACGCCGGGATGGCAGAAAGGCGTCCCAGGTGCTGGCGAACCTGGGGGTCGCCGCGGCGTGCGCCGCAGTTTCCCTCTTTAGCCCCGACCGGATGCTCTTCATGCTGGCTATGGCGGCCGCGCTGTCCGAGGCGGCTGCCGACACGGTTTCGAGCGAATTGGGCCAGGCCTTCAGCGCGAAGGCTCGCCTCATTACCTCGTGGCGTCCGGTTCCCCCAGGTACGAACGGCGCGGTGAGCCTGGCCGGAAGCCTGGCTGGGGTGGTTGCGGCCGGAATAGTGAGTGCGGTCTGTGTCCTTTGGGGATTGGTGCCCCGGCAGTGGCTGCCTCTGTCCGCTGTGGCCGCCGTGCTGGGCATGGTCGCCGACAGTTTTCTCGGTGCCTGGCTGGAGAGGCGCGGTTTGGTTAATAACGACACAGTCAACTTTCTAGGTACCCTCATCGCGGCTTTGGCCGCATTCTGCCTAGCCTGAATTCACCCTGAAACTCCGCGTTTTACCCCGGTAGGACATGTACTGATGGACCTTGCTGGAGGTGACCTTGCGCGCGAAAATCTTAGAGCATCTTCACGTAAGCGAGCTTGCATCTCACTGCTTTAGTTGGGTTTTCCCTAGAGACTTCTACGACGAGGGCCTAAAGCAACGAAAGAAGTTAGGGGTAATGAAGATCCAGAAGTTTGTCATCGGGTATGTAATGGCGCTGGCGCTCTTGTTGTTCGCCCAGCAGCGCCCGGCAGCCACCCAACCGGGTGCCTTCCGGGAAGTCGTTGACCTCACCCATTCATTGCCGGCAAGCGATGTCGAAACCCCCCGGAAGCCCGCCTACCGACTCGAAACCGCCGCTCTGACCGAGAAGATTTCTGCGTCGGAAGCTTCAGAGAAATTTGCCACTCGAATCTATGCGCCGGCGCGGCTGGGACGCGGCCAGTGGACAGTCGACCAGATTCCTGCCGGCCGGTTGATCGGCCCGCTGGTGGTGCTCGATGTCAGTGCCAGCGTGCGCAGCAATCCGGACTATGAAATTTCCGTGCAGGACATCGCCGCTTGGGAGCAGGCTAACGGACAAATTCCTCTGGGCGCGATCGTAATAGCGCGCACGGGATGGGGAGTCCGCTGGAACTCGGTCCGAAACTACCGCAATGCCGACGTTAAAGGCGGCATGCATTTCCCCGGAATTTCCGAAGACGCCGCCCGCTTCCTGGCCGAAGGACGCAACGCACTCGGGCTGGGCATTGACACCGCCAATCTCGATCGCGGCTCGGCCAAAATATCTGCCGTCGGCCAATATGCGCTCGAACACGGACTCTACCTTCTGACCAATGTAGCGAATCTCGACCGCATGCCCGCGAACGGCGCCGTTGCCATGGTCGCTCCTGTGAAAGTGGCGGGCGGATCAAGCGCTCCGGTGCGCATTCTGGCGCTGGTCAGGTAGCTCCAGTTTCTAGTTTCAAGTTTCTGGTTTCCTCTCCTGGACTCAACATTCCTAAACACTCACTGTATTTTTATCTTCATCCTGACCGCGCTTCTCTGTTGATTTCCCCCCTTTTTTGAAGTCTCCTGTTACTGGTGGTGCGGCTCGGGCGCCGTCGCCCGCGAGCCCGGCAAGCGAGCAATCAGGAAGAAATCAGGAGAAGTGAAGATGAGCGATCCCCGCTATCCCATCGGAAAATTCACCTATAACAGTCCGCCGGACCAGCAACAGCGTCAGAAATTCATCCAGGATATCGAGCAGGCTCCCGCCGCGTTGCGGGCCGCGGTGCAAGGCCTCTCGCCGCAGCAGATCGAAACGCCCTACCGCGAGGGGGGATGGACGTCGCGGCAAGTCGTCCACCATGTGGCGGACAGCCACATGAACGGCTACATTCGTTTCAAACTGGGGTTGACGGAAGATACACCCACCATCAAGCCCTACATGGAGGACCGTTGGGGAGACCTGGCGGAGGTCCAGTCCACTCCGCCGGAGGTTTCGCTGGCGCTGATCGATTCCTTACACATCCGCTGGGTGCGCCTGTTGCGCTCGCTTGAACCGCAAGACTGGAAACGCACCTTCAATCACCCCGAGTTGGGAATGATGTCCTTGGAGAAGAACCTGGCGTTGTATTCGTGGCACGGCAGGCATCACGTGGCCCACATCACGGAACTGAGGAAGAGAAAAGGCTGGTGACAGTGAGAACATTGTCATCCTGGGCGGAGTCGAAGGACCCCTGCAGCTTACCGATGCGCGGGGGATTCTCATCAGTGCGCGCCGTTTTTCGAGGCGATGGGAAAACCGAAATCTTAAGATTTTCGGCGTGACGTGCGGCCATAGGGGTCCTTCGACTTCGTGAAAAGTTCGCGAAGCGAACTTTTCACTCCGCTCAGGATGACACTAGGCTGGAATGTGCAAGCGCCATGCGGTGTAGCTGGCGGCTTCGCGCAACACAGCCAGGGCACGCTGCCATACCGAGTGCGGACGAGAGTCGGGGCGCGGCGCCACGTACACCTGCACTCCTTCATGTTCCAGCAGCTTGCGGATGCGGAATACGTGGTAAGCGTCGCTGACCGCCACGCAGCTTCGCATATGGTTGGTGCGCATGATGACGGCCACACGTTCGGCCGAGGATGCCGTGTCCGTGCCCTGGGTTTCGGCGATCAGCTTGGGTTCGGGAATGCCGCGATGCATCAGGTAGTCGTGGCCGACTCCGCCTTCGCTGAAAGTGGGATCAGCCGCGGACCCTCCGGTCGTGATGACGACGGGCGCTACTGCGTGCTGAAACAGGTCGTAGGCGTGGTCCAGGCGGGCGCGAAAGACCGGTGAAGGGCGTCCTGCATATTCCGCCGCTCCGAATACGACGATGGCGTCGGCGGGATGAACTTCCTGCAGACCCGCCTCCCGCACAATCCGGATGCAACTGCCCGCCAGCATGAGAGCGACTGCCGCTGCGGCTCCAGCCACGACCCATAGAGGCCAGGGGCGTTGCGAAAGGCGGTTCGCTGCCACATTCATCCTTGTGCGAAGAACTCGGAAATCTCCTGGGCCGGGATGGCGCCTTCCCGCATGATGCGCCAGCGCGCTTCTTCGTCGGTGAGGTCAATGATGGTTGAAGCCACTTCACGGGGCGAGGTGCCGCCGTCAACGATGATCGCAATGCGGTCCTGGAGTTGATCGCGTACCGCCAGCGCGGTGGTGCACTCGGACTCGCCGCTCAGGTTGGCGGAAGTGGCGGTGATCGGAATCTGCGCGGCCTGCACCACGGCCAACGGGATCGGGGCATTGGGAACCCGCAGCGCGACATTCCCCGTGTTGGCTGTCACCTTGAGCGGAAGGCGCGAAGAGGCCTTTACGATGATGGTGAGCGGTCCGGGCCAGAAGCGCCGCGCCAGCGCGTAAAATTCCTCGGGCAGGGGTTGCGCCAGTTGTTCGGCCTGGTCCACGTCGGCGATCAGCAGCGACAGCGGCTTGTGCCGCGAACGGGATTTGATGTCATAGACTCGGTCCACCGCGCGCAAGTTGAAAGGGTCGGCCGCCAGCCCGTAAAAAGTATCCGTGGGCATGCCCAGGACTTCGCCGGCGCGGATCTGGTCGGCGGCATAGCGGATCAGTGATGCTTCCGGGTTATCGCAGTTAATCTTGACAATTTCTACACGCACTCCAGATCGTCCCTTCCAACCCCAGGTGTTGAAATCGCGAAAGCTAACATAACATGGGGAAGCGCCGAAAGCCGAGAGGAACAGGTATGATTCTTCGCGACCTTGGGAGAATATGAAGGCAAGCACAGCCAGCAGCGGCGGAAGTCCGAATGCCCGCCTGCGCCGCGTTGAGGGACGGCACAACGCCCTGGTCAAAGACCTGCGCCGCGCCTTTTCCCGCGGCGAGCTTACGGATGACGGTTACTGCGCCATTGAAGGCTTCCGCATCCTGGAAGAAGCCATCCGCAGCGGCCTGCGATTTCGGGCGGTGTTCTTCAGCGAGTCGGCGGTCCCCAGAGCGGAGCGATTGCTGTCGCAACTTGGCGCCCAGGTAGAGGTCTTGTTGCTGCCGGACAAGCTCTTTGCCGGCGCGGTCCCCAGCGATGCACCGCAGGGCGTGGCGGCGCTGGCGCGCTGGAAGGAATTCTCGCTCGACGATGTTCTGGCAAAGTCCCAGGCCGGGCCGCTGCTGGCCATTGCCGGAGTGCAGGATCCAGGCAACCTGGGCACCATCCTGCGTTCGGCGGAGGCTTTCGGAGCCGGCGGTGTGGTGCTGGGAGAGGGCACGGTCAGCGCTTTCAATCCCAAGGTGGTGCGGGCCTCGGCGGGTTCGGTATTCCGTTTGCCGGTGGCACGGGCGAAGCTCTCTGAGACTCTTGGCCGGATGAAAGAGAGCGGCCTGCGGCTGGTGGCGACCGCATCACATAAAGGAACGTCGCTCGACCAGGCCAAACTGTCTGGACCGTTAGCGATCTTTATCGGCAGCGAAGGCGCAGGATTGCCCCGCGATCTCATCAAAGAAATGGATGAAGTGGTGGCCATCCCGCAGGCCCCGCAAGTGGAGTCGCTGAATGCGGGGGTGGCGGCGAGTATCGTGTTGTATGAAGTGGCGAGGCAAAAGCATTAACCACGAAGGACACGAAGGTACACGAAGGAAAGCCTACGGCTACGAAGCACTTGATTTTCCTTCGTGTCCTTGGTGGTTAGTGCTCTCACGAAATCATGAGCCTGTTCCAAACCATCCCGAGTAGCGACAATCCCGGCGACCGCACTCGCCCGCTCGCCGACCGCATGCGTCCGCGCACGCTGGATGAATTCGTTGGGCAGGAGCACCTGGTGGGGCCAGGCAAGCCATTGCGCACCCAGATCGAGCGCGACGACATCGGTTCGCTCATCTTCTGGGGTCCGCCCGGTACCGGGAAGACTACGCTGGCGCAAATCATCGCTCGCCTTACCAAGGCTGAGTTCGTCGAGTTTTCCGCCGTCCTCACCGGCATCAAGGAAATCAAGCAGGTCATGGCCGACGCCGAGCGCGCCAAACAGTACGGCACGCGAACGATTGTTTTCATTGACGAGATTCATCGCTTCAACAAGGCACAGCAGGATGCATTCCTTCCGCACGTGGAGAAGGGAAACATCCGCCTGATCGGTGCCACTACGGAAAATCCTTCTTTTGAAATCATCTCGGCCTTGCTCTCCCGCAGCCGGGTCTATGTACTTAAGCCACTGAGTGAAAATCAGATCGTCGAGCTGCTGAAGCGCGCCCTGGGCGATGAGGAGCGTGGTCTTGGAGCGACGAAGGTGCGGGCCTCTGACGATGTCCTGAAGAAGATCGCGGCGTATTCGAGCGGTGACGCTCGCAGCGCCTATAACGTGCTGGAAGTGGCCGCCTCGCTCGCCCTGGGCCACGCCGACCCGAAAAACGCAAGCGCCGAAATTTCCGACGAACTCGTCCAGGACGCGTTGCAGAAACGCGTCTTGCGCTACGACAAAGCGGGCGAAGAGCACTACAACCTCATCTCGGCGCTGCACAAATCGGTACGCAACAGTGATCCTGACGCCGCGCTTTACTGGCTGGGGCGCATGCTCGAAGCCGGCGAAGATCCGCTTTACATCGCGCGTCGAGTGGTGCGCATGGCGGTCGAAGACATCGGCCTGGCCGATCCCAACGCGCTCTCGCAATGCATGGCCGCCCGCGACGCCGTGGATTTTCTGGGCATGCCGGAAGGGAATTTGGCTTTGGCGCAGGCAGTCGTCTATCTGTCGGTTGCGCCTAAGTCGAACGCGCTGTACACCGCCTACAGTGAGATTCAGGGTGACGTGGAACGCACCGCAGCAGAGCCTGTCCCGTTGCACTTGCGCAATGCACCCACGGGACTGATGAAGGGGCTGGGGTATGGCCAGGGCTACCAGTACGCCCACGATCTCGAAGACAAAGTAGCTGACATGCAGTGTCTGCCCGATAATCTGGTCGACCGGGTTTATTACCGGCCCACCAGCGAGGGCGTGGAAAAGCGCATCGGGGAGCGCCTGGAGGAGATTAAACGGCGGCGGCTCCGGAAGGGCGGTTCCCCGGACATTTCCCGTACCCCGAAAACAGAATCCGGGAGCTAGACCCGGGCATCTGATGCTTGTAAGGCTTTTCTTTTCTGTAAATCCCGCAAGGAGGCTGGATCCCTATGGCTACAAGCCCACGAACTATCGTTCCGGAACCAGTCACCGTGCGCCCGGTGCAACTCGATCAGGTTGAGCACCTGCTCAAATTGCAGAAATGGGCGCGGAAGATCACGTCCATACTCGATCTGGATGAACTCATCAGCAAAATTGTGGATGAAGTTGCAGCCGTTTTCTGCTGTGTGGAGACCACCATCTACCTGCACGACGAAGAGCGTGGCGAACTGGAGATGGCGGGCGTCCACGGCTGCACCCTGCATGGCAAGGGATCGCGGCTCAAGGTGGGCGAGGACGGCATGGTGGGCTACGTGGCCTCTACCGGACAGATGCGCTATGCGCCCGACGTGCGTCAGGACCCGTATTACATTGCCTGTGAAGCTTCCACGCTTTCCGAAGTGGCAATTCCCCTGCTCGTGGACGGCCGACTGGTCGGTGTGTTCGCTGCGTCGCATCATGACCTGGATGCCTTCAACCGCGAGCATCTGCGCTGGCTGCAGGCCCTGTGCGAACACGTCGCTGTCGCCGTGCACAATGCGCGCCGTTTCCAGCTTGAACGCCACGAGCGCCAGAGGATGACCCGCGAGGAGCACGAAGCGCGCGCCATTCAGCAGGCACTCCTACCCAAGAGCTCTCCCTATGTTCCCGGGTTTGCCATTTCCGGTCTGTCGATTCCGGCCGGCGCGGTAGGCGGAGACTGGTACGACTTTATTTCGTTCGACGATGGTTGCTGGGGCCTGGTGCTGGCGGACGTTTCGGGAAAAGGTACCGCCGCTGCCCTGCTGATGTCGGCCACGCGCGGGATGTTGCGCTCCCTGGCGCAGACCTGCAGCGGTCCGGGAGAAGTGCTGACCCGGCTGAATCGCCTGCTGGTGGAGGATTTTCCCTCCGGCAAGTTTGTGACCATGCTGTTGGCGGTGCTCAACCCTTCGACTCGCGAGTTGACCTTTTCCAGCGCCGGCCATCTGCGGCCGCTGCTGGTAGACGAAAACGGCGCGCGCTTCCTTGATAGTGAACGCGGCATGCCGCTCGGCTTGCGTACCGGGGAATTTTCCGAGAGCCGGGTGCAGCTCGGCAAGGGTTCACGGCTGGTTTTCTACAGCGACGGCATCACCGAGGCTACCGACGGGTCGGATGAAGAGTACGGCGCGGAGCGGATGCGGGACCATGTGCTGCAACCGGACGCGTCCGCGGACAGCATCCTGGCCGACGTTCGGCGGTTCGCCAACGGCGAGGGCTTGCACGACGATGCGTCGGTGATTTTCGTTAGAGCCTAAAACCGTAAACCACAAAGGACACGAAGGTACACAGAGGAAATCCCTTGGTGGGTTGGTTTTCCTTCGTGTTCCTTCGTGTCCTTTGTGGTTTATGCCTTTGCTGGCAGCGAAGCCTATCCGAAGCGGGCCCGGTGTTCTTTCAGAATGCAGCGATCCATGATCACGAGGATGCCCGCCTGACGGGCTTTCTGGGCCGCCTTTTCGTGGACGACGCCTTCCTGCATCCAGATGGCCGGCACTTTCAAGCTGATCGCTTGGTCCACGACCGCTTCCACAAACTCAGGCCGCCGGAAGATGTTGACGATATCAATCTTCTCCGGAACATCGAGCAACGACGGATACGCTTTTTCGCCCAGGGAGCCGCGGATCTCCGGATTGACCGGAATGATGCGGTAGCCTTGGGTCTGCATGTAGGCAGATACGCCGTGGCTGGGACGCAGAGGCCGGTTGGAGAGTCCAACTACCGCGATGGTTCGGGAGCGCTGGAGCAAGTCAGCGATGGGATCCGGCTCGGGCAGGGAAGCCATGCAGAGGATTGTAGTTCAGCGCTTGGTGTTGCTGTCCATCTTTTGCTTGAACATCTTGGTGGCCAGCTTGCGGACCGTATCCGAAATTTCCTTGTTATTCGAGAGGTTTTTTAGATCGCCGATCAGCATGTTCTTCATGAGTCCCAGGGCGAGGTCCAGAGGGGTGCGCGGGTTGAACACCAGATTGCGAACGACGGCGTAGTTCTTGGCGAACCGCCGCTTCATGGGAATGCCGCGTAGCACGGCTTCCAGAACATTTTTCTGAGTGGCGAAACGTTCCACTTCGCCGTCGCTGATCTTGGGTGATTCCAGCACAGCCAGGGCGACGATCTTGGTGCCGTCGCGGATGAGCAGAGAGCGCTCCTCCTTGGTGCCCTTCATGGCCAGTTGAATGCGGCCCTTGATGTCGAGCTTGGCGATTTTCTGTAAAGCGCTGCCTCGTTCTTCGGAGGGAGCCAAATTGGTCTTCTTGACCGGCGCTTTCTTAGCGGCTGCGCCGGCCGTGCTGCCTGTGGCGGTTGCTGCAGAGGCGGTGGCCGCCTGTCCGGCCAGCGGCTCATCGCTTCCCGGCATTTCTTCGTGAATGCCGCCGATGGGCTGAAAGGCGTGGTCCGCCACGGCTGCAATCTCGTTGGCGTGTTCAGCCATGTAGGCGAGAACCCCTTCCTCCAACACCTGTTCGTTTTCCTGTATCTGGTCCGCCACGGCTGGGAGGAGTTCGTCCGATTCGATCTCGGTGTGCTCCGGCGCGGAGTCTACGACTGCAGTCTCGACCTTGGGAGCAGCAACAGGTGTGGCGGGCTCAAGCTTGCCGCGGATGTTCTCGGACTGAATTCCGCTGAGATTGGGATTCGAGAGCAGAGCCGTCAGAATGGCAGGCGAGTGATTGATGCGCTCACTCTTCAACATCGCTTCCACCGCATCCCGGCCCGCGCCCGGCGCCAACTCTACTAACGCTTCATCTGGCACGGAGGAGTTTCCCAGCAGCGCCGGCAGCAGAGCAGGGCGAAGGTTCTTTGGGGAAATCAGGTAATCCAGCACTTCCTTGGGACTTTTAGGGTCACCGGCCGCTGCCCGCGAAGCAGCTTCGTCCCAGCCTGCAAGCGTGAGCTGGGCTTGCTCGCTGAATACCTTGTTGTGGACGGCCAGATACACCAGGATTTCGATCATCTCCCGGGCAGGAACCGACAGCGATCCCTTGGCAGCGGACTGCATCAGGTTCGACGGCACCGCCGACACGCGGATGAGATCGATCATGCGGGACATAATGACCAACTCCTCCTGACTCTACTTAGTTGCGTCCTGCTTCTCCCCACGCCGCATACGCAAGTAGGCGCGGATGAAAGGATCAATGTCGCCATCGAGCACCCGATCCACGTCGCCCACTTCCATTTTCGTGCGGTGGTCTTTAATCATCCGATAGGGCTGTAGAACATAAGAACGGATTTGCGAGCCGAAGTCGATATCGAGCTTGGAGTCTTCAATTTTCCGGGTGACCTCCCGCTTCTTCTCCAGCTCGAACTCATAGAGCTTGGATCTCAGCATGCTCATGGCCCGTTCCCGGTTCTTGTGCTGCGAGCGCTCGTTCTGGCAACTGGCCACCAGGCCGGTGGGAATATGCGTGATGCGCACGGCCGAGTCTGTGGTATTCACGTGCTGGCCGCCTTTGCCGCTGGAGCGGTAGGTATCCACGCGCAACTCTTCCGGCTTGATCACGATTTCAATGCTGTCATCGATTTCAGGGGAAACATAAACGCTGGCAAAGGAAGTATGACGGCGTTTGGCCTGATCGAAGGGCGAAATGCGGACCAGGCGGTGAACCCCAATTTCGCTGGTCAGCAGACCAAAGCCGTACTCGCCATTGACGGCGAAAGTGGCGGACTTAAGTCCCGCTTCTTCACCGGGCTGATAGTCGTAAAGAACGGTCTGGAATCCGCGCCGCTCCGCCCAGCGCAGGTACATGCGCAGCAGCATGTCGGCCCAGTCCTGCGATTCGGTTCCGCCGGCCCCGGGATGGATGGTCACGATTGCATTGCGGGCATCGTTTTCGCCCGACAGCAGGCTCTCGGTTTCCAGCCGGTCGACCAGATTGCGCAGCCCGTCAATCTCGCGGCGCAGGTCGGCCTCAACGCTTTCCCCCTCACGGCCCAGATCGAAGTAGGCGGAGATATCGTCGCCGCGGCGCACCAGGTCAGCCTCGGTGGCCAACACGTTTTCCAGGCGCTTTTTCTGCCGCATGACCTGCTGAGACTTTTGTGGATTCGACCAAAGACTTGGGTCGGCAGCCTGCTTGTCGATTTCGGCTAGCTGCTCACGGAGCTTGCCGGCGTCAAAGGTACTCCCGTAGATCACGGACTTTGTCCTTCAGACCAGCGTATTCCTGTTCCAGCTCTTCATTCATGGTTGAGATTCTGTCCTGGTACGGAACCGGAAATTGAACAGCAGTCCCGCTCCCGAAATTATCGCACACAGGTAAGCGAACCAGTCGCCGTGACGGGTGTAGAACGTGGTTACGTTGGTGAGGGAGTAAGGGGCATCGAGAGCAGCCCGTAGCTTGCGGGGGATCGTGGACACGACTCGCCCATAAGGATCGATGGCAGCGGTCACTCCCGTGTTGGTGTCGCGCAGCAGCCAGCGGTTGTTTTCGACGGCGCGCATGCGGGCCTGTTTCAGGTGCTGGGCATAAGCGCCGCTGTCGCCGTACCAGCCATCGTTCGAAATATTCACAAACACTTCGGCGCCGTTGGCCGCGAGCTGCCGGATATCATCGGGAAAGATGGATTCGTAACAGATGAAGACGCCGAGCTTGCCTGCGGCCTGCAGCGGCGCCCGCGAAGTGCCTGGCGAAAAATCGCCGACCTCCTGGGTCAGGCCGCCGGCAAAGCCGAACACACGCTTGAACGGCACATACTCGCCGAAGGGAACCAGGTGCATCTTGTCGTATCGCCCATCCCAATCGCCGGATGGGCTGACCAGGCTACCCGAGTTGTAGAGTTGGGTGGCGTGGGCCGGGGTCTCACCCGCGTTGCGAGTACCCAGGTTTCCCACCAGCATCCAGGTCTGCGCCGTGCGCGCGATATTGCTGACGGTCTCGCGGAAGGCGGGATCGGTGTTATAGAACGGCGCCGGAGATTCCGGCCATACGATCAGATCGGGCCGCGGCGACGACGCCGGCGCGGAACCCGGAGCGTCCAGGCTCGGATTGTGCAGACTCACCAAACTCAAATCCCGCAGCGTGCCCTCGAAATATTCTTTCGTCCAGTCGCTTCCTTGTATGACCGGAATGTTCTGCTGCACCAGGCGAGCGGTGTGGTCGGTTGGCGAAGCTGGGGGATTGATCAATCTTCCCGCTTGCAGCACCAGGATGGCGGCGCCGGCGGCCAGCAGGAGTGGCTTGCGTTTGCTGCGCTGTCCCCTCGCGCTGCGAATCACAAAAGCCGCCGCCAAAGCCGTATTGACCACCATGATTTCAAAAGATAGGCCGTACACGCCGGTCACGGTGGCGATGTGGGAGAGCGGAATGTTGTCCACCTGGGTGATGCCCAACAGGTCCCATGGAAATCCCGTGATGCGGGTGCGAGCCAGTTCCACCGCTACCCAGGCGAACGGCGCGACCAGAAGAACCCGCCGGCTGAACGGGTTGGTCTCCGTCTCATTAGCCCCGCTGGCCAGAAGACTAACCAGCAAGCCGAAGGCGCCGTGATAGAGGGCGAGATAGAGGCAAAAAAGAAGCAGCAGGCCCAGAGCCGCGGCCGTACCCACGCCTCCGTACTGGCGCATGGTGTTGTAGATCCAGTAGCAGGTTCCGGCATACCAGAGAATGCCGCAGACATAGGCCAGCAGAAACGCCTGCCCCGGCTTTGCCGGCAGCAGTTTGACTCCCGCCTGGAGTTGGAGCGTATCCGGCTCGCGGGCCCGCAATAACGCAATCAGCAGCGGAGCGATGGCAGCCCAGCTCAGAAAATAAAGATTGGGCAGAGGGAAAATTACAATCTGCAGGCCTGCCGAGAGCAGAACCAGCAACCACGCGCTCCTATGTATCCGCAACACGTTGCAAGCATAGCAAAGGTCGGACGTCAGACTTCAGACCTCGGCCTTCAGACCCGAGGTCCGACGCCCGAAGTCCGAGGCCCGATTTTCGATCTATGCCGCGCCCGTCCTATGGGCTAACATGTGTAACGCGTATGGGGCCTTTCCTCAGGGATAGAATTCTTCTGCTACAGTTCTTATGCACCACGGGGGCAGTTATCCCCGGGATTGTGCTGGTTGAGAGCGGCGCCGAAGCTGGCGACACTCGGCTTGACCACTCTGATCCCGGTTCGCCTGGCTGCTAGCCCACCTCCGCAATGTCGTCTCCTTTACAACCCGCAGGCTCTACCGCGAATCGCGTTCGCATTGTTGTCGCCACGTCCGTGATGCTGACCTTCATCTCGTACTGGCGGGCGGCGGCCATTGTGCTGAACGACCTGGGGTCGTCGGCCTTTTATGCCGCCGGCATCGCGGAGCAGGCCATCGGGAAATCCGCTCCCTGGTTCATCGTGGGGGTGATGTTGTTCTCGTTCGCGGTGCGGGCGGTCTACGTGGAGAGTTGTTCCATGTTCGTCCGCGGAGGCGTCTACCGCGTCGTCAAGGAGGCGCTGGGCGGGACCCTGGCCAAGATCAGCGTCTCGGCCCTGATGTTCGACTACATCCTGACCGGCCCGATTTCGGGTGTTTCGGCGGGGCAATATATCGCCGGACTGATCAATGACACTTTTGCCGCTGCCGATTCCCATGGCTGGATCCCGCGAGCCATGCACAACCTGTTTCACGGGACGCCCCACGTAGATGTCAACTGGACGTCCGTCGTATTTGCCCTGATCGTGACCGTCTACTTCTGGTGGCAGAACACCAAGGGGATTCAGGAATCGAGCGAAAAGGCGCTGCGGGTGATGCAGATCACCACGGTCATGGTGGTCATCCTTCTGGGCTGGTCGGCCCTGACCCTGATGAAGCAGGGATACCAGACGGTTCCATTGCCCACCGCCGATAGCCTGAAGTTCAGCGCCGAGGCTCTGGGTTTCTTGAAGCACACCGACCTGGCCCACGGGCTGGCCTCGAAGTTCGCCATTCTCGGCATCCTGATCGCCTTCGGCCATTCCGTGTTGGCGATGAGCGGCGAGGAATCTCTGGCCCAGGTCAACCGCGAACTGGCCCATCCCAAGCTGAAGAACCTGAAGCGGGCGGCCATCATCATTGCCGTCTACAGTTTTGTTTTTACCGGCCTCACCGCGCTTCTGTTCGTAATGATCATTCCGGATTCGGTGCGGGTTCCGGTTTACAAAGACAACCTGATTGCCGGACTGGCCATGTATCAGTGGGGCCCGCTGCTGTTGCGGCTGGTTTTCCGCGCGTTCGTGGTGGTCGTAGGTTTCCTGATTCTGTCGGGAGCGGTCAACACTGCCATCATCGGCTCCAATGGCGTGCTCAATCGTATTTCGGAAGATGGCGTTCTCACCGACTGGTTCCGGCAGCCGCATCCGCGATTCGGCACTACGCTACCGGATCGTCAACCTGGTGGTGCTGCTGCAGATATTCACCATTCTGGTCAGCCGCGGCAACGTTTACCTGCTGGGCGAAGCCTACGCCTTCGGAGTGATCTGGAGCTTCACCTTCAACAGCCTTGCCATGCTGGTGCTGCGCGTCAAGTACAAGGGAGAGCGCGGCTGGAAAGTCCCACCTAACCTCACGATCGCTGGACATGAAATACCAATTGGACTCTTCTCGGTTTTCCTGGTGCTGCTGTGTACCGCCATCCTGAACTTGTTCACCAAGTCGATTGCCACGATTGCCGGTCTCGGATTTGCCGGCGCGTTCTTCCTGATCTTTACCATCTCTGAACGCGTTAACCGGGGCAAGCACGCGCTGGCCGAGCAGCACATGAAGGAACACTTTCAACTGCTGCAAAGCGACACGGTAGAGCGCACCGGGCTGGGGATCCGTCCCGGGAACGTGATGGTGACGGTCCGCGACTACAACACGCTGAACCATTTGAAGTGGGCCCTGGAGCGCATCGACACCAAGGAGCAGGACATCGTGGTCATGTCGGCGCGGGTAAGCCAGTTCGGCACCGCCGCCTACGATCTCTCCACGGAACAGATTTTCAGCGACTACGAGCAGCAGTTATTTACCCGCGCCGTATCGGTGGCCGAAGGCTTCGGCAAACACGTTTCGCTGCTGGTTGTGCCGGCGCGCGATCCCTGGTCGGCGATTGTGCAAACGGCGAACAATCTGGAAGCCTCGGCGGTGGTCTCCGGACTTTCGAGCAAGATGAGCGCCCAGGAACAGGCCTTCTATCTCGGACATGCCTGGGAGGCGATGCCGGAGCCCAAACGGCAATTTATTTTTCAGGTCGTCTATCCCGATTTCAAGGTGGACACTTTTCACATCGGTCCGCACACGCCGTCTTTGAAAACCGAGGATGTCCACCTGGTGCACCGGTTGTGGCTGAACATTACGCGCGAGCCGGGCCTGGAGACGCTGCACCATCACGACATCCTGACCGAGGCCCTTACCCGCTTCGCCCGCGAGTACGCCGGCCACGACCGGCAGGACATTCTGAAAGAGCTGCGCAAGCAGTCGGGAGTGACCGTGACGACTCGCGCCTTGGGCGACGGCGAGGGACTGACGAAGGCCAACGTGCTTCCTCCCGATGCTGCGAAAGCCGGACGCGCCGAAGGCCGACGCGGAGAACAACGACGACGGCCCGCCCGCGCCTCCCATGCTAGGGCCATAGCCACTTCAGTGTGGGCGCGAGCGCCCCGCTCGTGCAGCCTCGGCTCGAACTACGCGGTCGGTTCACCTCATGCACGTTGGTGCCTTGCCCCCTGCGCGAGCCTCTTCTATGATCGAAAGCAGGCGGGGTGCATATGTCCGAGAAGAAGCCTCCCAAGCCGCAAGTCGCGGAAAACCCGATTGCCGATGTGTTTGACGGGCGGCATCCCTCGCAGGATGAAAAAGAGTGGGCGGAAAAAACCCTCTTGCCGACTCTGGAGAAATCGCCCGAAAAGCCCATCGGAGCGCCCACCGGAATCAATCGCGACGAGCACGGCCACGCCCGCTTCACCACCATTTCAGGCACTCCGGTCCGCCGGCTCTATACCCCAGCGGATCTGCCGGAAGACTGGAGTGCCGAGAAATATCTGGGCTATCCCGGCCAGCCGCCATTTACCCGCGGCATACACGCCAGCGGATACCGCGGCAAACTTTTTACCATGCGGCAATTCTCCGGCTTCGCCTCGCCGGAGGAAACCAATCAGCGTTACAAATATTTGCTGGAGAGCGGCGGCAGCGGACTGTCGGTGGCCTTCGATCTGCCCACGTTGATGGGCTACGACTCGGATCATCCGGCCAGCGAAGGGGAAGTCGGCAAGTGCGGCGTCGCCATTGATTCGCTCGAGGACATGGAGATTCTCTTCGGCGGAATCGATCTTGAAAAGACCAGCGTCTCGATGACCATCAACTCGCCTGCGTCGGTGTTGTGGGCGATGTATCTGGTGGTCGCGGAAAAGCAGGGCGCGGACTGGAAGAAGATTTCGGGCACGCTGCAGAATGACATCCTGAAGGAATACATCGCGCAGAAGGAATACATTTATCCGCCCGCGCCTTCGATGCGACTGGTGGTGGACACCTTCGAGTTCGGTTCCAGGTTCACGCCCAAGTTCAATACCATTTCGATCAGCGGATACCACATCCGCGAGGCCGGGTCGACGGCGCTGCAAGAACTGGCTTTCACGCTGTATGACGGCGTCGAATATGTGGAATGGGCGCAGCGGCGCGGCCTTGATGTGGATGACTTCGGCCCGCGGCTCAGTTTTTTCTTTAACGCCCACAACGACTTCTTCGAAGAGATCGCCAAATACCGGGCCGCGCGCAAGATCTGGTATCAGGTGATGAAAGACCGCTTCCACGCCAAGAACCAGCGTAGCTGGCTGCTGCGCTTTCACACCCAGACGGCGGGAGTCTCGTTGCCGGCGCAGCAACCCATGAACAACATCGCCCGCGTGGCCTTGCAGGCGATGGCTGCGGTGCTGGGCGGAACCCAGTCGCTGCACACGGATTCCTACGATGAAGCCCTGGCCCTGCCCACGGAAGAAGCGGCGCGCATCGCGCTGCGCACCCAGCAGATCATCGCCTACGAATCGGGAGTGACGCAGACGGTCGATCCCCTGGGCGGGTCATATTTTCTTGAGACCCTAACGCTCGAAATGGAAAAAGGCGCCTTCGATTACTTCGGCAAGCTGGACGCGATGGGCGGCATGGTCAAAGCCATCGAGCGAGGATATCCGCAGAAAGAAGTCGCCGAGGCGTCTTACCAATATCAGCGCGCCGCCGAAGCCAAGGAAAAGATCATCGTGGGCGCGAACGAGTTCGTGATCGAAGAAGATCCGCCGCACACGCTCTACATCGATGAAAGCGTGGCCCGCCAGCAATCGGCAAAGCTGAAAGCTCTGCGCGCCCGGCGTTCGAATGAAGAGGTGCAGCGGCGCTTGGAGGCTTTGAAGAAAGCCGCAGCCCAGGAGCCGCGATCGTCCGCCAACGGAGAGATCTCGCCGGCGAATACCATGCCGTACATCGTGGATGCGGTGCGAGCCTATGCCACGGTAGGCGAAATCTGCGAAGCCCTGCGCGAAGTATTTGGGACCTACACGGAAGTGAGCATCACCTAGGGACTTGCCAGTGTGGGGCGGGCGCCCTCGCCCGCCTGCCTGGAACCATCGCGACTGCTTCGAGCGATGAGATGGACTTGAGGTCACAAATTGCGACCTCAAACCAGAAACGCCATAAGCTTTGAGGTCACAAATTGCGACCTCAAAACCAAGCGCTATACTTTCCGTAGGTCCATGCCGAAACGCCCCGCACAGCTCGCCATAGCGGTGGAATCGCGAATCCTGATCCTTCGCCATCAGAAGAGTCATCCTGGATAGCGACCTTGCTGAACTATACGGCGTCACCGTGAAGCGCTTGAACCAGCAGGTCAATCGCAACCGGAGACGATTTCCCGTCTGATTTCATGTTCCAACTTACCTCCACAGGAGGACAAAGTTCTTTGAGGTCACAAATTGCAACCTCAAAGAAAGGCCGTGGCGGACGCCGCTATCCGCCTTATGCATTCACCGAGCACGGCGCGATCATGGCAGCCACCGTGCTCAATTCGAAGCGGGCCATCGAGATGAGTGTTTTCGTTGTCCGCGCATTCGTGAGGATGCGGGAGATGCTGGCCAAGAACCGCCAACTGGCCGCCAAGATCAATGAGTTGGATCGCCGCCTGGAAACCCACGACACTGCGATTCAGGACATCATCGAAGCCATCAAGGAACTCATGGCTCCGGAAAGTCCATCGAAGCGCAAGATTGGGTTTCAGCTTCCGCCGGGGAAGTCTAGTGACTTCCAGTAAATCTCGCGGGCGAGGGCGCCCGCGCCACACCAGCCTATTTGCGGCGCTGCCGGTACAGGCTTCCGTCTACCTGCTTGACCATGCCTTCGAGATTCAACGGAACCTCCAGAAATTTCGCGACAGCCTCCGCCGTCTCCTGGGGTTCGCCTAACACGGCGTGATATTGCACTCGACTGACCTTTACATGAGGGTTGCCGTCGAGCCATTGGTAAACGTCCGCCAAGTGGTCTTGAAATGCCCGCGCTACGGCTGAGTTGTCCATGCCGGGCTTGAAAGTTCCTCGACGGCGCAGCATCTCGTCCTGCGAGGCGAGCACTTCGGGCAGGGGACGTTGCATGAAGATGACCCGGTACTCATGTTGCGGTGGCAGCGAAAGCAGAAGCTTCGAGATCACCTTCACCGCCTTGCCTTCCGCTTCCGCGATGCAGGCGGGATCTTTGGGCAATTGCTTGATGCGTTCCCACTCCAGGTAGCCGCGCGGATTGTCAACGTCGGCCGAGCGTTCGCCGTCGGAGAGAATTGGCATGCCCCCGGCCGCCAGCATTTGCATCATCAGCGAGGTGCCGGAGCGGGGCAAGCCGGAAACAATTGTGATCATCGAGTGCTTTCAGGACCTGGGTTCAGTTCGTCGTCTTGAGTTTTTGCGATGCTGATCGAGTTAAACACAGAGTCGCGAATCGAATCCAGGTCCGGCCGTTTACCTCTGTTACACTGTTGCGGTTGTTGACCAGCACACGAAGACGCTTCCTGCAGCAATGCGCGACGGCCGCCGCTGGAGTGTGGGTCGCCCCGGTCCTGGCCCGCGCTAGATCCACTCCCAACCTGCAGTTTCCTACGCAAGCGCGCGACCGCATCGCCGTCTCTTCGTATCCCTTCCGGCAGTTTATTGTGGGAGACGACAGCCAGGCCACGAAGCCCATGGAGTTGAAAGACTTCGCCGCCCACGTCGTCGAAAAATTCCACATCAATAAGATTGAGCCCTGGTCGGGGCATTTTCCTTCGACCGAGTCGAAGTATATGAGGCAGCTCCGCGGGGCTGTGGAAAAGGCGAAAGCCTCGATCGTGAATATCGCGGTGGATGGCGAAAACAGCGTCTATGCGGCCCATGATACCGAGCGGGAGCAGGCCATCACCTTCGCCAAGGAGTGGG
This sequence comes from Terriglobia bacterium, assembly GCA_963698825.1. Classification (GTDB taxonomy): domain Bacteria; phylum Acidobacteriota; class Terriglobia; order Terriglobales; family Acidobacteriaceae; genus JAIQFF01. Next base: position 534,315 of record CAVOSG010000004.1, on the reverse strand, counting down.
TGGACCACGCTGCGACCCTCGGCTCTCCGAGCATTCGCACCAGTCTTCCTCCGGCGAGGGATTCCAAGCCGGACGTGGATCGCGGCGCCGAGAGCCTGAGCCAGATTGCCGAGTATGCTTCGACCAAGGGTATCGTGGTGAACCTGGAAAACGACAACTCACTCAGCGAAGATCCGTTCTTTCTGGTTGCTCTGGTCGAGAAAGTGAACAGCCCGTGGCTGCGCACGCTGCCGGACTTCGGCAACACCCTGACCGCGAATGATGCCGATTACGCCTATCGCGGCATTGACGCCATGTTCGCGAAGGCCTACTGCATCTCGCATGTGAAGTCTTCCGAGACCAACAGCCGGGGAGTCAACGTGCATGTGGATATGGCGAAGACCTTCGGCCTCATGAAAAAGAACGGTTACAAGGGCTACTGTTCGATGGAGTGGGACGATACCGGCGATCCTTACCAGGGGACGGCGGATTTGATCCGGCAAACTGTGCAGTATCTTTCCTGAGCTTCACCGGGCATTCGCCCGGCCCAGGGTAATTTTTGCTACCTCCCGGCGGTGATCGGCGTCCAATATTGGCATGCGCAAAGCGATCAATCACCTGAAGAAGTCTGATCCCACGCTGGCTGCGATTATCGAGCTGGTTGGGCCCTGCCGCATGGAATTTGGTCCGCCCGAGTTCCACAGCCTGGCGGAGGCCATCGTCTACCAGCAGTTGAATGGCAAAGCTGCGGTCACCATCTTCAAACGATTTACCGCGCTGGCGGGTGAACCGGTCATGCCGCAGGGCATCCTCAAACTGACGGACGCGCAGCTGCGCTCGGTAGGACTCTCCAAGCAGAAATCGTCCTACCTCAAAGACATGGCCGGGCGCGCGGCCCGCGGAGAACTCGATTTCACCCGCCTGCCTGACATGACGGACGACGAAGTCATCCAGCACCTGACCCAGGTCAAAGGCGTGGGCGTGTGGACTGCACATATGTTTCTGATGTTTACCTTGCGCCGTCCCAATGTGCTGCCCACTGGCGACTACGGCATTCAGATGGCGATCAAGAAGCACTACAAGAAACGCAAGATGCCCAAGCCCGAGGTGATGGCGAAGATCGCGAAGTCGTGGGAGCCCTACCGCTCAGTGGCGTGCTGGTATTTGTGGCGCAGCCTGGATATAAAAACCATGTAAGTGGCGATTTCAGATTTCAGATTGCAGATTTCTCCCCGTGGCTTTATGGCGGCAGTTTTTCAATCTGAAATCTTCAATCAGAAATCTGCAATCTGAAGTTCTCGCTCCCCTGTAACCGTGCGCCTCCCCGCCCGCTGTGGTTAAATGTAAGGCGATGGCTGACCTGAAGATCCGCGTATTGGTGGCGAAGCCTGGCCTTGACGGGCATGATCGCGGAGCTAAAGTGATCGCCCGGGCTTTGCGCGATGCCGGTATGGAGGTCATCTACACCGGCTTGCGGCAGACACCGGAGATGATCGTGAACGCGGCGCTGCAGGAAGATGTTCATGTCATTGGCCTTTCGATCCTCTCCGGGGCGCACAATGCCATCGTCCCCCGCGTCATGGATCTGCTCAAGCAGAACAAGATGGACGATGTGCTGGTGGTCGTGGGCGGCATCATCCCCAACCAGGACATGGAAAATCTCAAGCAGGCCGGCGTGGCCGCCATTTTTCAGCCGGGCACATCCATGGACGACATCGTCCAGTTCATTCGCGCCAACGTCAAGCCCCGCGGCGTGCCCACGGCCACGTGATCTTGATGGCGGAGATCAGCACCTCTCGTTTGAAAAATACTCTTCAGCAGACCGTCGGGCCTACGCCCTGGTACTGGAAAACCTTTCCTGCTTTCAATTCGGTTTCCGGCCAGCGTTTCACCTGGACCCATCACGGCAGCGAGGGACCGCTGGGCTATCTGGTCACCCTCGGCCTGGAGCAGGAGCCGGATAAGCCGCGCCTGGCGCTGAATACCTATTGCCGGCCGTTTTTCGTACCGCCCACGCACCTGGGAATCTGGTGTCCCGGAGGGCAGCAGTATTCGTATCATCTGCTTCGACCCCGACCAACTTAAGGCTTTCGACCTGGCCGAAATCGCAGGCTGGTTCAAGCCATCGGCCGAGCGCATTTATTCAGCTGACAGCGCCAATCGCTGAATTTCGATGTCGCACTCGGCCTGGCCGCTGGCATGCACAAGATTGAGGTTCCGGCCGAACTGCTGACCGTGGATGAACTGATTCTCCCAACCAGCTATCCCGCCAAGGGCCCCAATGAACCGGCCTTCGCGCTGTATGTTGTCTATCCCAACGCGGGACTGGTCGAAGTCTTGCCGCAAAAGTGGTTCACGGCCAGCCAATACCAGGTGGGGAAGCAATGGATCACGCGGGCAGCACGCGATCTCGGAGTCGCATCGGATTTTTGGCGAATGTTTTGGAACCGGCACCTTCCTGCTGGAGGAAGATGGATGCCGCCTGGACCGCTGGCTGGAAAAGAGCGGTTAGACGGTTCGACGCAGAGCGAACGCAAGCAATGGCGCATTCTCTACGGTGGCGGGGAACTGTGCATCAACTCGCGGGGTCGTGCATATCGCCGTTTAACTGCCGCAACGTGATATTTGCGTCCGGTGACTGAGCATTGCGCGTTCCGTAGGAACGCCTGATAGTAGCCCGGCGTTTCAACGCCGGGTCAAGGGCCGGTAAGAAACCAGTCCCGTAGGGACAGCTGAAATGCCTCCTATCAGCCGGAAATCATTTCAGGTGTGCCTCCGGCACACGCGTTGTGGTCCAGCACACCCGCCACTGAAGTGGCGGGCTATTGTCGGAGGTCCCTACGGGACCAGGAAACCAGGCTTCTGGTGTGATATTTGCGCTAGACGGTTAGGGATTGCTTAAGCAGGCTGGCCATCTTGCTCAGAAATCTGAAATCGAGAATCTTCAATCTGAAATTGTGTCACCCATCGTCTCGCGGGCAAAAACAGGAGTTTGCGCCCTCCCGCTCCGCTGTTATACCGTAACTGGTTTCAGACATCACTCATGAATGAACGCATCGATCCCGGAACGCCTTCGAGTTCGACCGTGCTCGAATCGCGCATCGATCCCACCTCGGCCCGCTTTGAAGCCAACATGCGCTTCCTGGCTGACCTGGTCTCGCAGGTGCGCAACGAAGAGGAGAAAATCCGCGAGGGCGGCGGCCCGAAAGCGATTGAGAGCCAGCACAACAAAGGACGGCTTACCGCGCGCGAGCGTATCAACCTGCTGGTCGATCCCGGAACATTCTTCGAATTGGGCGCCTACGTAGCCCACGGCATGTATGAAGAGTGGGGCGGCGCGCCGGCCGGCGGCGTGATCACGGGTCTGGCACGCATTCAAACCCGGCTGGTGATGGTCATCGCCAACGACGCCACGGTGAAGGCGGGCGCGTTCTTTCCCATGACGGCGAAGAAGGTGATTCGGGCGCAGAACATCGCCATCGAAAACCATGTTCCGACGATTTATCTGGTCGATTCCGCCGGCGTGTTTCTGCCGCTGCAAGAAGACGTTTTTCCCGACACCGACGATTTCGGCCGCGTGTTTCGCAACAACGCCGTGATGTCGGCGATGGGAATTCCGCAGATCGCCGCCATCATGGGCATGTGCGTGGCGGGCGGCGGCTACCTGCCGGTGATGTGCGATCACGTGCTCATGACCGATGGCAGCGGGCTTTTCCTGGCCGGGCCCGCGCTGGTGCAGGCCGCCATCGGGCAAAAAATCTCCGCTGACGAACTTGGCGGCGCCGCCATGCACTCGGCGATCAGCGGCACCGTGGACTTCCGCGAGCCCAACGACGAAGCTTGCCTGACTCGCATCCGCGCCATCATCGAGAAGTGGGGATACCGCCGGCAGTCGCCCTGGGACCGCAGAAAGCCGCAGCCGCCGCGCTGGCCGCCGAGGAAATTTACGGTATCTACGATTCGTCCCCGTCGCGTCCGTATGACATGAAGGAAATCCTGGCGCGCGTTGTGGACGGAAGCCGCTTCGACGAGTACAAACCCGAGTACGGCAAGACCATCGTCTGCGGCTACGCGCGCATCGGCGGTTTTGCGGTCGGGATCGTGGCCAACCAGAAATTGCATGCGCAGCAGACCGATCATGAAGGCCACAAGCGAATGGAATTCGGCGGCGTGATCTACACCGAGTCCGCCGAAAAGGCGGCCCGCTTCATCATGGATTGCAACCAGAACCTGATTCCGCTGGTCTTCTTTCACGACGTAAACGGATTCATGGTGGGCCGCGATGCCGAGTGGAGCGGCATCATCAAGGCGGGAGCGAAGCTGGTGAACGCGGTCTCGAACTCGGTGGTGCCCAAGATCACGGTGATCGTCGGCGGCTCGTTCGGCGCCGGACACTACGCCATGTGCGGCAAGGCCTACGATCCGCGCTTTCGTGTTTGCCTGGCCCACCGCGCGCTACGCGGTCATGAGCGGCGAGTCGGCGGCCGGCACGCTGGTAGAAATCAAGATCAAGCAACTCGAACGCAGCGGCAAGAAGTTGAGCGAGGAAGAGCGCAAGGAACTGTTCGAGTCGGTGAAGAAGACCTACGACGAGCAGACCGATCCACGCTACGGCGCCGCCCGGCTGTGGATCGACAAGATCATCGATCCGGTGGAAACGCGCGACGCCATCACCCAGGCGCTCGAAGCCGCAGCCCTGAATCCGGACGTGCCCGAGTTCAAAGTTGGAGTGCTGCAGACATGATTTCTCACCACGGAGACACCGAGCCACGGAGAAAACTGATTCATGAAGACCTTACGGAGCGAGTGATTGGTGCTGCGATCGAAGTGCATCGGGAGATAGGGCCTGGTCTGATGGAGTCAGCCTACGAAGAGTGTCTCTGTCATGAGTTACGTCTTCGTGGCCTGGCGTTTGCGCGGCAGATACCTCTGCCAGTCCGATACAAGGGGGTTAGCCTCGATTGCGGATACCGTCTGGATCTTGTTGTCGAGGACTCTTTGGTTCTGGAACTCAAGTGTGTCGAACACATCTTGCCCGTCCATGAAGCCCAACTCCTAACCTACTTGAAAATGACTGGAAAGCAAGTCGGACTCATTCTCAATTTCAATAGCGCGGTTCTGGCAAGAGGGGGAATTGTCAGAAAAGTACTTTGATCTCCGTGCCTCTGTGCCTCCGTGGTGAATATGTCTACTCCGGTAAAACTCGTGGAGTGTCCGCGCGATGCCTGGCAGGGGCTGAAAGGGCAGATTCCGTCCTATATCAAGACGGACTACCTGAAGGCGCTGATCAGCGCTGGGTTCAAACACATTGACGCCGTTTCGTTCGTCTCGCCGAAAGCTGTTCCGCAGATGGCGGACTCGGAAGAGGTGCTGAAAGAGCTTGATCCGCCTGACGATGTTGAAATTATCGGGATCGTGGTCAACGAAAAGGGCGCCCAGCGGGCGATTGCCACCGAGGCCGTACGGACTCTCGGCTTTCCCGTACTCCGTTTCGCCGACTTTCCTGGAGAACAATCAGCGCCAGACGCTGGAAGAGGCGATCGACGAACTGGAGAAAGATCACAGAACAAGGCCGAACCGGCCGGACTCGACACTGTGGTTTATATTTCGATGGCGTTCGGCAATCCTTACGGCGATCCGTGGAACGTCGGCGAAGTGGTCGACGCGGTGGACCTGCTCGAATCGCTCGGCGTTCGCACCATTTCGCTGGCCGACACTGTGGGGCTGGCTGGGCCGGCGCAGATTCGTGAGCTGTTTTCGGCGGTGAATTCAAAGTTCGAATATCTGGAAATCGGGTCGCACCTGCACAGCCGTCCCGACCAGGCGGTGGAGAAGATTCTGGCCGCGTATGATGCGGGTTGCCGCCGGTTTGATTCCGCGCTGGGCGGACTGGGCGGATGCCCCTTCGCGCAGGATGCTTTGGTGGGAAACATTGCGACGGAGAAAGTGATCGAAGCTCTGCAGCAGCAAGGCGCAGAGTTGCCGGCGTTGAAGCCGCTGAACGTGTTGTTGCGAGTGACGGCTGAATTGGGAGCAAGATATACCGACTCGGCGGCTGCCGATTGATCGGCGACGATCGACAACATGGAATTTAAAACCATTCAGCTCGCGTTCGATTCCGGCGTGGCCACCATCACGCTTAACCGGCCGGAGAAGCGCAATGCCATCAGCCGCGCGCTGGTCGACGAACTGCTGGCTGCGCTTGGACGAGATCGAGCGATCGCCAGCTCAGGTCGTCATCCTTACCGGCGCGGGGAAGGCCTTTTGCGCGGGCATGGACCTCGACGAACTGAAAGGCCTGATCGGGAAGACGCACGACCAGAACGTGCAGGACTCGTCGTACATGGCCCGCATCTTCCGTCGCATTTACGACTTTCCCTCTGCCTACGATCGCTGCCGTGAATGGCGCGGCGATCGCCGGAGGCACCGGGTTTGCCACCATGTGCGATTTCACGCTGGCCGTGCCCGAAGCCAAGTTCGGATACACCGAAGTGCGCATCGGATTTGTGCCGGCCATCGTTTCCTCGGTGCTGGTCTGGCAGGTGGGACACAAAATTGCGCGCGACCTGCTGCTGACCGGACGATTATTCGACGCGGCCGAGGCGCGCACTCTTGGCCTGGTCAACGAAGTTGTCGAGCCGGCGCGTTTGATGGCGCGAGCGCGTGAACTGGCGACGCAGCTTATGGAGAACAGCCCATCGTCGGTGCGGGCGGCCAAGCGGCTGATTAACGGATTCATCGCCGGACAGCTTGATCAGCAGATCGCGGAAGCGATCGAGGACAACGCGCGCATCCGCACCACGGCTGATTTTCGCGAAGGCATCACAGCGTTTCTGGAAAAGCGCAAACCGCGCTGGAGCGGCAAATGAGCCCCCAGCCGGCAGGCCAGGCGAACGGCGTAGTCTCCGAGAGCCGAGTGCGGGTGCGCTATGCGGAGACCGATCAGATGGGTGTGGTCTACCACGCCAATCATTTCATCTGGTTTGAAATCGGGCGGGTCGACCTGATGCGCCAGCTGGGATTTACTTATCGCGACATGGAGCGCGACCACGGATGCTTCATCCCGGTGGTGGATGCCCGCTGCCGCTACAAGGCCCCGGCACGCTATGACGACGAGATCATTGTCCGCACTCACCTGAGAAACGTGCGCGAGTCCATGATCCATTTCGGCTACGAACTGGTGCGAGCCAACGATGGCGAAACGCTGGCCGAAGGCGAGACCATGCACATGATTCTCGATTCCAAGATGAAGCCCGCGGCGCTGCCGGAAAGTTATCTGAAAGCATTTCGTGATGCGATAAAGAAGGACGCGCAGAAGAAGTAACATATCCAGAAACTAGAAACTAGAAACGGGTACTTTGAACGCCCTACACATCAGCGGTAACGATCTGACTCTTGAAGAAGTCCGGGAAGTTGCGGTGGACCGCCGCGCCGTCCTGCTCGTTCCCGAGGCGCGTGAAGCCGTAGACCGCGCGCGCGCGGTGGTGGATGCGCTGGTCGCGGAAAATCGCGTGTCGTACGCCATCACCACCGGCGTGGGCAAGCTATCCGACGTCCGCATCGCCGGCGATCAGATTCGCGAGCTTCAGGTCAATCTGGTGCGCTCCCATGCCGTGGGCGTGGGCGAGCCTCTTGCCACTTCTGAAACTCGGGCCATGATGCTGCTGCGCGCGAATTCGCTTTCCAAGGGACACTCCGGCGTGCGCGCGGTCGTCATCGACACGATCTGCGAGATGCTGAATCGCGGCGTTACCCCGATGGTGCCGTCACAGGGCAGCGTCGGGGCCAGCGGCGACCTGGCTCCGCTGGCGCACCTGGCGCTGGCGCTGATCGGCGAAGGCGAGTGCGTGGATGAAAAGAGCGCCCACATTCCCGCCGCTGACGCCATGCGGCGCGCTCAGATCAAGCCACTCGTGCTCGAGGCTAAGGAAGCCGTTTCGCTCATCAATGGCACGCAAGCCATGCTGGCGGTTGGGGTCCTGGCGCTGCTGGCCGCCGAAATTCTGGCTGACACCGCGGATGTGATTGGCGCGCTCTCGCTCGACGCCTTGCGCGGCACGGATGTAGCCTTCGACGAACGCATTCACCAGGCGCGTCCGCACCGCGGCCAGCTTCGGACGGCGGCGAATTTGCGCAAGATGCTCGAAGGCAGCGCGCTGCGCGACTCGCATCGCGACTGCGACCGGGTGCAGGACGCCTACTCGCTGCGCTGCATGCCGCAAGTGCACGGCGCGGTGCGCGACACGCTGTCCCATTGCCGCGAGGTCATGGAAATCGAAGTCAACTCGGCGGTGGACAATCCCCTGGTATTTCTGAATGGAGACAGCCGCGCCGACGTCATCTCCGGCGGAAATTTTCATGGCCAGCCGCTGGCGTTCGTTCTGGATTTTCTCGGCATTGCCCTGAGCGCGCTCGCCGGGATCTCGGAGCGCAGGCTGGAGCGGCTGGTGAACCCGGCCCTGAATGAAGGTCTGCCGCCATTTCTGGCCCCCGGCGCGGGACTGAACTCCGGATTCATGATGGCGCAGGTCGCCGCCGCGTCGCTGGTCAGCGAAAACAAGGTGCTGGCGCATCCGGCATCGGTGGATTCGATTACCACTTCCGGCAACAAGGAAGACTACGTGTCCATGGGAATGACGGCCGCGCTGAAGCTGAAGCGCATCGTGGAAAATTCCCGCAACGCGATGGCGATTGAAGCCATGGCCGCGGCCCAGGCGCTGGACTCCCTGGCTCCGCTCAAAACTTCAAAGCGTGGACAAGCGGCGCATGCCGCTATTCGCTCAGTGTCTCCGACCATGGAAAAAGACCGGGTGATGTACCAGGACTTCGCCCGGATCGCGGCATTGATTGCCAGTGGCAAGGTGGCTGAGGCATTGCGATAGGAATGGGTGCCCCACCCTCGTCTCCCCGGTTTTTGGAGAGACAGGGTGGGTTTTACCAGAACATCTTCCTGCCCTGTCGTTCCCGCCCTGTCGTTCCCAAGAACGGAACGACGAGGACGGGGCACCCGCGGTTATTTTCCTTCCAGCCCCAATTTGTCCGCGACTCCCTTCAGGGCTTCTACGCAGAATGTGATGTGTTCTTCCAGATCAACTCCTAAATCCGCGGCGCCGTTTATGACGTCCTCGCGTTTTACGCCCCGTGCGAAGGCCTTGTCCTTCATCTTTTTTCGGACGGACTTGGCGTCGACCTCGGCCAGGGACTTTCCCGGCTTGACCAGCGCGCATGCGGTGATGAAACCCGCGAGTTCGTCGCAGGCGAAGAGGGCTTTCTCCATCTGAGAGTCACGGGTCACGCCGGAGTATTCGGCATGCGACATGATGGCGCGACAAATTTCATCGGAATAGCCGCGTTCTTTCAATATTTCGTTGCCCCGGTAGGGATGGTCGTCGAGGCTGGGATACTTCTCGTAGTCGAAGTCGTGCAGCAGGCCGACCACTCCCCACAAGTCTTCTTCAGGGGCCGAGCCCGGATGAAATTTGCGGGCATACGAGCGCATGCAGGCCTCTACAGCCAACGCGTGCTTGCGCAAACTTTCCGATTGGGTGAACTCAGTTAGTAAACACCAGGCCTGCTCGCGATCGTTCATGGTTTCTTACCTGTTTTCTCCGGTTTTTCTCCAGCTGGTTTTGCTTTTGTTACGACCTGCTTTGTGTTTGACCCCGGAATGTTCTTGACATCCACAGGTGTTGTACCGCAGATTACGCTGCAGGTTGGAACGAAGATTTTTTTGTGCAGTCGTTTTCTTCGTTCCGGAGAGTGCCCCCGCTCTGGCAACTCCCACACCTAGATGGCCACTACCCTTGCACCTGTAGATTCAAGGGAAGTAGTTCGTTGCGATCACTGCCTGCTGGTCCAATTCCGGACAATCAATGACCTTTGCCGGCGCTGCCACGCCTCGTTAGACGAGGAAGAGCCGGAAGTCGTCATGGCCCCGCCCCCGCCGCAGATGATGCCGGCGAATGGCAATGGCCGCGGACACCTGAACCTGGCGACATCGATCCGGTCGCTCCGCTTGCGGAGCGGACTCAGCCAGCGTCAACTGGCGGCGCGCATGTCGGTCCCCCGGACCTACGTGTCGAAGATCGAAAACGAAAAGGCGACCCCGACCCTTTCCTCACTGGAACGGCTGGCCCGTGCGCTGGAAGTCACGGTGCCCGATCTGCTCTCTGGCGGCGAACGCAACCGCCAGGAAGAAATCGGTGAACTGATGAAAGATCAGTTTATCGCGGAACTGATGCCGTTCGTGTCGCAGCTCAACGGGATGCAGTTGTCGAGTGTACTGGCGCAGGTTCGTGATCTGACCCTGCGTCCGCGCCGCAGCGCCTAGCAGCAATGTGGGCGCGAACATCTCGCTCGTGCGGATTTGTTCGTGACGCCGCCGCACGAGCGAGGACGCTCGCGCCTACATTGAAAACAATTTTTATCCGGGCAACCACCAACTGAAGCCGGGGCCGCAAGGCCCCGGTTATTTTTGTGCTGGCGCTGCCGCACGAGCGAGGGCGCTCGCGCCTACATTTCCCGCAAGTACGACTCCTTGTATTCGAGATAATTTCTGGCGTAGCGCATGATGGTGTCCTGATCTTTCTCATCCAGCTTGCGCCGGAACTTGCCGGGAGAGCCCATCCACAGCGATCCCGGCTCGACAACCGTTTTCTCCGGAATCAGCGTGCCGGCGGCGATGATCGAGCCCGCGCCAATGCGAGCTCCATTCAGAATGATCGACCCCATCCCAATCAGGCAGCGGTCTTCGACGGTGCAGCCATGCAGGGTCACGGAATGGCCTACCGTCACGTATTCGCCCAGGAAGACCCCGTATTGCTCCTTCATGCCATGCAGCACGCTGCAATCCTGCACATTGGAATGCGCACCCACGCGGATGGAGTGCACGTCGCCTCGTAACACGGCGTTCATCCAAACGCTGGCGTGTTCGCCTAGTTCGACATCGCCGATGATCTGCGCCGAATCGTCCACGTAGCAGGATTCGGGGATCGTGGGGGTTTTCCCTTTGTAGGATCGGATCATTTGGAGTCTCGAAAGAAGCGAACATAACACGAGCGCGGGTTGGCACGTAAGAGGATGGTGATAACCGTCGCGCTAGTACTCTTTGCGTGCTTTGCGGGTAAAGATTCTTGGGCGATTCAGGCGAGGTCAAACCCTTTAACCGCAAAGGACGCAAAGAAAAGCCGCAAAGGCCGCAAAGGAAGGCAGACAGACAAAGAGCGCGGCCAAGAAGCCGCGCTCTCTCAATCTGATTCCGGAATCGCCCTAGTTTTCCGTGGGCACCGGCACCTTGGGCGCCGCGCCGGGAGCTTTGGGTGGTTTCGGCGGCACTGGCGCTTCCGCTACCATCGATCCCTTGCGCACTTCGATGCCACCGTGTTCGTTGTTGATCACGATTTGCGGACCTCCTCCTCCCACGGTGCCGCTGGCGGTCGCCTGGCTGTCGCCATTGTTGATCTTCAGAGCGTCAAAATCCGATTCGATTTCGCCGCCGCGCGAGTGGGCCTCTAACTGGAAACCTGCCTTGTCGGGAACATAAATCTGGACATCGCTGTTGCGGTTGCTGAGCTGCATGTTGCCCAGCTTGCTCATGTGGATTTCCACTGCCCCGTTTTCGTTCTCCAGCCGCACGTCGCCGTTGACCCCGTTCAGCCGGATATCCTTCGACCGGGTGAGCAGGCGTAACGGGCCAGCCAGGTCACCGGCGCGCATATCGCCCGAATCCATGTCGAGATCACCGTTCAGCCGGGAGAACTCCATGTCGGTGCGGGCGGACTTGAAGCTTACGGGGCCGGCGATTCTCGCCAGCTTGATGGCATCGAACTCGCCGCTCACACGCGTTGCACTCTTCACGTCGGCCACTGAAATGTCGTCGCCTCGTCCCTGCACCGAAACATCGCCCCCGATATTCGAAACCCGTGCCGTGCCGTGAGTCACATTGAGGTTGAGTTTGCCGGTGATATCCGATGCGGTGACGTCACCATGCTGGCTGGCAATTTCAACGTCGCTGTCGCGGCCCAGCACGCTGACATCGCCGCGCCGCGCCGAAATGACCACCGGTGTTTTGCGCGGAACGCTGACGTCCAGATCGGCGGTGACCGGATGCTCGCCGGCGCCCTGGGTGTTGGCATTCAAGGTAAGCACATTGCCGTTGGCGCTGATTTGCGGCTTGGTAGCGGGATTCCACTTGTCCGCTTCCGCCTGGCTGTCGGCGTTGATCCGCTTGTGCGCGGACACGTGGATCTGGGTGTCATCCGAGGCCGTCACGTTTACAGCGCCCCGATCGCTCACGATGTGCAGGCTGCTTCCCGGCGGAACATCCTGCTGAAGCTGGTCGGCGTAACTGTAGTTGTGCCCGAACAGAGTGAAATCTTCGTCGCCCAGGCTGACATGGTCGCGAATCTCGTCCCAATTGAAGCGCGAAGCCTGGGTCGCGGACATTCCGAAAAGGATAAGGAAAATCAGCAGCACAACCCCGCCCCCCCCGATTCCTGCCGGGCGCGTGCCTTCCTTTTGGGCTTGCTGATACTCGACCAATTTGATCGCGCCCCACAGAATGATCAGGACGGGCCAGTAGGTCCCAAACCAATGCAGAAGGGGTTGCGGCTGCAGCACTCGCATGGTGGTGAGCAGCAGCACGATTCCCAACACAATCATGACCACCGGGCCGGCCAGGGAGCGCCGCTGTCTGGGTTGCAGTGGTTGTGGCTGAATCGGCGGCGGTTGCACTGAGCTAGCCATTCTTCACCTCCGGCTTCACTTCCGGGTATGACGGCGGCGCTTCGCCCCCAGCCAATCCCGACGACGCTGGCGGTCCCGCGAGCGGGCCGGGGCCAGCCGAACTCTGGAAAATCTTGACCAATCCGATCACCACCAGCAGCAGGGGCAAGGTGCGGCCGAACCGGATCACGCCCATGCTGTCGAGCAGGAACTGAAATCCCAGCGTCAGCAGGACGGCGGGTCCCATCAAGCCGCGTTTGCAACTGCGTACGCGATCGAACCCGGGCGGGACTTCGCCCACCAGGCCCAGGCGGCGCACCAGCAGCCAGCCGCCGATGCCGATCAGGATCAGTGGCCAGATCCGGTGAGCGCTGAAATCCCAGACGTCGAGCGTATGCAGCAGGAAGATGACTCCCAGGCCGATCAGGACCAGGGCTCCCACCGGGACTTTGCTTACATCCACTCGCTCGCCGGCGCTGAAGGTAGTTCCCAATCCGAACGGATCGGGTGGGGCCTGCCCCAGTTGCAGGGCGCGGGCTGTGCGTATCGAATCGATAATCTGGTAGAAGTAGAAACCCGCAATGCCGAGTCCGAAAGCGATGCCCATGGCTTCGCTTCCACTGCTCGCTCCAAGAACCAGCATCGTGAAGATCACCAGGTGCGCCAGGCCCTTGGCATATTGCCCGGTATAGACGGCGCCTACGCCGAAGGGAAAGAATCCGGCAAGAACGCCCGCCAGGGCTGGATTGGGACCTGAGCCCGGTACCGCAGTAGGACTTGCCGGAACAAAACCTGCGACCGGCGGGGCCACGTTGGGCTGTACGCCCTCGAGGCGGGCAGCCAGACAACTCTCGCAATAAATCACTCCGTGCACCGAACGGGTGCAGTCGGCACACAACGGTTTTCCGCAGGTGCGGCAGAATGCTACCTTCTCGACATCGGGATGGTTAGCACAGTTCATGAAAGCCTCCTGTAAGTGGTCGTCGTCACTACAGGCGGATCATTCGGGAGGGAAGCCAGCACCGGCTGGTTCTCTCCCTGGCTGTAGTTGCGTTCCTGTCTCGGTAATGGTTGTTCACTGGTGTTGTTGTTTTTCTTTTCCTGCTTTTGCTCCTTGGGAGGTGGTTCTGGAGGCGCGGTCACTTTTTTGAATTCCCGCACTCGCGATTCGATCTCATATACAAAGCGGATATTTTCGTAGTACTTCACCGCCCGGCCCGCGGTCTCGTAGTAGGTACGCTTGATCGCGTTGGGCCGCAAGTCCACATGCCGCACGTCGCTTACCTTCACCCCCGCCAGGCTGAGCGAGATGGAGAGCGAGAAGAACGCCATTCCAAACGACATGGCGAACCGGGGCTGGCGGCTCATGGAGAGCGCCGGCGCGAAAATGGGGCGCACCCAGGCGGTGATCGCATCCGTCCATGAGTTCCCAGCCGGCTGGCTGACAACGGCACGTTTACTCTCGTACCCGGTCGTAGCCAGGAGGATGTTGTGCGCCAGGTGGGCCGGCGGCTCCACCTCGGCCAGTGATTTCAACCAACGCCGCCCGGCATCGGCCTCGGCGAACAGCGGCCCGCACACGGCGCATATCCGGGCGTGGGCCTGGAAGCTCTCCAGCCTGGCTCCGGTCAGCGTCGCGTCCAGCGCTTCATTTAAGAGTGCGTCGAACTCCGCGCACTGCATTGTGTTCTTGGTTTCGCCTGCCATCACATCACCTGCCTATAGGTACGTTGTAAGAGCCGGGCAAGTTCCGCCCGACCGCGATTTATCCTTGATTTCACCGTGCCCTCCGGAACCCTGAGTACCGTGGCAATGTCTTTGTAATCCATGTCCTGCAGGTCGCGCAGGATGACCGCTTCGCGCAGCTCGGGCGAAAGTTTCTGCAGGGCACTGTGCACCAGTTCCCGCATCTCCCGGCTCTGCACGCTCGTGTCGGCGGCTGGGGCCTTGTCCTCGATCTTCTCGCTTAGGGGCATCGCATCTTCGTGTTCCGACGGCGTCGTATCCAGCGATTCGGTCACCCGGTCCTGCTTGCTCTTGCGAAAATGGTCCACCAGCAGATTGCGCGTGATGGTGGTGACCCAGGTCATGAAGGCTCCCCGCTCGAGATCGTAAGAGCTCAAGGTGCGAAACATCTTGATGAAGACTTCCTGAGTCAGGTCCTGGGCGTCTTCGCCCGTTCCGGCGAAGCGATAGCAGATGTTGTAAATGCGCCGGTTGTAACGCTGCACAATCTCCTCCCAGGCCACGACGTCGCCGGCAATGCAGCGACGGACGAGCATGGCTACGACCTGGGCGTCTTCCAACCCGCACTCCCTGGGAACTCCTGGTCTCTACCCGCAACCTGCCGGGCTTTAACACCACAATAGAGATACGTTTTTGTGGCCCCAAAAGTTCGTGACTTCGATAAGGCAAGGCATTGTAGCAGGGGGCGCAAACGCGATGCGAACAAAAGGCGAATACAAGAAGGGCAAGAACTGAGAACCGGGAACTGGAGACTAAGAACTGGTTTGCAAGAAATCGTCTTCAAAACGTCAACGCTAGGCAATATTGAGCGATTCCAGGGATGTCAATCGACTGGCGCCGCCCGCCGGATCTTCCAGGCCAGAAGCCGCCGCACCCCAAGCGAAAGGCCGGTAAAAACCAGCAACGAAGCCCCGGTCGAAGCGGCAGCCGCGAGGGTTTGGCCAAGCCAGCCTCCGGCCTCGCCGGTATGAGTGAAGCGGGCCCAGGCGCGGAGCTGTCGTCCGCGGTTGTAGCTGGAAAAAGGTTCCCAGCGTACGATCTCTCCGCTGACCGGATCCAGAGTAAGCTGCGAACGCAAATCCGGGCGGCCGCCATTGCCGCGATCGATGGAAAATGTGAGAGGGCCCGCCGCGGCATTCGGCAGGCGCAACGTGATCGTCGTCCAGCCCGGAACTTGCAATCCGGCGCGGGCAAATAGTTTGTCGAGTTCCCCGAAACGGGCAGTTTCGGACCCCGGGGCGCCATGGTCTGGATTTCTCCGCTGCCCCCGCCCTGGATCGCGTTCCGCTGGGCCCTGAGCCGTAAGCGAGACTTGAGGTGGAGGCGTATTCCCGGTCATGCGATAAAGCAGATTGTTGGCCCACCCATAAGACATGATCACGCCCGTGATCACAATCAGGAATAACGGGAGCACGCACCAGAATCCCAGCACGTTGTGCCAGTTCCAATCGCGCGCGCGACCCCATGCTCCTCCGCGAAAGAGCACGACCTTTTTCAGGTTGTTCCAGTTCCATTCTTTCGGCCACCACAAGAAGGGACCCGTCGTCACCAGAATAAGGAAGGCGAGGTTGCAGGCTCCGGTCATCGCGCGTCCTGAAGGCCGCCTTGTAACGCCGGCTCCCAGCCAGCGATGCCAGTCCTCAACCGCGGAGAAGAATGCCCGCAATTTGCGCGATCCCTCGCCCAGGACTTGTCCGGAATAAGGATCGACGAACACGGTCCGCTCACGGCCGAAGTCGAAGGCTACCGGAGATGTGGAGTCTGAGCGGACGGTAATTGCGGTGGGTGTTCGTCCCTGCGTCTGCGATAGAGCTGCGAGCAGTTGCTCTAGAGGCACTCGCTGCGTGCCCACGACGGCTTGCGAGTGGAAGGTGCCATCCGACCAGTTGATAACCTGCCGCTTGTAGGCGAGCAGGACGCCGCTGACGGACATGGCAAGTATGACCAGTCCCGCCACGCAGCCGGCAGTCAGATGTATCCAGAAGAGGATTCTGCGCAGTGTCATGAGAGGCTAGGAGCTCAGACTTCCGCCCAGCGCCGCAGCAGGTTGTGATAGACGCCGGTGAGCTGCACGACTGCGGAATCCTCGGGCTTGGCCGGCGCCAGAC
This sequence comes from Terriglobia bacterium, assembly GCA_963698825.1. Classification (GTDB taxonomy): domain Bacteria; phylum Acidobacteriota; class Terriglobia; order Terriglobales; family Acidobacteriaceae; genus JAIQFF01. Next base: position 517,759 of record CAVOSG010000004.1, on the reverse strand, counting down.
GTTGAATGGCGGTGTCGAGATCAAAGAGCAAGGTGCGCTGGCCGTCGTCGCGCACCATGCTCTGGATCCAGAAAAACGACGACACGCGCGCCCCGCGGGTCACGGGCGATCACATGATGCAGGCTGGTCGAGGGATAAAGGATCATGTGCCCGGCGGGAAGCTTCACGTGATGCACGCCGTAGGTGTCCTCGACGATCAGTTCGCCCCCGTCATACTCATCTGGCTGAGAGAAAAACAGAGTGGCTGAGAGATCAGTACGAATTCGGTGTCCCGTCCCGCTGACCTGCCGGATGGCATTGTCCACGTGAGTGCCGAAGGATTGTCCGCTCTGGTAACGGTTGAAGAGCGGTGGAAACACGCGCGCCGGCAACGCCGCCGAAACGAACAGGGGATTTTGTCCGAGGGCGGTGAGAATAGTCTCCCCCAGTTGCCGCGCGGCAGGGTGGTTCTCCGGCAGCTGCATGTTGTCCTTGGCTCGGGCGGATTGATGGCCGGCCGTGACCCGGCCGTCCACCCAGTCCGCCTGTTCCAGGATTTGCCTCGCCTCGGCTACCTGCTCCGAGGTCAACACTTCGGGGATGGGCAGTAACAATTGGTTATTTTCCCTTCACCATCAGAATTTGAACGTAATGCCCAGCAAGGCCGAACGCGCCGCCCCAGGCACGATGTGCGCGGGATGGATCTGGTCGTAGTAGTACTTGTCGGCCAGGTTATAAACGTTGGCCCGCAGCTCGATGTGCTCGCTCAACGGATATTTCGCCATCGCATTGAACACCCAGTAGCCCGGCACCTGCTTTACCAGTCCGGTGATTGGATCGAGAGGCGTGGTCGAACTGGCGGTGCGGCTGTCCACAAAATCCGCGCCGCCTCCGATGCTCAAGCGCCAGGGCAGGTCGAAGGTGCTCCAGGTGCTGAAGGTGTTCCGGGGGACGTTAGCCAGTTGCGCGCCGACTGAGAGTGGGAAGACCAGCGAGCGTGTGACCTTGCCGTCAAGGTAGGCGTAGCTGGCCAGAACTTCCCAGCGGCTGGTGATGTATCCGTTGGCCTGGACCTGCACGCCGCTTACCCGCTGGCTGCCGGAAAGAACTACCGTCGTCGCATTTACAGTTTCCCGGGCATTGGTCTTGTCGGTGCGGAACGCGGCCGCTCGTAACGACAGTTTTCTCGCGAACAAATCCCACTTGGTGCCCAGCTCGAAGGTGCGGCTTTCCTCCGGTGGCGCGTTTTGCGTAGCCACGGTGAGTGCCAGCGTCTCGGCGGAAGGGTTGAATGATGTTCCGTAATCGAAGTAGATGCTGGCCCCGGCCACCGGCTTGAACACCAGCGCACCACGCCAACTCGGCATCACGTCCACTCGCTTGAATGGTGATGCCGGTGTCACCGGCAAGGACTGGTTGACCGTGGCGTCAAACCGATCCACGCGAACGCCGGCGGTGAGGTCGAGTTTGGGCAGCAGATTGACGGTATCGAGCGCATACGCGCCCACACTGATGGCGGTCACGTTGGTGTCAGTGATGCCGGTGGCGGGCACGATGCCGGCAAAGGGCTGGCTGGTGTCAGGATGCAGCAGGTTCGTCTCCGGAACCGTGGCGAGATTGAAGCGTTGACGGTAGGGCGATGAGGTTTCGCGACCGCCCTCGGCTCCTGCCACCACGGTGTGGCGAAGTGAGCCGGTGTTGAACTTCATGATTACGTCGGCCTGATCCTGCAGGAAGGTTTCCGTGCTGTTGACTGCGATCTGGTTGCGCAGAACGTCAATCTGGCCCAGCGGCGTCGCCAGCGGGTCGGTGTCCAAAGTGGTCGCATCAATCTGCGCCTCGGTGATGCGAACGTCGCGATGGTAGTGCGCGTAACGGGCCTGATTGCGGAAGGTGATGTGGCTGTTGACGTCATGCTCCAGCTTCACCGTCCCCATATCCACGTTGGTCTTCAGGTAGTTGCCATGTTGAAAGCCATAATAATTGCGGCGTTCCACCGGAGCGGGACCATTGAAGAGCCAGGGGATGCCGTAGTCCGGCGTGTCGTCGGCGCCCTCGCGCAGGTAGCTGAACGTAAGCCGCGTGGGCGAGCCCAGTCCGAAGGCCAGTGAGGGAGCAATGCCGTACCGGCGGTTTTCGGCGATGTCACGCCCGGCGAATTTCGAATCGTGCCCCATGACGTTCAACCGGAAAGCGGTTCCGCTTCCAAGCGCGGGCAGCGGACGGTCCAGATCTGCCGTGATTCGCTTGGTCTGGTCCGTGCCCAGTTCCACGGTCCCGGCGAAGAGAGCGGCGGACTGGGGAACCTTCATCTGCTGGTTGATGATGCCGCCGGTTGAACCCCGTCCGAATGTGACGGACGACGGACCCTGCAGCACCGCGACTTGCTGCATGTCAAACGGATCGCGATAGTAGCTGCCAAAGTCGCGCATGCCGTCGAGGAAAATATCGTTGCGGGCGGTGAAGCCGCGCACCGTCAGGTTGTCGCCCTGGGCGCCACCCTCTCCCGCGGCGATGCTGATGCCGGCGACGTTGCGCAAGGTATCGCGCAGCGTGGTCGCACCCTGGTCCTGATGACATGCTGGGGAACGATATCGATGGACTGCGGAGTTTCCACCAGGGGTTGAGTGAATTTCGGGAGCGAGACTTGCACCGCGGTGTCGGTGACTTCAATTGCGGTCGCCATGCCCTGGATCTCGAGCACCACCTGGTCGGGTCCGGTCAGGTGGTAGACGATGCCGGTGCCGGTCAGCAGCTTCTGCAACGCTGCTTGCGGCGTGTACAGGCCGGCCACGCCGGGCGACCAGATGCCGCGCATCGAATCTCGCGGCACGGTCACGCTGAATTGCGCGGTTTTTTCGAAGGCCGCGATCACCGCGTCCAACGTTCCGGGAGCGATGTCGTAACGGCGCACCGTCAGCCCCTGGGTCTGCCCCGACGCATTCACGGCGGGCGCCGGCCGGTCCTGTTGCTGCGCGTGGACCTGGAAGACGGCATCGCTGCCGAACGTGGCATAGGCGGCCACGGTTCCCACCGCCATCCAATACTTGGCGCCGCGACGGTTGGTCGATGTCTTCTTGTTCTTCCTGATCTTGATTCTGGTCTGACTCATTTCTGCTCCCCCAAGCTTGTGGTTTGACCCTGTTGATTCGGTTGCTGCAGTGTCGGCGATGTCATAGATGCAAACCAGTTGCATCTAATTAGGCATGATATTTCCAGTTGCAACCGTGTTGCATCTGTACTGCTTAGTCTTAATCCTGCCTGCGTCCCTTCCGCCTGTCAAGGAAGCGCGATAGATTTTGTTGCAAACGTGGTGCAACTAGATGACACAGCGCCATGGGTCCTGTGGCTAAGACCCGCGAAACAAAAGAGATGCAATTGGGGGGAGAGGCACGAAACACGTAGGGGCGGACGCCCTAGTCCGCCCGGCCGAGCCCAGCTCGGCTAGGGTTGAGAGTAAGAAAACCCAGACGAGCTGCGCTCGTCCACCCGGACGGGGGCGTCCGGGCCTACGTGGGCGGTGGTGGTGCGGGCGGTGGTGGTGGTGGCGGCCCGGGGCGGTTACTCGCTGGTGAAGTAGTCCACCGTGACTGGATTTTCGAAGAGGGAATAATCGCGCGTCACCACCGTGATTCCGCTTTCCGTCACAAAATAGCGCTGGCGGTCGGCTTCGGTGTCGTAGCCGATGGTGGTGCCTTCCGGAATGTGCACGTCGCGATCGATGATGGCTTTCCGGATGCGGCAGTGCCGTCCCACATTTACGTGGGAGAAAAGAATGCTGGTCTCAACTTCGCTGTAGGAGTTGACCCGCACATCGGGCGAAACCACGCTGCCCTTCACGATGCTCCCAGAAACGATGCACCCGGCGGAAACAATGGAATCGACCGCGGTGCCGGTGCGGCCGGCTTCGGCAAACACAAATTTTGCCGGCGGATACTGCCGCTGGTGGGTGCGAATCGGCCAGTCCGCGTCGTACAGGTTGAACACCGGCGACACGGCCACGATGTCCATGTTGGCCTCGTAGTAGGCTTCGAGCGTCCCCACATCGCGCCAGTACAGGGCTTCTTTCTTGTTTTCGTCGACGAAATCGTAGGAGTACACGCGGTACTCGTCCACCATCTTGGGCAGAATGTCCTTGCCGAAATCATGGCTTGAAGCCGGATCTTCCGCATCTTTCAAAAGCACGGGGATCAGCACATCGGTGTTGAACAGATAAATGCCCATCGAGGCGCAGACCTTTTCGGGATTCGAGGGCGAGCGCAGCTTGGTGTTCTTCGGTTTCTCCTCGAAGCCCAGCACCCGGTGATCGCGGTCCACGTCCACCACCCCGAAGCGCGAGACCTCGCCGGGATCGATCTGGATGGTCGCCAGGGTCACATCCGCGCCTGAGTCGTTGTGGCGCTGCAGCATCAGGCCGTAATTCATCTTGTAGATGTGATCGCCGGAGAGAATCAGCACGTGCTTGGGCTGCTCCGAGCCGATGGAATAAATGTTCTGATACACCGCGTCCGCCGTGCCCTGGTACCACTGGTCGCTGACCCGCTTCATGGGCGGCAACACTTCGATGAACTCTCCCATTTCGCTGCCCATGATGTTCCAGCCTTCGCGGATGTGACGGTTCAGCGAAAGGGCCTTGTACTGGGTGAGGATATAAACCCTACGCAGATCGGAATTCACGCAGTTGGAAAGCGTGACGTCGATGATGCGGTAGATTCCGCCGAAGGTGACGGCGGGCTTGGCGCGGTCGCGCGTGAGCGGATAGAGCCGCTCTCCGGCGCCCCCAGCCAGCAAGACTCCCAGCGTGTCTTTCATAGAGGTTCAGCTTCGATGCAGCTTCGGGGCCCGGGGAAGCTCCGCAGGCTTCCGATTCGAAAGAGGCCGCGGAACGCGCCAGTGTAACAGATACCCTCGCGCGCTTGCCCAGGCCTGCGGCTTCGAGGGACAATCACAATCCAACGGTCAGTCCTCTGCGTATTTATTTCAGGGGACTGGAACCTTATGACTCGCAACCCCATCGCGTTTTCGTGACCGGCGGCACCGGATACGTCGGCCGTCCGCTGATCACTCAACTGCTTGGCCCGGGGACATGAAGTGCACGCACTGGTTCGGCCCGGCTCGGAGAAGAAGCTTCCCACAGGTTGCCAGGCAATTCCCGGCGATGCTCTGGATGCCACCTCCTACGCCTCAAAGATCAGCCCGTGCGATACCTTCGTGCAACTGGTTGGCGTCTCGCATCCCAGTCCAGCGAAGGCGGCGGAGTTTCGCAGTGTCGATCTGGCCTCGGGGCGGGGCGCGATTGAAGCGGCCAGCAGCGCCGGGATACAGCATTTCGTTTATGTCAGCGTGGCCCATCCCGCTCCCATGATGAAGGCTTACATCGAAGTCCGGTCGCAATGTGAAGCCATGATCCGGCAAAGCGGATTGAAGGCTACGATCCTGCGGCCCTGGTACGTCCTCGGCCCGGGACACCGCTGGCCGTATCTGCTCCTTCCTATATACAAACTGATGGAACTGTTGCCCTCCACCCGCGAAGGCGCCACCCGCCTGGGACTGGTCACCCTGGAACAAATGGTTCGAGCGCTGGTTCATGCCGTAGAAACTCCGGCGCAGGATGTTCAAATTGTGGAGGTCCCGCAAATCCGCGCGGTGTCATCCTGAGCGGAGTCGAAGGACCCCTATCAGCTGACCAGTCTGCGGGAAGGTACGGGTCCCTCGACTTGCTCTCGCCGCGCCAGCGCGGTGAGAGGCTGCGCTCGGGATGACAGAACAGGGGCAGTTTCGCGCTGGGAGTGACACATTGTGTCATTAGAAAATTGCCCGAGACCAAAGTAACAGCATGAATTACGAAAGCGCATGCACATGGGACATCTGTTCGCTGTTAGTTGTGAATGAGATGGTGAGTCTGCCGTTATTTCGAACCAAGCCGGGGCCCATGGGAAGAGAAGACTACCTCGAAGAAATCCACGTCCGCATCCTGCGTGTAACCGAAGATCTGCGCGCCATTCAACGACAGCTCAACTGCGCCGCCATGGAAGCGCCCAGCGATCCTGAACTCATGGAAGCCCTCAGCGCGCTGCCTGAGATGGACGCGCTGCAGATGCTGAAATCGTCGCTCGATCAGATGCGCCACTTCCTCTGGTTCTACATGCAGGTGATGACCAACGAGTCCGAATCAGGCGAGAGATTGCGGCAGAGTATTCGCCAGAAAGTTTCCGCGGACTCCGTGCTCAGCCCGGAAGCGTCGTTCCTGGAAAAATTCAAGGATGCGTCGGACACCGCGCTCCTGCGCTATCTTTCCGACAGCAAACACAGGAAGCCGAACTAAAGGCAGGCGTCGGACTTCAGACCTCAGACCTCGGACTTCAGGCGTCAGACCAAGCCAAGCGCTCCCACTGGTTCGGACATCTCTGCAAAGAATCCACCTGCCCACTCCGGTCAGAATCGGAAAACGATCCCCGCTGAATAGCGAAAGTTGTTCTGCCGATTGCCGAGACTGCTGGAAAGTCCGGTAGTCAACGCGTCAATGGAGTTGAACTGCGTGCGGATGTAATCCACCTGTACGGCGCGGATTGCGAGATGTCGAGTCAGCCCGATGTCAACGCCGCCGCCGAAAGCCATCGCGAAAGCGTTCGCGCTGGTGAGGTTTGTGGATATGCCGCCAATGATCGGAGCCGTTAAACCTGCACCCAGGCTGGAATGCGCTTCGCCGAACAATGCATGCGCGAAGATGGCGCTTCGACCGAGTTGGCCAGTTACAGTCGGTCCGAACAGATAATTGTTCAGGTGCTGATAGGTGCCCGCCGAAGCACCGAGAAGCGAGAAAGAAAATGGAGTAAGACTGGAGCCACTGACATCAGCGGTGACACCCAGGTAGCGGTTGAAATTGAACGTGCCCTGTCCTTCCCATCCGTTAAAACCGTTGCTGCCGTTGCGGAGATAGGAATATCCGCCAAACAGAGTCGCTCGGGTAGCGTTCTCACTTCCGGCCGACATGGCTCCGCCGCTTTGCGCGACGAGCGCTAACGGCAAAACTAAAACGATAGACATCAGGATTCCAAATTTCCGCATTCTCTTTCTCCTCGGCGAAAGCATCATCACAAGCAGTTGTGATGCGCGGAGGAAGAGAGAAAGAATTTAGTTGCGCAGATTTATTGTTGAGAAAAGTCCGCAATGTTAAGCGAAGCTTAAAAGAGGCGAGTTGAAGCGTGTGAATTCAGGTGCCGTTCAGCTTCTTGCGAAAATCGGCCGCTACTCCAGCGTCACTGACTTCACCAGATTGCGCGGCCGGTCCACATCCAATCCTTTTTTTACCGTCATGTAATACGCGAACAACTGCAGGGGCACAATCTCCAGAATTGGCAGCAGCAGTTCTGGCGCCTGCGGAACGAAGATGGTGTGGTCGGCGATACGGGGAAGTTCCTGATCGCCTTCCGATGCGATCGCGATGACGCGCGCCGACTGCTGCTTGAAGCCCCGGATGTTGGCCAGGTTTTTCTCGTAGCGCAGCACCGATCCGGAATCGTCGCGGTCGCAGGTCGCGATGATCACCACCGGCAGGTTCTCATCAATCATCGCATTCGGGCCGTGCTTGGTTTCGCCCGTGGGATAGCCCTCGGCGTGGATGTAAGAGACTTCTTTCAGCTTAAGCGCACCGTCCATGGCGACGGGATAGTGGATGGCGCGGCCCATGAAGAGAAAATCCTGCACCTTGTAATATTTTTCGGCCAATTCCTTGCAGAGCCGAAGGTGCGGACTGCAGCAGCACTTCCATCTTGCCCGGCAAATCGAGCAGTTCACGGATGTACCGCCGTCGCAGCTCCTTGGCAAACTTGCCGCGTACCTGTCCCAGGTAGAGCGCGAATAAATAAAGGACCGCCATCTGCGCGGTAAAAGCCTTTAGTAGACGCGATGCTGATCTCCGGCCCGGCATGGGTGTAAAGCACGCCATCGGCTTCGCGCGCGATGGTCGAATCCACCACGTTCGAGATGGCAATCGTGCGCGAGCCTTTGGCTTTGGCTTCGCGCTGGGCGGCAGTCGTGTCGGCGGTTTCGCCGGACTGCGTAATCACGATGGTGAGTTCACCCGGTCCGATCAGAGGATTGCGATATTCGAACTCGCTGGCGTAATCCACATCCACCGGAATGTTGACCAGGTCCTGAATCATGTACTGCCCGGCCATGCCGGCATGCCGGCTGGTGCCGGAGGCCACGATGTTGATACGGCGCAGCGCGCGCAGTTCGTCCGTGCTGATGCGCACCTCGTCGAGGCGCACCACCGCTTCCTCGAGCGAGACCCGGGGCGCGATCGTGTCCCGCAAGCCCTGGGGCTGCTCGAAGATTTCCTTGAGCATGTAGTGGGGGAAGCCCCCTTTGTCAGCCATTCGGTTCTCCTGAAAAATGCGTTCGACGGTAGCGCCGCCGTCCTGCCGGCTGTCCGGCGGGCGTCCTCGCCCGCCGCGCGGTGGGCGAGACGCCCTCAGGACAGCCGGCAGGACGCCGGCGCTACCTTGCTAGATTCCCGCTCCGCGCACAATCGTCTTTCGCACTTCGCCGTCCGGGCTCAACACCACCAGATCGGCAGGCGCGCCTGCCTGGATCGAGCCTCCGTTCTTCACTCCCGCGGCACGCGCGGGATTCAACGTGGCCAGCCGCACCGCCTGTTGCAGGTCCCATTGCGCAAACTGCATGACGTTGCGTACCGCCCGGTCCATGGTGAGGACGCTGCCCGCCAGCTTTCCTCCCGCCAGGCACCTGCCGTCCTTTACTTCTACTTCGAGCGAGCCGAGATGATAGCGGCCGTCAGGCATCCCGGTAGCGGCAGTAGCGTCGGTGATCAGCACGGCGGCCTCTGGTCCCTTGGCCTTGAGGAATAACTGTACGATCGCGGGATCCAGGTGAATCCCGTCGGCGATGATGTCGGCGGACAGCCGCGCGTCGGTCAGCACTTCACCAAGAATTCCGGGCTCGCGATGATCGAGCGGCCGCATGGCGTTGAAGGTGTGCGTGGCATGGCGCGCACCGGCTGCGAAACCCGCGCGAGCAGCGGCGAGATCGGCGTCCGAGTGCCCCAGGCTCACACAAACTCCACGCCTGGCCGCCTCGGTGATGACTTCCATCGCGCCCGGCAATTCGGGAGCAATCGTCAGTACGCGAATGTGTCCCCGGGCCGCCTGCCAAAATCGCTCGAACGCAGCCAGAGACGGAGCCAGCAGGTTTTCCGGAGGATGAACGCCACGCCGGCTGTGGCTGATGAATGGTCCTTCAAGATGGATTCCCAGCGGCCGCGCCCGCAGGCCATCGTCGGACGGGTTCCCGTTTGCCGATTCGATCGCATCTGCCAATCGCGCCAAAGCGGAAAGGGTCGCGTCCACCGGCGCGGTGATGGTCGTGGGAAAGTAGCTCGAGACCCCGTGCGACGCCAGGAACCGTTCCACCGGCGGCAGCGCGTCGGCTCCCGGCTTCCATCACGTCATGCCCGGCGCCGCCGTGGATGTGGATATCGATAAATCCCGGCGCGAGTATGCCGTCCCCAAAATCCACGGTGCGGCAATTCTTCGGAACTTCGCGCCCCGCCCGCGAAGCCACCTCCACAACGACTCCGCCCTCGACCAGCAGCAGCGGCTGTTCGATCCGGTCCAGGGGCGTGAACAAGGTTGTGGCAGTAAGCGCGATCATGGCCAGGCAATGCTATATAGCATTAAATCATTCTATAGGAAAATCCAGAAGAGTCCTGGAGCCAGGAAGCGGGGAAGTTACAGAAAACCCTGCCGTGTCTGACTGATCTCAGTGGATATGGGCAGAGCGAAGCCCACGCGTGTTCGGGTGCTATACTTTTAGACGGAATCAGTCGCCTGGGTTTCGAAAACCTTCAGCCCACATGGTTCCGATGATCGCTACAATTCGACCTTGTCGGGGCGTGGCTCAGCCTGGTAGAGCACCTGGTTCGGGACCAGGGGGTCGGAGGTTCAAATCCTCTCGCCCCGACCAACATATTTCAAATCGCGCACACAGGACGTCCCCTTCCTTGCGATGTTTTTGCGCGGATGCCGGGGATCATTGTTTTAGACTCTACGGGGCTTCGCCCGAAAGACTCAAGGAGACCGGATATGAGAACCGCAGTCATCCCCGTATTTCTTGGCCTTTCCGCCCTCATGCTAGCGGGATGCGGAACGCCGGCAAAAAACGCAAACCTAAATAGCAACGTCGACAATGGCAAGACGACCGCGGCGGCGCCGACAGGTGACGCCCTGTTCGCACTCGACAAGCAGGCTAATGAAGCCTATATCAAGAGTGATTCGAAGTTTTTCGAGCGAATGCTTAGCGACAAGTTCGTTATGCGCGAAGGCGGCCAGCAGATGGACAAGGCGGCGGTTATCAAGGTGATCGCCGGCCACAAGTGCGATGTCAAAGACTGGAAGCTTGAAGACCCGCAGATGGGCAAGATCGATGCGGACACCTACGTGCTTAGCTACAAAGGAACGTTTGACGGAAGCTGCACCGCCCCGGACGGGAAGTCGATGAAGGTCCCGAGCCCGATCCGTGCTGCGACTGTTTGGGCTCGAACCGGCGACACGTGGCGGGCGGCGTTCCACGGCCAAAATCTGATTTTCGATCCTAAGAACCCGCCGCCCGCAAAGGCGAGGGGCAACAAGGAGAAGCCGACGAAGGACAAAGCCCCGACAACGCCAGCCGCCGACCCAAGCACTGCCGCTGTGATGGCGATTGAAAAGAGCGTCTGGGAAGCCTGGAAAGCAAAGGACGCCGCGAAGCTCGAAGAGCTGACGGCAAAGGACCTTTCGTTCCAAAACATATTCGGCATATATTTTGCCAACAAGGCGGACACGATAAAAGACTGGACCTCGGCAGAATGCGACATCAAAAGCGTCAGCGTAACCGACGGTGCAGGCACATTGCTCTCGCCGACCGTTGGCATCCTCAACCGTAAGGGAACCGCCGAGGGAACGTGCGACGGTCAAAAGATCACGTCGGTGCCGGTGTATGGTACGTCGGTTTTTGTAAAAGATGGCGACTCGTGGAAACTGGCGTTCAGCCTGAATCGCCTTGATTAGATAACGCAAGAGGGAGCGGAGCGACCGTACCCGTCAGCCGTAACGTGGCAGAGCTGGTCCGTCATCTCTGGGATGAGGATCCTAGCTCCTCATCCCGTATACATGCCTTGATTTCAGGCCGCGTGCTGCAGAAAAGTTCGAAAATCGTCCTCTAGGGCCGACCAATATCTCCAAATTTGGTTCGAGTTCCATCTTCCCACCCTTCGCAAAGTGCGCGAAGGATGGGGCACCCAGGCACTCAGGGTTTATCGTCTGCTGTGGACAAAGCGTGGGCCACCCGCCCGGGGCATGATGCCCGCCGCTACAATGGAGTTCACCTCTTATGCGCAAGATCATTTCGATATCATCCGTTTTCCTCCTTTTACTCGCGCCCTTCGCCTGGCCGCAGGCCACCAAAACGCCGGTCAGCCCGCGGGGACCGAGTGTCGCCGCCGGCAGCCAGGGCGTGGTTGTTTCCGGTAGGCCTGCCGCCACTGCGGCCGGCATCAAGATTCTGGAACAGGGCGGAAACGCCGCCGATGCAGGCGCCGCCACTCTGCTGGCACTGTCCGTAACCTATGTAGGCGCGTTCTGCGTAGGAGGAGAGATTCCCATTCTGGTTTACAGCGCGCAGACCAGAAAAACGTGAAGCTGCTGGAGGGACAAGGCGAGGCCCCTCGCGATCCCAAAGCCATCGCCTGGTACATGGAACACGGAATCCCGGACGGTGACGTCAAGGCAGCCGCCGTGCCTGGCACCATCGATGCGATCGTCACCCTGCTGAAACTTTACGGAACCAAAAGCTTCGAGGAGGTCGTGCAGCCGACGCTGGCCATTCTGGACGCCGGCGGCCCCACTTGGTATATCGATACCGGCAGCGACAAGAGGATCGAAACCGGCGTGAACTGGCAGGCGGATATGGCGGTGACCTTTCGCAAATTGGTGGAGTCCGAAAAGGCCGCGAAAGGTACGCGGCAGCAGAAACTGCAAGCTGTCTCGGACCGTTTCTATCGCGGCGACATCGCCGACGCCCTGGAAGCCTGGTATATCGAAAAGGGCGGATTCCTTCGCAAGGCGGATTTGGCCGCGCACAAAACTCCCGTGGTGGATCCGCTCACAAACCACGTACCGTGGCTACACGGTATATAAGGCCGGTCCGCTGACGCAGGGTCCTTATCTCTCACAGACGCTGCGCCTGCTGGAAGGCTTCGACCTGAAGAAGATGGGCTTCAATTCGGCGGACTACATCCACACCGTGATTGAAGCGGAGAAACTGGCGCTGGCGGATCGCGACGAGTATTACGGCGATCCGAACTTTGCGAAGGTGCCGATGCAGCAGTTGCTTTCCGATCAGTACACCGAAATGCGGCGCAAGCTGATCGATCCGAAAAAGGCATCTCTCGAGCTCCGGCCGGGCGACCCCTACAATATGAAACCGACCAAGCCGCCCACCATCACCGGCCCCTGGCATGGCGGAACCACCGTCATGTGTGTGACGGATAAGTTTGGGAACGTCATCGCGGCCACTCCCAGCGGCCTGTCAAGCACAGCCGGCGTGGCCGGACGCACGGGCATTATTCACGGAAGCCGGCTCAGCAGCCTGAACACGTTTGCGGGAACTCCCAACGTCATCCAGCCCGGCAAGCGGCCGCGAATCACGCTGAGCCCCACTCTGCTTTTCCATGACAACCAACCCGTGATGGCGATCTCGGTAGCGGGAGGCGACCAGCAGGATCAGGCAGCCATCCAGGTCATCCTCAACTACGTGGAGTTCGGCATGAGTCCCGAGGAGGCGTTTAAGGCGCCGCGCTTCTCTACCACGCATTTCATCAGCTCCTTCGGTCAGGACCGTGCCAGCCTGGGCAGCCTCTCTGTGCCCAACACCCTCCCCGAAGCAGTGCAGGCCGACTTGAGGGCTCGCGGCCACGTGGTTACCGTCAGCCGCGAAGGAGTGGGCGGAGTGGCGCTGATCGGCATTGACCCCAAGACCAAGCAGGCCACCGCCGTGGGTCCGGCCGCTGGCAAAATGGAATAGGCTCCCGTTCAGAGCGCCGAAGGACACTATTACTGACCGTCCACCGGCAAGTGAATCTCTTTCATTTCCTCAATTTCCGTGATCACAATCAGCATTTGGAACTACCGCGTTCTATCCGACAAATTGCGGTCGTACCCGCTAGCTTGTCACAATTTCTACCGACGAACACCACACCTCCAGGAGTTTCTCCGTCGGTCGGCGCCCAGTGCCTTTTCTTTCGGACCCCGAGCGAACCATTCAGAATGACCATCGAGATTCAGGAATAACCGACCCCGACAACAATCCGCATGATTCCCTCACTGTCGTCCTTAAGCCGGGTCTTGGTTCATCAGCATCTAAATCGGCTACTGGTTCTGGGTGGCGTCCGTCCATTCCCGATCTCTGGCCCTGACTGCGCGCCGTGATGAGCGAAATCCGCCCGGATCGCCTTAAGCCATCCGGATTGCGCGGCATGGAAGCGGGAGACTTCTCGCATTTCCATGGGTGGAACTATGCGCAGCCAGCGAGAAAGCATCTTCCGATTCGACAAAGAAATAAGGTATCGGTGCTGTTTGTTATGGGAATCGGGCGGCTGACGAAAGCGCGAACGTGCGGCGGCGATCTGTCCAGCGCTAGAAATGTCCGCCACTCAAGCCAGAACCATGGCTGAGTGGACCACCGCCCCTCGACAATTGATCGTTGGCGCAACCTCGTTCATCACACAGTCGAGGTTTTCTCCGAGGGCCAGGACCAGTCCTTGAACTGCGTCCCGCAGTTGGGACTTGAGGAGCTTGCCGGTCGAAGTGTGGGGTAATTCGGCCACGAAGATGAAGTCGTCGGGCAGTTGCCATTTGGCGAACTTCTCAGCCAGGAAGCAGCGCAGTTCGTCGGGAGTGACCTGCGCATCGTCCTGTAGAACAACTACGGCGAGCGGCCGTTCCACCCACTTGGGATGAGCGATCGCCACGACAGCCGCCTCCTTCACGGCGGGATGGCCGACGAGCCTGTTCTCCAGGTCAACCGAACTGATCCATTCTCCTCCGGACTTGATGAGGTCCTTGGTGCGGTCGGTGATCTTCATGTAGCCTTCCGCATCGATGGTGACCACATCACCGGTCCGAAACCAATCGTCCGAGGACCAGCGGTGGCCTTCTTCCGGAAGTTTGTAGTAGCTCGCGGCGACGAAGGGGCCCCGGATTTCCAGTTCGCCGGGAGTCTGGCCATCCCACGGAACTTCGCCGTCATCGCCGATGGCGCGGATCTCGATGAACGGAGACGGCAGCCCTTGTCGCGCGCGCAATTCAAATTTCCGCTCTTCCGGCCAGTTTTCCATGTGGGGTTTCAAGGTGCATACGATCGCGATGGGAGTAGTTTCGGTCATGCCCCAGGGCTGGATGACTCGCACTCCGAACTTTTCGAAGCGGCGGAAAAGACTCTCCGGAGCCGCCGATCCCGCGACGATCACCCTCAAGCCGGGCGCGATCTGCCAGCGTTGTGGCTCTCGCTCGAGAGCATCAATCACGCCCAGCCAGATGGTGGGAACCCCTCCGGTCAGTGTGACTTGCTCCTGCGAGAGCAGATCGAGCAATTTTTCGGCCTGCAGGTTTGGTCCCGGCAGCACCAATTTGCTGCCGTTCATGACCGCTGCGTATGGCAGTCCCCAGGCGTTGGCGTGAAACATGGACATAGCCGGCAGCACGCAATCGCAGCGCGAAATCGAAAAGTTATCGGGCAACGAAATGGAGTAAGAGTGAAGCGCCAGCGCCCGGTGGGAATAGGCGATGCCTTTTGGCTTTCCCGTAGTACCCGAGGTGTAGCACATGGCGGCAGCATCATGTTCGTCGAGTTCGGGATAAGCCGGATCGCCGCTGCTGCTATTCAGGAGCGACTCGTAGTTTTCGTACTCATGAGGCACATCGTGGCCGCTGAAAGGCACGACGAAGACGCGCTCGATCCGCACCTTCTCTCGAACTTTTTCGTAAAGAGGGAGCAGCACATCGTCCACGATCAGCCAGCGGTCTTCGGCGTCGTTGATGATGTGGGCCAACTCTTCTGGATGCAGTCGCAGGTTCAGGGTGTGCAATACGCCTCCGACAGCGGGGACGCCGAAATACGCTTCCAGATGAACGTAGTGATTCCACATCAGGCTGGCGACACGATCGCCACGGTTCAGTCCCAAAGTCTGCAACGCCGCTGCCAGCGCGCGGGCCCGGCGATGCATTTCCCCGTAGGTGTAGCGGTGGATCGAATTGTCGGGCCGGCTGGAAACAATCTCAACGGCAGGGAACAGTTTCCCGGCCCGCTCCAGCAGAGGAGCGAGCGTAAGCGGAGACTGCATCATGGTTCCCTGCATGGCGGATCACCCCATTGCGAAGCTCGCGGAAGCCGTTGGGGATTCTACCCCGAGCGGGCGGAACATAGAAGAGAAGCGGCCACCCGCTTGCACAGGATTCCCACCCTGAGCGGTGGAAGGAACGTCGAGCCACGAAGAACTACGGGGTTGTGTCCTTGTGCAGCAGTTTGCGCTTGATGTCGGGCCAGAATTCCTTCAATTCGTTGGACAAGCCATCGTAGAGAATCAGAAAACCAAAAGTCGAGGCGTTTCGCGCGGCGGTGCGGTCTTCCGCGGGGTGGTAGATATTGGAAATTGCCGCCGCGGCCGCGTTGCCAATGGACTCCGAGTAGTTGAACCGCGTCGAGCCCGAGTCGGTGCGGGTAACGAAGAGGCGGTTCATCGCGTAGTAAGAACGACGAGAAAATTTCCCCTGTCGCATCTGGTAGTAGCGCGGATCTTCGTGAAGCAAACTGGGAAAGATCGCGGTGGTCATATAGGTGCCGATGCTATTGTCGGCAAAAGAGGCGCCGTAGCGTTTCGCATAGGCATCCCATCCCTGCCCCCAGGCGTCTGGATCGTTCTTTGCCTGGGCGATTCCGGAAAGAACGCCGTTGAAGGGAAAAGCGGCCCAATCAAACACGCTCGCCGTAGCGAGCCTGAATTTCTGTCCGCTTGAGAGCGGCGGAAGAGCCTTGGCGCCTGCAACAAAGCCATAATTTGGCAATACGTCGAAGATACGATCGTTTTTGGTTCCTGTTTCCTTTTCAAGCTTACTTTTGCCGACCGCCTCATCTGTCTTGTTCGCCGCCGGATCATTGTTGGCGTCTTTCGGCGTCGCGACCTTCGGATCAGGCGTGGCGGGGGGAGGCGTGGGCTGCTGGGCCATCGCCGGGGTAATGACGACGGCAAGGATTGCCAGAAGTAGAAAAAAGAAGAGAGGAAGGAAAGCCTTACTTGGGGGGTATTCTACGAACACACTGGGACCTATGGATGTCGTCATGATTGGTCTAGCGCATGGCGCGAACTGAATGAATCATTATAGCGTCCTTATCGTCAGTGCCCGATGGCCGCTTGGGACTATTACCAGTGCCAGGAACGAACAATTTACTCAGCTTCTGATAACCTTCTGATTTCACTTTTTCGGCGTCGCCGTTCCGCCTTAAAGGACAAAAAGATAAGTAAAGATAAATAAAGATAATAAAAGGAGAGAAATGCGCGACTCGGACGAAAAGACCCTGGAATCCTCCCGGCGAGATTTTCTTAAAGGAATCAGCACGCTGCCGGTCATGGCCCTGGCCGCAGGACGGACCCTGGCGGGCAACCCGCCACTCTCCCCGCCCGCCGAAAAATCGTCGCAGACGGCCAAGCCGCCAGCGCCGGCAGCCAAGAAGTTCGTCGCCCTCCAGATCGGCGCGCGTTCTTTTGTTGACGAGGGTGTCGACAAATGTCTGGACACGATTCAGGAAAAAGCAGGGGTCAATGTGCTGATGCCCACCGTGTTCACTTATGGCCGGGGTTTGTCGGGCAGGCAGGTGCCGGGCCAGCCTTTGCCTGATCACGGAGGGCAGGAGTACGACGAAATTCACGGTGGCAGCTATACCAAGCTGCATCCCGAGTTTTACGCCAACTCGGTGATCAAGGACTTCCGCGCCCCGGAATTGGGAGACTTCGACATCCTGGCGGACGTGATCCCGAAGGCCAAAGCCCGCGGCATGCAGGTGTATTGCCTGTTTGAAGAGGCCTACAATCCGCGGCTCATGCCCAACTTCGAGAAGATCGCGGAAGTTGACGTGTATGGCCGCAGTGGCGGCAACACCTGCCTTAATAATCCCGACGCACGGATTTTTCTCGCTTCCATGGTGAAAGACTGGATGAGCACCAACGACCTGGATGGAATGATGTGGGAGTCGGAGCGCCAGGGGCCGCTGAATGACACGCTCGAAATTCATTTCGGAAAAATCGGAAGACGCAGATCGATCAATTGTTTTTGCCCGCATTGCTTGCGTAAGGGGCACGAGTTGGGGATCAACGTCGAGCGCGCTCGTGAAGGATACATCGCGCTCGATCGCTGGGTAGGACAGGCACTCAGTGACCCGCGTCCGAACGACGGGGGTTTTGTGACGCTATGGCGGTTGTTTCTGGAGTATCCGGAAATACTGGCGTGGGAAAAACTATGGTTCCACAGCCAGGAAGAGGTGTACGGGCTGCTCTATGGAACTACGAAGGAATCGAATCCCAAGGCCCAGGCGGGATGGCACATCATGCACCTGGTCACGATGAGTCCCTTCTTCCGCGCCGAGCAGGACTATGCCCGGCTGGCTCGCTACGCGGACTACATCAAGCCTTGCGCCTATAACAATTGCGGTGGACCCCGGTTCGCGCAGTACATCAGAAATGTTCAGTCCACCGTGTTCCGCGACTGCACGCCCGAGGAAGTTCTCGAACTGCATTACAAGCTTCTGGGCAATGAAGGAGAAGCCAGCCTGGACAAATTGCCCACCGCCGGCCTCTCGGCCGACTATGTGAGCCGCGAGACTCGGCGAGCCATGGCTGCGGTTCAAGGCGCGGTGCCGATTTATCCGGGGATTGATATCGATATCCCCACTGGACTGCAAGAAAAGCGGACCCAGCCGTCGGACGTCAAGGCTGCGGTGCTGGCAGCTTTCAAGGCGGGCGCGCCGGGTGTGGTGCTGTCGCGCAAGTACGCGGAAATGAAGCTCACTAATCTGGCGGGAGCCGGCGAAGCGCTGCGGGAATTCAGCTAAGAGTACTCTTC
The DNA here is from genome assembly GCA_963698825.1 of Terriglobia bacterium. GTDB lineage: Bacteria > Acidobacteriota > Terriglobia > Terriglobales > Acidobacteriaceae > JAIQFF01. The sequence goes on along the minus strand of CAVOSG010000004.1, from coordinate 499,607 downwards.
CAGACCGAGCCACTCACTGCACAGGAACTCCGAAGGTTATCGCCTGCCTTTTTGAGCATCTTGCTGCTGGGAGCAACGTTTCAGAAATTTACTCTTAAGCCTATCTGTGCCGCGAACGGAATTCCTACCGTCGTGCCCGGGCCGAAGAAATCCCCCACTGCTCCAGCCGGGACCTTCAACTGATTGAGGTTCGCGATCGGCTGGGTCTGTGTGCAGTCCGCATTCAGACAGAATGCCGTGGCATTCGCCAGGTTGTTTACCGGCGTTGGCAGAGCCGAGATGTCCGCGACATAATTATTGCCGGGATTGCTGCGGTTCAACAGATTGAACAATTCGATGAACGGTATGACCCGCCATCGTTCGTTTATGTTAAACGGGCGACTCACGCGCAAATCCACTTGCATGTAGGGCGTGCCGCGGAACTGGTCGAGGCTGGTCTGTTGACCATTGACTACGGCTCGGGCCTGGGATGAGTCGCCGGTACCGTTCACATCTACCGGAGTCGCAATGGTGAAAGGGCGCGCGCTCTCCAGTTGCGTCAAAGTGGTGAGCTCGAACTTTCCCGGCAAATGCAGTGTCCCTGCCAGAACGAACCGATTCCGCACGTCTTCACCGGACGGGCCATGGTCGCCTGGGCCGAAGGGATTCAAAGCGTTGCAAACTCCGTCGACATAATCAAACAACTCGCCCACCGTGCAGCCCCAGGTCTTGGCGGTGGAGAGCGTGTAGTGCACCAGTAAGTTGAACCTTTTCGCCACGTTGGCCTGCAGTTTGATTGTCAGTGCGTCGTAGCTGGACCGGTTGCCAGTGCGGTAGACCGTGATATTGGGGACATTGTCCATCTGGCTGGGGATGTCCGATGGAAACAGCGGCGAGAAGAGCGAATAGCCCGGCACGTAGTTGAACGCCTGGTAAGCATGCACGCCGTTCTCATGAGTCCAGTCGACACTTGCGGTCAAGTATCGGTTCATCGCGTGCTCCACTCCTGCGCTGGCTTGCACTGCGTAGGGCGTCTTGTAGTTCGGGGCGATGATAGAACCGGCGCCGCCGGCGGAGGCGCCGGGAATGCAACCGGAGTCACCCGGATGGACGCAAGGCGCGGGCGGCGCGTTCACCGCCTGAAACGCCGGCACCCAGCCATTCTGTGCCAGGTCGTTGTAGTAGAGACCGAAGCCAGCACGGATCACGGTGTTTGCGCTGTGGCTCGGAGAGTAAGCGATTCCCAGGCGGGGTCCCCATTGGGCACGGTAATCTTGAGGGGCTCCATTTACCAGTGGGATGTCGAGCGCCTTCAAGGTCAAGTAGGCAGGATTCTGAAGCTGGTTGCGGCCGGAAGCGTTCAGCAAACCGAACGTTGTGTCATAACGCACACCGTAGCTGACGGTCAGATGCGGCGTGACTCGCCAGGAGTCCTGCGCGTAGAACCCGAGCCGTTGCGCGCTTTGGCGGAAACTGCCATCGGCGGCCGGCGTGAACGTACAACTGATGCTGGGATCCAGAGGCGTAGTGGAGCAGGTGGGGTCAAAGTAAAACTGGCCGCCGTGATCGGTATAGAAACTCGGGTTGTTCGGATAGGAAATGAGTGTTTCCGCCGTGCTGGAGAGAGAACCGCTTAATACGGGCTCGTGGATAAAGGTGATGCCAAACTTGGGCGAGTGCGTACCAGCCACGTGGCTCACGTCGTATCGGAATTCGTATTTCTGCTGCTCACGCAAGACCGGGAATGCCGTGATGGGCGTGGCGAACTGGTTATCGCCGAAGGTCTCAAATCCGGAGATCGTGCTGAACGTGGCGCTGAAGGGAAAGGCCAGCGCGAATCCGTAATTGCTGTTGCGGGATTGGGTAATGTGGGCGCTGCTTGCGTCAAAGATAAAAGAGCCAAGCCAGGTCGGAGTAAATGAGGACTGGTTGCCGATTACCAGGTTGGCGTACTTATTGCCCTGCGTGGCCCCCGTGGAAGCCATCGTGCCCTGCTGAACCAATCCGTTCTTCGTGGTGTAGTTGTCGATGCCGCCACGCAGGAACCATTGAGAGTTATCGGATTGAGCCCAGTCAAAACGCAGGGTGCCCAGGTAGTTGCGAAACGGAACCGGAGTAAATCCTGTAACCGGGATGGAGTTGATGCCTGGGATAAGACCCTGCCCTGCCAGAGAAGACAAGGCATTGAATTCAGTGATCGTCGTCGGACTGTAATTGATACTGGCATTCTCATGCACATATTCGAACGACGAGAAGGTCCAGAGCTTGTTCTTCTGCAGCGGTCCGCCAATGGCGCCGATGTAATTCTGCTTCGAAAATGGCTGCTTCGGCTGCGGAGAGGGATTGTCAATTGGAAAACGAGCATTCAGTGCGGCTGCGCGTTCGTAGAAAGCCGTGGTGCCGTGCCATTCGTTGGTACCGTGCTTCGTCGTGATCACGACTGAGCCACCTGTGGTGCGCCCGGTATCAGCTTCTGTCTGAGAAGTTCGGACGGCGAATTCCTGAATGCTATCGGGCGAGAAATTCTGCAGGAAGCCGCCGATGTAGTCATCAGAGTTGTCCCCGCCATCCACCGAGAGCTCCACGTTCAGTCCCGAGCTGCCCCCGAAGGCGACGGCAGTGATTCGCGCTTTGGTCGGATCGGAAGGCTCGACCGGTTCCGTTCCTGGCACCAGATAAGCGACATTGGCAAAACTTCGGAGCGCGAGTGGAATGTTTTCCAGGTCGCGGGCCATCACCGCGCCTCCGTGCACCGCACTTGCAATATCGATGGGTTGGGTGGTGATGGAAGAGGCCTGAGCCTGGGTGCTCACGGTCTCCTGCACCGTGGCGGGTTTCAGCGTAACCGTAACATCGCGCACCGTGCTGACCACGATGTCCACGTCGGCGCTGGCATTCGCGAATCCCTTCGCGATGACCGTCACCTGGTAGGGACCGGGCAGCAAGCCTTCAATCAAGAATTCCCCGCGGTCGTTGGCAACTGCCTGCCTGCCTACCCCGGAGTTCTTCGCCAGTACCTTGACTTGCGCGGAAGCGATCCGGCCGCCGCTAGTGTCCCCCACTTCGCCGCGTAACGAGCCGCGGGGGTTCTGACCCCAAACCAGAGACACGGGCGCCAAACAGAAGACGCAAAGAAAGATCACTGTTCGTCTTGCTGTTGAATGTCTGAGAACGAATCTGAGCATTCTGTCCACCGGCAAACACTCGTGATATGACCAAAGAGTAGTGAGGATAACGCATCTGCCCCAGAGGCATCTATCAACATTTGAAGTGAGAATGGCTTAAGTCCCGCCCGGGTAGCCCAAGCCTCATAGTCGCGTGTTTGGGTGGCAGTGTCCTGTGCTGTTAGGCGTGGCTTGCCTCATGGTATTCTTCCGAGCGATTTGCGAAGCGCACTCCAGCGCTCACGATGAAACCCTCCATGAAAAAATTTCTTTCCTTGCTACTTGGTTTTGGGCTCTGTGCGCCCGCGGCCGTAGCCGATACTTATCCCCGGCAACCGGGCGTGGACGCGCAGCACTACATTTTTCGTGTGACGTTGCGGGATGATACCGATGAAATCGAGGGAGAAGCCACCGTGAGCCTGCGGTTCCTCAACGATGGCCTCCAACAGTTCGCACTCGATCTCGCGTCGGCCGTGAACGGCAAGGGCATGACCGTCTCAGAGGTATCTTCCGGCGGAGCTGCGCTCCAGTACACGCACACCGCCGACCGCCTGCTCATCAAATTGTCTACACCATCGAAGGCCGGAGAACTCCGGCAGTTCACCGTGAAATACCATGGCGTGCCCGCCCGGTTTGATCCCGACGCCGGTTTGCGCATCGGTACGAACAAGTACGGCGAGCGCACCTTCTTCAGCATGAATTGGCCGGACAAAGCGCGGCAGTGGCTGCCGATGATCGATCATCCCTACGACAAGGCCACCAGCGAATTCATTATTACTGCGCCGTCAAAATACCAGGTCGTGGCGAACGGCTTGCTCCAGGAAGAGACCGATCTGGGAGACGGCCGCCGCGTAACACACTGGAAACAATCCGTGCCCATCGCCTCCTGGTTGGACGATATTGCAGTCGCGCAATTCGCCACGCGCCATTTCGGCACGGCCGATGGCATTCCCCTGCAAACCTGGGTCTTCCCTCAGGACCGGGACGCCGGCATGGTCACATTCGAAGAACCCACGCGCCAGGCAATTGAGTTCTACAACGATCACATCGGCCCTTATCCCTACGAGAAGCTAGCGGACGTCCAGGCCCCCGGGCTGAGCGGCGGGACCGAACATGCCAGCGAAATCTTCTATGGGCAATCATCGGTGGCTAACCGGCCGGCGACTGCGCTGGTGGCCCACGAGGTTGCGCATCAGTGGTTCGGGGATTCCGTTACCGAAAAAGACTGGGACGATGTCTGGCTCAGCGAGGGATTCGCCACCTACTTTACCCTGCTCTGCAGCGAACACTACGAGGGGCGCGACGCGTTCGTAGCCGGGCTGAAGCGCAGTCGCGAGGTTGTATTCGCGCAGGAAAAGCGGAATCCCGGTGTCGCTGTCCTGCACAGCAATCTTTCGGATATGTCGAAAGTGTTGAACCAGATCGTCTACCAGAAGGGTGGATGGACCTTGCACATGCTCCGGGCACAGATGGGCACTGACAAGTTCTGGGCGGGCATAAGGGACTACTATCATCGCTATCGCGACAGCAGCGCTTCGACTGAGGATTTTCGCAAGGTAATGGAAGAGGACTCAGGCCTGGATCTTCGCTGGTTCTTCAGCCAATGGCTGGAGCGCCCGGGATCGCCCGTAGTCGAAGGGGGATGGCGGCATAATCCGGAAACGAAAAAGATTGAGATTGAACTGACCCAAACCCAACCGGGCGACGCATATCGGTTGCCGATGGAATTAGGGATCTCCCTGGACGCCTCATCCCAACCCAAGATCGAAAAAATTGAGATGACGCAGAAAAAGCAGCGTTTCGAGATCGCAGTGGACAAGGCGCCGGCGGACGTGGTCCTTGATCCCAACACATGGGTCTTGATGCAGGCCCATTTTGTCAAACAATAGAAGTGAGCAAACCACCCGAAGCCGAGAGTAGGAGTAGAGTGACCATGAAACCTTCCAGTCTCTTGCTGTTCTTGTTGGCGGCACTTGCAGCATCCGCACAGACTTCGCTACCCCGTGCTCCAGCCGCGCATGTAGTGACTGTTTCTCCTCCAGACTCATATGGGAACGAGCCGGGAATCACCGTCAATCCGAAAGACCCGAACCAGGTAGTTGCCGTCTATCAGGGGGCGACCGTTGCCTACTCGAGCGATGGCGGCCAAACCTTTACGCGCCCCGAACTCCCGCCCGTACCCGGCTGGCGCACCGGAGGAGACGTGTCGACGACCTTTGACAACAAAGGGCACGTCTATTTGTCCAGTCTTCACTTCGACCGGCTCGGCTCTGCTTCTTACTGGGCACACGGCGCTGGGCGTAACGGGATCTTCGTCCGGCGGTCATTGGATGGCGGCAAAACCTGGGAGAAGGACGCGGCCACCGTGAAAGCCTACCAGGGCAATGAGCCGGACATTCAGTGGGAGGACATGCCGCGTATCTTCGCCGACAACGTTCCAACCAGCCCCTACGCGGGGAATCTTTACGTAGGCTGGATTGAATGGCAGATTGACAAGTCCATCATCCTGTTTGCTCGTTCTACCGATGAAGGCAAAACCTTCTCGACTCCGATACGCATCAGCACGCACGCGGGCCTGCCGCGCGATGACAACGGCGGGTTGGTGGGCTTCGTTGGCGTGATAGGTGCGGACGGAACCATTTATGCAACCTGGAACGACGGATCGACGATCACCTTCACCACCTCGCGGGACGGCGGTAAAACTTTTGCGCCCTCACGAGTGATCGTTGACGTTGCGCCTCCGTACTTCGGCGGGGCGGGCGGCATACCAGGGGTTTCGCGGGTGATGGGATTTCCGCAAATCGGAGTTGATTCCCGTGAAGGCAAAGCGGGCGGCAACCTGTATGTCGCATGGAGCGACTTCCGAAACGGAGATGTGGACGTGTTCTTCTCATCGTCAACCGACCACGGCCGCAAGTGGTCGCAGCCAGAGCGCGTCAATAGTGACCCGCTACACGACGGCAATGACCAGTTTTTCCAGTGGATGGCGGTAGATCCGATCACGGGCGTGATTTACGTTCAGTTCTACGACCGGCGCGACGATCCGGCAAATCGCAAAACCTGGTTCACACTGGCGCGGTCTACCGATGGCGGCAAGACCTTCACCAACTACGCTTGGACCGATACGCCCTTTGAAAGTCAACAGGCTTTCCTGGGAGATTACACATGGCTCACCGCATACAACAACAAGGTGTACGGTGTGTGGACTGAGACTGTCCCTCCCGGTGCCGAGGCTCCGGCACAGGAAGCGACCCCCGGTGGCCATCGACGCGGCGGGACGGCGGTCCGGGTAGGTACGGCCGATTTTTCGGGAGTGAAATAACGGCCCTGGACGCGCAGGGGCCTGCGCCACAGCCTGCAAAAAGCGAAGAACAACTGGCTTGAGGGCAAGTCTCGTGAGCGCCTGACTGCAGTAGGCTCCGTTAACCGGCCGGGGCTGTCGAGACAGAAAAGTCTTGACACTTGAGCATATTGTATTTTATATACACTTCCCATATATCCTACCGCGGTTTCGTTTGAGGCCGCAAAACTCATAAGGCTGAACGTGTTTACTTTTTATTTGTTTCCTAGCACTTAGGCCGGTCTTTTCCGAGGATGCTCCGTCGAACAAACTGATTCGTGACGCTTGGAGGATTCAGATGCTTCACAGATTCTGTCAGCTGGTCGCTTCCCTGCTGGTTGCTTCGTTGTTCTTCGTCCCAGAGTTAGCCCTGGGCCAAGGCCGGACAGAAGGTCAACTCTCCGGGAGAGTCCTCGATCCCTCGGGTGCGGTGGTGCCGGATGCGAGCCTGACGCTAAGCCAGGGTGCGACTGGATCCACCAAGACCGCCACGACAAACGCCTCAGGCGGCTATGTCTTTCCCAGCGTTGCACCCGGCACGTATAAGCTGACCGTGGACGCAAAGGGATTCGCTCGCGGCATCTATGACGGAGTGGCCGTGTATACCGGCCGGACGACCGATCTGGACCTGAATGTTACGGTTGGCTCGACCACCCAGAGCGTGGAAGTCTCGGCCGAGGGCGCGGTCCTCGAGACCAGCTCGAACACACTCGCCACGACGGTGGCTGCTGACTCGATCCAGGAGCTCCCGCTCAACGGGCGCGACGTTCTGCCTTTTGCCCAGCTTGTCCCTGGGGCGCAGGTGGGCGGTGACCTCCGGTTCACGACCTACAATGCCATGCCCAACGGCGCAATCAACATCAGCGTCGACGGAACCAACAACAATTTTCAACGTTTCCGTACTTCCACAACGGGATTCTTTGAGGCGGCGGCGCTGCGCGTAGGCGCTATTGATGAAGTCACGGTGTCCACCAGCAACTTGACGGCGGACGCGGCCGCCGAAGGCGCCGTAACCCTGCGATTCACCACCAAGCGGGGTACGAACCAGTTCCACGGCAGCGGCTTCTGGGAGGCTTACAACAGCGCTTTCAATGCGAACAGCTACGGGAATGATGCGTTGCTGGCCGCTGGCTTCACCGATCAGGGCAGGAAACAGCCCTTCCACACCAACGACTTCGGCGGAAACATCGGCGGGCCGATTCTCAAGAACAAGCTGTTCTTCTTCGCCAATTTCGAGTTGGAGAACCAGCCCGGCACGGCTCTGTTCACCCAGGGCGTGTTAACCCCTGCCGCCCAGGCAGGTACGTTCACTTACACTCGCGCGGATAACGGTCAGCTGCAGACGGTAAATCTCTACAATGTGGCCGCCGGCTTCGCTCCGGCGAACCCATCTGCCAATATTTCTTCCACTCCGAACGCGAACGTGCAAGCTGTGTTGAATTCGATCAACTCGCTGGCTCAGAAAGGTACGCTGGCGCCGAACACGACCACCCCGTACCTGCAGAGCTTGATGAACACCATGAGCTTTACCGCTGCCCAGAACACCAAGCAGAGGTGGCCTACAGCGCGCATCGACTATTTGATTACGCCGAAGATCACCTGGCATACCTCCTACGATCTTTACTGGCGCACCTATCCGAGGACTGCCATCTATCCCGATTTGCCGATCCAGGAGAACGGTTTTCAATCTTCCTATTCAACCTTTGCCACCGGCGTGGATTGGACGATTAATTCCCACCTGATCAATCAGACCAACTTCGGCATCCTGAACACACAAGAACGCGCACAGCCAGGAAATAGTTTCGACGCGTTCAAAGGCATTAACTTTCTCCCCGTTGCCCCTTCTTTCCTGAACGGACCCGCGGCCTTTACACCTCCGGTTCCGCCGGCCTCCAACATTCTTCCCGAGCCACGCAACAACCCGGTTTGGGACTTCACCGACAACGTGACGTGGACGCACGGGAACCACACGTTTACGTTTGGCGGTCACTATCGTTTTTCCAATCAGCACGACGTGAACACACAGCCACCGGTGCAGGAGGTCCTGGGAATATCGGCCAACGACAATGGAGCATCGGCCATGTTCAATACCAGCCCAGTGCCTGGGTGTGCGACCGATACTCAGGGATGTTTCCCGGGCGGTCTCTCAACCGCCAACAACAATGAGGCCTTCGTGGACGCCCAGGCCTTGTATTCCACCCTGACCGGCCGCGTGGCTTCCATCTCAGGCTTCGTTCCGCTGGATACCGCAACCAAGAAATACCAGTCGGGCGGCGTCACCAGCATTCAGGAGAAACAGACCGTCGGAGGTTTCTACTTCCAGGATGGGTGGAAGGTCACGCCTCACCTCTCTTTCAACTACGGTTTCCGGTGGCAGCTCTCGGGCGCGTTGGTGAACACCAACAACTACTTCAATAGCCCCACCATCGCTGATCTTTACGGCCCATCGACCGCTCTGTTTCAGCCGGGCCAGCTGAATGGCAACCCCAATCCGCAGTTGCAGCTTCGTCCTTCGGGCTATAACGGTGACTTCAAACAACCGGCGCCGAACTTTGGCTTCGCATGGAATCCAGATTTTGAGAATGGATTCCTGAGCAAGCTGGCCGGAGGGAACAATCTCGTGATCCGCGGGGCCTTCGGGGTCAACCACTACGATGAAGGATGGATTCCGTGGGAGAACGTGGCGACCGGTTCTATTTCGAATCAGACCGTTTCTTTGAATCCGGGACAATTCGTACCCGGAACGATCGCGTTCGACCCGGTGGGTACATCGCTCCCCGCGCTCAATTCGATCCCCAGGCAGCTTCTCGTTGCCCATGTCTCAAGCCGATCTGACTTTTACCCGCGACGGCGTGTTCAGTACCGTCGATCCCAAGATTTCTTCTCCGTACATTGAGAACTGGACATTCGGATTGGAGCGAAGGCTGAAGGGGAACTGGGCCCTCGATGTCAACTACGTGGGCAACCACGCAGTTCACATGTGGGAAGCCTACGACCTGAACGAAGTAAATATCTTCCAGAACGTGAACGGGTTTACGTCCTTCCTGTCGGACTTTCAGAACGCCCAAAAGAACCTGACCGCAAGCGGTGGGACGACGTTTGCGGGTCCGAATCCGACGCCAATTCTTAGCCAGGCGCTGGGCGCCCCAGGCCCCAATTCGCCCTTCCAGGACCCGCACAATCTCTTTCTGGTTCAGACGGGTCAGGCAGGAGCTCTCGCCGGAGCGATTACGCAAAATCCGACGTTCTTCTGCAATCTGGTGGGGAACGCCTTCTCACCCTGTGTGACCCAGGGCTATGTGGGCAGCGGAGCTGTTCCAACGCCCTTGGCATATCCCATTAATTTCTTCCAGGTGAATCCTTACTCGGGCGGCCAAGCTCTGACCCTGCTGTCGGACCCCGGCTCCTCGTCTTACAACGGCTTGCAGGTTCAGGTGAAGCATCCCGCCGGCCACGGGTTGACCTTCATGGCGAACTACACCTACAGCCATGCGTTCACCAACCGCTACCTGGGTGACTATTTCCAGGCCGACGGCGCGCTGGTTGACTTCACGACTCTCCGGAATCCAAAACTTAACCGAGTGCCCTCCCCCTACGACCTCCGCCATGTATTCAAGACCTATTTCAACTATGAACTCCCCTTTGGCAAAGGAAAGGCGTTCCGGACCGGGAACTCCATCGTCGATAACGTCATCGGAAACTGGACGGTGGGGAGCATTGTCTCGGCCCAGACGGGACGCAATTTCAAGCTGGCCGGTGGCGTAAACACCTTCAACTACTGGGATGGACCGACCCCAGCCAATGCCAACGGAACTCCCGCCGGCATTCTCAACTACGTGCCCAATGAAAATGACTCAGGAGTTGTGCTGAACGGGATGACCGTGTCGCAACTGCAGAGCAAGGTTGGGGTGTACTCCACGGGAAACCCGAACGTCCCAGTCTCGGTCCTTCCCCAAAACCTGTTCGGTCCGGGTGGGGCCCTCCAACCCTCCTCCACGCCCGGCGAGTTGGGTAGCGTCATTTTCCTGAAGGGTCCCAGACTCTTCAACACGGATATCTCGATCATCAAGGTCATTCCGATCACCGAACGCGTAAGAATGAACATCTACGCCGAGATGTTGAACGCGTTCAACCATCCCAACTTCAACTTTACGGATGGCTATTCCTTCGGTACCAACAACCCAGCGCAGTACTTGCTTGTCAACAGTGCGCCGTATGCTCCGGGCACGGTTGGGCAAAACGGCAACCGGCAAATCCAGTTCCGGATGCAGGTGGCGTTTTAAGCAGGAGGCCGGGTTGCCATCGCCTGGGCCTCGTCAATCGACGAGGCCGGGCGTTGGCGACCCGGCCATTTTTAGTAGTGATTGAATTTTCTGGGTTGAAGTCGGAACCACTCACCAAACAGCCTTATCGCGAAACAGCCGCTCCGAAGGACGCGGCCTGATGGTTCGATGCGACGACTGATCTTTCCCGCCCGCGTGGAAAACCTGGCTGCTCGGGTGGGGCGCCCGGAACCGCAGCGCAGTCGCAGGAGGTCTTGATGAACTGGAAGGGCGTAATGCCCGCGATCACAACCTGCTTCAGCAGTGATCTCAGCGTCGATCATGGCTTCATGATGGAACACTGCCGTTGGCTTCTGGACAACGGCTGCACGGGCATCGTCGCCCTCGGGTCGCTGGGTGAAGGCGCAACTTTGTCGGTCGCTGAGAAGCAGGACATTCTGCGCACGTGTCTCAAGGCAGTTCAGGGGCGTGGGCCGGTCGTAGCTTCGATATCCGCACTTACGACTTCGGAAGCAGTGATGTTGGCGAAAGCAGGCGCGGACTTAGGCTGCGATGGTCTGATGGTGTTACCTCCCTATGTGTACAAGGGAGACTGGCGCGAAATGAAGGCCCACGTGGCCGCAGTATTCAACGCGACCCCACTCTCTTGCATGCTCTACAACAACCCGGTGGCCTATGGCACCGACTTCCTCCCGGAGCAGATTCGGGAGTTGGCGTTAGAGCATGGAAACCTCGCGGCGGTGAAGGAATCGAGCACGGATGCCAGGCGAGTCTCTGCCATCCGCGCGCTGCTGGGCCGGAGGCTGGAGATATCGGTCGGCGTGGATGACGCTGTGCTGGAAGCCATCGGAGTGGGAGCGACCGGATGGGTGGCTGGCCTGGCCAATGCGCTACCGCGCGAATCGGTGGAACTGTTCAACTGCGGCGATCAACGGAGAAAGCGACAAGGCGTTTGAGTTGTATCGCTGGTTCTTGCCATTGCTTCGGATGGATACGGTTCCGAACTTCGTTCAACTCATCAAACTGGTGCAGGCGGAAGTTGGCATGGGGAACCCCCGTGTACGCCCACCCCGCTTGGAATTGGTGGGGGACGAACTGGAGCAGACCAGAAAGATCATCCGCGAGGCGTTGCACTCCCGGCCGCAGTCTGTGGACAGCTACGCGTTACCGGGTCGAAAATAAATAGCGATGTTACAGCCGCTATCGCGGGCTGCTGGTGAGATCATCTCTGACCCCAGCGATCAGCGTCCGCCTTTGCAATTGGGCAAACGGAACGAGCCGATCCTGCTCCGGTAGCCAGTGTCGCCTGCCTTCAGATAATCGCCGACATACCAGAACGTACAGTCGTCGCTCGGATCCATGGCCGTCGTCGAGTAATCTTCCCAGCGTAGCGTGTTTGTCTGCGATGCTTCCCCCGTCGCCAGCACGGACTCGTGCAGCGTCAAGCGGCCCTTGGGATCGCTGGCCCGGCGCGCCGCGAACCGCTGCCCGGGAAAATTCGGTAGCCCGCCGAACGAGTATCCGACGCCGATGTCACCCTTCTTGTCCATCGCGATGCTGGGCATCCAGCGGTAGAACCCTTCCGGCGCATACGTGCCCTGCTGATATAGCTCTGGATCGCCCTTTTTGTCGAGGCGGAACTCGTACCAGCGCACGCCGCCGCCGGCCTGGGTAGAGACCGAGTGAGCTGCCACGATCGACTCGCGTCTCCCAATTTTTCGGTAGACGAGCCTCTGCATGATCTTGTCGCCCTGCACGTCGAGCCGGCGCTCAGTATTGGGCTGCGGCACGCAGCTCGACAACTGCCCATTGCACAGGTAGTGATATGGCGCGACCTTGATCTTCACGGGGCCATCCGCCCTGGTGTTGGCTGGATTGTTCCAGTCGACGTGAACTTTCCAGTAGTAGATGCCATCGTCATCGAAGATCTTCTTGAGCTGTGTGCCGCCAGCCGCCATCATGACGTTCGGTGTTCCCGCTGGCGGCGCAGCCTGGCCATCGATGTCGGCGTTATTCAGGAAATTTACGCCGTCGATGATGATGCACTGTTCGGTAGCGGGTTTCCCCACCAGCATCTTGGCGCGATCGGCAATGCATGCGTGCTTTTGAATTACCTCGTCGCCGGTGCTGGTTGGGAGGTAGTAGCCATCCGTCCAAACCGCTGGCCGCGGGTAATCCGGGAACAAGGGCCGCTCGAAGGCGTAACGATAGTAGGTACCGAGCGGGTCCGGTCCAGTACTGACCGCATAGCACATGGCCCAGACTCCCTCTTTCGCTTCCGGGGGTCTTTGCCCACGCTCCGGCGGAAGCGGCGGCTGTGGCGGATTGGCGGGAAACGCGGCCGCGGGTCCGGGTGAAGACTCCTCGCCGGACTTCGCCAGTTCCCCTGGCCGGGCGGCTTCACCGCGGGCTCGGCCGGGTTTGTCGGGAAAGTCGCCGGGCGCAATTCGAGAAAACATCGGGAGCACGATCAGCCATCGTCCGGCAAGCTGGTCGTAGCGAACTACCGCGTCGCCGCTATTGCGCGCCTCACACACGCCGCCGAAACCGGCCCACACCGATTTCGTGGTCACGGCTCCATACAACACAGTTCCGCTCTTGTCGTATTTCTTGCCCTTCTTCGAATAGACCGCGATTCTGCTATTAACGGTCTGCACGATATGATCCGGGCCGACCGCAAGGCTGTTATCCGACGGATTGCCGAAGTTGGTTGTGCCTTGCGGCCCTTCGAATCCGGAGCCCAGTCCGTCGAAGCTTTCGAGCAGCGGCGCCGCTGGCCGCGTGCCCTGGATAGTTTGCTCAACCGCAATGCCATCCGGACTCAAAGTTGGCGGCGGTGTCGGGGGAGGGATAGGCTCCTCATACTTTCTTTCTTGATCAGAATCCGGATCATCGGCTGAAGCGCCGGGTGACGTGCCGCACGCCGCTCCTTCGCACTCAGCCGCCGCGGCGCCATCGTCCGACCCTCTCTCCGACGCGAGCGGCGGCGAAACGTCGTATTTTATGGCGCTGTGGACGAGTATGGCGCCTGCTTGCGGCCCCTCTTGGTTATGGCTAGCGCGCGATTGCAGTCCGGCCCCGCCGGCAAAAACAAGCAATGCGACCGCAACTCCAAGGACTCTGGTGACGCTGGATCTCAATGCCCGGCTCATGGAGCGGCTCCAATCTCGTTGCGAAGCCCAGAGATTATAAAGTATACAAAGCTGGTCAGGAAAGAATCGTTGCTTTCTCTTCCCACTTGGAGACGTTCACACCCTTCACCAGGAGCCACAGGCAAAGTGACAATTCCCCGATAAAGGCGGGAACCAGAACGGCGGGGTATAGCATTTTCGCCAATGCGGGGGCAAGCAGCAGTACAAAACTATTCGTGAGATAGCACAAGCCCGCAATTTGCATCAGAACCCCTATAGTCCTGGGTAAATAGCCCGATCTGAAGATCAGATAGCCAACAACCAGGCACTCACAGCCGAAGAATATGAGGCCAACGCCAAAGCCGTAGTCATGCAACTTGAGAGAAAGGTAGGACAGAGCGTGCAGCTGATGGGGGTCGAATGCTTTCAGGTAATCCGCGCTCCCCAGCAGAAACAATGCCGCCAAAAGATTCAGCTTGTTGGCGACCAAGACTGCAGTCTGGACCAAATTAAAAAGCACCGCCAGCAAGGCAAGATTCCGGTTTACCGGCCTGAGTAATACATAAAAGACCAGCATCAAAGGGACATCGCACACGTGCATGATCAGATCGGCGGCAATGCCAATGCGCCACAGCAGCGGAGAAGCGATGATGTTGTTGGCTGTAGCGGTAGCATCTCCTGACACAATGAGTTTGTCCCTTACGAAAATCACACCGAACATACCGGCGAGGATGAGAATCAGATACAGCACCCCACCGATTCGTGCATAAACTTGCGGCGATGTTTCAACGGCACGACCGGTCATATCGACTCCTTTGAGGCGTGGTGACGTTGACTACCGTTTCTGCAATCCATGGAGACATATACGAGTACCGGAGCCCGAAAGGTTCACTTTTCTCACGTGAGAGTGACAGCGGCGCGATTGCCTGCTGGCTACCCTTTGACGGCTCGGGGCGGGTTCTTTCAAAGGCCGCGAAATAGGAAATATGGGCATCAAGACTTAACCCCTGTGATCCTGACTAGAGTTATACTTACTGGCAGACGTGGGCCTCCTGCCCAGGTGTTCGTTCCCCGGTGGTAGATACGAAGTCGACCGGCGCATAAGTACGAGTACCTCAGCATGTCTACATCTACGACTGAAGTTAGTCCTGAGTCTGCCTCTCCGGCCGGCCATGAAGGGACACCTGCGATAAGCTTCCCATCGGAGGGACGGGCGAGGCGAGGCTTTCGTGCGGTCCTTATCATCGGCTGTAATCGCGGCACTCATTGTCAGCGCGGTTCTTTTCTCTACTTTCCACGGGAGAGCCCTCCCTACCCAAACTGCGGCGCAACCCCTAACCACGGAATCCCGTCCAGGGACGACACTTCGCTTTAAAGGCACAACTGAGGCGGTCAGGATGCGCGCCATTCTGGCGCCGGTTCTAAACGGACAGTTCGTGGCCACGCTTACCATTACCAAGCTCACTCCGGCGGGAACCAGCGTGAAGCGAGGCGACGTGCTCGCGGAATTCGACCGCCAGGCGCAGATACGCGACGCCATCGACAAGCAGGCCGAATACGACAAGCTGGTAAGCCAGGTAGTGGGGGAACAGGCCAAGGAGAGCGCAGCGCAGGCCAAGGACGAAACCGAGATCAAGCAAGCGGAAGACAGCCTGAGCAAGGCGCAGCTCGAGATGGAGAAGGTCGAGATCATGTCGCGCATCGATGCCGAAAAGGCCAGGGAGGATCTCGAAGAAGCCCAGGCGACTTTGGCCCAACTTCGCGAAACCTTCACCTTGAAGCGCAAGGCAGCCGCGGCCGCCATACGCATCCTCGAGATCGACCGGGACCGCACCCAGCAAATCATGCGGCATGCCCGCGCCGACGCCGAATTGCTGCAGATCCGCGCCCCTCTCGACGGCATCGTGGTCCTGAACATGGTTTGGAAGGGTGGCACGATGGGAGAGGTGCATGATGGGGACCAGATCCGCCCCGGCGCTCCCTTCATGCAAGTCGTGGACCCATCCCTGATGGAGGTGCGGGTTTCCGCGAATCAGGAAGATTTTCTGAGTCTGCACCTGGGGCAGCCTGCGCGGATCCATCTGGATGCATACCCGGAGCTGGTGTTTCCGGGCAAGCTGGAGGAGATGGCCCCGATCGGCAGGGGCGGAGATTTTTCTTCCCGGCTCCGTTCCTTCGGCGTGATTTTCTCGATCACGGGCCAACACCCCAAGCTCATGCCTGACCTTTCCGCCGCAGTGGACGTCGACCTTGCGAAACCGGGCGGTGCCGCTGGGGGAAGAGATGAAGGGAAGAGATGACGACCCGCATCAGCCGTCTGTGGACTGAGCGCAAGACCAGTGTCATCGTGGTCTTGCTGCTGGCGACCGGCGTTCTGTTCGGCGCTGTCCGCTACAGCAATCGATCTCCCTCCGTTCCCACTCTTTGTTGTGAAGCGCGGAGACTTTATCGACTCGCTTCAGTTTCGCGGTGAAGTGAAGGCCCTGAAGTCGGTGACGATTGTGGCGCCTGCCGAGGCGGGTGACTTTCAGATCCTGAAAATTGCGGCTGATGGCGCTCCCGTAAAGCAGGGCGATGTGGTGGTGCAGTTTGACAAGACCAGGACGGAGCAGGACCTGGCGCAGCACAGGTCCGCATTGAAGTCCGCGCAGGCTGAAATCGACCAGGCGCGCGCACAAGCCCGGCTGACTGAGGAAGAAGACCTGACCGCGGTGATGAAAGCCCGTTATGACGTTGAGGCGGCGAAGCTCGACGCCAGCAAGCAGGAAGTGGTCTCCCGAATCGAAGGCGCCGAAGCGCGGTTGAAGCTGGCGGATGCGGAGCAGAAGGTGCGCGAACTGGAACAGAAGCTGAAATCGGACCGCCAATCCAGCGAGGCGACCACGCAGAGCAAGATCCAAGCCAGCCAAAAGGCGGCCTATGACGTCCAACGAGCGGAACGCGCATTGGCCGGAACTACGCTGCGGGCGCCTCTGGCCGGAGTGATCACCTTGGTGCAAAATTTCCGCGGACAGGGACCCGAGATCTTCAAGCCCGGGGATCAGAGCCTGGCCGGGCGCGCAGATCGCGGAGTTGCCCGACGTTTCAACTCTGCGGATTTCCGCGCGGGTGGAAGAAACCGGGCGGGGCCGGTTGGCAGTTGGGCAGCCGGTCACCGTGCACATGGACGCCATCGCCGACCGCGACTTCACCGGGAAAATAGGACAGATCAGTACCATCGCCACCTCCGATTTCACCGGCGGATGGCCGTTTCCGCGCAACTTCGATCTTGGTATGGCGCTCGATCAAACCGATGCACGGCTCCGGCCGGGTATGACGGCGCAAGTAACCGTGCTCGTGGACAAGGTCCAGAATGCGCTGACACTCCCGGTGCAGGCATCCTTTCAGAAGTCGGGGCAGACCGTGGCTTACGTGTGGTCGGGATCGAAGTTCCAGGAGCGCGTGATCGAAATTGGACGAAGAAGTGGCGACCGGCTCCTGGTGGTGAAGGGTCTGAGTCCGGATGACCGGGTGGCCCTGGCCGATCCCACGGGTAAACAGTGAGGCGGCGGAAATGAAGCGACATCGCGCAATCGCATGGGCAGTAGGCGCGATCCTCTTTGCCGCCGTAGCCGGCGTGCTGGCCACCACCAGCCGCACGGTCAAGGCCGGGGATGGCGAGGTTCCAGTCACGACGGTCCAGCGCGGGGACCTGGACCTCAATGTCCACGCCACCGGGGAGCTGCGCGCGAATCGCATGCCATGGTCCTTACCGCGCCTCCGGTCTCGGGCGGCGCGCTGCAGATCACTCGATTGCTGCATGGGGCTGCCAGTCAGAAAGGGCGACATTGTTTTCGAGTTTGATCCCGCCGAACAACTCTACAAACTCGAACAGAGCCGGTCGGAGTTGCTGCAAGCTGAACAGGAAATTGCCAAGGCGAAGGCCGATGCCGCGGTTCTGGCGGCGCAGGACAAAGTGGCGCTGCTCAAGGCCCGCTTTGCTCTGAGGCGGGCTGAACTGGATGTGCAGAAGAGTGAACTGGTCAGCGTGATTGACGCCAAGAAGAATCAGCTCACCCTGGAGCAGGCAAAGAGTTCCTTGGCCAAGCTCCAGCAGGATATGGAATCGCACACCGCCTCCGGACAGGCCACGATCATGCTGGCGCGGGAGAAAAAGAACAAGGCGAAGCTGACCATGGACCAGGCGCAACAAAACATCGAGAAGATGAAGGTCCCCGCACCCATGGACGGGTTGGTGTCCATCGAAAAAAACCGTGACGCCAACGGGGGGATGATGTGGTCCGGCATGTCCATACCCGAATACCGTGCCGGGGACCAGGTGCAGGCTGGGCAGCGCCATCGCGCAGGTAATCGACCCCAGCCAGATGGAGCTGACTTCAAGTATCGGCGAGCGGGATCGCGATAATGCCAAAGTTGGCCAGCCGGTCGAAGTGGAGTTCGACGCGCTCCCGGGCCAGACCTTCCGCGGAACCGTGAAAACCATTGGCGGCATGTCGACCCGGCAATTCTGGGAAACAAATACCGGAGGGAAATTCGATATTACGATCCAGCTTGGGAATGGAGACCCCCGTTTGCGTCCTGGTCTCACGGCTCAGGTTGTGGTCCTGGGTGAGAAGAGGAAAAACGCGCTGTATGTCCCCCGGCAAGCATTGTTCATGAAAGATGGCAAGCGCATCGTCTATGTGAAAAATGGCAGGGGTTTCGAACCGCGCGAAGTCAAAATTCCAGTGTGAGAACGAAAGCCGCGCTGCCATCACCGGGCTGAACGTAGACGATCAGGTTGCGTTGCTGGATCCGACTGCACCGAGAAAATCCGGCTCAGCTTCGGCTTCGGGCAGCGGCGGGGTAACCAACTAATGGCCACAGCAGCGTCGGTCGATCGATAGACGCAGGGTCTACGGCTTTCCAGCAATGGATACCCGACCTGCAACTGGGGCTGCAGAACCTCCTGCTGCACCGCCTCCGTTCCTTGCTGACTATGCTGGGGATGATCTTCGGAGTGGCGGCGGTCGTCTCCATGCTTTCGATCGGCGCGGGCGCGCGCCAGAAGGTGATGGCCCTTATCGAGCAGATGGGCGTGCATAACCTGATCGTGGAAGCCAAGGAAACCACGGAATGGCAGGCCCACATGAAAATCCGCAACATTTCGCCCGGCCTTACGCTGCAGGACTATCGGGTGATCGGCGATGACATTGAAGGTATTGTCGCTTCCACGCCTCGCAAACGGTTCGCTCCGACCAAAACCATTCCGAAGCCCCAGCAGGATGTGCCTTCAGTCTACGGCGTTCGCCCCGCCTATAAGGACATTGCGGGCATCCGACTCCTGGAAGGCCGGTTCTTCGACCAGGGCGAGGAGAGTCGTGCGGAACCGGTGTGCGTTCTGGGCGCTGGGGCACGCTCGAACCTGTTTGGAGCGGCGGACCCGATTGACCAGTATGTGAAGGTCGATGAGCAATGGTTTCGCGTCATCGGAGTTGCCGACCCGCAACTCAGTACGCAGACCGAGGTCGCTGGGCTGCCCTCCCAGGACGTGAACAATGTCATCTACGCTCCGCTGAACGCCGTGGTTCTTCGCCTGGAGAACACTTACAGCGATCTGAGGGACGACATTGACGGAATCTATCTGAACTTGCAGGAGAAGACGGACATGTCAGTGGCGGCGCAGATTGTCCGCGCTGTCCTCGAATCTTCTCATCACGGCGCCACCGACTATAGCGTCATCGTGCCGGCCGAATTGCTCGCCGAACAGAGGCGGACGGAGCGGTTGTTCAATGCCGTCATGGTTGCGATCGCTTCGATTTCGCTGCTCGTCGGGGGCATCGGGATCATGAACATCATGCTGGCCAGCATCCTCGAACGGACGCGAGAGATCGGGCTGCGCCGCGCGGTGGGCGCGCGCCAGTCCGATGTGGTTCGTCAATTCGTGATCGAAGCCGTGATGATTTCGTTTGTGGGTGGAAGCTTCGGCATCGTGTTCGGCTTCGTCATGTCGCGCCTGATTGCCTGGCTGGCGGGATGGTCCACGATCGTGACCGCGACTTCGATCCTGCTGGCGTTCTTTGTATCGATCACAGTGGGGCTGGTTTTCGGCATCTATCCGGCGGTCAAGGCGGCGCGCCTCGATCCGGTCGAAGCGATTCGTTACGAGTGAAGCGTGTCTGCGGATGCGAATGCGAAGCAGTGCCGAATCGGTGGGTCTTACCTCGCTGGACAAAACATTTTTGGAAAATAATTCTGACAGCTAAATCTTGGAGGAAATGGCAATGAAATTCTGTCGTGCGGGGCCTGCTATTTCTTTTGCTTTCGACGCTTCCATGTACGAGCCCAGAACCGCGAAAACTACCGGGAGCTGTTGATCCCGCAGGTCGCCTCCGACAAGCTGCCCGGCCCCCGACATCTCACGCGACTTACGTCTCCGATGGCAAGTTGCATCTTGGCCTGCGCGACGCCATCGTCCTGACCCTCGAGAACAACAGCGCCGTGCGGGTCCAGGAAGCGCAGGTAGAGGCTGACAAGTTCGGCTGCTGCGCACCTACCAGCCCTTTGATCCTCAGCTGCAAAGTATTTTTAACGTGAATCGCTATTCTTATTCCGGGGTAAGCCAGCTCCAGGGCGTGGGAGTTTCCGGCAACAGCACGCTCAACTCGTTGACCCAGTCGGGACAAATCAACTACACCCAGACTTTCCAGACCGGTACGAACGTGCTGGTAGGGCTGGACAGCACCAGGAATTCCACCAACAATTCATTCCTGTTTTTTAATCCCTATTTCAACTCCACCTTGAATCTTCAATTTTCGCAACCCTTGCTCCGCAACCGCGGACTCTTTCCCAACCGCGCTCCGGTGATCATCGCGCGCAAGGTTTGCAGCAGTCGCGGGCCAGCTTCGAAGCCCAGGTGAACGATGCGATCTTGTCGGTGGTGACGCAATATTGGGCGGTGGTGCGGGACCGGGGCAATCTGGAAGTGGAGCGCAAATCGCTGGAAGCCGCGGACGTGAGCTATCAGCGTGATAAACGCGCGCTGGAGCTGGGAGCTCTGCCGCCGCTGGACATCTATCGTTCGGAATCCGAGGTTGCCTCCCGCCGGGTGCAGATGATCCAGGCGGAATACGCGTTGAAGCAAAGCGAGGATGCGCTGCGTGTCACCATCGGCGCCAGCCAGGACCTCAACATCCGCGCCCTCGATCTGGACCTGACGGAGAAGGCGGACCCTGAAGGCGAACTGCGGACCATCGACACGGCAACCGCGCTGCAACAGGCGGAGGCGCAGCGTCCGGAGTTTCTGGCCGCGCGCTACGCGCTCGACAACGACGCCACCGGCATTCGCCTGGCTCACAATCATCTGCAGCCCGATTTGTCTCTGACCGCCTTCTACCAAACCAACGGTGTGGGCGGCAATCAATTCAGCCTGGACACGGGCCAATTGATCTCCCGCGGAGGTGTGGGCACGTCGTTCAACCAGCTATTCGGTTTTGGTTTCCCCGGCTACGGCGCCACCCTTACTTTGAACCTGCCAATTAAGAACCGGGCGGCCCAAGCGGAATTGGGCAATGCTCTGGTGTCGCGCCATCGCGACCTGTACTCGGCGCAGCAAATCCGTGAGCAGGTGATGCTCGACGTGAGCAACAGCATCCACCAGCTGGAGCAGGCCAAACTCACGCTGGCCTCGGGGAAGACAGCGCTCGATCTGGCGCAGAAGGCGCTGGCCGCGGAGCAGCGCAAGTACGAACTTGGCGCTCAGACAATCTTTTTTGTTCTGGACGCACAGACCCGGCTGGCGCAGGCGGAATTAAACCTGTTGCAGGCCCAAATCAGCTACCAGATCGCGGTTGCGGCGGTAGATCACGCCACCGGAGGTTTGCTGCAGCCCTACCACGTAGAGGTGGCGGAACTCTCGCAGTAGCCGGCTGCCTATGCGGCATGGCAATAGCGGGTGGCGCGTTGTGGCCGCTTGGGAAGTTCTACCGGCGCCTTGCAGTTGGGATAGTTCGGACACGCCAGGTAATTCGTCAGCCGCGACCACTTGAGCACGAGCCGGGCAAAGCATCGTGGGCAACGCGGGATGGATTTCATAACCCCATTGGAGAATTTGCCGCGTCCCAAAGCAATACAGCAATAACTGTATTCTCGGCTCTAGGGGGTCGGCCTCGACCAACCATCCCGAGCGCTCAGGACTTCGGTTTTGCCGCCGCGCCAGCCGGAGCGTCCGGTGGCATGACTTCCGCGGGATTGACCCAGTTGACCTTGAAGGGGCCCATGCCGTGGACCTGCACCGTGGTTTCTCCCTTACAGAGTGCGAAGTGCCGCATCTCTTTCGGTACGATTGCGAAGTTGCCGACATTCATCGGGCTGAGTTTGGCTTCGTCGTACGCATCGCCCATACCCACCAGGAAAAGTCCTTTGAGCACAGTAAGGTTCTCGTCCGTCGGATGCCAGTGCGCGGGAACCTTGGTCCCGTCGGCGCAGCGAATGCGCAGGACAAAAGGTGCCCCTTCGACACTGGAGTCTCCGGCAACCGAAGCCAGTTCGCACCCTTTCATGATCGGCGTCCAGTGCAGATCGCCCGCGTGCACGATGCCGTGCGCCGGACTTGCGGCCTCTTTTTTGGCCTGACCCGCCAGCGAAATCGCCGCCAGTGACACGAACGCCAAAGTAACGCCAACTAGAATGGATCGTAGTCTCGTCATGGTAAGTCTCCTCCCAAGCAAGCTGCGGACAAACTACCACTCCGGAATCTGACCTGCAAGGTCAATGGACAGTCGTGCACTTGTCGACTAGCGGACCAAGAAAGAATGACTCTGCGACTGGTGATGGTGAACTAATTGTTGGGCTGGTCCAGGGTGATACCCACAGCACCTGGTTGCTTTTCTGCTTTCGCCTTCTTCGTCGCCATGGTCCTGTCTACCCAGTCCTGGGCCGTTTTCAGGTCCGCCATACTTGCTGCAGGGTCGCACTCGGTGTCTGCCTTCTGTCGGTAGAGTAAGTTCACATACGCCATCGCGTCGTCGTAGTCGGGTCGAAGTTGCAGGGCCCTGTGTAGGTTGTTGAGCCCGTCCTCGATCATTTCGGCATTCCGGGCCCGCAGTGATGCGCAGACCTTCTTGTCCTCGACCGGATCATCGGCCCTCAGGCCCAGCTTGGCTCGCTCTTCCATATCGGGCACGTAGGCTTGCGTCCATTCGATCACTCCTATGGAGTAACGAGCTTCCGGATCGTTCGGATCAAGGACCGCTACTCTCTTTTGGTACTCTTTTGCCAAATCTAGCCGGTGCATGTTCAGGTATAGAGAAGCGATGCCTTTTAGACTGCCGATTTGCCTGTCGCGGCTAGGCTGCACATCGAGCACTCGTTTGAACTGCTCGATTGCTTGCTCCGCCATGCGATTGTTCTCGTCGCTCTCGACTCCGGGAATGTATTGCTGTGCATACGCTGTAGCTAAGTACAGCCGTGCATTCAGAAGCCCAGGGTCTAATTCCACAGAGGTTTGAAAGTGAGCAATCGCTTCTTCATATCGCGCATTCTTGTACGACTGCACGCCTTTATTCAGCTGGTCACGCGCCCTCAACTTGTCGCAAGCCGTCGCGCTGACCAGCAATGTCACGGCCGTCGCGAGAACCAGTATGCGCGGAGATATGTTCATATAGTTTTCCGGAAGCGCGAAGTCACTTCATTCTTTTCATCTCAAAATCTGGGTAGACGAAATGGGTAGGAAACGCCACCCTTAGACTCCCGGTATCGGACGCCTGAAGGATCAGTCGGAAATCGACCATCTTGGCGTCGGGCGCCTTAACTTTGAAGACGAGCGCATCTCCCTCGATTCGCGGATCCAGCATCGCTCCAGTCGGCGGTTGTGGGGGCGGTGGCGGCGGTGGTGGCACTGGCGTCGGTATTGTGTCAAGCGAAAGTGCTCGTTTTTGTACGGGTTGCTCTTGAATCGTGCTAGAGGTGGAACCCGAGAGTCTGCCATCGGCCACTTTCACGTTCAAGGTTACAGAGAATGAAGACCGCGAGCCCGTCCATGTGTCATGCCACGCTCCTTGCCACGTGCCTGCAAAGGACTGCCGACGGACACTGCCGGCCGACAAAACGGAATTAGATTTTGGTGACTGCGTCGGCTGACCGGCGGTGAGTTCAATCGCGGCGGTTGAGACTGTCGCGAGGGGAGCGGCAATTAAAAGGAGAACGAGCGTACGCCGGGCCAATCGATCAGCTGCGCCAACGCGGCTGCTTAGAATTCTCTCGATGCGGGCGCCAAGATAGCTTGTGCTTGCCATGGCCAGCCCCGGCCAACGAACCCGCCCCGCACCCTTACTGGCGGTGGCGGCAAAACCGAGGAGGACTTCCGCATATTTCCGGCGGTCAGCGACGGCGACCAGCGCCGAATCGTCACTTACCTGCTCTGCAAGCTCACTCAGATGACTGTCCAACCACCAAGCCAGCGGGTGAAACCAATACAAACAGGTATTGAACGTGGAAAGAAATCGAACCAGACTGTCACAGCGTTGCACGTGGGAAAGCTCGTGCGCGAGCACAGCCGCCAGCTTCTCTTCCTTCCATGCAGACCAATCTGAGGGCAAGATGATCGACGGTTTCAGCACTCCGACAACGATCGGCACGCGTACTAGCGAAGACTGGCGCAGATCACGGATCTTTACTCCCGAGGGAAGCCGATGCTTCAGTCTCAACACATCCGTAGTCCCAAGCAATTGAGATCTGCGCACAAGACGGTAAGCGACGAAGTATCCTATCGACTGTCGCAGTAGCAGGAGCGATGCTCCAGCCGCGTACAAAGCCAGCAACAAGACCGACCAATGTGAAGTGATCCAGGGCGGTTCGGCCTGAGACGATCGAGCCTTGGCGGTATCGCCCGCACCCGTCATCTCTCCATCCGAAGTCAGCGGACGATGTACCGGTTGCACCACCGTCGATTGCGTTTTTGAGGATGGCAGCAGAGGCAAGCGAAACGGCGGAACAGCCATCCTTAAGAACGGCATGAGTAACATAGCCAAAAGAACGGCGGTCCAGGCCGCGTGGTGGACCGCAGCTGCCTTGGCCCTTACAACCTTCAGCATTATCCAGGTGAGGCCGCCCAGTACCGCTGACCGGATACTGGCGCTGAACAGGACGCTCAAGAGACTCGCAGCCAGGCGTGTTTCAACGTAAGTCATGACGATTTGTCCTCCGGCTTCTCTTGGCCAACCCTGCGGAACAACTTCTCTAGCTCGCGCCTGTCGATGAGCTTGCCATCGATCATTCCGGTTAGAAGCTGCTCCACCGACCCTGCGCAGAAACGGTCGATGACCTGCTTTACGGCTCGAACTGCGACACTTTGGCGCGGCTGCGTGCTGCGATACAGAAATGTTCGTCCGTCAACGGTGTGGCTCACGTAGCCCTTGCGCTCCAGGCGGCGAAGAATGGTCCGGACGGTGGAATCCTTCATCGGGCGGGCTGCAGCAAGGCCCTCTCGGATTTCCTCAGCACTACACCGAACCTGGGACCAGACAAAATCCATGACCAGGTGTTCTAGCTCACTGAGTGGCTTGGCACGCTTATGGGCAATGTTAAACATTGTAGCGTTACAATGTGTAACATTAAACCCGGCCGGGAAGCAACTAATTTGTGCCTCCCCTTGCGGGCCATGCACTCCCCCGTCAATTTCGCGACCCACCCAGTTGCCAACCCAGGCTTCAACCTGCAAAGCTAGCAGCGATGCCCGAACTGCCGGACATTGCCGCCTACCTGACTGCTCTTGAAGCGCGCATTGTCGGGCAGCCCATCCAACACATCAGGCTGGCGAGTCCATTTCTGCTGCGAACGGCGCAACCGCCTCTCACGAGCACGGAAGGCCGCGTCGTGCGGGAACTGCGTCGCATCGGTAAACGCATTGCCATTGGAGTCGAAGGCGACCTTTGGCTGGTGCTCCACTTAATGATTGCCGGGCGCCTGCACTGGCGGGCAGCCGGGGCGAAGCTGGCGGGCCGTCAGAATCTTGCCGCTTTTGATTTTTCTAAAGGATCTCTGGTGCTGACCGAAGCCGGCGCGAAACACCGTGCGTCGTTGCATGTGGTTGCGGGAGAAGAAGCCCTGCGTGCGATGGATCCGGGCGGGATCGACGTCTTCGCCGGCGATCTCAATTCGTTTCGCGCCGCCCTTACGGCAGAAAATCGCACGCTCAAGCGGGCCCTTACCGATCCGCGCATTCTCAGCGGCATCGGCAACGCCTATTCGGATGAAATTTTGCATGCCGCCCAGCTCTCACCCATCACGCACACCCACAAGCTGGCTGCGCCATGAATGGGAAAGGCTCTTCACTGCGACGCGAGACACCCTTGCGCTCTGGATGAACCGCTTCCAGGCAGATGCCGCGGCGGTCTTTCCCGAGAAAGTGACCGCCTTCCGTAAAGGAATGGCAGTGCATGGCCGTTACGGAGAGCCGTGTCCACGCTGTGGCGAAAAAATCCAGCGCATCCGCTACGCGGACAACGAAACCAACTATTGTGCCCGCTGCCAGACGGGAGGAAGAGTGCTCGCCGACCGCAGCCTCTCCAGACTTCTGGGATCAGACTGGCCGCGCACACTTGACGAGCTCGAAGCTCTCAAACGGCGCTAAGGCTGTTTCGATTTCAGTGCTTCTCATAAATCATTTCGCCGCCCACCCAGGTCTGCAGCACCTGAACATCTTTGAGCTGTTCGGCGGGAACGGACAACGGATCGCGGTCAATGACAATGAAATCCGCAAACTTGCCCGCTTCCAGCGATCCCTTTTCTTTCTCTTCGAAGCCGATGTAGGCCGGGTTTCGAGTGTACATTTCGAGCGCCTGGCGCACAGAGAGCCGTTCTTCCGGCGCCAGCACCTCCCCGGTGTTCAGCTCTTTCCGCTCGACTGCGGCCCATAGGCCCCACCACGGGCTGAGGGGCGTCACGGACACATCGGTCGCGGCCGCCACCACAATGCCGTAGTCGAAGTAGGACTTGCCGGGATAGGACCAGCGCTCGCGCTCCGGGCCATACTTCTTGAACCAGCTTCCAATCCAGTAGACGAAGGCGGGGTCGCCGTCGACCAGCACGTGCTCGTCGCGCAGGCGCTTCAGGATCGCGGGGGTGGAAACTCCGCAGTGAATGATGCGGAACCGGGGGTCTTTCAGCCCAAGCTCCCGGGTTACGGTCGCATAAGAGGTAATGACCTCATCAATGGCGCGGTCGCCGATCGCGTGAGTGGAGAGCTGCCACCCGGCCTGGGCAAGAATTCGATGAACCTTCAGCATCTCTTCCGGCGACCATATCAGAAGACCCAGATTTTCCTTTCCGTTCTCCATCAGGCCGGGCGGATAGATCGCGATCGTACGCGCTCCCATGCCGCCATCCGCGAACATCTTGGCCGCGCCGAACTTCAGGTGGTCGTCGCCGAAGCCGGTGTGCACGCCAGACTGCGCCAGCCGCTCCGCATCGGCGAGGGTGGCAACGCCGGGCGCCATCTGGACGCGAATCTTCAGCCATCCGCGCTGATGGGCGTCCTGATATCCAACCATGTCTTCTGCTGTGGAGAGGCCGCCTCCGCCCCATATGTCGTGAATGGATGTGAGGCCAACCGCTGCCGCGCGCTCGCTGGCCATTTTGGCCGCGCGCACAGCCACATCCGGCGGATCCGCCGGGAGCTTCGCCGTGAGCAGGCCGCATCGCACCGTCTTTGACGATGCCGGTGGGCTCGCCGCCGGCATCGTGTTCGATGACACCACCCGGAGGATCCGGCGTGTTGCGGTCAATGCCCGCAGCTTTCAAAGCCGCGCTGTTCGCCACTCCGAGGTGCCCGCTTACGTGAACCAGATACACCGGCACGTTGGGGGCGACGGCATCCAGATCGTCTTTGTTCAGATAGCGGTGGTCCACGAGCTTGGCATCGTCCCAGCCGCCACCGCTGATCCACTGTCCGGGGGTGGTAGTACGGGCGTGTTCCGCCACCGCCGCCTTGATCTCGGCAATGGTGTGCACCGCAGGGTAGCCGGGGTCGATCTCTCCGCGGACGAGGCTCTTGGCCCAGTTGAGCGCGTGGGTGTGGACATCGATGAAACCAGGCAGCACCGTGCGTCCCTGCAAGTCGATTTTCCTGGTGTTGTTACCTGCGCAGGCAGCGACGCTCTGGTCGGTCCCGGCAGCTTCGATGCGGCCGTCGCGCACCGCCAATGCGGACACCGCCCGGCGCTCGCTATCCATCGTGATGATGTGGCCGTTGCTTAGAATAAGATCGGCGGGCACACACTCGGCTGCCGTCGAAGGAATGACCAAACCAAGGCTGAACAGGCCGAGACAGAGGGCGAAATGGTGCATGGGATCTCCTGAATCTGGCGAGGGCCGCGATAGTAACATGCGCCGGGAATCCTCTCCCAACGACCTGCAAATATTTGATAAGTCGAGTGACAAGTGTATTGAAGCGAACGAGTGTTATCCTTGCCCCAGCGTCGATCGTAGATTCATCGCGCGATAACTCCGCGCTTCGGAATGACAATCCTTTGAGGATTTTCAAACTGACCCGCTCCCGAAAACTGGATCAGTTGCCCTGAGAGGCACGCTAGTATTACCCGTCCGGAGCTGATTTACGCGCTCGCCGCTGGCATCGAGGTGTGGCGACTTGGCCACGTGTCCGGTTCGCGCTTCTTCGTGGCTCCCTGGATCCCTCCGTCAGACTCGCGTGTGGTCCCGAGATGCAGCGCGGTAAGCATTGACCGGTCGATTCTCAGCGAATTCTTTTCATAATGGAGAAATCTATATGGCTTTAATGCGTCCGGATCCAACCTTTTACCCTTCGCCGGGCATGGCGATGCAGGCCCCGCCGGAACGCCTCGCGTATGTCGCGCTGCTCAACGTCGGCAAGAATGGCAAGCACGACGCCATGGGCGTCATTGATCTCGATCCAGGTTCCTCTCGACGTATGGGCGGCTCGTCGGGCAGACCGATTTTCCCAGCGGCGACAATGAGCTGCACCACTTCGGCTGGAATGCGTGCAGCGCGTGCCTCTGCCCGCAGGCGCCGCATCCGCACATGGAGCGCCGCTACCTGATCGTGCCGGGCATCGGGTCGTCGCGGATTCACATCCTCGATACGAAGCCGACCCCAAGCAGCCGAAGATCGTGAAGGTGATCGAGCCGGAAGAGTTCATCAAGAAGACCGGCTACACCTCGCCCCACACCATCCATTGCGGCCCCGACGGCGTCTACGGCAGCGCGCTCGGATCGGCCAGCGGCGACGGCCCCGGCGGCATCTTCCTGATGGATGCCAACACGTTCGAGCTGAAGGGCCAGTGGGAGAAGGATCGCGGCCCGCAGCATCTGGCTTACGATTTCTGGTGGCACCTGGGCCACGACACCATGATCACCTCCGAATGGGGCACGCCCAACATGGTGAAAGACGGCGTCAACCCGGAGTTGCTGCTGGCAGGGAAGTACGGCCACAAGCTGCACGTCTGGGACCTGGACAAGCGCCGCCACCTGCAGGAACTCGATCTGGGCGCCGAGCAACAGATGGTGCTCGAGCTGCGGCCCTCCCACGATCCGAAGAAAACCTACGGGTTCGTCGGTGTGGTGGTCTCGCTCAAGGATCTTTCCGCGTCGATCTGGATGTGGCATCGCGAAGACGGCGGCAAAGAAACGGCAAGTGGGCGGTCCGCAAGGTGATTGAAATCCCCGCCGAGCCGGCCGACCCGGACAAGCTGCCGCCGCTGCTGAAGGGCTTCAAGGCGGTGCCGCCGCTGGTGATCGGACATCAACCTGTCGCTCGACGACCGCTTCCTCTATGTTTCGTGCTGGGGAACAGGTGAGTTCATCCAGTACGACGTCTCCGACCCTGCCGACTCCGAAGAAGACCGGCTCGGTCCACCTCGGCGGCATCGTGCGCCGCGCGGCCCATCCCGAAGCAAGCCCAAGCAAGCCGCTCAACGGCGGCCCGCAGATGGTCGAAATCAGCCGCGACGGCAAGCGCGTCTATTTCACCAACTCGCTCTACTCCCCGTGGGATGAGCAGTTCTATCCCGATGGCGTGAAGAGCTGGATGGTGAAGATCGACGCGGACCCGAAGGGCGGGATGAAGCTCGACGAAAAGTTCTTCGTCGAGTTCGACGGCCTGCGCGCGCACCAGCTGCGGCTGGAAGGCGGCGACGCCTCGTCTGATTCCTACTGCTACTCGGAGGCAAAATGATGCACGCGGAGATGGGCTCGACCGCGTTGTGGCTGCTGCTTCTCCTCGGCGCCTACCACGGAATCAACCCTGGGATGGGGTGGCTCTTCGCGGTGGCGCTGGGGATGCAGGAGCGGAAGGGAAGCGCGGTCGCAAAGGCGCTCGTGCCGATTGCGCTCGGCCACGCGCTGGCCATCGGCAGCGTGGTGCTGGCGGCGGCATTTCTGCGGCATGGCGCTGCCGCGGGACGCCATCCGCTACTCCGTCGCCGCAGTCCTGCTCGGTCTGGGGATTTTCTCCCTGGTGCGCCATCACCACCCGCGCTGGGTCCGTATGCAGGTGGGCTTCCGCGACTTGACCTTCTGGTCGTTCCTGATGGCCTCGGCCCACGGCGCGGGTTTGATGGTGCTGCCGGTGCTGCTGGCGCAGCAGCACGGTCGAAGCCGCCGGTCAAATGGAGGGCCACCATCACGCCGCCGCGGGCCCGGTCGCAGCGTTGCTCGCCACCGGGGTCCATACGGCAGCTTATCTGGCGGTCACAGGGGTCGTTGCCTGGGTCGTTTACAGCAAACTCGGCCTTGCGATTCTCCGCAAAGCCTGGCTCAACCTCGACCGGGTTTGGGCCGTCGCGCTCGTAGTCACCGGCCTGGCCGCACTGGTGATGTAGTCGCGAGCGCTCCTATCCTTTGGGAGGGAAGTCCTCCGGGCCGAACATCTGGCGGATCTCGGTCTCACCCTCCCAACCCGGCCAGTGTGTCTGGTGAAGCTCCATGAACTTCTTCGCCCCTTCGACCGCCTCGGCCTTCGATGTGTACTCAAACTGGGCATAGCCGCCGACCACTTCCTTGGTCTCGGTAAAGGGCCCGTCGATCACCGTGACTTTGCCCCCGGCGAGCCTGACACGGACGCTCTGCGACATGGGCGCGAGTCCTCCGCTCCCGATCATCCGTCCGGCCTTCACCGCCTCTTCGGCCAGCTTCGCAATCGCATCCATGAGTGCTTTAGGCGGAGGGCCCGAGTTCTCGGCGTGCTTGACCAACATCATGAATTTCATTTTCACAATCTCCTCTGAATTTTAAGTTGATGATCTACCTATAAGTCGAACGAGGGACAAGGAAATCGACATCCCGCATCTTTGTGTCGCAAATATTTGACCGGCGCCGGCAAAATCCTGGCCTTCTCCGTCACCGCCTCACGCAGGAACATCGTCCCGGCGATGACTGGAAGCAGGGGCCAAAGAGATAGCAGCATCCGCAGTAGAACCAGCCAGAATCCGTGGTGATCCACGGCGAAGGCCTTTGCCGCCTGCGAGGCAGCCAACACGATCGAGGGTAGCACTCCGAGGCCATCCCCACTGGGAATGCCCAGGAGGTGCCCCAACTGCGCCGCATCCCGATCCAGGTTGCCAAACAGAAGGTGAAGTCCAAGCCCGACCAGGGCGCCTCCCACCATCGGCCTCCATTTCTCCGTCCATCGCTGTCGTTTCGCCATATGCTGTTCCCAATGCTTCCTGGCTTTCATAGGTATGTCGAACGAAGGGCGGCGAGATCGACAGGCGCGAGTTTTTTTGCCAGGGTAACGATTGTCGCCGGGCAACCCCGCACCTCTCGGCCAACTCCTAAGGACAAGTAGATCGGGAAAGCACTCCTGGGGTAATCTTCATTCATGATGTCGCCATTCAAGGAACTACTGGGATAGCCGTGATTTTGTTGAAAGCAGGCCCTGGCAGAAAAGTTTTGAGTCGAAGCCTCCAGAACTCAGTTCTTGGTCCTGGAATCCTGGTTTGTTTAAGCCTGACTGTCCTGCCTTGCGTTGTTCCAACTTTTGCTCAATCTTCCGCGCCCGCTGCCTTGCAGGGAGCGAAGAGCAGTTCTCCTGAGGCGCCGGAACAGAGTTCGGCGTCCGGAGGAGGGTTGGCCGATCCGCGAGCACCAGGAAGCATCAGCGGAACAGTTTTGGACCGAACTGGAGCCGTCGTCGCCGGTGCTCGTGTGCAGCTTACGCGGGAGGACCAGTCTCCGAAGCAAGAGGTGCTCTCCGGGGACAATGGCCAATTCTCCTTTGCCAACCTCGCCGCCGGACCCTTTCCATCTCACGGTTACGTGGGCGGGCTTCGAGACCCAGGCATCCTCAGGGGTTCTGCATTCAGCGGAGACGTTCATCGTCCCGCCCATCCGGTTGGCGGTTGCGACGGCCGTCACGGAGATGCGAGTCGGACTCTCGCAGATTGAAGTGGCGGAGGAGCAGGTCAAGGACGAAGAGAAGCAGCGGGTGCTGGGCTTCGTTCCAAATTTCTATGTCAGCTACGTCCCCGACGCAGCGCCCCTTACCTCGAAGCAGAAGTTCAAGCTCGCCTGGAAGACGACCGTGGATCCAGTCAGCTTCGGACTGATTGGCTTCATCGCGGGAGTGCAGCAGGCGCAAAATACTTTCAGCGGATACGGCCAAGGCGCAGAGGGTTACGGCAAACGCTACGGAGCATCCTACGCCAACTTTGTTTCGGGTACGTTTATCGGAAGCGCCATACTGCCAACGGTGCTGAAACAGGACCCGCGCTATTTCTACAAGGGAAGCGGCAGCAAGCGATCACGAATCATGTATGCGGTCGCCAATTCGGTGATTTGCAAAGGCGACAACGGAAACTGGCAGCCCAACTACTCGAGTATCCTGGGAAACCTGGCCGCAGGCGGCATTTCAAATCTTTACTATCCAGCCAAAGATCGCGACGGAGCAGGATTGACGCTCGAAAGCGGGGCCATCGGAATCGGCGCAACCGCCGCCGCCAATCTCATCCAGGAGTTTCTTCTCCGGAAGTTGACGCACGTTCCGAATAACGATCCGGCCAAGCCCTGAACTTCTGGTCGTCCGGCACCTATTGACGCGGTCTATTTTCGCAGAGGAAGTAGCGCACGCAGCCGCTCATCGCGCAGGTAGAGTCCGAGCCAGGCCAACACGCCGAGAAGCGCCGTCATGATGAAAGCTGGATTGCCCACCCGAACATTGGTAGCGGTCGCGCCGCCCATGTAGGCGGTCACCAGAATGGCGCCCAGTATGGAACTGCTCGGAATCGCATACACGACGGTGCAGGCAATCTCCAGCAGTCCGATGGCGGCGAGCTGGTGTTCGGGATATCCGTAAAGAGCGAAAGCCTGCAGAACAGACGGTGGCTTCAACAATTTCATGACGCCACTGAAAAGCAGCAGCAGGATTGGCAAGGCGCTAAGGATGCGTCCAGCCCAGAGCGCCTTTTTCGAGACCGAAATACTTTGAGTGTTGGATGGCACGACTTGTTGTCCTCCTGATTTTCCTGATCCGAACGCGCCACCCCGTCGTCCCTCTCGTTCTCACGTGTGGAACGACGAGAAGGGTGGCTTGCTTCAGGGGCCTGAACCTACTTCACGACGCTTTTTGCTGATCCACTTGCCGGCGCAGGCGCTCCTCTTGCTCTCTGAGCTCGGGAGTGAACTCGGCCCCGAAGTCCTCCGCTTCGAATATCGGGCGCACTTCGATCTCGGCCCCGCCATCGAAGGGACTCTGCTTGAGCCACTCGATGGCTTCGTCCATCGATTTCACCTTCCACAGCCAGAAGCCGGCGATCACTTCCTTGCTTTCGGTAAACGGTCCGTCAATCACCGTGTGCTTCCCGCCTGAAAACCGGACGCGCTTGCCCTTCGACGTGGGGTGCAGGCCCTCGCCTGCGAGCATCACGCCGGCCTTTACCAGCTTTTCGTTGAAGTTTCCCATGGCGGTCAGAATTTCCTTGCTGGGCATGACGCCCGCTTCGCTGTGCTTGTCGCCCTTAACGATCACTATCACTCGCATTGTCATATCTCCTTAGCGGCTGTTTTTCTGGCTGGGAGCTATTTTCCGTACTTCACTTAGATATCGAACGGCAGTCCGCGGAATCGACAAAAGACGTCTTTTCGGAAAAATATTTGTCGGTGGCACGGCCGCGAAGTGTCCATAAAGCAAGAGGCCTGCGTGATCTTCTTTGCGTCCTTTGCGGTCAAGAGCTTGCCTCGGTTTGAACCGGAATCACAAACCTTTAACCGCAAAGGACGCAAAGAAATGCCGCAAAGGACGCAAAGAAGATCCTTGACGGATATCTTAGCGCTGGGGAACTGCGGCTGTGACATGTTCCGAAGGCCAGCTTTCGCGGCCGGCTGTGTCCACGGTCCTCACAAAGTATTGGTAGGTTTTCCCCTCGGCCACCTCGCGATCGACATAGGTGGGGGCGACCACACCAGTTGCAATGGCCGCATAGGTTCCGTCGGGCTGGCAGCAGCGATAAATATTGTAGCCGGCCACGATCGAGCCCGGCTTGGGAGGCGGAGGGGTCCAGGTCAGGGTAACGCTGTGGGCTTTGCCGTCGGCCGCAACGCGCAAGAGCACCACGCCGACGATCCCGAACAGAAGGATGGCCAGAATCGCCAACGGCAAGCGCAGTGCTCTCTTCAAGGGTCGTTATTCTACTGCTGATTGACCAGCGAGCCCGCTTCGGTGATGCTGCCTTTTTGCAAATCGGTTTGCAGTTTGAGTTTCTGGTGAGGACGGAGGTCAACGACCGTCTCAAACGGCAAGTATCCGGGTAGCGCCACCCGGACGCTGTGTCGTCCCGGGGTGAGCAGCATCGCCTTACCCGCGCCGTCGAATTCATCCACGTGCCCGGCGAATTGATTGTCCACGAAAACCGCTGCCCGGGCTGGAGTGGCCGAGATTTTCAGTTCTCCGGTGGCTTCGCGGGTGTTGGGATGCGCTTCTCGCTCCAGGGCGACGTTCACCACGGTGGTGTGTCCGGGCTCAAGCACGAGCTGCTCGGCGTAGTCCTTGTACCAGGCCTGGCGCACCAGAATGTCGTGCTTGCCCGGCAGCAGCGTGATCTTCTTGTCGCCGTTCAGCTCCTTTACGAAGCCCACATATTGTCCATCCACCCATACTCCGGCCGTCTTGTCCGCCTTGGTCTTTGCCGCGAACTTGAGTTCGGACTGTACCCGATCCTCGGCCCGAACCAGGCCTGCCAGAGCCCCCACCAGAGCAAGGACCGCAAGAATCGCCGGTAAACTTTTACGACTTAACATTTCCACCTCCAGATACAAAACATCAAGATACAAACTATGATCCAGCTTCAAGGATGATTCTATTCGCCGCTCGAGACTAGTAGCCAGAGGGATTCCCTGAGATGGGGTGTGGAAAAGGTCAGAAAGTGTCTTGACTTACGGCCAAGCATCCGGATTGCCGGGCAGAGTTCGCGGAGAAGAGACCGCGGCGAAGACTCAGGTCTCAACGATTCAGATATCGGCGCATGCAGCGAACGCAGGGCACGTATCCTTCACGAATCGCTTCGGAGGCAGCTACCAGCCTGATCTCATCTTTGCCCTCGCTCGCATGTTTGTGCAGATATTTACATCCGGGGACGTGGTAGGTCTTGCCGTCCGCCGCAATCTCCACCATCATCTCCGCCGGAACGCCGCTGCCCGGCTCAGCGTGATACGAACGCAGCACAGCGCGTGAAGAGGCATCGAATCGGGCCAGGGCAAAACTGCCGGAAACCAGTGCCAGAGCGGCCACGGCAACCAGCCACCCAAATGCAGTGCCCCGAGGCATTGGCATGGATTCAGCCAACTTTCTCTGCCAGCGAGCGGAGAACCCGGCGGGCAATTCTAGCAAGCGATCGTCGGCGTACAAGTGCACGATGTTCTTCGTCCCGTCCAGTACCGCGGTGCAGTGCCGGCACTCGCGGAGATGTGCTTCCATCGCTGCCCGCAACTCCGGGCTGACCTCGTCTTCGAGATAATTCGAGATTTCCCGCCAGACCTGTTCGCAACTGACTACCATGGCTTGCTCCCTTTCCCGAAAGGCGTACGGCTGAACCAGCCATCCGCCAGCGCCGGCGCCAGAATGTCCCGCAACATCAGTCTTGCCCTCAGCAAACGGGTCTTGACACTGGCGATCGAGATGCCCAATGCACCGGCTGTCTCTTCGATGCTCATTTGCTCCACATCGCGCAGCAGAAATACTTCGCGATACTTCTGTGCCAGGCTGGCCAGGGCCTGCGCCAAAAGGGTGCGAATCTCACTTCTCTCCAGCGCCTCCGAAGGAATTTCCCGCCAATCGGCAAAGTCGCGCGGAGTGTAAGCGCCCTCTTCGTCCTGGAGCTTCGACGATCGGTTCAAACAGGTTAGCGTGCTGCTTGCGTTGCCGCATGCGCGCTTCGTTCACCGTGATCTGTATCAGCCAGGTGCTGAAGCGCGACTCGCCGCGAAACTGCCGCAAGTTGGCAAAGGCCTTGAGAATGGCTTCCTGGGCCACGTCCTGCGCGTCCGCTTCATTTCGCAGCAGGGCCAGAGCAGTTGCGTAAACCCGGCGTTCGTAGGGTTGGACCAGTTCGGCAAACAAGGAGGATTCTCCGCTCCCGATGCGCGCGATGAGGGCCCGCTCGCGATGATCGCCGGGGTCGGCGGTTCTTTCCACGGTGGTCGTTCGTCCTAGCATCAGCGATTAAACCAGGGTGTCGCCAAAAGAACGGCTAGCGCTCTAGATATTCGGGATTCTTTTTCCATCCCGTGATCATGGAGGCGAAATTATTCCAGCCGTGGAGAACGACCATGACGAGGTGCCCCAGAAGGAAGAACAGTATCGCCCACATCACCGCGAAGTGCCAGATTCGGGCCCAGTGAAAGCCGCCCATCATCCAGGCCAGCCAGGAAAACTGCACCGGCTTCCACACCGCAAGTCCGGTCAGCACCGCCAGCACGCCCAGGCCAAGCACCGAAGTGTAGGCGAGCTTCTGCAGCGGGTTGTAGACCTCACGCACCACCGGCTTGGGCCCGAAGAAAAAGTAATAGCGCATCATGGGCCACACGCCGCGGACATCTCGCCAAGTGAACAGCACCTGGCGATAATTTCCGCTGAACATCTGATAGCCCAGATAGAAGACGCCGGTGGCGATGTAGATCCACATGAAGGTGAGGTGCCATTGCAGGCCGCCGCCCAGCCATCCTCCCAGGGCAAAGGCTTTGGGCCAGTTCAGCAAATCCTTCTGCGGAATTTTCGCGCCGAAGCTGGGGAAGGCGCGAAAGATTTGAAAGCCGCTGGCCACCATCACCAGCAGCGCGACCGCGTTCAGCCAATGGGAGAACCGCACCGCCCAGGGATGCTCATAGACGGCCTGCTCCACTTCTCCGGTCTTGACTGACTCGACTTCGACGACCGCTTCACGCATAGAGACCTTCAACAGCCAGCCGGTCACAAGCCATAAAACGACGAATAGCCCTGGTCTTCCCAATAACCCACGCGCTCCAAAATATTCGTGACCTTCAGGTCGGTTATGTACTTGGCCTGTTTGTATCCAACTTTTGTAGGAATGCTCAGCCGGAGCGGAGCGCCGTGCTCCCGGGTCAGCGGCTGGTCGTACATCTCGTAACAAAGCAGAGTCTGCGGGTGCAGGGCGGTCGCCATATCCAGCGACTCGTAATAGTCGTCGGCGCATTCGACGGTGACGTAGCGGGCCGTAGTGTCGGCGCCGATCATGTTCAGGAAATCGGAAAGCTTTGTTCCTCCGAAACGCCCGATGGCATCCCACCCTTCCACGCAGACGTGCCGCGTATTTTGCCGCGACCTTGGGCAGCGACTGAATTTGCGCCAGCGTGTAGTTTCCGGCCTTCTGCACCGCGCCGGCCACGGTGAGGGTCCACTTTTCGAGATCAACTCCGGGATCCGCCACGTCGTAACCGTTGATGGGGAACTTCTCAAACGGAACCACGTCGGAGTCCGCGAAAGTTGTAGCCAGATGTCCGGAGCGAAAGAGGCGAGCAGAAGCCCAATCGCTGAAGCCCAGTCCGGCTTTCAGCAGCGGGCTCCTGCAGCTTGGGAATGGCGAATGCGCCCACGGCCAACACCGGCGCCAGCTTCAGCAATTCGCGGCGTGTGACCTTCTTGAACTTGCGAGAGTCGATTCGTGCTTCCATTACATTTGCAAGCGTTGGTTTGCGTAGCGCCGGCGTCCCGCCGGCTGTCCGGAGGGCGTCTCGCCCTCCGCACTGAGGTGCCAGTCTACCCCGCAAGTGGGATTCCTGGGGCAGGGAAAAGTTACACCAGCATCGGGGAGGAGATTTCTTGCGTGCCCGCCGCTACACCGTCTCTGCCACAAACCTGACGAAGTCCTTCACGTCCTGCTCGGTGGTGTCGAAAGAGCACATCCAGCGCACCACGGATTGCGACTCGTCCCACACATAAAAGAAGTAGCGCTTCTTCAATTTGGCAATCGCGGCGCGTGGAATTTTGGCAAAGACTCCGTTGGCTTCTACCTTGTAGACAATCTTCACCTGCGGAATCTCGCTCAGGTGCTTCTGCAGCAGGCGCGCCATGCGATTGGCATGCTGCGCACTCTTCAACCACAGATCGCCGGTGAAGAGCGCATCGAATTGCGCCGAGATAAAGCGCATCTTGGACGCGAGCTGCATGCCTTGTTTGCGCAGATATAAGAAGTCGTGGCCCAGTTTTTTGTCGAAGAAGACCACGGCCTCGGCTCCCAGTGCGCCGTTCTTGGTTCCGCCGAAGGAGAGCACGTCCACTCCCAGATCGCGCGTGGCTTGCCGCAGGTTTTGCCCCAGGCTGGCGGCAGCGTTCGCGATGCGCGCGCCATCCACGTGCAGGAACATGCCGCGCTCGTGGGCGAAGCGGGCCAGGGCTTTTATCTCCTCCGGCTTATAAACGGTTCCCACCTCGGTGGCCTGGGTGATGGAGATGACGCGGGGCTGCACGTGGTGCGGATCATCAATGCCGTGGTAGGCATGGCTGACGGCTTCGACCGTGAGTTTGCCGTTGGTCACCGGCACAGGGATCAGCTTGCAGCCGGTAAATTTCTCCGGAGCGCCGCACTCGTCGGTATAGATGTGCGCGGCTTCGCCGCAGATGACCGCGTGATAAGTATTGGTCAGCGACTTCAAGCTAAGGCAGTTGGCCGCGGTGCCATTAAAAACGAAGAAGACTTCAATGTCCGCGCCGAAGCGCTGCTTGAACTTCTGCACCACCGATGCGGTGTAGGGATCGTCGCCATAGCCGATGGCATGGCCGCGATTGGCTTCGGCCACCGCCTTCAGGACCTCAGGATGGACTCCAGCATTGTTGTCACTGGCAAAGCTGCGGGCAGGCTTCATGATCACAAAATAATGTAGCAGAAGGCGGACGGCGGACCTCGGACGGTCGGACCTCAGCCCTCGGACTTCGGACCCTAGCCTCGATTTGTCTTCTTTGCGACCTTCGCGGCCTTCCTTTGCGTCCTTTGCGAAAGTCTTACCGGAAAGGACGCAAAGAGTCCGAAGTCCGACGCCCGAGGGCTGACGCCCGACGCCCGTATAGCACCTCCGTGGTATTACCATCCGGGTACCGCCGTGATCTTGTGGAGGTCCTTTTGTGTGGTTAGATTGGGTTCATGGCACTCGTTCTTATGATGGTGGTCCTGGCATTCGGCCTGCTCTACGTGGCAGTCGTAGCCGAAGAGCGGCAGATGCAGGAAGCCACCAAGCCCCGCAAGCGCTAGCCGGTTTCCTGCAGCGCTCGGACCAGCGTCACGCTCGGTTCGCCCCAGCCGCTTTGTCCCATCCCATTCACCTCGGACTTTCCTGATATATTCCTCATTCGACAATTTTTCGGACGATTTCCGCGTCTGAACGCCATTGGCCCGCATCAACCAGCTCTGTCAGGCCTTGCGCTTGCCGGACAATCAGCCTCGCGGTAGGCTCGTTTTTAGTGGGGAGTAGTCGAAAGATGGATTTGTTGGCACTCGGAAGAACCCAGCCACCGCCCCGGTGGTCACAGGCGGCCCTGGCGGCAACTTTGGCGCTGGCGGCGCTGGGTATGGCTTGCAGTGGGGGCTCCGCCCGTGGAGCGCAACCCCAGGGTCCTGCCGGGATCCCGGTGAAAGTCGAAATCGCGCGCCTGGTCCCGGTAAACGACACCACGGAATATGTCGCTACCCTGAAGTCCCGCGACACGGCCGTCATCATGCCGCAGGTCGAAGGCCAGATTACCAACATCTTTGTTCACTCCGGAAGCAGCGTCTCCGCCGGAACTCCGCTGATGCAGATCGATCCCGCCAAACAGCAGGCCACGCTGAAGACTCAAGAGGACACGCTGGCGGCCAAGCAGGCCGAGTTGGTGTGGGACCAGCAGGAGTTCGACCGCAACAGCGGCTTGTACGACGCGAAGGTCATCAGCAAGCAGGCGTTGGATCAGTCCAAGACGGCGCTGGACCAGGCGAAAGCGCAGTTGCAGGCCCTGCAAGCCCAGGTACGCCAGGAGACGGTCCAACTGCACTACTACCGCGTGACCGCTCCCAGCGCTGGAATCGTCGGAGACATCCCAGTACGGGTCGGGGACCGCGTGACCACCACCACTCCCTTGACTACCGTGGACAAGCCCGGAAGTCTTGAGGCTTACGTCTACGTGCCGGTCGAGCGTTCCGGTCAGCTCAAGCCGAACCTGCCGGTACAAATTGTTGACCAGTCCGGAAGTGTGATCGCCCAGAGCCGCATCAACTTCATCTCGCCCCAGGTCGATTCGACCACCCAGACCGTGCTGGCCAAGGCGCCGATCGCCAACAACGATGACCGGCTGCGCAACGCGCAATTCATCCACGCTCGCATCGTTTGGGGCACGCAGGACCGTTCCGTGGTACCGGTGCTGGCGGTTTCGCGCCTGGGCGGACAATACTTTGCCTTCGTGGCAGAGCAGCAGGACGGAAAAACCGTTGCCCACCAGAAGCCGTTGCGCGTAGGCGAGACGACGGGCAATAACTACGTCGTGCTCGAGGGCATCAAGCCGGGGGACAAGATCATCGTTTCGGGCACGCAATTCCTGGTCGATGGCGCGCCTGTGATCGTGCCGCAAGGGTAGGGGCGGACTTCGGGCGCCGGACCTCGGACTTCAGCTGTCAGCTCTCAGCTTTCAGCTGTCAGACTTTGGTCCTAGCGATCCGAATCGTAAATTGCTTCACAGCTGGGTCTTCAGTTCCGTTTCACAGCATGTACCGATGTACGGTCTTAAGATTTGAAGTCTGAAGTCGGAGGTCTGAAGTCTGACGTCCGACGCCCGAAGTCCGAGGTCCGCCCTTAGTGTTCGTTGATTTCTTTATAAGACGGCCCGTCTTTGCCACCGTTTGCGCACTGCTGATCATCCTGGCAGGCGCGGCGGTGATTCCCACCTTGCCGATCGCGCAATTTCCCACCTTGGCGCCGCCCCAAGTTTCCGTAACCAGCATTTACGTCGGCGCCAGCGCGCAAACCGTTGAGAGCGCGGTGACGGTGCCGCTCGAGCAGCAGATCAATGGCGCGCAGGGCATGAAGTACGTGACCTCCACCAGCAGCAGCAACGGGGTAAGTACCATCACCGCGACTTTTGATCTCAATCGCGATCCCGACCTGGCCGCGGTCGACATTCAGAATCGCGTAAACACCGCCCAGGGACGACTGCCCAGTGCGGTCAAAACCACCGGCATCACCATCACCAAGGCCGCCAGCAATTTCGTTCTGGGCGCAGCCGTGTTCTCGCCCGATGGCCGCTACACTCCGCTGTTCATCAGCAACTACCTGGATGTCTACGTCAAAGATTCGCTGAAGCGCGTGCCCGGAGTTGCCGACGTAATCGTCTTCGGCGAACGCAAATATTCCATGCGTCTGTGGCTGGATCCGGTGCGTATGGCCAGCCGCGGGCTGACCGCATCAGACGCAGTCAGCGCATTGCAAGAGCAGAACGTCGAAGTCGCCGCCGGACAAGTCGGGCAGCCCCCGATCCAGGCGGGGCAGGCCTTTCAGATCAGCGTGCGCGCCATCGGGCGGCTGAGCGAGCCGGCGCAGTTTGAAAACATCATTCTGAAAACGAACTCCGACGGCACTTTGGTTCACCTGAAAGACGTCGGCCGGGCCGAACTCGGCGCCGAGGACTATACGCTCGGACCTGATGTTCAACGGCCACGACGCCGTTGGCTTTGGCGTCACTCAGCTCTCGACCGCGAATGCTCTCGAAGTCGACCGCCTGGTCCTGGCCGAGCTCGACCGCCTCGCCGAGCACTTCCCGCCGGGCATGAAGTATCAGAATGCCTTTGACACCACCGAAGCCGTGGGCGAATCGATCCGGGACGTGCTGACCACGCTGATCGAAGCCATCGTCCTGGTCATCCTGGTCATCTTTATTTTTCTG
The DNA here is from genome assembly GCA_963698825.1 of Terriglobia bacterium. Classification (GTDB taxonomy): domain Bacteria; phylum Acidobacteriota; class Terriglobia; order Terriglobales; family Acidobacteriaceae; genus JAIQFF01. The sequence continues at coordinate 457,345 of CAVOSG010000004.1, read as the reverse complement.
CAGGACTGGCGCAGCACCATCATTCCCGCCGTCACGATTCCGGTTTCGCTGGTCGGAACTTTCGCCTTCGTCAAACTGCTGGGATTTTCCGTCAATACGCTCACGCTGTTCGGCATTACCCTGGCCACCGGCCTGGTGGTGGACGACGCCATCGTGGTCATCGAAAACATCGAACGCCACATCCAGGAGGGCGAGGAGGACGCCCACAAAGCGGCATCGGTCGCCATGGGAGAAGTGGCGGGCGCCGTCATCGCCACCTCGCTGGTGCTGGTCGCGGTGTTTGTGCCGGTGGCCTTCTTCCCCGGCACCACCGGCATTCTGTTCCGTCAGTTCGCGCTGACCATTGCGTTCTCCATTTCGATTTCCGCTTTCAATGCGCTGACCCTCACCCCGGCGCTGTCCGCCATCCTGCTGGGCAGCGGGCATCGGCGAGAAGAACTGGTTCTTCCAGCGTGTGGACAAAGTGATCAATGGCGATCACGGAAGGATACCGGCGGGCCCTGCGAGTCTTCCTGCGTTTCCGCCTGATCGCGGTCATGCTGTTCTTCGTGGCCTTGGGGCTTACCTACTTCATGTTCCAGCGCGTCCCCAAGGGTTTCGTGCCCAGCGAAGATCAGGGCTACTTCATCATCGCGGTGCAAGCGCCCTCGGGCGCGTCGCTCGAATACACGAAGGGCATCGGCCAACAAATTCAGCACATTCTTCAAGACATTCCGGAAGTCGAAGGAATTTTCGCCATCTCCGGATTCAGCTTCAGCGGAAGCGCCCCCAACCAGGCGCTGGTGTTCGTGCCGCTGAAACCGTATTCCAAGCGCCGCGGAGACGCGCACGCCGCGGATGCCATCGTCAACCGGATTCGCGGCCGTTTGTTTGGTATCTCCGGAGCGCTCGTGCTTCCTTTTCTGCCTCCCGCCGTTCAAGGGCTGGGCCAGTTCGGCGGTTTTACCTACGAACTACAGGACCAGGGCGGCCACACCCTGGAAGAACTGGCGCGCGTGACCCAGGACCTGATCCGGCAAGGTGGCGCGCGCAAAGACCTGACCGGCCTTTACAGCACCTACACCGCCAACGATCCCCAGTTCGTGGTCACCATCGATCGCGAGAAAGCCAAAAGCCTGCACGTCCCTCTGCAGCAGATTACCGACACGCTGGGCATCTACATGGGTTCGGCAGTACGTCAACGATTTTGATTTCAACAACCGCTCCTACCGCGTCTACGTGCAGGCCGACCAGCAGTTCCGCACCCAGTCGAAAAACATCAAGCAGTTCTACGTGCGCTCTGACAGCGGAGCGATGATTCCGCTGGAAAATCTGGTCACGGTCCAGCAGACGACGGCGCCACAGGTGATCAGCCACTACAACCTGTTCCGCTCGGCGGAAATAGACGGCTCGGCCGCTCCCGGCTTCAGTTCAGGACAAGCGCTCGACGCCATGGACGAGCTGAGCAAGAAGGTCTTGCCGCAGGGATTCACCTTCCAATGGACCGGTCTGTCGCTCGAAGAGCTGAGTTCGGGCAGCACCACGCTGATCCTGTTTGGGCTGGGCACCTTGGTGGTCTACCTCACGCTCTCCGCTCAGTATGAAAGTTTTGTTCTGCCGTTCATTGTGCTGCTGGCCGTGCCCATGGCCCTTCTGGGAGCGTTGACGGCGCAGTCGTTGCGCGGCTTGGAGAACGACGTCTACTGCCAGATCGGACTGGTCATGCTGGTGGGACTGTCCAGCAAGAATGCCATTCTGATCGTCGAATTTGCCGAACAGTTGCGGGATAGCGGGATGCCGCTGGTGGATGCCGCGATCGAAGCGGCCAGAATCCGCCTGCGTCCGATCCTGATGACTTCGCTGGCCTTCATCCTGGGCGTAGTGCCGCTGGTCGTCGCCTCAGGCGCCGGCGAACATGGCCGGCATTCGGTAGGGACGACGGTCTTCGGCGGAATGATCGTGTCCACCGTGCTGAACCTGTTCTTCATTCCCGTGCTGTACCTGATCATCGAGGGCTGGCGCGAACGCGGAAAGCCACAAGCAAGGGAGGCATGACAAGAACCTCTTCGCGTCCTTTGCGGATTGCCTTTGCGAACTTTGCGGTAAAGATTTTGCCTTAAGATCATGCGTGTCATCTTCTTGGTTGGCCTGTTAGTTCCGCTGTGGGCATCAGCCCAGACCAGCGCCCCGAAAGCGCCGTTTCCCGCCGTACCTCACTTCAAGGACGTCGCCAAAGAAGCCGGCCTGACCGTTTCCCATATCTCCATCCCCGGAAAAGAAGTACATTGTCGAGTCCATGAGCGGCGGCGCCGGTCTGATTGACTGCGACAACGACGGCAAGCTGGATATCATCACGGTGAACGGTTCCACCATTGATCGCTACCGCCAGGGCGGCGATCCCATGATTACGCTCTACCATCAGGATGCGAATTTCAAATTCACCGACATCACCCGCGCCGCGGGCCTTACTCGCAAAGGCTGGGGGATGGGCGTGGCCGTGGCCGACTTACGACAACGACGGCTTGCCTGATATTTACGTCACTGGCTTCGGCGGAAATGCGCTTTATCACAATCTGGGCAACTGCAAATTTGAAGATGTTACCGACAAAGCCGGCGTGGCCGCCGGCGGCTTCAGCACGGGCGCGGCCTGGGCCGACTACGATCGCGACGGATTTGTCGATCTCTACGTTTCACGCTACGTGCACTTCGATATGGACCATCTGCCCACGTTCGGCAGCGACGAGAAAAACTTGCCGCTTCAAGGGAATCCTGGTGCAGTGCGGCCCCTGGGGCCTGATTGGCGAATCCGACCTGCTCTTCCACAATCGCGGTGACGGAACCTTCGAGGAAGTTTCGAAAAAAGCCGGCGTCGAGGATGTCAACAAGTACTACGGGCTGGGAGTGATCTGGGGCGACTACGACAACGACGGCTGGCCTGACCTCTACGTGGCCAACGACGCCGGGCCGAATTACCTCTATCACAACAAGCACGACGGAACGTTTGAAGAAGTCGGCATGCTTTCCGGCGTGGCGCTCGGCGGCGACGGCCAGGCGCAGGGCTCCATGGGCGTGGACTGGGGCGACTATCTGCACCAGGGCCGGCTGTCCATGTTCGTAACCAACTTCCACGAACAGCCCGACACGCTTGTATCGCAATCAAGGGAAGGACGGATTTTCCGACGTAAGCTGGCCGGCCAAGCTGGCGCAGCCCACTTTTCTGATGGTGGGCTGGGGAACCGCCTTCTTCGATATGGACAACGACGGCTGGCTGGACATCTTCATCGCCAACGGCCATGTGTATCCGCAAGTGGATTCGATTCCCGGCGGGATCTCCTACCGCGAACCCATTCAGCTATTCCGCAACCAGCGTGACGGCACGTTTCAGGATGTTTCCAGCTCGCTGACTGGAATTCCGCCGGAAAGCCGGCGGGGAGCGGCTTTTGGCGATATCAACAATGACGGGAATGTAGATGTCGTGCTGGTGAATGTGGGAGCGCCACCCACGTTGCTGCTGAACCAGGGCGGAAGCAAGAACCACCGCGTGCTGTTCAAACTGGCCGGCACAAAGAGCAACCGGTCGGCGATTGGCGCGCGCGTGACGGTAAAGGCCGGGAAGCTGGTGCAGTTCAGCGAAGTCCGGGCGGGAGGCAGCTACCTTTCGCAAAACGATCCGCGTTTGCACTTTGGCCTCGGAGCCGAAGCCAGAATGAACGAGGTAGAAATCAGGTGGCCCAGCGGTAAGGTGGAAGTCCTGCGCGATTTGCCCGCGGATTTCATTTATACGATCGTTGAAGGGCAGGGAATCGAGGGTAAGGTCGCGCTGCCTGCGCCGTAAGCGTTCATTCCGGTTCCAGCATCTCCCCCAACGTCGGCTTGTGCTTGGCTGTCTTCTTATCCCTGCGATCCGGCACGACACGTCCGGCCGGAGGCGCGCCGATCTGTGCTCGCGCCATGGCCTTCACCTGATCGACCGCGCTGAACTTCTTCGGCTTGCGCTTCTTCTTCGCCATCGGACACATATTGCCATAGCTTGTGCGCGGCAAAGCTGCAATAATTCAATCAGAATAATTCAATCGGGAAGACAGAATCGATCATGGAAGAACGCGATTTTTTCGACGAACGGCCGGAAAAGAAGATGGCCACGCTGAATTGCCCCCACTGCCACCAGCCCGCGGAATACGAAGTCACCTGGATCGTGCGCACCAAGAAACGACAATTGTCCGGACGCGCCGACGAGCGCGACCGCGCCCGCTTCGCTAAAGCCCGCTCCTACATGCTGCGCAAAGACGACCTGATGGCCTGCAAGAATGTACGCTGCCGCAAGCGCTTCGAAATTTCCGGAGTGCAATCCGTGGTGTTCACGGAATAACCCTCCGCGCTCATTTATACTCAACTGTTTGCATCAGGTGACCGCATGAAAATTCTGGTCTGCATGAAACAGGTGCCGCAGAAAGATGCGCCGCTCAAGCTGAACGAGTCCGGCACCTGGATCCGCGAAGACGTTTCCTACGAAGTCAATGAGCCCGACGCCTTCGCGCTCGAAGAGGCGCTGCGCCAAAAAGAAAAGCACAGCGGAGAAGTAGTCGTCATCACCGCCGGCCCGCCCGCGCTCAACAGGTTTTGCGCGAAGCCCTGGCCAAAGGCGCGGACCGCGCCATCCATCTCGAAGACAATGCCTTTGTCGGGCTCGACGCCTCCAATACCGCGCGCGCCTTTGCCGCCGCCATCAAAGAAGAAAAATTCGATCTCATCTTCACCGGCCTGCAGTCCGACGACTACGGCTACGCGCAAACCGGCGTCATACTCGCGGAACTGCTGGGCTGGCCGCACGCCACCATCATCATGCAGATCGAAAAGACCGAAGGCGGCATCCGCGTTAAGCGCGAACTCGAAGCCGGCTACTTCCAGTTCGTGGACATGCCCCTGCCGGCCGTGCTCACCATCCAATCCGGCATCAACAAACTGCGCTACGCCACCCTGATCGGCATCAAGCAGGCGAAAAACAAGCCGCTGCGCAAAGTGGCGCTGGCCGAAGTGCAGTCGGCGATCGGCGCCAATCTGCAAAAGATCGAACGCCTTTACATTCCCCAGAAAACGAAAAACACCGAATTTCTGGAAGGCACCCCGGGCGAAGTCGCCAAGAAGCTGGTAGAGAAATTGCGAAACGAAGTGCGGGTCCTGTAACTGAGAACTGAGAACTAAAATCTGAAAACTGGTTTTATAAAAATCAGCTGTCAAAACGATTCGGACCGTACTCAAGACGGAAAATTCATGCCTGAATCCATTTTGGTTATCGTCGAACAACGCGAAGGAAAGCTGAACCGTGTCTCGTGGGAGACCTTGACGGCGGGCCAAGCCCTGGCCGCTGAAACCGGATGGACGCTCGAAGCAGCGGTGGCCGGAAGCGGAGTCACAGGCTTCGCCAACGAAATCGCAGGCAAGAAAGTCGCGAAAGTTTACGCCATCGAGTCCCCGAAACTCGAGCCCTACACGCCCGACGCTTTCGCCGCCGCGCTGAAGCAATTCATCGCCACAAAACAGCCCAAGCTGGTGCTGATGCCGCATACCTATCAGGTGCGCGATTTTGTGCCCAAGCTGGCCACCGCCATGGAGCGCACCGCGATCAGCGATTGCATCGGCTACAAGAAAGATGGCGACAAGCTGTTTTTTACCCGCCAGATGTTTCAGGGCAAGCTGGCCGCCGACGTGAGCTTTGCCTGCGACGCCCCGTGGTTCGTGACTTTCCAGAACGGAGCCTTTCGCGGAGACAAAGTTGAAGCCGGCGCCGCGCCGCGCCCGTCGAAACCGTCAACGTAGAAATCGCCGACGGCGTGATTCGCAACAAGCCGCAGGAAGTCTTCAAGGAAGCCAAGCAAGCGGTCGATCTTACCCAGGCCGAAATCATCGTCTCGGTCGGCCGCGGAATCAAAGAGCAGAAAAACATCGAACTGGCGAAGCAGTTGGCCGAAGCCCTCGGCGGCGAACTGGCGGCATCGCGCCCCATCTGCGACTCGGGATGGCTCCCCATGGACCGCCAGATCGGATCGTCGGGACAGACCGTCGCGCCCAAGCTTTATCTGGCGCTGGGCATCAGCGGCGCCATTCAGCACATCGTAGGCATGAAGGGCGCGCGCACGATCATCGCTATCAACAAAGATTCCGAAGCGCCGATTTTCGAGATTGCCGATTTTGCCGTGGTGGGAAATCTGTTCGACATCGTGCCGCCGCTGATTGAAGAAGTGAAAAAGGCCAAAGCAGGAAGCGTAGAATCGGCCACGGATCAACACGGATCTCCACGGATCAATTTCTAGGGTTGTTCTATCCGTGGGAATCCGCGTAAATCCGTGGCCCGGTTTTGCTTATGCTAATTTTCCGCAAGCCGCTCCCTAAGCATCGAACGCCCGCAGATGCCTGCCGATGTGGTCATCGTCGGCGGCGGCCCGGCTGGCATGGCTTGCGCTCTGCGGCTCTCGCAACTTATCGATCAGCACAACGCGAGCAATCCTGACTCGCAGCTCAGCAAAGAAAATATTTACGTCCTGGAGAAGGCCCGCGAGATCGGCCAGCACTGCCTCTCCGGCGCCCTGCTTGATCCCCGCTCCATGCGCGAACTTCTTCCCGGATTCGAAAAAGAAGCGCCACTCGATGCCGAAGTCACCAAAGAGGCGGTTTACTTTCTCACTGAAAGAGGCAAGCTCAAGTTTCCCATCACGCCGCCGCCGCTGCGCGATCACGGCAACTACGTCATCTCGCTCAACCGCTTCGTGAAGTGGCTGGGCGGTAAGGTGGAAGAAACCGGCATCACGATCTTCACCGGGTTCGCCGGATCGGAACTTCTTCTTGACGGCGATCGCGTCACCGGCGTACGCACCGACGACAAGGGCGTGGACAAACAGAATCAGCCGAAATCAAATTTTGAGCCGGGCTATGACCTGCAGGCCAAAGTCGTCATTCTTGCTGAAGGCACGCGCGGGTTCGCTCACCAAACAGCTCATCGCGCGCTTCGGCCTCGATCGCGACCGCAACCCGCAAACCTACGGACAGGGAATCAAGGAACTCTGGGAAGTTCCCCCCGGGCGCATCGCGCCGGGCGAAGTCATTTACACCATGGGCTGGCCGCTGACCACGAAGGAATACGGCGGCGCCTGGATTTACGGCGGCAAGGACAACGTGGTTTCGCTCGGTTTCGTCGTGGGGCTCGACTATCCCGACCCGCGGCTCGATCCGCAGCGCGTCTTGCAGGAGTTCAAGAAGCATCCGCTGGTGACCAAGCTGCTCGAGGGCGGCAAGATGATCCGCTACGGCGCGAAGTCTTTGCCCTACGGCGGCTGGTGGTCGATTCCGCCCGTCGCTGGAAATGGGTGGATGATCCTCGGCGACTCCGCCGGCTTCCTCAATTCGCAGCGATTGAAGGGCATTCATCTCGCCATCAAGAGCGGCATGCTGGCCGCCGAGACTGCGTTTGAGGCCCTGAAGAAAAACGACTTCTCCGCGGCCAGCCTAAGTGATTTTCAACGGCGAGTAGAGTCGAGCTGGATCAAAGACGAGCTCTGGAAAGTCCGCAATTTTCATCAGGGCTTCGAGCATGGCTTCTGGCGGGGCATGTTCAACGCCGGCCTGCAACAATTCACCGGCGGACGCGGCCTGCGCAATCGTTATCCCTCGACTGCGGGATACCAGCACCTCAAGCACCTGGCAGAACTGCCCGCGGATGGCGGCGAAGAAGCCCGCCTGCTCGGCGCCGCGAAGGGCGACGGCAAGCTGACCTTCGACAAGCTCACCGACCTCTACCACTCCGGCACCAAGCACGAAGAAGACCAGCCCGCGCACCTGGTCATTCACGATACCGACGTCTGCAACACGCGCTGCATCAAAGAATTCGGCAGCCCCTGCCAGAATTTTTGCCCGGCCAATGTGTACGAGATGGTGGACGACGCCAGCCAGCCCAACGGCAAGCGCATCAGCCTGAACCCGTCGAACTGCGTGCACTGCAAGACCTGCGACATCGCCGATCCGTACCAGATCATCACCTGGGTCCCGCCCGAAGGTGGCGGCGGACCAAATTACGACGGCATGTGATTGCGGTGCTTACGGTGGGGAACGCCGCCCCCGGCTGTCCAAATCGAGCGTAGCTCGACAGTGGTTTTTCCGTCGGATAGTCGTAAGTTCTAGGCCGCCCAGTTCTGCAGCTTCAGCCCACGCACCCGCCGGAACTCCCGTTCATTGTTGGTGACCAGGGTCAGCCCCGATGCAATAGCATGGGCCGCGATCCAGAGGTCGTTGTTCCCGATCATCTCGCCCTTCGCCGCCAACTCGAAGCGCATCGTTCCATAGGCTTCAGCCGCCGCCTCTGGCAACGGCAGCGCCGGCAACCAATGGACCAGTTCGCGCAGCTTTTCTAGTGCCGCCTCCCGCTGCGAACTCTTCGCGGCCCCGTAAATCAGTTCTCCATACGTGATGACCGAAAGCGCGGCCTCGCCGGGGCGGAGCCGGCGGAATCGCCGTAAGACTGCTTCCGGCCTTTCCTGGCGGATGTAAATACAAATGTTCGTGTCCAGCAGAAAGCGCGGCTCCATCTAAAGCCCCTTGCGCTTTTGCGGGCGGTCGTTCCGGCGCTCCGCCGCGAGATCGTCGGGTAACTCAGCCAGCAGATCGAAGGCCCGGGCCATGGTGCCGTCCTTTTCGCGCAGGACGATCTCCTCACCTCGACGGAAGATCTCTACTTCTTTACTCTTCAGCCGGAATTGCTTGGGCAATCTCACTGCCTGGCTGTTCCCCGATCGAAAGACCCGCGCCGTCCCCATAAGCGACCTCCTCTTAAAATGTATATACAGTAAGTATACACATTGTATAAGAAGTCTCGACAGGTTTTAATCACCACCTTGCGACAGCAAATAACGTTCGAATCCGTGGTCAGGGGTTGTCGGGTTCGAGTCAAGTATTGCGGATTCATCCTACTGCGCTATCCTGTCTCCCCGAGGAAACCATGCACTTGAGATCGAGTTGCCTTGTTGCTCATTCTGCAGCCATCGTGCTGCTCGCGCTCGGCGCATGGGTCCAGCAGCCCGCCATTCCCTCTACCGGCTTTCCGGGTCTCGATCAATACCGGGCCTCGCGCATTGCCATCTTCACTGATGATTTCGGTCAAGTCGCCCACTATCGCGACGCGAACGCCGCGCTCAAACCGCTTGCGCCAGGAGAGAATCGCGTCGTCTTCTTCGGCGATTCCATCACCGAAATGTGGAAGTTCGAGGATTATTTCTCCGGCAAGCCCTACCTCAATCGTGGCGTGGGCGGCCAGACCACGCCGCAGATGCTGGTGCGCTTCCGCCAGGATGCGATTGACCTGCATCCCAACGTGGTCATCATTCTCGCCGGAACCAATGACATCGCCGGGAACACCGGCCCCATGCGCCTCGAGGACATCGAAGCCAACTACACATCCCTGGCGGAACTGGCGCGGGCGAATCATCTGAAAGTGGTCTTTGCTTCGGTCTTGCCCGTACACAACTACACTCCGCTATCGCAGGATTTCTTTGCGCAGCGTCCGCCGGAGAAGATCCGGGCGCTCAACCGCTGGCTTCAGGACTATTGCGCCGCCAACGGGCTGGTGTATCTCGACTACTTCTCCGCCATGGTGGATGACAAGGGCCTGCTGCGGCGCGAGCTGGCGGAAGATGGCCTTCACCCCAACGCCGCCGGCCACAAGATCATGGTCCCGCTGGCCGAGGCGGCGATTAGCAAGGCGCTGGCGACCAAACCTTAATTCGACCCTCTCCTCGCCGAACGCATCTATAATGAACGTGAGTTTCCGACCGCCCCAGCCTTCGGGCATACCCTGGCTGCGGCGGCGAGGGATGGATTTCTTTGCGTTCTTCGCGGATCTTTGCGCCTTTGCGGTTAAAAGCTTTCACCGCAAAGATCGCCAAGGACCCGCAAAGTTCACAAAGGAATTCCAACCCCAAGGGTGCAGGTGGAAACACCGGCGCCTCCCGGCTTCGCGAGAGGCCATTGGAAAGGAAACAGCCGCCGGGAAGTTCCCGCCTGCCTGTTTCTTTTCCAAGAGCTAAGAGCTAAGAGCTAAGAGCCGTGCCGCTTACCGACAAATTCGGCCGCGCCATCACCGATCTGCGGATCTCGGTCACCGACCGCTGCAACTACAAGTGTGTCTACTGCCGCACCGGCAATGAAGGCGCGCTCTACGGCGATCTGCCCTTTGCCGACTATCTGCGCATGGCCCGTGTGCTGGTTGGTCTCGGAATCCAGAAGGTCCGCATCACCGGCGGCGAGCCCCTGCTGCGCAAAGGCGTGATCAATTTCGTCCGCGAACTGGCCAAACTCCGCACCACGGACGGAGAGGAACTCGACATCGCACTCACCACCAACGGCCATCTGCTGCCAGAGATGGCTGAGCCGCTCAAGGCCGCCGGATTGCGCCGCGTGACCGTGAGCATGGACGCAGTCGATCCCGATCGCTTTGCCCGCATCACGCGCGTGCCCGACGGCTACGACAACGTGCTGGCCGGCATCCGGGCCTCCCGCCGCGCCGGACTGTGGCCGGTGAAAGTGAACTGCGTGCTCATGCGCGGCTTCAACGAAGACCAGATTATTCCCTTTGGCATGTTTGCCCGCGAGGAAGGCGTGGTCGTTCGCTTTATCGAATTCATGCCGCTTGAAGAAGACCGGGTCTGGTCGCCGAACACGGTGGTGGCGCTCGACGAGATTCTCCGCCGCATGAACGAATATCGCCCGCTGGTGGAAATTCCGCACGCCCGCAGCGAAACCGCCCGCCGCTATCGCTTTGACGACGGCATCGGCGAGATTGGCATCATCGCGCCGGTGTCGCATCCCTTCTGCGGACACTGCAGCCGCATCCGCATTACCTCCGATGGCAAGATTCGTACTTGTCTCTTTTCCGTCTGGGACCATGACCTGCACGCCCAGATGCGTCGCGGCGCCTCCGACGAAGAGCTGGGCGAATTCATCCGCGGCGTGATCCAAAAGAAGGAAGCGCGTCACCACATCGGCGAACCGGATTTCGTGCCCGCCTCGCGGACCATGGTGCACATCGGCGGCTAAACCAGTAACATTTCAAGCATGAGCCGAGTTGTATGGATCCCAATCGCCGCGATCGCAATGGTCGCAGTCATTGGCCACGGCGTGAACCTCAAAGCCCAAGCCCCATCCGCTGCCACCTATCTGGGGTTCGATCGCAACGATTATCCCGGAGACGAAAACCTGCCCCTGCTGCGCCAGACATTTTCCTACACCGGCTTCTGGCTGAACTCTCCTCCCGGCGAAAAAAGCAATACTTGGACAGGAAAGCGGCAAGCACTTGCAATCGGCGGGTTTCGGATTTCTCCTGCTCTTTAATGGCAGACTCTTTGCCCAGTTGAAAACGGTGGCGATTGCCGCCAGGCTGGGAAAATCAGACGCACAGGCTGCCGTGGCCTCCGCGGGCCGCGAAGGTTTTCCCGCGGGAGCGATCATCTTTCTTGACCAGGAAGAGGGCGGCCGGATGCTTCCCGAGCAAAAAGCTTACATTTATTCCTGGGTCGACGCCGTCACTGCTGCGGGCTTCCACGCCGGCATCTACTGTTCTGGAATCGCTGCGAAAGAAGAAGGTGGCGCGGCGGTGATCACGGCCGAGGATGTCCGTCAAAATTCGGCGGGAAGGAAAATCGTGTATTGGGTGGCGAACGATGCCTGCCCGCCCTCGCCGGGATGCGTTTTTTCCAGACGTCCACCCAACCCCGCAGCAAGCGGCATTGCCTTCACCGAAGTATGGCAGTTCGCGCAGTCTCCCAAGCGGCGAGATGTTGCTGCTGCGTGTCCGGCCAACTACGACCGCGATGGAAGTTGCTACCCGCCCGGTGTCGATCGTCTCAAACACCTGCACGTGGATGTAAATACGGCGACCAGCGCCGATCCCTCCCAGGGGAAGTCGCAGTAGACAGCTCCCCTCGCCGGAAACGAGAACCGAGAACCATGAACTGACAACTGGTCTTTTGGCTACAGTCATCGATTGCCATCCAGAAGCGCAAGTCTTCAAATTCATTACCGCAAAGGACGCGAAGAAGGACCGCAAAGGTCGAAAGGTAGACGCATAGCATCAAGGAGCTGATCGGAAGTGACCCGGTTGGATTAGAATAGAGACACAACTTTTATGGCTGACCGTAGTTTTACTCTCGAGGAAGCCCAAAGCCTTTTGCCTATCCTGGAATCTCTTTTGCGCACGGCGATGGAAGGTAAGAAACTGATTGAGGCCGTGGACGCCGAACTTCAGGAACTCGCGCACCGCGTCTTCCTGAGCGGAGGGATGCGGGTCAACATTGTGCAGGTGGCGCGGCGCAAGGCCGAGCGCGAAAAGACCATTCAGCGCGTGAAGGACACACTAGCCGAGATCGATGCCACCGGCGTGCAGGTGAAAGACGTCGACATCGGGCTGCTCGATTTTCCCTGCGAAGTCGAAGGCCGCACCGTGCTGCTCTGCTGGAAACTGGGCGAGAAGGGAATCACGCACTGGCACGGCGTCAGCGAAGGCTTCGCCGGCCGCAAGCCCATCGACGAAAGAATCGCGAAGGCGAAACGAACGAACTAGCTAAGGGGACGTCGGACCTCGGACGTCAGACCTCAGCAAATCCTTCAAGCGTTCTACGATTGTTGTCCTAGCCGAGGGCCGCGGTCCGAGGTCCGACGCCTCCTTCAAGGCTTTCCCCCCTGATTCCACTGCGGCGTGAATGATGAGTTGACCAGCCACTGGACCGGCTGCAACATCGATCCGATGGCTGCGTCCATATGTTTGAAATCGATGTGGGCCACGTCGTCACTGGGCTGGTGGTAGTCGCGGTGCAGCCCATAGCTTGAAACCGTCTGCGCGACCACACCCTTTTCCGCCAGAACATAGTTGTCCGAGCGGGCGAAGAAATTCTGCTCGGGATGGGGATCCTTGACCAGCTTGGCCCCGCGAGCCGCCAGCGTCGGCCCGAGATTCGAGCGCTCCCATCCGGTAAGCCACACCGTGTTAGAACTTACCGCGGGATCGGCGCGTCCCAGCATTTCGAACTCGAGGTTGACCGCAATATCCTTCAGCGGCACCGGCGGATGCTTCCGGAAAAATGTCGATCCCTGCCCGCCGGTTTCCTCGCTGCCGAACAGGGCGAAGATTACGGTGCGTTGAGGTTTTGGACCGTTTCCCAGGACGCGCGCCAGTTCCAACACTGCCGTCGTGCCCGACGCATCGTCGTCGGCGCCGTTGTAGATGTCATCTCCTTTCACCGGTTTGCCGATCCCCAGGTGGTCGAGGTGGGCGGAGAGCAACACCGTTGTGGGCCGCGAACTCGGATTACTACTCCGAAGAATGCCGACCGCGTTCCACGTGTACTTCGTTTCGCTGGTTGTGGGGCCGTCGAAGCCGAGCGTCGTGTTGGCAGGAAGGCTCTCAAGGACTTTTACGGCCTCCGGGCTGACTTCCAGCACGTTCAAGTCGGGCAACAGGCCGGAATCGTCTTCTCCTTCGACTTTCTCTGGCAGGGTGGGCAGTTCCTTGGCTCGCTGCTGGAACTGGGCGGTGCTTTCTGTGCTGGCGGTAAGGATCACGGCCACGGCTCCCTTTTCACCGAGCGATGAGGCCTTGGCCCGCTGCCGGCGCCGGTCGTTTCCCAGAATCAGCTCGACTGCGCCCGAAGCTTGCGGGTCGTCTTCATCCACATTCACCACGTGCAGCGGACCTGAAAAGTGAGTCTCCGAGAGACGAAGCGTTACAAACTCCTGGCCATAGTTCCAGGTGATTTTTTCTGCGGCAGCGCTCGGTTTCGCAAACGTGAGTTGCGGAGCGCTGGTGAATTTTGGTTGTTGTAGCGTCGCGCGCTGGATGTAGCCACCGTCGTCCCCCGCGGGAGCAATACCGTAGGCTCTCAGCTGCGCAGCCACGTAGGCGGCTGCCACCAGTTCGTCTGCAGAACCGCTTCCCCGGCCGCGCAGTGCGTCAGAGGCCAAAAATTCCATGTGGGCCCGGATGCAGGCGGAGCATACCCGCGGAGCAGGCGCTGTTGCAGGGGCGCGCCGTTGGGCTGTCTTTGGTCGGTTAGCCTCTGCAGTTGCGGGTGCAGCTTGGTTCTGGCCGACGGCCCCGGCACACACACTCAACCAAAGGAATGCAACGCCACGAAGGAATGGTCTTTTCATGAATAAACTTTGATTCCGAATTCGATTCGGCCGGCAGACATCTCCGAAATCAGCTTAGCAGACTCTCCTGCGACACTCCGCCCTGGTAACTCGGGGCTGCCACGGACCTTAGTGCACACAGAAGTACACTCTCTGGTTCTGGCTAAAACCTTCTCTGCTACAATCTTTTTTAGCCACTCGCAAGCGGACCGTGCCATGAAAGTACGTCTGCCTGGATCTTTTCAACATGTCTTTTTCTAGTCGGAAACTCCGCCTTTTGGCTACCTTTGCAGCGCTGTCCATGCTTGGCCTGGCAGCAGGATGCCGCGGATTCTTTGTGAATCCCACGCTGACTTCGGTCGCGGTTACACCTACGTCAGCATCGCTTATCGAAGGGCAGACCCAGCAGCTGGCTTTGACCGGCACGTACAACGACGGCAGCACCAAGGATCTGACCGGAAGCGCGACCTGGACGACCTCTGCCTCGGCTGTCGCAACCGTCAGCGCAGGTCTGGTGAAGGCAGCGGCAACTATTTCGACCCCTCCCGGGAGCGCAACCATCACGGGCACCTCGGGGACATTCAGTTCGACGTCCGCTATTACCGTGAACACCGGGCCGCTGACCGCCATCACGATCACGACCACGACGCCCAACCCGGCCGCAGGTTCGACTGTGACGTTTACCGCCCTGGGAACATACACGGGCAGCGCCCAGCAGCAGGACATCACCAGCCTGGTGACCTGGATCAGCAGTAACACGGCTGTAATTGCCACGATCACGGGCGGGAGCGGTGCCGTTTCATCTACCGCGACTTCTGGTTCCACCACCACGGTCACTGCTACTCTTAACGGCATCACCAGCGGCCCTCTGACTATTACCGTCCAATGACGGACATTCGCTGCATCGGCATTTGCACCGGTGGCGGCGACGCCCCGGGACTCAACGCCGTCATTCGCGCCGCGGTCAAGTGCGCCTTCCTGAAATACAAATGGAAAATTATCGGTATCCCGGATGGCTTCGATGGCCTGATCTGGCCGGAAAAATCCTATGAGCTCACTCTGAAGCACGTGAGCGGCATTCTGCCGCGGGGCGGAACCATTCTGGGCACGACCAATCGCGGCAATCCATTCCAGTACTGCACCGTCGAAAATGGCGTGGACGTCACCCGTGATATTTCGGATGCGGTGATCGCCAACGCCCGCAAGCTGGGCATTGATGCCGTCATCAGCATCGGCGGCGACGGCTCCCAGGCCATTGCTTTGCAGCTGTTCCGTCGAGGCATGCAGATCGTGGGCGTTCCCAAGACGATTGATAACGATCTCTCGGCCACAGAAGTCACCTTCGGCTTCGACACCGCAGTCACCACCGCCACCGATGCGGTGGACAAGATTCACACCACCGCGGAGTCGCATCACAGAATTATGGTGGTCGAAGTCATGGGACGCGATGCCGGCTGGATTGCCCTGGAAGCCGGGATTGCAGGCGGGGCCCATGTCATCCTGATCCCGGAGATTCCCTTCACCATCGAGAATGTCTGCAAGCACGTCAAGAAACGCGAGAGTTATGGCAAGCGCTTTACGATCGTGGTGGTGGCGGAGGGGGTCAAGCTGCCCCAGACCTTTAAAGAGAACCGGCGGGCCAGTTCGGTAGGGAATTTGATTGGCAATGCCATAGCCGTCAGTGCTAATAAGGAAGTCCGGATCAGCGTGCTGGGACACATCCAGCGCGGCGGTTCGCCCACTCCCTTCGACCGCATCCTGGCCACGCGATTCGGCGTCGCCGCCGTCGACCTGATCGCCCAAGGTGGGTTCGGCAAGATGGTATGTTTGCGCAATGAGCGGATCGAAGCCGTGGATATCGCCGAGGCTGTCGGAAAGATGAAGATGGTGGATCCCAACGGTCAGCTGGTGCAGACCGCCAAAGCCATCGGGATTTCCTTCGGAGATTGAGTCCCCCCGGCGTAATCTGGAGCTTCGTCGCGACCAGCTTCGTTCCGACCCAGCTGCGTCGTTCACCATGGAAATTTGCTTCATGAAATGCCGCCCTTCATCCTTCGAATGTTGCCTGGTTCTGGTGCTCCTCGCCGGAGTTGCCCTGCTGCCCGGCTGCGGGCGCGGAAAGAGCAGCAGTAAAGAGATGGCCTACGTGTCCGCTCCCCAGGCCTTTCTGCGAGACCAGGTGGCCGCCGTTTACAACAAGACCGGCACGGTAAAAAACGGCGAAGCGGTGCAGGTCCTGGGGCGCGATCGCCGCTTTGTTCGGGTGCGCACCGCCACCGGAGCTGAAGGTTGGCTGGAGCAGCGTTACCTGGTGGACAAAGCCACTCACGATGCCTTCGACAAGCTCGCGGCCCAAATGAGCAACGAGCCGGTGCAGGCGACTGGAGTCGCGCACAACCAAACCAATATCCACCTGGAGCCGCAACGCGATGCTGACCATCTCTATCAGGTGGACCAGGGAGCAAAGCTATCGGTCATGAAACGCGCCAGCAGCCAGAAGGCACTCCCGGCGGGTCAGGCCAAAGTCGCGAGCGCGGAGAAGCCGGGACAGCAGGCCGCGCCCGCTCCGCCCATGGAAGACTGGTGGCTCATCCGCGACGAGGCCGGGCACGCCGGCTGGGTGCTGGCCCGCATGGTGGATGTGGACATCCCCATCGAGATCTCGCAGTACTCCGAAGGTCAGCGCACGGTGGCTGCATTCGTTCTCGACCAGGTGACCGACGGAGACAAGAAAGTTCCTCAATACCTCGTGCTGTTGACAGAGAACAAAGATGGCATGCCCTTCGACTATAACCAGATTCGCGTCTTTACCTGGAACGTCAGGCGCCATCGCTACGAAACCGCCTATCGCGAGCGCAATCTGAACGGAGTATTGCCCGTCACCCTCTCGCACGAAACCTTCGACAAGGAAGGCGACTTGCCAGTATTCGTCGTACGCGTCAAGGATGATTCCGGAAATGTGATCGAGCGCAAGTACAAGCTGAACACACCCATCGTGCGCCGGGTGCTGGCGCCGGGAGAACAGAAAGAGGCCGGCTCGTCGGCAGCCGTCAGCCATCGACCGGCAAGAGCGAGAAAGAAGCGTTGACGACTCTAGCCAACAACTGCGAAGTAAGAACTGCGAACTGAGAACTATTCGATAAACACAATTCTGGGCAGCGCCGGTACAGCCGTGCCTTCGTCCAAAGCTCGCTGCCACTCTGAAATCGAGTGCAGCAAACCAGCCGACTCGATGCCGCCAAAATCCCTCGGATAAAGAGCCAGATTTCGAAAGGCGCGTCTCAACACCGACCGCGCGCCGGCCGTGTTTCCATTGCCATAGTGGTGCAACGCGACTGCTACCTGAATCAGTCCCTGCAAGAATTTCTTCTCCGCCAGGGGTGCCGCGCGCCAGACGTCCTCCAGAGCTTCGTGCGCGTCAAAAAAGGCGGCTCGATTGAAGAGCTCAATTCCGTGGCGGCATGGCTCGAAATCCACGCGATATTGTGGCACAGGCTAGCCAATTTCCCCCGCCGAGATATACGGAATTTCATAGTCGAAGCTCGCGACCCTATCCGAATTTCAATATCAAGACAGGAATCTAACTTGCAAATGTCTGAAAACAATGCTTGTTACTAAAGACTGTTTTGGAACGACAGTTGCTTTGACTGTCTAAGCTTGCAGTGTTCGGCCCTATTGTTATTAATGTTTTTGTGACTTCTGACCCAGATTTTTTCGATATCCCAAAGAAACTTCCAGTGTTGAGGAGAAATCGCATGTATTCAGCCGTCTCCAAGTTTAAGATTTTCGCATCTCGCGGTGGCATTGGTCAGCGTGATGGCTCTAGGCTCCGTACTGACCTTCGCTCAGGCCGTCAGCGGCAACATCGTCGGCACAGTGACAGACTCTTCGGGGGCCGCCGTGGTAGGCGCCGAAGTGGTCGCCACCAAGGTCGCGACCGGCGTGTCCGCCACCAGCAAGACCAGCAACTCCGGCGAATATCGCTTTGACAACCTCTTGGCGGGTACCTATAGGGTTACCGCGAGGTCGAGCGGCTTCCGGACTACGTCCGTGATCGCAGAAGTTCTGTTGAACCAGACGGGCACCGTGAACGTGACCCTGTCGCCCGGCGCTTCGACCGAGACCGTCGAAGTTTCTGGTGAGGCTCCAATCATCGATACCACGACGGCGCAGCTTCAGACCACGTATGAAGATCGCCAGTTGTTGGACTTGCCGACCAGCGGCTTGGGAGTTTCGACCAACGGCCAGAACCTGGGCGTATTGAACCTGGCGCTCTTGGACTCCGGCGTCGGCAGCACGGGCGGACTGGGAGCCGGCACCGGCCCCTCCGTCGGCGGCCAACGTCCCCGCAATAACAACTTCACAGTGGAAGGCGTCGATAACAACAACAAAGGCATCACCGGTCCCCTTATTTATGTGCCTCAGGACGCGGTCGCCAATTTTTCAGTCCTGCAAAACCAGTTCAACTCCGAATTCGGCCACTCCTCAGGCGGCCAGTTCAACCTCGCCGTGCAGAGTGGCACCAACAGCTTTCACGGAAAGGCCTATGAATATTTTCAGAACCGCAATATGAACGCGGTGGACACGTCGCTGGCCAACCAGGGGATCTTCAAGAACCCGCGCTTTGACAGCAATCGCTTCGGCGGACAGTTTGGCGGCCCGATTTTCAAGAACAAACTGTTCTTCTTCGCGAACTTCGAGTACAACCCGGTAGGCCAGGCGGCCTCACCCGGCTCGCCTCTGTTGGCTCCGACTGACGGCTGGTTATGCCCAGTTGCTTGCCATTCCGGGAGCTTCGGCGGCCAATATCAACGCCCTGAAGAACTACGTGGTCGCACCCTCGGCCAGCAGCACCGTCACAGTGGGGGCAACACCAGTAGAGGTCGGCGTTTTCCCACTGGCGGCGCCGAACTTCATCAACTATCGGGCGCTGACCACTTCGATGGACTACAACATCAGCGAGAAAGACCAGATTCGCGGCCGGTATCTCTACAACAAAAACGCGCAGATCGATGCTGGACTCATCGGCGTGACTCTGCCCGTTTTCTACACCACTCTTAATCAGCCCTACCACCTGGTCGCCCTGAGCGAGTACCACACCTTCTCGCCCTCAGTGACCAACGAGCTGCGGGTCGGCTTCAATCGCTTCGCGCAGGATTTCACCGTTCCCAATCTTTCGTTCCTGCCGACGCTCGATCAATTTCCCAACCTTACTTTTGACGATCTGGGCGGCTTGAACATCGGTCCCGACCCCAATGCTCCTCAGTTCAACATTCAGAACACCTATCAGGCCGTAGATAACCTCAGCTGGAGCAAGGGCGCTCACACCCTGAAGTTCGGTGTGGAATACCGCAAGGCCATCTCGCCGCAGAAATTTATTCAGCGGTCACGCGGCGACTACGAGTATGCGCACTTCAGCAACTTCGTCTTCGATCAAGAGCCGGATGGTGCGGTCAATGAACGCAGCTTTGGCAGCGTCGGCTATTCGGGCGATCAACACGGAATTTACTGGTACGTGAACGATAGCTGGAAATTCCGGCCGAACCTGACCTTGAACCTGGGCGTCCGCTACGAATACACCAGCACTCCCTACGGTTGGACCCAGCAGAGCCTGAACGCGGTGGCCGATGCTCCAGGGCTGATCACCTTCGGCTCGCCGAAAGCCCCCACGCACAACTTCATGCCTCGGGTTGGCTTCGCCTACACGCCTGGGACCAGCGGAAACACGTCGGTCCGCGGCGGCTTCGGCATGGGCTACGATGTGCTCTATGACAACATCGGCGTCCTGTCTCGCCCGCCTCAGATCGGAAACACCGTGGACTGCCCGGCCACCTGCTCTGCCGACAAGTTTCCTGGCGACTGGCGGCATTCCCTTCCAGGCTACCAGCGGAATCGCGGTTCTCGATCAAGCCACGGCCCGCGCGAATACTTCCACCTTCCTTCCGAACGATGTGAGGTATCCGCTGTCGCTTTCATGGAATTTGGGCGTGCAGCACGTGTTCAAGTCCAACTACACGGCGGAAGTCCGCTATGTGGGCACGCGCGGTGAGGACCTCAACGTCCAGAACCGGCTCAACATCATCCCCATAGTGACTCCTTCCCACTTCCTTCCCACTTATTTGCAGGCGCCGTCGCAGGCCACCCTGGATGCTTCGACCGTGAATCTGGGACAGTTTAATGACGCGGAAGGGCCGACTGTGAACGCTTATATCGACCCGGCTTACCTCAATGCCGGCTTCACCGGCCAAATCGTTGGGTTCATGCCCTGGGGGTCCTCGACCTATCACGGGCTGCAAACCCAGTTGAACCGGCGTTTCAGCAATGGATTGCAGTTGCAGGCCGCCTGGACCTACAGCCACGCCATTGACAACGCCACCGCTGATTTCTTCTCCACGGTCATCTCTCCGCGGCGTCCGCAGGATTTCCGTAACCTGCCGGCGGAGCGCGGCAACTCCATTCTGGACCACCGTCATCGCATTACTATTTCGGCGATTTATGACGCGACCTGGTTCAAACACAGCGACAGCTGGCTGAAGCGCAACATTCTGGGCAACTACGAAATCGCACCGGTTTACACCTGGGAATCCGGCCAGGTAGGAACCACCCAGAGTGGTGTTGACTCCAACTTCAACACCGACGGCGCGGGAGACCGCACCATCGTGAACGCTGCAAGGCGTCCGTGGCACAGGCAGTGACGTAATTCAACTGTGCAACAGCAGCCTGCCGGCGGGCAATCTCTGCAACGGTGATCCCGATCCCAACTTTGACCCGAGCCCCTTCGTGGTTGGGCTACCAGGCCGTGAACCCGAACGCGCAGTACATCACTGCGGGCCCTGGCGCGCTGGCTGATTCAGGCCGCAGCACCCTCTCCACTCCGCCGATCAACAATTGGGACATCACTTTGGTGAAGCACATCGCCATCACCGAGCGGGTCCGCATTGACTTCATGGCGGGCTTCCTCAATGCCCTCAACCATCCCCAATACGTCACCGGCAGCGTGAACCAGGCCAACGAGTTCAGCGTTACCGGACAAGGGCAGCGGAACTATTTCACTCCGAGCGCCTCTAACTTCAACAACGCGAAACTTACCTTCCCGAGCAACGCGCGTACCACGCAGCTTGGACTGAAGTTCACGTTCTAGAGTTAGTGGTCTAGATCGGTGGTCAACCATTTGGGGGAGAGCCTAGGCTCTCCCCCATTTTTCTTGCTGCTTTGTGGCTTGGCTAAAACGAAACACCCTATGGACGATTCAGGAGAATCGCGGGAGCAGAGCTGGAAGTCCGAAACAGAATTCCCTATGATTTTCTGTAGAAGGCTTATTTGCAACTCAGTAGAATGACCAACGTACCGGTGCATTCGAAGGTTCATCAAAACTATTAAACATCTTAGAATCATTCACTTCACATAGACAATTGGACTGGCCTGCCAATTGCCATCACGATTTCACAATATCCTGTTATAAAGTACCGTTTTCAGGGTCAGATTTCCTTTTTTTGGGGCCTTCCCGCAATTTTCAGATGTGCGTGGTGCCGCCTGGAACGACTAAGTAAGCAGGAATGTAGGAGGAAAAATGCAGAGGCAGAGAATTCTTTTCGGATGCATCCTTGTAGTGCTGACCGCCACCTTCGCGCTGGCGCAAACCGGTTCGATCACCGGCATCGTGCAGGATCCCACGGGCGCGGTCGTCGCGGGCGCTTCGGTCACGGCCACCAACCAGGCGACGGGAGCCATTACCAAGGTCGATAGCAACGGCTCGGGAAATTACACCTTATCGAACCTGCCGGTGGGCGACTACAAAGTGACCTTCGAGAAGCAAGGATTCAAGAACCTGCAATTTGACAACGTCAATGTGTCGGTGGCCCTGGTGCTTCCGCTGGACGCTCAATTTCAGGTGGGCAGCGCCCAGGAAACGGTGAACGTCAGCGTCGAGAACGAAGCTCCGGTGGAGACCGAGACTTCGCAGGTCAGCAATCTCGTAGACGACACCAGGATGAAGGCTTTGCCTTTGATCACGCGCAACCCCTATGAATTGGTCCTGCTTTCGCCCGGCACGGCGCAGAGTACGGGCAGTGGTGGATTCGTGGTCAACGGGTCGCGCGACCGCAACAACAACTTCCTGCTCGACGGTGTGGACAACAATGACACCTCGGTTCCGGGCATCGCGGGCGGAGTGTTGTCGGCGAGCCCCGAGAACTCGGAAGAGTTCCGCATCATCACCGACAATTTCAACGCCGAGTACGGACGCAATACCGGCGCCATCATTGACGTGGTGACCAAGAGCGGCACCAATTCGTTTCATGGCAATGCCTACTGGTTCGGCCGCTACAACAATATCGGTGGCGCGCGCGACTGGTTTAACCCCCAAAGTGGCGGACCGCCGAACCCCTATGTGCGCAACCAGTTTGGCTACTCCATCGGCGGGCCGATCTGGAAGAACAAGACGTTCTTCTTCTTCAATCAGGAATTCCAGCGCTTCCCCACGTCGAATACCATTTCCGCGACCGGTCCCAACCCAGGCCTTTCGTCAACGGGGTTTTCACTTTTCACGGAGTCGATTCAGCGACCGGCAACCCGGTTGACGTTCCCATCGATCTGACGCCTGGCTCGATCCAGAACCAGACCTATGCTTCGCAATTCGGAGCCTACGCCTCCGCCCCGCCGGATCCGACCGCGCAGAAGATATTTGCCAAATTTCCGGCGCCCTCGGTCCTGAATTCGGACGGTTTCAGCGGCTTGGCTTTCTTCCCGGATTCTTCCAATTTCCGCGGTTATCAGGCTACGGCTAAGATCGACCACCACATCACCGAGAAAGAGATCGTCAGTTTCCGCTACGGGTATGATCCTGGCAAGGATCCGAGTCCGTTTGGCGATGCGATCTTGCCAAACAATGTGGGTGCAACAAATTTCAGCGGAATCAGCCAAGGCGTCTCAGCGAACCTGACTTCTACCCTCCGCACCACCATGGTCAACAGTTTTACCTTTGGCTGGAACCACACCGCCGCGGATTTCGCCTGCACCGGACTCAGTGAGGTGAATAGTCCCTATCCGGTGAATGCGTTGGGCATCGGTGCGGACTTCATTTTGAATCCGTTCACCAACTTCGCCTGTGCCGATGACACGTTGCTCGCTGACGGCCAGAGCCGGCGCACTAGCACGACCAGTTATGGCGACAACCTGACTTGGGTGAGAGGAAACCACACCTGGAAGTTCGGCGGGGAGTTCCGCGACATTCACGAGTCCGGTAACAGTAATTTCACACAACGCCGGCAGATTTCGACACCACGGCGGGAACAATCGGTGTGCCGGACCTGATTGGCCTCAATCTCCCCTCAGGCGTGGACACGACTGCATTGGACGATGCGATTTCAGCCTGGTTTGGATTGTCGGTGGGCGACAACCAGTCGGAATTCTATACAAAAAACGGGGACCGCAGGGCAACCGACCAAAGGTTCTACATTCAGCACGAGTATGGCATTTACGCCCAAGATAGCTGGAAGCTGCGTCGCAATTTCACCCTCAACCTGGGAGTGCGCTATCAGTTCTACGGGGTGCCGTACGACAAGGATGGCACCCAGTCCAATCTTTATACTGACCCGCGGTCTTTCCCAGTCGTTTTCCAGATGAACCGTCCACTTTACGACAATGACTATACGAACTTTGAACCAAGGGTCGGCTTCTCGTGGGATCCGAAATCGGACGGCAAGATGGCGGTCCGTGGCGGGTTCGGAATTTTCCACGACCGGGTATTTGGGAATCTATTCGGAAATGCGCGCGGCAATCCGCCCCTGCAGGCGACGTACAATGCGCAGCTCTTCCAGACCATTAACAATTCCTTTCCAGGCCAGGGCAACGCGGTGTTTCCATTGCAGGCTCCGGATGAGCCATTCGATCCCTCGATTCCGGACGGCACTTTGGCCGCACCGACCATATTCCCTAGCCACTTTCCCAGTTCCACTTTGAATAGCTGGTTTTTTGGAATTCAGCGCGAGCTGCCCGGTCAGTTCGTAATGGACCTGTCGTACGTGGGTAACAGCGGGGTTCACATCTTCCGCGTGGTGGATCCCAACCCACCCGACCCAAAACGGGTGGCTGACATTCTGGCGGTCTGTGCTGACCCAACCAACATATACGGCTGTACGACGGACGATGTGCAAGGTCCCATCCTCTATTCCGGAGGGGACTTCGGCTTCTTCCCGGAGAACGCTGTTGCCCACAACGCCATAGGCCGCGGCACGCTCGCCGCCGCTTTGAACCAGGCGGAAGGAACCGCGAACTACCACTCAATGCAACTCAAGGTCACAAAGCGTCTGTCGCGCGGTTTACAGCTCCAGGGCGCCTATACCTGGTCGCATTCGATTGATAACTCCAACGACCCGATCGTTCCTGGACTGGGCGGAGTTTCGTTCGCGCGTAACCCCTTAAACCCTGACCAGGACAAGGGCAACTCGGATCACGACATACGGCATGTGGCGGTCATCAGCTACATTTATGACATGCCGTTTGGCCGCGGCAAGGCATTCGCCAATAGCGGCGTCTTGGGCCGCGTGCTGGAAGGCTTCGAGCTTTCCGGTATCGTAACTCTGCAGTCTGGCCGAGCGTTTGACATCTTCAGCACCGTTGACCCGCAGCGTGTGGGCCGAGTCGGCCGGCCGGACCTGGTCGGAGACCCGTTCTCGGGAAGTCTGGTGATCCCAGGCTCGAAGGTGTTCTTTACCAATCCGAACGCCTTCGTCGCGGGTCCGTTTGGACGCGCTGGTGATGTTGGACGGAACCAGTTCCACGGTCCGAATTTCGCCAACGCAGACATTACCGTGGCCAAGCAAACCAAGATTTTTGAGCGCCTGACCCTCGAAACTCGAGTGGAAGTCTACAATCTGCTCAATCATCCGAACTTTGCTCCGCCCGGCACCTTCGCGGCTGAAAACACAATCAACTCGGGGTTTTTGGGGACCATGAACAGCCAGATCGGACGCCCCGACGGCACGACCGGTGCTCGCCAGTTCCAGTTGGCGGCCAAGCTGGTTTTCTAGCTTGCGCTGACTGCGCTCGAAGTTTTAACACCGCCTGCGAAAAATCCGCAGGCGGTTTTTTTGTGGCTTGCTGCGGCAGATTCGTGCAAACTAACAGCCCGCGGTGAGGACAATTCTTGTCTTGCAGTCTGCGAGGTACGCGCATGAAGTCTTACAAATTCACGCCAACGATTCTCCGAAGCCGGATTACCTGGGTCGCCCTGTTACTGACCGCCGCTTCTTCGCTGATGTGCGGCGCGGAAATGAAAGCCGAAGACGTCGTTGCCCGGCACCTGGATTCCATCGGCTCCGCCCAGGCCCGGTCTGCGGTGCACTCGCGAATCCTGCAGGGGACATCGCGTTTCAAAATGCTGGTAGGCGGAGGCGGCGAACTACAGGGCACAAGCGCGCTGGTTTCGGAGGGACGCAAAGCAGTCCTAATGCTTAAACTCGCCAACGGCGACTACCGCGGCGAGCAGTTTGTCACCGATGGCGAGAAAGTGTCCGTAGCAACCACCACAAGCGGCCACCGGCGCTCCGCCTTCGGGGATTTCGTGCATAGCCAGGACCAGATCGTCCGCGAAGGGTTGCTCGGCGGGACCCTCACCACGGCATGGGCGCTTTTGCATCTCGATGAAAACAAGCCCAAGCTCAGCTTTGACGGAGAGAAGAAAGCGGATGGCCGCCCAGCTTATCAACTGACCTATCACTCGCGGAAGAACGACGATATGACCGTGCACCTGTATTTCGACTCGGAGAACTTTCGGCACGTGATGACCACCTATACGATCACGCTGGCGTCCGGTTTGGCCCCCAATGCGGGAGCGGGAGCCGCCGATGTCACCAAGAGTTCACGGCAGCAAGAGATTCGCTACACGATTGAAGAGCGCTTCAGCGACTTCGCCACCACGGAGGGCGTCACTCTACCCTCAAAATATTCCATTCACTTTACCCGGGAACTTCAGAGCGGCTCGACCGAAGTCTCGGAGTGGGACATCGTGGCGGACCAGATTTCCAACAATACATCGCTCGATCCGAGAAATTTCGAGGTCAAGTAGTAGTGACCGAGAGTGAGCGGATTTCCGCCCCATGTCTGGATGACGCCACATGGCGGCCAGTACCGAAGCCCTTTACTTTCCCAGAAGCGTGTAATGCGAACTGGCGGCCATGAAAAAGATCATGGGCACCGACAGGAAGAAATTGGTGCGCGAGGCCAGGAAGGCTTGTCGCGCCAGTATTGCCGCGTTGGCTGGAGGAGTGCCTGCCAGGGTCCCGCGGATGATCATTTTGTTATTGCGCCAGATAATTCCCCAGACATTGAACAGCATGATGAAGCCCAGCCCGCCGCCGATGCCGATCGAGAGCACGTGGTTGTCGTCCTGGCCCACCGGGGTGTAGTTCACAAACAGCCAGCCCGCGGCACAAACCAGCACCGCCGTGATCGCGCCCAACACATATCCACTGGGCGTTTTCGAGATGACGAAGTACAGAATCATCGACGCTGCGACCCAGATCACGAGAAACAGCCCGATCGTGCTTCCCGCGCCCACTCCCATGCGATGGGCGTCGACCGCGACATAGATCTGCGCCCAGTACCAGAAGCCCACGAACACGGTCAGCATGGCGCTCCAGCGGAATAGCTGCAACGCGGGCATGGTCATGTATTGCAAAATCTTCGGCTTGGCGGCCGCGTCTACCTGCTTCATGAAGGGAACATTCACCAGATTGAAAAAGTAAAGCAGCCCCACCCAGGTGATGCCCGCCAGGAGATGTACCCAGCGCAGGAGGAAGGCGAAGGCTTCGCTGCCGGTATGGGTGGGCATGACGAACAGAGCTAGTTCATGATGCATACATGACTCCAGGGACTGAAGGTGAGTCCGGCGGCCGGTTTCGGCTGCGGCCCCTCGTGAAGCGGAGAATGGTGTCACTTTGCCGTAGGGATGTCAATGGAGCGCTTTGCGCAGTAGTGGGTCAGCTCGCACAGCCGGTAGAATTGTCATTCCGAAGCGCAGCCGTACCGCGCGAGGAATCCGCTGTGCCTGACTGCAGAAAGCAGATTCCTCGCCAACGAGCCTGCTCGGAATGACAACGGCTAACCATGCGCCCCCAATCGCCCAGATGGTTGCTTCTTGAAATGCAGGGGGCAACGCCGTATCGTACAAATGCTGCCGTCAGGTGGCAGGGTGCGTGGGGGAAAAAGCCTCATTCGCGCCTCGTCGCTCGGTTGTCCCCCGCTGTTTGCGGCGTGCGCTGATTGCACTCCGCGAAATGCAGTGGCAGCAGAAACCTGCTCCGTTCGAACTCAACGGTCAGGACCAAGGAGATCGGCGATGGAAACCAAGCCGGCGCAGAATATCCAGGACACATTCCTCAACACGGCGCGCAAGGAGCACACCAATATCACCATCTACCTGCTGAGCGGAGTCAAGCTTACCGGCCGCATCCGCTCCTTCGACAAGTATTCCGTCGTGCTCGACACCAATAACCAGGAACAACTGATCTTCAAGCATGCCATTTCCACCGTGAGCATGGGCAAGAGCCTGCACGGCCACGCCGAGAGGCCGACCGTCCTGACCGCATCCGCGTCGGCCGGCTCAACAGGAACCGATGCGACTGCGATGCCGCGTCCCTCCGGCACCGAGGGATGAAGTTCCAGCTTCCCGTACAGAGTAGGCGCGAGCGTCCTCGCTGGCGCAGGGTCGTTCGCGGCGCTGCCGCACGAGCGAGGACGCTTGCGCCTGCATGAATCCAAAAGCCGTGAGTAAAAATAAGAGTAAGAGTAAAGGTAGCTTCGAGCCCGGCCCAGCGTCAGACGGAAATCGTCGACCCAGGGAGCGCGCGTTTCTGATTGGCCTCGACGTGCGTACCCGCTCCCGCACACCGGCATCCGCCCGCGCGAGAAGCGGTCCGCTGACCGCGGCTGCCCAGGCCGCCCGTGATTCTTCTGCCGTCCGGTTGACGGCCAAAGCCCCCGACGTCCCGGAATTCAGCGCCGAAGAGTCGCTGGACGAACTGCGTTCGCTCGCGGTCAGCGCGGGCGCAGAAATTGTCGGCGAACTGTTGCAGCACCGCGACCGTCCCGACGCCGCCACGCTGATCGGAAGTGGCAAGCTGGAGGAAGTCGCCGGCGCCACCGCTTCGGTCGCGGCCGATCTGTTGCTGTTCGATCACGACCTCACGGCCTCGCAACAGCGCAACATTGAAGAACTGGTCCACATCCGGGTGATCGACCGCACGCAACTGATTCTCGACATTTTCGCCAAACATGCGCGAACCCGGGAAGGCCAACTGCAGGTGGAACTGGCGCAACTGGAATACATGCTGCCGCGGCTGAGCGGCCGCGGAATAGAGATGTCGCAGCTGGGCGGCGGCATCGGCACCCGCGGCCCCGGTGAAACCCAGCTCGAAACCGACCGCAGGAAAATTCATCGCCGCATCCGGCATGTGAAAGAGCAAATAGAGAATGTCCGGCGCGTGCGGGCGCAGCAGCGGGCCCGGCGGGAAGCCGTCCCGGTCGCCACCGTCGCGCTGGTGGGATACACCAATGCGGGCAAATCCACCCTGTTCAACGCCTTGACCCACGCCGCGGTGCTCCAGTCTCCACGAATGTTTGCCACACTCGATCCCACCATTCGTTCCGTGGCGCTGCCGTCACGCAGAAAGGTGCTGCTCTCGGACACGGTCGGGTTCATCCGCAACCTGCCGCACACCCTGGTCTCGGCGTTTCGCGCGACCCTCGAGGAAGTGCAGCGCGCGTCGCTGGTGCTGCACGTATCCGATGCCAGCAGCCCGCTTTCGGCGGAACAGGACGCGCAAGTGGACAAGGTGCTCAAGGAACTCGAAGTCGATGGCAAGCCCCGCCTGCGAGTGATGAACAAAATTGACCTGCTGCCTCCGAAGCAACGCGAGTCGTTGTTGGACGACGCGAGCCGAGTACATGTCTCGGCGGCAAAGGGCACCGGCATGACGACGCTGCTCGACCGGATTGACGAAATGTTATCCGAGGACCCGATCAGCCGTGTGCATCTGCGCGTACCGCAGAAAGAAGGAAAGCTGCTGGCGCTGCTCGAAGCCCGTTCGCGAATTTATTCCCGCAAGTACAGCGGCGGCTCCGTGGAATTGGAAGTGGAAGCGCCCGAGTCGGTGGTGAGGAAGGTGAGAGCCTTCGTCACCCGCGACTAACTGTTGCTCGTTCCACAAGCTCTTCGGCTGAATCGGAGAATCCACCGCCCGGCGCTGGCAGCAAAGATGAAGACCAGCACCAGCCAGGCAAATAGCGCGATCAAAGAGAGGACCGCGGACAAAAACTCCAATGGTGCGGTGCGGGCGAAGGTCGCTACAGCCATTACGATCCCGGAAATTGTTATCGTCACAGCCAGCACGATCCGCCGCCTCGCGCGCTTGTGCTGATCGCGGAGACGGTCAATCCTCCATCCCACCAGCCACCACTGGCCTGCGATTCCAAGAACTAGCAGGATGTCCAGAAGCATGATGCGGGTTTTCACCCGCGTCCATCTCTTGAGCCTTTCCAATAGCGGTCGCAAAAGAGTCGGGTTACATGCGGCCCCGCCGTGGAGTGCGATAAGCAATGCGGAGGGAAATTCGACCGCGAAGATCAGGCGGTCGGCGGTGGAGGCTCGATACTCGTAGCGGTTCCCAGGCGATCTGTGGTCCTGCGTGAACGGCTGGCTCTGGATTTGTCTTTTCGAAATCCTCTTCGATCTGGAGGCGCGGCAAGTACCGCCAGGTCGAAGCTTCTTCGTAATAGATGACTGGCAGCGAAATGACCAAGTGAAGCAGCGGCAGCAGGAGACCGTAACGAATCGATTTCACTCCAGATTAGACACCGGACGGACTTGAATCAGGATTGAAAGCTGATAGCTGACCGCTGAAAGCTTAAATGGGCCGGCAACCAAGAAGCGGTGACATTCCTTGGCTATCGGCCCATTCGATCCGGATTGGATCGGAGGTGATACTTACATGCTAGACCCGTTATGCCGGATGTCAAGCGACTTTCCGCGATCTTTTGAAAATAATAGCGAGCCGCCGTTTCACTCTGGAACCGCCCTGCGTCGCGTTGACACTCACCACGTAACATGTTACTTTCAATGGTCTTAAGCCTCCTTACGCTCTGGACCTGATCAGCACACAATGGACGAGATTTTAGGACAACTAGGCGGATTACTGCTCGGGTCCGTGCCGACCATCATATTCATCGTGTTGCTGTTGGGTATTTACACCACCGTGGTCCACAAGCCGCTGGTCAAAGTGCTCGCCGAACGGCATAGCCGGACTGAAGGCGCGATCGAAAAAGCCCGGGCCGATATTTCCCAGGCCGAAGCCCGCACCGCTGAGTATGAGCAGCGGCATGCGCGAAGCCCGAATGACCGTGTTCAAGAGCCAGGAAGCGCGCCGCCAGCAGGCCATGCAAGCCCGAGCCGCAGCCGTGGCCCAGGCGCGGACCCGGGCGCAAGCTCAGGTCGAGCAAGCGCGGGCCGCCATCCAACAGGACAAGGCATGCCGCACAAGCGGGTCTCGAAGCGGACATCGGAAAGCTGGCAACCGCGATCATTCGCACCGTGCTCGAGCCCGCGGCGCAATCGCCGGCAGGGGGCGACTGATGCTGGCTTCGCGGCGCCTGCGATATTTCCATCTGAGTTTGGCCGTTCTTTTTTTGGCCGGCCTCCTCGTCACGAGTAGCCCTGGCGCACGGGCCCAGGCGAACTCTCCCACCGGTTTCGCCACTACGATGAACGCCGAGCTCGCAAAAGAATCGCGCGAAGCTGCCGGTGAGGACGAGCAGGAGCAATTCAAGCATTCGGCATCGGTGAAGTGGGTCGCGAAGTATACCGGCTTGAGTCTGGAGCACGCGTACTGGCTGTGTGTGCTGCTCAATTTCGGCGTCATCGCGGGCACAATTTTCTATCTCTCGAAGAAAAATCTGCCGGGAATTTTCCGGGACCGTACCGCGTCCATTCAGAAGGCCATGCAGGAGGCGCGAAAGGCGAGCGAGGAGGCCAACCGGCGCCTGGGTGATATCGAAACCCGGCTCTCTCGACTCGATTCGGAAATCTGCAGGCATGCGCGCCACCGCGGAGAAAGACGCAGTGGCGGAAGAAGCCCGGATCAAGGCAGCGGCGGAAGAAGACGCCCGCAAAATCGTGGAGTCCGCGGAGCAGGAAATCGCCGCCGCCGCCAAATCGGCCCGGCGTGAGTTGACCAACTTTGCAGCGGATTTGGCGGTGTCGCTGGCCGCCAAGCAGATTAAAGTGGATGCTGCTACCGACCAGGCGCTGGTGCGCGGTTTCGCGCAGGAGCTTTCGCCGCAAAATCCCAACGGTGGCGAGCCGAAGACCGGACAGGACGGACACTAGAGCATGGCTTCCGTGACCAGCACCTACGCCCGCGCCTTTGCCGACGTGGTTTTCGACAAGCATCTGGATCCGGCCAAGACCCTGCAGGAGGCCCAGTCTCTGGCCCAGTTGGCGGCCGGCAGCCTGGAGTTGCGCGAGGTCTGGGAAGCGCCGTCGATTCCAGCGGAACAGAAACGCGCTTTGCTGGATGCGATTGTGGCGCGTGCGGGCTTCTCGCGGCCGGTGCGAAACTTTGTCGCGGTACTGATGGATCACCGGCGCATCCGGTTTCTCGATCCCATCGTGAAAGAATTTGAGCAGGAACTCAATCGGCGCCTGGGTTTCATCGAAGCGCAAATCACCAGCGCGCGCGAGTTGGGCCCGCCGGAACGCAGCGCGCTTGAAGCCCAGGTCGCGAAGCTGACGGGGCACAAAGTCCGCGCCCGTTACGAGCAGGATGCTTCGATACTGGGCGGCGCCATTGTGCGGGTGGGCAGCACCATCTACGACGGCTCGGTGAAAGGGCAACTGGAAAGAATAAGAGAAGCTATTAGCTCTTAGCCTTTAGCTTTTGGCTTGAACCCGAGTTTGAATTGGTTTTGGAGTTCGCGAGTTTAAAAGACTTTACCGCAAAGTTCGCAAAGAAATGCCGCAAAGGACGCAAAGAAGGGCTTAAGGGCTAAAAGCTAACGGCTAAGAGCTGACCTATGGCACAAATCAGAGCAGACGAGATTACGCAGCTGATCCGGCAGCAGATCGAGAATTACGAATCCAAGATCGCCGTGGACGAAGTCGGGACGGTCATCACCCTGGGTGACGGCATTGCGCGCGTCCATGGCCTCGATAAAGTCATGGCCGGAGAGCTGCTCGAGTTCCCGCACAACGTGGCCGGCATCGCCATGAACCTGGAGGAAGACCAGGTCGGCGTGGTGTTGCTGGGCGAGTACACGGAAATCAGCGAAGGCGACGAGGTCAAGCGCACCGGCCGCATCATGAGCGTGCCCGTGGGCGAGGCCCTGGTCGGGCGAGTGGTTAATTCGCTGGGCCAGCCCATCGACGACAAGGGTCCCGTCGCGACCGATCAGTTCATCGCGCTGGAGCGGTTGGCGCCGGGCGTGATTGACCGCCAGCCTGTCCGCGAACCAATGGCAACAGGGCTGAAGGCCATCGACAGCATGATTCCGATCGGCCGCGGACAGCGCGAACTCATCATCGGCGACCGGCAGACCGGCAAGACCGCGGTCGCGCTCGATACCATCATCAACAGCAAGGGCAACGATCTGATCTGTATTTACAACGCGATCGGGCAGAAGCGGTCTTCGATTGCGCAAGTCGTAAAAATTCTCAGCGACGCCGGCGCCATGGACTACACCATCGTGGTTGCCGCATCCGCCTCGGAGCCGGCGCCGATGCAGTACATCTCGCCGTATGCGGCCTGCGCCATGGGCGAGTATTTCCGCGACACCAAGCGCCACGCGCTGGTGATTTACGACGATCTTTCCAAGCATGCAGCGTCTTATCGCGAAATTTCGCTGCTGCTGCGGCGTCCGCCGGGACGCGAGGCCTATCCCGGAGACGTTTTCTATCTCCACTCGCGCCTGCTGGAGCGTGCTTCGAAGCTCAGCGACAAAATGGGCGGCGGTTCGCTGACCGCGCTGCCCATCATCGAAACCCAGGCGGGCGACGTTTCCGCCTACATTCCGACCAACGTGATTTCGATCACTGACGGCCAGATATTTCTTGAAACCGATCTGTTCAACAGCGGCGTGCGGCCGGCCGTGAACGTAGGAATTTCCGTGAGCCGCGTCGGCGGCAGCGCCCAGATCAAAGCCATGCGGCAAGTGGCCGGCAGCATGAAGCTGGAGCTGGCGCAGTACCGCGAACTGGCTGCCTTCGCGCAGTTCGGCAGCGATCTCGACAAGGCCACGCAGGCACAGTTGGGCCGCGGCCAGCGCCTGGTGGAAGTGCTGAAGCAAAAGCAGTTTTCGCCGCTGCCCTTCTCCAAGCAGATTCTGATTATCTTTGCCGGAACCAACGGGTTCTTCGATGATCTCCCGGTAGACCAGGTGCGCGACTTCGAAGCCGAACTCTACAAATATGTAGACGCGACCAACCCAGGCTTGCTGCGTACGATCATGGAGAAGAAAGTCCTGGACGATGCTCTGAAAGCCGAGATGAGCAAAGTCATCAAGCAGAGTAAAGAAGCATTCGTAGCGGAGAGACAGGCGGTATCGAAGTAGCAAGCAAACTGAGAACAGAGAACTGCAAACTCAGAACTGGTTTTTTGAAATGTCCTGAACTTGCAGCGGATAGTTTTGGCCGAACGACTGACGACTGAAGACTGATTCATGCCCAACATTCTCGACATCCGGCGGCGGATCCGCAGCGTGACCAACACGCGGCAGATCACCAAGGCCATGAAGATGGTCTCGGCGGCGAAGTTGCGCCGCGCGCAGGAGCGCGCCCTGGCGGCGCGTCCGTACGCCCAGATGCTGACCAATGTCTTGAAGTCGCTGGTGTCGCGGGCCGAGATCTACGATCCGGAAACGGGTGAGCCCAAGCATCCCTTGCTGACCCGCCGGCCCGAGCAGAATGTTTTGCTGGTTGTGGTCACCGGCGACAAAGGGCTGGCCGGGGCTTTCAACACCAATATCCTGAAAGCGGCGGCACGTTTCATCGCCACCAAGTCGGACAAGAATCTCGAGATTGAAACCATCGGCCGCAAGGGGCGTGATTTTCTGCGCCGCCGTTATCGTGCCGCCGACCCGCGGAAGGCGGACGCGCAGGGTCCGCCGCAAACCACCATCGTGGGCGAGCAGGTCGGAGTCTTGAACAAAGTAGACTTCGCGCTGGCCTCGGAATTGGCGGAGCGCATCGTCGAGCGCTACAGCAACGAAGAAATCGACGCCGTGTACCTGCTCTACAACGAGTTCAAGTCGGTGATCGCGCAGCGCCTGATTGTGGAACAGGTTCTGCCCATCGAGCAGATCGGCGCGCCCGCAGTGCGGATGGCCGAAAGCATGACCGAAAAGGAAAGGGACCGCGCCCTGGAAGCCGCCAGGGAAGCGGGCGTGGGTATACGTCCCGCGGACACGCACGAAATCGATGCCGCCGCCGCAAAATTTGCCACGGCGCCGGTCGACTACATTTACGAGCAATCGCCGGAAGAGCTGTTCCGCTCGCTTTTGCCGAAATATGTGGCCATTCAGGTTTTTCGCGGCCTGCAGGAGTCGGTGGCCGCGGAGCACGCGGCCCGCATGACCGCCATGGATGCCGCCACCAGCAACGCCACCGACATGATCGATTCGCTGACCCTGGCCATGAACCGCGCACGTCAAGCCAAGATCACGAAAGAAATTATTGAGATCGTAAGTGGAGCAGCAGCGCAGTAAAGCAGCTATCAGCTATTAGCCTTTAGCTCTTAGCTGAATTGCCGAACGTGCGACATCGATTGGTGAATCAAGCCAGTTTCCGAGCCCGAGCTAACGGCTAAGAGCTAAGTAGCTGAGGTCCTATGCCAGAGAAAATTGGACGCGTTATCCAGATTTCCGGTCCCGCCGTCGACGTGCAATTTGTCGTGGATGCCATGCCGCCGATTTATCAGGCGCTGAGAGTCGTGAGCGACGGCTTCACCGTGCCCAACCCGGTCAACGTGATTCTGGAAGTGCAGCAGCACCTGGGCGAAGGCCGCGTGCGTTGCGTGGCCATGGAAGCCACCGAGGGCATGGTGCGCGGCATGAAAGCCATCGACCAGGGCGGACCCGATCTCGGTGCCCGTGGGCCGCGGCACGCTGGGGCGCGTGATGAACGTCATCGGCCAGCCCGTCGACCAGCTGGGCCCCATCCAGCACACCAAGACCATGCCCATCCACCGTCTGGCGCCCCTGTTTGAAGATCAGGCGACCACCGCGGAAATGTTCGAGACCGGCGTCAAGGTGGTTGACCTCATCCAGCCATTCTTGAAGGGCGGAAAGATCGGATTGTTCGGCGGCGCCGGCGTCGGCAAAACCGTTTTCATTCAGGAACTGATCAACAACGTGGCCAAGCAGCACGGCGGCTACTCGGTGTTTGCCGGAGTCGGCGAGCGCACCCGCGAAGGCAACGATCTGTGGCTGGAAATGAGCGAGTCCGGCGTCATCAAGCCGGGCGATCCGGAGAAATCCAAAGCGGCGCTGATTTACGGGCAGATGACGGAGCCGCCCGGAGCGCGTCTGCGCGTGGCCCTGACCGGGCTGACTGTCGCCGAGTATTTCCGCGACGAAGAAGGCGCGGACACGCTGTTCTTCATTGACAACATTTTCCGTTTCACCCAGGCGGGATCGGAAGTTTCGGCGCTGCTCGGCCGCATGCCCAGCGCCGTGGGATACCAGCCGAACCTGGCCACGGAAATGGGCGAATTGCAGGAACGCATCACTTCCACGAAAAAAGGTTCGGTCACTTCGGTGCAGGCCATTTACGTTCCGGCCGACGATCTTACCGATCCCGCGCCGGCAACGACGTTTGCTCACCTCGACGCCACCACCGTGCTCTCGCGTGCCTTGACCGAGATTGGAATCTATCCCGCGGTCGATCCGCTGGCTTCGACCTCCCGCATTCTGGATCCCCGCATCGTCGGTCAGGACCACTACGACGTGGCGCAGGGCGTGAAGAAGACGCTGCAGACCTACAAAGACCTGCAGGACATCATCGCCATTCTCGGCATTGACGAATTGAGCGAAGACCAGAAGGTCACCGTGGCGCGGGCGCGAAAGATTCAGCGCTTCCTCTCGCAACCCTTCCACGTGGCCGAACAGTTCACCGGCTCGCCGGGCCGCTACGTGAAGGTCGCCGACACGGTAAAGGGCTTCAAGGAGATTAACGAAGGCAAGTACGACGACATCCCCGAGCAGGCTTTTTACATGAAGGGCACAATCGACGAAGTGCTCGAAGCCGCGGAGAAGTTGAAAGCAGCGTAAGGACGGACCGCGGACTTCAGACCTCGGACGCCGGCCAACATGGCTTGAGCTGAAGTCCGAGGGCTGACGTCCGACGCCGGGTTCCCCATGGCCGACACTTTCCAACTCGAGATCGTCACCCCGGAGAAGATGGTGGTGAACGCCGTGGCCGAGGAGATCCAGATTCCCGGCAAGGGGGGATATCTGGGCATCCTGCCCGGCCACGCCCCGCTGATTACGGAACTTGCGGTGGGAGAGATCAGCTATCGCCAGGGCGGCCAGACGATATTATCTGTCGGTGGCCTGGGGCTTTGCCGAGGTGCTTCCCGACAAGGTCACGATTCTTGCCGAAACCGCCGAGCGGCCGCAGGAAATCGATGTAAAGCGCGCCCAGGAATCGAAGCAGCGTGCCGAAGAAGCATTGAAGAATGGCAAGACCGAAGCCGATTTCACCCACGCCGAAGACGCTCTGAAACGGGCGGAGACACGGCTGGAAGTGGCGGGCAAAAAGAGCTAAGGCCGGGAAGAACCCGGCAGTTACGATTCCCGAATTTCCCTGATTTGGTGATTTCGCATAAAGCGTGGGCGGGTTCCCAATCTGCCGTCGAATACCAGAAGGTATGCTTTATTCTTCATCTCGCTCCTTCTTCTTTGCTGTTCACTGCTCCCGCAGCTCTCCCACCGGAACGATCTTCGTATCGGTGCGAAATTTCTTGTAGTCGCGGTAGGTCACATCCTCCGCGATCTTTAACCCCTTCAGCAATGCCAGCCGCGCGTCCAGCATAATCGCGATATGGCGGGGCAGCCAGACTTCGTCATTGACCCGCACTTGTTCGATCTGGATGTTCGAACCCTGGTGCAGCCGCAATAGAAATAAACCCACGGAAACGGTGTCGATGCAATGAATATCAAGTTTGACCCACTGTTTCTCGGCTTGATCCAGCCACACGCGGAAACGGAACTTGGGCAGAAACTTCGCGTCTTTCATGCGCGGCTCGTAACCGGGACGCGGGTCGCCGTCAATCACCAGGGTCTCGCGTCCCTCCAGGTTCTCTGCGCCCACGGAACGGAAGTTGTAGGCGTCGGAGATCTCCTTTACGAACTGCCGCCCCTGTTCCTGCTCTTTGTCCTGTTTTTCCCGGCGCTTCTGACGGTCGCTTTCGCTCTCATTCTTGCGCTTTTCGATGATCTTCTCGACCTTCTCATCTTCTTTCCGGGCATCGTTTTCGCTGAGGGGCTTGTCGTCCTTGGCAATCAGCTTGCGCACCTGCTCTTCGTAAAGCACCATGATTTCGTAGGTCTTTGACTCGCTGGATTTGACCTGATCATCGCCGCCGAGTTTGTGTTCCTCCTCGCGCTGGATGTAGGTATAGTCACGCTGCTTTTTGTCGTTCTGAATATCTTTCTCTGCCGCTTCACGAATGAGTTCGCGAATCTGGTCCTGGGAAAGCTGCGCAGCTGCGGCCACGCTCTGGGTAGGAGCCTCTGCCGGCCGGTTCTGCGCCGGTGTGGGCCAGGCAAGGGAAGTAAGAAGAAGGAGCGAGGCTGCGGACTGCTTCATATAAATGGATACGTATTTAGAACCGGAGCGGTTCTCCGGAGATGCCTCGTGAGTATCAGTCTTTCGCTGCCATCTTGAAAAGAATGACGATCAACCTTGCCGGATCAGAGGTCGCGTTCAGAAAGGTAGACTTCCGTCCAGCCGGGATCCACACCACATCGCCCGACGGCTTGCGCATTCTCTCGTACTCTCCGGCCTTCAGGTCGATGTCCGTCACTGGAACCAGCAGCTCCGGCCCCGGCTTCTCCGGCGGCGCCAGCGGATCGCGGGAAAGCAGTTGAACATCAGTCACAGTCGCGTTTCCGAGCAATATCGAGTTCATGAATTTGGCGTGAGGATCGACCGGCGGGCCTATTGAGACGGCCCCGTAGTCCCAGGTGCCGGTGCTGGACTGATAGCCGTAGGAGGTCACCTTGGGATCGAGAAACTCGATGGTCACATTGCGATAGTCGGTAGTGCGGTCATTGCGCAAGCCAACCGCATGGCCTCCCGCGTAAAAGCGCACATCGCCCGGGTTGAAATGAAAATCCACAATGTCCGACTGCCCTTCCGGCCACATCACCACATCGCAATCCAGCAGCGCGATCACCAGAAAGTTATTGTCGTGCCGCGCCATGGTCCGCTCCAAGGGCTTGAGCGTCAGCGCAAACACCCGCACCTGATCGTTCTTCAGTAACGGCCGGTAGTGCGGCGCCGAGGCCATGTCCGGCGCGCTCTGCGCCCAGGCCATGGGCGTCAACAGCACCAGCAGGAAAATGCGGAACCTCATGGGAGAATTGTATTCCGGAAAGTCAGGAGGGAAATATACGCAACTGTGTACTCGACGAGGGGAAGCCGATGGCTATGGAGTTTCGAAATCGAGGGCATAGACTTCCTGCGAGCTGATGTCACGCAGCAGCAGCGGTGCGCCATCGGGTGTGACGCCGCTCCACGGAAGAAAGCTGGAGACTACTCGACGAAATCCTTGCAGATCAGCCAGACGTTCCAGTTTTCGGTCCGCGACCCGCACGCGATAAAAGGCTGGGTTCTCACTCAGTCCGGCATCAAAGTAGATGTACTTGCTGTCGTTGGACCAGCTGGTTGAGCCAACATCCATCTTGAGCAGTTCAGACCACTGGCGGGACTGGAAATCGAACAACCTCAGCTTTTGGCCATCCACGGTGCCGCCGGCGATATAACGGCCGTCGGGAGAGACAAGAGGAGCGAACAGGTCCTTCGAGTCTGGAACCACGGTAACCTCAAGAGTTTTTACATTCACCATCTTGACGACACCCGGCTCCCCGGCGCCATTGGTGTCAACAAACACGAGGGAATTGCCATCCGCCGTCCAGCTCGGGCTTAGCATTTGGAAGTCTCCCACCGGAAGCAAGCGTGGCGCCGTGCCCCCATCCGCCGAAATCACACAAAGGCGAGGCGGTTGGTCGGGGCTCGAGCCGATGAAAGCGATCTGTTTGCCGTCCGGAGACCAGCTCGGCATGTTGGCGTATTTCGGCACGGTGGAAGTCAATTGCAGTTTCTGGGTTCCGTCAACCCGGCTGCGCCACAATATGCCATCGGGATAAGTCACATAAGCCAACCACTGTCCGTCGCGAGAAAAATTGATGTCGCTGATCGATGCGCCCTCGAAGTAAGGAAGGAACTGTCCCGACTTGGCGTCGTAGCGAACCAGCTCCGCACGAAGTTGGTTCCCCACGACATAGATTTTCTTTCCGTCGGCGCTAGCCTGGGGGCCATTAAAGCTCATCGGGCCCGAGGTCAACCGTACTGGACGATGGTCCACCTTGTGAAGCAAATCGCCCTTCTCCCGGACCGCCCACAGATCCATGCGATTCTGACGAAAAATCTGAAAGACAAAGTAATTCCCGTCCGGCGTCCAGATTCCTTTTTGGTGATTGGTTCCGGTCAACTCCGGGAGAACACGGTGCAGGTTGCCGCCCGCTTGAGGAAAGCTCCCACATTGAGCTACTACCGTTCGATCTCACTCACGGTGAAACGTAAAGCCTGTCCATCGGGTGACCACCGGAACCAGTAAGAATAATCCGGCAGTGTCGCGAACCGGCGTGTGCCACCAGGGGAGACTTCGAGAAGATCGTTGTTGCGCGCCATCAGGAAATTACCGTTGGGGAGCCATGTTCCATCCCAACCCAGAAGATCGCTCACCCGACGCGGTGAACCCCCGAGCACGGGCAGAGCCCAGATCGGCTGATCTGTCTCCGCACCTGTAAAGCTGCCGATCAGGAGTTCGGATTTGTCCGGGGAAATATTCAGTGGAGTTACATTCGTAAATGGCGTGGCCATCGGGACTGTTTCTCCACCCGAGGCGGAGACTTGAGCAATTACGAAGCGTCCATTGACGTTCTCCTGGATGAAGAGGCGAGGACCGTCGCTCAGAACCGTGTCAGTGGCTTGTCCATAAAAGCTCTTTTGTTGCCCGTCGTGGGTGATCTGGGTATATCCCGCTAATCCGGGGTGGCGGCAGAGTCGGCCGGAAAAAATAGCCGAGGACAGCAACCACAATGACCGCGGCCGCGACAATCGTGTAGAACTTGCGAGCCTGGAGCGGACCTTACTGCCACAGCGGAGACCGATGATGCCGGCTGGCTCGCCACCGCGCTAAAACCGGAGGACGAACTGACGTGGCCGGAATCAATCTGGCGGCGCAGGCGCTTCAGGTCAGCCACCATTTCGGAGGCGGTCTGGTAACGCAGCTTGCGGTCTTTCTCCAGAGCTTTGCCTACAATGCGTTCCAGTTCCGGAGGCACGTCAGGATTCAGGCGCACCGGAGAAACTGGGGCCTTGTGCAAAATGGCGTCAAATACCATCGCCGAAGTATTTCCCGAAAAAGCTGCACGCGCCGTGGACATCTCGTAGAGCACCGCGCCGAAGGAGAAGAGATCCGTACGCGCATCCAGTTCCTCGCCGGCGGCCTGCTCGGGCGACATGTAGGCGACCGTGCCCACAGCGGCGCCCGGACTGGTCAGCGCGGCCTCGGTCATCACGGTTGAGGCGTGAGGTGTGATGGGCTGGGAGTGTTCCGGAGCCAGCTTTCGCCAGTCCGAAGTCGAGGATCTTGGCATGACCGAGCTTGGTCACAAAAATGTTGGCGGGCTTGATGTCGCGATGAATGATGCCCTTGGCGTGAGCGGCATCGAGCGCCCCGGCAATGTCTACTGCCAGTTCGAGCAGTTGGTCGGTAGGAAGAGGCCGGCCCAGGATGCGCTCGCGCAGCGTCGTCCCTTCCAGCAATTCCATCACGATGAAATATTGACCATCCTGCTGGCCGATCTCGTGGATGGTGCAGATGTTCGGATGGTTGAGCGCCGAGGCGGCGCGGGCCTCGCGCTGGAACCGTTCCAGAGCGGAAGCATCCGAGCTGAGTTCAGGGGGAAGAAACTTCAAGGCCACGTGCCGGCCGAGGGTTTCGTCCTGCGCCTCGTAAACCACGCCCATCCCGCCGCCACCCAGCTTGCCGATGACACGGTAGTGCGAGATGGTCTTTCCGATCATGGTTACCGATCATGGTTTAGCCAAACACTGGAGCAGAATCCTACGTGCGGGAAACTGGCAAGTCAACGAAGGCAGCATGGCTAGCGATCTCGGATAGGCTCGCTGGTGTCCGGTTCCTCTATTTTGCCCTTTGCGCCTTGCCCAGCACCTCGCCGAGAAACAACCTCTCGTCCATGCGATGCAAGACGTTGCGCCATCCCGGGCCGCAGCAGCTTGTAGTGGTGGACTTCAAACAGGTGGTCCACGATGAACCAGATGGGTTTTTCCGTGGTCATCCATTGCAAATGATCGAAGCGTGCCAGGTTGACCGGACGGGAAAATGTGCGCAGCGTCCGCTCCCGCCGCATATTGAAATAGAGATTGAAAAAACTCATCGCCAGTTCGCGCAGCGAACGATACACGGGCTCGCGATAGCGGCAGCCGGTGTAGTTGGATTTGGCCACGACTCCCCAGTGGCCTTTCACCCGGTAGAGGGCGAGAACGTGGTCGGTGTCGTGTTCAGCCTCGAGATCCAGAAGCAGCGGAGGGAAGCCGTTCGCGCGTAAGGCCGCGGCCGCGAAGATCGCGCCCTCCAGGCAGTGCGCAGTGTTTTCACGCAACACGCGGCGTGGCGACCAGGCGGTGTCCCCCAGGTGGTACGGCATGTCATCGAGGTAACGCTGGATCCCGTATGGATCTTTCAGGCTGCGCAGCTTGCGCAGTTCGGCGGGAGTGAAACTCTCGGTCGGTTTGCTCATCCTCGATGGCAGTTTAGCTGATCAAGGCGAAAACGGCGTTAACCACGGAGGACACTGAGGACACGGAGTCAGGATTTGGGCGCCGAAGCAAACAATTCCGCCAACTCGGACGGTTTGTCCACCACCACATCCGGCGGTGGATCGTGCAGAGTGTGCGGGGCGAAGCCGTAGGTTACGCCGCAGGTCCAGGTTCCGGCATTGCGGCCGGTGAGGACGTCCACCCCGGAGTCGCCCACGATCAGCGTGTGCTTGCGGTTCAGTCGCCATTTCCCGCAGGATGGTTTGCGCACCCTCCGGATCGGGCTTTTTGGTGGGAAAGCTGTTGCCGCCGTAAACCCGGC
The DNA here is from genome assembly GCA_963698825.1 of Terriglobia bacterium. Taxonomy (GTDB): domain Bacteria; phylum Acidobacteriota; class Terriglobia; order Terriglobales; family Acidobacteriaceae; genus JAIQFF01. The sequence goes on along the minus strand of CAVOSG010000004.1, from coordinate 414,758 downwards.
CAAAAAACCTGCCCAGCCCCAGCGCTTCGACGATCGCCCGCGACGGGTTCACCGGCTTGTTGGTCAGTACCGCCATCTTGCGTGGCCGGCCGTTGCGCGAATTCTCGAGGGACCGCCAGCGCTTCCTTGATCCCTTCGTACAAGTGGGTATGGTCCAGCTTGTGTTCGCGGTAGTAGGCGAGGAAGTACTCCAGGCCGGAGCGGACCAGCTTTTCGTCATCGGCCTCACTGCCCAGTGCCCGGCCAATCAGCGCCGGAGCCCCATCTCCCACGTAGCTGGCAATGACATCGTCGGGCAGTTCGGGACGCTTCATGTGCCGCAGGGTGGCATTGACCGAGTGCACCAGGTCCAGGCGGGAATCGATCAGCGTGCCGTCAAGGTCGAAGATCAGCAACTGGATTGCATGCGGATCGAAATGAGCGATTGAATTTGATCATGCTAAGGTGCTACCAGAATAAATGATGAGGGCGCGCAGCAATGGGCAATTAAACGTAGCGCTGGCGTCCCGCCGGCTGTCCTGCGGGCGTCCCGCCCGCAGAACGACGACATCGGCAGACTGCCTGGGACACTGGTGGCGAGGGCGGGACGCCCTCGTGACAGCCGGCGGGACGCCGGCGCTACGCCCTGGCCAATTGCTAATTGCCCAGTGCCGAAAGCCCCCTTCCCGATTTACAATGCAAAGGCATCTTGTACACTCGCATCTAAGGGAAGCGGATGGCCACCACTAAGACTGACCCTAAATCGGCCGCAGTATCCGAACGCGAGCTTAAAAAAGCCCACAAGACCTACGAAGGTCTCTCCCGCGAGCAACTCATCGAAGCCTACCGCCACATGTACACCTCCCGGCGGGTGGACGATAAAGAGATCCTGCTCAAACGCCAGCAGAAGATCTTCTTCCAGATCTCCGGCGCCGGCCATGAGGCCGTGGGTGTGGCCGCCGCCCTTGCCCTGAAGGCTGGTTACGACTGGTTTTATCCTTATTATCGCGACCGGGCGCTCTGCCTGGCCCTGGGAGCCACCGCCTACGACATGCTGTTGCAGGCCGTTGGCTCGGGCGACGATCCCAGCTCCGGCGGGCGGCAGATGCCCTCTCACTGGAGCCTTCCCGACCTGAACATTGTTACCGGCTCCTCTCCCACCGGAACCCAGATTCTGCAGGCGGTAGGCTGCGCCGAGGTCGGACGATATTTCGCAGCCCATCCTGATGCCGCCCATAAGGTCACAGGCGACTACCGGCAGTTCAAGGACGTCAAATTCCACGGCGACGAAATCACCTACGTTTCGCTGGGCGAAGGCACCACCAGTGAAGGCGAGTTCTGGGAGTCGCTGAACACCGCTGCCAATTTACGGTTGCCGCTGATTTTCGTGGTCGAGGACAACGGCTACGCCATCTCGGTGCCGGTCGAAGTGCAGACCGCGGGGGGAAACATTTCCCGCCTGGTCAGCGGCTTTCCTAACTTCCACTTTGAAGAGGTAGACGGTACTGATCCGGTGGCCAGCTATGCCGCCTTCGTGCGGGCGGTGGCGCATAGTCGCGCCGGACAGGGTCCCTCGTTTGTGCACGCCCACGTGATCCGGCCCTACTCGCATTCGCTTTCGGACGACGAGCGGCTGTACCGGCCGGATGTCGAACGCCAGCGCGATGCTCAGCGCGATCCCATCAGCCGCATGCAGATGTTCCTGATCCGCGAGGGCATTCTCGACGAGAAGGGCATCAACCGCCTGGAAAAGCAGGTGGACGACGATCTGCAAGTCGCGGTGGACCGCGCGCTGCAGGCCCCTGCGCCCAAAGCCGACCAGGTCCTGCAGTATGTATATTCGCCGAACCTCGATCCCACGTCGGCTATCTTTGAGACTCAGCCCGCTGCGTCCAAGCCCGAGGCGGCTGCTACCGATGGCAAGAAGCCTGCCCCCAAAACCATGGCGGATTTGATCAATGCCACCTTGCGCGACGAAATGCGCCGCGATGAACGCATTGTGATCTTCGGAGAAGATGTAGCCGACTGCAGCCGCGAGCAATACCTGAAGCAGAAGCTGGTCAAAGGCAAGGGCGGTGTTTTCAAGCTGACCGCAGGCCTGCAGATTGAGTTCGGTTCTGACCGCGTATTCAACTCGCCGATTGCAGAGGCCAATATCGTGGGCCGCGCCACCGGTATGGCCCAGCGCGGACTGAAGCCGGTAGTCGAAATCCAGTTCTTCGACTACATCTGGCCTGCCATGATGCAGCTGCGCAGCGAGCTGCCCCTGATCCGCTGGCGGTCATACAACACATTTTCCGCGCCCTGCGTGATTCGCGTAGCCATTGGCGGCTACCTGACCGGCGGAGCCATCTATCACTCGCAATGCGGCGAAAGCGTCTTCACGCACATTCCTGGCCTGCGGGTTGTGTTTCCCTCGAACGCTTTGGACGCCGCCGGCCTGCTGCGCACCGCGATCCGTTGCGACGACCCTGTGCTTGTTCCTCGAGCACAAGCGGCTTTATCGCGAGACCTACGGCCGCGCCCCCTACCCCGGTCCGGATTACATGATCCCGTTCGGCAAGGCCAAAGTGGTGCAGCCAGGGACCGATCTCACCGTAATCACGTATGGGGCGGTCGTTCCCCGGGCCCTGCAGGCGGTGCAGAAGCTGGAGCGCGAGCACGGCGTCAAAGCCGAGTTGATTGACCTGCGCTGCCTGAATCCCTTCGATTGGGAGACCATTGCGGCCTCTGTCCGCAAAACCAGCCGGGCGCTGGTGGCTTACGAAGACACCCTGAGCTGGGGGTACGGGGCGGAAATCGCCGCCCGTATCGCCGACCAGATGTTCGAGCACCTGGACGCCCCGGTGCGCCGGGTGGCCGCCATGGACGTCTTTGTGGCCTACCACCCCGACCTGGAAAATGCCATCCTTCCCCAGACCAGCGACCTGTTCCAGGCCATGAAAGAACTGTCGGAGTACTAGGTTTTCGTAGCGCCGGCGTCCCGCCGGCTGTCGCGAGGGCGTCCCGCCCTCGCACTATCACCCCCAGTACCTCCAATTTCATAGCACCGCCAGCGGGACGCCGGCGCTACGAAATAAGCACTTAGGACTCGGTGCCTGGCAATCAGCCCAGGCCCTACCGGCCAAATGCCTATTGCCAAGTGCTAATTACGAGTTTCCACCCCTTGCCGCCTGTCCAGATACCTGAGTAACGTCTGTAGTACTTTGGTTACGCAATGGGGGTACTCTTAGAACCGTCTGTATAAACACCGCATTTAGTTGTATGCAAACTTAGCGTTTACACCATCCCTAGTATCATTGTGCAACTCCCGCCTCGACCATTTCCAGAAAACAGGTATAAAACCCGGTAAAACCCGAAGATACGCCTTGACCTTGGCACTTTCGGGGTTGATATATGCTCAGCACACCTAAATTCACTCGAACGCAGTTTTGGTGCGAGGAATTTTCTCCCATGTTTGCCCGATAGCGGGCCTGATCTGTGGAAAGGGTTTGGAACTATGGCCGACTCGCGTGAAGTCATGAACATTCGCCAGGCGTCGCAATACCTGGGAGTCAGTCCGGACACGCTTTACAAGTACGTAGGCGAGCAGAAGATTCCGGCTTTCAAGCTGGGCAACCGCTGGCGCTTCAAGAAGTCGAGGCTGGACCAGTGGATGGAAGAGAAGTCGAGCCAGATGGAAGCCAAGAGCAAGAAGAAACCGAAGGCGGCTGGTAAGGCTGCCGGGCAACCGTAAAAGGCGGGCACATGTTTGGATTGGGATCAAAAACGATTGTTGGTCTGGACGTAGGCTCTTCCAGCATCAAGGCAGTGGAGTTAAGGAAGGGTCGCAACGGAATCGAAGTAGCGCACCTGGGCCTGGAATCACTGGCGCCGGATATCGTCGTGGACTCCATGATCGTGGACTCCGGCACGGTGTCGAGCGCGATCTCCAAGCTGTTCACCGACAACGCGATCAAAGCGAGGGCCGTGGCCACAGCGGTCAGCGGGCACTCGGTGATCGTGAAAAAGATCTCGCTGCCTTCGATGAGCGATCAGGAACTGGCCGACACCATCGAGAAAGAAGCGGCGCAGCATATTCCCTTCGATCTGGCGGACGTGAATCTCGACTACCAGATCCTTTCCGAAGACGCCGGCAGCCCGCAGATGGACGTTCTGCTGGTGGCTGTCAAGAAAGACAAGATTCTCAACTACACCAACGTACTCTCGATGGCGGGCAAGACTCCGGCTATTGTGGACATCGATGCCCTGGCCTTGCAGAACTGCTACGAGTACAACTACGAACCCGCGCCAGGGCAAGTGGTGGCTCTGTTGAACCTGGGCGCGAGCGTGATGAACATCAACATCGTGAAGGGCACCACGCCGCTGTTCCCGCGCGACGTCAGCGTGGGCGGGCACCAGTACACGGATTCGCTGCAGAAGGAACTGGACCTGAGCTTCGACGACGCCGAGTCGCTGAAGCTGGGCAACAAGGTGGGCACGGTGAGCGAAGATGCCAAGACGCCCATCCTGCAGCAGGTGACCGAGATTATCGTGCTCGAAATTCAGAAGACGTTCGACTTCTTCCGCGCCAGCTCGGCGGGAGAGCACATCGAGAAGATTTATCTGGCGGGCGGTTCTTCCAAGGTTCCGGGTTTAGTGGAAGCGTTGCGCCAGGAGTTTTCGTTGCCGGTGGAGATCTTCAATCCGTTCCAGAAGATCGGCCTGCCGACCGAAGGACCGGGAGTGCAGTTGATCGAGCAGAATGCCGGCCAGATGGCAGTTGCGGTGGGTTTGGCCTTAAGGAGTTTTGAAGACTTATGATCCGAATCAACCTGCTGGGAGCACAAAAGGGAAAGAACAAGCGATCCGCAGCTTCGGCGGCCGCCGTCATGGAAGTGGGTGACGTAGGCTCACCGAAGGTAAAGGTCCTGGTGGTGCTGGCGCTGGCGGCCCTGGTCAATGTGGGCTACTGGTACCAGCTGGACAAACAGCACCGGGACATCGCCGCCAAGATGGAAGTGGCGCTACGGAAGAACGCCGAATTGGCCGATGTGAAGGCGCGCTACCTGGAGCGGCAGCGTGAAGCCGAGAACTACAAGCGCCGGGTGGACGTCATCGACCAGCTGCGCGCGGCCCAGTCCGGTCCGGTGGATTTGCTGAGCACGATTGGCACGACCGTCAACGACACCGAAGCGGTTTGGCTGAACAGCATGAAGGACCAGGGCGCCAGCATCGACATCGAAGGCATGGCCCTGAGCACGGATGCGGTGGCCAGTCTGATTTCCAATCTGCAAAAGACCGGGCACTTCAAGAACATCGAAATCAAAGAGACCTTTCAGGATGACACCTACAAGGAAATGCAGGCCTTCAATTTCACGTTGACCTGCGAAAAGGCGAAGTCCTAGGGAGGCAGGAAAATATGGCCAACTTTAACGAAATGTCGGGCATTAAACAGTGGGGAGCCGTCGTGGGCGTGGCGGTTGTACTTTCGGTCGCCCTGTATTTCACCCTGTTCAAGTCCCAGCGGGAAGCCAATGCGGCGGCCCAGGCCAGCCTCGATGCCAAGCTCCGTGAAAACGCGGAACTGGAATCGTACCGGCCCAAGCTGGTGGACATTGAACGCCAGCTGGCCAGCCTCAAACAGCAGCTGGAGATCGAGCGCAAGATCGTGCCTGACGAGAAAGAAGTGCCTGGCTTCATGAAGATGATGAACGCCGAGGCCATGAAATCCGGCATCGAACTGCGGCGCTACACCTCCAAGCCGACTTCCGCGAAAGATTTCTACACCGAGGTGCCCTTCGAGGTGGAACTCGACGGACCGTACTACTCGATGGTGAATTTCTTCGACCGGGTCGGCAAGCTCGAGCGCATCGTGAATGTCGCGGGTCTGCAGGTGGCAACCACCAAGAAGCCCACCGACGCCAAGGCCAAGCACACCTACCAGTACGCGCCCAACGAGAGCGTAGTGGCGACGTGCACGGCCACCACCTTCTTCAGTCATGACTTGGCGCCAACGGCCGGCGCGCCTGGGAAACCGGGTCAGCCCGCAGCCGCGAAAAAGCAGGGGACCATATGAAGCTGATGACTGGAATTCTCTTTCTGGGGATGGTGGCGGGATCTGCCTGGGGGCAGAATCCGGCCGTCATCAACAACACGCGGGACACCATGAAGGCGGTTCAGCAGAAGAAGGCGGCTGACTCGAACGTTGCCCTGGCGTCACAGGGCGCGTCCAATCCAGCCGCGCCTGCCAGCCACTCCGCCAAGGTCACAGTCAAGAGCCCGGCCAAAGTAGCGGCCAAGCCGCGGCCGAAGACCGCGGTAAACGTCGCGGCCGCGCCCAAGGCGAAACCTGCCGCCGCGCACAAGAAAGCGGAGCCCAAACAACAGATCGCGGTAGAGAACCAGAAGAAGCCCGCGGAAGCGAAGCCCGAGGCGCCCAAGCAGATCAGCCTGGCCGGTCGCCGGGATCCTTTCATCAGCCCGGTGGTCAATCGCAGCATGATTGGTTCGGGTTGCAGCACTGGCAAACGCTGCCTGGCCATTGACCAGATCAATCTTAAAGGTGTGGTGAAGGCGGACAGCGGGATGATCGCGGTCGTGGTCAACAGCCTGAACAAGGCGTACTTCCTGCGGGAGAACGATCCGGTGTTCAACGGTTTCGTGGTGAAGATCACTGGAGATTCGATCGTGTTCAAGGAAACGCTGCAAGACCGCCTGGGTAAGCCGTTGACCCGGGAAGTCACCAAGAAGATTACGACGTCGGCAGTCTAGGCGGCGATGGATTTAGCCGGGGAAACCCGGCAGGAACGAATCTTGCGAGAAAGATACGGGGCGAGCCAAGGCAGAGCCCGTGGGGAGAGCGAAATGCGAAAGCAATTTCTAACAGTCTTATTGCCGGTGCTGGTGATGGTCCTCATCACCGCCTCGGCCCAGACGCAGAGCGCGGGCACGGACGCTCCGAAGCACGCCGCACTGCAGAAGGTAAACGTCGTGCGCACCGACGACGGCTTCAGTGTGGAGATCAGGGCCCACGGAACCGTGAAGCCCAAGCTCAGCACGCTGGACTCTCCGGCGCGCATCGTAGTCGATCTTCCCAACACGGTAGTCGCGACCTCGCGCGGCCTGATCACTGTCGATGGCGACGGAGTGAAGGATGTCCGCCTCGGCATGGATGGCCAGACCAATCCGACGACTCGCATCGTGGTCGATCTGACCAAGGCGTGCCGCCATGAGCTGGTTGCGGGCAGCGACAACACGCTGGTCCTCAAGCTCTACACCGGTTCCGCGGTTGCCAAAGTGGCGCCGCAGCCGGCGGTAAAGACCCCGGCCGTGCAGCCCACAGTGGCGGCCAAGCCGGAAGTCGTGGCGCCTGTGATGGCTCAGGCTGTCGTACCGGCCAAGGAAGCCAAGTTGATTCAGGCTTCGGCTCACGCTACCGATTTCGCTTTCATCGAACCTTCTTATTCGCCCAAGGATTCAGCGACCGACGACTCCAAGCCGGTTGCGATCGATCCTTCGGCTCGCGCCACGGCGGCTGCGGTAAAGTTTGCTGCCCGGCCCGATGGCAACCTGTTGCCCCCGGCCAGCGCCGCCATGCAGTCCGAGCGGTCTGCAACCCGCGGTGAACATGGCTGCCGAGCAGAAGGTGCAGGCTCGCAACGCCCGCCGCCACCGGCCCGAAGTACACCGGCGAGCCCATCTCGGTCAACCTGAAGGATGTCGACCTGAAAGATTTCTTCCGCCTGGTTCACGAAATCAGCGGACTGAACGTGGTTCTTGATCCCAACGTCAAAGGCACTCTGACCATCGTTCTCGACGATGTGCCGTGGGACCAGGCGCTGGACATCGTTCTGAAGAATAACGACCTGTCGCGGCAGCTGGAAGGCAATGTGCTCCGCATCGCCACCGTGGAAACCCTGCGCAAGGAAGCTGAGTCGCGCCGGGCCCAGGTGGAAGCCGAAGCGCTGGCCGTGGACAAAGTCACGGTTACCCGCTTCCTGAGCTATGCCCACTCCAAGGATGTCGTCCCCACGGTGAAGAATTTCCTCACCCAGCGGGGCGATGTAATCTCCGACGACCGGACCAATGCTCTGATCATCCAGGACATTCCTTCGGTGATGCCGGCCATTGACCGCCTGCTGACCCAGCTCGATCGCAAGACCCAGGAAGTCGAAATTGAAGCCCGCGTGGTGGCTGCCACCCGCAGCTTCGCACGCGATATCGGCACCCAGCTTGGTTTCGGTTGGGGCGATGGCAAGACCGCGATCGGCGGCGCTTCAGCAGTGGGAACTTCACCGACTACGGTGGGCGGCCTGACGCCGGGCTACATCACGACCGGCAGCGCCACCACGGGAAGCCAGATTCCATTGTTCTCGAACCTGCCGGTCACCAGCCCGAACAGCGGCATTACCTTCGTCAATGCCAGCAACAATGTGCGCATCGATGCCATTCTTTCGATGGCGGAGTCGCGCGGGTTGCTGAAAATCCTGTCCCGTCCGCGTGTGGTGACGCAGAACAACATTCAGGCTCTGGTTCGCCAGGGCGTGCGCGTCCCCATCGTGACCCAGGCCCAGTTAGGCGGACCGCCCACCGTAACTTACGTGGATGCGTTCCTGCGCTTGACCGTGGTTCCGCAGATCACGTCGGAAGGCACCATCTTCCTCAACGTGGACGTGGAAAACACGACGCCTGACTTCGGCCGTACGGTCCAGGGCAACCCGACGTTGATCACCCAGCAGGCAACCACCCAGGTCCTCGTGACCGACGGTGGCACGGTGGTCATCGGCGGCGTGATCCAGACCCAGAACTCGGTCAACATCTCGCAGGTGCCGTTGCTGGGCAACATCCCGGCTCTGGGCAACCTGTTCAAGCGGAGAAGCGTCAGCACCTCCAACCAGGAGCTGATCTTCTTCATCACCCCGCGCATCATTCAGACATAGCACGCAGTAGCCACGAGGTAGAAGTAAAGACAGCCGCCGGCATCCTGAGAAGGAGCCGGCGGTTTTGTTTTGCGCGTACGTTTTTGGAAATGGCACGGCTCTGGGAAAGGGTACGGCGCCTGGGAAGGGCACGGCTCATGGGAGGGGCGCGGGTTGGGAAGGGCACGGCTTTAGCCGTGCCAATCGAGCGATCCAGCTCGCAGAGGCTTTAGCCTCTGAGGTTTGCTTCTCGAACCTTCTGCAGATTATTGGTGGAATCGCGCGGGGGCCCATCCTCAAGTTCAAGAGACGCCTGAGGGTGCCCCATCCTTTCGCGTTTTGTGCGAAAGGGTGGGTCTCGCCCTAATCACGGAAGCAACCGGATAAAAGCAGAGCAAGGCCCAAGGGGCGGACGTCCGTGGAATCCCACCCTTGCAAAGAACGCAAGGATGGGGCACCCGGCACGGGCATTGCCGATCTGTCTCCATCCAGCCAGTTGTAATCCTACCTCGCCCCGCCCCTGAGGCGCGGAATGAGCAATCCTGCACAGTATCGCCAATGGGAATGAAGAATACTGTTGGACGCAGTTTCGTCGGATCTTCCAGGTTCGTCTGTGGGTGAGAAGATTTGTGGCCGTGCTCGCAAGGAGCAGAGGGATGTGACTATGCTTTGGACAATCTTTGTGGTGCTTTTGATTTTGTGGCTTCTGGGTTTTAGTTTGCATGTGGGCGGAGGCCTGATCCACTTGTTGCTGGTTGTCGGACTAGTAGTTTTGATCATCAATTTGCTAAGTGGCCGCCGAACCGCGGTCTGAAGGCGCGCTATCTATCTAACCGAGTGTCGACTACTTTCCAGGAGGGTGGAAATGTTTAGCACAAAGAATTGGATTTACCTGGGGTTAATCGTGTCCGCGATCGCGGTATTCAATCCACGCAGCGCAGCCCAAACCATTTCGTGTTCGTCTGACGACGGCAACCGGCACTATTGTGGGGCGGGTGTGTCAGGCCGAGCCCGATTGGTGCAACAGCGTAGCGAATCCGCCTGCACGGAAGGCTACAGTTGGGGCCTAGATGACAGAGGAATATGGGTCGATCACGGTTGCAGGGCTGATTTCGCGATCGAAGAACGGCGGGGCGGGGACCGAGATCATGACCGTGATGGCGACCATGGCCCCTCAACCGATTCTGGCCAGTATGTCATCCTGAGCGCCCAATACGGCACGTCGCGCCGGCACGTGGACGTCACCAACCGCCTTAAGGAATTAGCGCGTCAGGACCGCGCTTTCCGCATGGGCAACAGCACATTTGGCATCGACCCCGACCAAGGGCAGCAGAAAACGCTCCGCATCTACGCCCGTGGACCGGATGGGCAAAATCGTATGTTTGAGTATCGTGAAGGCAGCACGGTCGACGGCGCACAGTTTCGCAGCTGGGGCGGCGGTGACTGGGGCAACAGCGGCTGGAATGGCGGATGGGAAGGCGGCGGCAGCGGCAGCGGCTATGAAGCACAACCCGAGATGGCAGCGGCCGTCCAGCACTTGCGGGAAGCACAGAGAAGCCTCGAGTTAGCTTCGCGCGACAAGGGCGGCCACCGCGTGCTGGCCCTGCAGCACATCAACCAGGCCATCGCGGAAGTCGATGCGGGAATTCAATACGACAGGACCCATTAATCGAAGTAACGAGTAGCTTGGTTTGGCGGGGTGGCCCATCCTCTGGTTCTAGAGACGCCTGAGGCTGGTCCATCCTTTTTGCGTTCTGTGCGAAAGTGTGGGTCTCGCCCTAATCACGTATGCATCCGGATGAGAGCAGAACAAGGCCCAGGGGGCGGACGTCCGTGGAATCCACCCTTGCAAAGAACGCAAGGCTGAGGCACCCGGCAGGTTCAGGCCAGACATGGACTTTGGTGCGCTTCTTATCCGCCAATAAGTGCCATACTTGCAGTTGTCCGATCTCTTCGCTGACGGGGACAACTCACCATGAACCGCCTTGCACTCGGCTTCGGCTTAGGTTTGCTTCTGCTTTGTAACCTTTCAATCACTGCGCAAGACAACAAATCCCCTATTGACGATGCGTCGGCCGTGCGTGCCACGGTTACGAACTACATTGAAGCCTACTACACCGGCAACGCTGCCCGCATGGAGCAGACGCTGCATCCTCATTACCTGAAGCACAAGATTCATGGAGACATTCCGATGCGGGAGCAAACAGGCCCGCAATTGGTGGAGGACGTTCGCAGCGGCGGAGGCACTCACATGGCGCAAGCGCAGCGCGCCGAGCAGGTTACTGTGTTGGACGTTGCGGGGAACATCGCGTCCGCTAAACTCGTGACTCCGGGTTGGGTAGACTACATGACGCTCTCAAAAACGAATGGTGAGTGGAAGATTCTTTCCGTAGTACAAAGAATCGATAATTAGAGACGGGACGGGGAAGCCCATCCTCAAATTCTAGAGACACCTGAGGTGCCCCATCCTTTCGCGTTCTGTGCGAAAGGGTGGGTCTTGCCATAATCACGTAAGCATCCGGATAAAGACAGAACCAGGCCCAAGGGACGAACGTCCGTGGAATCCCACCCTTGCAAAGAACGCAAGGATAGGGCACCCGTGCAACGCCAACTTTCCGCTGAATAGGAGCTCTCCACTTCACTATCTGCAAAGTTCGCCGCCATCGTGTTTCATCAAAAAAGTGGACGAGAACATGACCTAGGTATGTCAGGCGATCACCTGCTGAGGTCTTGAGGTATTCATCGTCTGGGGTTTCAAAAACCAGCAGATGAACATCGGTCGTCCGATCACATTTGCCTTGGGAATAAAGCCCCAGTAGCGGCTGTCTAGGCTTACCCCGCGGTGATCGCCCATGCCGAAGTACGCATTGGGTGGCACAAGGATGTCGTCTCCCTGAATAAAGGCTGGCAATTTCGCTCGCCTACGTCGTAGATGTTGGAGTCGAAATCCGGCGGAGGCACACTCGGGAGTCGTCCCGGTACGCGTCGATGGGCTTGTCCCGGTCATGGAGCACATACGGTTCATCCAGCCTTTCTCCGTTGCTGTATACCACTCCATTTCGTAAACGGATGCGATCTCCAGGAACGCCGATGACTCTCTTCACTACGTACAGTCCCGGGGTTTTCGGCGACAGAAAAACCACAATATCTCCTCGTTGAATAGCCACGTAAGGGAGAAGCGGACCGAGCCATGAGCTCTTTGGAGCAAACTGCACACGGTTGACAAAGACGTGGTCCCCGACAAGGAGCGTGTTCTCCATCGAACCCGAAGGGATGGCGAACGCTTGAACCATGAAGGTCAGGATGAACAAACCCGTCGCTAGCATCTCCCGCGAGTGAAGACAGAAACTCGATTCTAGTTTCCTTCGGCTTCGCCACCGCGACCTTTCCAGCTTTGCCATCTCTTCTCATCGTCATCAGTCTCTCGTTCGTATCAGTATCGCTCAGTTGCACCCGGCGAACCATTCACGGTGCCGCTACGCGAGGAACTCTACGGCTCCCGTTTCGAGGTTGTACATCGAGCCTGCAATTTTTATGCTGCCCGCGGATTCCAGCTCCCGAAGCACTGGGCTCTTTTCCCGAATGTGGGCGACGGTCAGTGACACGTTCTTTCGTGCCACAGCGTCTACGAACTCGTAGTTCTTGGCCGAGCGTTCCCCCGTGTAGTGAGTGGCTTCAACGGCGGGACGGATCTTCGCCAACAACCCCGTGAGATTGCCAAGCTGCACCGAGTCAATGGCGCCCTTAATCGCGCCGCAGGCGGTGTGGCCCATGACAAGCACTACCTTCGAGCCTGCCACCTTGCAAGCGAATTCCATGCTGCCCAATATGTCCTGGTCAGCAACGTTGCCTGCCACGCGACCACTGAAAATATCGCCGATACCAAAATCGAGAATCAACTCTGCCGGGGCCCGCGAGTCAATACAGCTGAAGACCATCGCGGCAGGATACTGACCCTTTGCAGTCGCCTTGACTTCGCTCATGAGATCGCGATGTTGGGGCTTGCCCGTTCGGAAGCGTTCGTTGCCGGCTTTCATCTGCTGAATGATTTCATCCGCCGACATCTTGTCACGCTGCTCCTTGGTGAAATCGGCGTGGGCCAACAGGCTTCCAAGACTTGCCTCGACTACCCCGACCGCGGTCGCAACGCCTGCAGCCTTGCAAAAGTCCCGGCGGTCCAATCCATCTCTTCCGTCGCTTGCTCGTGAATTCCGCATTGGCGCGCTCCCTCCGTTTCGCGCTCGGATTGTATCGCGGGTGGGGCACCCGGTGATTGGAAAAAGGGCAATCGAAACCCAATGTCCATGGCGACTAGCGGCATCAGGCGATTGTCGTCTAGAGTAGACGTCAAATGAAACGCATGATCTGCACGGTTCTCCTGCTGTTCACCATTCACCAGATGAGTGCACAAAACACCACGCCCCCTCCCACGTTTGACTCGAACGCGGCAGAGCGGTTCGCCAATCTTGCCCTCGCATGCGTCCACAAGGAGTATCCGAACAAACTCAGTCACAGCCTGAACAGCGATGCGGATGTGGCTCCGCCGCGAAAGCTGACCCCCGCATTCTACGGCTGCTACGACTGGCACTCTTCGGTGCACGGACATTGGCTGCTGGTACGGCTGGTCAAGACCTTTCCCACCGCTGCGTTCGCGCCGTCGGCACGCGAGGCCCTGCGCCAGAGCCTGACCGCGGACAATATTGCGCAAGAAGCCGCGTATCTGCGGGCGGAGGGACGTGCCACCTTCGAACGTCCCTACGGGCTGGCCTGGCTGTTTCAACTGGCTGCGGAACTGCGCCAGTGGGACGATCCCGAGGCACACGATCTCGCTGCGAACTTGCGTCCGCTGGAAGATGCAGCGCTCAAACATGTGAATGAGTGGCTTCCCAAACTCTCTTATCCGGTGCGAATCGGGGAGCATGCGCAGACCGCTTTCTCTCTCGGCTTGATGCTCGACTATGCACGCACCACCGGGGATACGAAATTTGCCGACCTGCTGGCATCGAAAGCCCGGCAGTTCTACCTCGCCGACAAAAAATGTCCGTTGGCCTATGAGCCCTCCGGCGAAGACTTTCTTTCGCCCTGTCTCGCCGAAGCCGATGTGATGCGGCGGGTGCTGCCGAGTCCGGAGTTTGCGCGCTGGCTGCGAAGCTTCCTGCCGCAGATTTCCGGTGGAAGAAATGGAAGTTGGTTACAGCCCGTTGTGTCGCCCGATCCGAGTGACGGGAAGCTGGCGCATCTGGATGGGCTGAACCTAAGTCGCGCCTGGATGCTGGAAGGCATCGCTGCGGGCCTTCCCCAAGGCGATAAACGCCTGCCGGCGATTATGGCGGCTGCCCACGAACACAGACGGGCTGGCCTTGCAGCGGTGACGGGCGCACATTACGAAGGCGGTCATTGGCTGGGGAGCTTTGCGGTTTATCTTGTCACCAGCCGCGGCATTCCCCAGAAGCCGTGACGAAAGCCGACCTCAGGCGCTAAAGCGCGAGAGATCATAACCGTCCTGCGGCACGGCTGAAGCCGTGCCCTCCCCAAGGCGTGCCCTTACCGAATACGTGCCTTACCGAATAACCGATCCGAAGTTTCAGTGCTTCTGAAGCCTTGCTAAACTCCTGGGATGGACCATCGAGGCCGTCAACAGCGTCTGCAAAATTCTCTCTCCGCCATTCGCCTGGACGCGCTGCTGGTCACCCATCCCTCGAATGTTCGTTATCTCTGTGGATTCACCGGTAGTGCCGGCGTTCTCGTCATTACCGAAAAGAACCGAGTGTTCTTTACCGACGGACGCTATGTCGAGCAGGCGCGAGCCGAAGTGCAGTCGGCGCGGATCGTAATCGCCCGCAAGGGACTGCTCGCGGCAGCGGCGGCATGGCTCTCCGCGAATTTCAAGAGAAAGCAAAACAGTTTCCCCGATCAGGATTGGGATTGAGGCCGAGCACATGACGGTGGCGGCCCGATCCCGAGTGGCTGACGCCTTGCCCTCGGGCTTCCGTCTGCGTGAAGCGCCGGCCCTGGTCGAGCAGGCCCGCATGGTGAAGGACGAGGAAGAGATCGCGTGCCTTCGATCGGCGGTCACTCTGGGCGCTGGCTTGTTCGACCGGGCGCTCGAAACGATTCGCCCCGGGGTCCGCGAAACCGAGGTGGCTGCCGCCATGGAGTATGCGGCCCGCAGAGCCGGGGCGCGAGGCCATGTCTTTTGAGACCATCATTGCTTCGGGAGCGCGCTCGGCCTTGCCCCACGGCCGGGCCTCGCAGGCTGCCATACCGGCCGAGGGATTCGTGGTCTGCGATTTCGGTGTTATACTCTCGGGTTATTGTTCCGATATGACCCGCACCGTACACGTGGGTCGTCCTTCTGCGGAAGCCCGCGGAATTTACCAGGCAGTAAAGCAGGCACAGCAAGCTGCGTTGGACGCCGTAAGGCCGGGCATCCAGGTCGAGCGAAGTTGACCGATGCAGCCCGTAAGTCATTGCAAGAAAGCGGTTTAGCGAAATATTTTACGCATTCGACCGGGCACGGCGTAGGCTTGGAAATCCACGAGGCTCCGCGCCTGGCCGCCGGGCAGACTGAAGTCCTGCAGCCGGGGATGGTGATCACCATCGAGCCCGGAGTTTATGTTCCGGGCAAGTGGGGTGTTCGAATCGAAGACATGGTTGTGGTCACGGAACAAGGTGCGAGGTCTTGACGCCCACCAGCAAGAACTTGTCACGATTTGAACTTACCTCCCGGACACCGCGAGGTGTTCAGGTGTGCCTTTCCGGCGGGCGCAAGAAGGCAGAAGTCGGTCCCACCGTACGATGAATCAGCGCATACGATGAATCAGAAAGAACTAAAGGAACTCA
Source organism: Terriglobia bacterium (assembly GCA_963698825.1). Classification (GTDB taxonomy): domain Bacteria; phylum Acidobacteriota; class Terriglobia; order Terriglobales; family Acidobacteriaceae; genus JAIQFF01. The sequence continues at coordinate 399,036 of CAVOSG010000004.1, read as the reverse complement.
TTGAGTTCCTAATCGAGAAGGACATCGCCGAGTTCGAACTGGAACGCGGCGACGTCAAAGTGCGGATCAAGCGCGGGGCTGAGCCCATGGCGTCGGCCTCGGCTTCGGATGCGCGCTTCTTTACCGTGCATGCGGCGCCGCCTCCGGCTGCCGAGATGGGCAGTGCCCCGGTGCCCGGCACTGCGGCCGCGCCACCGCCGGCCGCCGAGAAAGCACCCGCGCCCGAAGAAGGACTGCACATTGTGCGCTCCCCGATCGTCGGCACGTTCTACGAGTCGCCCTCTCCTGGCTCTCCACCATTTGTGAAACCCGGAGACATCGTCGAAGCCGGGCAGATTCTGTGCATCGTGGAAGCCATGAAGTTGATGAATGAAATCGAGTCCGACGTGGCCGGCGAAATCGTGAAGAAGCTGGTCGCGAATAATGCACCGATCGAATACGGGCAGGAGTTGTTCGCTATCAGGCCGCGAAAGTAGTGACGTAAGCGGACAGCCCTCTTTTCACCACAGAGGCACAGAGACACAGAGAAAACCAAAGGACTGGAAAAAGCCTCCCGATGCTGACAGTCAGGTAGTGACCCACATAATGCTCTTTGCGGGTGAGTTTTTTCTTATTTTTGTTTTCCTCTGTGTCTCTGTGCCTCTGTGGTAAAAGTTTTTTTCGCAATCTAGCTCATGTTCAAGAAAATCCTGATTGCCAATCGCGGGGAAATTGCCCTGCGGGTCATCTGCGCCTGCAAGGAGCTGGGCATCCGCACGGTCGCGATCTACAGCGAGGCCGACCGCAATTCGCTGCACGTGCGTTTTGCCGATGAAGCCATCTGCATCGGCCCGCCGCAGCTGGCGCAGAGCTATCTGAATATTCCCGCCGGTCATCAGCGCGGCTGAAATCGCCAACGTGGACGCCATCCATCCCGGCTATGGCCTGCTGGCGGAAAACGCCAACTTCGCCGAAGTCGCCGAAACCTGCAACATCAAGTTCATCGGCCCGCCGCCGGAAGTCACCCGCCTGATGGGCGAAAAAGAAAAAGCCCGCGCGGCCATGAAGAAGCGCCGGCGTGCCCATTCTTCCCGGCTCCGACGGCATTCTCGCCAGCGAAGGCGAAGCCCTGGAGTGGGCGCGCCAGGTCGGCTTTCCCGTCATCATCAAGGCCTCGGCCGGCGGCGGCGGACGCGGCATGCGCATCGTGCGCAGCGAAGAAGAACTGCCCGCGCTGTTCAAGGCGGCGTCATCCGAAGCGGCGGCGGCCTTCGGCAACGGCGATCTCTACATGGAGAAGTTCATCGAGCGCCCGCGCCACATCGAATTCCAGATTCTCGCCGATCAGTACGGCAACGTGGTCAGCCTGGGCGAGCGCGAGTGCACCATCCAGCGCCGCCATCAGAAGCTGCTGGAAGAATCGCCCTCCACCCAAGTCACCCCGGAACTGCGCGAGGAGATCGGCAGGTGCTGTGCAAGACGCTTTCCGAGATCGGCTACGTGAACGCCGGCACCATCGAATTTCTGATGGACGAAGACCGCAAGCTCTACTTCATCGAGATGAACACCCGCATTCAGGTGGAGCATCCGGTGACGGAGATGGTCACGGATGTTGACCTGGTGAAGAGCCAGATTCTGCTCGCCGCGGGCGAGCGCCTGGAGAATGTGCTGCACGGCCCCATCCTGCGTCGCGGGCACGCCATCGAATGCCGCATCAACGCCGAGCATCCGGAGAAGTTTACGCCCTCGGCCGGCAAGATTACCACGTTCAATCCGCCCGGCGGAACCGGCGTGCGCGTGGATACCGCGGCCTACGCGGAAGGCGTGATCCCGCCTTACTACGATTCGCTGATCGCCAAGCTGATCGTCCGCGGCAAAGACCGCGACGAAGCCATCTCCCGCATGTGCGCGCGCGCTGGAGATGTTCATCGTCGAAGGCATTTTCACGACCATTCCGCTGCATCGCAGAATTCTGGCCGATCCCGACTTCCGCGCCGGGAAAATCGATACCACGTTCATCGAGAGATTTCTGGCGCAAAGCAAAACCGAGAGGCCAGCGGACAAACCCGGTGTAAAGCGGGAAGTGGCCGCAAGAAGGTAGCGCCGGCCTCCGGCCGGCCCGATGGGTGGCGGACGCCCACCAGACAGCCGGCGGGACGCCGGCGCTACAAGATTCGATGATCCTGCCTCGCCTCTACGCCATCCTCGACAGCGCACGCTTCGCGGATACGTCAGCCCTCTGCGCCTCAGCCCAGGCACTGGTCGCAGGCGGCGTCACTCTTCTTCAATACCGCAACAAGAACGGAAACGCCCGCCAGATGCTCGAGCAGGCCGTCGAACTGAAGCGCCAGCTCCCCAGGACGTCAAACTGATCATGAACGACCGGGCTGACTTGTGCCTGGCCGCCGGGTTTGACGGAGTCCACGTTGGGCAGGACGATCTTTCTCCCGCCGGGGCAAGAGATGTCATCGGCGACAGCCTCTGGCTGGGTGTTTCCACGCACAATCCTGAGCAGGTGCAGCAGCCGATAAGACTTCGGCAGACTATCTCGCCATCGGGCCGGTGTTTACTACTCCGAGCAAGGCGAATCCCGACCCTGTAGTTGGCCTCGACGGGGTCCGCCGGCGCGAGGGCATTAACCCGGAAGCCACTGGTGGCCATCGGGGGAATCACCCGCGCAAACTGCCGGTCGGTCATGGATGCCGGGGCGGACGGTGGCCGTGATATCCGACTTGGTACGGGAACCCCGCAAATCAGCAGAGGAATTTTTGCGCATATTGAGGTAAAGTCCCATGGAGTTTGGCTGGTGCGGGCAGGACGCCCTCACGACAGCCGGCGGGACGCCGGCGCTACTGAAGACCCACCACAGGAGGGCTGTGAGCACCGAAAACGACTGGGATCTCCATAGCCATCAAGATAAAGAATTGGTCAAAGGCCTGGGGCTGACCAGCGCCACCATGCTGGTCATGGGCTCCATGATCGGCTCCGGCATCTTTATTGTTTCGGCGGAAATCGCCGCGAAGTCAATTCTCCCGCATTGCTGATCGGGGCCTGGCTGGTCACCGGCTTCCTCACCATTGTCGGCGCGCTCACTACGGCGAACTGGCGGCCATGATGCCGCGCGCCGGCGGTCAGTACGTTTATCTGCGCGAAGCGCTCGGGCCGCTCTGGGGATTTCTCTACGGCTGGACGCTCTTTCTGGTGATTCAGACCGGAACCATCGCCGCCGTCGGCGTGGCCTTCGGCAAGTTTCTCGGCGTCTTCTTTCCTTCCATCTCTTCTTCGAACTGGATCATTCATTTCTGGAAAGTGCCGCCGATTCATCTTGGCCCCATGGTCCTGGGCAACATGGAGCCGGGCTGAGCACGCAGAATCTCATAGCGATTCTGGTGGTGGTGGTGCTCTCGGTGATCAACGTCTCCGGCCTGAAGACTGGCGCCCTGATTCAAAACGTGTTTACCGTCGCCAAAGTCTCTGCCTTGATGGGACTGGTCTTCCTCGGACTGTTTATTGGGCGCAACGCGCAGGCCATCGCGGCAAATTTCAACGGCAACTTCTGGCATAATGCGGGGCTCGGTGCGCAACACGCGGTGCAGGTGGGAGTGGGCGGTCCGACGGTTCTTGTGGGCACGTTGACCATCCTCGCGGTGGCTCAGGTGGGCTCGCTTTTTTCCGCCGATGCCTGGAACAACGTGACTTTCACCGCCGGCGAAGTGAAGAATCCCCAGCCGCAATCTGCCGCTTGTCGCTGGCCCTGGGCACGGGCGTGGTGATCGCGCTCTACATCGCCTGCAACTTTATTTATCTGACCGTTCTGCCGCTCGACGGCAGCGCGATCGGCGCGACGATTCTGGAGCGCGGCATCAAGTACGCCACCGAAGATCGCGTGGGCACGGCGGTCATGACCCAGATGTTCGGAACCATGGGCGGAACCCTGATGGCCGTCGCCATCATGCTGTCTACCTTTGGTTGCAGTAACGGCCTGATTCTGGCGGGTTCGCGCGTCTATTACGCCATGGCCAAAGACGGGCTGTTTTTCAAAAGCGTGGCCAAGTTGCATCCCACGTATAAGACGCCCGCAGTTTCGCTCATGGTGCAGATGGTGTGGACTTGCATCCTGTGCGTCTCCGGAAGCTATGGGCAACTGCTCGACTACATCATCTTCGCGGTGCTGGTGTTCTACATCCTCACCATTTTTGGATTATTCGTGTTGCGGCGCACGCGCCCGGACGCGGAACGCCCGTATCGGGCGGTGGGTTATCCGGTGCTTCCGGCGATCTATATTGTGATGGCTTTATTTATTGATGTCGTACTATTACGCTACAAACCGCAGTACACCTGGCCGGGATTGATCATCGTGCTGCTGGGAATTCCCGTCTATTATGCGTGGAATTCGCGGCGCAAATCATCCGCCCCAGTGCAGTCGATCCCGTAATAAAGGAGAGCGTGTTCATGGCGAATCTGTCGGCAATCAAGTCTATCGATACCCTGATGCAGGAAGCGGGGGAGACAAGCGAGCATAGCTTGAAACGCACGCTCGGTCCTGTCAATCTCGTCATGCTTGGCATCGGCGCAATCATCGGCGCCGGTTTGTTCGTGCGGACAGCCGCCGCAATCGCCGATCGTGCAGGGCCGTCGGTAACGCTCGCATTTATTGTCGCGGGCTTTGGTTGCGCCTTTGCCGGACTCTGTTACGCCGAATTCGCTTCTATGATCCCGGTTGCGGGAAGCGCCTATACCTATTCCTACGCCACCATGGGAGAGTTGGTTGCCTGGATTATCGGTTGGGACCTGGTGTTGGAGTACGCGGTTGGCGCAGCCACGGTCGCCATCGCCTGGAGTGAATATTTCAACCGCGTCCTCGACTGGTTCGGCATGCGCATTCCATATCAATGGAGTCACTCTCCCCTGGAGCACATGGAGGGAGCACACGGAATCATCAACCTTCCGGCGATTCTGATTTTGTTCCTCCTCTCAGCCCTGCTGATAAAAGGGACGAAAGAGTCGGCGATGGTCAACGGTTTCATTGTGGTCGTGAAAGTGGCCATCGTGCTTCTGGTGATCACGATCGGTTGGGGTTTCATCAATCCCGCGAATCACACGCCGTTCATTCCTGCCCCAACGACCTACGTGACTCCTCAAGGAATTACTCACAACTACGGCGGCATTCTGGGCGTTCTGGGCGCCGCGGGAGTCGTATTCTTCGCGTATATCGGGTTTGACGCGGTTTCAACAGCCGCTCAGGAAGCGAGAAACCCGAAGCGCGACATGCCGATCGGCATCCTGGGTTCGCTGGTGATCTGCACTATACTTTATGTTCTTTTCGCATACGTCTTGAGCGGTGTAGCCACGGTTCAGGACTTCCGTTCCACGGGACGCGAGGCGTCGGTGGCTTTTGCCATCACCAAGTACATGCCTGGCTACGAGTGGCTGTCGAAATCGGTTACGGTCGCGATCTTGGCCGGGTTCTCATCGGTGATCCTGGTGATGCTGCTGGGCCAGTCGCGGGTCTTCTATTCGATGAGCAACGACGGGCTGGTGCCAAAGGTGTTTTCGGACATCCATCCTCGTTTTCGCACGCCCTATAAGTCAAACATGCTCTTTTTTGTGTTCACGGGACTGTTCGCGGCGTTCCTTCCCGAGGACATCGTGGGCGAGATGACCAGTATCGGGACGCTGTTTGCCTTCGTCCTGGTATGCATCGCAGTCTGGATCCTGCGGCGCAAACGTCCCGACCTGCAGCGCGCCTTCAGGGTGCCGGCGGTCCCGTTGGTTTCGACGGCAGGCGTCTTGATCTGCGGCGCCATGATTTATGGCCTTGGTTGGACGAACTGGGTACGGTTGATCGTCTGGATGGCGATCGGCCTGGTGTTCTACTTCGCCTACGGACGCAAGCACAGCAAAGTGCAGCAGCGATTGGCGCCGTAACCGTAGAAAATATGGCAGGTTAGAATCTGTCTGTTTGGCCCTCCGCTCATACACGGAGGGCCTTTTTGTCTTATCCTTAATCCCGGGATTTTCTCTGTGCTTTCTGTGTCCTCTGTGGTTGAAAGCCTTGAACCACGGAGGACGCAAAGAATCAGGGGTGATGCAGAAATGAAAATCGTCTCTGCCGCCGAAATGCGCCAGATTGATCGCGTCACCAGCGAGCGCTTCGGCGCCCCGTCGCTGACGCTGATGGAGAATGCCGGCGCCGCGGTGGCGTCGTTCGTGGTGTCGCATTACCCTTCCGCGAAACGTATCGGCATTATTTGTGGAAAAGGAAACAACGGCGGAGACGGATTCGTCGTTGCCCGCAAACTGCACGAAGCCGGCAAGGATGTTCGCTTGCTGCTGCTCGCGGAGCGATCGGAGCTGCGGGGTGATGCTGCGGAAATGTTTACCAAACTTCCGCTGGCGCCTGTTATCGCATCATCCAGCGAACCGTTGAAGACTGAAGCTGCCCGGTCGGTGTTTGATGCTGAGGTTTTGGTCGACGCCATCCTGGGCACCGGCTTTCGCCCGCCGGTAAGCGGAGTGTACGCGGAAGCCATCGCCGCGATGAACGAGACTTCTTCCCCGATTGTTGCCGTCGACATTCCCTCCGGCGCCGACGCAGATGTCATGGGTGAGCAGGTGGGCGCGGTCGCGAGGGCCGATGCGGTGGTGACTTTTACCGCGCCCCGTCCGGCCCATGTATTCGGCATGCTCACCACGGGGCCAACGGTGGTGGCGGCTATCGGATCACCCGGGGAAGCCGTCAATTCTTCTCTCCGCCTCAACCTGATTACTGCGCGCGAGGTTGCCCCGTTGATTGGTCCTCGCCCTGCGGCGTCGAACAAGGGAAGTTTTGGTCACGTACTGGTCCTCGGCGGATCGACAGGCAAGGGCGGAGCGGCAGCCATGGCGGGGATGGCGGCTCTACGGGCTGGCGCCGGCTTGTCCACGGTGGCCACAGCGAAGTCCGTGCTGGCGACCGTAGCCGGATTTCATCCTGAACTCATGACCGAACCGCTCGACGAGACGGACGCCGGAAGTATTTCCGCGCGCGCCCTGCAGCAGGGAAGAATGGATTCTCTAGCCAGGGGAAAGACCGTGCTGGCCATTGGTCCGGGAATCTCGCGTGATCCTGAGACCGCGGATTTCGTGCGCGCCGTAGTGAAGAAATACAGCCTACCCGTTGTCCTCGATGCCGATGGCCTGAATGCCTTCGAAGGCCGTGCCGAGGAGTTGAAAAGCAGGCCGGGGCCTCTAGTCATCACACCGCATCCAGGGGAGATGGCGCGGCTCACGGGCCTGACGGTCGCCGCAGTGCAGCGTGACCGGCTGAATGTGGCCCGCAGCTTTGCCAATGAACATCAGGTGACTGTCGTCCTCAAGGGCCATCGCACCCTGATTGCACAGCCCGACGGCACAGTCTGGGTGAACACGACAGGAAATCCCGGCATGGCGACGGGAGGTACCGGCGACATTTTGACTGGCATGGTCGCGGGCCTGATCGCGCAGAATCCTGATCGTATCGCCGACACGGTGATCGCCGCCGTGCACCTTCACGGTCTTGCGGGGGACGTAGCGCGCGAGAGCATGGGAGAGCATTCCATGGTCGCAACCGATCTGCTCACAGCGCTACCGGAGGCGTTCCGCCGGACACGGCAGGCGGCCCAGGATCAGCTCGTCTACATTGGCACCTGACGATCTGTGGCGGCTTGGGAGAAGAATGTCCCCACCCACCCTTTCGGCCCAATCGCAACTTTGGAGGGTGCCCTACCCTTTCGCGCTCTTTGCGAAAGGGTGGGAGCGTGAGCACCGTCACAAAACTGCCGGCGGCCACGTTCCCGAATCTCTCTCTCTTGCCGCGCGGACTAGAACTTACTACGGCGGCCACGATCTGTAGTTCATCGAATCAAGATACGATCGGCGCCGGCTTGAGAGACGAACGTCTGCACCCACCCTTTCGCACCGAACGCGAAAGGGTAGGGCACCCTCGACCTTCCCGAAGACTTCAGCTCAAACGCTTCCCCCAATTAGGTGAGCCACCCGCCCGGTTACGACCTTTGTGAGACGTCGCATCTCCTTGAGTCCAAGGGGGCTTACGCCTTTCCTTCCGATTTTTCGGCGCCGTATCGGTACATGTGCCTTCGGTAACCTGCCCGCGCGAGTGGCGCCATGAAATAGTTGATCTATGACTCACTTTCCCCAAGTGCATCCTCAGCGCCGCGCTACGCGTATTCAGCTTGGTGGTTCCGTTCTGGCCTTAGTCATGTTGGAAGATGGTCAACGCACCAAAGCCAAACTTCAGACTGTTTCCGTGACCGGTGGGCTGTTACGGCTGGCGAAGTCTCTGAGTCAGGGAGATTTTGTCGAGGTGGCTTTTCAAACCCAGTCTGGCCCTGTCCGAGGCATGGCTGAAATGCTTACCCCGGTGCGTGCGGCCACCGACGGATCCCTGCAGCCCTTCCGCTTCGTCGCGCTTGGTGACGACGACCATCGCGCGTTGCGCATGGTGGTGGATTCCGCTGCTGACCGTAGTTTCCAGGGAATCCGATCCAGCCAGTGGATAGCTCCGAAACAAGTTTGAAGCTGCGGCAAACCTCAGCGGCTGAAGCCGCGTCCATATTCAGCGGCTGCGGCACGACTGAAGTCGTGCCCTTCCCGTTCTCCGCACGCCGCGGCACGACTGAAGCGGTGCCCTTCCTGTTCTCCGAAAAGGCCTGTGGCGACTGAGGCGAGCCTCCCGTTTCCGGCAGCCGCTATACTGGTCAATCGACTTCGAGCCGCATGGCTACCCAGGAATTCATTACTCACTCGGCCGAGGAGACGATTGCGCTCGGCCGCACTCTGGCCGGAATGCTTACTCCGCCCAAACTGGTGCTCCTGCGCGGCGACCTGGGCGCCGGCAAGACCACGCTGGTCAAAGGCATCGCCGAAGCGTTTCAGGCGGCGTCCGCCGAGGATGTAACCAGTCCAACCTTTACGCTGGTCCACGAATATCGCGGTCCCCAGGCCAATCTCTTTCATATCGACCTTTACCGAATTGATACTCCACGTCAACTGGAGACCCTGGGACTCGACGACCTTATCTCCAACAACAGCATTCTCCTGATAGAGTGGGGAGAGAAATTCGCACGCTTCGAGCGCGAGCGCGATGTGGAGGTAGCGCTGGAGAGGATGAATGACAAAGTTGGCGAACCAGCGCGAAGTTTTGAAACCGAGAATCGCGAAGACGATCGGCGCATACGGGTCACTACCCGGTAAGCTGCTGATCTTGATGTTGCTGCTCACAACCCCGCAGGTCTCTCGCTCTCAGGACTCTCCGCCCTGCGACCAACACAAAAGAAGCTGCGGCAGACAAGAATCCGGCGCAGAAGCGGACTGACTCTTCCACTCAGCCGTCGGGTGAACGGCGCATGTTCGGCCTCATGCCGGCCTATGGAATGGTCGAAGCAGGGATGCAACCGCCTCCGCTCACTTCGGGCCAGAAATTCAAACTGGCGGCGCAGTATCTCAATCTCTACACCGTCGTCTTTGTCGCTGCCGAAGCCGGCATCAATCAGGCGCGCAATAGTCCCAGCGATTATGGCCAGGGCGTGGAGGGTTATGCCAAACGATATGGCGCGGGTTTTGCGGACGGCCTGAGCGCCGGTGTTTTCATTACCGGCGTGTATCCCTCTCTCTTACACCAGGATCCGCGATACTACCGCATGGGGGAGGGCGGGTTCTCCCACCGGTTCGTATACTCGGCGAGCCGTATTCTGGTAACCCGGCAGGATTCGGGGAAAAAGGCGTTCAATTTCTCGGAGGTGTTGGGCAGTTTTTCGTCATCGGCCCTGGCCATGACTTACTATCCCAAGAGCGAGCGAGATTTTTCCAATGTGGCCGAGCGCGCCGGCATCCAGTTTGCCTTCGACGCTGGATTCAATGTGCTGAAAGAATTTTATCCTGAGATCGAACGCAAGATCTTCGGCGGGAAGCGCAAACACTAGGGCTGAAGCAGTGTCATCCTGAGCGAAGGCAGCCCATTCGTTTGCGAATGGGCTGGTGGAGTCGAAGGACCCCTATTAGTGCACAACCTCTGCGGTCTCAGGCTTTCGTCGAAATCGCCTGATCCTGAGTGTATTTCTTTGCAAAGGGATCCTTCGACTGCGTAACCGCTTCGCCAAGCGAAGCCGCCACTCCGCTCAGGATGACAGCCTAGAACCCCATGATGTTGTATCCGCAGTCCACGTAAATCACTTCGCCGGTGATGCCGGAACTCGCGTCCGAGGCCAGGAACACGCCGGTCGAGCCCACTTCGTTCACGTCAACATTGCGTTGCAACGGCGCCCGCTCGGCGTGGGCTTTCAGCATATCGCCAAGGCCGGAAATGCCGCGGGCAGCCAGAGTCTTGATCGGGCCCGCGGAGATGGCGTTCACCCGGATTTTCTTCTTGCCCAGATCATAGGCCAGGTAGCGGACGCTGCACTCCAGAGCTGCTTTGGCCACGCCCATCACGTTGTAGCGAGGCACAACCCGCTCCGCGCCGTAGTAAGTCATGGTGATGATGCTGCCTCCGTCCTCCATAAGAGGAGCGGCAGCGCGCGCCAGCGCGACCAGGGAATACACGCTGACGTCGTGGGCCACACGGAAACCCTCGCGCGTGGTGGCGACGAACTCGCCTTTCAACTCCTCCGCGGGAGCGTAGGCGACGCTATGCACCAGCACGTGCAGCTTGCCGTAGCGCTCCTTGAGTTGGACAAACAGCCGGTCAATGGCCGCATCATCCGAGACGTCGCACATGAAACCTTCGGCGCCTGGCAGGGACGCGATCAAGTCCTTGGCTTCCAGTTCCAGGCGTTCATTCTGGTAAGTGATTGCCACTTTCGCGCCCGCATGATGCAGTCCCTGCGCAATCGACCAGGCAATCGAGCGCTTGTTGGCGACTCCGAAAACCACCGCAACTCGACCTTCGAGGCTCGATGACATGCAAGTCTCCTGGACGAACTTAAGAGAATAGCAGCTTGAGGCGGATGGAATGAAGCCTGATTTCAGATTGCAGATTTCAGAATTCAGATTGAAACCGTGCCAGTTGCCAATTGGCCACTGGCTGCGGCTCTAAAATCTGAAATCTGAAATCTGAAATCTACAATTCTGCAATTCTCATTACTCCGCCGGCCGCGCTTCCAGCTACGTACTGCGCCACGGGCCACACGGCGGTAACGAAAGCCACCGCATAGACCATGCCAATGATGGAGAAGCCCGCCACCAGGTTCCATTGCGCGACCGCGCCGACCAGAAATCCCAGAACGATTTGCAACAGGGTGCCGGCGAAGTAGAACGTGTTTTGCACCCGTCCCATGAAGTGTTGCGGCACCTGCTCCATGATGCTGGTGTTCATGGCGACGCCGCTTACTCCGCGTCCGGAGCCCATCACCGCATACGTCAGCACCGCGACCGCCAGCCACGGCGACAGCGGCGCCACGGTCATACAAACCGCCAGCAGTCCCATGGAAATCGCAATGGAACGCCGCGCGCCCACCATGGCGATCAGCGCGGCGCGTAGAGCGCGCTCAGGAACGCGCCCGTACCCCAACCGGCGTTCAGCCAGCCATAACCCACGGCGCCGGCGTGAAATACGTTGTCGCTGAGCGGCGCCGTGACCACCACACCGGTCATCATCGCGCCCAGAAAAAGCGCCCAACTGATGCCGAGCGTCACCACGGAGCGGTGGCTGCGAAGAAAATCCAGCCCTTCACCCATCTCCCGCAGAAAGCGCGCGACTGTGGTTTCGGCAGCCACAATGTCGGCGCGCAGTTCGGCTGGCCTGGGCACCACGTGGCGGCCCTTGCGTACTCCGAGATAGAGCAGGAACGACGCCAGGTAGGTAGAGAAATCGATCAGCAAGACGCCGCCCAGCCCGATGTGGTTGTAGACGAATCCCACGATCGAACCGGCAATCAGCCATCCGCCCTGAATTCCCGCCAGCAGAAACGTATTAGCGTGGACGAACTCTTCCCCGGGAGTCAATTCCTGAATCAGCGCAGTGATGGTGGGCCAGAACATCCAGAAGCCCGCTGCCACCAGCGTGTTCATCACATAAAGCTGCCAGACTCTTACTTTGCCGGTGAAGGCGAGGACCGCAACCACCAGAATGATGACGGCGCGGGCTGCATCCAGCATCATCACCAGGCGCCGCCGGTCTTCACGATCAATGAGCACGCCGGTGAAGGGCAGCATCAACATCGCGGGCAAGGTTTGCAGCACCGCAAAAGTTCCCAGCGCGACCTCGGAGTGGGTGGCCTGCAGAATGTACCAGGCCACGGCGGCTGAATTCATACCGCTGCCCAGCATCGAGATCATGTTGGCGCCGAAGACGTACCGCAGCGCCTTCTTCTGCAGGATGGCACGCATCCTTCAAATGTAAATGATAGAGAAAGACTCGCCAACGGGATGAGGTTGTCGTGCTGAGTTCGCTTTTCTTTGCGTCCTTTGCGATTCCTTTGCGCTCTTTGCGGTCAAGAGCTTTTTACCGCAAGGACGCAAAGAAGACTAGGAACTTGAGCGGGTGGGCCAATGAATCTGTTTCCGGCTGGCCTCCCATAACAAATACACGGCCAACAGAATCATCTCGGGCTCGATGGCGTGTTTGTACCGCGGAAAAGGGTTCACCAGGTAGTAGGGCAACGGATAGATCAGCAGAGAGCAGGCCAGCAGAAATCCTCCCACGATTTTGTTTCGCAGCGTGAGCCACAGACCCGCGAAGGCCAAGACAGCCGGCAGAAGGAACATCAAGTGGCGGGCGATCATCAGGTCATATCCGGCCACGATGTCGGCCTTGGGAGGTCCAATCCAAAAGTAGACTACGCGGTCGAGCGTGAAGCGCAGAAATTCTCCGGGATGCTCGCGGACAAATTGCCGGAACTGCTGTTGCTTCTCCTCCATGAACCGGATTTCTCCCAGCTCCTGGAATCTGCGCATGGCCTCAGGATCATTGCCCGGATGTTCGCTGCGCGTCCACAACCCCGTGGATTGGTCATTGTTGGCCATGTGCATTTCGAGCGGAAGGTTGTCGCGCACAAAAACGAACTTGCCGAAGACCTCATAGTTGCGCACCAGCCAAGGACTGACCACCAAGCCCGCCGCCACGAGGCACAACCCCACTCCCGCCAACTGGCGCGACGGCGCCGGCGAGCGCCAAAGCAAATAAAGCAGGCAAAACGGCAGCAGCGAAAGCACGGCCGTATTTGTAAGGGCCAGCAGTCCCCAGAGAAGCCCGAATCCGATCCACATGCGCGGGCGCGGGGACGCATCCGCCATGCGCAGGGTAAACAGAAAGGCCAGGCTCAACAGGAACGCGCTCAGACTCATCTCCCATACCACCCGCACCGGCCAATAAATGGCGTAGGGGAAGAGCGCCCAGGTCCAGGCTGTGGCCCGCGCCACCGCCACCCCATAAATCCTTTCTCCGATCCGATACAGCGTGAGACAGGTCAGCGCGGCAAAAATGCTGTTGAATGTCAGGATGACCCAGGCGGAAAAATTGCTGTAAATCCCGAAAAGCTTAAACACTCCAGCCAGGATGTAGGGATAGACCGGCGGCGCCCAGGCGCTCGGGCCGGTCGGTAAGTCCGTTGGGGAGCTGAAGCCTTGCCCGGTTGCGATGGAACGGGCGATTCGTCCCATCTCCCATCCGAACTGGAAGTGGTCGCGGCGCGGCGTGATGCGGTAGGTGTGGCCGATGGTGATGACGGCCAAGCGAAGCAGGAAGGCGATCAGAACAATGAAGAATATGGAGTGCGTCCAGGGCCGGTGTTTGACGATGTGAGTTGAATTCTCCGGGACTGTAGGCGAGTCCGTCTGCTCGCGACCCTGCATGCGCCCAGACTAGCACACGACTTGCACAAACCCATTTTCGGAGCTACGATGCCGACGCAATTCTGGAGGTGAGGTATGAAGCACGGCCGCTGGCCCGTCCTGCTGGTTACCTTTCTGCTGGTAGTTGCCCCTCTGCTTTCCCGGGCTCAAAGCGAAAACATCGTCATTCCGGCGGGCACGCCGGAAGATCAAGCGCTGCAGGCCATCACCAAGGAACCGGATGACCAGAAGAAGCTGGCCATGTACGAGGATTTTCTCAAGCAGTTTGCCTCCAATCCGGCAGCCGTCGCCTATGGCAACTGGCAGCTGGCGCAGGCCTACCAGGGCACAGGGGACCTGCAGAAAGCGCTCGACTACGGCGACAAGGCCCTGGCCAGCGCGCCGCATAGCCTCGATATTCTCGTGTCCCAGGCCAGCATCGCGCAGCAGTTGAAGAACAACAGCAAGTTGCTGGACTACTCGGTGCGCGGCGGCGAAGTCTATAACTCAATCGGCAAGACCAAGCCGGAGGGAATGAGCGACCAGGATTTTGCCACCGAGACCGCAGAACAGAAAACTGCAGGCAAGAATTCTCACGATTTCCTGGAGGCGGCTGCCTTCAATGTGATCGTCGACGAAACCAACGCCAAGACGCGCATGAACGACATCGATCGCTTTACCACGGCCTTCCCGAATTCGCGCTTCGACGAACCCGTGGCCTCCTACGCCATGATGGCGCTCTCCGAACTTAAGGACCACACTCGAGTCGTGGCCTATGGCGAAAAAGCGCTGGCAGCGAATCCCAACAATTTGGCCGCTCTGTTGCTGCTGGCGGGGACGTACGTCGACGATCCCAAGCCGGGCAGCGTGGCGAAAGCTGCTTCTTACGCGCAAAGAGCGGTTGCCGCTGCCAAGGCCGACGCTCCCGATGCCGACCGCTCGCACAAGCTCTCCGGCGGGGTTGCCCATTCCACGCTGGGCTATGCCTACATGAAGCAGGAAAAAACCGCGGCTGCCGTGCCTGAGCTGAAATCGGCCACCGCGCTGCTCAAAGGCGTGGACGACCAGCAGTACGCGGTCGCGCTCTACCGTCTAGGTTTCGCTTATGCCAAGCTGAACCACGTCAACGAAGCGCGTGACGTATTGATGGAGGCCGCCAAGATTCCCGGCCCGGTACAGCCGCTCTCACAGGATCTGCTGGCCAAGGTAAACGCGGCGCGCGCGAAGGGCAAATAGCTTCTGGCTTCTGGCTCTTAGCTAAAAGCAATCGCACCTCAACCGCGTGTTCCGATGGGGATCGTTCGCTTCTGGAAGGCGTCGCTCGGATGGGTTTGTATCTAGCTAGAAGCTAGAAGCTAGAAGCTAGAAGCCTTCTATTCAGTGTTTCGCCAAATCATCCGACAACAACCGAGCTTTGGACGCGAGATTATGCGCTCTCTCTACGTCTCCTGCCTGTTCGGCGGCCTTGGCTTGTTCGATGTACTTGCGAATCTGGCTTACGCTGTCCTGCTGGCTGGAGTTCAACTGGCGGGATGAGATCTGTTTCAGGTTCGCATCGGTTGCCGCCATCAACTGGGTAGTGTTCTGGCGCTGGCTGGAGGCCTGCTCCGCGCTCATCCCTGGGGCGAGTTGCACCACGGGATCGGCGGTGCCGCCGTTGCGCACTACTTTTTTCTCCGGTGTGGCATTGCCGGACGCGACCGTCTTGCGGCGCTTTCGTTTCTTGTGCGGAGCTTTGCTGGCCGGTTCAGCCGTCTTGGATTCCGAAGCACCAGATTCCGCAGTCTTGGATTCAGAAGCGCCAGGTTCCGGTTTGGTGGCGGCCGCCGGAGTTTGCGTCTTTGGTGGTTCCTGAGCCGGCTCTTGAGGCGGCGTGGTCTGAGCCGGTGCCGTGTTCGCCGCTGGAGTGTCCTGGCTGAATTGCGGGAGGTGCGCCGGAAAGACTGCGCCCGAGACGCACGGAACCGTCAACCCACAAACTCCGAGAATGGCGGCCAGATACATACTCATGTGAAATTTGATGCTGCGAAGACCTCGTCAAACCCACCGGAATTCTAACTCGTGCCTGCGATCCCGGTGCCCGATGATTTTGCAGAATTCACGCGACTGTAACAGTCCAGAGTCTCTTAATCCTTGGATCTAGCTTCGAGTCGCCACCTCCACCAGGGAATTCGAGCGCGACTGAACCAGCGGGAGGCGCAAGCGAAAGGTTGTGCCTTTTCCCTCTACCGATTCGAAGTCCACCGATCCGTAGTGCCATTGCAGAATCTGATAGGTCTGCGCCAGCCCAATCCCGGTTCCATCCTTTTTGGTGGTGAAATACAGTTCGAAAATCTTGTCCTGAGCTTCGGGTGGAATGCCATTGCCCTGGTCGCGAATCTCGGTGACGACCATGTCATCTTCCCGGCGCGCCGAAACCGTCAGCTTGCCTCCGTTCGGCATGGCCTGCACTCCGTTGAGCACCACGTTGAGGATGGCCTGCTTGATGAAGTCAGTGTCCACCTTCACGGTCAGGGGCTGGGAGGGAAGCTCACAGCTGATGGTGACGCCATGGCGCCCGGCATCGGGGCCGGCCAACTGCACTCCATCCTCCAGCAGGCGGCGCAAATCGGTTTCTTCCAGATGCAGGTCGCGCGGACGGGTGAAATCCACCAGGATTTGCACCACCCGGTCGAGGCGGTGTATTTCGCTGCCAATAATGTCCATGTGGCGGCGGGTATCGGGATCGATCTGGCGCAGCTTGCCCTGCAGCAGCTGCAGGTGAAGCACAATCGCGTTGATCGGGTTCTTGACCTCGTGGGCCACGCCGCGGGTGATCCGTCCGTTCGCCGAAAGCCGGCGGGACATTTCGATTTCGTCCTCGATGCGGCGCACCCATTCCGCATCGCGCATGGTCAGCAGCGCGCCGATGGGAGTTTCCTTTTCGCGGATGAAGTCGAGAGAGATCTGCACCCGTTTGCCGTTGGGAAACTCGATCTCTCTTGGGGCAATCGGTGCGCGCCGGTCGAACGACTGCAGCAGCAGGGCTCCGAACTCCGAGTTGGGAGAGAAAATCCCCCGCGCCATCTGGCCCAGCAACTCGCGCCGCGGCCGCCCTAGAAAGCGCTCCACCGATGCGCTCACCAGCACCACCCGCGTGTCGCGCGTAAACAGCATCAAGCCGTCCTGCAGATTGCCCATGATCTGGTCTACGTTGTCTTTCAGGGCCGAGAAGATTTCCTTGGCATCGCGCATCTGCCGTCCCAGGTGGGCGATCTTCAGGCTTACCATCCCGTACTCGTCGTGACCGGCTTCAGGTTCGCTGACCACCTCTCCACCGCCGGCGGTAACGCTGTCCAGGCTGCGATTGATCTGTTCCAGCGGCCCCAGGGCAATGTTCGAAAGCCCGGCGGCCAGGATCAGCGAGATAAGAATCGCGATGCTGGAAAACACGATGGCCTGCTGTAAGCGCGGGGTCAGTTCGTTCTTCAGGAAAACCGTCGATACTCCCACCCGGATGCTGCCAAAGCGGGCTCCGTCCAGTTGCAATGGAATGCGCACGTCATACACCGTGGGCGGGTTGTAAACCATGCGGAACTGCCGGCGGAAGTTGGCATTCTCCACCTGATGGAAGTCAGGCCGGTCGGGAACCGTCTTGCCCACCAGGTCGGGATTGGTATGCAGGATGGCTTTGCCGTCGCTGTCGACTATGGCCGCGTCGTAAATGATGGGCCAGGTCCCCACCACCGACTCCAGAAAATTATTCAGATCGCGATCCGTGCCCAGGTAGTAGGCCACGGCCCGCCGCGTGGCTTGCGGATTGGCGGTGTCCACCTTGGTGCTGCTCAGGTCGGGAGCGGCGTTCGCCGCCAGGTAGGCGAGATTCGAAGTCAGCTGCGCCGCGGATTCACGCGCCGTGGTCACGCGCTGGCGCAGTAATTCCGAAATATAGATATAGGAAAACGTCAGCACCAGCACCGCCACCATGAAGGTGATGGCCAGCACGATTTTGGTTTTTCGACGCATGGCAACCAGCAATCAGCTCTTAGCTTTTAGCTCTTGGCTTTTAGCTAATACCCACGGGTGTTGACCAAGGGCAAATTGCTGCAAGCCGGTCGCAATTGCCCCGTGCACTCTTCCTGCCTTTGGGATGCAGACTCCATCCCGGCACTTCGAATCCACGAATGGCTCTTAGCTAATGGCCAAGAGCTAATAGCTAAAAGCTGCCCTATTCTTCTCTTACCAATGCCGCGTCCGCGGTGGCGCTGCCGTACTCCTTGAGCTTGTTGTGCAGAGTCTTCAGGCTGATGCCGAGAATTTCCGCCGCCCGGGTCTTGTTATTGTTGGTGGCCTCCAGCGTCTTCAGGATCAGCAGCCTCTCGGCTTCTTCCACCGTGGTGCCCACGCCCAGGCGCACGGTGTCGGAATCCTCGGCGGAACTCCGCAGACTGGATTGCCCGAATCCGGGCGGCAGATGTTTGGTCTCAACCACCGCGCCATCGCAAACAATAATTGCCCGCTCCAGCGTGTTGCGCATTTCACGCACGTTGCCCGGCCAGGAGTAGTTTTGAAACGCGTTCAGGACGGCCTCGCTCACGCCTGCGACTTTTCGTCCGTGCTTTTCGTTCATGTCCGCCAGCAACGCTTGCACCAGTTCCGGAACGTCTTCCTTGTGTTCACGCAGTGGCGGCATGTGAATATTAAAAACGTTGAGGCGATAGTAAAGATCATTGCGCAGTTCACCGCGGGCAACTGCCTCTTCGGGAACCTTGTTGGTGGCGGCCAGCACCCGGACGTCAACCGTGGTCTCCACTTTGCTGCCCAGCCGGCGCAGTTTGCGGTCCTCGAGAACGCGCAGCAGTTTCGCCTGGGTAGCGACGGGCATCTCGCCGATCTCATCGAGTAGCAGAGTTCCGCCTTCCGCCAGCTCAAAGCATCCGGTACGCCGCTCCAGGGCTCCGGTGAATGCTCCTTTTTCGTGGCCGAAGATTTCGCTTTCGATCAGGGTTTCCGGAATCGCGGCGCAATTGATGGGAACGAAAGGTTTGTTCCGCCGCGGGCTCAGCTCGTGAACCGTCCGCGCCACCAGTTCCTTGCCCGTGCCGCTGGCCCCTGTGATCAGCACCGACGCCGTGCTGGGTGAAACCATCTCGATCAGGTGAAAGATTTCCTGCATTTTCTTGGACGACCCAATCAGGCTGCCCAGCGACCCGGCGTCGCGCAGCTTGCGGCGTGTGACTTCAAGTTCTGCCCGGGTGCCCAGCAGCGCGGATGCATTCTGCAGGATCGATCGCAACCGGTTGGTGTCAATCGGCTTGGTGATGTAGTCGTAAGCGCCCATGCGCATTGCCTGTACCGCGCTGTCGATGGTTCCCTGCGCGGTCACGACGACCACGGCCATGGCTTGCGTGTCGGCAGCCAGCTTTTCCAGTAGTTCCAGGCCGCCCATGCGCGGCATCTTCATGTCAGTGATCACGATGGAAGGTGTCCAGGCAGTAACTTTTTCCAGTCCTTCGGCGCCATCCTTAGCGGTTTCAGCCCGGTAGCCCCAGCCTGTGATCAGTTCGGCCAGGCCAGTCCGCTCGTTTTCTTCATCCTCAACAATCAATACTTTTTCGTGGTTCATAGTGGCCTAGCAGCCCATTATTTAGGCTTTCCGGCCCGGCTGCAAGCCGCGCCCAAGTCCCGCGGATCCTGGGTTCGAAGGGAACGAAACTGAGTCCGCCTGGCGGACTGGGCGACTCCGGTTGGATGGTTCGACCCAGAAGCTGGATAGTATATCAATCTGAGACACTTAGCGGGATTTCTGAGAGTTATCTAACTGGGAAAAAGTTTACAGGTCAGCTTGATTTGGCCTTGGTCTGGGGTAAAATCGTTTCCCATACCAAAGCGGTACTGGCTTGCCACGCCAACTCCCGGTTTACCAAGCAACTAAAGCGTGGACGTAGAACGTCATTGAGGATTTTGGAGGATTGCATGTCACTTCGTCGATTGCTGTGTGGCATTTTCTTGAGCTCATTAGCCGTCCTGTTGATCTCAGTCCCTGGAGCCGCACAAGAAGAAGTTAACCCGAAAATAGAAATCTTTGTCGGTTATCAGTGGCTCCACCCCGGGATCACCGTGCCGTTGCCGTTTCTGCCTCCGAATGCTGCAGCGGGGCAGAGAATGGGAGACATTCCCCAGGGAGCGGGCGCCAGCGGAACTTATAACTTTACGCCACACCTGGGAATGGAAGCCGACTACGGCTTGAACTCAAACAAGTTCGGGAGCCTGAACACGCTTTCGATCGGACCTCGTCTGGCCTTTCGCAATGAAGGTGTGACCTTTTTCCTTCACACCTTGCTGGGCTACAACCGCCTGAACGTGCCGCTGGTGGACACCAGCAACCGCATCGGCGCAATTCTCGGCGGCGGAATGGACATCAATGTCTGGCGCCGCATGTCGCTGCGCCTCTTTGAAGCGGATTGGGTGTGGGCAGACCACAATTTTTCCGACGTGGTCTCCTCCAGCTTTCCGAACCTGCAGCATCCTGAAATGAGCGGAGTCCGGTTGCGCACCGGTCTGGTCTTCAACTTCGGCTTCCCCAATCCCGTGGTTCCAGCGGCGGCCTGCTCCATCCAGCCCAGCGAAGTCATGGTAGGCGAGCCGGTCACGGTTACAGCCAGCGGCAGCAATTTCAATCCCAAGCACACGCTGACCTACACCTGGGCCAGCACCGGCGGAAAAATTACGGGTAAGGACACCACCGCGACCGTAGACACAACCGGAGTCGCGGGCGGCAGTTACACCGTCACCGCTCACGTGACCGACCCCAAGATGAAAAAAGGCGGCGAGGCCAGCTGCAGCGCCAACTTCACCGTGAAAGAACCGCCGAAGAATCCGCCGACCATGTCTTGCTCGGCCAATCCAACGACGGTGCAGACTGGTACTCCGTCAACCGTGACGTGCACTTGCACCAGCCCGGACAATGTGCCGGTCACCATCGGTGGCTGGACCGCCAGTGGCGGCAGCGTCTCCGGAGATGGCGGCACGGGTACCCTTACCACGACCGGAGCTTCTCCCGGATCGATCACGGTGAGCGCAACTTGTACCGATTCGCGCGGTCTCACAGCATCCGCTTCGAGCCAGGTGACGGTAGAGAATCCGCCGCCACCGCCGCCAGAGGCGAGCAAGCTGAGCGAGTGCGAATTCCCCAACAAGGTGAAGCCATGGCGCGTGGACAACACGTGCAAGGCCGTACTGGACGATGTGGCCCAGCGGCTGCAGCATGATCCCGATGCCAAGCTGGTCATCGTGGGCAATGCTGAACCTGGCGAGAAACGCAAGAACCTGGCCGGGGAGCGCGCGGTCAATTCCAAGGCATATCTGTCAGGTGGCGAAGCCAAGCAAGCCATCGATGCCAGCCGGATTGAAGTGCGCACAGGAAGTGCCGGTACTAAGACCGCCGAATACTGGGTGGTCCCTGCCGGTGCAACCTTCTCGGGTTCGGGAACCGAAGTGGTGGATGAGTCGATGGTGAAAGCGGTTCCAGACCATCCCGCAGCCGCCAAGAAGAAGGCAGCTAAGCCTAAGGCTCAATGACGGTTAGGTGAGCATGGGCCGGACGAGTTCAATACTCGACCGGCCCTTTTTTGTCTGGCCTTACGTAACTTGAAAAGAGCGTATTACGCTGTCAATCTCAGCCGCGAGCGCATATTTTTTCGCTAGGGGCCAATTCACCTATGATTTCGCGTAAAGTGTTGATTGCATTAGCTGTTGCAATGCTCTCAGTCTCCACCCTGTGGGCCGGTCAGTGGACCGCCCTGGGTCCGGACGGGGGCGACGTTCGAAGTCTGAATTTCGATCCGCAAAATCCCGATCGCATTTACCTGGGAACCAGCACGGGAACGCTTTTCCTGTCCTCGGACGGCGGACACAATTGGTCGCGTCTGGCCCACCTGGGTGGCGACGACAATGTTCTCGATCACATCGCGATCGATCCGCAGAATCCCAAACACATTTACGTTTCGGCGTGGAGCGTGGTCAATCAGCAGGCCGGCGACGTGTACCGGTCGCATGATGGCGGCAACAACTGGGAAGCGATGCCCGGCGTGCACGGCAAGTCGGTGCGGGCCCTGGCCATTGCAGCCTACGATTCCAAGGTGCTGGTGATCGGCGCTCTGGACGGTGTGTTCCGCAGCCAAAACGGCGGCAATAGCTGGGAGCGGATTTCTCCGGCCAGCCAGACCGAATTGAAGAACATCGAGTCGCTCGCCCTTGATCCCAAGAATCCCGACGTGGTGTACGCGGGAACCTGGCATCTGGCATGGAAGACCGATGACGGCGGCGCCAACTGGCACCGCATCAACAAGGGAATGATCGATGACTCGGACGTTTTCTCGGTCATCGTTGACTCCACCAATCCTTCGGTTGTATACGCCAGCGCGTGTTCTGGAATTTACCGCAGCGACAGCGCGGGCGATCTTTTCCGCAAGTTGCAGGGCATTCCGTTTTCCGCGCGCCGCACCCGCGTGCTGAAGCAGGACCCGAAAGATCCGGGGACGGTTTACGCCGGAACCACCGAGGGTCTGTGGAAGACCACCGACGGGGGCAAGAGCTGGAAGCACGTAACCAATTCCGAAGTCGTGGTGAACGATGTGCTGGTAGATCCGCGCAACTCGAACCGGGTGCTGCTGGCTACCGATCGCAGCGGCGTCCTGGCCAGTGACAATGGGGCGCAGACCTTCGCGGCCTCCAATCACGGCTACACCCATCGCTACGTCAGCTCCATTCTGCCTGACCAGAACGATCCCAACAGCATCCTGGTGGGCGTGGTGAATGACCGCGAGTTTGGCGGCGTCTTCTCCACCCGCGATGGCGGACAGAGCTGGCAGCAGAAGAGCGCGGGCCTGGGCGGACGCGATGTCTTCGCTTTGCAGCAGACTCCCAATGGCGGGTTGATCGCCGGCACCAATAAAGGCATCTTCCTGCTGGATCGCAGTGCCAGCCAATGGCGTCCGAGCAACACGATCGTGACCCTCAAGCCGGCAGCGGTAGCGGCCAAGACCAAGAAGGGCGCGAAGAAAGCTGCGACCACCATTGCAACTCGCTCCACTCTCGATGGCCGCGTCAGCGATATCGAGATCACACCCAAGCGCTGGCTGGCAGCCTCTTCGGCTGGCCTGCTCATCAGCACCGACCAGGGCAAGACCTGGACCGGCGGCCCGGTAATGGGCAAGACGGATTTCGTTGCGGTCGAGTCCAAAGGCGACCTGATCGTCGCCGCCACTCGCACCAACGTTCTCTATTCCTCGAACAGTGGAGCGACCTGGCAGCAAGCGCCTCTGTCCTCCTACATCACCGCCATTCACGGCGTGACGCTCACGCCTGAAGGGCAGATCCTGGTTGCCTCCCGCGAAGGCGCCTACCGGAGTTCCGATTCCGGCGCGACCTGGGAGCATGTCGTGAACGGCCTTCCGGACAAGGACATCAGCTCGATCGCCTACGACCAGAGCAAGAAGCGTCTGTTGGCCACCAGCAGCGCTACCGGAGTGGTGTTTGAGAGCAAGGACGGCCGCAGCTGGCATCGCGGTCCGGATTCGGGATACCCGCTGCGTCGCATCAGCGTAGTGCGCGGACGCTTTGTGGGAGCCACCCCGTTTGATGGCCTGATCGTCCAGCCCGAGAACGAAGCCTCCAGCGCCTCAGTCGGCCTGGGCGGATCGTCCGAGTAACGGGTCGTCCGAGTAACCGATCGGCGAAACGGTTGGTTCAGTCACCGGAGGAGCGGCTCAAACCGCTCCTCCGTTTTTTTGTGCGTGAGAAGGAACTAAGACTGGCTTAATCTTTGCGCCCTTCCGTACGCTGTACGCTCTTATCGTCGATCTTTTACAAAAGAAAAATCCGCCACGGATCTCGCGGATTTGCGCGGATCAAGCTCTAATTCCTGTTCTTGGCTGTCCTATCCGTGCGCATCCGAACAAATTTTTGGCCGCTTTTCGTGTTCATGCCAGCGCAGATACTACAGGCAATAACTACACGGACGATTTCCACACGTCACTAACTCGCTGATAAATCAATCCCGCAGGATGGCATCCATCTTGCGACTTGCAGGTTGTGGTGGTGCGCGTCAGGATTGTTTCATGAAGTGGTTCCAGGGGCGTTGGCGGATCACCGCAGTGTTTTCGGTTGTGCTGGCCGGGCTCACCCTGGCGGGCTGTTCACGGCACCAATCTCTCCCCGTTGGCGACGAGAGCGCGAGCACCGATCAGCAACTGCCTTTTGAGGCCCCATCCGACAAGGCGGGAAATTTCCCCACAGGTTCCCTGGTACCCACGGCTATCCCGGCTGGAACGCCAGTCACCATCCACTTGCGCTTGTCGTTGTCGAGTGCCAGTTCGCGGCCCGGCGATCCCTTCGAAGCGGTGCTGGACGAGCCCATCGTTGTCCGGGGACGGACGGTGGCGCCGCAGGGAGCTCTATTGACGGGGAAGGTGCTAGACGCACGGGCCTCGGACCGCATCCAGGAAGCGGGTTACCTGTCGCTGGCGCTGACGGAAATCTCGCTCAATGGCAAAGTCCTGCCTATCCAGACTTCCAGCATCTTCGTGAAGCGCGGTTCGCACCAGAGGCGTGATGTAACCATCCTTCGCGAGAGTTCCGGCAAGGGCAAAGGTACTCTTATCGATGCCTCGGTCGAGGCTCCAGGAACGACCTTTGCCACGGGCAGTAGTGACGTCGGCGTTGCGCCCGAACGCCGCCTGACCTTCCGGCTAGCGCGGCCGCTGCCGCTCTGAATCTGATCATCTTCGGAAGCCAGCCCGAAGCGACTCCACGCAACCGCCGCACCTTACCTAGAGCGTGTTCATGAACGCGACCAGGTCTTCTTTTTGCTCGACACTCAGCGTCATATTGAAACGCTGGTCGTAGAAATTGACCACGTCCATAAGGGATTCCGCCGCGCCGTTGTGGAAGTACGGCGGGCGCGCGGCCAAACCTCGCAACCCCGGCACTTTGAACTTGCCAATGTCCGCACACTTGCCGGTCACCATGGCCTGTCCGGGATCGGCCGCCAACACCTGCGAGCCGTCCGTGCATTGCAGTTCGTACAATGGCAGATTGCCGACGGCAGCGCCCGCTCCGATGTTCATCAAAACGCCGGTCGAACTGCCGCCAACATTCGGAGTGTTGTGGCAGGTCGTGCAGGTACCCAATACGACAGTCTGACCCAGAACATCGTTAAATCCTGGCACGGTGGAAATCAACATCGGGAATGTGTTGAACAACACTTCTCCGCGCGCGACGGACTGTTGCGCCGCTCCATTCGTGCCGCTGGCGTTGGCCCAGTTGGAGTACAAGTTGAATACGTTCGTGCTGAACCCGCTACCTGAGTTGATCCCGGCAGAAAAGGGAACAGTTGAAAGGAACGTTGGACCGCCATTCGCACCCTGCGCCGTGAGGTCTCCGGCCAGGCTGTCTTCCGACTGCGCCGTGAATAGCGAGGTCTCGAAGCTCACAATCTGCTGTATCTGCGCATCCGACGGCGGAGCGCCGGGTTGAGCGTGTACCAGGGTTGCGTTCTTGGCCTGGGTCTGCAAGTCGGGCTCGCGGCCGTCCCACATAATTCCGTTCAAAAACTTCAGGTTGGTGGCGGGAAGGGGCCGCCGGTAGAGGCCCGGTTGGCTCGCTGTGTTTTCCGGACATTGGAGGGGATCGTTAATCGAGATGATGCTGAACTCGGCGTTTGCCGGCACCGGCAACGTGATTCGGATCAGTCCAAAGTTCAACAGCAGGCTGTACGCGGAAGTCTTGGCTGCCAGAGTGGATACATCGGCGCTCGGGCAATTGGCTCCATCCACCGGGCGAAACACCGGGTCCGCGCCTTGGCTGCTCTGAAATCGCTGCTGCAAGTGCGTGGGAGTGATACTCCCTCCGTCCGCGACATCGTGGCAACTGGCGCATGTGCGGTCATTTGTCCCCAATTTGGCGAAAAAGGGATTCGAGGTGTCGATTTGCTGCGGGCTGAAAGTCGCGATGATGCCGCTGGCATCCTGAAATGTTTGCAGGGATGGAGTTGGAGGTGGAGGCGTAGGTGGACTCTGGGGCGTGGTGGGACTGGGAGAACTGGATCCCGCGCCACCACATGCGGTGAGGCCTAAAATTGCCAATCCAGCGATTACAAGCAAACTCCGATGTCGATTCATTTGGTACTGGGCCCTTTGGTGCCGACGTTGTCCAGGCAGCGAGCATCCTCGCTTCCGTCTTGGAATCCTGGTTTATTCGGAGATATCGCGGGGGAGGAAGATCACAGTAACACGTCCCGATGAAAAATCAAATCACCCATGCGGGCCAACTTTTTGTTTTTTTCAATGCCGCAAATGGTTGCACATCAGGTGGAAAGAATGTCGCCTCGCGAGGATAGAGATCACGGAAAAGATGCAGCTCTTTGCGGGTCCTTGCCAGGAGTGTGGGCTGGCAAGAAAAGATTGGCCCCCAGTTGCCAGTTGCAGGTTCTCAGTTCTTAGTTGGTTTGCGGACAGCCGCCATGTTCTTCCGTCACATCATTCTGTGACCGCTGCCCTTAGCAGTTGGCCCGCGCGCGCCTAGACTTCCCAAAATGGAGAGCATAGCAACGGCGAACTTGTCGGAGCAGGTTTCCCAATACGGGAGGGGATAGACCCTTCGACAGGCGTCTCGCACCCAATTGGTGCTTTCCCAAAACGTGCTTCTGACTAATGCTTCGGTTCGAGGAACTCTCGGAGAAGCGTGAGGCTTGTAACCCATGAATGCCATAGCGCAGCCGCAGCCGGACCGTTCGGGATCTCCCGACTCGGCCGTCCTTCTGGCTGCCGTACAGGCCTCTCCCGAAAGTCTGGCGATCACTGCGTCTGGCGTCATTGTGTACGCCAATCCTGCGTGGTGCGAAATGTTTGAGTGTGGCGATCCGCGACAGCTTCACGGGAGGAGAGTCGAGCAACTGCTCCCTGCGCTCCCCGTGGCGGGCAAGCGTGCACGCGGAGTTGATTCCGATGCGCCGTTTTTTTTCACGCGCCGGGATGGCACCGGGCTACACCTGGAGATTGACCGGGCCGGGTTTCGACTGCGAGGGCGTGAATTTCAGGTGATCCACGCGCGCGACGTGACCCGCCAGAGAGAAGCGGAACAGCAGGTACTGGGAGCGCAAAGAGCGGAGGCCGTCGGCCGGCTGGTGGGAGGAGTCGCTCATGACTTCAACAATCTGCTTACCGGCATCATGCTCTACTGCGACCTGCTGATTGGAGATCTAAAAAAAGACAGCCGCCCTTACCGCTACGCACTGGAGATGCGCGCAGCTGGCGAAAATGGCGCTGCGCTGGTGCAGCAGTTGCTGGCGCTGGCGCGTCCTCGGGCCGAAGAATCGCGTGTGTTCGCCTTGAATGATGTTGTCACCGGAGTCGAAGACCTGCTGGCCCGGTTGATTGGCGAAAATATCGTTCTGACCACGTCCCTCGACCCCGACTTAGGTGCGGTACGAATGGACCCGGCGCAAGTCCAGCAAATTCTCCTGAATCTCGTGCTGAACGCCCGCGACGCGATGCCCGATGGCGGACGGATTGCGCTGACGACACAGAACTCCACCGACCCGCGTCCCTTCGGCCTCGATGCGCCCTCCCAAATCGGGCAGTGGGTCGAGCTTACCGTCACTGACACCGGCTGCGGTATGGATGTCGAAACCCTCGGCCATGCCTTCGAGCCGTTTTTCACCACGAAAAAGCTGGGCCGGGGAACCGGCCTGGGACTGGCCACCGCCCTCCGGTTGGCCTGGCAGGAGGGCGGAACCATTACGGCCGAGAGCGAACCGGGGAAGGGTACCCGGGTTTCGTTGCATCTGCCGCGGGCTCAGGCGCACGACCTGCCAAATTCGAAAGCAAAAGAGGTGATTCATGACCACAGCCACACTCACCGCTCCTAATCCTGTCCAGGTAGAGGGTGCAAATTACCTGAACCTCCTGATCGTCGACGATGAGCGCGCCATCCGGGAGGTCTGCCGCGAAGTCGCGCAATCGCTCGGTTTCAACGCCAGCGTGGCCGATTCCGCCGAGCATGCCTATCGTGTGCTGGACACGCAGAACATCGATGTCGTGCTGCTGGACCTGAAACTTCCGGGCGCCGGCGGGCTGGAGGCGTTGCATCAGATCGGCGAACGCCGGCCGGATGCGGTCATCGTGGTGGTCACCGGCTATGGCACGGTGCAGTCGGCCGTCCAGGCCATGAAGAACGGCGCCTACGACTACGTGACCAAACCCTTCAGCATGGAAGAACTGAGGCTGCTGCTGGAGCGAGTGTCCGGCCATCTGAAGTTGAAGACCGAGAACCGGACGCTGCGCGAGAAGATCAAGTCCAAGTCGGGCTTTGGCAATATCGTCGGCCGCGCGCCGGAGATGGAAAAGCTCTATCGCATCATCGGCAAAGCCGCGCACAGCAACCACCCCGTGCTCATCCTGGGCGAAAGCGGCACGGGGAAGGAAATGGTGGCCCGCTCCATTCATTTCTCCGGCCCCTTCCGCGACAAGCCGTTTATTCCCGGTGGACTGCGGCTCGCTGGTCCCTACGCTGATCGAGAGCGAACTGTTCGGCTACGTCAAAGGCGCCTTCACCGGAGCGGTGCAATCCCGCGACGGCTTGCTGGCCATCGCCGAAGGAGGCACGGTATTTCTGGATGAAGTGGGAGAACTTCCGGTCGATCTTCAGGCCAAGCTGCTGCGGGCCATCCAGGAGCGGGAGATTCGTCCCGTGGGGAGCACCAAACGGATTGCGATCAATGTGAGGATTCTGGCGGCCACCAATCGCGACCTGGAGCAGGCGGTGGCGCAGGGAACGTTTCGCCGCGACCTCTATTTCCGGCTGAATGTGCTGAGCCTGAAGATTCCGCCGCTGCGCGACCGGCGGCAGGACATTCCCCTGCTGACCGGGTTCTTCCTGGAACGGTTGTCACGCGCATCGGGCCACGAACGAACCCTGAGCGACGATGCGATGAAAGCCCTGCTGGCCTACGACTGGCCGGGAAATGTGCGCGAACTGGAGAACTGCCTGGAACGGGCCTGCGCCTTCACCTCCGGCCCGGTGATTCACGTGGCCGACTTGCCCAGCGCGATCCATGGCGCGCCCATCAACCCGTCCAATGGGAGCAACGGCAAGGCGCAATCATGCCCATGGCGGAACTGGAAAAGCAGACCATCCTGAGCACGATTGCTCAACTCAACGGCGACAAGTTGCTGGCGGCGCGAATGCTGGGGATCGGCAAGACTACGCTCTACCGCAAGCTGAAGGAGTACGTTTCCCAGGATTAGACTGGCGCTTACCAAACCGGGAAGGCGTCCGGAGCCGTCGCGCGATAACTTCTGTATTTTCAGCCATGCGATCACGGCTGTAGAAGTGCAAGCAAGACCAAGCATGTTGCTAGTCATTACGCCTTCAGCCAAAGCTCGGGACAGCGCCCAGTCGATCCAGCGAGTCACGTCGGAAGAAACTCATGTCGTGGCCACTTCATCCCAGGCGCTGGCGCGGTTGCGCGCACAGGAATACGTGGCCGTTCTCATTGATCAGGCCTTCCTCGAAACCGAACCAGTCGCAAGCGATATGGTGTTGGAACACATTGGAACCGCGGTTCCCGTGCACGTCAACTTCGCCATCAGCAATATGGAGCGAGTTGCGCGGGAGCTGCAGGCCGCCCTTCGGCGGCACGAAAAGCAAGTGCTCCTAGTCCGGCAGGAAGTACAAAAGGCCATGCGCAACGACCTCAAAGGCACGATCACAGCGCTGCTGTTGTCCTGCGAAATGGCGCTGCAAGTTCCCAATCTCCAAACCGGCGCCGAAAGCAGAATGCGGGCGGTTCATGAACTGGCCAAGGAAATAGGCAGCAAACTCGAAGTCCCCCATCTAGACCCGAACCCCCAGCGGCTCCTCATCTTCGTGATTCTTCTGGGTAAGTGCAATACTTTGCGCACCCGCGCCGCTGCCGCGAAAATCCTTCCCGCACTCTGCGCTTCCCGCACTACAATGACGCAGCAGAAAAGAACCGCGGAATTCCGGCCTTCTCCCGCCTGTCCGCGCTTCCCAGGGGACACTCGTGCACGTTCTGGTTACCGCCGACACCTTGAGTGGCACGTGGACCTACATTCGCGAACTCGTTTCGGGGTTGGTGAGTCGCGGATTGCGCGTCACCCTGGTGAGTTTCGGCGAAATTCCCCTGCCCCAACAGACTCTGTGGATGGATAACCTGCACGGCCTGGAATACCATCCCACCGCATTCCGCCTGGATTGGATGCAGGAAGGGCAAGAGGACTTTCAAGACTCTTCGGCGTATCTCATCTCGCTGGTCAAAGAACTGAAGCCCGATGTACTGCACCTGAACCAGTTGTGCTATGGCAGCCTGCCGGTTCCCGTGCCGCGCGTCGTGGTTGCGCACGGTGACCTGATCACTTGGTGGCGGGAAGTCCACGGGCGGGACCCCAAACCAGATCGCTGGTTGCAATGGTATCGGGAAGTTGTCACGCGGGGCCTGGCACTGGCCAGCGTAGTGGTGGCCCCGTCAGCCTGGATGCGGGATGCCATCCGCGAGTGCTATACCCAAGCCCGCCACGAAACCGTTATCTACAACGGACGCAATCCGATTTTCTTCAATCCCTACGTGGGCAAGGATGATTCGGTGCTCGCCGTGGGCCGGTTACTGGATGCCGGCAAGCAGGTTTCACTGCTCACCCAGCACACCCATCCCCTGCCGGTGTGTATCGTGGGATCCGAAAACCCAATCCATGGTGCGGCCGGGACCCCAATCCGCGCCGATGTCAAACTCGCGATTGACGAGATCAACGTGGCGCTGAAAGGGCCGCAGACTGAATCGCAACTTCGTACCCTCTACAGCAAGGCCGCAATTTATGCCGCCACGTCGCGCTACGAACCTTTCGATATGGCGGCGTTCGAAGCCGCGTTCTCGCGCTGTGCGATTGTGGCCAATGACATCCCTGCGTTCCGCGAGATATGGGGCGATGCCGCCCTCTACTTCCGCGAAAATGATGCCGCCAGTCTGGCGGCCGCCATTCGCCGCCTGAACGATCATCGGGATCTCTGCCGCACCTACGGCAACCGCGCCTATCAACGGGCCCGCCAGTGCTTTACTTCCAAACGCATGATCGATGAGTATCTCGAACTCTACGCCAGCTTGCTGCAGACAAACCGGGCGGCAGCGTAATCTGAGAGCTGCGTCTGTTATCTTTCAGATATCAAACAGGGAGGCCTCATGGCTGCAGTCAAAATTACTGTCCGCAAGAATGGTCCGTATCGGGTGGAAGATCCTGAAGGCTCGATCGAACTCGTCGACGCCGATGGCAACAAGTACGACCTGACCGGCAAACCGGCATTCTCTCTCTGCCGTTGCGGCGGATCGGTGACCAAACCATTTTGCGATGGAACTCACAGCCGCGTCGGATTCCAGGGAGCGGAATCGGCCGTGAAAAAGTCCGATACCTAAAACTGAGAACCGAGAACTAAGAACTAACAACTGATTTGTAATTCAAGAATTGCCTGAGCCACCAGTGCCCGGCTGATCGCGGCGTCAGTGGATCGTCTTGGTCTTCCGCGACATGTAGTCCATCAGCAGATACTGCCCCAGAGTGTAGGGCGTGGTGAAATACGCCTTTCCCCGGCACATCTCCGTAACTTTCTGCACGAACTGAACCAGGCCATAGTCGGAAGCCAGCATGAAGGTATTGATCATGACTCCCGCCCGCTTGCATTTGGAAACTTCCTCCAGCGTCTGGCTGACTACCATGGGATCGAGGCCGAAGGCGTTCTTGTAGATGCGTCCGTCTTCGAGAGTCAAAGCGGATGGCTTGCCGTCGGTGATCATGACAATCTGCTTCATGTCCTTGCGCTGCCGCTGCAAGACGCGCTGCGCCAGGCGCAAGCCTTCCCGCGTGTTGGTGTAGTACGGACCGACTTTCACCCGCGCCAGTTGCGACAGCGGAACCTCCTCCGCCGAATCGTGAAACAGCACCAGGGAAAGCGAGTCGCCGGGATATTGCGTCCGGATCAGGTGCGAAAGCGCCATCGCGACTTTCTTGGCCGGGGTGAAGCGGTCCTCGCCGTAGAGAATCATCGAGTGCGAGCAATCGAGCATGAGCACGGTCGCGCAGGACGACTGGTACTCGCACTGGTGCACCTGCAGGTCCGAGTATTCAATGTTCAGGGGGACCGTCAAGCCTTCGCGCGCAATGGCGCTGGAGAGCGTGGCCGTAATGTCCAGGTTCAGCGTGTCTCCGAATTCGTAAGGCCGGGAGGCTCCGCTGGTCTCGATGCCGGTGGCCAAGTCCCGCGTGTCATGGCGGCCGAAGCTGGATTTTCCCAGTGACCCCATCAGATCGCGCAGGGTCTTGAAGCCGAGAAAGTCCAGGCTCTTGTCGGTGATTTCAAACTTCGCCTGCTGCGCCTCCCCGGCCTGACCGTCTACGCTCGATTGCCGCGACGGGTCGGGCGGCTGGTCGACGCTGATGTAGTCCTCCTGCTCCATGCGCTCGATGAGCTGCTCGATCAACTCGTCGAGGCTTCCATCCATCTGCATCTGGCGCAGCCGTTCTTGCATTTCCTCGTCCAGCAGGTTTCCATCCATCAGGGCCTGTTCGATGGCGCGGCGCAGATCGTCGAGCGTCTGCTCGCCCTCAGGCATGTCATAGAACATGTAATTCTGGAAGCCGCTCTGCAGCAAGTAGTCGGAAAGCGCGCTGAGCAGGTCCTCCATGCTCATCTCGCCGGCCGGGTCGGGGACGTACTTGCTGTAACGAATGCGTTTCATAGGAAAAGCTCTCAGTCGTCAGTCGTCGGTCTTCAGTCGCCAGCAAAACATTCGCCTCAGTTCTTGCTTGCCAGACTGATGACCTGAGCGATGCTGACGACTGAAGACTAGTTATACGGCCGGCGGCCGCGGAACGGGTGCTCCTCGCGCTCGAAGGGTTTTTCCGCCGGCTTGGGCTGCTTCTCTCCGGCAGTGAAGACGCGCTCTTCGTTCCGTCCGATGCGCTTGTGCGCGTGCAGGCCCTCAAGAATAAATTCGGCCGCTGATACCTGCACTTCCGGGCTGTCCTTGGGGCCCACGCCGACCTTGACCGTTTTCTCCATCAAGCCTTGAATACCACGCAACGATGGCAACGCTTCCCCGGCGCTGGCCGTGTCCGCCAGTTGAATCTCGCCACCCAGGTCGAACCATTGCACGATCTGCTGCATGTCAACGCCTTTGAAATACGCGTCATGGGTCTTTGCCACGGCTGAACGAATCAGTTCGCGGCTGACGTGGTCGGCGCCCTTCATCTCGCCCTCGTATTCCAATTCCAGCTTGCCGGTGATGGCGGGCATGGCGGCGTAGACGTCAGCGATGCGCGGCACGACCAGGGCCTCGTTCTGGTGGATGGCCCGGCGCTCCGCGTTTGAAATCACATTCTCCATGGCCGAAATGGGCAGTCGCTGGCTGACGCCGGAGCGCTTGTCGATCTTCTTGTCTTCGCGGGCGGCGAAGGCGATGCGCTCGATTACTTCCCGCACATATTTCGGCAGGTGGAGCTTGTGCCCATTGCGCTGCGTCCACGACTCCTGCGCTGTGATGGTGATGCCTTCCTCGACGGTAGCGGGATAGTGCGTGCGAATTTCCGAGCCGATGCGGTCTTTCAAGGGCGTAATGATCTTGCCGCGGGCGGTGTAGTCCTCCGGGTTGGCGCTGAACACCAGCGCAACGTCCAGCGGCAGGCGAATGGGATAGCCCTTAATCTGCACGTCGCCTTCCTGCATGATGTTGAACAGGCCCACTTGAATTTTTCCCGCAAGGTCCGGCAGTTCGTTGATGGCGAAGATGCCGCGATTGGAGCGGGGTAACAACCCGTAATGCACCGTGTACTCGCTGCTGAGTTCGTGTCCGCCACGTGCGGCTTTGATCGGATCAATATCGCCGATCAGATCGGCGATCGTGACATCCGGCGTCGCCAGTTTTTCCACGTAACGCTGCTCCGGCGTGAGGTAAGCCATAGGGGTATCGTCGCCACGCTTCGCGATCTCTTCCTGGCAACGGCGGCAAATGGGCGCGTATGGATTGTCATGAATCTCGCAGCCGGCGACGTAAGGCGTTTGAGCGTCGAGCAACGAAGTCAGCGCGCGCAGGATGCGGCTCTTCGCCTGGCCGCGCAATCCCAGCAGAATGAAATTATGACGCGAAAGAATGGCGTTGACGATCTGCGGCACGACCGTGTCGTCATATCCCACGATGCCGGGGAATATGGGGCCACCCTGACGCAGCTTCACCATCAGGTTGTCGCGCATTTCATCTTTCACGCGCCGGGTACTCAGCCGTTGCTCGCTAAAGGGACTTTGGCGTAATTCGCCGAGCGTCCGCGGCAGACTCATGATGGAAAAACCCCCAATGGAAACAGCTTCTGGTCGGATTATACGCCGTTGGCGCGCAGCTCAGCGCAGACACAAGTTCATCCACCACTAATGACGCGACGTATCACCAAGGTCTTGTTCTCAGGCCGTTCCTTCGTGCACCTTCGTGTCCTTCGTGGTTGATGATTTTGGGGTTGCGGTTGGAAAAGGGTTGCAGACTGCTAGTGAACGTGGCCGTTCCCGCCGGCTCTTTGACGCACCAGCACCGTCCGCCGCAAGTTCGGCAAGATGGCTTCGAGATAGGAAACGACGGCTGGCATGCGCTCGGCTTCCGATTTCATTCCCAGCAGGGTCTGTTTGAAATCCAAATCGAGGGGAAGCGGTCCGACCAGATTGAAAGCGAGCGCGGGGCCTTCAGTTCCGGAGCTTGCGGCGGAGACACCGGCCAGCTCGAAAAATTCGCCCCGCAGCTTTAGCGCCTGGGCAATGTCCTCCGCGGCGGCATGGGCGGGTTCGTCCTGCAGGTAGAGCACCTCCGCCTGCAGAAACGACCGCTCCTGACTGACCTGCATGACCTCAAAGCGCTGGCGACCTTCGGTCATGATGTCCATTCGCCCGTCAGGATATTTCTTGGCAACGGTGATAATCTCTGCTGTGCAGCCGATCTCAGCGACTCCTTCCTCCTTGGCCCGGACGACGCCGAACGAAGTCTTCTGGTCCAGACATTCGGAGATCATCTCTCTGTAGCGCGGCTCGAAAATGTGTAGCGGCAGAGGAGTGCCCGGAAACAGCACCAGGTCCAGCGGAAACAGCGGCAGAAGGCTCACCCAGAGACTCCAACGTTTCCCGGCAATGCGGGTCGGAATAGCTCGATTGTACGCCGACCTTCAGCGGGATTCCGGAAGTCACTGGCGGTCAGGTTGTTCCTCGCCAAATAACGCAAAGGCCGCAAAGTACAACGGATAACTAAACAATGAACTCCAGCCAGGCTGAGGTCTCTGAAAAAGTGGTGGTGATCACGGGCGCCTCGATGGGCATTGGCGAAGCCATCGCCAAACTTTTCGCCGATAAGGGGGCGAAGGTCGTTCTGCTTTCGCGCGACGCGGGACGCGCCGAGGCCGCCCGGGCCCGCATTGGCCACACCGAAAACACGCTGGCGCTCTCCTGCGACGTGCGCAACCGCGAAGAGATTGACCGCGTCGTCAGCCTTACCCTGCACCACTTCCACCGCATCGATATCTGGATCAACAACGCCGGCCACGGCCTCATGGATACGGCAGCGAACGTGGATATGACCGCCGTGCACGAAACCTTCGACACTAATTTCTTTGGGACAGTCGCCTGCATGCAGGCCGCGTTGGCCGTGATGAAGCAGCAGGGTGCGGGAGCGATCATCAATATCTCAAGTGTGGCGGGCCACATTCCGCTTCCGTTTCACTCCGTCTACAGCGCCACCAAATTCGCCATGAACGCTTTTGGAAAAGCAGCCAACGTGGAACTCAAAGGCTCGGGTATCCACGTGATGACGGTGTGCCCGGGATACGTGCGCACCGATTTCAGCGCCAATGCCATCAAGGGAAGAGAAGCGAAGACGGTGCGGCCGTCGGCGGTTCGCGGAATCAGCGTCGAGCGCGTGGCCCGCGCCGTATTTCGCGGCTACTTGAAACAGAAGCGGGAAGTGGTTGTGCCCTGGACCATGCATCCCGCCATCAAGGTCTATCAGCTGTTTCCAGGTCTGGTGGAACGAACGATGACGAAGATGTCGCGGCGAGTCGACTAAAGCTGAAAGCAGGGCCGCGCTCTTTCCGGGTTATTCCAGTTCGGCCAGCATCGCTTCCATTTCCGACTGCGCGTGGGCGTTGCCGGTCTTCTTCGCTGAAGCAATGCCGTCCGCCAGCATCTTCTTGGCTTCCTCGGTGCGTTCGACCTTGGCCAGCGTCTGTGCCGCCATGAAGTAGCCCGCGGTGTAATCAGGATGGGCCACCAGAAGCTTGCCGAACTCCTCCAGCGCCCGCTCCACTTCCCCGGCTTTCGAGTACTCCATGGCCAGACCATAGCGGGCGAAAGCGTCGCTGGGATTTTGCGACAGCACTTCGTTGAGCAACGCGATGCGATCCATAAGTTAGCTTCTGGCTCCTAGCTTCTTAGCCCTTCACATTTGGCTCTTAGCTCAATCGAGAGTACTACAGGTTCGTGCTGTGACATTTTCCTTCGTGGACCTTCGTGTCCTTGGTGGTGGATGATTTTTCCGGGTTGGCGAGTTACCGCCGCTCTGGATACAATGGCGATCACTTAACCGATCACCCACTCGGGAGAATCAGATTTGGCGTGTCCCTTCTTCATGCCGCTGCACAGATTGAACGGAGCCTGGCTGCATCCTTCACGCCTGCCGTTGGGCGGCGGATGGGATGGCCATTGCTCGGCGCCCGGTCATGAGGGCGTCCGCGCCTCCGAGCAGGAAGTGCAGGAATTCTGCAACCTGGGGTATGCCACGAAGTGTGCACGCCTGCCGGTCGAGCGCGACTGCGACGCGGTTCGTTTCTCCGTGGCGCGCGATCAGGGTTCGCGGCTGCTCCTTTCGTTTGTATGCGAGACCGGCCATCGCCCCACAACTCACGGCACGCTGGAGTACGACGTGGAGCGGAGTCAGTGGACGTCTTCGCACTCCGACCTGCGTATCCAGAAAATGTTGGATTGTTACGTTCAGGCCTATTTAGAGCGTAGAATTCAGTCCGTCGCGGCTAAAAACGCGGTCAAAAATTAAGAGTGACGCATGACAAAGAACGAAGACATCGCATTGCCCCGCCCCGTCCGGGATTCGCAGTCCGAGATGGCCGAAATAGTTCTGCCCAACGATTCCAACGTGCTGGGCGCATTGCTGGGTGGGCGCCTGATGCACTGGATCGATCTGGCCGCCGCCATGGCTGCGCACCGCCACTCGCGCAACTACGTAGTAACTGCTTCCATTGACCACCTCGACTTCAAGGTCCCGGTACACGTTGGCGACCTGGTCATCCTGCGGTCCTCGGTGAATCGCGTGTATCGCACTTCGATGGAAGTTGGAGTGAAAGTCTGGGTAGAGAATTACATTCTCGATCACTGCGAGCACGTGAGCTCGGCCTACCTGACGTTTGTCGCAGTCGATGCCGCCGGCCGCCATCTTCCGGTCGCGCCTGTCGTTCCTGAAACGGAAGAGCAGAGGCGCCGCTACGAGGATGCTGGGCGCAGGCGCGAAATCAGGCGCCTGGAGATGGAACGCAAGGGCGCTCAGCGTTAGGGTTGTGCCACTTGATTTTCAGCTCACTCCGTGGCACGCTCTCGGCACCATGAATGGCGGCGGCACTCACGATTGTCTCCCAAGGCGGTTTCTTTGGGGAATCGTATTTGCTGGCATTTCGTCCATTCCATTCGTGTTCCTGTTCGCGAACGTGTTTCGGGGTATTTCGTCGGAGAAAGCGACTGGCCTGGGGGCGGTAGCAGGCGGTTTGACCGAAGTCTATGTAACATTTGGCTTCATCCTGACTTTCGCGCTTCCGATTGCATCAATTGTTTTGCTCTGCCGATCGTTTTCTCGCGAAAAACAGATCCGCAAGCTATTTTCATTGCTGTTCATCGTTTGGAGTTCGTTCATGTTGTTGCTTTACGGTTTGTGCGGGTGGTTCTTTTTCGTTCAGCCGCCCTACTTGAATGGTCCTCGATAGCCGGCGTGCCGAAGATCGCTCCATGACCTCTCGCCTGAAAGGCAAAATCGCCATCGTGACCGGCGCGGGCACCGGAATCGGCCGCGCCTGTGCCATCGCACTGGTTCGTGAGGGTGCACGCGTCGTCTTAGTGGGCCGACGCAAAGATCGAATCGAGGACGTGGCCCGTGAAGCGAACGGATCAGCGATTGCCGTGGCCGCCGATGTATCGAAGGGGGACGAGATTGAACGGGTGATCGAAGCGACGGTCAAAGCTTTCGGCGGGATCAATGTCCTGGTCAACAACGCCGGAATTCTTCACATCGGCACGGCGGAACAGATCACCGAGGCTCAGTGGGACGAGACCTTCAACATCAACGTCCGCGGACTCTGGCTGTTCTCGAAGGCGATTCTGCCGCATCTGCGCCAGGCCGGCGGCGGTTCGATCATCAATGTTGCTTCGGTGCTCGGGATCAATGGCGCGCGCAACCGGTCGTCTATGCGGCTTCGAAGGGAGCGGTCGTGCTGCTCACCAAGTGTATGGCGATCGATCACGGCCACGAAAACATCCGCGTGAACGCCATCTGCCCTTCGTTCGTGGAGACGGAGCTGACTGCCGCAGTCATTAGCAGAGCCGCCGATCCGGATGCCGTGCGGCGCGAACGAATCGGAGTTCATCCCATCGGCCGCCTCGGCGTGCCCGAAGACATTGCCGGACTCGCGGTCTATCTCGCCAGCGACGAATCTTCATGGACGACAGGCGCGGCGTTTCCTGTGGATGGCGGATATCTGGCAGTGTGAGCATCTGAAAGACCAGAACTTCGCGACTGAACTCGGTGAACTGGCAATGCCAACTGAGAGCTGATAACCTGAGCTAACCCTCCGCTCGTGTCCGTATAATTCTTAAATGAGTTCTCCTCTTCCCCCGCGTCCCGGACAACAACCGCCATCGCCGCAACCCTTGCCGGGTGTGGGCGCTATCATCGCCGTCGGCTCGGGCAAAGGCGGAGTGGGAAAGACCACGCTCGCCGTCAATCTCGCTATCGTCTTATCTAAGCTGGGACACAAGGTCGGTCTGCTCGATGCTGATATTTACGGCCCCAATGTTCCCCTGATGCTCGGCCTGAACGCGCAGCCCAAGGTTCTCGGCGACAACCGGATTGAGCCGCTCGAGGCCCACGGCCTCAAGGTCATCTCCGTCGGGTTTCTGAATCCCGGCGACAAACCCCTGATCTGGCGCGGCCCCATGCTGCATTCCATCATCAAACAATTTCTGGGTTCGGTGGTTTGGGGAGAACTCGACTATCTGGTTGTGGATTTGCCTCCGGGCACGGGAGACGTGGCGCTGTCCTTGATTCAGACTGTCCCGCTCACCGGCGCGATCGTGGTTTCGACGCCCTCGGATGTCGCTCTGCAGGACGCGCGCAAGGCCATCGAAATGTTCCGCCAGATGAAAGTGGACCTGGTGGGTATGGTCGAGAACATGAGCTACTTCGTGTGCCCGAACTGCAATCATCAGACGGACATCTTCTCCCGAGGCGGAGCGGAGAAAACGGCAAGCCAGTTTGGCGTCGCTTACCTGGGCGAGGTCCAGCTCGACCCCGAAATCCGCAAAGCCAGCGACGGCGGCCAACCCACGGTGCTGGCCGGAGAAGGTTCCGCGTCCGGCAAATCGCTTTTCGACTTTGCCCGCAAGGTTGTAACCCGTGTCGATGAGATCAAAGCCAATGCCGGCGAGAGCGTCATCCAGATTCAGTAGCAGCTATGGCGCGCCGAACCGTGCCAGCCGGAACAATGCATCGGGATCTTTACTTTCCAGCACCAGCCCGGCCACCATCTCTCCCAACGCCGGACCATGCTTGAACCCGTGTCCTGATCCGCCGCCCAGCAGCCAAACATGCTCATGCCGCGGATGGCGGTCGATGATGAAATTATTGTCTGGAGTGTTTTCATACTGGCAGACTCGCGATTCCAGCAGAGGAGCATCTTTCAAGGCGGGGAACCGAAATGTGACGTAATCGCGGACCGCTTTCAGGCTGTCTGCGCTGACTGTTCTTTCCCCTGAGGTTGGATCAAATTCTGGGCCGCGCGTATCGTCGGCGACTTTGAAGCCTCTCCCCTGGTTCCCTGGAATGCCGTACATGAACCGTTCATGATGGTTCCCCCAGACCGGCAGCGTCGCATCCGTGAAGCGATCATCTCCGGCGGGAGTGCCGAAGAAAAATATCTCCTGCTTTGTCGACCGGATGTGATCGCCCACGGTTTCCGGAAACAATTTTCCCAACCACGGTCCGCAGGCGAAGACGTACTGATCGGCGCGAAGCTTCGAACCATCCGACAGAGACAAGCCATCCCACGAATCGCCGTCGAGATCACGCATCGCAACCGCCAGTTGCCGGTACTCGCCGCCTTCTGCCAGAAAACCATCCAGCACCGCCTGGCAGGCAATGCGCGCGGTAAGGAACCCGCTCTCGGGCTCGTAGATTCCCCACTGCACGCCTTCCAGATTGATCTGCGGCCAGCGCGCCGCCATTTCCTGCGCCGACAGCTCCTGGTAGGGAATGCCTGCTTCTCGCAACGGCAAAAGCGATTTCCGCTCGAACTGATCGTCGCGAGGGTTCGCCATCCACAACACGCCGTTCTGGTGCAAGAGTTTTACGTTCCAGCGCTTCTCATTCTCTTTCCATAGTTGCCCCGCCCGGGCCGCCATTTTGGTGTAGGGCTGGTTCGGCCCGTAAGCGCCGCGGAAGATGCGGGTCTCGCCGCCCGACGACGACCGGGAGTTGCCCGCCCCCCATGCGTCCACCAAGGTCACCCG
The DNA here is from genome assembly GCA_963698825.1 of Terriglobia bacterium. Classification (GTDB taxonomy): domain Bacteria; phylum Acidobacteriota; class Terriglobia; order Terriglobales; family Acidobacteriaceae; genus JAIQFF01. The sequence goes on along the minus strand of CAVOSG010000004.1, from coordinate 358,389 downwards.
AGCGCCACCGCGCAGCAGGGAAAGAGCCGTCCACCCCCCGAAAGCACCCGCACCGATAACCGCGACATGAGTCTTCATCGTCTCTTCTTATATGGTTTGTGTTAGCGCAATCCGACGCTTGAGCATATTCGTTACCAGCGATTTCAGGAAAGCGCGCCCATGCCCCGGCGGTCGCCCGCCCCCCAAACCCCAAGGTATTAGCATTCGCGGCCCCAGAGTGCTAATGCTTGACAGGGGCGGCAGCCCTTCCTAGAATCGAGACTGGGATATTGTTGGTATCCAATCTAAGTTTTTGTATTAAAAGTACTTAATATGCCGCCTGGATCACCCATCGGGGAGCGCGAGCGCGAGATTCTGACCGCCATCGTGGAGACCTTTATTGCTACCGGGGACCCGGTAGGGTCGCGCACTCTGGCCCGTTCGAACCGCGAAGGGCTGAGCCCTGCCACCATCCGCAATGTTATGGCGGATTTGGCCGACGCCGGCTACCTGGAGCAGCCCCATACCTCCGCCGGCCGAGTGCCAAGCTCCGAGGCGTATCGCTATTATGTAGAACAACTTACGGGCAAGACCAGCCTTTCCCAGGAGGACCAGGGCATCATTCAGGATTCTCTGCGCGGCGTTTCCGACGTGCAGGAGTTTATGGAGCGGACTTCCCATGTGCTCTCCTTAATCTCGCACAATGTCGGGATCACCGTGGCGGTCGGCGGGCCCAAGAATGCGCTCGAGCACGTGTATTTTTCCCGGCTGGGAGATCAGAAAGTCTTGGCTGTGCTGGTGACGCGGTCGGGCCTGGTTCGAGACCGGGTGCTGCGGCTCGACCTTCCGCAGGCTGACCTGGATGCGGCCGCGCGCTTCATCAACGATAATTTTCGCGGCTGGACCATGGAAGCGATGCGCATCGAGTTGGCGCGCCGGCTGGAACAGGAGCGCAGCGAATACGATCGGCTGATGAAGTCGGTGGAGCAGCTCTACCGGCAGGGCGCGCTGGCGGCGGACGAAACCGCGCAAGTCGTTTTCGTCGAAGGAGCATCTAATCTGGTCACGGGCGAGCAGGACCGTCAGCGCCTGCAGGAGCTGCTGCAGACCCTGGAAGAAAAGCAGAAGATCGTCGAATTGCTGGGCGCCTATCTCGACGCCAAGCAGGAAGCCGTCCGAGTCGTGATTGGGCTGGACGAAGCCCTGCCCTCGATGCGGAATTTTGTGTTGATCGGCGCGCCCGCGCGCGTGGGCGACGAAGTCATGGGATCGCTCGCCGTGATCGGACCGACCCGCATCGACTACCAGCACACCATGACGGCGGTCTCCTACATCGCGCGTCTGTTTGACAAGATTTTGAACGAATCTGAGTGACATTTATTTATGGCAAGAGGAAACGGAAAATCGGAAGTCGATCCCGCTGAACTGGATCCGGAGCACGAGCTGCCGCCCGCGCGAGGACACGCAGGAGGGCGCCAGCTGCCAGTTCCGGGCAAGGGTCGGACGTCGACAAGTTGCGAAGTGAGCGGGATGCGCTGATCGACCGCCTGGCGCGCTTGCAGGCCGAGTTTGAAAATGCGCGCAAACGTACGGCCCGCGAGCAGCAGGAGTTCCGCGAGTACGCCCTCGCCGACGCGCTGAAGGCTTTGCTGCCCAGCCTGGACAGCTTCGAGCGCGCCCTGCAGACCAGCGCGGCGGACAAGTCAGAGTTTCGCGGCGGAGTCGAACTCATCTACAAGCAACTGCAAGATGCGCTGGGGAAACTGGGACTGCGCCCGATCCCGGCCAAGGGTGAACCTTTTGATCCGCATCTTCACCAGGCGATTGAAATGGTAGACACTAAGGAAGCCGAGGATCATCATGTACTCGAAGAGTTGCAGCGCGGCTACAAGTTGAAAGACCGCCTGCTGCGTCCTTCCATGGTGAGAGTCGCTCGCAACCCCAAGCACTAACCCGCAGCAGATTGGAAGCACGAGACCTGAAAGGATTTGGGAAAGGCCATTCTGACCAGCAACGGAAAACGCGACTACTACGAAGTGCTGGGCGTAACCCGCGCGGCCACCGAGCAGGAGATCAAGAGCGCCTATCGCAAGCTGGCGCTGCAGTTTCATCCCGACCGCAATCCCAACAACCCCGACGCGGAAGAAAAATTCAAAGAGTGCAGCGAAGCCTACGCCATTCTGGCGGATGTCGAAAAGCGCAGCGTGTACGACCGCTTCGGTCACGCCGGGTTGGGCGGCAGCGCCGGGAGCGGGCTTCGATGCCACCGACCTCAGGCGATATTTTCGGGGACTTCTTCGGCCTGGGAGAGATTTTTCGGCGGGGGCACGCGCCGCCGCAGCCGCAGCCAGCGCGGCGCCGATCTGCGCGAAGACATCAACCTGGAATTCGAAGACGCCGTCTTCGGCACCGAAGCCAAGGTCACGGTGCGGCGTCACGAATCCTGCGAAGAATGCCGCGGTTCGGGCGCGGCGCCGGGCAAAGCGCCGGTCACCTGCCGCTCCTGCAATGGCCGGGGCCAGGTCCGCTACCAGCAGGGTTTCTTCAGCATTGCGCGCACCTGTCCCACCTGCCAGGGCACGGGCAGCGTGGTGACCGATCCCTGTGCCAAGTGCAAAGGCGAGGGCCGGGTCCTGCGGCAGCGAACGGTGGACGCGAAAGTTCCCGCCGGGGTCGAAGACGGCACCCGCATTCGTTTCACCGGATACGGCGAAGGCGGACTTCACGGTGGCCCGCCGGGCGATCTGTATGTCGTGCTGCATGTGAAGGAGCATCCCTTCTTTGAGCGCGAAGGCAACGATCTGCACTGCGTGATTCCGGTTTCGTTTACGCAGGCTGCCCTGGGCGCGGAGATTCGTCGTCCCCACGCTCGAAGGCGAGCAGATCCTGAAGGTGCCGGAAGGGACGCAGTCGGGCACAACCCTGCGCATCAAGGGCAAAGGCGTCCCCATGCTCAACGGACACGGCAAGGGCGATCTGTTCGTCGAAGTGCGGGTGCAGACCCCGAGCAAGCTGAACAAGCGGCAGCGCGAGTTGTTGCACGAACTCGAAGACCATGATCCATGTGGAAAACCGGCCCCAACGCCGCACTCTGCTCGGCAAAGTCAAAGACATCTTCGGCTAGTGGCATCGGAAGGGCGCGGCTTCCGCGATGGTAGTGTCACCCGGGAAGGGCACGGCTTCAGCCGTGCCGATAGAGCACGCTAACTAGGCGGCTTTAGCCGCTGAGGTTCGCTCTGCGGGGATGCGTACGACGAGCGAACCGCAGGCGCTAAAGCGCGTCGCATTCCGCTGGCTGGCGGCACGACTAAAGTCCTGCCCTTCCCACTGCGGCTTTAGCCGCCAGGCATGACAGCTTCAGGATGACACCGCTATGACCCGCCGCCGCTGGATCGCCGATGAAGTCCACGGAAATCGTGCCGCCCTGGTGGGTCCTCACGCCCAGCATCTTGCTCAAGTGCTTCGCGGACGCATCGGGCAGGAGTACGACATCGCAACTGTCGAAAGCGTACGGCGCGGTCGCATCACGAGCATCGCAGACGGCCGGGTCGAATTTGAACTGGGCGAAGTCATTCCCGCCGCTGCCGAACCCAACCTGACCCTCGTTCTCTCCATCTTCAAATTCGATCGCATGGAGTGGGCGATCGAGAAGTGCGTGGAGCTGGGCGCCAGCCGAATCGTTCCAGCGGTTGCCCATCGCACCGAGAGCCATCTTGCGAAGGCGGCAGCAAAGCGCGTGGAACGCTGGCAGCGTATCTCACTGCAGGCATCAGAGCAGTCGCGGCGGGCGTCAACGCCGGAAGTCTCGCAGCCCATGGCCCTGCAGGCAGCGGTGGCTGCGGCCAGCGGGACGCGTATTGTCCTGTCCGAATCCGAGGAAGAAATCATGCTGCGAGACGCTCTGGCGACGCGCGCAGCCGGTGAAATAACGTTGGCCTTCGGCCCCGAAGGCGGTTGGACCGAATCGGAGTTGAAGTTGTTTCAGGGAGCGGGCTGGATCGCGGCTTCGCTGGGCAGCACCATACTCCGGGCCGAGACGGCGGCGATTGCGGCCACCGCGATCGCTCTCGCAGAACTGCACATAAGGCTTCTCCTAAGAAAAATCCTCACGCTTCTCTGATATTCTCCTGCTCAGTGGCCGTCGTAAAATCCATCTCACGTGGCCGAAACCTGGCACCCCGGGTGTTCGAGCCCGACGAGCGCCAGCGCGAAGCCATCGCACACGTCCACGGTCCCCTGCTGGTCATCGCCGGCGCGGGCACGGGCAAGACCACGGTGCTCACCAAGCGCATCGCCAACCTGGTGCGCGAAGGCCACGCCCGGCCCGACGAGATCCTTGCCGTCACCTACACCAAGAATGCAGCCCAGGAAATGCGGCAGCGGGTGGAGGACGAACTACGCGGAACCAACTTGTCCGGCCTCCGCATCGCGACCTTTCACGAGTATTGCAATGACCTGCTGCCGGGAAAACGGCCGGCAGTTCGAGGTGGTCGACGATCAGGATCTTTGGATTTACCTGCGCCGGCGCCTCCGCGATCTGAACCTGAAGTACTTCGTGCGCGCCGCCAGCGTGAGCAAGTTTCTGGAAGACCTGCTCAAGTTCATGCGGCACTGTCAGGACGAACTGGTCAGTCCAGAAAAGTATGGGGAATATGTTCAGCGGCTCGAACGTGGCGAACTTCCCATCCCGCGCGTGACCAGGTCGAAGCACGCGGACGCCGTCTCCGACGAAGAAGTGCTGGATCGCTGCCGGGAAATCGCCGGCGTGTTCACCACGGTGGAACGCATGCTGCGGGAGGATAACCTGGGCACGTTCGGCCACATGATCACCCACGCCTACCATCTGTTGCAGCAGGAAGCCGAACTGGTCCGCTCGCGCAGCCGGTTCATCCTGGTGGACGAATTTCAGGATGTGAACTTCGCCCAGGTGAAAGTCCTGCAAAGGCTTGGCGGGGGAGGAACGCAACGTCTTCGCGGTAGGAGATCCAGACCAGGCGATTTATCGCTTCCGCGGAGCTTCAAGCGCAGCCTTCGTTCTCTTTCAGCGGCACTTTCCCGGCCTCAGCCTGGTGAAGCTGGAAAAGAATCGCCGCTCCCTCTCACCCATCCTGAACTGTGCCTTCGCTCTGATCTCCGAAAACCCGAATGTGTTCGATACCGGCCGCGGTTCGACGGTATATCAGCGTTCGGTGCTGATCTCAGCCCGCGAGGAGGATGCGGCGCGGGAAGGTAAACAATTGCTCCGCACGCCGGTTGAGGCCGTGGTCCTGACGACAAAGGATTTCGAGTGCACCGAAATCGTCACTGCGCTGCGCGAGTGGCAGCGCAAGACGCGCCGCCCGTGGAGCGACTGTGCCGTGCTCTACCGCACCCATTCTCATCGCGATCAGCTGGCCGCCGAGCTGGCGACCCAGGGCATTCCGTTCTCCATCGAGAACATGGACGTGATGGATATGCCGGAAGCGCGCGACCTTTTCGCCTGCCTGGGCGCCGTTGTCTCGGATGCCGATGGCGCCAGTCTGTTCCGGGTCGCGGCTCTGCCGCAATTCACCGTCGATCCCGAGAAATTACGCGCCGGGATCAAGGCGCTGCCCCGCGATGCGGGGACGTCGGCCATCGCGTTGGTGCTCTCGCAGATCGAAGGCGGTCCCGCAGTCCTGGCTCGTCTGCGCGAAGCCCGCGACGAAATCGCGGTTGCTAACGCCCGGGGCCGCGCCGCGGTGGATTTGGTGGTACGGAAGTTTTCCCTGGATCGCACTTCGCGCCCGCTAAGCGCCGTGCTCGAATTCATCAGTACATGGGAGCAGAAGGCCATCACCAAGACGCGTGAGATCAGCGAGCTTCTCGACTATCTGGAATATTTTCGCGAGGCCGGAGGCGTAATTCCTCTCGCCTCAAAAGACGAGAATGCCGTCCGCCTCATGACCGCGCACGCGGCCAAGGGCCTGGAGTTCGCTCACGTCTTCATCCTTCGCGCCAGCTCTCCGTCTTTTCCCTCGCCCTACAAGGAGCCGCTACTCGAGTTTCCCCGGGAGCTGCACGACCCTGGATCGATTGCTCAGGATGACGACAAGGAACTGTGCCGGCAGGAGGAGCGCCGCCTGTTTTACGTCGCCATGACTCGGGCACGGGACTCGTTGACCATCTATGCCAAACAGGGTACAGGCAAAGACCCTAGCCCTCCCGGCTTCCTGCGTGATCTTCTGAAAGATTCGAGTCTGCTGGGCCGCTGGCTTGTGCCCGGCCAGCCTCGCGGCCTTCAAACCGACATGTTTGCCCAGGCGGCGGATCCGCCGGGACTGACGCGAGCCAATGAATGGCTCAATCTGCCGCCAGCTTCCGACCTGTCGGCAAAATTGAGCGCCAGCGCGGTCCAGACCTACGAGACTTGCCCGCTGCAATTCAAGCTGGAGCGCGAGTGGAAAATCCCCGGCGAAGTTCCCGCTGCCATGCAATATGGCGGAGTCATCCATCGGGTCCTCCTGGCGTTTTACGATTCGGTCCGCGCCCTTCGTCCCATGACCGACGAAGCCGTGCTCCAGCTCTTTCGTGACGAACTGGCTGCCGCGAGCATTCAGGACCGCTACCAGCATGACCTCTACTGCGAGCAGGGTGTCCTGCAGTTACAGGATTTCCTGGCTGGATTCCGGCGAGCCCCCGCACCCAGGGTCCTTCATACCGAGGAGTTCTTTGATGTGAAGGTGGGCGACATTAAAGTAGTAGGCCGCATCGATCGCATTGACGAGGTGGCCGGAGGCGGTGTTGTCATCACCGACTACAAGACCGGCAAAGCTCAGTCCCAGGAAGATTCGGATGAGAGTCTGCAGCTTTCCATCTATGCCCTGGCGGCTCGCGAGAAGTGGGGATATCGCGCCGATCACCTGGTCCTCTACAACCTGGAAGGAAACAGCGCGGTCGTTACCCGGCGCAACGAGTTTCAACTGAACGAAGCCCGCAGCCGGGTGATGCAAGTCGCGGCAGATATCGCGGCAGGGAAGTTCGATCCCAAGCCCGGCTTCTATTGCAGATTCTGCGCTTATCGCAATCTTTGTCCCGCCACGGAGAAACGCCTGCAGGAACCCCCGCCAGACACCGCCACCGCCGCCAAACAAAAGAGCGTGTCATCCTGAGCGGAGTAGCTGCTTCGCGAAGCGAAGCAGCCACGGAGTCGAAGGACCCCTATAGCAACTCAAAGCCGGAGCCCTTGGCGGTTTCGTCCTAGCCAGCAAGGTCCCAAGAAATACGAATGTTGCCAGCGGATAGGGGTCCTTCGACTGCGCAATGAGACTGCGCAAGCGAATCGCATTTCTGCGCTCAGGATGACACGGGGAAAGTTTCTCAGTGAGGGAAAGTGTGCCAGAAAAAACTTAGGGGACGCTTCCGCGTCCCCGGTTTGCTGCTTGCTGATACTTCTCTTAGTGCTTCTTTTTCTTCTTTGCCTTTTTCTTGGTTGCCATGGTTCTATTCTCCCTTTCCATTTTTCATGGACTTGCTTAGCAACGGTCGTTTGTTGCAACTAATTGAATGTATAGAGTCATTAAAAAGTGATGTCAAGAAAAAAATGATGCAACCACGCGCATGCGACGGGTGAACCAAAGTCACCTGCGCGTGCCGGCGAAGAAATTTTCGCAATCGCGAGCACAATTGCCGAAGTTTTCCGCTGCGAAAGTTCTCTTTCGATTCACCATCCGTCTCCTCCACGGGCTTGAGAAAGACGACGCGCACATTCCTGGCAACACCTGCCCAGCGTCACCGATCGCCGGCGAATTTCAATCTTTGTCTCGCCGCGCGCATCTATAATTGGAGTTGGGAAATCATCGCAGGAGCTTATAAATGGCTGCTAACGACGAGGTTGTCATCATTTCCGGTTGTCGCACGCCGGTGGGAAAATTCCAGGGAAGCCTCTCCGATCTGAGCGCCACGCAACTCGGCGCCATCGTGGTGCGCGAGGCGGTCAAGCGCGCCAACCTCGATCCCAAACAAGTAGATGAATGCATCATGGGCAACGTGGTTTCCGCCGGCCTGGGACAAAATCCCGCGCGCCAGGCCGCAATCTTCGGCGGACTGCGCTCCGGAAGTGGGTGCCATGACCATCAACAAGGTTTGCGGTTCCGGACTCAAAGCGGTCGCACTCGCGGCGCAAGCCATCCAGACGGAGAACAGTTCCATCGTCGTCGCCGGCGGCATGGAATCGATGACCAACGCTCCCTATCTGCTGCCGCAAGCGCGCAAAGGATATCGTCTGGGCAACGCACAGATCGTCGACTCCATGGTGAACGACGGCCTCTGGGACATTTACAACAACTACCACATGGGCATCACCGGCGAGAACGTAGCGGAAAAATACGGCATCACCCGCGAGGAGCAGGACCAGTTCGCGGTCAACTCTCACCGCAAAGCGCTGGCAGCAATCAAGGAATGCCGCTTCAAGTCGCAGATCGTCCCAGTCGAACTTGCCCGCAAAGAAAAAAGGCGGGGAGCCCGTGATCTTCGACAAGGACGAATCCCCGCGCGAAGACACCACCATCGAAGTCCTGCGTTCGCTCAAGCCGGCCTTCAAGAAAGATGGCACGGTCACCGCCGGCAATGCCCCGGGCGTCAACGACGGCGCGGCGGCGTTGGTGGTCACCAGCGCGAAGCGCGCCAAAGAACTGGGCGCGCAAGCCCATGGTGCGCATCGTGGCCCAGGCCACCAGCGGCATCGATCCCAAATGGGTCATGATGGCGCCGGTCGGATGCCGTCCGAAAAATCTGGCAGAAAACGGGCTGGAAGAATGAAGACGTGGACCTCTACGAACTGAACGAAGCCTTCTCGGTGCAGGCGCTGGGCGTGATGCGCGAGCTCGGCCTCGATCCCGACAAAGTCAACGTCAATGGCGGCGCGGTCGCCATCGGACACCCCATCGGCGCCAGCGGAGCCCGCGTGCTGGTGACGCTCATCTATGAGATGATTCGCCGCAACGTCCATCGCGGCATCGCTGCGTTGTGCCTAGGCGGAGGCAATGCGGTAGCAATGGCAGTAGAAAGATAAGTTGTCGCAAGCCGAGAACCTGAATAACTTCGCGCCCTTTGCGGTAAAGTCTTTGACTTAGTCTAAACGCCGGCAGCCGCCTCCGGCACCGTCTCCGGCACCGGCAGCGTAACTTTGAACACTGCCCCGCCTCCGGGCCCCGAGCTCGCCTCGATCTCTCCCCCATGCTCCCGCAAGATCGCTTTGCAAATGCTCAACCCGAGGCCGGTGCCGCGCCCCGGCCGTTTGGTGGTGTAGAACGGATCGAAGATGTTTGGCAGCACGTCGGCTGCGATACCGGGCCCGTCATCCTGAAAGATGACTGCCTCCGACTTGCCAGTCTTTTCCAATCGGATTCGAAGCGTCCCGAGATCGCGTGCCTCGCGCATGGCCTGTTCCGCATTCAGGATCAGGTTAAGAAAAATCTGCATCAACTGATGCGAATCGCCGTTGATCACCGGAAACGCCGGTTCCGGCAGAAAGTCCACCGTAATGTTGTTCTTGCGCAACGAGTAGGCATGCAGGTGCAGGGTACGCTGCACCAGTTCGCTCAGGTTGATCGGTCCTTTTCCCGGGGCTGGCGGACGCGAAAAATACATCAGGTTCTGCACAATATCGGCTGCCCGCCGCGCCTGCTGTTGCAGCATGACCAGTTGCTTGCGAGTGGTTTCGTCCTTTTCGCCTTCCTGTAGAAGCTCGGCCACACCCATGATGCTGGTGAGAGGGTTGTTCAATTCGTGCGCGAACCCTCCGATCATTTGCCCCATGGCAGCCAGGCGCTCGCTCTGGATGATCTGCTGCTCGAGTTTCCTCTCGATCGTGATATCGCGCACCGACATGATCACGCCGCTGGCCTTGCCCTCAGCATCGAACAACGGGCTGGCATTGGCCCGCATGGTGCGCCAGCTTCCGTCGCGATGCCGGGCTCCAAACTCGCAGAAACCGAATTTCTTCGCACCCGTGCTCACGTCGCGGTAGAGCGCCACAAATTCCGCGGATTGCTCCTGCTCGGCGTCCTCCACTTTCTTTCCCCGCATTTCGGCGGGAAGGCGGCCCAGCAGATCGCGGCTGCGCGAACTGACAAAGCTGTAGCGCCCATCCAGGCCGACCACCAGGATGAGGTCGGGGAAACTTTCCAGCAGGTAGCGATGAAACTCCTCCTGCTGGCGCAGCGCCTTTTCCATCTTGCGCCGTTCGGTCACATCCACCAGCGTGCCCTGGTAGCGGATGATCTTGCCGGCGCTGTCCCACACCGCGCGGGATGTATCGAGAAAGACGCCGGTCGTATCATCCCTGCGGCGCAGCGTGAGCTCGCGGCTGCGCTCGCTCCCCCGGTCATCGGCGCCTCTTCCCAGCACCGGACCCTGGCGCTCATCCAGATTGAGCGCGCTGGGATCGAGAGAAAGAAGCTCGTCCCGGCTGCTGCAGCCGAGCATTTTGACCAGCGCCGGATTGGCATCCAGCAGCTTGCCTTCCGGCGTGCTGAAGTACACGCCTTCCTGCAGGGTTTCGAAGAGTTCGGTGAAGCGGCGCTCTTTCTCGCGTTCTTCGGTGACGTCGCGCGCAAGGGCGCTGATCCCCACGACCTCGTCGCTCTTGACGATGGCATTCAATACGCAGTCAAAATAGAGCGTGCGCGTGCTGTCCTTGACCTGGACGGGCACCAGCCCCGACCAGCGCCGCTTTTCCAGAAACCGCGGCAGACCGGTCTCGACGTTGCGCCGCAGAGGTTCGGTCAAAAACTCGTCGATCTTATGGCCGACGACATCCGCATACGCGACTCCCAACAATTGGGTGACGCGGCGATTCACCGTCCGCAGCGTGCCGTCGAGTGAGCAGGCAAACGCCACATCGTCGAACGAGTCGATGAGTTCCTTGAAGCTGCGTTGCGAGCGCTGGATAACCTGGCTTAGCTGGTCGAGCTGCTCTTCCGACGGAGTGGGGCCGGTGCGGTCGTGAAGATCATGGAGCAGGTGCTTCAGCTCCGAGACTTCGCGGCGCCGGCCGTAGACGTAAGCAGAAAACAGAACCGCGAGCACCAGGAGTCCAATGGAAATGGCGCCCAGGTGATAAGGGAGGTCCTGCAAACGCTCCCAGGAAAGCGCCGCCAGCCCCGTGGCCAGCAGGATCAGAAAGGCAAGGGCAAGCCGCCAAAGACGGGCTTCCTCTTTTTCCAGATGTCCCGGAGCGCGCTGTGGGCGTTCGGGTTGGTCTTCTTCGTCCATGACTACCGGTTCTTCCCGGACCGGCGCTGGGAGGCGGCGTTCTCGGGAAGGGTAGCTGAATCGTAGTTCACGGTCAGTACGTAGACAATGGAAAGCCGTGTTGGAGAACTTGGTTCTCGCGCACCGCTGTCGGGTCTTCCCCTGGTTCGTCTGTCACCCGCCGTTGTGACGGTCGTCACCGCGCGCGGCTCGACCGAAGCCGTATGGTGAGAGTCAAGTGTGCAGTCAGCGGCCGCATCTTCATTGGTCTTGGCGCGTCCCAGGGCAACGCCGGTCTGGGAGCACACAACCTCATGCTCTATAAGACCTTGAGCGCAGCGGTGTATGGCATTGACGCCAGCATCATTGAGGTTGAAGTGGACGTTTCCGGGCTCAAGGCCAATGAAGACTATTTTCATACTGTAGGACTCCCCGATGCGGCGGTGCGCGAAAGCCGCGACCGGGTGCGCGCCGCGCTGAAGAACTGCGGCTACGACATCCCTCCCACCCACATCACCATCAATCTGGCGCCCGCCGACATCCGCAAAGAAGGTTCAGGATTCGACCTGCCCATGGCTTTGGGAATTTTGGGTGCCTACGGAGGCCTGAACAAGAAAGAACTTCCCGATTGCCTGTTCGTCGGCGAACTCTCGCTCGATGGAGGCATTCGCGGGGTGCGCGGCGCTTTGCCCATCGCCATCGAGGCGCGCGGTAAAAAGATCCCACGCCTCATCGTGCCCGAGTTGAATGCGCGCGAGGCCGCCATGGTCGGCGGGGTCGACGTCTACCCGGTGAAGTCACTGCTCGACGTCATCCGTTTCGTGAACACTGGAAACGGTGTCCTGCCCCTCAAGGTAGATAGCGATACCCTGCTCAGCGAGTCGCAGCACTATGCCGTCGACTTCAAAGACGTGCGCGGCCAGCACACGGGCAAGCGTGCGCTCGAAGTCGCCTGTGCGGGAGGCCACAACATCCTGATGATCGGCCCTCCGGGTTCAGGCAAGACCATGCTGGCCAAGCGCATGCCTACCATCCTTCCTCCGTTCAGTTTTGAGGAAGCGCTCGAAACCACCAAGATTCACAGCGTGGCCGGCGTGCTCGATGCGGGCGCGGGATTGGTCGGCGTCCGTCCGTTTCGCTCCCCGCACCACACTATCTCCGATGCCGGGCTGATCGGCGGTGGCGCCGTGCCCCGTCCCGGCGAAGTTTCGCTCGCCCACAACGGCGTGCTCTTTCTGGATGAACTGCCTGAATTCCCCCGCAACGTTTTGGAAGTCATGCGCCAGCCCCTGGAGGACGGCACCGTCTGCATCGCCCGAGCCTCCATGTCCCTGACGTTCCCGGCCCGCTTCATGCTGGCCGCGGCGATGAATCCCTGCCCTTGCGGCTATTTCAATGACCGCTCCCGCGAGTGCCATTGCACCCAGCCCATGATTCAACGCTACATGGGTAAGATCTCAGGGCCGCTGCTCGACCGCATCGATATCCATATTGATGTCCCCGCCGTGAACTACAAAGAGTTGAGAGCAGGGACCGAGCCGGAATGCTCGGCCAAGATTCGCGAGCGGGTCATGCGCGCCCGAGAAATTCAGCTGCAACGGTTTTCGTCATCGCGCTCGCGCCTCTACTGCAACGCCCAGATGGCCCCCCGCCACATTCGTGCTTCCTGCGAACTCTCCGCCGACTGCGAACGCCTGCTGGAACGCGCCATGACCCAGCACGGCATGACCGCCCGCGCCCACGACCGAATACTAAAGGTGGCGCGCACCGTCGCCGACCTGGAAAGCGCCCCCGCCATAGCCCCAAAACACATCGCCGAAGCCATCCAGTACCGCACACTGGATCGCACCTTCTGGGCGTAAATGCTTGTGTGGCGCGGGCGCCCTCGCCCGCGGCTTTTGACTCTACACTGCCGGCATGTTCGCGGGCGGGGGCGCCCGCGCCACACCATCGGACCGGTCCAACCTGCGTTTGACCATCCCCCCCTAACATGCTATAAAAGCTGGTTTTGTATCGGGTCTCCGGCAACGGGTTCAGCGTCCATCCGGCGGCCTCTGCGGTACAAAACATCCGACGCGGCCAAGCTCAACACTCCGTTCAATGCCGTGTAGTGGAAGCGTGTTCGGAACTCCAGCAATGCGCTCCCCGGCGCTCTCCAGCAGAGCGTCCGGTTAGGGCTGTTCGCTGGGTGGCAGTGCCTAAACACGTGATGGTCCTGAAATAGTCTTCATATTCGGAGGAATCCCTATGCGCACCTGGCTGGCGAGAGCTGTGTCCGACGGACACCAATTCGCCCAGATCCTCACCCGGACGGTGGCCGCCACCATCGCCGTCCTCACTTTCAGTTCGATTTCCGCCGCGGCACAATCCGCGCACGAAGTAGGCGGCGAAGCCAGCCTCAAGCTGCCCGATCTCTCGCAAGTATTGTTTCTCGGCATTGACGGCCATCGCTTGTTAATGATCGGCATTCTGTTCTGCATTTTTGGCTTGGGTTTCGGGCTCATCATCTATACCCGCCTGAGGAAGATGCCGGTCCATCGTTCCATGCTCGAGATTTCCGAGCTGATCTACGAGACCTGCAAGACTTACCTGATCACCCAGGGCAAGTTCCTCCTGATCCTGTGGCTGTTTATTGCGGTGGTCATTGTTCTTTACTTCGGCGTGCTGTCTCCCGTGCCGGACAAGCCGATTGCCATCACCCTGCCCATCATTCTTCTGTTCAGCCTGGTGGGAATCGCGGGCAGCTACGGGGTGGCATGGTTCGGCATTCGGGTTAACACCTTCGCCAATTCGCGTACTGCGTTCGCGGGTCTGGCGGGCAAGCCCTACCCCATCTACAACATTCCGCTGCAGGCCGGCATGAGTATCGGGATGATGCTGATCAGCGTGGAACTGCTGCTCATGCTCATCATTCTGCTCTTTATTCCTGCCGACTATGCCGGGCCCTGCTTTATCGGTTTCGCCATCGGGGAGTCGCTCGGCGCCGCCGCATTGCGGATCGCCGGCGGCATCTTCACCAAGATCGCCGACATCGGCTCCGACCTGATGAAGATCGTCTTCAAGATCAAGGAAGACGATGCCCGCAACCCCGGCGTGATCGCCGACTGTACCGGAGACAACGCCGGCGACTCAGTCGGGCCGTCCGCCGATGGATTCGAAACCTACGGCGTCACCGGCGTGGCTTTGATTACCTTCATCCTGCTGGGCGTGAAGGATCCGACTATCCAGGTGCAACTGCTGGTCTGGATCTTCGTCATGCGCATTGCCATGCTGGTGTCGAGCGCAGTCGCTTACTTTATTAATGGCGCCATTGCCAAGGCCCGCTTTGGCACCGCCGACAAAATGAACTTCGAGACTCCCCTGACCTGGCTGGTTTGGCTCACTTCGCTGATATCCGTCGCCGTGACGTTTGTGATTTCCGCCATCATTGTCCCAAACCTCGGGGGCGATACCACGCAATGGTGGAAGCTGGCCAGCATCATCTCCTGCGGCACGCTGGCGGGAGCCATCATTCCTGAGCTGGTAAAAGTATTTACTTCGACCGAGTCGCGGCACGTCAGGGAAGTGGTTACTTCCGCGAATGAGGGTGGTGCGTCGCTGGGGATATTGTCCGGCTTCGTCGCGGGAAATTTCTCCGCCTACTATCTCGGACTTTCGATGGTGGCACTGATGTCGACCGGATACTACTTCAGCACATTGGGCCTGGCCAGCGTGATGATTGCGGCCCCGGTCTTCGCCTTCGGCCTGGTGGCTTTCGGTTTCCTGGGCATGGGGCCGGTGACCATCGCAGTGGATTCTTACGGCCCTGTGACCGACAACGCGCAATCCGTCTATGAGCTTTCGCTGATTGAGCAGGTCCCCAACATCCGGCAAGAGCTCAAAAAAGACTTCAACATGGACGTAAACTTTGAGCGCGCCAAGGATTTGCTGGAAGAAAACGACGGCGCGGGCAACACCTTCAAAGCCACGGCCAAACCGGTGCTGATCGGAACCGCGGTTGTCGGCGCCACCACCATGATCTTCTCCATCATCATGGCGCTCACCAACGGCCTCACCGAAAATGTGAACAACCTCTCCCTTCTCCACGCGCCTTTCATGCTCGGCCTGATTACCGGCGGCGCTATGATCTATTGGTTTACTGGCGCCTCCACCCAGGCGGTCACCACCGGCGCCTACCGCGCGGTAGAGTTCATCAAAGCCAACATCAAGCTGGAAGGCGTGGTGAAGGCTTCCGTCTCCGACAGCAAGAAAGTGGTTGAAATCTGCACCAAGTACGCGCAGAAGGGAATGTTCAATATTTTCCTGGCCGTCTTCTTCGCGACTCTGGCCTTTGCCTTCGTCGAACCCTTCTTCTTCATCGGATATCTGATCTCGATTGCCATCTTCGGTCTCTACCAGGCGATCTTCATGGCCAACGCCGGCGGCGCATGGGACAACGCAAAGAAGATTGTCGAGGTCGAACTGAAACAAAAAGGTACCCCGTTGCACGACGCCACCGTCGTGGGCGACACCGTGGGCGATCCCTTCAAGGACACTTCTTCCGTGGCGTTGAATCCGGTCATCAAGTTCACCACGTTGTTCGGATTGCTCGCGGTTGAACTGGCGGTGAAGTTGACTGCCGAAGCCGGCGGCACCTTGAGCCACGTACTGGCTCTCGGGTTCTTCCTGGCATCCTTCATCTTTGTGTATCGCTCGTTCTACGGGATGCGCATCGTCAAGGAAGCTGTGAAGTAGTGGAGGACGGGCGTCCCGCCCGTCCCGCCTCTCGTCATGTTCATCGGCCATTTCGGCGTCGCCTTCGCTGCCAAGAGAGTGGCGCCGAGGACTTCGCTGGGCACGCTGATTCTGGCGGCCCAGTTCCTGGACTTCCTTTGGCCGGCCTTTCTATTGCTCGGCATTGAGCACGTGGCAATTGCTCCGGGCGCCACAAGAGTGTCTCCCCTCGATTTCACCGACTATCCCATCTCGCACAGCCTGCTGATGGCGATGGTGTGGGCAATCCTCTTCGGCGGGATCTACTACACGCTGCGACGCAACCTGCAGAGTGCTTTGGTGGTGGGCGCTGCGGTCCTCAGTCACTGGGTGCTGGACTTCATGGTTCACCGTCCTGACCTTCAGCTTTTCCCCACGAGCCACACGCGCGTCGGCCTGGGATTGTGGAACTCCCTCCCCGCCACGATCGCGGCGGAAGTTCTGTGTTTCGGCGCCGGGGTGTGGATCTACGCCCGTTGCACTCGCGCCCGTGATAACGTCGGCCGCTACGGATTCTGGGCGCTGGTCGCGGTTCTCTTTTTTGGCTGGGTCAGCACGCTATTTGCCGGCGCCCCGCCCAGCGTAACTGCTCTCGCCTGGGGCGGCATGGCCATGTGGTTGATGGTGCTCTGGGGATGGTGGGCGGACGGGCATCGCGCCGCTATCGGCGCAACTCAGTAGCCTCCCTTCATCTTGTCTTTCACGCTGTGCGCCAGCTTTTCAATTTCCTCCGCTTTCTTGACTACATCCACCGAAAGCTGGCTCGCGCTCGTCTTGTCCACGAACTCTTTCAGTTCATTCGCCAGCTTGAGCAGTTTCTCGGTATCGCGCTTGAGCTCGACCTGGCGCGCCAGGTTGGCCTTCTTCGCCATGTCCCTTTCCAGCCGGAGGCGCGTCTGATCTCCCGGGCCCGCCTTCTCCTGACCAAGGGGATAATTAGGCAGACCGGAATTGGTCTGGGCCGCAGAGGGCAGCGCGGCTGCGAGCACGAACGCGAGAACGACCCATAACGGGTTTGAAAGTCGCAAAGTCCACCTCGAAATCAAATTGTGGAGTCATTATACGATTGCTCCAGAGTCAGGAGGTGTGTAGGCGCGAGCGTCCCCGCTCGTGCGGGCAGCGCCGGACGGTGGTCATCTCGGATTGTTATCGAATGGGAAGGGCACGAGTTCACTCGTGCCGCATGAGGCTCGCATTAGGTTGCGGCTTTAGCCGCTGCGGTGGGCTCTGAGCGTACAGAAAATCTGCTGTAGGAAGTGTCCAGGGGGACACAATGTGGGCTGAACGAAACCAGCGGACCTCAGCGGCTGAAGCCAATATCGTTAAGCGCGTTTTCGGCACGACTGAAGTCGTGCCCTTCCGCAGTCTCGCGCCTACAGCGAACTCATGTTCGCCAGGAACTCGCCATTCGACTTGGTCTTGCTCAGCTTGTCGATCAGCAATTCCATCGCTTCCACCGGTGAAAGCGGATTCAGCACTTTGCGCAGCACCCAGATGCGCGTCAGGTCTTCTTTCGGAATCAGCAACTCTTCCTTACGCGTACCGGAGCGCTGAATATCGATCGCCGGGAAGGTGCGCTTGTCCACCAGCTTGCGGTCAAGGATGATTTCCGAGTTGCCGGTGCCTTTGAATTCTTCAAAGATCACGTCATCCATGCGCGATCCGGTATCAATCAGCGCGGTTGCGATGATGGTCAGCGATCCGCCTTCTTCGATGTTGCGCGCCGAGCCAAAGAACCGCTTCGGACGCTGCAACGCGTTCGAATCCACGCCGCCGGAGAGCACTTTGCCGCTGGGCGGAACGATGGTGTTGTAAGCGCGCGCCAGACGCGTAATCGAATCCAGCAGGATCACCACATCGCGCTTGTGCTCGACCAGGCGCTTGGCCTTTTCGATCACCATTTCCGCCACTTGCACGTGCCGCGCAGCCGGCTCATCGAAGGTCGAAGAAATGACTTCGCCCTTCACCGACCGCTGCATGTCCGTAACTTCTTCCGGACGCTCATCGATCAGCAGCACCATCAGCACAACTTCAGGATGATTGGTCGTGATCGAATTGGCCACGTTCTGCAACAGCATGGTTTTGCCGGCGCGAGGCGGCGAAACGATCAGACCGCGCTGGCCTTTGCCGAGCGGCGTCAGCAAATCCATCACGCGGGCGCTGACGTTTTCGCGTACCGTTTCGAGCTTCAAACGCTCCTGCGGATACAGCGGCGTCAGGTTGTCGAACAGGATCTTGTTGCGCGCTTCTTCCGGCGATTCGAAGTTGACCGCTTCAATCTTGACCAGCGCAAAATACTTTTCGCCTTCGTGCGGCGGACGCACCTGGCCGCTGATGGTGTCGCCGGTCTTGAGGTCAAACTTGCGAATCTGCGACGGCGAAACGTAAATATCGTCCGGGCCGGGCAGATAGTTGTAATCCGGCGAGCGCAGAAAGCCGTAGCCGTCAGGCAGGATTTCCAGCACGCCCTCGGCAAAAATGTGGCCCTCTTTTTCGCTCTGGGCCTGGAGAATCTTGAAGATCAGGTCTTGCTTGCGCAAACCGCTGGCGCCGGGCAAGTCCAAAGATCGGGCGATCTTGGTTAGCTCGGTAATATTTTTTTCTTTGAGTTCAGCAATGGTCATTCAGTCACCTGCGAGGAGATTTTTCAAAGGGGGGTACGCGAAAGAGAAGGATCCATCCAGCGGGGCAGAGGGGCGGGCTGAACTTACGCAGCCCGCCGTTGTGCCTCAGCAAAATGTTCCGGTTCGGCCAGAACCGTCTGCCGCTCCGAACTTGCAATCCGATCCAGGACCTCGTTCATGGTCTCCTGGATTCTGGTATTGGGCTTGTGAAACTTACGGGTAGCCTTCGAGGCAAGCTGACAGAGCATATAACGGTTCCGCAAAGTATGTAAAGCATCAAAAACTCGATCAGAGCGCTTCATGATTCTTTCTCCTGACCCCAACCAACGGGCAAAATTCTCACTTTTTACGACAGGGCAAGTCCCGGCCAGTTTCGTAAGTCCTTCAGTTCTTATGGTTTGTACGGGAATGCTCTGGCTACTGGTATAGATGCTCCGCCTGACCCGAAAGTTTCTTCGATTCGACCAGGATCCCACTTATCTGCGGAGGTACTGGGAGCGCCCCAAAAGCCGCCCCTATGTCCGTGGAACCTAGTAATTTAGCGGGTATGAAGGGCCGGGTCAAGGAATTTGTTTGGAACTGTGCCCCTCTGCCAGCCCTTCCCCCAGACTCTCCTTTCTCGTATGTGCCAGCAAAGTGTGCGGGATTGCTCAGACCGTAGGCGTTCGAGGCAAGAGTAGTTTTGGTGAATCAGGAAAGGGTACCTTCATGCCCCCAGATTCACCTCGCGATTGGAAACACCTTGCCGAACAAGCCAGCACGGAAATGAACTCGGAAAAGCTGATGGAGCTGGTCAATGAGCTTAGTCGCGCCTTGGGCGAAAATGAAGACAAGTCCCATCAGCAGCGACGTTCGGGAGATCAACTTTAGCTCGGCGCATCGTCCGCGTTACGATGTGCTATGGTCCCGATTACCCTCCATCCCATCGGCGTTGTCCATTCGCCACGCACCGAAGTAAAAGATGATTTCTGGGGAAATGTGACCTCCGTCATCGAACTCGACGGCACGCATTTCACTCCCGATTCCGTCCTCGGCCTCGATGCCTTCTCCCACATCCTGGTGGTCTACCACCTGCACAGCGTTCCAGACGCCAGCGTCGTCACCACCGCGAGTCACCCGCGCGAAAATCCAGACTGGCCCCGCGTCGGCATTTTCGCGCAACGAAAAAAACATCGGCCCAATAAGCTTGGCGTCTCTGTCTGTGAGTTGCTCGAAGTGAACGGCCTGAGCTAAGAGTGAAGGCGCTCGACGCAATCGACGGCACGCCCGTCCTGGATATCAAGCCCTATGTACTGGAATTTGAGCCCGACCGCGCGCGCGTCAGTCAACCAGAATGGATGACCGAGCTGATGCGCGATTACTTTTCCTGAGCGCAGCCTTAGCCGATTTGCGAAGTTTTAGCCCTGCCGGCTGTCTGCCTGACTCGACCGATGTCGATGAATTGCACTTTCTGCGGATCGGGAATCACCCGAGATCTTTCGCTCCGCGACCTCCGGACACGGGCGACTGCACGATCCACGACCCGCGCCAACTCGCCCCCAAAATCAGGCGCTCGGTCTTCACGCAAACGCCGCTTGGCTTTTTCCGCAGAGAACCACGTGGGATTTCGATCAGGCTCCTGCGGTGGCACCAGCCGCGAAACCTCGCAAAGATGAGCGTTGACGCCCGGATCTTTTCCCGCAGATCTCCCTTCAGATTTCCCCGCCGAATTCCGCGCCGCGCCCGGTTTGCGGCGAACGTAGCGAGTAAATGATGCTTCCTCCATCCGGCCGTGCACGCCGGCCTCCTCGAAAGCCTCGAGGGCTGCGGCTTGGGCGTGGGTAAGGCCGGGCTCGACGCTGCCCTTGGGAAAAATCCAGCGGCCCTTGCGCGTCTGAACCAGCAGGAATTCGATGGTAGCGCCGCGCACGCGATAGCAGACTGCCGCTACTTGTTCGGTCTCCTTCAGCTTGCGCAGCTCCGCCAGGCGAACAAATTTAGCCGACAACTGAAATGTCTGGACCCGCGACCAGCCGATGGTCAACCGCGATTCGCCATGGTTCGTGAGATCAGCGCCCATAACAGCAGAGTGCATGACGCTGTCCGGTTCTGGCTAGAGCACAGCTTGGTTCATGGGAAGGAGCGAATCGCACCGCGAGATCGACAGTGAAGCGAGAGACCGGCGTAGAAGATGATCCATACCGCTCCCGATGGCCAGCCCGTGCCCGGCTATAATGCAGTCGTGACCAAGCCGCCCGCACAACACATGCAGTGCATGGAAGTCTGGGGTGGAAGCCAGCTGACCGCGCGCGACGTTGAAATGGGCGGGCTGAGCGTTTGGGTGTACAGCAAGCCCTTTGGCGAAGCGCAGCGCGGCGGAGACGTTTACTACGCCTCGAGTTGCGCTACCGGACGCATCTCCCGCCTGTTGCTGGCCGACGTTTCCGGGCACGGTACCTCGGTCGCCGCCACCGCCGCCGATCTGCGGACCCTGATGCGGCGCTTCGTCAACCGCCTCGACCAGGCCGAATTCGTGCGCTTGCTCAACCAGCAGTTCATCGCCATGTCGCAGTCGGCGACGTTCGCCACCGCCGTGGTCAGCACGTTTTTTGCGCCCAGCCGCCGCCTGACCGTCTGCAATGCGGGGCATCCCCGGCCTTTTCTCTATCGCGCGGCGCAGCGGAAGTGGAATTTTCTCGGCCATGATGAAGCGAGCCGAGCCGCCCAAATCCAAGAATATTCCTTTGGGTCTGCTCGATCTGGGGGAATATGACCAGTTCGATGTGGAGCTTGAACCCGGCGACTGCCTGCTCAGTTACACCGACGCGCTGATCGAATCGCGCGACGCGGATGGCGAAATGCTCGGCGAGGACGGCCTGTTGCGCATCATGCGCCTGCTGGGAGACGTCGAGCCACAAAAACTGATCGAGATCTTGCTGGCGGAGATCGCGGAGCGCTTTCCCGAGAACCTCTCCGAAGACGACGTGACCGTGATGGTGGTGCAGGCCAGCGGCAAACAGGCACAGCATTCTTTCCAGGACATGCTCAAGGCACGCATCCGGTTTGCCGGCTCGCTGCTTCGTGGCTTGAACCCCTGGGCTGAGCGCCCGCCGCTCCCTGACTTCAATCTGGCGAATATAGGAGGCGCGATCGTTCCTGCGCTGGCCCGGCGCTGGCGGGCATCCGGGGCGAAGGGGCCGCCGGCCGCCTGATATGCCCTACCACGTGGTTGCCTTCACCATGGCGCAAGTCCGGCAAGGCGCCCTCGAATTCCAACGCCAGCTAAGCGCGGTCCTGCGCGAAAATCGCGACCTCAAGGTGTATTCGGTAAGCCCGTTCGCTCTCGAAGAACGTCGCCGCTTCAAAGACCGCTTCGGAGGTGACGTAGTCTACTTCTTCAATGACGCTGCCCGCGGCCTTCTCCAGTTGCAAGGTTCCAGCCTGAAATTCATAGCTGAGATCCCCGACAGCGAACTCCCCAGCCGGCGTACGCTGGTCGTCGGCATCCCCGGATAATTCAAGGCCGCCACAGATTTTCACGGATCTCCACGGATCAAATCTTTTTTCCTCTTTCGCTTGATCCATGAAATCCTGGCTCGTCAACGTGTTCAACCTTCCGGCCGGTGTCATCCTGAGCGCAGTCTTTGCGCTCGCTTGTGAGCGGAACGGCGGAGTCGAAGGACCTCTATTGTCTCCAAAATTAATCGGCGGCGGAGTTCCGCTGATTCACACAGATCAAAGCCTTAATTTTTCTTTTTGCCTTATCCGCGAAATCCGCGAAAATCCGTGGCCGTTTCGAAAGGAATCCTTCTGCGTACTTGCGTCTCAACCGCGCTAGCTCCAGTATTTTCTTTCGGGCCGCCACCGCCCGCCAGGAAGGGACCTTTGGAAAACTTGTTCTGCCTGCGCTGCAATCGGGAGATCGAAGTTGGGCACAAATCCGTGGCCGTGTACATGTTCGCGCAAACGGTGGGAATCAGGCCGCGGCAAAAATCGTCGGCGCAGCGGATCTGTTTCTGCCCGCCGTGTTCGGTCTCGCTCGCCATGGGCCCACCGCCGGAGGGCGCACTCAACCTGGCGGCATGGAACATGATTCGCGATCTGGTGGGCGCCGATCCCGCGTTGAATCAGGCGGCCTGGGAGAGTCTGAGCGGCGTAATCGGCCTGCTCCCCTCCGGCGAACGCGAAACCGTTCCGCGCCGGGCTGTGTCAGGAGGCTACTTCGAGTTCTAGACGGTTCAGTGGCGCCAGCTCCAGGCCGGATCTCCCTTACCGTCGCGCAGCACGAAGCTATCGTTGCCCTTCACTACTTCCCGGGCCAGAATGAGATCAGCGTCGCCGTCCTTCACCTTCGAACCGGTGAGCGAGATTTCGTCTCCCTTGGCGAAGTCCATCCCCATATCGTCCATGAAGGACTTGGGACAAAGATAAACGTCCATCGTGTCCGCCCCGCTCTTCACCATCAAGTGTGCAATCTCTTTCTCGCTCCCCTTCGGCGGCAGTTTCACTTCCTCGATGGTCGCCTTGATCTTCGTCTCGGTCTGAAGATCGTACTTGGGAGGGGTTGGCTTGGCCGCCTTTTGCGCATGAAGGGCGACGACGATGAAGACGGCGAGAAATACAACGAAGGGAGCAATCCCGCGGGAACGATTCGCGCTGGCGAACTTGGTTTGATGAGCCATGGCTCCGCCTCTCAGGAGGTAGCCGGAGTCCGCAGATCAGAAATGAATAGGAAAACTACCGACTCAGGCCCTCGTATGGGCTGTGTAAGATGAAGCCAGCTTGCTCGCCCGCTATGTTACTCCAATTGCCGAGGTAAAGAAGGGGCGGTTCGCATAGAGGCGAGTAGCTCATGAGGTTCACCTGGTTGGCGCTGACTCCGCTCTCAATCAGGCCGGCCTGGGAAAATCTGCGCGCAGCCGCCGGCCGCTGCTTCGAGTTCTGATTCCCGGAATTTCCAACCCTCAAAATCCTGGCCCCTCCACTCCCGGCGCGCACGAAATCACCCAGTAGAGTGAGCCCAATCACAGACTACCCAGCCCTGCGAGGCATAGGAATTGCGCATCAGCCTTGTCGATCCTGAGCAATCGCTGCCATTCCCTAAGTCAAAGGAAGATTTCGAATATGAGAGGTGCAACATGTCGTTCACCAGATACGCAGGCCTTGTTCTAGCAGGGACGCTACTTGCAGCTACCAGTACCATTCTCATGGGTCAGGCGGGAGCAGCAGGCGATCCGCAAACTAAAAAAAACCTAAAAAAGGTCCCTATTTCGCACAGCGACCCGGTTTCCGGGGCCCAGATGTGGAAGGATTACTGCTCCGCATGTCACGGTGCGACCGGGACCGGAGACGGTCCGGCGGCTGAAATACTGAAATCACCCCCGGCGGACTTGTCGCTGCTGGCAAAGCAAAACAACGGAAAGTTCCCCGCCGAACATTTTGTATCCGTGCTGAGATTCGGCTCAGGGGGCCATGCCCATGGCACGACCGATATGCCCGTTTGGGGCCCATTGTTCAAATCACTGGGTAGCGAGCAAGATAGTATCGTGGAGCTCCGGATGCACAATCTGGCCGAGTTTGTGGAGACCTTGCAACAGAAGTAAGGCAAGGCCTTAAGGAGCAACAACTCGATCTCCGTCACAAATCGAAGTTTTTGCGACCGGGAAAGCCCACCCTTCAACAATGAAGGCTGGGCTTTCCAGCCTATTTCAGTTCCAGCGGCGCCGACACGCTGCCGATCTGACCCGTCAGATCGTCTCGGACTACCAGGCGCAACTTATAGCTGCCCGGAGCCAGTTCAAGAGTATCTCCATAGCCCAGGCCATTGATGTTGATCTGCTGCAGTTGTGTGGGATTCAGATTCAGGTTGTAGCTGGTGCCCTTGTGGCCGGCATCCTGACCGGCAGCCGTCCACACAGCGTAAGCGATGTCGACGTGCAGATGATTCTTGTCGTCGCTGTCCACCTTGGCTACGTTGGGCGGCACGACCATGGCAAAGGTCACTTTGCGCTTCCCCCCGTTCGCAACGACTGGGTTCAACACCATCCGGACGGGCAGCCCGGTGTAGTCCAGGGGAGATCTCAGCGCGGAGTCAATATCGTATTTGGCTGTGGTAAGTGGATCCAGTGTGGTCTGCGTCAGGAAATATCCGTGACGGGCGCGCACGTGGTAGTCGCCCACCTTGACGCTGATTTTTCGCCAACCCGGTCGCCGGTCGCTCTTGTCGACGGCATAGCTCAACATGTAATAGGCGGACCCATCCTGAACTGCGTCACGAATCGCGCCGCGTGTATCGTTGGTATTGACGTAGGCCCGCCCTCCGGTCATGTCGGCAAACGCGCGCATGGTATTCAGCGTATCCAGCAGGCGGTTCGAGTTGTCGCGTTGTAAGCCGGGATTCATCAACACTTGCCGGGTGCTGGTGTGCGTGGTGGCGTCGACTTCCGCGACCATCAACCCCCGCGCATCCACCGGATACACCGAAATCAGTTCATCTTCCAGCAATTGCATGACGTGCTGGTAGGCCTCGAATGACGTTCCTGCGCTGACCGACGCGCTCCCCGGATCGATGGAAAAGGGAAGCTGCCGGTGATCCAGACCAGCGACTTGCGCCCGGGAACACCGCTGACCCGCTGCGCAATCTGCTGGAAGGCGGACAGAGTGCTACTGGCGGCGTTCGCCTCCCGAAACTGGATCTCCTGCATCCCGGTGGACGACAGAAATGCTGCCATGGCGATTCGAAATTCAACCGGCCCTACGAACGGGGTTCCTAGGTTGGGATCTTCTCCCGTTGGAAGGCTGGCGCCAGGTCCCATCTCGGTAGTCTCGGCCCGCTGTACGAATCCTGCGTCGCTTTTCGCGGTCGGCACTTTGCTGGCGAAGGATTTCAGGGTTGCAATCAGAGGCCCCGTCTCGTCCGTAAAATCGTGCAGGACGCGGAGGCCATTGTTCTCGACCGCAACCAACTGGTAAAGACTGTCGGGCTCGATGTTGTCAGAGAGGTAGTTGATCAGAGCGCGGCGGGCACTCACCTGATCTTCAAACGGCGTATTCACCATATCGAGCGCAATAATCACCAATCGCCTGGGAGTTGCATCAGAGGAAGTTTGATTCCTCACCTCATTCCCCGGCACCACGGGGCGGGCGAGGGGCGCCGTGCTGCTCTGAATGGCTTCCAGGCTGGCGATGTTCTGCTCTTTCCCATTTTCCTGCAGATGAAAGTCTTCCTTTTTCAGGCCTGCAACAGGCTTGCCGTCCTTGTCGGTGACCACCACCGGCACCTGCACATAGATCGTCCTGCTGGTGAAAGTAAGCGGTGTCTTGTCATAGGTCTGAAATTGGATTCCCGTCTGTGTCGTGGGGTCTGCCAGCCGGCCGAAGTCCGGGATCGGTTGCGGCAAGGGCGCTGCTTGGCGCGTCTGACCAACCATCAAATTTGCAAGAGTAAGTAGAGATACAAAGCAGAGGCAGACCGAAAATAGCGGGTTGCGGGACATAGCGAACCCCTTAGCGGATTTTGTAGTGGCTCCGTCCGACGTAGTACCTAAAATTGTAGCACCGCGCCAATTCAGATCTTCAATGGGTGGGCGCGTGTGGCGCGGGCGCCCCCGCCCGCGAAGACGCATCCATCTCTCGAAACCCGATTTCTCATTGCCGCAGTTTCAGCGCCGGCGCAGACGTCTCCTCGGTCGGCGTTTTCATCGTTGCCAGCTCTACTACTGACATCTTTCCGTCGGTGACGATGTCATCTCCGGTAGCATTCGCAGCCTGGCGTGGAGCGTGGGGGCGATCGATGTCGGCATAGGCGGTTGCGGTTCCGACGAACAACAAGTCGGTTTCCACCCAGTCGCGCTCACGGTCAATGTGGGGATCAATGCGGTGGGACCACTTCGTTCCCGCCCGACTGTTGGTCGTAGCAATATCGTGTGTCGCCGCGCCCACCCAGACATCCCGCCCGTTGTATTTCTTGGCCAGTTTCCAGATGCGCACATGATGGCGCTTGGCAAACGTGTTCAGCGATTTTTGGAAGATCAGGTCGGGTGGCCGATCGTTGACCAGCAAGGCCGAAACTGGGGCGCCGGCATAGCCGCTCTGCCGCAGCGTGGCTTGCACCGCCTTGAGTGCTGAGCCGGCATTGAGATTGTCAGCTTCGAACCAGCGCGCTTCTCCGAAAGCCGTGATCAGCTCCTTCTGGGAGCCGATAAACATCAGATTGGTCACATCCGAAAGCGTCTTGTCCGGAGTATGAGTGCGCATCGGTGCCGATGCCACCAATTGCTGCAACTCGGCGGTGAGCGGTAGCTGCGGCCATCCCTGCCACGAATCTTTCTGCTTCAGCATGGAGGCGCGCACCACCTGCACCTGTATGTCGGTACCCGCAGGAAAGAGAATTTCACGGCGCAGCGACAGCCCGTAAATCGTCGACACGCCCTTCACCGTATAACCCGCAATCGGATTCGCCGCGCTGAACGCTGCCATCACCACCGACATCTTTTTCGACGCATGCGGCTGAATGATCCCCAGAACCTCGTTATTGCGCACCGTCTCCCGCGCGTTGTCCACATCAAGCACCCGCGCATACAAGGGCGTGCGCTTGCCATCCTTGTGCAGGATGTTGGAAAAATCGAGCACCAGCCGTGGCCGCGAATATTTGTCCGGAGCCTTCGCCGCAAACAGAATGGTTCCATTGACCTTGGTTCCGGGAGAAACCAGCAATTCGCCATCCTTGCAGGCCATCTGCTCGCCGTTCTTGCACATGGGATACGTAACGGTCGCCTCGATCGGATCACCCGTACGCGAACGATCGCTATAGACAGGCGGGTCCAGCCGTATCGACATCGTTGCACCCGGCGCGAGATCGGCTTTGCGCGTTTGAGCAACCGCGGCCTCCGACGACTCCGGCAAACAGGCGGAAATCCGCTTGAAGAAATCGTAGAAGGCAACCAGAAATCCGCTGGTCGCCCCGTTCTCCACCAGCAACGTCTGCATTTCAAAACTCGGAGAGTACAGAAGATAATCCAGCGCCGTGTCCTGATACACGTCCTGCTTGTTGATTTCCACCCCGCCATGAATCAGCGCGTCGGCAATTTCCTCGTACGCCACCAGAATGTTCGGCTTGATGTGGTAGCTCGAGCCGAAGATGGCCCAATGCAATGCAGTCCGCCCCTGAGGATCGGCGGCCTTCAAATCCGCGCCGCCTTCGATCAGCTCCTTGGTATGAGCCAAGCGGGCAAGCACGGCTTGCTCTTTGGTCTCGCGCGTTGCCTGGTAGAGCTCCTGCAGGAGCGGAGGAAGATTGGAAGTATCCAGTTGAAGGGCTGCCGGTGCCAATTCGTCGTCAGGAGGCTCATCCTGAGAATCCGCGTCGGAGTCGGCGTCTGCTTTCTGGCCGCTGGCGGCCTGCCCATCCGCGGGTAGCGGCTCCGCGCGATCGAAACGAGCGCCACCGCTTGCCGGCAACGTGATGGCGCAGAGTATGAGAAATATAAAGCTCAATTTGAATATATTTGGCACGAGCATGCCCCTTCCGGAGAGCGGGCGCTCCCTCGTTTATTTTTGAGCTTGTAAGACTACCACTACCGAGGTGGGCTGGTGGGCTCGTCGTGCGAGGAGACTACCGTGCAAGCTTTCTTCTCAATGCTCGTCGTCCGGCGGCAATGCCCGCCCCTCGAGCCGCTCCCGGAAGTACCCCTTCCAACTCTCCGGCAACGCGGCCACTCGCAGGGCACGCCGCAGCGAAGCTACGTCGTCATCCGCCCAGCTCTTCGCGATATACAGCCGCGTGATTTCCGAAACCGGTACGACATTCGGATCGCGCGCAAGCACCTTGATCTCATCACCGGCCCCAACTTCCCCCTCGCGGGTGACGGCAACGTAGAAACCCGTCCGCCCGCTCGCGAGAAACCGCTTCACCATGTCGTCCGCCTGAAATCTCACGCCCAGCTTGTAGCAGGGAAGCCGCGGCTGGGTCACAATCACCTCCGCCGAGCCGACGGAGAACCGGTCGCCCAGATGGACTGAGTCTTCCGGCAAAATCTCGCCCTTCGCGTCAACGCCCGTCGCGTTAACGCCCTTCGAGAAATCGACGGTAAAGTTTTCTCCAAACATGGCGATCGGCACCTCCCGTCCCGCCAACTCTTTCCGCCAGTAGTCGTAGTGCGCGAGCGGATAGCAGTAAACCGCCTTGTACGCCCCCCCGTGGACGTTGAGATCCGCCTGCCGGTCGCCGTCCAGATTGAGCTTGCGTAAAGCCACGCGGCCCGCGACCGGCTCCTTGAAGATCCCCGTAGTCACGTTGATTCCGTGCCACATCACTTCACGCGGCAGTCCAACATTCACTGAGACTAGCTTCATCGTTGCTTTGGCGGCTTCCATAAAGGTTGCAGTTCACATTGTATCTCTGGAATAAAACGCCGTCGGGCCAGTTATCCATCATGAGCGCCGGACAGCAAAATGATCGCCGGCGCCGACGGAGGAGATATGAAACACACTCTTATGTTGTTCGCAATCGTGTCCGGCGCCCTGTTGACCACGGCGCACGCCGCCACCCCAGCCGAATTTCGACCCGCAACCGTGGTGAGCGTGGAGAGCCGCTCTGTCCCATTCACCTACGCCGGCGGCAACCCTTCCGACGCGCCGTTTCAGTCGGAAATATTTTCTTACGACATCGGCATACTCGTAGACGGTACCGTTTACCGAGCCAGTTACGATTCCGCTGTGGATGAACTGCCTTCGGCCTTCGCTCCCAATCACCCCGTCCGGGTCAATCTGAAAAAGCGTGTCATGGAGATAGAACTTCCGGGCAATCACACGCTGCGGTTGCCAATTGAGAGTCGCACCGGCGCCAAACCCGCAGGCGCGCAGCCCGCCCTTTAGCGCCTCTGCTCCCCAGGGGTGCCCCGTCCAGGCTCAGCTTGGACGGGTTTTTTTGTGGATTCGAGCTCAAGCCAACTAGCCGCGAAGCGGCGTAAGAATGCAGCCCGGGGCGCAAGCCCTGGGTTCGAGCCAGCCAACCGGAGCCCCGAAGGGGCGAAAGAGGCGGCCGATGGCAACCACCCCGCTGACTGGAATCACCGTGGGAAGGGCACGGCTTCAGCCGTGCCGCCACAGCACAAGAACGACGCGGCTTTAGCCGCTGAGGCCTTGGTCACCCAACCAGCGCAGCGTCCGTGGAGCATCTTCCACGCCCATGCCTTCGGAGAAGCCGGCCACGTACAAATCAACGACGACCAATTGCTGGAAATGAAGATCCGACCTCCCGCAGCCTGAGCTGACGCCCGTCCGCACCCACCCTTCCCCACCAAACCCAAAAGGATAGACCACCCTCAAGCTCGATCACATGACGAGAGAAAGGACAGGCCACCCACCCACAAGAACAAGGTCGAGAGTGCCCCACCCTTTTCGCGCCCCCTTTGCGAAAAGGGTGGGTGACGGAATCTATCGGTGCAACCGAGGCTTGTGCACAGTTCGCGAAACCCGAAAGGTAGGGCCACTCGGCCCAGACAGGAGGGTATGCGAACATTAAATACATGCGTCGTAAGTACAGCTTCAATGATCGGCAGTATTCCTTGTTGGGCCTATTGCCAAATTTTGTCCCGACGTGCTTACCAAAGCTTTGAGCGAGTAGATCGGGTGATGGCCGAGTGAACGGATCGACCAAACTCTTTAGCCAAATATGGTATTCGTAGAAGAAGCTCATATCCTCCTATCAGAGGTCCGAAGATGTAGCCGTCAGCTTCCCTGATAACTTCGCTAACAAGGATCAGCGACTCTTCGACATCCGACACTTCAAGTTTGATAGTGTCTACGGCTTCCCACGGAGTCCTCCGAAACTTCTTAGAGTTCTGACCAAATCCATGCGCGATCCGATTTCTCTTATCTTGCAGATCTTGAAGCCGCTGAGCGAGTGCCCCTAACTTCGACGGAAGTTTTCCAAAAATGATTTCCATTTGTCGGAACCTGCTTTTCCACTCACCCTTAAGCATATCCTTAGATGCTTTTGAATCAGTTTCTCTAGCCCAGGAGCACGATCACTAAATTTGATTAGCTCAACCTCTCGTACGCCAGACAAACTGCGATCTGCGTATTCAGGCGAAGCCCGACAGTGCTGCTGATATTGCAGTCGCCAAATAGACTTCAAGGAGCGAGGCAGCCGAAACTAGAATATGTTGTCGCACCCAGAGATGCTGCTCATCCACTCCAGCCGACCACTGATCTTCAGAGCCGAAACGACCATGATCCGTTGGGCCTGTCGGCATCGTTATCTTGGAGAACGCCGATCTCACAAGGGGATAGGAGTGCTCCGTTACCCACAACGCATTGTTTAGCGTAGTAAGGTTTTGCCGAGTAACCTGCCGTGCTAGCGTAGTATCCTTGATCGGCAGTTCTTTCGGATTGAATGCTCGAGTCTTTTTCTTGGACATTCAAATACCCATCGTATTCGTCATCCGAATCGATCAATCTCATCGACTCTTATACACTAGCCTACCCACCCAGCCACGCTGTCATCCGGGTCTCAATATCCGTCCTCCGCGGTATCTCAGGAGCAAGGGATTCAGGCTATACTTTCTCGGTAAATAGTCGGCTATCTGCTTACAGGGTTTCCAATCGTCGATGAGAACCGCTTAAGGGGGTATACGAGCTGTGCTTACAGAAGAAATCACTCGCGCGCAACGGCTCGTGAGAACCGATGCATACCAAATGTCAATCGGTGAAATCGTAAGTATGTACGACAATCGCGAAATCATCGTGGATCCGGAATTCCAGCGCCTTTTCCGTTGGGATATCGGCCAAAGTTCAGATTGATCGAATCTCTCCTGCTCGGTATCCCTCTTCCCTCAATATTTGTGTTTGAGAAAGAGAACGGCAGCTGGGAGCTTATCGACGGACTGCAGAGGATTTCGACAATTCTGGAGTTCATGGCAAGCTTAGAAGTCCAGATGGCGGGTTCGCCCCGCCATCGATTCTGAGGCCACGAAATACCTTCCGTCCCTCCACAATGCCGTGTGGGAACAGTCCGAACTTGTTCTCGGAGTTCCACGCGACGAGCAAAATGGGGTCGACAAGAGCCATCAGTTGTCTATCCGGAGGGCGAGGCTCGGGGTAGAAATACTTAAAAGGCTGAGCGACAATCAAACCAAATTCGATCTTTTCCAGAGACTCAATGCCGGTGGAACGCAAGCCAATCCGCAGGAGCTGCGTAACTGCATCATGTTGATGGTCAATGGCCAGTACTATCGCGCAGTCAAGAGTGCGGCCGAGCAACAGTCGTTTCAGATCGTCGTCGCGGTCACGGATGACCAGATAGAACGGCAACGGCATATGGAACTCGCGGTGCGATTCCTCGTACACACCTACGTGCCCTACGACGGTACATTAGACGTTGAAGAGTACATAGATGAGGGCGTTGTTAAGCTCGCTGGAGCAAGCGATGGCTCCGCGGCGAAAGACCTCATCAACGATACATTCGTGCTGCTAAACAACGTGGCGGGCGAAACGCACTGCGGCGATTCGAGAACGGACATCACGTTGGGAAGGTCGGTCTTGTAGGCCTCGAAGGAATCGCCGTCGGAGTAGCCAAGAACCTCCAGGCGATTCTTGCGCTTCCATCTCCGCAGGATTTTGTCAGGGACAAGATACGAACGTTCTGGAGTGAACCGCGGGCGGCAAATTTTACATCTCCCGGCCTTCGCGGCACGACTCGTATCCAGCGAACTGTTCCGTTCGGCGAGGTTTGGTTTCGTCCATGAGTAAACCCTATTTGGACATAGACTTCTCCACCCAGATCATCGAAGACCGATCTTGGCGCATCAAGGAAATCTCGGACTTGAAGACTGCCGTAATCAGGGCTGATAACAACCTCAGGCGCGTCCTACTACGTGCTTTGGTCACCATCTGCTATGCCCACTGGGAGGGGTATGTCCGCTTCTCTGCGCGGAAATATCTCGAACATGTGGCGCTACGAAAGTTCCAGTACAAAGATCTCGATCGTCAGTTTCTTCGCAACTACTTCCTGCCCCGACTGATGGCTCTTTCGACGTCCAAGACAAACATTAAAGACCGTTGTGCATTGGTCGACGAAGTATTGAATTCGTCTGAACGTCGATTCTCACGAGCAAACGACGATCTAGTAAGTACGAAGGCTAACCTGAACTTCGACGTATTCACTGATATCTGCATAGTCTGCTGCGTGCCGACCGTGGCCTTCGCCGAAAAAGCTACGTTCATTGATGTGCTTCTTCTTAAGCGGCGGAACGCGATCGCTCATGGCGAAGAAACGTTTGTAAGAATCGAAGACCTCGATGAACTCACAAACGAAACGGTCGAAATTATGCGCGCCTTCGGGGACGCACTAGAAAATCACGTATTTTTGAAGGACTACAAGTCCGCGTAAGAGTCGCCGGGTGCCCCATCCTTTTCGCGCCCTTTGCGAAAAGGGTGGGTGACGGGAACCTTCAGGAACTGGGAGGTTGTCCCTCATCCCTTTGTAACTTGACTCTGAAGAGGAGCGCTCTATGCTGGGCGTGTAACTGGACAGGTTACACCACGGTTTGGAGCCCCAAGCGCACGCTTGGGGCTTTTGCTTTGCATCACTCATCCTCGCTGCCGCGAAGGGCTGGCCAACGACCAAAGGCCAAGGACCAACGCCCGCCCTACGGCTTCACCCCCAACTGCCAAAACAAAAACGAATAAACATCCGTCCCATCTTCAATCTGCTTGGTAATCGGCTTGCCCTGGCCGTGTCCGGCTTTGCTGTCAATCCGCAGCAGAATCGGACGCTCTTTGCTTCTCCCGTTCGCGGCTTCCGCCTGCATTAACGCGGCCATCTTTTTCGCGTGCATGGGATCGACGCGGCTGTCGCTGTCTGCGGTCATGAACATGATTGCCGGATACTCCGCGCCCGCCTTCACGTGATGGTAGGGCGAGTAGGCGTAGAGCCAGTCGAATTGTTTGGCGTCTTCCGCCGAGCCGTATTCCGGGACCCAGAATTTCGCGATCAGGAAATTCTGATAGCGCAGCATGTCGAGCAGCGGGACCTGGCACACCACGGCGCGAAACAGGTCAGGACGCTGCGTGATCATGGCGCCCATGAGCAGGCCGCCATTCGATCCGCCCTGGATCGCCAGGTGATCTTTGTCGGTGTATTTTTGCGCGATCAGGAATTCGCCGGCGGCGATGAAGTCGTCAAAAACATTCTGCTTTTTGTCCAGCATGCCGCCGCGATGCCAGTCTTCACCAAACTCAGCTCCGCCGCGCAGGTTGGCCACCGCGAACACGCCTCCATGCTCCAGCCATAGATAGCGCGAGCCGCCGAAGACTGGGCGTCAGGCTTACGTTGAAGCCGCCATAGCCGGTAAGCCACGCCGGGTTCTTGCCATTCAGCGCCAGGCCCTTTTTGTGGAAGACGAACATCGGGACTTTGGTGCCGTCCTTCGACGTGTACCAGAGCTGACGCACTTCATAAGCCGAGGGATCGACGCCGGGCGTTTCTACCTTGTCCCACAGCGAAGTCTTGCGCGAGCTTAGTTCCACCTGATACACCGACGGCGGCACGGTGAATGACTGGAATCCGAAGAACGTTTCCTTGCGGTCCCAGCGCCCGCCGATGCCTGCGATCGAGCCGATTCCCGGAAGCTCGATGTTGCCCAGCGGCTTGCCGTCGAGATCGAACAGCTTCAGTTGCGAGCTGGCGTTTTGCTCGTACTGGGCCAGGAGTTTGCCGTCTACGATTCCAACACCCTGCAAGATTCCTTCGCTCTCCGGAATAATTTCCTTCCAGTTGGCGCGGGCGGGATGCGCCGCGTCCACCACGAACAGATGGAAGTGCGGCGCGCCTTCGTTGGTGGTGATGTAGATCTTGCCGCGGAAAATCTCGGCGTTGTAGTGAAAATCCTGGCCGCTGGTGAGTTCGAGCGGAGGCGTCCCCGCCTTCAGGTCTTGTAAAAAAAGCTCGTTCTTGCCGGCCGAGCCTGCGAAGGCGGTGAGCAGAAGCCAGCGGTCATCGTCATCGGGCAGCTGGGAGATGAGAATGTCTTCCTTCTTGCGGCCTTCGCCCCAGATCAACGGGTCCTTACTGGGATCAGACCCCAGAGCGTGATAGAAAATGTGCAGGTAGTAGACGTCGTCGCCCTCGGGGACATCGCCTTTCTTGGGATTGCGTCCGTAGTAAAAACCGGAGTTGTCTTTCTTCCAGGCGACCTGCGCGATGCGGGCTTGCCCGATCTGGTCAGGCAGCAGTTTGCCGGTGGCAGTCTCGATCACGTACAGGGTGCTGTTTTCCGAGCCGCTGGCGGAAGTTCCGTAGGCCACGTACTTGCCATCGTCCGACGGGAACCACCAGTCCAGCGCGATCGTGCCGTCGGCGGACATCTGGTTGGCGTCGACCAGCGTCCGGTCTTTGCCATGCAGGCCTTCGCGCACCAGAAGCACGGGCTGGTTCTGCGTGCCCTCGCGGCGGGTATAGAAGAAGTAGGGACCGCTGACCTGCGGCGTGCCGATTGTGCCGATCGAAAGCAGCTGCGTGAGCCGTTGATGGATGCGGTCGCGACCGGGCAGCGGATCAAGCAGGCTGCGGGTGTATGCCATCTCATCCCGCACATAGGCCTGCGAATCCGGAGTGCTCGCGTCTTCCAGCCAGCGATAGGGATCGGCGATCTTGTGGCCATGAATGGTCTCTTCGACCACTTCGACCTTGACCTTGGGCGGCCCCAGAGAAGAAGAAGTGGTCGACGTAGAATCATCCCCCGCGAAAGCCAGCGCAACCATCAAACCGAAACCGCCAAGAATCCAAATCAATCGCCACCCTCCCGCCATAAAACACCTCGTCCGATCAGGATATCAATTTTGAGCATCCCACCCCGGATGCTAATATAAATACGCGTTTCACAACACTCCTCAGTAGCTCAATGGCAGAGCACCCGGCTGTTAACCGGGGGGTTGTAGGTTCGAGTCCTACCTGAGGAGCCATTCTTTTCGCGTCTTGCGACCAAGCAAAAATTTCTGCATCTAAACAGCGTCCAGGTCTTGGAACGTCTAGAATTACCTCCATCATTTAGGGTTGAGACCCAGTCATGGCGAAACCAATTTTATTGAGCGTGGATGACGATTCCGATGTTTTGCGGGCGATTGAGCGCGATCTGCGTTCGCAATACGGCGCCGAATACCGGGTGATGGGAGCGATTCTCCGGAAGGGGCGCTCGACCTGCTGAAGCAGTTGAAGGTGCGGAATGACAGCGTGGCCCTGCTGCTGGCCGACCAGCGCATGCCGCGCATGGATGGCGTGGATTTTCTGCAGCAGGCGAATGCGCATTTTTCCCGAGGCCAAGCGGGCACTGCTGACCGCCTACGCCGATACCAATGCCGCCATCAGCGCCATCAATCAGGCCAACATCAATTATTTTTTCCTGAAGCCCTGGGACCCTCCCGAGCGAGCATCTGTATCCGCAACTGGATGACCTGCTCGATGACTGGCAGGCTTCGTACCGTCCGACGTTTCGAGGGTATCCGCGTGCTGGGCACGCGCTGGTCGCCGCGGTCGTATGAGCTTGCGCGACTTTCTGGCGCGCAACCATGTTCCCTATCAGTGGATTGACGTGGAAATTTCCGCCAACGATCCGGAAACCAAGCGGCTGCTGGAGGCGCTGGGCCCGGAGGCGGCCAGCCTTCCTGTAGTGCTCTTCCCGGATGGAACCAAACTTCTGGAGAGCGTGCCTGCCGATGTGGCGCAAGAAAGTTGGATTGCGCACCCGGGCGCAAACCAATTTTTACGATCTGGCGATCGTGGGCGGAGGGCCGGCGGGCCTGGCGGCCGCGGTCTATGGCGCGTCCGAGGGCCTGCATACGGTGATGATCGAGCGCGAAGCGCCCGGCGGCCAGGCGGGAATGAGTTCGCGCATCGAAAACTATCTGGGATTTCCCGCCGGGCTCAGCGGCGGCGATCTGGCGCGGCGCGCGGTAGTGCAGGCGCAGCGCTTTGGCGTGGAAATTCTTTCGCCGCAGGAAGTGGTGGGCGTCCGCATGGAAGGGTCGTACCGCATCATCAAGCTGGCGGACGGCAACGAAATCTCCTGCCACGCGTTGATGATCGCGACGGGAGTGCAGTGGCGGCGGCTGGATGCTCCGGGCATCGACCGCTTGCAGGGCGCGGGCATTTACTATGGCGGCGGCGCTACGGAAGCGTTGTCCTGCAAGGGCGAAATTGTTTACGTGGTCGGCGGCGCGAATTCGGCGGGGCAGGCGGCCATGAATTTTGCCAAGTATGCGGAGCGCGTGGTGATTCTGGTGCGCGGAGATTCGCTGGCCAGCACCATGTCACAGTATCTGATTGACCAGATCAAGGAAATGCCCAACATTCAGCTCTGGACGCATGCCAGCGTGGCCGAAGCGCACGGCGACACGCCACCTGGAAGAAATTTCGGTGCTGTGTTCGGACACCAACAAGACTCGAGCGCGTGCCGGCCAGCTTCGATGTTCATCTTTATTGGAGCGCTGCCGCGCACGGACTGGCTGTCGGCGACTGGTGGAGCGCGACGAACGCGGCTTTATTCTGACCGGCCCGGATCTTATGCGGGACGGACAACGTCCCAAGGGCTGGACGCTGGACCGCGATCCGTTCCTGCTGGAGACGAATGTGCCCGGAATTTTTGCCGTGGGCGATGTGCGGCATGGTTCGGTGAAGCGCGTCGCTTCCGGCGTGGGCGAAGGATCGGTGGCGGTGCAGTTCATTCACCAGTATTTGAGCAAGGTATAAGCATGATTCGAAAAATCAGAATTGCTTGCGTATCCCGACGTTTGATGGCCTGCCCGATGACCAGATGGATTGGTTTATCAGCCAGTCCCAGGAGATCACGCTGAAAGCGGGGGATGTGTTACTTGCACCAGGGCGTCGCGGCGGACGCGATGTTGTGGTCCTGCTGGAAGGGGCAATTGCAGGGGCGGGGCGAGTTTGGCGGCGAAGACATCGTAATTTCACTGCAAGGCCGGCGATATCACCGGAGTGCTGCCCTTTTCCAGGATGAAGAAGGCGGTGGTGACCGGGCGGGCGCTGACTGATAGCCGCGTCCTGAAATTTCCGGCCGCGCTTTTCCGGAACTGATACAGAAAATGCCGGAGCTGACGCAGCGGCTGGTGGGCCTGATGTCCGACCGCATCCGCGAAACCACCCGGCTGGAGCAACAGCGCGACCGGCTGGCCGGATTGGGCAAGCTTTCCGCGGGACTGGCGCACGAACTGAACAATCCTGCCTCGGCCGCCAAGCGCGCCACCAGCCAGCTGCGCGAGGCGCTGATGCGGATCAAGGCTGCGGTGCAGGAATTGGGCAAGCACGAGCTTACGGCGGCGCAGAAATCGGAGATCGAAAAGCTGGAAGCTTCCTTCATGCAGCCCAACGAACCCCCGCTCGATACTCTGACCATCAGCGATCTGGAAGACCAGATTGATTCCCTGTTGCGCAGCCACGGGCAGAACGACCTGTGGCAACTGGCGGCCGATCTGGCGCGCCGGAGAGTCCAGCCGGAAGTATTGGAGTCGCTGTTCGCCACCCTTGATGCAGATGTCGCCGCGCGCCGCGCTGGTGCGGATTGCGGCCTCGGTGGAGATTGCGAACCTGTTGAACGAAATCGAAAGCAGCACGACGCGAATTTCCGACCTGGTGCGCGCGATCAAGGAATACACCTACATGGACCAGACCCAGGCGCAGAATGTAGATGTCGTGAAGGGCCTGGAAACCACGCTGACCATCCTGAATCACAAACTCAAAAAGGGAGTGACGGTAAAGCGCGAGTATGAGAAGGTGCCGCTGCTGGTGAACTCATTCGGCAGCGAACTGAATCAGGTCTGGACCAACATCATTGACAACGCGATTGACGCGATGGGCGGAAAAGGCGAGCTGCGGGTACGGACCCACCGCGACGACACTTGCGTCGTGGTTGAGATCGGCGACAACGGTCCGGGAATTTCACCCGAGATAAAAGGCGCACATCTTTGAACCTTTCTTCACCACCAAGGGAGTGGGCGAGGGAACCGGGCTGGGCCTGGATACGGTGCAGCGAATCGTGCGGAAGCATCGCGGCACGATCCAGGTCACTTCAAAGCCCGGGGACACGTGCTTTCAGGTATTTCTGCCGCTGGTGGAGGCTTTGCCTTAGCGCTTCTTCCACGATCTCGGCACCCCTAGCCCATCAGCATATGGAATACTCCACGACTATACATTTTTGCTAATTGTCTTGTTGTCAACCATTTAGAAACATCACTGCATTTCGGTTGTTGCATTTGTAGCGCTTGTAGCGTATAAATAGCGTGCCACGGTTCTGGCGAGGCTCCTGGCGAAAACAAGCGCCAGTCTGCAAAGGAGGTTTGCCGTGACTACCACCAAGGAGACGACTTCGACTACTCCTGTTCCTATTTCACAAGGCGACCAACTGGATATAGACGATATTTACCGGAAGTTACAAAGAGCATCGGCGAAGCTAGTTGGGCCTGACGGTAAAGCTCAGGTTCTTCCCAATAACGTTTATTCATTTCTCTGCCAACTGCTTGCCGACTTGACAGCTGGTTCATCGGTAACCATTTTGCAGAACAATGCATTGTTGACAACCATGGAGGCGAGCAAGATGCTGGGCATGTCGCGCCAGTTTCTTGTGAATTTGCTTACGAAAGGCGAGATCCCATTCATCAAGGTCGGAACGCATCGCCGGGTGTATGCCCGCGACGTCCTGGCCTATAAAGCCAAGCGAGACGCTGCACGTCGAAAGACTATAGACGACTTAGCGCGAGCGGAGTACGACGAAGGGATTTACGACAGAATGCCAGATGATCCTAACGCGGGACAATGAATACACTGTCTTGCTTGATGCTTGCGTGTTAGTTCCGATGCCGCTGTGCGAAACGCTCTTGCGCCTAGCGGAGGAACCGGCACTATATCGACCTCTGTGGAGCGATTCAATCCTCCAAGAGGTCGGTGCTGTTTTGGATCGAAATATGCACCTGAACTCGAAGCAAATTAACCGGCGGTTGGACGCGATGCGCAGTACATTTCCGGAAGCATCAGTTGTGATTCCGGATGATCTCGCACAAGCATTGATATGCATTCCTGATCCTGATGATCGTCACGTTTTGGCGGCAGCTATCAGGGGGAAAGCCGACGCTATTCTGACATTCAATCAAAGGGATTTTCCGCCCGAATGTCTGGCGCAGTATGGTATTGATCGGATGTCTCCTGACGAGTTTCTGGTTCATCAATATCATTTGAATCCCGCGGCCGTATTGGACAAGCTCGATGCACAAGCAGCAGCAATTCGCGAAACGCGAGAGCTGGTGATCAGGCGATTTCGCGAACGTCTTCAAGCGCCCAAATTTGCCGATATTGTAGAGGGAAAAGAGAGTACATCTGAAAACGGGTAACGCGTTTCACTCCGGGTGAGTTGGGCCAACCTCGCGCAAATCCAGTTCGTGTTCGAGTTCCCGCAGAGTTTCGTCGTTGATGCGGCCTTCATTGCGCAAGCGCACCGCGGTTCGCCGTTCCAGGCGAAGTAGTTCACGGGAGATGCGCGCTAGGGTTTTGTGGTGCTCGGGGCTCACGCCGTCGGCGGCTTCGTGGGTCCCGCTGACGTCGGTGAGGCGGTGGCGGTAGTGGCCGGCCAGGTCTTCATAGATGGCGGAGAATTCATCGGCATCTTTCTTGCGTTCGTCTTCCAGAAAGGAGAGCGCGGCTTCAAGGATTTCGCGGCGGGCAGCCTCTTCTTCGCGGTTGGGTCCCTTGGGGTCGGCGACACCGAGCAGGCGGACCAGCCAGGGGAGCGTCAGTCCCTGCAACACCAGGGTGACGAAAATCACGCAGAAGGCAAGAAAGACGATCAGGTTGCGATGCGGGAAGGGGCTTCCATCCTCCAGGGTTTGAGGGAGTGCGATGGCGGCTGCGAGCGCGATCACTCCACGCATCCCCGTCCAGCCCAGGACCAGAGTTCGCTGCACGGTTGGGCAAGTGAGCTTCTGATGAAGGAGGCGAGTTCGAATCCAGTAAGCCACGAAAGATCCGGGAAAGACCCATACCATCCGCAACGCGATGACCAGCGCGCTGAACAATGCGCCGTACAAGAACAGTGTGCCGCGGCTGTAGTCGTGGATTCCCGCGAGCACGTAAGGCAGTTGCAGTCCGATGAGCACAAAGACCACGCCGTTGAGAATGAAGTCCAGGGCGCCCCAGACCGCCCAGGCCTGCAGGCGCACGCCGGGGGAGAAGAATCCGGAACTTCTGCGGCTGAGATAGAGTCCGCAGGCCACCACGGCGAGCACGCCGGAAGCGCGCACGCGGTCCGCGGTGAGATAGGCGGCGTAGGGGACCAGGATGCTGAGCGCGATCTCGATGGGGCCGTCGTCAATGCGGCGTTCGATTCGATCCACGATCCAGCCGGTGATGAGGCCGACGGCCACGCCAGCCACGATGAGATAAGCCAGTCGTAGCGTGCCTCCGGCCAGGGTCGGAGTCTGGTTGCCGAGCACCATGGCGATCCCGAACTCGAGGGCCAGCAGTCCGGTGGCGTCGTTGACCAGGCTCTCGCCCTCGATGAGGTCAGTGATCCTCTTAGGAATGCCGACGCGCTGCGCGATGGTTGTGGCGGCGAGCGCATCCGTGGGCGCAATCACGGCGCCCAGGACCAGGCCGAGTTTCCAGTCGAATCCGGCAAAGAGCCAGGGCGCACCCAGCGCAACCCCGATCACAGTGAAGGTGACCAGGCCGAAAGCCAGCAGAAGAATGCTGACCATGTTGTAGGAAAATTCGCGCCAGGATGTGACCCACGCGGCAGAATAAAGAAGAGGCGGGAGAATGACGAAGAAGATGAGGTCGGGATTCAGCGCGATTTTCGGGATTCCAGGAACGAAGCCGAGCAGTGCTCCTGCAATCACGAGAACGATGGGATAGGCGATTTGGAGCTTTCGTGCCAGGGCTCCGAAGGCCACGACGAAGAGCAAGAGCAACAGGAATACCAGTTCTACGGCCTGGACGCCGCCAGTCGCCACCACGGTCCGGGAATCTCCTTTGTGAGGCTTCGCGGCAAGTATAAGGCAGGATGGTGTGGCGCAGGCGCCCCTCGCCTGCGTCGGATGCGGAGAGAGGCAAAGGCTCGCGGGCACAGTCAAGGGCTCGCTGCAGAACAAAGTCAGAGGCAAACAAGACCAGAGTCAAAAGCAAACAAGGTCAAAGTCAAAAGCAAACAAAGTCAAAGTCAAAGGCAAACCAAAGTCAAAGGCCGCGGGCGGGGGCGCCCGCGCCACACTCGCTTGAAGCCTGAGAGTCTGCTAGCCTGAATTCCAATCATGAAGCGAGCACGAAAAGAGAAGTCAGAGGCGAGCAAGAAGGCGATCGACACGGCGCTGCGAGCTTGCCTGATCGCGAAAGACGCTGCCTTTAATGCCCGGGATTATCTTGGGACTGGCTCGCGCATTGCTTATCTGGCGGTGCGGCAGTGCGAAAAAGAACTCGACCAGATCGAGCGGCAAGTGGATGACGCCACGCCGGCCGCGGTCACCCAGGTGCCCGAGGCCGAGGCCCGCGAGTTGCTGGCCTGCCTGAAGTTCACGATTGATCTGGAGCGCATCGGCGATTTGATCTGGTCGGTGGTGCAGCGAGTTCACGGTTTGCCGGCGCCGCTGAATTCCAAGGAGTCGGCGTTCCTGATCGAGATGGCGCAGGTTTTGCAGGAGATGCTGGCGCGGGTCCATCAGGGATTTGTAAGCCGCGATCTGGCGCTGGCAGAGTCGGTCATCAAGATGGACTATGACATGGATCAGGTCTGTCATTCTGTCTTCCGGCAGTACCTGGAAAAGGGGGCCGGGCATCGGAGTTACGAAGTGACCAATCTGCTTTTCATGGCGCAGGCCTTCGAACGCGCCGGAGATCACACCAAGAATCTGGCGGAAGAGTTGTTCCACCTGGTGCAGGGACACAGCGTCCGACATAGTAAGAAGTCTCGCAGCGACGAATCTCCGCACTGACGGCCCGCAGTTCCCGCTCTTATCCCAAGAATGCCTTGGTTTGATGACGCTCTACGGCTGCCCACCGCGGACGTCAATGTTTTGCTAAGATCAGTGCCCGAGGGGGGAATTACATGGCAGAGATGAAGGGATTGGAGTCGGTAGTTTCGCAACTGAGGCTGGAGAGAACGAGTCTGGTCAACCAACTAAGGCATGTTGACGCGGCTCTTTCAGTTCTCGGCAAGCTGGATAACGGACGTTCCTACACCAAACCCCGGAGAAGACTTTACGCAGGACATCAACTCGCCGCGTCACTGTTTCTCGAGAGGCCCGGTAATGGACCAGCAAGGCAGAATTTCCGGACAACGCAAAAGCTCGGCCGCTGGTTTCCGCTTCGACCACGTTTCCGAGGGTGGTTTGGAGCGCCAGCATTACGGCATGAGTATGGGCAACCAGATCGCCTTCGGCCGCCGCAGAGCGTCTGCTTCGCCAGGAGAGAAAGCCCATGACACCGATGGAGAGCACAGCCAGAGCAATTCCCGCCGTCACCCGGCGCC
This sequence comes from Terriglobia bacterium, assembly GCA_963698825.1. Taxonomy (GTDB): domain Bacteria; phylum Acidobacteriota; class Terriglobia; order Terriglobales; family Acidobacteriaceae; genus JAIQFF01. The sequence continues at coordinate 315,314 of CAVOSG010000004.1, read as the reverse complement.
GCGGGAGCGACGCGGTGAGCCTATCTCACCTGAACGGCGGTACCCTGCTGGCTTCCGGTGAACCGTCCACGCTGACGAATACCGTGCTGATCGCGGACGATGATCCGATTTCCCGGCGAGTGCTGGAAGGCTGGTTGCAGAAATGGAATTACCGGGTCACAGCCCTGGAGAACGGGCTGGATGCCTGGAGTGTTCTGCAGCAAGAGGATGCTCCGCAGTTGGCAATCCTGGACTGGATGATGCCGGGGCTGGACGGCATCGAGCTGTGCCGCAGGATCCGCAGCCAGCGATCCGGGCCCTATAAATATGTGCTGCTGCTCACGGCCAATGAGAGCAAGGAAGATGTAGTAGCCGGGCTGGAAGCAGGGGCCGATGATTACCTGATCAAGCCCTTCGATGCCAATGAACTGCGGGCGCGAGTGCGAGTCGGCAGGCGGATTCTGGAATTGCAGGATGCGCTGCTGAGAGTGCAAACCGAACTGCAATTCGAGTCTGCCCACGACCATCTGACCGGCCTCTGGAACCGGGGGGCGATCATGGGCCTGCTGCAACGCGAAACCCAGCGCAGCATGAGAATCGGCGAGCCGTTGGGGATCATGATGGTGGACCTGGACCACTTCAAACGAATCAATGACTCGTACGGACATCAAGTGGGAGACACGGTGTTGCGTGAAGTCGCGCGTCGCATGGTTGCGTCGGTTAGAAATTACGATTACGTGGGCCGCTATGGCGGAGAAGAATTCCTGATCGTGCTTACCGAGTGCCGCGCTTTGAACCTGGCGGCCACAGCGGAACGGATGCGGACACATGTCGCCGAAAAGCCGATCGCAACGGATGCCGGCCCAATTCCGGTAACGGTCAGCATCGGGTTAGCGACGGAGCAGGGGGTCGTCCCCGAGTTATTCCGGGGGGAGGAACTGGTGCGGGCAGGGGACAAAGCGCTCTATTCGGCTAAGCGCAAGGGCAGGAACCGAGTGGAGAGCGCTCCTGACGCCAGATCCGCCGGCCTGGCCCGGTCGCTGGCGAGCCCATAGTAATACGGCACGTTGGTGGGCCGTTCTGGCACCCACGTGCTATTTCAAGAGGGCGGAGAGAGTTCTAGATTTAGAGACGAGCAGTTCTGGGGGAGGGCTGCCCGGGCGTCAGGCGACTCGCAAGAGTCGGGACGCCCTTTTTATTTTTGCAGTGTTTTCAGGAATCGCTCAAGTTCAGCGACGGTATTTCCCCATCCACTCTGCCTGCCCGAGCACAAGATCTTGCATGGCCTGTTCGACTTCCTGCCGGCTCGCGCCCGGTTTCAGATCCAGTTTTCCCTTAAGCGCGTAGATCTTAAAAAAATAACGGTGAGGCTTGCCCGGCGGCGGACAAGGGCCGTTATAGCCGATCTTGCGGAAGTCGTTGCGTCCTTGCCGCTCGCCGCCGGGGAGTTCGTCAATCTTGTTCACACCTTCGGCCAGATTTGTGGTGGCCGCGGGCAGATCGAAGAGCACCCAGTGGGTCCAGGTGCCGGCGGGGGCGTCGGGATCATCGGCGATGAGGACGAAGCTCTGAGTGCCGGAGGGCGGCTCGGTCCACGACAGTTCGGGCGAGACGTCGGCGCCGTCGCAGGTGAATTTCCTGGGAATGTCGTCGCCATTCGGAAAGGCAGTGCTGGAGATCGCAAATGCCATGTGGGCTCTCGCGAAGGCAGCCACGGATTTCACGGATCTACGCGGGTCGAACTTTATTCTTTCTGTTGCCCTATCGGTGTGAATCCGGGTAAATCTGTGGCCGCGTTCTTTATTGGGTCGAGATAGTGAAGTTTACCGTAATGCGGGCTTCGGTTTCGACGGCCTCACCGGATTGCAGGTACGGCCGGAACCTCCATTGTTTTACGGCTTCGCGAGCGGCAGCCGAAAGGATGGTGGGCCCGCTGAGCACATGCAAATCCTGAATATTGCCATCCCGTCCGATTAGAGCTTCGAGCACGACCGCTCCCTGAACCTTCATCTGCTTGGCCAGCAGGGGATAGTTGGGTTCAACCGGCCGGGAAAGAATCTGGGCGGCCCCTGCGGACAGATGCACGCGGCCGGTAGCATCGGCTACGCCCGTGACATCGGGCGGAGGGGGCGCGGAGGAAGAGGCTGAGTTGGTGTTACCGCTGAACGGCACTCTCGCCTGCAGGTCAACCCGGACGGAATTGCTGGTGGCAGGGATGGTGCGGTGTTCGTCCCCGGCCACGACTTCGACTTCGAGCGGAGGCAGCACGGCGCGGCTCATCACGACCGGCGCTAACGCAGGCGCCGGACTGGGCTCAACCGCAGCGGGCGCGGCGGCGTGCGGCTTCGACTTGGGCCGCGTGGGAACAGCCGACTTCGCCGGAGTCGTGGCTGTGCTCGGTGGCTTCCGCTGGCGGCTTTGAGTCGGGTACGGAGTTTTCAACAGGCTCCGACTCCGATTGCGTGGGAGGAGCAGGCGGAAACCAGAAATCGCGGTCCTTGATCAAGACCAGAATCAATGCGGCCAGCAGCAGGGCCAAGGCAACCAGCATCTGCCTGCGCTGTCTTTTCTCTGCATCATCCCCAAGCGAAAGCGTGATATCGGTTTCTTGCTTCTCCTCCAACAACGGCATGACGCAGAGCCCTCCCGCCCGTGGGGAGACGGGCCCGCATAGTATGCCTCGAAATTTCGCTCTAGGCCAGCGAAACCAGTTTACTGTTGCTGGCACCGGCTTAAGCCGGGAGCAGAGCTGGTAAGTCGGCGAGGACAAAGAGGTTGGCAGTCAATTGGAAATGAAAGACTTAGGCCGGATCGGCAGATTCGGCTATCCCGGGGCCAGAGACAAGAACGCCCGGCTCGTGGCAAGCGGCCGGGCGTCAGTCGGATTGTTTGCCGACTTCTTATGCTGACTTCTTGAAGTCAACCGGGAAGGAGAGAACCTTTCCGCGTTGCTCCATGGGTACCCACTTCACCTTCGGTTTGAAACGCGCCGGAATGTAGAACTCAATCACCTGCGCCATAATCATCCTCCGATCCACGACCACTCACCCATCAGCAAGGCACCCATCTTGCTTTGGCATCACCATGCCGGGTGCTTGCTCAGTTACATACTTAGATGCGAAATCCGGGTGAAAGTGTCAGGATGCGGCGCGACGGTGGCACGCAACTTTTTGGAAGTGGTGGGGTTTAGCGTCTCCCACGTGATTTGTGGAGGTCTTCAGCAGGCGAGTTGGTCGCGGGTGAGCTTCAGCCCGTTCAGATTGCCGAGAACAGTGACCGCGATTGATTCTGTCTGGAAAAATTCATTGGCCAGTTCGGTCAGTTGCTCGATCGTGACTTTCTCGATGCGCTCGATCAGTTCATCCAGCGTATAGAAGTGGTCGAAGTACATCTCCTGCCGGGCCAGGTTGGACATGCGCGCGCTGGAGGATTCGAGCGACAGCATCAGGCTGCCTTTCAGTTGATCTTTCGAGCGGCGCAGTTCTTCCTCGGGAACCGCATGCTCCTTGAGTTTGCGGAACTCGGAGACCACGGACTGCACCACCTTGCTGGCCGACTCGCGCGAGGTTCCGGCATAGACCGAGAGGCATCCGGTATCGCGGTAGGGCGACAGATCGCTGTAGATGGCGTAGGCCAGGCCCTGGCGTTCGCGAATATTCTGGAACAGCCGCGAACTCATGCCTCCGCCGAGCAGCGTATTCAATATGTAGGAAGCATGCCGGTTTTCGTGGGCGATGGGATGCGACGGCACGCCCACGCAGATCTGCACCTGCTCCAGCGACTTCTTGTTGCGCATGATGATGCGCGCCGCGGTCTTGGGCTGCGAGCTGTGGAAGCCGTTCTTCGCCGGCTTCATGTGCCCGAAGTGCTGGTTCACCAGGTCCACGAATTGCTGCGTGCTTCAGATGGCCGGCGGCGGAGATGATCATGTTGCCGGGCACGAAACGCTGCTTGTAAAAATCCCGCACCGGGTCGCGCTCGAACTTCTTGACCGTATCCTTGGTCCCCAGGATGGGCTTGCCCAGCGGATGATCTTTCCAGAAATTCTGGGTGAAGATTTCGTGGACCAGGTAGTCGGGATTGTCCTCGTCCATCTTTATTTCTTCGAGGATGACGCCGCGCTCGCGGCCGATGTCATTGGCATCGAACACCGGATTCAACACCAGGTCGCTGAGCACCTCCATGGCGACGGCCATGTGCTCGTCCAGCACCTTGATGTTGAAGCCGATACACTCCTTGGCGGTAAAAGCGTCCATGTTGCCGCCGATGGAATCGACCTCGCGCGCGATCTGCTCCGCACTGCGGTTCTTGGTCCCCTTGAACACCATGTGCTCGATGAAGTGCGAGATGCCGTTCCACTGCAGGTCTTCGTCCCGGGACCCGGTCTTGATCCAGATCCCGATCGAGGCGGAGCGAATGTGTTCCATTTCCTCGGTAATGAGGATGAGCCCGTTGGGCAGAACCTCGCGCCGTATGTTGCGGACTTCCTGAACCATATAAGTATTGTTGCACAACGTGGCCGACTCCGGCGAATGTGCGGTTAACCTTTTATAATCATGCGTTTACGGTGAATCTGTGGGCAGGAGGCATCGGAACCGGCGGGTTGTCCTCTACAATGAGGCAGGCGGCCTGAAATCTTTACCGCAAGTCGCAAAGGGGACCGCAAAGTACGCAAAGGAAAGCAGTTCTGCCAGGTTCATTGTCAGTGAATGGAATCATGAGTCAGATTGCGCACACCTCGTTGTTGGGACTTCAGCTTCCTGAGTTGATCCTCCTGATGGAGGAGTTCGGGCAGCCAGCCTACCGGGCCCGCCAGCTTTTTGAGGCCCTCTACCGTCAGAGAGTGGAAACCCTGGACCAGATTTCCACACTGCCCCAGGATTTTCGCCGGAATTTGGTGGAGAAGGGAATTTCCGTCGGCCTTCCCCGCGATCGAGAAGAAATTTGTTTCCAGCGATGGGACGGTCCGCTACCTGGTGGACTGCGCCGACGGACAAAGCGTTGAAACCGTTGGATGCCGGAAGGCGACGGCGGCGAAGCCGGCGACGGCAGCGAGGCGGGAAATCAGACGCAGGAGATTGCGCCGCACCCGGGAGCGCGCCACCATTTGTGTTTCCAGCCAGGTGGGCTGCGCGGTGGATTGCCAGTTCTGCCTGACCGCGCTGCTGGGAATCAAGCGCAACCTGACCGCGGGAGAAATTGTCGGACAAGTGTGCGCCGTGCTCAACGATCAAAGCGTTTCACTGCCTCTGCACCGTATCAACCTTGTGTTCATGGGCATGGGCGAGCCCTTCCTGAACTATGGAAATTTCATGAAGGCGGTCCATCTTCTGGTGGAGGGAGTGGGCATTACGGAATCGCGCATGACGGTATCCACGGCAGGGATTGTGCCTGCGATCTACGATTTTGGATTGGAGCCGGTGCGTCCGAAAATTGCGATCTCGCTCAATGCCTCGAATGACGACTTGCGTACCCGGCTGATGCCGATCAATCGCAAGTGGAACCTGGAAAAACTGATGGCCGCGGCGCGGGAATTCCCGCTGCGCAACCGGGAAAAGCTGACGTTCGAGTACGTATTGCTGGACGGAGTCAACGACTCGGCTGAGAATGCCCGTGAAGTGGTGGAGTTGATTCGCGGCTTGCGGGCGAAGCTGAATCTGATCGCGCTGAATCCCGGGCCTGGGATTGATTTCCGGACGCCAGCCCAGGAGCGGGTGCTGCAGTTCCAGAATATTTTACGGGCCGCCGGGCGTGCCTGCGTTCGTGCGCCGTCCGCGAGGACGGGACATTTACGCCGCCTGCGGACAGCTGAAGCGGACGGTGGAGCTGGCGCCGGCGTCGTAAGTGTTTGTAGCGCCGGCGTCCCGCCGGCGGCTCGGTGGGCATTCCGCCCTTCGTGGCCGGACACACCTCGTTACGAACGAAGTTGAAAATTGATTGTCCCTCACTACTTGAGGCGGCGAGACGCCGCCTCGACAGCCGGCGGGACGCCGGCGCTACAAAGATCTCTGCCGGCGGGACGCCGGTGCTATGAGAGTCTAGGCGTGGGCCTGGGCGGCTGCGGGCAACAGCACGCTCGATGGCAGCGAACAGATCATCGACGTTGACTGGTTTGGAAACGTAGTCGTCCATGCCGGCGGCGATACAGCGTTCGCGATCCCCCACCATGGCATGAGCTGTCATGGCGATGATGGGAATATGTTTTGCGCCCAGCCGCTCCTGTTCGCGAATCTGGGCGGTGGCTTCAAATCCGTCCATGTCCGGCATCTGCACATCCATCAGAATGAGGTCGAAGGATTGTTCCCGCCAGGCGTTTACCGCCTCTTTCCCGGACCCGGCCAGAACCACGGTATGTCCTCTCTTCTCCAGCAGTCGCGTCGCCACCTTTTGATTTACCGGATTGTCTTCGGCCAGGAGAATTCTCAAGCGGCGATGATCTTCGGCGGGGACCAGATGCGGAACCGGGCGAGCGGCGGGCACTTCGCTTGGGGTGGCCAGTTTCTGCCGTGCAAAGGGCAGCTTAAAATGGAAGGTGCTGCCCTGGCCGGGCTGGCTTACCACCCAGATGTTGCCTCCCATCAGCGTTACCAGACGGGAGGAAATCGAAAGGCCGAGGCCGGTGCCACCGTATTTGCGCGTGGTCGAGCTGTCGGATTGAGTGAAGGCTTCGAAGATTAATTTCTGTTTGTCCAGGGGAATTCCGATGCCGGTATCGGCCACCTGAAAGTGGAGCATGGCCGGATCGGCGGACTGGGCCTCGATCTCTACCCGGACAGCGATCTCGCCCTTTGATGTGAACTTGAGAGCGTTTCCCACCAGATTCACGAGAATTTGTTTGAGCCGCGTGGGATCACCAATCAGGCCGTCGGGCAACTCCGGTGGAATCTGGCACTGGAGCTCCAGACCTTTCTGATGGGCACGCAAGCTCAGGGCCTTGATGGTTTCTGTCAGGGTATTGCGCAGGCTGAAAGCGGTGCTTTCGACGTCCAACTTTCCCGCCTCAATTTTAGAAAAATCCAGAATGTCGTTGATCACCGACACCAGAGAGTCGGCGGAGGTCTTGACCATGTCGAGATACTCGCGCTGCTGCGGGGTGAGTTCGGTATCGAGCGCCAGCTCGGTCATTCCGATGATGCCGTTCATGGGGGTGCGGATTTCGTGGCTCATGTTGGCCAGGAACTCGCTCTTGGTGCGATTGGCGGTTTCGGCGACGTCCTTCGCCAGACCCAATTCCTCCACCATGCGGCTCAATGATAGGGCGTGCTGGCGTTCGACCCGGGCAGCCCGCACTTGCTCCGAAATGTCGTTGTAGATGCCGAGCGCGCCCTTTTGCACTCCGTTGACCACCAGGGGCACGGCGTGCAGGTCGAGATCGAGAATCCTCCCGTTATCGCAACGCCGCTGCACCGTTCCGTGAAACGGATGTCCAGCCAGGACCTGGGTGGATAAGGCGCTGCTGGCCTGCGAGGTGAATGTGGTGTCGATGTGGCCTCCCGTGGGATCGACGCCGAACAACTCCTGAAAGGATTTATTGGTCAGCTGCACCTGGCCGGTTTGATCGAGGACGATAATCCCAAGCGGGCTGGTTTCGATGAGCGAATTCAAATAACTGGTCCGTTCCTGGAGCTGGACCCCGATGCGAAGGCGCTCGGTCACGACCGCTCCCAGGATCAGGCCTACGGCGGAAACCACCATCATGAAGAACGTGATTCTGGTGATGCTGGCGGCCGGTGGAGGGAATACATTCATTGCGACTACAACTCCGAAATTCAGGGCGAGCGATCCGGTGACCGCCCGCCGGATACCCTGGCGCATCGCGATCCAGATGACTGGAATAAAGCTTAGATAGAAGAGCTGAAGCGGCGCCCATCTCGGTCCGAAGATGACAAAGGGGACAAGCAGTGTAGCGAAGGACTGGCCAAAGGCTTCCAATTTGGCAGTGTTGCTCAACGGCTCGGCCGGGTGTTGCTCCCGCGGCGTGTGGTCCGGGTACATCCGTTCGAATAATTTCTGCCGGACCCTGGGGAACACGTGAATGAGCAGGAAGGGCGCAACCCCAAAGAGCGAAATGCCGTCGCCGGAAAACCACCCCAACGCCGTGCCCCAGTAGTCGCTCCAGGGAATTGTGCCATCCAAGGCCAAGCCCGTAGTTCCCAAGGCAGCTGCTCCCAGTCCCGCGGTAGTCGTGACCAGCAGGTAGCGGAGCACGTCCTGCTGGTGCCGCAGACCCAGATCAATACGGAGCGGTCCGCGCAGCAAATATGCCGCTGCCATATAGCAGGCAGACGCGCCCAGGGTGCCGAACAATTCGCTGAAGGACCTGACCGCCTGGTGATAGAAAAGGGCACCGGCGATGGTATCGGAGAGACCAATCAGGAAGACGTACCAGGGGCTGATGCCGAGCATCAGAGCCACCCCCAAACCGGTGGCGGGATACCAGGCTACCGAGCCCAGCCGCGCCAGCAGGATCACGTCGGGCCGGCTCAGCAGCAGGTTGACGGGAACGAAACAGAGGCAGAGCAGCACGTGGCCGAAGATGAGGTCTCGGCGCTTCGCGACGAAGGTTTCAGCTGGTATGTTCGGTCTCACCGTTTTCTTCCGAAAGGGCTATCAAAACCGCGCAGAGTGGAAATTAACGCGGTTGGCCGGTGCGACGTCGGACTCGACAAGCGAGATCTGTCGGCGTGGCGCTGAGCCGCTCGGGAATCGCACGGGACATCGCACGGGACATGGGACGCGACATGGGACGGGACATGTCTGAATAATCGGCAAGAATCGAGACTTAATTAGGTGGGATTCAGGTCCGAACGCAGGCGCCAGCCGCGCCTGCGGAGATGGGGGACCTGTACCTTCGTTTAGCGTCTTGGGTGGACCGGCGGATTCCGCTTACGCCGGCTCTATTCGGACTTCTCCAGCTCCTGGGCTGCCGAATCTACCAGGGCTGCTTCATCCTGCAGGGCTTTGGCGACGCGCACAATCTGCTCGTCGGCTTCCTTCCATTTTTTCTGTTCGATGGCTTCGCGGACGCCGGGAATCGTCTTGACGCCGTATCCGGTGTAGGCGCCGGGAGCGTAGATCAGGTGCTGGAACCAGGGGCGGCCCGGCAATCCTTCCGGCGACGCAAGCTTGCGTTCGCTCTGCATCAGCTTCTCATTGAGGGCCTGCAGGGCGGCTGGGCTTACGGACAGCGCTCCGTTGTGAGTGACTTTCTCCAACGCCTTCTGATAGCGCTCGGCGCTGTGAGCGAGCGTGTCCGACGCGTTTTGCAGCGGCGCGAAATTCAGGTGCGGCGGTACCTCTTCGACGGCAGGTGGAACCGAGGTTTTATTGGGGTCGGCGATCGCGGTGAAAACGCCCTCCTCGATTTCCCTGTTGCGCTCGCGGATCTCGTCCTGCTTGCTCTGCAAGAGTTTCTCCAGTTCATCGATGTAGCGGTGCATGGTGTCCGCGAGGTCGGTGAAGTCGTAGGGCAGCAAATCGGCGTCTGGCAGGCGCATCGACCGCGGTGCCGGCGGTTTGCGCCAGAGCGCGGCCATAGATGAAATCGGTGTCGGAGAAATGCGTGTACCAGTAAAAATCATCGTAGATGGAGTGGTAGATTCCGCCGCCATCTTCGCCGCCATAAGCCAGATTCAGCGACGCGATACCCGAGATGGTCCAGAAAGACGGTCTAGTCCGATCCTGAGCCCAGCGCATCGATGCGCAGGTCGGCGCGGTCGCGGACCGCTTTGCGGTCTTCGGGAGTCTTGGCATCGGCAGATGGCTTTCAGCTGGTCGCGCTTCCATACCGGAATCTTCTTTTCGGGATCTTCGATGTCGCGCGCCACGCCGTTGATGAATTTTTCGAGCGAATGGGAGCCCGCCCATGGAGAGGAAGCCGCGGCCATTGCCGTCGCGTATTGATGTAGGCCACGGCGTGGCGGCGAAGTTCGTCGGCGTGCGCTTCACCCCATTCGGTGGAGCCGAGCAGTCCGGGTTCCTCGCCATCCCACACGCAATAAATGATGGTGCGTTTGGGCTTCCATCCTTGCTTTAGCAAAGTCGGCGAAGCCGCGGGCTTCTTCCATCAAGACCACCGTTCCTGAAACCGGGTCTTCGGCGCCGTTCACCCAGGCATCGTGATGATTGCCGCGAACGATCCACTCATCGGGATTGGTGGCGCCGGGAATTTTTGCGATGACGTCGTAGACCGGCTTGAGGTCCCAATTGGATTGCACTTTGAGGTGAACTTTGGCCGGCGCCTGGACCCAGGTGATAAGTCTGCGGCAGGGAACCGCGCCAGCCGTCGGGAACCACTTCTCCCTTCAGGGCGGCCAGCAGGGGTTGCGCGTCGGCGTAGGAGATGGGCAAGACCGGAATTTTTGTGATGGTCTTTGCGTCCTTCAAGCTCAAGGCGCTTGGCATCCTTGGTGGCTCCGACTCCGGGTGTGAGCGGATCGCCGGCATAGAGCGGCATATCGGCTACGCTGCCGCGTTGCACGCCGTCGCGGGGACGCCAGGCGCCGCCCGGAAAGACGTCACCCTGCACGTAGCCGTCGTCGGCGGGATCGGAGTAGATGAGGCATCCTACGGCCCCGTGCTCGGCCGCAACCTTGGGCTTGATACCGCGCCAGGAATTTCCGTAGCGCGAGATTACGATGGCGCCCTTGACCGAGACTCCCATGCGTTCCAGCTTTTCGTAGTCCTCCGGGATGCCGTAGTTGACGTAGACGAGCGGAGCGGTGACGTCGCCATCGACGGAGTAGGCGTTGTAGGTAGGAAGTTGTTCGGATTGCTGGTTGGAAGTGGGATCGATGGCCAGCGCCGGCTCCTGCAGTTTGGCGGTGAATTTGGTGGGCTCGATGAGCTCCACGAGGCGGATCTTTTGGTGTGGGAAATAGTACGTCGAAGCTTTCGATGTTGGCGTCCAGCCCCCATTCCTTGAACTTGGCCAGCATCCACTCGGCGTTGTCTTTGTCATATGGCGAGCCGACGTGGTGCGGACGGGCGGAAAGGCGCTGCATGTAGTCCCGCAAGTTCTGCGGCTCGGGGACGGCGCGGAACTTGGTTTCCCAATCCCGCTGAGTGCGCGATGTAGCGGCAGAGTAACCGCTCAGGGTCTGTTCGGTTTCGGGGGATGCGGCTAAAAGCAGGAAGCAGGAAGAGAGCAGTAAGAAGAGCCGGGCGCCAGGGCGCATTCATTTCCTCCGTATGATTGCAGCGGACTGGGCATTATAGAGTCTGTGGCGGCAGGAATACTATCTGAGGGTCGCGGGTCGGTGGTTGACGTAACATCGCCACCTGTTTACAACACCTACGGAACTTGAAGATGAAGTGCGCACTCAAGGGCGCGGCGAGTACGGTAGAGTTAGCTGTTGCTAATCCAGCTCTGCTGGTCAGGATAGAGTGTCATGGCGCTGGTCGTCTTTCTGAGGGGAGTGAATGTCGGGGGCCATAGAACTTTTCGGCCGAGCCTCGTGGCGAATCAACTGAGTGACTTCGACGTTGTGAATGTCGGCGCTGCTGGAACTTTCGTGGTGCGGAACCGCATCAGCCAAGCCAAGCTGCGTGCCGAGCTACTGCAGCGGTTGCCATTTGAGACTGAGGTCGTGATCTGCAAGGGCAACGATGTCCTCGATCTGGCATCCGGGAATCCGTTTGCGGGTCAGCCCGCGGGACCGCAGATCGTTCGGTTCGTGAGCATTTTGGCGAAACGCGGGCAGCCTCTGCCTTCGACTCCCCTCAGTCTTCCTTCGGGTGGCGAATGGTCTTTGAAGATCCTGGCTGTGAAAGACCGGTTCGTTCTTGGTCTGTACCGGCGAGAAATGAAGGCGATCCGCTACCTTGGCCAGCTCGACAAGATCTTCGGCGTCCCGGCAACGACACGTAACTGGAACACGATGACCGCCATTGTCAGAGTCCTGCAGAACGCACCATCGTGATTCAGCCCAGTGCAACAGGCTCGACGTTTATGACACGACCCACGACGCAGGCGATTTCACCGTTCTTTATTGTCAGCAACGTCGATCAAACCATCGCTTTTTAGCGCGACCAGCTTGGCTTTGAGACCAGATTCCAGCAGCCGGATCGAAACCCTTTTTTCGCCATCGTCGGCCGCGACGGAGCGCAGATCTTCGTCAAGTCTGATAGAGACACATCGCCGCTGCCGAACCCCAAGCGTCATCCGTCCATGAGGTGGGATGGGAAAGTGTTGCGCGGAGAAGAAGTTAGGCCGGGAGTCGTCCGAAAGACAACACTCAACCCCAGTGCATACCGCGCGGGCTGAAGCCCGGCGACGCCCGGCAAAGATCTCGGCGAACAGCCGGCGGCACTCGCGCGCCGACACAGGGGCGGCACGCCACTCGATGCCTCGGGTCTATACTCAGGGTGTCCGATGTTTCCGGGAAGGAGAGTTGCAATGAAGATTAAGAGTTTCCTACTCGTCCTGATATTCGCTCTGACGACCGCGATGTGGGCGCAGGACAAACCTGCACAAGCACCTCCCGGCCCCGGCAGTGGAAACCAAATGCGGGCCGAGCATCGCCAACAAATGATGGAGATGCATAAACAAGAGATGGAAGCCATGAGAGCTGACGTCGAGAAGATGAAGTCCTCGCTCGCTCAGATGAAGGCTAACGTTCTCACGATCAGGGATCCGAACGAGCTATCACGCTGGCGAAACAACGTGGATATGTGGGAAACGGTGGTTACCCACATGGACCGAATGCAAAAGAACATGGATTCGATGGGACCCGGCATGATGCACGGCCATGGCATGGGCGTCCCGCCTCTTACTCCGCCAGCCGAAAAGAAACCTGAGTAAGCGCACGAAGTACCGTCGCCCGCAAGCGGGGGACGACCCAAAGCCTTCGCGTCCTAGATACGAAGGTTTTTCCTTTATGTAGGTTCGCCAAAGCCAAGGCTACACGCACACGAGTGCATCCAGTCACTGGTTTGAAGCATTGTTGACGAAATATCGCCATTACACCAACTACGCGAAAACGCCCGTCCGAAGGGACTAGCGTTTTGCGTCGAGGCCGCGTCTCGGAGACCGTCTTTAATTATCGATTCGTTGCACTACCGAGAGAATCTTCCACGCACCCTTCATTTTTGAAAGCGTCATGTAGTCTACCCAACCCGGAGTAACGAGTTTAGCGGACGCGATGTTCCCCGCAACATCCAACACAGTAACCTGCTCTGTGCGCTGCGCTTGCGCCATGTGAGTGCCTCCGCCGCTGCGAACGTCCTCCACCAATTGCGGGCCGGTTTGCTCCCGCATCGGAATGTCTCCATGAATCTTGTGCTTCAGGTAATGAGGATGCAGCGTTTGCTCCATGCGGGCAGCGTTGCCGGTGTAGTAGGCTTCAATGTAGTTCGTAACCGTGGCACGCACGGCCGACGCATCGTCAATAGAGGATTTGTTTTCCTGCGCAGCGGGAAGGTTAAGAAACAGAAACAAGCTTAAGCTTAAGCCGAGTGCAAGCCGGTTCATGGTGAGTTGTCCCCGTCAGCGAAGAGATCGGACAACTGCAAGTATGGCACTTATTGGTGGATAGGAAAGCGCACCAAAGTCCATGTCTAGCCTGAACTTGCGAAGGTTGCTCTTTTCTCGGCACTGCTGGCGTAACATCGCGATTACACTCATTGACCCGTAGTTGGTGTAATCGCCTGTTTGCGACAAATTGCTCGTATGTTACGCTCCTACCCATTTTTCAAATCACGGAGGGAAACATGACGAACCGCCCAATACTGTGGGTGCTTTGCGCCGTCGGGTTGCTGGCGAGTGCGCCGACCGCACCCGCACAAACTGAGCCAAAAGCCCATGTAGAGGTGCCAATCGTCGCCGCAAACCCTGAAGATGTAGGGAGCATCGAGAAGATTGTGAAAGCGAGCTACGAGACAATTTCCGGCGGTGTGGGCGTGCCGCGCCAGTGGGGGCGGGAGCGGTCCCTCGACGATCCCAATGCGCGGTTCGTTGGTGTCTTCGTCGATCCGAAAACGGGTGTTACTACCCCGTGGTCCACAGATGACCAAGAGTATGCTGATCAGACGGATGCCCTCTTTGTGAAAGAGGGCTTCACGGAACATGAATTGGCGCACAAAATCTACCGCTACGGGAACGTCGCAACAGTCCTGAGCAGCTATGAAGGAAAGGCGCTGTCTACCGGCAAAGCAGCGACACGCGGCGTGAACATCTTCCAGCTCTACTATGATGGCAAACGCTGGTGGATTCTTTCTGTGGTTTGGGACGACGAGCGTCCGGGAAACCCTATCCCACTCGAGCTATTACAAAGGAATTAGCTGGACCATGCTTCGACCGTTGGTCGGAGACTCCATATCTCGAGTCCGCCCAGCGGCGAGGAAGCTTGCGAAAAATCGCCATTACACTCGTTGAGTGCAAAAACCGCCATCAGGAAGGCCGCTCGGCGAGTCAGTGAGTGTAAACGCCTGTTAACGACAGTAACTTGAAGAATGCGGCAAGCCCGGGGAACAAGATAAACGACCTCGAGGAGCTGTTTCTGCCATTGATTCTTACTGCGCCGCTCGACGACGGTAGCGTTCGGCGAGCTCGGCCCACGAGATGCCGGTGTTTGGCAGCCCACCCTGCTCGTCGCCGGCGCGAGAGGTGATCGTCTGCACCTTCTGGAAACCAGCATGCTGCCAGTCGATACGCTGGTTGACGAATGCGAAGAAGCGCGTATCGGATGACAAGGGGTGCTGGAAGCTGATCGGATCGTTGACCCTGGGACCAAGAAGCTCGAGCGCATCGCGCGCGGGCACATCGGTGCCATCGAAGTCCAGCTCCTCGAGCACCGGCTCCTCGCCAAGGCGATGGGCGTGCACGCGCACCACGCGCAACAGCGCCATGCGCCGTGGCAGCGCGAGGGCGAGAACGTCTCCAGCGGTGAGGCCGGAGAACTTTCGCTTGGGCGGGCGCAGGCGTCTGCGGGCCGGTTGAGGACCGGTCAGCTGCGCGCGAGCTTTCTCGAGCACCGCGCGGCGCTTCGACAGCAGCTTCGGATTCTCTTGTTCCCAGACCGCGAGGTCGGCGCCGGTGTCGATGATGGCGAGAGCGCGATCGCGAACGTCAGCTTCCAGTCGGCCAACCTTCGACTGCGTAACCGCGAAGGCGATCAGCGCGACGCCATCGGGCTCCTCCAGATACTGCTTGAACTTTTCGAGAGTCAGCCGCGTCGCGGTGCTATCTTCGACACTGTCTTCCAGCAACTCACGATAATGATCGCGTATATCGCAAGCCACGTCGTCTGAGAAAAGGCCGGTCCCCCACACTCCCAAGAGTTACCTCTTTCGGCTTCGATTGGAAATGCAATCTGGGCAATTCTAGACGGTAGTTGGCGAAACATCGCCATTACACCAACTACGCCCCCAGCCCACCCCTCCAGGGTTCAATGAGTGTAAACGCCTGTTTACAACAGCTATCAAACAAAGGTTGGACCTTGTACGAGAATTTCGCTGGTGCCTTTTGACTCTCGCATGCCGCATCACTGATAGTCTTGCCAATTTTCTATCTGGGACAAGTCACACAAAGTGGAGTTCTGGGCAGACCCGGGGGAGGGCTGTTCTGAGGGCGTCCCATGACCTAATAGGTCTGGGACGCTTTCGTTTTGTTCCTTGACGGGGGTTCCGAGTGTAATCGGC
Source organism: Terriglobia bacterium (assembly GCA_963698825.1). Classification (GTDB taxonomy): domain Bacteria; phylum Acidobacteriota; class Terriglobia; order Terriglobales; family Acidobacteriaceae; genus JAIQFF01. Next base: position 299,696 of record CAVOSG010000004.1, on the reverse strand, counting down.
TGTTTACCGTAGCAGCTGCCGCCACTCAGTTCACGGTCAGGACCCGCACGCCACTGGTTCCGCCGCTCGCACACCCCAGGCTGCCACTATTGCCTTCTGGCGTCTGCACCGCGACGTTGAAGCTTCCGGGAGCGGGGATCATGGAGGAGTTAATCGTGACCGTGGCCTGGGAACTGCTGTCCACCGAGGTGGCGAGAGTGGCGCCGTTGAAGACCACGAGCGAGGAGGCAACGAACTGGCTGCCGGTCGTGGTCAAGACGAAGCTGGGAGGCAGCTGTGCAAAGACCACGGTTGCCGGAGAAATCGAATTGAGGACTGGTACGGGTCGAGAGCTCCCGCAGAGGGGATTCAGTGCATTGCACCCAGGCAGGAGCCAGAGCACTACCAGCAGTAGGCTGAGGTGGCCGAACCGATTGGAAGGAGACATGAATTGATGATACTGATTTTCGGTGGCTTTAAGCGGGCATAGCAGGGTCAATGAGTGTAAACGCCTGTTTACAGCAATGGCTCCGAGTAAGGCGTTACTCGGGCCGGAACCAGCCTCTGCGGGACTCTAGTCCTAGCGGTTCTACTGGGGCGAACCTGCACTGCCCAAAGATGATTCTTCCTAACCAGATCGCAAAGGTTCGTACGCCCGGTCCACAGTGAGAACGGCAAGCTCAGCAGTGCCAGCCTGTCGGAATTGCCAGTGGTAGCGGGGGTTTCTCGAGCATAGCTTAACGCGCGGATTGAGAGATAAAGACCATGACGACTAAACGTAAGGTTTCCTGCAGATCAACTCTGGCCGTGCTGCTGGCATTCGCGGGCGTCCTGCCGTGCTTTGCTCAGGACGGCAAACTCGCCATTCACGCTACGCCCAAAGAAGCGTACCTCTTCGTGGATGACCACGCGGTGGGCCAAGCCAGCCGCCATCAATCGCTGAAACTAAGTCCCGGCGACCACAAGGTGGAATTGGTCAACTACGGCTACACGCCTGTAACTCAGACAGTCACCATCACCGGCGGGCAGGTCACCAAACTCGAAATGGCGCTGCAAGCCGTTACCCGCACCGTTTCGCCGGCGTATGGTGCCATGACCATTGAGGGAGCTAACCGGGACGCCGTACTGCTCAACGGCAAGACCCCCGATTTCTTCGTCGGTCACGGAGATGAGTTCAACCACGAATGGTGGTGGAAGCAGGAACTTGTCGTTCCGCCGGGCACCTATCAGATGACGATCCTGGGACCAGAGAACGAAGTTTGGTCCGGTTCCGTCGAGGTTCCTGCCAACCAGCGCGTGGTTATCGATATCCCCAAGGGTGTGCGCAAGACCATCCCGTGGCCTCGCGGCGAAAAGCTCGGCACGTTACCACGCTTCAAGGTGGGCACCGCCAGTGCAACCGTGGCCGTTGCCAAGCCGAGCGCGGAGCTGTCCGCCAGTGCCGCGCAAGTCAATTGCGGGGACGGGTCGCAGCTCAAGTGGGCTTCCTCGGATGCCCCCCGTGTCGAAATTACTCCCGTTGGTGCGGTTACGCCATCTGGTGAGCAGGCCGTACAGCCCAAACAGAGCACGACCTATCAACTCACCGCTGTGGGCCCGGGTGGTACAGCGACCTCCAGCACGACCGTCAATGTCAACACCGCCGTCCAGGCCGACCTCCAGTTGGCTCCTGCCGAGGTCCATTACAAGCGCGTGGGCGACAAAGTAGTTGAGGAAGGTAGCACTGCGCTGAACTGGACCGCATCGAACGCCTCGACAGTGTCAATTGATCAATTCGGGACGGTCAATTCCAACGGCACTCGTACGCTGCCGATAGCGCCTAAGAAGACTGATCCCGGACCAGTCGATGAAACCGTCAGCTACACCCTCAGCGCGTCCAACGAATGTGGCGGCTCCGAGACCAAGACGGCGACGCTGCACATAGTCGGCTTGATTGAGGCGGATACTGGTCCTGGCCCTCAACAGCGTTTACTTCCCGACGGATGTGCCCAGATCGGTCAAGACGAAAAAAGGTCTGGTGTTTAGCCAACAGGCGACGCTCACCTCGCTTGCCGACGCTTTCAAGAAATATCTCGAGAACAAGCCCGACGCCCAACTGACGCTCGTTGGTCACGCCGATGAACGCGGGGAGAGCGAGTACAACAAGGCTCTTTCGGAACGGCGTGCTGAGGTTGCCAAAGACTTTCTGATCGCCCAAGGCGTACCGGCCGATCACCTCGCAACCGAAGGACGCGGCAAAGAGCAAAATCTGTCCGGCGATCAGGTCAAACAACTCGTCGAGCAGAATCCCGAACTGAATGATGAAGAGCGGCAGAAGGCTCTGGAGAAACTGCACACCCTCGTCCTGGCCAACAACCGTCGCGTGGACATCACGTTAAGTTCGACCGGGCAGGAATCGGCTCATCAGTATCCGTTCAAAGCAGAAGATTTCGCGACCCTGGTCAACCGAAACGGTATCAACAAAGAAATCGTCCAGATGGCGGCAGAAAAAAAGAAGATCGATAACTGACGGGACTGTCAGAAGTCTCCGCTCAACAGTTCGTAGTTCTTGCGCCTGCCGAGTGGAAGACCACGGAGCTGGTCTATCAGCCTATGCTCGAACCGCTTGCCTACCTGCACACGATCACGACTGCAGGTGTCCGAGTGGTTCTCGACTGACGACATTATGTGAAGTGAAATGGTGCTCCATGTCCCGCAGATCCACTGCATTTATTGCGCATGTTCGCGATTGGGCAGCGATAGCACTTGCGGCTCTCCTGTGCCCCCTTTACGCGGGAGGGCAGTCGGATTCTCTAATGGCCTTTAACAAGGCCCTCGAGGAGGTCGTCGCCAGAGTGACGCCGGCTGTGGTCCAAATTGAAGCCTATGGGCCGCCACAAAAAAACAGCGACGATGATGATGATGATGATGGCGACCATCCGGAGGCTCAGTTCAAAGCTGAGCATGCCCTCGGCTCTGGCGTCATTCTCGATCCCGCAGGATACATTGTCACCAATTCCCATGTAGTTAGAGGTGCAAGCACTCTGACAGTAATTCTCGACAAGAACACTCGACTTCGGCCAATGGAAACTGCCCAGCGCCTGACCGTTCCTGCACGACTCATTGCGGAGTTCAAGGAAGCCGACCTGGCCATAATCAAGATTGACGGTGAAGGCCTGCCGACTATTCCCTTCAATCCCACGAAAGATCTTCGCCAGGGGCAACTCGTGATTGCCTTGGGCAGTCCAGAGGGTCTACAAAACTCAGTGTCCATCGGAGTGATCAGTTCGACGAACCGGCAGATAACGCCGGACCGCCACATGTCTTATGTCCAAACGGATGCGGCCATTAATCCCGGAAATAGTGGCGGACCACTGGTAGATATCCAGGGAAATCTAGTGGGCATCAACTCGTTCTTCATCACCGAGGGGGAGGCAGCGAGGGCCTGGGGTTCGCGATTCCTAGTCGGCTTGTTCAATTCGTTTACCAGAGTATTCGGCAGAACGGACGGATGCCTTGGGGCGATACGGGCGTTAAAGTTCAGGGCATCACCCATGCACTCGCGGCTGGTCTGCGGTTGCCCCGCGAATCGGGAGTTGTGGTGGCGGACGTAAGTCCTGGAACCCCTGCGGAACACGCGGGGATCAAGGCGGGAGACATCCTCGTAAGTCTGGATGAACAGCCTTTGGAAAACGTTCCTCAGTATTACGAAGGGATGTACCACAAAACGGCTGGTGAGAAAGTTGTGATCACCATTTTGCGGAAATCGGATCGACTCAGACTCGAAGTTCCCGTCGTGGCTGCAACGGCCGACGATGAGAATACTGTTGATTCACTGAGTCCGGCGATCAATCTGGTCCCCAAACTGGGGGTGCTATGTTCGGAACTGGGAGCCAGACCTCGTTTGGGAGTCGCTCACTTGCGCTCACCTACCGGCGTCGTCGTAGAAGCGAAAGTGGTCGGGAATGATCTGAAAACAAACTTGAGAGCGGGTGACGTCATTCGCTCCGTCAACCTGATAGAGATATCCAACGTGGGCGAACTGCAGTCGCTTCTTGACAAGATGGAGGGCACTTCGATCGTGCTCCAGATCGAGCGCAAAGGACGATTCCTGTATCTTCCAAAGGACACCAATTGATTCTCGGTCCTTCGCCGTTAGCACAGTCTCATTGTGTTGCTAGTTGGTGGCGATAGCGTGTCCTTTGCTCGATTACTGCTCAAGCATGCTGCTATTCGTTCCCGGCTACCCGGAGAGAGCTATTTCGCTTCGAGTCGAATGATTTACGGCGCGTGGCCCACCGTGGTCAGTGCCGCCTTGCTAGGTCTGGCTGGGTGGCTATGGAGTCGCGCAGTCGATGCCGAGGCATGGTCGCAGTTTGTTCGGAAAACCTAGCGAAACATCGCCATTACACTCGTTGACTCCATAGTGGTGTTATCGCCTGTTTATAACAGTTGGGACTGTGACCTGTTAAACTCTGCCGCATGTCGACGTTCGTCCTTGTACACGGTGCATGGCAATCGATTGGGACGTGGGACCGGTTGGCCCCGTTGCTGGAAAAGCACGGCCATAGGGTGATAACACCGGTCCTCAGTGGCCTTGGCACAGACCAAAGGAATCTGTCTCCCGACATAACGCTGCAGCAACATGTAGAGGACGTTTCGGTCGAGTTGGCAAGGTCCCCGGACCGAGTGATCCTGGTAGGCCACAGTTACGCAGGCATGATCATCAGCGGTGTGGCAGAGAGAAACCCAACTCAACTACAGCAATTGGTTTTCCTGGATGGCTTCATTCCGGAGAATGGGCAAAGCGTACTGGATTTGCTTCCGCCTGCGATTGGCGTACATTTTCGCGAAGTCGCGCGAGAGCATGGAGATGGCTGGCGGCTACCGGGAGGAGAAAGCCAACTTGATCTCTGGGGATTGAAGCCAGGCGAAGCACGTGATTTCGCGCGTGCGAGGCTGTGTGATTTTAGTCTGCGTTGCTTCGAGGAACCGATTCTCCTTCCAGACAATCGGAAGGCCAAGATTCCAGCCACGTTCATTGCTTGCGTTGCGGAAGGTTATCCGGCGAGGCCGTTCTTCGAGCCCTTTGTCCGAAAGGCTTCTGCTTCCGGCTGGGAGGTTGCCGAACTGGAGACCGGCCACGCCTGCCATGTCGAACGTCCTGATGAGGTCGCGAACATTTTGCTATCGGCCGCACTGTCGCGATGAGCCAGCTGGAACGTGTCGGCAGTCTCCAGCACCGCAAGCATCTCAAGTCGTGAAATATCGGCACCAGAACAACAACGACACGGGTCACCTCTACCCCTCACGCCAAGCCGGGGTTGTGAGCGTAAACGCCTGTTTTCGTCACCGAATAGGATGTCATCCCCCCGCGTGATGACCGAACCCTCCTCTCACCGTCCAAGGAATAGAGTCCTGGAAAGGGTGGTTGCTACATGTTCATCGCTTTTAACACGTCCCGAAGAAATACGCCCCGAGGCTTGCCGCTGGCGGCTCTGACACTGACGGTGTGTCTGTTGGCTGCACCCCTGTTCGCCGCTCCCATGACCGATACGGACCGCGAACACCTGCTTGTGCATTTCGAGATGACCACGCAAATGGTGGCCGAGGAGGTGCGTGGGCTGTCCCCGGCCCAACTGGAGTACAAAGCTTCGCCGGACCGGTGGACCATCCGGCAAGTCGTTTCCCATCTGGCGGTAGCCGAACCTGACTATTGGCGCGAGATCCAGAAAGCCCTGAAGGCGGCCCCGGATATGAAAGACAAGAAATCGACGTCTACTGACGCCGACATTATGTGGTACGGCATCGATCGCGTGGTACATACTAAGACCGGCGGTGGGCACGAAAAAGTCGACACCTACAAGAACCTGGACGAGGCTCTCGGGAAGTTTCAGGCGCTGCGCGCCACCATGATCGGATACATCAGGACGACTACAGACGACATGCGTGCCCACAGCTTTGGTGACTATGGAGACGTGATCGATTGCTGGCAGTGGATGCTCGAAATCTCCACTCACGCCGAGCGGCACATCCAGCAGATTCGAGAAATCAAGAACGACCCGAAATTCCCGAAGAAATAATCGGACTTAAGGCTTGCCACACATCATGCTCTCAACGTGTGTGGCATTTCTGTTTCCTTTCGCGATGGGTTGCCGAGCTTGTGGTCAGCGACTCGGAAACGAGCACGCATCTGTTCGTTGGCGTAACATCGCCATTACACTCACTGACCTGATCCCCGATCCATCACCGACTTAGTTCGCTCCGGCGGTCTGTGCCAAGGGCTTTGCGATCTCATCTAAATATGGTGGCGTTCCCTCGACCCGCACCAGCGTGGGATACCGCTCCCCGTCGTGATAGTCCACGTCGGCCTCGGACACCAGTGTGTCGTTCTGCAGAATGAAGTGCAGGGGCGCCGACGCGGTCTTGCTCTGCCGGATGGCGGCGTGCAGCGCATCTTTCGAGTAGACTCTTCCATTCACGGCCATAATTTTTTGACCAGGAATCAGCTTGCCCTTATCCGCCGCGCTGCCTACGCGCACGTCTGAGATCGTGCTTCCATCATTGTCGAAAGCGATGCCGAGCGAGAACCACACATCCCTGCCATAGCCTCGCGAGGTCATGCTCGCCTTCAGGTACTCACTCGGCTTCTCGGTGTAAATCAGCTTGTAACCTCCCTGCTCGATGCCTTCCGCATTCACGCGCGGATTAATGCCACTGACGCGGTCGTTCAAGAATGCAGCCCAATCGTTCTTCACGACCTGGTTCAAGTCGCTGACGATCTCATTGAAGTCATAAGGGACTACCGTCGGAGCTGTGCCGCCCCCCTTGTTCAGGTAGACCGTCATGAAGTCTCGGAGATTTTTGCTGTTGTTGGTGAGCTTCCGAATGGTCGTGTCCACATCAAGCCAGAGGAGATTGCCCTCCTGATAGTAGTCCGCACCCCGCCGCCAATTGGCCCAGGCGCTTCGGCCCGCGCCGAAAGCAGACGTGGATAACCCCGAAATGGATATGGCGGTATCTCCTATGCTGCGCCAGGCTCGGCCCGTGGTGTAATCCATGTTTGCGGCATCCAGCGAAAGTTCCTCCCGATAATGTTGTGGAGAAATGGCGCCCGAGCGCGCAGCCAGGACTTCGCCCAGATAATCCGTCAGCCCTTCGTACACCCAAAGCAGTTCCCCTTTCATCGGGGTCGCATAGTCGGGCGTAGCCAGCCCAGCAGGCCGTCGATACTTGCCGTTCCAGGAATGCGTGAACTCATGCGGCAGAAGACCGCTGCCTACCATCTCCTCGTCGTCACTGCTCAGCCCGCGCTCGGCCATGCTGTTGTCTGAAGACTCGTGGTGTTCGAGGCCACCACCACCCGTGGCGCCTCGCAGGGCGAGCAGAAAGTGATAGCTCCTGTAGTGGGGAGCGCCGTACATGGCCCAAGCCTCATGGATCAGCCGGTTCAAGTGCTCGAGTACCGGCGGACGAACCTCCGCGACCTCGGCGGAATCAGCAACGACGTCGATGTAGTGCCTCGGAGTGAGTTCAGGAGCGAGCGCAAACTCGCGGAAGTAAGCGCCGGCCATAATCGGCGAGTCCTCCAGCATCTCGACGGTGGTCGCGGCATAGTGAACCGTGCCCCCTGCCGGATGCTGCGGATCATAAGCGGAGATCGGTGTCAGCGACGTGCCGATCCCCCAACCCGCGGGAACAATCACCGAAGCCTGAATGGGAATGTCGCTCACCGGAACGCTGGCCGGGTACAACAAGAGCCTTTCCCACTCGAGCACAGCGATGTTGGCCGTGACGCTCGTGGTAATGCAGTCCAGATGGGCATGGATGGAACTGACTCCCGCCGGCACGGTCAGGTGAAATTCATAAAGGTCTACGTCGTCGCGCCGCCAGACCAGCGTATTCCCATTTGCCGTGAACGCGACTCCTGTAATGTCCGCCACCGGCCCATTCGGACTGTGGTGACCCGGAATCCATTTCGCCGTAGTAAGAGCCAGCGGCCCTGCCGTCACCGGAATGTCGATCTCAGCGTGATACATCTTGCGCGGAGCTTCGGTGAGATCCGCAGTAATCTGGATGGGCGTTTTCTGGCCGAATGCGAACGTTGCGACGAGGACGAACAACCATGCAGACTTGCGGATGAGCATAGGCAATTCCTTTAGTGGGAATGATCGAACCGTTGGGATCCCGCAGCGTAGGCTAACAGAAATTCACTTCGGAAGTGGACATGCGGCGCTAGGGGCGTCCCGGGGCCGGTATCGCATCAGCTCGCGAGACCACCGTGGGCCTCCCAACTGGGCCGGACGTCACTGCTTGCTGATTCGGGCCATGACCGCGTCCAGAGCTTCGGAAACATTCGTCAGCAAGCCGTGTTCAGTCAGGTATCTGAGAAATTGTTCGTTTATGCCACCGGCAGTTGCGTGGCTGCCGGCCAATGACTGGAAACTACGCTCCGGCGCGTCGATGGCGGTTGCGGTGAGCCCCCCAAACATTCGTGCGATGTAGTCGCGGGCCTTCGATTCTGGAATCCCATGTTGAGCCAACCAAGATCCGATTCTCGCCATGAACGCGAAATGGGCCGCCATAGTCGCAGTGACCGCGCAGAGTGCATTGAAGTCGTTTTCGTTCTCCACTGCAAATACGGTTCCGAGAGCGGCGAAAAGATCATAAGCTGCCGGTTCCGGCGGATATATCCCCGTTGGGCTTAGCCGTTTCGCCGTTGATGGCAGCGGCACGGCTCTGGTGACTCGTACAGCCGGCGCCACGATCTCGGCCACGCTTCGCAGGGAGAGACCAGCTACCAGGCTGACTACTTGATGATCTGAACGAAAATGCAATTCCGAAAGGACATCTCGGGCAACCTGAGGCCTGACCGCAATCACGATCGTATCGCACTGGTCGAGAACTTCCTGGTTGCAGGAAGAGACGGATACCCCGCTAAAGCGATTGGCAAGCTTGCTGGCGATTTCCGTGTTGCGCGGGGACAATCGGATAGAGTGCGGCATGGTGACAGACGAACACAGGCCAGTGACCATCGACGATGTAATCTCGCCAGTTCCGATGAATCCTAGTTTCATATCAGAAAAGCCACAATTGTTGAGATTCGTAGTGTACTGGCAATCGTGGATTCTGGGCGAGTCGTCGGCAAACCGGAAGTAATCCAAGCCGCCAGCAATCGTCTCAACGGGCGACAAATCGCCATTGCACTCATTGATCGGGTAGCCGGTGCAGTCGTCAGTTTCTGCCAACAATCCGCGGTTATGACCTAGCGCATTGGCAGCGTTGATAGGCTGTTCCATGGGCGGCCTAAATGTGTACAATCGCGCGACGGCAATCTCAGCCCTTGGGATAACTTTCCCGAAGGAATGTTCCGATGCCTGACCAAACAGTCGCAAACCTCCTGACAATCGCCATTGACCGAGAAGATGACTGCGCCATCGTGCAATGCAGTGGCCGGTTGGTGGCGGGTGTAAATGATCGCCTCCAGAGTCGAGGTCATCCAACTGATTCCGGGTCGCAAACGCATCCTGTTGGACATGACGGACCTCACCCACATGGACAGCACGGGCCTGGGCACGCTGGTCCGGCTGTATGTTTCCGCAAAATCGGCGGGCTGCGCCTTGCAACTCTTCAACATTGGGAAGCCGGTCCGGCAACTGCTTGGCCTTACCCGTCTTTTGTCGGTATTCGAAGTGGTCGGCAGCAACAACATCCGGTGCGGATAATTCACCTTGGGCTTCTTTGCACTTTCAACTTTGCGGCTAAGGGCTTTGATCTGCGTCGGCGTCCTCAAGGGCAAATCTTAAACCGCAAACGCCGCAAAGGACTCGCAAAGGACGCAAAGAAGATCCGCGTGTGAAATATTGCGACATTCGCCCTTTGCGGGCCGCCTCCGACTTACCCCTGAGCTTTTGACACGCTGTCGCCGAGCGTGGACGCTCGCGCCCTACATTCTGTACTATCTTCGCATCGCAAACAGGTGAGTCGTATTCGATTGCTATTCCAAGCGTTGCGCCATCGGTTTCTGTGGCGGCAAAGAGCTCCCATCGATCCCGGCGAAATACGCCGTATCGAGCGATGGCTGGCGACCGCGCGGGTTTTCCTCGCGATTTCGGCGCTGGTGGCCATCCGCATGGATCCGGCGGAGATCCGTTACTCGTTCTGGGCTTATGGCCTGTTGGCCTTCTACATTGCCCAGGGCGTGGTGGTCATGCTGCTGTTGCGGCGCCGTGAACAATCCACGGTTTCATTTCGCAGGCTGGTGCACGCCGCGGATGTCTTCTGGCCGGCGCTGATTTCAATCTTTGCCACCGGCGGGGCCAATCCTTTCTTTCTGTTCTTTGTTTTCGTGCTGGCTGCAGCCGCGTATCGCTGGGGGGTGTGGGAGACGGTCGCCACGGCTGCGATGGCGATCTCGCTGATTTGGCTGGAGAGCCTTGCCTTTCAGTTGGGCTTCTTTGACTGGGTGGACCGGTCGCTCTCGCATTACCATCTGCCCCCACTGGCGGTGCAGGCCGTCGATTTCGAGCCCAAGCATCTTTTCATGCTCACGATTTACCTCATGGTAATGGGCCTGCTTCTGGGATATCTGGCGGAGCAACAGAAGCAGTTGCGCTCGGAGAAGGCGGTGATCGCGCGCATCCTGGGGAAGGTGCGAGTGGAGGCCGGCCTCAGCGGAACTTTGCAGGAGATCGTGGGCGAGTTGCTGGTGATGTACGGCGCGGAGCGGGCGCTGCTTGCCTCCCAGGAGGCCACCGGGCATCGGGTCTACGTGGGTGAAATGCTGCTGCGAAACGGGGAAGCCAGCTTTTTCCGCTGGCTTGATCCTCTGCCTTCCGACCGGGAAACGTACCTGTTCGACTATGCGGCCGAAACATCCTACGCCTGGAAAAACGGCAATCAGGAGAAGGGAAGCTACACGGTGCTGGGCCTCGATCGAGCGGGGCAGAAGCTTCCCAACGCATCCCCGGCATTTCTTGATTCCCTGGCGCGGCAGCATCGCTTCAACAGTCTGATTGTGGTTTCCTTCGTCTTCGGAAAGGAATGGTGGGGACGAATCTTCTTTCTGCAGCCTACGTTAACCGGAGAGATCACAGAGGAGTTGCGTTTCCTGCAGGAACTGGTGCGCCAGATTGGTCCGGCGGTGTACAACGTTTATTTGTTGCGGCGTCTGCGCCTGCGGGCCGGAGCCCTGGAACGCGCCCGCTTTGCCCGCGAACTGCACGATGGAGCGGTGCAGTCGCTGATCGCGGTGGAAATGCAGGTGGACGTGCTGCGGCGCCAATCCACGACCCGGGCTGAAGTGGTTCCGGAGGAACTCGGGCGAATTCAGGGACTGCTGCGAGAAGAGGTATTGAAACTCCGGGAACTGATGCAGCAGATGAAGTCACTGGATGTGGATTCCAGAAAGCTGATCGCGTTTCTGGCGGATACGGTTGAAAGATTTCAGCGCGAGACTGGAATCACGGCGCGCTTCTCTTCCGACCTGGAGGAGCCGGACATGCCGCAGCCGGTGTGCCGGGAGCTGAGCCGCATCGTGCAGGAAGGGCTGGTCAACGTCCGCAAGCACAGCCGGGCGAAGACGGCGCTGGTCCGCCTCAGCGCGCGGAACGGGCGCTGGACGCTGGTGATCGAAGATGACGGCCGCGGCTTTCCCTTCACCGGGCGGCTGGCACAATCCGAACTGGATGCCCTGGGCAAGGGGCCGCTGGTGATCAAGGAACGGGTGCGTGTCATTGCGGGCGAACTCACGATAGAATCGAATCCGGGGCAGGGCTCGCGTCTCGAGATCTCGGTCCCACAAAAGCCAGAAGCGGCGTATGGATAATCGAAAACCTCAACCTGTCCGTATCGTGATTGCGGATGACCATCCTATTTTTCGCGACGGGCTGCGCCGGTTGCTGGAGGCGGAATCCGACCTGAAGGTCATCGGGGAAGCCTGCGACGGAACCGAAGCGGTGAAGATGGCCCGCCACCTGAAGCCCGACATCATGCTGTTGGACCTGGCCATGCCGCGCATGCCCGGCCTGGAAGCGCTGCGCGAATTGAGCACCGGGCCGGCCCACTCGGTACGCGTCATTCTGCTGACCGCCGCCGCGGAAAAAAAGCAGATTGTCGAAGCTCTGCAACTGGGTGCCCGCGGGGTGGTGCTGAAGGACTCCGCGACCCAGCTGCTGCTGAAGAGCATCCACACCGTCATGTCGGGAGAGTACTGGGTGGGACGGGAGAGCGTGTCCAACCTGGTGCAATATCTCCGGAACCTGGTGCAAAGTTCCGGGGAGGAAGCGAAGCAGAAGAAATTTGGACTGACGCCTCGAGAGCTGGAGATCGTCTCAGCCGTGGTGGCCGGCTATTCCAACAAGGAAATCGCGGAGTACTTCAAGATCAGCGAAGACACGGTCAAACATCATCTCAGCAACATCTTCGACAAGCTGGGCGTGTCCACGCGCCTGGAACTGGCTTTGTTTGCTGTAAATCAGGACTTGCCCATCAAGACCATCGCCTAACGACGTAGCACTTTGGTGCTATATCTTTCCACATTTGGGCTATTGGCAGTTAGGCCTTGCCACAGCTAACCTATTGGAAGACTTGAAACCTGAGTTCAGCGCCTGCCAGTAGTTGAGGCTGGACGTGTACTCAGACAAGGAATTCAGCAGGCCGACAAGGGTGGTTCAAGGAGGGCGTCGATGGCACAGTGGCTGCAAAACATATGGCATGACGATCAGGGACAGGACGTTGCCGAATACGCGGTGATGTTGGCTGTGATTCTGGTAATCGTAGTAGGCACCATCCGGTTGATCGGTTCCAACGCCAACAACGTATTCTCATCGGTCGGAAGCGCGATTCAGTAGGCTCGAACCCCGGGTTGGCCTCCAGCCGCCAACCGGGTTCAGGTTCAGGACCCCCCTCACTCCTCTCACTGACTCTTAGCCTCACCAGGTTTCCCGACGAAGCTGCGGTCCGCGGCCGCAGCGCTGGGTGCTGCCCGCGACACCACCGCCACGCTTCTTTAACGGCCGTGATTCACCTTTGGGCTACGTTTGTGGCTACTGGGCAAAGATAGCCTTGGGCAACAACACATGTACTCCCTTGTTGCCGTCCACCAGTTGGGTGATGTCCACGTCGCCGGCCACACTGACCAGCATGTAGGCGTCGTCTCGACTGAGATGTTTTTCCGCGACCAGGAAGTCGATCATTTCGCGCACCGCGATCCGGGTTGCTTCATAGAGTTCCTGGTGAAAGCCCATGCTGATGTAGTGGGTTGGAGTTTCGGCGCGAGGATACTTCTGGTTGGTTCCCTTGTGCACGATGAACTGAAACGTTCCCACTAACGATGTTTCCAGGGCGGTGATGTCTACCTCTCCGTTGCCCTGACCGGCGTGACCATCGCCAACTTCAAACAATGCGCCACGCGCGTGTACGGGCAGATAGAGGGTGGTGCCCGCGACCAGTTCCTTGTTGTCCATGTTGCCAGCGTGCACGCCCGGAGGAGCGCTATCAATGCGGCCGTAGGTTGCCGGCGGCGCCACTCCCATGCTGCCGAAGAAGGGATGCAGCGGAATTTCGATTCCCGGAGCGAACTTCGCCACCATGCGATCACGATCCAGGGGAATGATCCTTATCTTGCGGTAAGGAAAATCTTCCGGCAGAAAACCGCGGTTGATCCCGAATGCGTTGTAGGCGTAGGGAATGGAGAGATCGATTTTCTGGATGCGGACTTCGAGGGTGTCACCCGGCTCGGCCTCTTCGGCGTAGACGGGCCCGACGAGAATGTGGCCGCCGGGACCTTTGTTGGTGACTTTGTCGTGAATGTCTCGCAGACTTTGCTGCACTTGCTCAGGCGGAAGGCCAGCTTTTTCCAAGCCGTCAGGGCTGTTGGTGAGGACGGTATCGAACTCAACCGTGTCGCCGGAGTGGATGTGCAGCACGGGCGGAGCGGCGGCGTCATAGTAGCCCCAGGCCACGGTGCTGGGTGCCGCCTTCAGAGTGTACTTCTGCGGGTGATTGCCTGACTGCGGCGTTGTTTGAGCCAGCGCCACAGAGGAAATCAAAAAAAGCTGGACGAGTCTGCGCATTCGCTTCTCCCTTGATTTGAGCGTCAAAGAATCCTGCCACAAGAGACAGAAACGTACCATAACGCTTCGAGGTATGCATATCTGAGGAATAAGTCTGAGATGAGTCTCCGGCTAGGCCAGCTGAAACACGATGTGCACCAGGGCGGTTGAGTCGGAGGGTTGGCCGTCCCGTTTGGCAGGCTTGAATCGGATCTGTTCGGCGGCATGCATGGCTGCTTCATCCAGACCGTGGCCCAGACCCTGCACTACGCGTACGATGCGCAGCTTGCCCGAGGCCTCGAACACCACTTCGAGAACGACTTCTCCTTCGATGCGCAGGCTTCGGGCTTCCGCGGTGTAGGTGGGAGTCGGTTTGGAGATGACCTCCGCGGGAACCATCTTCCCGGCGGAATCGTCGGTCTGCTTGGGGCGAAGCTGGGCCAGGGAGACGGCCTGAGTATCGCCAAAGCCGCTTTTCTGCACGCCGGTCCGCGAAGTGTTTGCTGCGCCGGTGGCGATACCACTGCCGAATCCAGCGCTGGCCACGACACCACGTGCTCCCTGAGCGCCTCCGCTGCCATTGCCGTTGCCGGGGCCAGTGGGCAGATCAAAAGATCCTGCCGGAGCGATGTTGACCTGCTTGCCGGTGCTTTCGCGCGCCGGGACTCCATTGGGATCGCCGAAGCCTCCGGTCTGTACTTTCTTTGGGGCCTCCGCAATGGTGGGCTCGGCCGAGCTGCCGGTGGAAAAAACGTGGGTCTTCACCAACTGCTTTGGAATGACGGGCGCCGCGGGCGGAAGCGCGACAGGTTTGGTGGCTGCGATTTCCACCTTGGGAGCGACCGGCATCTCTTCGGGAGCGATTTTGGGTTTCACCACGGGAGGCGGGACGCGAAGCACATCCGCCGGCGGAGTTTCTACACGCGCTACGCGCGGCGGAGGAATTTGCTTTACCGGCGCAGGCTCAGTGGGTTCTATGGGCGGAGTCTCGACTAGCCGGATGAAGTGATAATCGCGCACGGGCTGGTCCAGCACCGCCAGGTTCAGCACCGCAGCCCAAGCCAGGACAAACAGACCGAGGCCCTGCAGGCCCATGGTGAGGATGAATTCTTTCCAGGGCGGGCGCCGGTCGGGAAGCAAAGAAAACGGGCCGTTTTGGTACATCTCAGACATAGGGCGGATCCGGTCGGGCTGCTACCAATCTTGATGTCTGGCGATCCTGGATCGCTGCCTTGCCGCTTAAATTATCGCGAAATATTGTTGCAACAAGTCTAACTCACCTGGGGCAGTCAATCCGATTCCGTTCCGGGACACCCCCGTGACGGATTGTGTCCACCCTGGAATAGTTAGTGCACGAACATAGCCACTTCACATCGAGGAAAACCGGGAAGGGCGTTATTCAACAGAGAGTTGGGTTTGTGACAAACAGGGCATCCGAGCCGGGCTGCAGAACTGGAAAAATTTTGCATAGCGGTGGGTAGGTATGGTGTCGAGCCTGCCGGGGGCGTGGGTCACGCCGGGCAGGCCCGCACCGGGTTTTAGCAGTGTACGATTTTCGGGCTGTTGATGCCTTTAGTGGCGTTGCGGGTATCAACCACCAGCTGCGATTCGCGCACGATGCGCTCGTAGTCGTAGTCGGAGTGGTCGGTGACGATGAGCGCGCAGTCGTATTGGCCGAGATTTTCCAGAGGAGCGCACTTCATCTGCAGGTCGTATTTGCGGCCCTTCCCGACGGTGGGAAAGTAGGGATCGTTGTAGCTGACCACGGCTCCCTGGGCTTGCAGCAATTCGATAATGGTCAGCGCGGGCGATTCGCGCAGATCGTCAATGTCCTTTTTGTAGGCCACGCCCAGCACCAGCACTTTGGATCCGTTCAGCGCCTTCTTCTGGCGGTTCAAGGCCTTGGCTACATAATCGATTACGTGGTACGGCATGCCGATGTTGATCTCGCCCGCCAGTTCGATGAAGCGGGTGCGGAAATCCCACTCCTTGGCCTTCCACGAAAGATAGAAAGGATCGACCGGGATGCAGTGTCCACCCAGCCCCGGGCCGGGGTAGAACGGCTGAAATCCAAAGGGCTTGGTGGAAGCCGCCGCGATCACTTCCCAAATGTCCAGGCCCATGCGCAGGGACAGCATCTTCAACTCGTTGACCAGGGCAATATTCACGCAGCGGTAAATGTTCTCCAGCAGCTTGGTCATCTCGGCCGCGGCCGGTGAAGAGACGCGCACGATGCGGTTGAAGATGGTTCCGTAAAGCGCCGCTGCCATCTCCGTGGCTTGGGGATCGAGGCCGCCCACCACTTTCGGAATGTCGCGGCGTGCCACCGAGGTGTTGCCCGGATCTTCGCGCTCGGGGGAAAACGCGACGTAGATTTCCTGTCCGTTGGCCGAACCGGCGCGCGCGGCCTTCAATCCGTGCTTGTTGCCCTTTTCCAGGATCGGCACCATAACCTCTTCGGTGGTGCCCGGGTAGGTCGTGCTTTCGAGAATTACCAACTGGCCCGCGCGCAGATGCGGCGCCATGGCCTTGGCCGTGTCCGTGATGTAGCTCAAATCGGGTTCGTGATACTCGTTGAGCGGAGTGGGAACGCAGATGATGATGGCATCCATCTCCGTGAGGCGGGCGTAGTCCGCGGTGGCTTCGAATCCCTGGGCGCGGGCCTGCTGAATCTCGCTGGGCAGGATGCGCACAATGTAGGAACCGCCCTGGGTCAGGGTGGTCACCTTGCGCTGGTCGATATCGAAGCCGGTGACCCGGACCTTTTGGTCCGTGTAGAGCAGGGCCAGGGGCAAACCGACATAGCCCAGACCAATAATGGCCACGCGGACCTGACGTTGTTCAATCTTGGCTTTGAGGGCAGAGACAGAATTCGTTGTAGTTACGGGAAAAGTCGTCATTTGGGAAATATGGCTCGCTGCAGAATTTTAGCACGCTGCTGGGGCTGTTTCCGGCTAAGGGACACCAGTAAGGTTTTCATATTCGCAGTGGCGCGTTGAGAGATTTCGACAGATTGCAGTTACGCCGGTAACTGAGAGAAAGAAGGGGTGATGGAAATGGTTCGCGGCGCGTGTGTTTCGCAATTTGCGTTTTGGGAAGCGATCGATTTCGGGCACGGAGTGCGGCCTGCGACCGAGATAGACAATTGACGACCCAGCGGGCAGGCGCTAGGATGACCTCAAGAACCCATCACTGATCGGAGTGGCTATGTCTGTCTCCAAGCTGCGTAGCGTTGCTTGCTGGATCATGATTGCCGCCGTGCCCGGCTCGCTTTTGGCGGCAGACTCGAATCCGGCCATGCTGTATGCGAAGGGGACAGCATGGATCAACGGCAGCGCCGTGCCGCGCACTTCCGCGGTCTTTCCCGGCGACCTGGTGCAGACCCAGTCCGACTCCATCGCCAGCATCAATGGGGCGGGCTCGAGTGTAGTGGTCCTGGCGGATTCCCTGGTCAAGTTTGACGGTTCCGCGGTTGCGCTCGAACATGGCAGCTTGTCGGTAGCCACGTCCAAGGGCTTGAGTACGCACTCCGGCGACATCACGATCGTTCCCGCTTCGAACGGCTGGACAGAATTTGAAGTGAAGCAGGTTTCAGAAGGAACCGTACAGATCATGGCCCGCAAGGGCGACCTGAACGTGAGCGATGGGTCCAGCACGTCCACCCTTCCCCAGGGACAGCAGGCCACCGTCGAAAGCTCGGAAAAGAAAAAGAAGAAACGAAGAAAAGCAGCGGGCGCGATCCCCGCCTCCAGCGGAGCCATTCTGGACTCTCCAGCTGTGATTTACGGGGGAGCGGCGGCCGTCGGCGGACTTTTGACTTGGGTATTGCTGAAGGATGGCAGCCCGGTAAGCGCATCCGCGCCTTAACCGGCACTTCTTAACCCGGCCTTCTTAACCGGCGTTCAGTTGGCTTCTCGCTTTCCTTCTCGTTCTTCGGCCCCGAGCATCCTCGGCCCTAACGTTCCCTGCCCTAGCGTCCTCGGCGATCGCGCCAAAGCTGGGAATCTCCTCGATCAGATCATGCCGGTGTACCGGCCTTCTCCGGACTTTGCCGAACCTCGACTCCATTGCGGCCAGCACACAGAACACGTAGAACAGGGCCGCGTTTGCCGGAATCTGCAAGTTGAAATCCACAAAACTATGGATGAGGATGCCGGTGACTCCAAGCATGGCCGCCAGCGCGATGGCTCCGTTGTTGTCATCGGACCAGTGCTTTAGTTTTCTCGCCGCATTGCGATAGAGCGCCCATAGAAACCAGAGCATGGCCGCAAATCCCAGCCCTCCCATTTCGACCAGCAGTTGCAGATAGTCGTTGTGGGCTTCATTGATAATGAAATTGGTGGGAAAACTGCGGAACTGAGGGTAGACGTCTGGGAAAACTCCCAATCCCCAGCCCAGGGCCGGCTTTCGAGCAAACATCCTGAGAGCGTCGCGATCGATATCGAGCCGGGTGCCTCCGGATAACTCGGTCCGGGTTTCGGTTTGAAGCGTGGCCAGACGTTGGGCGAGTTCGCTGCCGCCCAGCCACACCACCAGCCCAACCCCGATCACGAGAAAGGTGGCCAGAGCCAGAACTATCTTGCGATTGCTCTGGCGCCGAAAGATAAAGAGCGCCAGCAAGCCGATCTGTACCACGAAGGCGAGCATGCCGGCGCGCGACCCGGAGTGGAAAATTGTGGCTGCCATCAGCGCGGCGGTGACGCCCGCCATGACTTTTCGGGGGCCGTGGGCGCCGCGGGTGAGCGAAAAAACCAGCGGGACCGGCAAGAGCAGTTCCATTAGCCCGGCATAGTGATTGTGGTTCACGTAAGGGCCGTAGATCCAGCCGCCGTTGCTGGGTGTGCGCAGCCAGTACAGTTTGCCGTTTGAGGAGAGGCCCTGCAGCAAGGCGAACGACGAGATCAGGAACCCGTAGACCGAAAGCATTACAGTCAGGGCCTTCACTTGCGAGGTTCGCCGTAGGACCTGGATCGCCAGAAAACAAAGAATGCCGTAGGCGCAATACAGCAGACTCATGGAAAAAGTTTCATAGCGGTACGCGGTTTGGCCGGTCGCCAGTTGAATGGCGGCACACAAGGCAAACAACAGCATGGGTGCAAACAACGGGTTACCGCTTACAGACAGCTCGCCGGAAGTGATTTTCCGGATGATCCAGAGCATGAGCAGGAGTGCGGCCCCTGCTTCCAGCACGAAAATCGACCAGGGCTCGACCGCTCCAAAGGCCAAGGGTCCAAACAGCAACAAGCCAAAGACCCCGTAGAAGATCAGGGGATCGGGCAACGGGGCGCGGGTGGGCTGGATGCCCGCATCGATAATCGGCGCGGTCACCACGGAAAAGGCCGGGAATCGAAATGAGTCATGCTTCTAGTAGTCATGGTTCTTGTCATTATTCGTGACCCAATTCTTGACATCATTCTGGAGCCGGCTCTTGCGCTGCGAGGCGGATGGTATCAATCCAGAGCTTGCCTCGAATGGGCAAGCCCGGAGGATCGCGCTTCACACGCAACAGCAAAAGCTTTGTGTCGGGCCCGGTGACAAAACTTCCGTCCACCAGTTTCCAGAAATCCGCATTCTTCAGTTCATCGCTCGAAAAGCAGGTGGCTTCGCTGTAAAGGTCTTGAAGGACGAAGCGCGGTCCACCCGCACCCTGCATGTCGTCGGATTTAAAGTAAGCCGAAAACTCATAGTGGGTGGATGGTTTGACCGCGATGACTTGTCCGACGCCGGCATCGTCGATTGCCCGCGCGTCAAAAGTAATTAACAGCGAGCGGTGCCCGCCGTGCGATTGAGTGGGGTCGAGCGCGAGCGCCACTTCCTTCGATTGCCGGTACTGCCAGT
This sequence comes from Terriglobia bacterium, assembly GCA_963698825.1. GTDB lineage: Bacteria > Acidobacteriota > Terriglobia > Terriglobales > Acidobacteriaceae > JAIQFF01. Next base: position 279,846 of record CAVOSG010000004.1, on the reverse strand, counting down.
CGAATCCGCCATTCAATACGTTGAGGTTGAAGTCGCCGTTCACCACCAGATTTTCCGGGGAGGGCTCGTAACCCGACAGCCCGCAGAGGGTGGCACACTGTTGCCAGACCAGGCCTGCTTGATCGGGCTCATGCTTTTCTACCAGGTAGCGTATGTAAGAGAAGGCCAGGGGCTGGGCCACGGGCTGGCGCAGTTCGACCAGCCGCATCCAGACTTTGGCGGCCGCAGCGGTCTCTTTTTGGGAGATGAGGAAATCCAGAAAACTGGCGTAGGCAGTGGGTGTTGGGGGTACGACGTCGCGCAGCAGCGCGTCTATGTCGGGTTTGACCCGCCAGGAAAGTTTCAAGGCCGCGGGAGTCAAAGGGAGATAGCTTTCCATGACCACGCGGAACTGCCGCAATGCCTTCTCCGGTTCGCCCTGGGTCAGGTAGAGATTCCCGGCATCCCAGGCCAGGTCGGGGGTATGGGGATCGGCCACCAGTCCGCGTTCCAATGCTTCTTTCTGCTGACCGGTATCGCCGAGCACTTGATAGGCCGCCGCCAGATCGAACCAGTAGCGGGCCGCAAATGGATTGAGCGCAACCGCCGCGCGGTAAGACGGTAGTGCCGCCTCAGGCGAGCGTTCGACCAGGAAAAAGTACCTTCCCAGGCGATGGTGATAGTCAGCGTTGCCTGGCTCCCATCGGACTGCCCTTTGCAGGTTGGCAAGAGCAGGCCGGCCGGCGAAGTAGGCTGCGCCAAACTCCCGGCCCGCCTGCCATAGATATGCGGCCAGCAACAACGCGGACACCAGCACCAGGGAAACCTTCCTGGCAGGAGTGGTCAACGGAATTCGCATGTTGGCGTTTACGGGGAAAGCGCGGCCGCAACATCATCCGGAGATTCCTGCACCCGGAAGTTCAGGCACCTGATTTCAGGCAGCTGATTTCATGCACCTGATTTTCATGCACCAGGATCGTACGCACCGCTTGAAGGGGCCCTGGAAACCGAGTCTTCGTCCTCCCTGGGTTCGTCTTCCTGATAGTAGCGATGGCCGTATTTACCCTGGTATTCGTAATAGTAGTAGTAGTCGGGGGAGGTGAGATCGACCGCGTTCAGCAGCACTCCGGCGACGCGCGCATTGACTTGCATCAGGATATCGCGCGAGCGCCGCAGCGCCTGTTTGGTGGTCTGTCCGGAGCGGATCACGAGAACCACGGCATCGGCCCGGGTGGACATGACGACTGCGTCTGTGACGGAAAGAGTGGGTGGCGTATCCACCACGATGTGGTCGTATTGTTCGCGCAGCTCGGCCAGAATGTCTTTCATGTTGGAGGAGGCCAAAAGCTCTGCGGGATTGGGTGGCGGAGTGCCGGCGGTGAGCACGAAGAGTGAAGGCAGGATGCTGGAGCGGACCACCGCCTGTTGCAGCGTGGCGTTTCCGGTCAGCACATTGCTCAGCCCGGTCTTCGGCCCCATGCCCAGCGTCTTGTGAATGCTGGGACGGCGCAGATCGGCGTCGATTAGCAGCACGCGCGTGCCTTTCTGCGCCAGCACAATCGCGGTATTGATGCTGGTCGTGGTCTTTCCTTCTTGCGGCAGGGCGCTGGTGACCAGGATGGTTTTCGGTGGTCCGCCCAGAGAAGTCAGTAACAGGGAAGTGCGCAAAGCCCGATAGGACTCCGCCATTTGGGACTGAGGTCGCGACTGAGTCACCAGTTCCACGGCTTCCCGGGAGGTTGCCACCGTGAGCCGCCGGGCTGCGGCCTCCATGCCGCCCTTCGAGCCCAGAGGAATCATGCCGAGCGATGGCAAGCCGGAGATGGCCTGGGCTTGCTCCGGAGTACGCACGGTGTTGTCGATGCCATCCAGCAGGAAGGCCAGTCCAATGCCGGTGGTGAGGCCGAGCGCCAGGGCGAAGGTAAGATTCCGGGGAACGTTGGGCTCGCTCGGGTAGGTAGGCACCCGGGCTTTGTCCACGCTGCGGATGTTGTTGGAGCGAAGTCCGGCAGTGACGCCGGCTTCCTTCAGCTTCTCCATCAATCCTTCGTAGAGCGTGCGATAGCTCTCCACGTCGCGCTTCAGGAGGCTGTACTCGATGGCGCTTTCATTCAACTTGTTGGCTTCCTGCTTCTGGTTGGTCAGGGCCTGGCGCAGCATGGTTTCGTGCTGCAGGGAAGCGAGGTAGCCGCTGCGCACCCGGGAAATCACCTTCGTCATCTCGGTCTGGAGCTGGGCCTCCACTTCTTTCAGCTGGGTGTTCAGCTGCACCACTTTGGGATACGAAGTCCCGAACTGAGTGCTGAGCTGGGCCACCTGGATCTTAAGGTCGGCTTGCTGCTCCCGCATTTTTTCCATCAGCCCCGAACTTGCCGTACCGCTGCCGGCGCTGGTGGCCGCGGCGGCGGCGGTGTCCGGATCTCCGGACTGCACCAGGCGATAGATCGATTCTTTCTGCATGCGGTCGGATTCGGCGGCGGTCAGCTCTTTGTTCAGCTCATCCAGCTTGGAGGTGGTGATGTTTTGCTTTTCATCAATGCCGAGAATTTCGTGCTGCTTCTGGTACTGGACAAGTTTTTCCTGCGAAGTTTGGACCTTCATCTCCAAGTCCACCAGTTGCTTGGACAACCAGTCGGAAGCCTGCATGGTGGACTCAAAACGGGTCTTGAAATTTTGTTCGATATAGGTGGTGATCAGCGTATTCACCACGCTGGAGGCCAGATTTTTGTCCGGGCTGCGGTAGTGAATTTCGATGATCCTGGTGTTCGGCACCAGAGCGACTCGAAGACCGCCTTTGAAGCTATCGAGCAGCGCAGTCGTTTTTTCCGAGTCCGGCTGTAGTGCGTCCGTGGTCAGACCGAGCGTAGAGGAAGGAGGCTCGTTGCTGCCGCCATACTCCTGTCGCTTGTCCAGGTTCAGCTGCTTGATCACCTGCAGGGCGAGAAGGTCGCTTTTGAGGATTCTTACTTCCGTATCCAGATCGGTGGGATCGTAGAAGTCCGAGGCGCCGCCATTCCCGGAATCTTTAAGGCTGAGGATCGCGGGGTCGGTTTTGTTGATGGCGATGCTTCCGGCGGCGTCATAGATACGCGTGCTGCGCATCGTGGCCAGCGCCACTACTCCGAAGATGACGGCCACACAGCCCAGAACCAGCCATTTGCGTTTGATCAGTACGCGCAGGTATTCCCGCAGAATGGAATCCTGCCCGGACAAGTTGGAGTAGTTAGAGAGCCCCAGCTGGCGATTCAATTCAATCGGATGATCCACTTGAACTTCGCGCAAAACCTGGCCGGTGACCGGAATCAAAGGACCCGAATCCATCCGCACTCCCAGAAAAATTTTTGAGCCGCTGGTAGGCACATTCTAGCATCGGCGCGGAAGCGCTCTCGCTCTTATATTTCCTGGTGAGTTCAATTTTGGTACCCCTGTGTGTGATGTCCGAGATTGGTCGAGGGCGTTTGCGCACTTTGGTGGGCGTCCCTCTTGCAGGTTTCGCTGTGGAAAACTCTCCCCGCGAAGTTCGCCGAAGCCGAAAAGGATATTTCCGGGGATGACTCAACGTTGATAGCACCATTTTCCGATGACACTTGGGGGCCAAAGCAAATCCGCTTCACGCCGGATGCTTCGCAAGCTCAGCATGACTGCGTCACCTCAGTGGAGAGAACTGGAAGAGGGCATCTGAAGGAGACACCAGCGAGAAACCGTTGGAAGCGATCTACTGCGAGATGTCCAACCGGTGACGGCCGGTCTGTAATCTCCGCTATAATCCCTTGGCATACGCCAAAAGGGGCCGTCAACCGATGAATTGGCAGGAACAAGTGGTGCTGGTGACCGGTGGAACGGGGTCGTTCGGGAAAAAGTTCGTCGAATTGATGCTGCGTGACTACCATCCTCAGAAGCTGATCATCTTCAGCCGCGACGAACTCAAGCAGCACGACATGCGGGCAGCGGGCTTCGATCATCCCAGTCTGCGCTACTTCATCGGGGACGTGCGCGACCCGCAGCGTCTGCAACGCGCCCTGGCCGGAGTCACCGTGGTGGTGCACGCGGCTGCGCTGAAACAGGTGCCGGCCTGTGAATACAATCCCTTCGAAGCGATTCAAACCAACATCATGGGCGGCCGCAACGTCATTGATGCCGCCATTGATCAGGGCGTGCATCGGGTCCTGGCGTTGAGCACCGACAAAGCGGTAAACCCGATCAACCTCTACGGCGCCACCAAGCTTTGCGCCGAAAAAATGTTTGTACAGGCCAACGCGTATGCCGGCGCCCAGGACACGCGCTTCAGTTGCGCGCGCTACGGCAACGTGGTGGGCAGCCGGGGCAGCGTGATTCCGGTGTTCATGGAGCAGCGCAAGCGGGGCAAGATCACGCTTACCGATTCCCGCATGACCCGCTTCTGGCTGACGCTGGAGCACGGCGTGGGTTTCGTGGTGGGCTGCATCGAACAAATGCACGGCGGCGAAATCTTTGTACCCAAGATTCCCAGCATGCGGCTGACGGACATGGCTGAGAGCATCGCTCCGGGTTGCGAGGTGGAATGCATTGGCATCCGCCCGGGGGAGAAGTTGCACGAAGTCCTGGTTTCCGAAGATGAAGCGCGGAACACGGTGGAGCTGGATGACATGTATGTGATCCAGCCGGCGCATTCCTGGTGGAGCGGACAGAACTGGAAAGATGCGCAGCCGCTACCGGAAGGATTTCGCTACGGCAGCGATTCCAACGCACAGTGGCTTACAGGCGAGGAGTTGCAGGCGCTGATCGAGACCGAGAGCCCGGCGGACAAGTTGCGAGTGGTCGCGCCGCAGCGAGCACGGGCCTGAGAAGCCAGCGTTCAAAAACACGACTGAATAGACACGACTGAACCGACATGACTGTAACTCCGGCAAGCCGTGAGCAGCTCGCTATCCACGGTGGGCTGCCTGTCAGAAAGACCTTCCTGCCGTACGGGCACCAGTCCATTGATGAAGCGGACATTCAGGCGGTGGTGGATACGCTGCGCTCCGACTGGCTGACTACAGGTCCGAAGATCGCTGAATTTGAAGAAGCCTTTGCGGCCTGGACCGGGGCGCGGCATGCTGTGAGCTTCAGTTCCGGCACGGCCGCGCTGCATGCGGCAGCTTTCACCGCCGGCCTGAAAGCCGGTGACGAAGCCATCACCTCGCCGCTGACCTTCGTGGCGACCGCAAACTGCGTCCTTTATCAGGACGCTGTTCCCGTCTTCGCCGACGTCTCGCCGGACACCCTGAATCTTGATCCTGAACAAGCGGCCGCGCGCATCACGGTGCGCACGCGAGCCATCCTGCCCGTGGACTATGCCGGACATCCCGCCGACCTGACCGCGATTCTCGAACTAGCGGAACGTCATGGGCTGGTGGTGATCGAGGATGCCTGCCACGCTCTGGGCGCCGAGCACAAAGGCCGCCGGACGGGCAGCCTGGCGCATATGACCGTCTTCAGCTTTCATCCGGTGAAGCACATCACCACGGGCGAAGGCGGCATGGTCACGACCGACAACGCGAAGTTCGCCGAGACTCTTCGCCGCTTTCGCAATCACGGCATCAGCAGCGACGCGCGCCAACGCCAGTCCGCGGGGCAGTGGCATTACGAAATGGTGCAGCTGGGCTTCAACTATCGCCTGACTGACATCGCCTGTGCGCTGGGGCTGCGGCAATTGAAGAAGCTGGAGGCGAACCTGGCGCGGCGCCGACAAATCGCGAAACGCTATGCGGCTGGCTTTCGGGAGATTCCGGAAGTCGTCCCGCCAGCCGTTCGTCCTGATGTCAGTCCCGCCTGGCACCTCTATCCGATCCGGCTCGATCTGGTGAAATTGAAAGCGGACCGCGGCCAGGTTTTTTCTGCCTTGCGAGCGGAGAACATCGGGGTCAACGTGCACTACATTCCCGTGCATCGCCATCCGTACTACAGCGAGCGCTTCGGATACCGGGGTGGGGAGTATCCGGTGGCCGAGGCCGCCTACGAGCGGCTCATCAGCTTGCCCATGTTTCACGGCATGAGCGATTCGGATGTCGAGGATGTAATTCGGGCGGTGGAGAAAGTCGTAAACCATTTTCGTGACGCGGGTTCAGCGGCCAAGGAGTAGCCAGAGATCTATGAAGACGGCTCAGTTAGAACGTTGGCAAAGCGATTTCGGGCGTGCCTATACCGACCGCAATTCCTTGCTGCCCGAGGCGCTGGACGCTCTCTATCTCAAGAACTATGGCGTAGCGCGAACGGAGCTGAACCGGCGTTTTTTGGCGGACATCCCCAGGAGCGCACGCATCCTCGAGGTTGGGTGCAATGAGGGGAACCAGTTGTGCGCGTTGCGCGAGATGGGGTTTCACCACCTGTACGGAATCGAAATCCAGGAGTACGCGTTGCGCCGGGCCCGCACCCGTTTGGACAACGCCCAACTGGCGCTGGCGACCGCCTTTGAGATTCCGTATCCCGATGGATTTTTCGATCTGATATTTACTTCCGGCGTGTTGATTCACATTGCGCCGGCGGACCTGCCCAAGGCGCTGCGGGAAATTCATCGCTGCGCCGGCAAATTCATTTGGGGATTTGAATACTATTCACCGCGACCGATGGAAGTCAGCTATCGAGGACATTCGTCGCTGCTGTGGAAGGCGGACTTCGCTCAGCTCTACCTCGATCTCTGCGACGATCTTGAGGCCAAACGCGTGGAGCAGATACGCTATCTGGAGGATGCCAACGTGGACTCGATGTTTCTGCTGGCGCGAAGGCGGAAGCGCTCGACGCTCGGTGGACAGGCTGCGCGGCCCGCATGAAAACCCTCGCCATCATCCAGGCGCGCATGGGCAGCAGCCGGTTGCCGGGCAAGGTATTGATGGACCTGGGGGGCGAGACAGTTTTAGGCCGCGTGGTGCGCAGGCTGGAGCGCTCCCGTGAGATGGATGACTTGGTAGTGGCCACGACCGAGGAACCGGCAGACCAGGCAATCGTCAGCGCATGCGAGGGCTTGGACGTGCGGTGTATTCGCGGCTCCGAGCATGACGTGCTCGACCGCTACTACCAGGCCGCGCACTGTTATTCTGCTGACGCCGTCGTGCGTGTCACCTCAGACTGTCCCGTGATTGATCCCGAGTTGGTCGATGAGACGGTCCGCAAGTTTCGTGAGGAGCGCGCCGACTATGCCAGCAATGTCTTTCCCCGCACCTATCCGCGTGGACTGGATGCCGAAGTCTTCACTGCTGCGGCGCTGGACCGGGCCTGGAACGAGGCCCGCGAACCCCACCAGCGGGAGCACGTCACTCCGTATTTGTATGAGCATCCCCACATCTTCCGGCTGGCTTCGGTGAGCGGCAGCGTGGACCACAGCGGCCATCGCTGGACCCTGGATACACATGAAGACCTGGAGCTGCTGCGCGCGATCTACTCCCGCTTCGACGGCCGCGATGATTTCTCCTGGCAACGAAGTTCTGCGCCTGATGGAGCGTGAGCCCGAGCTCGCCGAACTCAACTCGCAGGTGCTCCAGAAGTCGGTTCACGAGGATTGATGGCGGCGGGCAATCTCATGATTCGCGCCGATGCCGGCATTGCCATGGGGACGGGCCATGTCATGCGCTGTATCGCCCTGGCGCAAGCCTGGCAGGACCGGGGTGGACAGTGCACCTTCGTCATGGCCGAGACCACAGCGGCCACGGAGGAGCGCGTTCGCGCGGAAAATTTTGAAGTCGTGCGCATATCCGCACCGCCCGGTTCTGCCGAGGATGCGGCGCTGCTGGTGGAACTCGCTCTGGCTCGCCAGGCCAGTTGGATGGTGGTGGATGGCTACCAGTTTGATGTTGAGTATCAACGCAAGCTGAAAGCGTCCGGAGTGAAATTGCTGGTCGTGGACGACACGGGCCACGCCGGCGCCTATGTTGCCGATCTGGTGCTGGACCAGAACGCACAGGCGGCCGAAGATTTCTATCGGCAGCGGGAGCCCTGCACCCGGCTTCTGCTGGGGGCCCGCTATGCCATGCTGCGGCGCGAGTTCAAACCCTGGCGAGAGTGGAAGCGTGAAACCAGTCCTCGTGTCCGCAAGGTGCTGGTGACGGTGGGCGGAAGCGATCCGGATAACCTGACATTAACGATCATGCAGGCCATTCGGCTGCTGGCAGAGGAGAATCTGGAAGCCACCGTCGTGATGGGCGGAAGCAATCCCCACGGAGAGGTTCTGGAACGAGAGATCCGTCACACAGGTGGCAAGATTCGCCTGGTGCAAAACGCTTCTAACATGCCTGAGCTCATGGCCGGCGCCGATGTGGCGGTATCCGCCGCGGGCTCGACCTGTCTGGAGATGTGTCTGCTGAGTCTGCCGGCTGTCATCATTGATGTGGCTGAGAATCAGCGTCCCGCCGCGCAGGAGCTGAACCGTCTAGGTATCGCGATTCACGCGGGGAGCGTAGGGGACGTGGCCGCAGAGAGCATTGCAAGCCAGATGAAGCCTCTTCTTGCCTCCGCGGAGCGACGAGCCGAGATGTCCCGGCGGAGCCGCGAATTGGTGGACGGCCTGGGAGCCGATCGCGTGGTTTCGGCTATGCAGGGTGCAAACCTCGTTCTCAGGCGGGCTGAGGAAAAGGACTGCCTCCTGCTGTGGGAGTGGGCGAATGAACCGGATGTTCGATCGGCATCGTTCTCTTCCGAGCCGATTGCGTGGCCGGCGCACCGCGATTGGTTCACAAAAAAGCTTGGCGATGAAAGAATTCTTATATTCATCGCGAGCGATGAGCATGGTGTTCCCGTCGGACAGGTACGGTTTGAAACTACGAATCGCGAGGCTGATATCGACATCAGCATCTCTCCGGAGAAACGAGGCCTGGGATTGGGTGCGCCCTTGATTGAGAAGGCGGTGCAAGCTGCTTTCGAGCAGACGGACCTAATCCGCGTGCACGGTTTCGTAAAGGCGGGGAATCGAGCCTCAGCGCAGGCGTTTGAGAGGGCGAACTTCAGGTATGTTGGCGCGAAGCAGGTGAACGGAAGTGCGGCGGTGCACTATGAGCGCGACCGAGGCGGCCGGTAAGATGAAACCGATCGCCAAGGCGACGAAGGGGCATCAGCAGAGCACGCGAAAGGCCTTTCTTGTACTGGGATGCAACCCGTGGAGCCGCCGCCTGTACGAAGAAGAACTGGCGAAACTGCCGGGCGAATGGCGCTATGTAGGGTCGCGGGAGGAACTCTCGGCTGCCATGGTTCGTGAATTCGCGCCCCGGTATCTATTCTTTCTCCATTGGTCCTGGAAGGTGCCGGAAGAAATCATCGAAGACTTTGAGTGTGTGTGTTTCCACATGACGGATGTTCCCTATGGCCGCGGAGGCAGTCCGCTGCAAAACCTTATCGTGCGCGGACATCGCGAAACCAAGCTGACCGCGCTGCGCATGAGCAACGAATTTGATGCCGGTCCGGTCTACCTTAAGGAGCCATTGTCACTGGAGGGAAATGCGGAAGAAATTTATCTGCGCGCGGCGCAATTGTCCGGCAGAATGATCAAACGCTTCACCCGCGAAAGGCTGAAGCCCAAATCGCAGCAGGGGGAAGCCGTGAATTTCAAGCGCAGGAAACCGGAAGAAAGCGAGATCGGCTAGCGCGGCCTCGTTGCAGCAGCTTCACGACTGGATTCGCATGCTGGATGCCGACGGTTATCCCCACGCGTTTCTGAACCATGCCGGCTTTCGCTTCGAGTTCAGCCGCTCGGCCCTATACGACGGGCGCATCGTGGCCGATGTCACCATCACGCCAATGCGGACTGGCAGGGGACCTCGGAAATGAAAGTCCTGGTAGTCGCCGCCCATCCCGATGACGAAGTGCTGGGCTGTGGCGGGACCATGGCGCGTCTGACGCAAGAGGGATGCGAAGTACACATCGCGATCCTGGGCGAGGGCATTACGTCGCGCCATGCGCAAGGAAGTGAGGCGGACGCGCGGCAGTTGTCCGGGCTGCATAAGCGGGTGCATGAGGCCGCCGCGAAAGTCGGAGCGAAAGACGTCGTTCTATTCAAGTTGCCGGATAACCGTCTGGATACGGTGCCTCTGCTGGATCTGGTGAAGCTGGTGGAAGAACTCATCCAGAAGCTCCAGCCGGAAGTGATCTATACCCACCACGCGGGCGATCTGAATATTGATCATGGCCTGGTGCATCGAGCGGTGCTGACGGCCACGCGGCCACTGGCGGGCCAAAGTGTCCGCGAAATTTATGCTTTTGAAGTGCCTTCTTCCACCGAGTGGGCGTTCAGCCAGGTGCAGCCCGTCTTTCGGCCCAATGTTTTTGTGGATGTGAGCCGCACGCTGGAGGCAAAAATCGCGGGCTTGGCTTGTTACGACAGCGAAACCCGCCCGTTTCCCCATCCGCGCTCGCCGGAAGCATTGCGAGCCATTGCGGCACGCTGGGGTTCGGTCGCGGGATGTCAGGCCGCCGAAGCGTTTGAGTTGGTGCGCTCGGTGCGGCCGGAGGGCCATCGCGCGTGAACTCCCACATTCGCATCGGAGAACGCCGCGTGGGCCCGGGCGCTCCGGTGTACGTGGTGGCTGAACTTTCCGCCAATCACAATCAGGACTTCGAGCAGGCGGTCCGCATCGTTCAGGCAGCCAAAGATTCAGGCGCCGACGCGGTCAAGTTGCAGACCTACACCGCCGACACCATGACCATTGCATCTGATCGCGAACCGTTCCGCATCGGCGGCGGCACGCTCTGGGACGGCCGCAATCTGCATGAGCTGTATCGCGAGGCCTATACGCCCTGGGAGTGGCAGCCCAAACTCAAGCAAGTGGCCAACGATCTGGGCATGGATCTTTTTTCCACTCCTTTCGACGACAGCGCGGTGGATTTTCTGGAGAAGATGGGAGTACCGGCGCATAAGCTGGCGTCGTTCGAACTGGTGGACATTGGGCTCATCCAAAAATTGGGGAGAACCGGCAAGCCGCTGATCATGTCCACCGGCATGGCTACTTTCGAAGAGATTGACGAAGCGGTGCAGGCCGCGAGGCAGGCAGGTGCAACCCAGATCGCGTTGTTGAAGTGCACGAGCGCCTATCCTGCCGTGCCTGACGACATGAATCTGCGCACCATTCCGGAACTGGCGAAGCGCTTCGGAGTTCCCGCCGGACTCTCCGACCACACCCTGGGGGCGGCGGTGGCGGTGGCGGCGGTGGCACTGGGTGCCTGTATCATTGAGAAACACATCACGCTGTCGCGGGCCAGCAAAGGTCCGGACAGCGAATTCTCCCTGGAGCCGAAAGAGTTCAAAGCGATGGTCGAGGAGATACGCACTACCGAGCGAGCACTGGGCGCCGTGCAATTCGGAACCAGCCCGCAGGAAGCCAGCAGCCGGGTTTTTCGCCGGTCTCTCTTTGTCGTGCAGGACTTGCGGCGGGGCGAGGAATTTACCGCCCAGAACGTCCGCTCCATTCGGCCGGCGCATGGATTGCATTCGCGCCATCTTCCCCAGGTTCTCGGCAGGCGGGCGTCGCGAGACATTGTTCGCGGCACACCGCTGGCCTGGGACCTAGTTGAGAAGCAATGAAGTTCGTAAGTCCGCTTCTAAAGCACGCAGTGTTTCCGGGCCTGGCGAAGGTGGGGTATCTGCGCCGGCGGAACGGAGCAGGTCCGGCGATTGTGACTTATCACGGAATTTTACCCAGGGGCTACAAGATGATCGATCCCGATCTCGATGGCAGCCTGGTGAGTGCGGAATCATTTCGCCGGCAACTTCAGCTTCTAACGAAGCAGTACAACGTAATTTCGCCGCAGCAGTTTCTGGACTGGTGCGAGGCGAAACAGGAGTTGCCGCCACGGTCCGTGTTGCTGACCTGCGATGACGACCTGCGAAATACCCTGACTGAAATGGTACCCGTGCTTCACGAGCACGGCCTTTCGTGTCTGTTCTTTGTCACGGGCGCTTCGTTGAGCGACGTGCCGGCCATGCTCTGGTGCGAGCAACTCTATCTGATGTTGCTGGCGGTCGGGGGGGCGGTCATCCTGGATCTCCCGCAGGCCGGTTTCCGGGCCCAGTCGGCGACTCTGCCGGAGAAGCGGCGCCTATGGTGGAGCCTGGTGAAGCATCTCTCCCGATACGACGCCGCTGCACGCCAGTCGCTGCTTGACGAAGTGAGACTGCAGCTTCGTCTGAAGGATGATTGGAGTACGGTGGTTCTCACCGACCCGCTGCGTTGCCGGTTCCTCATGCTGAGTCCTTCTGAATTGCGGGCGCTGGTGGGGGCGGGCATGGCGGTGGGAGCGCACACTCTGACTCATCCCGTGCTGTCGCAACTTTCTCCGGAGGCGGCATGGGCCGAGATTTCCGAGAGTCGCTGCAAACTGGAGCAGGTGGTGGGAAGTCCGGTCTGGGCCCTGGCCTACCCTTTCGGTGATTTTGCCTCGGTCACAAAACGAGAGCAGGAAATGGCGGAACGTGCCGGCTTCCGCTGCGCATTCGTCAACGTGGGAGGCGGACTTGGCGCCGCCATGCCGCGTTTTGCGCTGCCGCGGGTGCACGTGACCGGGGGAATGAATCTCGGCGAATTCGAGGCGCACGTGTCCGGTTTCTACCGCTCATTGCGGCAGAGTTTTATGCGCTCGGCCTGAAGCGGAACAGGATCACCATGCCAATGCGAGCACATGCCGCGCAGGATGAACCGGAAGCGGCCAACCTTCGGGTTTACCGCGATCCGGAGGTGGTTTCGCTTTATGCGTCCCTGGATTATCTGACGGCCTGCGAGCGGCTACTTTTCGCTACCTACCTGAAGCCGGGCATGGCGATTCTTGACATCGGGGTGGGCGGCGGGCGCACCACTCCATATCTTTCCCAGAAGGCGTCTCGCTATGTGGGAGTGGATTATTCGGAGGAGATGGTCCGTACCTGCCGCAACAAATTCCCCGGGCTTGAGTTCATGGTGGCCGATGCTTCAGACCTGTCGGCCTTTCACGATGCGTCGTTCGATGCCATCATCATCGCCTTTAACGGACTCGACTACCTTTTCCCGAACGAAAAACGATGGCAATGCCTGCGCGAGAGCAGGCGGGTACTCCGGGCGGAAGGAGTTTTAGTGTTTTCGTCGCACAATCCGCGGTCCATTTTTGCCCGTCCGGCATGGGACCGGGAGCGGCTGCGCGCTTTCGCAGGGAAAATAGTTTCGGAGCGGAGAGCATTCTTCGGAACCGTGCTTTCGGGATTGACGGTGGTGAAGTCGATACACTCGTTTTTGCGCGCCAGCGTCGAATCGGCGCGGCGGATCGGGCGGCGGGTCCCGAAGTCAGCCTTTTGGCGGGGGGAAGGCTACTGGTTCGATCCTGTGCATGGTGGGTGCATGACCCACTGTTGCACAACCACCCGGATCCGCGAAGAATTGGCCCAATTTAATTTTCAGCAGAAAGCGGTGCTGGGAGACGATCATCCCAGGCGCAGCCACAAGTTGGTTACCGACTGGTACTACTACGTTTTTTCCAAGGCACAGCAATCCGCAGGTGAACGATGCGCATAAGCGTTCACAGAGAAATTCCGCAAGAACCCCGGATCTGTGATCAATGGAACGCCCTCGTCCACCAGATGGAATGCCCAGAAGTGTTCTATACCTGGGAATGGGCGACCGCTGTGGATCGAGCTTACCGCTCATCGCTGAAGCCTTTGCTCCTGCTCGCCTACGAGGGTGACGCGTTGGTGGGCGTGGCGGCACTGGCCACGGACCATGCCGAGCAAGTTTCTTTTCTGGCGGGAACGACGGCGGATTATTGTGATTTCATCTGCAATTGCGAACGCAGAGCAGAATTCATAGACTCCGTTTTTGGAGAGTTGGCGAAGCTGCACCTGCCAATGCTGCGGCTGGCAAATCTGCCGGCGGACTCGACCACGTCCCGGGTGCTGAAGGAAGGCGCGGGCAAGCACGGATATCTGGTGTTTTCACGGCCCGCCTACCAGTGCGCGCGGATCACTCTGGGCTCCGCGGACGAGCGACAAAAGGTGAAACAGGCGGTGCTCAAGAAGAAAGCATTTCGCTACTACCTCAAGGGCCTGGAGAAAAAGGGACCGGTAGCGGTCGATCATCTGACTGAGTGGAATGCTGTCCGCGAGAATTTGCCTGGCTTCGTCGAAGCTCACGTGGCGCGCTTTCGGGCGGGGGGACGGAACAGCAATCTGGCCGGCCCGGAACGGCAGGCCTTTCTTGGCGAGCTGGCTGAATTGCTCTCCGGCGCCGGTTGGTTCGTCCTGACGCGACTGCTGGTGGGGGGCGAGCCCGTTGCCTGGAATTACGGATTTGAGTTTGCCGGAAGCTGGTTCTATTACCAGCCGACATTCAGCGCCGCCTGGCGGGAATTTTCTCCTGGGTTTTGTCTGCTTAGCAAAATGGTGGAGCAGGCCTGTGACCGGCCGGAACTCCATCTGCTGGACCTCGGACTCGGTGAAGAAAGCTACAAGGACCGTTTTGCCAGCGGCTATCGCCAGACCCTACATGCTACCGTGACGAATTCATCGACGGTGCGTCTGCGGGAGACGGTGCGCTATCACGCCGCGTCGGCCGTCAAATCTTCGCCACGGCTGGAGCACTGGTTGCGACGCCTGGTGGGGCGGGGCGCGGCGGAAAACGCAAAAGTATGAGAGTGCTCTTACTCCATCCCGAAGACCAGCTTCCTGCCGCGCGTCCGGGGAAGGCATGGGATTTGGTGGTCGATCTTGGCCGTGCGCCGGCCGCCACTTACGAAAGATGGAGCAGGCGCGCGGGTTGCCGCGTCATCAGTCTGTACGATTTTGCCCAGGACTTTGAAGATCTGCGTCAGGTTCGAAAGTTGCTGCAACTCGGCATGGGCGAGATGGTTGATGCCTGGGGCGTCGACTGGTGGGACGTACTCTCACTGCTGATCGAGCCCGAGCTTCACCAGTTGATGCTGGTCGACCGGTTGTCGCGGGAACTGGAACGCGGGTGCGAGTTGCACGCCAGCCGCTCCAGCAACGTGGCGATGGCCCTGCAGGGTCTGGTCGGGGCGAAACGCATCCATGTGGAGGCCAGCCTCAGTCCGTTCATGCTCTGGGCACGGCACTATCGCGAGGTGTTCTCCCAGCTTGATAGTGCGCAGATGAGTCAAGCTTTTCAGGACAAGTTCGATCGTCAACATCTGGTGCGACGGCGATTCGCCCGCCGCCGGCAGACTTCCAGGCATCCGGTGGTCCTGTTGCCGTCGGCCTACGTCAATGTTTCGCGCACCGCTACTTCGTATGCTGCCCTGCTCCCGGATGAAAAGTTTCTTCTGGTTTACGCCAGGAACAGCGCCCATCTCAAAACTCTGCCGTTGAATGTCCGGGCCACATCGTTGGATTCCTACTTCGTCACGGCTGACAGGCGCGAAGCGGCGGCCCTGGTGAAGGCCTGGAAGTCGCTTAAAGTGCGTCTGGTGACTGGGGCGGAAGAGTACGCTGCGGCCAATGCGATTGGAGTGCTGGCGCGGATTCCGGAACTAATGCGCTGGGGAATTGCGCTGCGGGACGCATGGAACCAGGTTTTCGCGTCGGAGAGCGTAGTCGCATGCCTCTGTGCCGATGACAGCAATCCTTATACGCGCCTTCCCCTGATTCTCGCCAAGAACCGCGGAGTCCCGACTGTGGCCTGCCATCATGGAGCGTTCGATTCAAGGATGGCAGTGAAGAGGCCATACGCGGACATCTATCTGGCGAAGGGTGAAATAGAACGCGATTACCTGTTGGGATCATGCGGCGTGCCCGCGGACAAGGTTGTGCTGGGCGGCCAGGGATTGCCCGCGATCACCGATGCTGCGATCGCGGAAACCGCGAAACCGTGGCCCGATCGAATGAACCCTGGCTGGTGTTTTTTACCGAACCCTATCAGGCGGCAGGATGGCGCACGGACGAGGTGTACCGCGAGCTCCTGCCAGAATTTGTGGTCGCTGGCCCAGAGTTGCGGACTTAAGCTGGTCTTCAAAATTCATCCCTTTGAAAGCGTCAAAGGACTCCGGCGAATCATCCGGAAGCATCTTCCTGAGCACGTGGATCAGGGACGCGAGTATTGGAGTGATCGCTGGCGCGCCCTCGCCGCAATTGTGGAGAAATACGCGCTTCGCCTTGACCGTGCAATCGACGGTGGCGTTGCAGTGTGCCTCGATGGGAATCCCGGTGTTCCTGTGTTCGTGGCTGCGGGATTCGAGGGCGGGATATGTCGAGCAGTTCGCGAAGTTTGGTGTCGGGCACACTCTGAAGTCGGCCGAAGAGCTACGAGAAATTCCTGCCTTGCTGGAAAAACAAGGCAAGACGATTCCGCTGCGGCCTGCGCTATGGGAGACCATGGATCCAACGAAATTGCGCGACTTGCTCTTGCGAACCAATTCACTTTCCGAAGCGATGAAGGCTTAGCCTTACCGTAATTCGTGTCGTAATTCGCGACCCCAGCACCTATGTCAGGAGCCTTGCCAGTCAAGAAGACGCCGTCTGCCGATCCCGTGCTGGAGCTTCAACCCAGGCTGGCGGATGCGCCGAGCTTCCGCCAGCACATGGGACAAATCTCCCGCCACTCGGCGGTGTTCTTTGCAGGCACGATTTTTACCGCGGCCGCTGGATATCTCTTCAAGATTTATCTCGCCCGGGTGTTGGGGGCGGAAGCTCTGGGCATCTACACGCTGGGGATGACCATCGTGGGATTGCTGGGAGTATTCAACGCTCTCGGCCTGCCCTATTCGGCGGTGCGCTTTGTGGCGGCCTATAGCGCCACCGGGAAGCTTGATCTGCTGCGTGGATTTCTGGCGCGCGGCATCGCTCTCCTGCTGCTGTTCAATCTCTTGTTGGGTGGGGCGGTGCTGCTGGCAGGGCCGTGGGTGGCGGTCCACATTTATCACACGCCGGCATTGAGCCGGTACCTGGGACTGTTTGCCCTGATCATGATTCTTGGCGCCATGACTGGGTTCCTCAGCCAGGTGCTGACCGGATATAAGGACGTCGCCCGCCGCACGGTCATCACCAACTTCATCGGCAGCCCTTTGACCATGATCGTCACTCTCGGACTGGTGGGAGCCGGATTCGGGCTTTGGGGCTATATCTTCGCCCAGGTGGCGAGCGCCGTTGCCGTGCTGGTGCTGCTCGCGGTTGCGGTCTGGAAACTTACACCCAGGGCGGCGCGTGCCTTCTCCGGACGCCTGGCCCCGATCGAGCATGAAGTAATTTCTTTTTCCGCGATCGTTTTCGGCGTGAGCCTTCTGGAATTCCTGATGTCGCAGGCGGACAAAATCCTGATCGGTTTCTATCTCAACGCTCGTGAAGTGGGAATTTATGCGGTAGCGACAGCGCTGGTGACATTCGTTCCGATCGTTCTGCAATCCGTGAACCAGATTTTTTCTCCGACCATCGCGGACCTGTACGCGCGCCAGCAGATCGGCCTGCTCGGCCGCATATTCCAAACGCTGACCAAATGGATCCTGGGGTTCACGCTGCCCTTGGGGGCGGGAATGATTATTTTCGCGCCGGCCCTGATGCGTATTTTCGGTCATGATTTTGAGATCGGCTGGCCCATCCTGGTGATCGGCACGCTGGGCCAACTGGTAAACTGTGGCGTCGGCTCGGTGGGCTATCTGCTGCTTATGTCGGGAAACCAGCGCCGCGTGATGAGGATCCAGGCGGTCATGGCGTGTGTGATGATCGGGTTGAACGTCTTACTTATTCCCAAGTGGGGGATCACCGGCGCCGCGGTCGGGGCCGCCGTAACTAACATCGGAACCAACATCTGGTGCCTGGTGGAAGTCCGCCGCAGGCTTGGTTTGTTTCCCTACAGCAGCAGCTACTGGCGGCTGTTGCTTCCTCTGGGCGGAAGTCTGGCAGTGTTGCTGGCGGTGAGGACGGGCCTGGGCGCAGTGCGACCGGATTGGATGGTGGTCGGGGCAGGGCTAACGCTGGCGTATCTCGCTTTCATCGCCACCGCCATGGCGGTCGGTCTCGATGCCGACGACCGGCTGATCGCGCGCGCAGCGTGGTCCAAGTTGCGAGGCGCATTTCCAGGCGCAGAAGGGAACGCCTGATGTCCAGCGAGGTGCGCGAGGTGCGTCTGCCGGAAGACCTCTGCCATCAGGCCGAGAGTCGTTTTGCCGCGCGCTTCGGCAGCCTGGAGGAATTTCTGGTGTTCGTGCTGCGCGAGTTACTGCGCGATGAGGCTGCCCAGATGGATCAGGCCGAGCAACGCTTGATCGAACAGAGATTGAAAGATCTGGGCTACATTTAGGCGCACCGGTGGCGTCGATATTTCTGAATATGGCCGACGAAACATTCGATCTGATTCTTGTGCACTCAATCCTGAAAGCGCGATGACTGCAGACTACCGCCGGACTCCCAACGACAGCAGGAGATTCGATGCTCCGACAACCCGGCGCTGGCGGCGACGCCTTCTCGCGTGGTATGACCGCAACCGGCGCGATCTGCCCTGGCGCCGCGATCGCGATCCTTACCGGGTGTGGCTTTCGGAAATCATGCTGCAACAGACCCGGGTTTCCGCCGTGCTCGATCACTATCGCCGCTTTCTTGAACGCTTCCCGACGGTCGAGCAGCTGGCGGCAGCGCGAGAGTCGGCTGTGCTGGCGGCATGGAGCGGGCTGGGGTATTACCGCCGCGCTCGCATGATGCACGCCGCCGCGAAAGTCATTGTGAAGCAGCATGCGGGAAGATTTCCCGCCAGTATCGCGGAACTGCGCGCCCTGCCGGGCATCGGACGTTATACCGCAGCGGCGATTGCCAGCATCGTGTTCGATGTGCCCGCTGCCGTCGTAGACGGAAACGTTGAACGCGTGCTGGGGCGCGTCTTCGGGGGCGATCTGGCCGGCGAAGGTCTCTGGCAAACTGCCGGGGAATTGCTCAGCCGTAAGCGCGCCGGTGATTCCAATCAGGCCATGATGGAATTGGGGGCCACGGTATGCCTGCCCGGTCAGCCTCGGTGTTCCATCTGCCCGGTATTCGCTCTGTGTGCCACTCGCGGAAGTCTTGGCTCCGGCAAAACCTGCTCAGCGGCAGAAACGGCGCGAGGTCTGCTACGCTCTCGACCATCGCGACGCTTCGATCTTCATGGTGCGGCGGCCGAAGCACGCATCCCTGATGCCGGGTATGTGGGAGCTGCCGGAAGATTCCGGTCACGGACGGGCGTGACGCGGCCAGCCTTACTCTGCGGCACTCCATCACGGTGACGGATTATACGGTCCGCGTCATACCCGGCCCGGTGCCCGGCAAAAGCAGAGGACAGTGGGTATCGAAAGCACGCATCCCGCACCTGCCGTTGACTGGACTCACCCGAAAAATCCTCCGGCAGACGCAAGTCATCTAACTTAAGCAGACACGGGAGGACGCAGGATGGCGGCTTTGACTCCGGGAACAATAGCTCCAGACTTCACCTTGCCTGCCATGGACGGCAAGCAATTTTCGCTGCGCGAAGCCCTTGCTCGAGGCCCGGTGCTGGCCGCGTTTTTCAAAATCTCCTGCCCCACCTGCCAGTACGCGTTTCCTTTCCTGCAGCGCATCTACGCGGCGCACGGCAACAAGGCGGTCACCATCGTGGGTATTTCCCAGAACACAAAAAAAGACACAGCTGCCTTCATAAGAGAATACGGAATAACGTTTCCAGTGCTGCTGGACGACACCAGTTCGTACCCAGCCTCGAACGCCTACGGGCTCACCAACGTCCCAACCAGTTTCTGGATCGCGCAGGACGGAGAAATTGAGATATCGAGCGTAGGCTGGGTAAAAAAAGAGATGGAAGAGTTTAACCAGCAAGCCGGCCAGCCGTCCGCTGGCGGCGCAGGAGCGTTGTTCCATCGCGATGAACAAATAGCCGACTTCCGCGCCGGTTGAGGATCGAAAAACTAGCCCGCGGTCGCGGGCTAAGGGCGGACTTCGGGCGTCAGGCTGTCACCCCGAGCGCAGCAGAGCGATTCGCTTTGCGAATCGCTCAGCGAAGGGCCCCTACGAGCTAAGCTCGTTTGATCAGGGCGGCGGTCTCTTGGAGTGATCAGCGGGCACGCCCTCAGATACAGGCAGGCGAGAAGCTTATAGGGGTCCTTCGGCTGCGCGGCTGCTTCGCTAAGCGAAGCAGTCACTCCGCTCAGGATGACAGGGTCCAGAGCGACGTGTGGCCCTTGACGTCCGAGGTCCGCCGCCCGAGGTCCGGCGTCCGTCCGCCCTGCCTTCCCGTACAATACAACTTCTCAACCCACTCGGAGCCTCGAAGCATGCGCAAGAACCTGGTTCTGCTGTCTGTGATTTTCCTTATCTGCGCGGTCGTCGCGCAGAATTCATCGCGTCCGATGTCGGTTCACTTCCCGCCGGCGGCGATTGCCGCGTTTCAAAAAATCGACGCCGAGCGCATCCGCGCCCATGTGCGCTTCCTGTCGCACGATCTGCTCGAGGGCCGCGGCACGGGTCAGCGTGGCGGCGACATCGCGGCCGAATACATTGCCACGCAATTCGCTCTGGTCGGACTGAAACCCGCGGGCGACAACGGCAGCTACATGCAGAAGGTTCCCATGGTTGGAATCACGGCGACCGCGGAATCAACGTTCTCGCTGGTCCCTGCCAAGGGCCCGGCTCGCGACCTGAAGCTGCTCTCCGAGTACGTGGCGCACGATGAAACTCAGCAACCGGATTCGACCATCAATGCGGATATCGTGTACGTGGGCTACGGCATCGCAGCGCCGGAATACCAGTGGGACGACTACAAGGGCGTGGACGTAAAGGGCAAGGTGCTGCTCATGCTGGTGAACGAGCCTACCGTCTGACGATCCTAATTTTTTCAAGGGCAAGGCGCTGACCTACTATGGCCGCTGGACCTACAAGTATGAACAAGCCGCCCGCAAGGGCGCGGTGGGCGCGATCCTCATCCACCAGACTGACATGGCCAGCTATCCCTGGGAAGTAGTACGCAACTCGAATTCGGGAGAGAAGTCGTATCTCCGGCTGGACGACTGCGCCTCGATTGAAGGCGGCCGCCTGGATTCATCTCGATGCCGCAAAGGAACTGGCCGCGATGGCGGGCATGGACATTGACCGGATGATGACGGATGCCCGCTCGCGCGATTTCCATCCGGTGTCGCTTCCGGTGAAGCTGCGGGCCCACATGGTAAACAAAGTGCGGCCCTTCGAATCCAATAACGTGGTCGCCATGCTGCCAGGATCGGATGCAAAAATGAAGAACGAGGCGGTCATGTACACCGCCCACTACGATCACCTCGGCATTCGCCCCGAGATGCCGGGAGACAACATCTATAACGGCGCTGACGACAACGCCACCGGCTGCGGCATTCTGCTGGAACTGGCCCACGCCTATGCGACAGCAACGCAGAGGCCGCGGCGTTCCATTCTGTTTGCATCCGTGACCGGCGAAGAGCAGGGTCTGCTGGGCTCCGAATATCTGGGCAAACATCCTCCGATTCCATCGGCAAAGATCTCTCTGGACCTGAACTATGATGACATTCCGCCGCTCGGCTCGCCCGAAGAAGTAGAAGTGTCAGGCAGCGAGCGCACAACTTTTTATCCCACGGTGCAGGCGCTGTCGCAGGAATTCCGCCTGGCGATTCGGCCCGACTCGCATCCGGAAGCCGGACATTTCTATCGTTCCGATCACTTCAGTCTGGCCCGCGTGGGCATTCCCGCGTTTTCGATCAATGAAGGGGTCAAGTACAAGGGACACGATGCGGCGTGGGGTATGCAGAAGGCAAAGGAATACACCGATAACCACTATCACCAGCCCAGCGATGAGTATCATGCCGACTCGGATTTCACTGGCGACGCCGTGATGGCCCGCTTCGGTTTCGCCCTGGGATGGGAGGCAGCCAGCGCCTCGAAGCTGGTGGGATGGCAGAAGGGCGATGAGTTTGAGGCAGCGCGATTGAAGAGCGGTACGAACTGACCGGATGGGCGGCGCTATGCCGCCTAGCTTGCCATCTCTTTGATCGTCGGACTGAGGATGAGCCTGGGCGCGGTCACTCGCTGGACGTCTTCCGCGGTCACGCCGGGCGCGATCTCCTCGAGCACCAACCCGGCTGGCGTTACCTGAATCACCGCCAGCTCCGTGACGATCGTGTTCACCACTTTTACGCCGGTGAGCGGAAGCGTGCACTTTTTAAGGATCTTGGGCTGAGAATCCTTGGTGGTGTGTTCCATGGCAATGATGACGCGGCGCGCGCCGGCCACCAGGTCCATGGCGCCGCCCATGCCCTTGACCATTTTGCCGGGAATCATCCAGTTGGCCAGGTTGCCTTGCTCGTCCACTTCCATCGCGCCCAGTACGCTCAGGTCAATGTGTCCGCCGCGAATCATGGCAAAGGAATCGGCGCTGGAAAAATATGCCGTGCCTTTCAATTCACTCACCGTTTCTTTGCCAGCGTTGATCAGGTCGGAATCTTCCTCGCCCTCGATGGGATAGGGGCCGATGCCAAGCATGCCATTCTCGGACTGCAGAATCACGTCAATGCCCGCGGGCACGTAGTTGGCCACCAGAGTGGGCATGCCGATGCCAAGGTTGACGTAATAACCATCGCGCAGTTCGCGGGCAATGCGCCGGACGATGAGCTCGCGTTTGTCGGTGTCTTTCATAGGTGCAGTCGTCAGTCGTCGGTCATCAGCCTCAAGCCCACGATGTGGCAGCCTTGCTGACGACCGGCGACTGACGACCGACGACTATCCCGCTTTCCTCACTGTGCGCCTTCTCAATTCTTTTCTCGTAAAGTTCGCCCTGAAAGATTCGCTGCACGTAGACGCTGGGGTGTGGACCAGGTCGGGCTCCAACTCGCCTACCTCGACCAGATGCTCGACTTCCGCGATCGTCACTTTGGCGGCGGCAGCCATGATGGGATTAAAATTTCGCGCCGTTTTGCGATAGACCAGGTTGCCCCACTTGTCGCCCTTCCACGCTTTCACAAAAGCGAAGTCCGCCTTGAGAGCGCGTTCCATCAGATAGGGACGTCCATCGAAGTCGCGAGTCTCTTTGTCCTTGGCGACCAGAGTACCCACCCCTGTGGGCGTGAAAAACGCCGGGATGCCGGCTCCGGCGGCGCGCATGCGCTCGGAAAAAGTGCCCTGCGGCACCAGGTCAAGCTCCAGCTTGCCTTGCAGAACCAGTTGCTCGAGCAGCTTGTTTTCCCCAACGTAAGTACCGATGTGCTTTTTGATCTGGCCGGCGGCCAGCAGAAGACCGTTACCCAATCCATCGACTCCGACGTTATTGCTGATGGTGGTCAGGTTCTTGGTTCCGCGGCGCACCAGGGCACGCACCAGATTTTCCGGGATTCCGCACAGTCCGAAGCCGCCAATCATGAGGCTGGCGCCATCGGGGATGTCCTTGATAGCTTCGTCGGCGTTGGCTACGACTTTGTTCATCGAACTTTATTGGTGGAACAAGGATTCTAAATGAAAATAAGAAGAAACCACCACAGAGGCACAGAGACACAGAGGAAATCATTTCTTGGTTTTCTCTGTGTCTCTGTGCCTCTGTGGTGAGGCTTTTCTTAAGTGATGCGCCCGCTCGAATTCCATCGCCAACTCCCGCGTGTCCAGGTTCTCCCGCATATGCGCCAGGCGCTGCTCCAGTTTCAGCAGCGCGTTCCGGATATTTTTCTTGTTGGTAAGGGCAACGTCGCGCCACATGGAGTAAGGACTCGCCGAAATGCGGGTCATCTCGCGCAGGGCGCGTCCTCCGGTTTCGAGCAGCGGAGCATCTTCGCCATATTCGTCCACCAGGGTCGCGGCCAGGGCGGTGGAGATCATTTGCGGCAAGTGGCTGATCCAGGCACAGAGCTGGTCGTGCGCATCCGCGTCCATGCTGGCTACACCGGCGCCCATCTTTTCCACCCACTCGAGGAATTGTCCACTCGCGCCTTCAAATATTTCCTGCCCCGGAGCCGGCGTCACCAGCCACACCGCGCCCTGAAACAAATCAGGATCGGCGCCCTCCACGCCGGCGTGTTCCTTACCGGCCATGGGATGCCCGGCCAGAAAACGACGGCCAACGTTCTTGCCGAATGTAGAAGCAGCGCGGGCAAGCACTTCTACTTTGGTGCTGCCGACATCGGTCAACAACGTTTTGGGTGGAAGGGCTGGCCCCAGCTGCCCGATCAGCTCGACGATCGCTCCCACGGGAGTCGCCAGCAAGACCACCTGGCTGCCGCGCACCGCGTCCAGCGGATCGGTATGCCCCTCATCGATTGCACCCTTGTCACGCGCCTGCTTTAGCACCGGAGCACGGTCGCAGCCGACGACCCGTCCCACCAGGTTGCGTTTCTTCAGGGCCAGCCCGAAGGAGCCGCCGATGAGTCCGGTGCCGATAATGGTGATCTGGCGGGTTGCCATTGGAGTCAGGAACTGTAAGTTGCAACGAGCGAAATCTTGCTCTTAATTTTTTAACAGGCTGCCCAGGTCATCGGGATGGTTGGCGCATGACAGCGCGTCTTCGCGATCGATATGACCATGCTTAACCAACTGCCCGAGAGATTCTTCCAGGCTGAACGATCCTTTGTTTCTCGTGATGGTGATTTCCTGGTGAAGGTGCTGCAGCGAGTTGCGGCGAATATGCTGGCGCGCGCCGTACCCTACCATCAGCAATTCCGCGGCAGGCATGCGGCCGCCATTCTTTGTCGGGAGCAAGACCTGCGTGAGTACCGCGGCCAGGGCCATAGCCAGTTCCTGCCGGATCGTATTTTGCCTTTCGAGCGGGAACGAATCGGAAATTCGGGATACTGTGTTAGCTACATCCGTGGTGTGCAAGGTGGAAAAGACCAGATGGCCGGTCTCCGCTGCCGCAACGGCTATGCGCATGGTCTCGGGGTCGCGCATTTCCCCGACGACAATAATGTCCGGCGCCTGCCGCAAGGCGGCCCGCAGCGCCGTGGGAAAATCGGCTGCATCCACTCCGACTTCGACTTGTTCGATCAGGCTGCGCAGGTGGACGTGTTCGTACTCCACGGGATCTTCGATCGTGATAATGTGGCGCGCCTCACGCTGGTTGACCAGATTGATCAAGGCGGCAAGGGTCGTGGATTTTCCCGATCCCGCGGGCCCACCGATGAGCACCAGGCCATGCCGCAGACGGCTCAACGCTTCCACCATGGGCGGAAGATTCAGTTCGCTGAGTGAAGGTATCTGGGAGGGAAGAGCGCGAATCGCTGCCGCCGCGAGGCCCCGTTCACGATGCAGGTTGATGCGAAACCTTCCCACGCCGGGCACGCGATAGGAGGAATCGGCGATCTGCGCTTCGCGATACTGTTGCAAGCCGTGGGGACTCAGCGCCGGGACGACCGCAGCCTCTATTTCAGGCCCGTCCAGCGCTCCGCTTTCGATTGCCCTCACCTCGCCTTCGAAGCGGATGGATACCGGAGCGCCGGGAATGAGCAGGAGGTCGCTGCCGGCCTGCCCGACCAGGGTGGCCAGCCATTGATCGAGGCGCGACATCGCCGGCGCATTCTGCATATTGCGCAGTCCGGGAACACCGCGCCCGATATCGGAATGACTATCCATGAGGAGACACGCAGCCGAGTCAGGATCGTTCCGGCGAGACTAAGCGACCTTGCGTCCCACCGCCGGCGCGATCATGCGCAACTCATCCATCAGTTTGGCGAACTGCTCGGGAAAGAGCGACTGTGCGCCGTCAGAAAACGCCCTGTCCGGATCGTGATGCACTTCGATCAGCAGGGCGTCAGCGCCGGCTGCGAGCGAAGCCCGCGCCATGGGTGCCACCTTGTCGCGCAATCCCGTGCCATGCGACGGATCAGAGGTCATGGGCAGGTGCGAAAGCTTCTTGATAATCGGGATCGCGGACACATCCAGCGTGTTGCGGGTATAGGTTTCGAAGGTGCGGATACCGCGCTCGCACAGAATCACGTCGTAGTTCCCGCCCGCCATGATGTATTCGGCGGAAAGCAGCAACTCTTCGAGGGTGGCGGCAATGCCGCGCTTGAGCAGGACCGGCTTCTTCACCTTGCCCAGTTCGCGCAGCAGATTGAAGTTCTGCATGTTGCGCGCGCCCACTTGAAAGATGTCGATGTAGGGCAGCATGAGCCCGATCTGCGAGATTTCCATGACCTCGCTGATCACCAGCAGGTTGAAATGGTCGCCGGCCTCGCGAAGCAATTTCAGTCCAGCCTCGCCCATTCCCTGGAATGAATAAGGAGAGGATCGTGGCTTGAAAGCTCCGCCGCGCAGCACGCGCGCGCCCGCCTTCGCCACCTGTTCGGCTACGGTAAAAAGCTGTTCCTTGGATTCCACCGAGCAAGGCCCGGCCATCACGACCACCTGGTCGCCGCCAATCTGCACTCCGCGGGGAAGCTCGACGATGGTTCCCTGGGGACGAAAACTGCGTCCCGCCAGTTTGTAAGGCGCGCTGATGCGGTGAACGTGTTCCACTCCGGAGAGAACTTCCAGATTGCGAGTGTCAAAATCCACCCGGGCGCCCACCGCAGCCAGCACGGTCTGGCGCTCGCCGGTAGTGCGGTGCACGGAGAAGCCCATCCGGACCAGGTGCTCTACCACCTGCTGGATCTGCTCATCGGTTGCTGATTCCTGCATGGCAACAATCATAAGAAAGCCGTCAGCCCTCAGCTTTCAGCTATCAGCGGGTCGTTTGAAACTGACGGCTGATAGCTGATGGCTGAAAGCTGCTTTCAATCATTCACGTCATTATCCAATTCCGTGTCGCCTCCGCTGGGGCCGGTTTTGGGCGCGGTTTCCGGCTGTTGGATCCCACGCATGACGTCCACGATGCGCTCAAAAACGCGCTGCAAATCGCGGCCTGACAATGGGCCTGGATTCGCGCCCATCACGTTATCAAAAACCTTGCGCTCCCGGTCGGGCTCGTAGATCGGAATCCCCGCGGTAAGCTTCAGCTTGCCGATTTCCTGCGCAGCCTGCGCCCGCTGGCTCAACAAGCCCACCAGTTGGCGGTCCAGTTCGTCAATCTTGTTGCGCCAGTCGGAAATGTCCATGAAGAAGTCGTCAGTCTTCAGTCGTCAGTCTTCAGTCGTTTGAGTGTCCAGCCGGTGGTATTTGGTCACAACCAGCCAGAAGCTGACCACCAATTGCTGTGGAAAGATGTCGCCGTTTCTCTAGCCAACTGGAGCGGGAGTGCTGACGACCGACGACTGACGACTGACGACTACAAGCTGCTTTACAAATTGTGCCACACTCTCCGCTTCTTTGCCCGGATTGCGTTCGATGGTCTCGACGATCGCGCTGCCTACCACCGCCGCGTCGGCAAATTTCCCCACCGCTTTGAACTGTGCGGCGGTGGAGATGCCAAAGCCAACCGCTACCGGCAGGTCAGTATACCTGCGCAGGCGGCTGACCAGTTTGGCCGCATCTTCGGGCATCTGCTGGCGGGCTCCCGTCACCCCGGTGCGCGAAATCGCATAGACGAACCCGCTGGAGGCTTGGGCTATGCGCTTCAGTCGCACATCGGGGCTGGTAGGCGCCGCTAGAAACACCGTGGCCAGGTCACGTTTTCGCATCTCGGACAGGTAGTCGCCTGATTCTTCGACCGGCAGGTCTGTGATCAGCGCGCCGTCGATGCCGGCGTCCTGGGCCGCGGCGCTGAACCTTGCCATCCCCATGCGCAGAACCGGATTCAGATAGGTAAAAATGATGAGACCTGCCTGGGAACGCTGCCGGATTTCTTTTGCCAACTTCAGCACCTGCAGCAGGGAAGTGCCGTGGCGCAGCGCTCTTTCACTGGCCCGCTGGATTACCGGTCCGTCGGCCACGGGATCGCTGAACGGAACTCCGAGTTCGATCACGTCTGCGCCCGCTGCGATGGCGGCGAGAGCTATGCCACGCGAGGCCGCGAGATCGGGGTCGCCGCAGGTGATGTAGGCGACGAGTGACGGGCGATTTTGGAAGTTCAGGGGCATGGGAGAAGCGAAAGCAGAATAGACTTGTCGACTAACGAACGGCGCGGATCATTCCAACTTTAGATTTTCCCGCAAAATACCAATGTCTTTGTCGCCGCGGCCGGAGATGTTCACGATCACGACGTCGGACTTTTTCATTTTAGGCGCACGCTTGATGACTTCCGCTACGGCGTGGGCCGATTCGAGTGCTGGAATGATACCCTCGGTTCGCGCCAACACGGTGCAGGCCTTGAGCGCTTCGGCATCGGACGCCGATGTGTATTCAGCGCGGCCCGTATCCTTGAGCCATGCGTGCTCCGGCCCGATCGAGGGATAGTCCAGGCCGGCTGAGACGGAATGAGTCGCCGCAATCTGCCCAGCGTCATCCTGCAAGACGTATGAGAAAGTTCCCTGCAGCACGCCCGGCGACCCTCCGCTGAAACGCGCGGCGTGCTCGCCCAGGTGGTGACCGCGTCCGCCGGCTTCCACGCCGATCAGTTGCACTTTCTTGTCCTTGATAAAGTCATGAAAGATTCCGATGGAATTGGATCCGCCCCCAACGCAAGCGATGATGGCTTTCGGAAGTTTGCCTTCGGCGCGAAGAATTTGCGCCCGCGCCTCGCGCCCGATGACCTTATGAAAGTCTCGCACCATGGTCGGATAGGGATGCGCCCCCAGCACGCTGCCCAAAAGGTAATGCGTGGTGCGCACGTTGGTGACCCAGTCGCGCATGGCTTCGTTGATCGCGTCCTTCAGGGTGCGAGATCCTGAGTCAACGCCACGAACTTCGGCGCCCAGCAGTCGCATGCGGAAGACATTCAGCTCCTGCCGCCGCATGTCTTCCGTACCCATGTACACGACGCATTCAAAGCCCAGCAACGCGCACACCGTGGCCGTGGCGACGCCATGCTGCCCGGCTCCGGTTTCGGCGATGACGCGATGCTTGCCCATGCGCTCGACCAGCAGCCCCTGTCCCAGGCAATTGTTAATTTTGTGTGCGCCGGTATGAAGCAGATCTTCTCGCTTGAGATAGATTTTCGCTCCGCCGAGTTGTTTTGTAAGGCGCCGGGCAAGAAAAAGAGCTGTGGGGCGGCCGGCATAGGTACGCAGGAGTTCGTCCAGACGGCGCCGAAAGCTGCGATCGCGCTTGGCTTTCTCGTAGTGCTGCTCCAGTTCGTCGAGCGCTGCCATCAACGTCTCAGGGACGTAGCGGCCACCGTAGACGCCGAAACGCCCTGCTGATGCTCTCCCGCGCACTGCTGCTGTTGCCATATTTATGCGCTCTCGTCGGTCCTACGAACTGCCGAAATGAAGGCTCGAATCTTTTCGGGGCTCTTCTTGCCGGGCCTGGCTTCAACCCCCGAGGAGACATCCACGCCCCAGGGCTCCAGTATACGGATTGCCTCCGCGACATTTGTCGAGTTCAAGCCGCCGGCCACAACCACTTTCACCTTTTTGCGGATTGCTCCAACCGTGGAAGCCGCCGCCTTCCAGTCGAACACTGTTCCCGTGCCACCCGGCAGTTCAGGCGTTCCAGAGTCAACGAAGAATGCGCTAAAGCCGTTTTGAGCGCTCTCCGTTGAGTTGAAAGCGCTGTCGATTTCGTCCGCTCGCAGTACCCGAAAGATTCTCAGAGGCCCACTTGCGGTCAGCCTCTGGATAAGCTCCGGTTCGCCGGACGCGCCGCCATGCAATTGCACCGCAGTCAGGCCTGCCCGTGCTACCGTGTTCAAAATCCCTTCAACCGATTCGTCTACGAAGACGCCGACCTTCTCGATCCGCTCTGGCAATCTTGCGGTGACTTCGCGCACAACTTCCGGATCAGCCTTCCGAGGGCTTTTTTCGTAGAACACGAACCCCAGCGCATCCGCGCCGGCCTCGACCGCCGTCAACGCGTCTTCCAGATTGGTAATGCCGCAAATCTTGATCCAAGTCATGGAGAGTCGTCAGTCGTCGGTCGTCAGTCGTCGGCCCAATCTCGACCTTCCGCAGCAGGCTTGTAGCTTCGGTTCCAGAAACCAGGAACTAGAAACTAGAAACCGCAGTCGTGGCCTGGTTCAGCAGACTCCGTAACGCCTCCGCTGGCGATTCCGCCTTCATCAAGGACTCGCCGATCAGGAATGCCTGATAGCCGGCTGCCCGCAGGCGGGCGATATCCGCGCCGCTATCGATTCCACTCTCCGCCACGGAGACCACATTTTCAGGAATCAATTTCGCCAAGCGGAGCGCGGTATTCACATCTACTTTAAAGGTCCGCAGATCGCGATTGTTCACTCCAATCACATCGGAACCCGCTTCCACCGCGCGCTGCAGCTCCTCTTCGTTGTGGGCTTCGCAGAGGACATCCAGCCCCAGAGCCCGGCTCTTCTTGGCCAGGGCTATCAACTCGGCTTGCGAGAGTACGGCCACGATCAACAGAATCGCGTCGGCGCCGTAGGCACGCGCCTGCAGTAGCTGGAACTCGTCCACGATAAAGTCTTTCTGCAGGCAAGGAATCTTGGTTCTAGCGGAGGCGCGCCGCAGGTTATCGAGCGAGCCCTGGAAGAACTCTTCGTCCGTCAGCACCGACAGCGCAGCCGCCCCGGAAGCTTCCAATTCTCCCGCTAGGGTTTCGACGTCGAAGCTGGCGCGAATCAGTCCGCGGGAAGGAGAAGCTTTCTTCAGTTCTGCGATGATGGCTGGACCGGAGCGGCTTTTGGTCGTCAAAGCCCGCCGGAAGCCCCGCGGGACATGCCGTTCGGCGGCCTCCTCCAGCCGGCGCAAGTCGGCCGTCGGCTTCGAGTCCGCGACTCGACGGCGCGTAGCGGCGACGATCTGGGCCAGGCTGGCGGCCATAGGGAATCAGAAGATTATACGGGAATCGGTGCAAAAGCCCCTGCGGGAGCAGGGCGCATTTCCGACGTGTCCTTCATGGTTTCAGGTCTTAACCCCTTGAAACCACGAAGGTCACGAAGGTACACGAAGGAAAATCCGCCGAGATGAACGCTAAAATGCTGCGTTTAATCAGTCGAGAACTTGAACACGGTCTGCGACTGAAATTTCTTGCCGGGCTTCAGGATAGTCGAGGGAAAATCCGGGTGGTTCGGCGAATCCGGAAAATGCTGCGTCTCCAGGCAAAGACCATAACGATGTTTGTAAACATGACCGTGTTTTCCGGTAATCGTTCCATCCAGAAAATTTCCTGAATAGAACTGGATTCCGGGCTCGGTGGTAAAAACTTCCAGAATCCGGCCGCTGGTCGGTTCGTGGACTCGGGCCGCCAGGCTCAAGCCATCGCCGGTGCGATTGAGCACCCAGTTATGGTCATATCCGTGTCCCACCACTAGTTGCTCATCGTTTTGATCGATGCGAGCTCCGATCGCGGTCGGCTTGGTGAAATCAAACGGCGTTCCTTTGACGGGACGCAGTTCGCCGGTGGGGATCAGAGTCTTGTCGACCGGCGTAAAGCGGTCGGCATTGAGCATCAAGTGGTGCCCAAGAATGTCGCCGCTGCCTTCTCCCGCCAGGTTGAAATAACTGTGCTGGGAGAGATTGATCGGCGTGGCCTTGTCGGTGGTGGCCTCGTAATCCACGATCAGCTTGTTTTCGTCGGTCAGGGTGTAGCTGACTTTGACTTTAAGATTGCCGGGGTAGCCTTCTTCGCCATCTTTGCTCAGATAGCTGAATGCAACTCCCACTCCCTTTGCGTTCTTGAACTCTTTGGCTTCCCAGATTCTCTTGTTGAACCCATCGGTTCCGCCATGCAGCGAATTGGGGCCATCATTCTTGGGCAGCGTATATTTCACGCCGTCGAGGGTGAACGTGGCATTGGCGATGCGGTTGGCATAGCGCCCGACGATCACGCCGAAGTAGGTGGGATTGTTCATATATCCGTCGACCTTTTCATGGCCGAGGACAATGTCTCCCAGGTTGCCGCTTTTGTCCGGCACCCGCAGCGACACAATAATGCCGCCGTAAGTCATGGCGCGCAGTTCGACGCCGTGTGAGTTGGTTAAGGTATACAGATCGACCGGCCTCCCGTCCCCGGTTTTCCCAAACGATTCCTTGCGGACTTCAGGCTTGCCTTTTTTGGGCGCAGCTTCTTGTGCCATCACGGCGGAAACAAAGAGTGTCAGGAGCAGAATGTGCAGAACTGTCGTCTTATGGTTGATCATATGGTTGAGCGTAGCTCCGTGCAGAAATGATCGTAGGGATTTCGCGTCGATAAGGTTAGCACGCTCTGTGCCCTGCAACATAATTTCTCGATCAAGAGAGGACCGGCCTACGGGTTGCCTGGGTGCAGTCGGAAAGCTGTTACTTGAGTGTGATCTCAGGTGTTTTTATCTGCCCTTCTGGCTCTCATCCTCCACCATTAACCTCTTACAATAAAGAGATGCTGTTTCGAGTCCCCTTTTTGTGGCTGATCGTTGTTTTTCTGTCTGCGAGTGTGCTTCGGGCCGATACTGCGGCATTTGACCTGGCCGGGCCCCGGATAGAAATAAGAGTGACTCGGGCAGGGAAAACGCTGCCCATCGCCCGGGTTCCCAATCTGCAAGCGGGTGACCGCCTGTGGATCCATCCCGACATGCCGGACGGTGAATCGGTACGTTTTCTCCTTATTGCGGCATTCCTGCGGGGCTCCACCAACCCCCCGCCCGAGAACTGGTTCACCAAAGTAGAGACCTGGAATAAGCATGTCCGTGAGGAAGGGATCGTGATCACGGTTCCTTCCGGAGCCCAACAGGCGATGATCTTCCTCGCTCCCCAGACCGGTGGCGATTTCGGTACGCTGCGGTCCGCGGTGCGGGGCAAGCCCGGCGCCTTCGTGCGCGCATCCCAGGACCTGAATCAGGCAAGTCTGGACCGCTCCCGCCTGGACAAGTATCTGAGTGCCGTGCGGGAAATGTCAGGCGAAGAGGCCAGCGCCTTGCATGACCGGTCCATCCTCCTGGCTCGGAGCCTCAACATCAAGCTGGACAACGATTGCTTTTTGAAGCCCAGGCAGCAGCAGGAATCATGTCTCACCGAGCACACGGACCAACTGGTGCTCGATGACGGCCATAGCCAGTCCATGGTGGCGGCGCTCACTTCCGGCAGCGGGCCTGATCTGATCGGCCAGCTGAGCACGACTCGGTTGGCAGGCGGCGGTGCCTACAGTCCGTACGTCGGTGCGATCGTCGATCTGGCGAAAATGATGGAAAGCTTCCATACGCCGGAGTATCGCTACATTCCGGCGCTGGCGCTGCCTCACCTCGATGAACTCAATCTCAAACTCAACAATCCGCCTTCGTTTCGCAAGCCCATGTCGGTGATGGTGGTAAGTCTGCCGGCGGTAGAGGCGGCCCAACTTCCGCCGTTGCGTCCGGTGGATGCGAACCAGGCGCCATGTTTGGAAAAGCCGGAGTTGTTGCTGGCGGCGGAAGGAGCCCCGGTAGTTTTCTCGACCGACTTCGCCCACAGCATGGTCCTGCATGTGAACGACAAGTCGGGCCATTCTATTGATCTGCCGGCCACGGCGGATGCAGCCCGCGGCGGCTTCGCCATCGCCACGCATGGCGTTTCGCCGGACAAGCTCGACCGCGAGGTAAAGGGAACTCTCCGCGGTAGCTGGGGATTCGACTCCTTCGAGGGGCCGGCCTTCGCGCTGCAAAACACGCATCCCGCAAAGTGGACACTTGCCTCCGCCGACCAGAGCGGCCTGATCGTAGGCCGGCAGGACACGATTCATTTCAAATCGGATGCAGCCGCTTGTGTCGAGACGATCACTGTGCAGAATGAACAAGGCAAAGCGCTGACTCCAACCTGGAATTCGCCGAAGGCCGGTGAACTGGAGGTGAAAGTCCCCCTCACCGGCGAGAGTCCAGGAAAGATCACGATGCTGGTCAAGCAGTACGGCAGCGCGAAGGCGGACGAGGTTGAGCTACGCAGCTACTCTGAAGCCGCCAGCCTGGACAAGTTCGCCATCCATGCCGGCGACGCGGAAGGGCTGCTGGTCGGAACCCGTTTGGATGATGTGGCCGGAGTTGAGTTGAACGGCATCCACTTCGCTCCTGCCGGGCTCGGGCGCGCGGACAACAAAGATGAACTGCGGTTGACGGCTGACGCCAAGGATATTTCCGCGCTGCAGGCTGGCGACAGGCTCACGGCGCACATTACCCTGAAGGACGGCCGTGTGTTGAATGTTGAGACCGTCGTCGATCCCTCTCGCCCCAGAGTCACACTGCTCAATAAGACGATCCAGGTCGGGCCTACGCCTTCCGCGATTCGGCTTGGTAGCCAGGATGAACTGCCTCAGGATGGCAAGGTTTCGTTTTTCCTGAGAGCGGAAGTGCCCGGAACATTTTCACGCAGCGAAAAGATCGAAGTAGCCACAACCGAGGGCTCGTATAGTGTCTCTCTCAGCCTGGACGACGGCAGCCTGATCGCGCAGGATACCCAAACTGTGATGGCGGTTCTCGACCCTCTGAAGAGCCTCGGGCCTTCCGCCTTCGGCCCGCTGCGCTTTCGCGCCGTGGATGGCAATGCAAGGGGAGATTGGCAAGCGCTGGCCAGCCTGGTACGCCTGCCCGTTCTCAAGGAAGTGCGCTGCCCCGAGAGCCTGGACCAGCAGTGCGTCCTCTCTGGGACAAACCTCTTCCTGATCGGCTCCGTTGCGTCGGATCCCGAGTTCAAGCGCTCGGTTCCGGTGCCGGCAGGATTCGCGGAGTCCAGCTTGAGCGTGCCGCGTCCGGATGGCACCTTGCTTTACATCAAGTTGCGCGACGATCCCACGGCGGTCAACCCCGCTACTGTGCCGGTATTACCGGTGCAACCGTAGCCCCTCATCGGTGGAAAAAGAGGACGAAACCTCCGTCCAGCACCGATTTTCGCGGTCGGGAGATTGGCAAAAGAAATTCGGCGCCAGCCGTCTGCCGGCTCTGCCCTGAGGTAGAATTTAGTCAGTCAGTCGACGCAGATCATTCAACGCAGGTCATGAAAAGAAAATTCCTGAAATCGCTGGTTGTGCTTCTCGCGGCTTTCGGCGCGCTGTTCCTGGCCGTGAGCCCCGACGACTTCAGGGAGTTTGAGGCTGCGTACATTCAACGGGAGATGTTGAAAGAATCTGCCGAGAGTCAGGCTCCTGATCGCCATCGGCAGCCTGTGCAATTCTCGCCTGCGATTGCCCTAAACCAGAGCAGATACTCCCCGAGCACCGCAGCGATTACTCCGTCTCCGACTTTGTCGGCGTTCTCCACCTGCATTCTTCGTTGTTGAGACTCCACCGCCTTCTTCGCGTGAGCCCGGAAACCCACGCAACCTGGTTACGTGGGACTCCGCCCTTGGTTGGCCAGTCCTACTCTCAATAAGGAGAAAAGTTCTCATGCAGATAGTCTCGAATCTCAGTACTCAACTGAAGTGGAAGCAAGCTTTCCAGGATGCGGTGTTTGAACTGGATCCAACGCGTCTTCGACCGAAACTGGATGCGGCGCAAAGGGCCATTGAGCAGCGCCTCTCCCAGGTCCTGTCGGACGGGGGATCGACTCCCCGCGAAGTGATGGAACTGGAAGACGCCAAACGCACGATCCGGTATCTGGAGAGGCACGAACTCCAGGTCTGAATTGCGACGTGATGCTGGTGTTGGCTGGGGCGGCCGGAATCGTCCGCCCCAGTCATCGCTCATTATCAATAATTTGAGGGACTTTTTATCTTGAGAGGAAGCCTATGACTGATTTCGCCATGAAACTCTGGAGCCGTGAAGAAGGCCAGGACATTGCCGAATATGCCGTGATGCTGGCAGTGATCCTGGTACTAGTGGTCGGCACGATTCGCCTGGTGGGCTCGAACGCAAACAATGTTTTCTCTTCCGTTGCCAGTTCGGTTCAGTAGTCCGCGCCGGCATCAACCAAAATCGACAGGGAGAAAAAGACGGCCGGAAGGGGCCGCATTGGAAAGGAACTACGTCAGCCGAATCTTTGGTGCCATCGAAGGGACTCGAACCCCCACACCCTTGCGAGTACATGGACCTGAACCATGCGCGTCTGCCAATTCCGCCACGATGGCAATAAGTAACCGGGAGCGGCCGCTTTTCAAGGCCAACTTCCAGGATAGGACTACGAGGAATATTCTACAGGGGACGCGCAGCCTGTCAAACTTGGGAGCGCTATGGAAAACGCCACTAAGCCGGTTGATCCTGTCATCCAGCTTCGCGTCTTGGCCCATGATCTCAGCAATTCGCTCGAGACCATCCTGCAGGCTGCCTACCTGCTGCAGGAGGCGAAGCTGGACGTGAAAGACAAGAAATGGGCGCTAGCCATAGACACCGCCGCACGCGACGCCGCACGCATCAACCGCGAGATCCGAAAGATACTAAACTCTCAGAGTTAGTGTCGGTGCTCCCCGAATCTCTCGTCACAACTTCAGACCTTGGGGCCAACGACCAAGGGCCAATGACCAACGACTGGCTTTACCCTTCCAGCTTGGCCGTCATCGTGATGTTTGCCTTCAGCAGCTTGGACACCGGGCATCCGCTCTTGGCATTTTCCGCCGCCTTTTGAAACGCTGCATTGTCCGCTCCTGGCACGCGTCCCACCACATCGAGGTGGACCGTGGTAATGGCCCATCCCGATTCAAGCTTCTCGAGGGTCAGGGTAGCGCTGGTCTCGATGCTCGAGGCCGTAAGGTTGGCGGCTCCCAATTGTCCGGAAAGCGCCATGGAAAAACATCCGGCGTGCGCCGCGGCGATCAATTCTTCCGGGTTGGTTCCGGGAGTACTCTCAAACCGGGTAGCAAAGGAGTAAGGAGTGTTGGACAATACGCCGCTGCCCGAGGACACCACTCCCTTGCCGTCTTTCAGCCCACCCTTCCATACTGCGCTTGCCTTGCGTTGCATGCGACTCTCCTGATCTCTGTGAAGTAGATTGCGTCCTGACTATTGTAGTGCATACCGCCCCGTGTAGAGCGGGCGCCCCCGCCCGCTGCCTTTGATTTTGATTTTTCTTCTTGGGAAAAGGGGAAAGCGATCTTGATTTCGCTTTTGACACGCGGGCGAGGGCGCCCGCGCCACACCGGCAGGTCCTATTTCACGGCGGGCAAATCGCTGTTCCAGCAGTTTGCCGTCATCCGCCAGATGCCAAGCCGGCGCCAGGCCTGCACGTACTTGCCCCGCTCAGCCACCGTGGTGCCGTTCGCCTGCTGGATGGCGGCGGTGTAGCGCCCAATTTCAAGGGCCATGTCGCCCGATTCTTCTACCCGAATGGTTTCCATCCGAAGATTTTGATATCCAGACTCTCCCAGCTTGCGAAGCATCAACTCAATCGCCTTGTGACCGTGCACCGCCTCGCGCTGCGGAGGCATCAGAGAGCCGTCCGAGGTAAACAGAGCGGCTGCCTGATCGTAGTTTCCGGTGTTGAATGCGGTGGCAAAATCCTGAGTGAGGCCCCGCACCGCGGACTGCACGTCCAGCCATGAATTCACACTCGGGGCGCTGCCAGATGACCGCGGGTACATCGTCCAACCTCCGGGAGAGGGACTTGCAGACAACGCATTGCCAGCCAGTGCGTCGCCGGTTGCGGCATTCTAACTCAAAGCATTGTGGAAAAGTTGCCGCCATCCCACACACTGGTGCTGCCTTCGATGTGACGCCGTGCCTCAGGCAGACTGCTCAAGTCTCTGTGTCAGTCCACCCAGTGTCTGTCCACCCAACCACCGGACTTGGATGCCTGGGGTTATCATGAGTTGTCTGGGAACGGGGAATTTGGTTATCTGAGGAGTCGACTATGTACTTCGAACAGTTCTATCTCGGCTGCCTGGCTCACGCCTCCTACATGGTGGGCTCGGAAGGCGAAGCCGTCGTGGTCGATCCCCAGCGTGATGTGGATCTCTATCTGAAGGCCGCGGAAGAAAACGGACTTACCATCCGCCACATTTTCGAAACCCATCTACACGCCGATTTTGTTTCCGGGCACAGGGAACTTGCCGCCCGCACCGGGGCGCAGATCTACATGGGAGCCTCGGCCGGCGCAACCTTCCCGCATGTGCCGGTCCGCGATGGCTTCGAATTGCGTTTCGGCAAAGCCCAAATCACGGTGCTCGAAACTCCGGGACACACGCTGGAGAGCATCTGCCTGGTGGTGACTGACCTGAGTAAAGACGGTGCGAAGGTTTCGAAACCCTGGGCGGTCTTTACCGGTGACACTTTGTTTATCGGCGACGTCGGCCGTCCCGACCTTTCGCCCGCGCATACACCGCAGCAGTTGGCGGGCATGCTTTATGAGAGCCTGCATAACAAGCTACTCAAGCTGCCGGATGACGTGCTGGTGTATCCCGCTCACGGAGCGGGTTCGCTCTGCGGCCGCAATATGCGCGCCGAGCGCTCCTCCACCATCGGCACGGAGCGTCTCACCAACTATGCCCTGCAAATCCCAACTCGAGAAGAGTTCATTCAGCAGTTGACCAGCAATCTGCCGGCGCGTCCCGACTATTTCCTGCAGGATGCGGAGATCAATCGCGGCGGCGCTCCCGCGCTCTCCGAATTGCCGGAGCTGAAAGCAATTTCGCCCGCGGAACTTAAATCCCTGATTGAGGACGGAGTGATCGCGCTCGATCTCCGCCCGGGAGACCAGTTTGCCGCGGGCCACGTGCCCGGCTCCGTCAACATCCCCTTGTCGGGGCAATTCGCTTCGTGGGCGGGATCGATTCTCGGGTTGTCGTCTCAGCCCGTTCTGATCGCCGACTCGCCCGAGCAATTGTCCGAGGCGCGCCTGCGAATGGCCCGGGTTGGCATCGAAATCGAGCGCGGATACCTCGACGGCGGCGTAGCTGGATGGAAGCGATACGGGTTCGATCTGGCGACGCTGCCCGAGATCAGCGTGCAAGAGGTACAAGCACAGCTCCTGGGAAACAAAATCCGCGTGCTCGACGTTCGCCGCGAAGCGGAATGGATGGCAGGTCACGTCGACGGAGCCGACTGGTGGCCCCTGGATCGCTTCCGGGTTTCTCCTCCGGAGGTTGACCTCAATGTCCCGCTGGCGGTCCATTGCCAGAGCGGCTATCGCAGCATCATCGCCTGCAGCTTGCTGCAGCGTGCCGGCTTTCAGAATGTCATCAACGTCAGCGGTGGATTCGGAGCCTGGCAACAAGCCCACCTGCCGGTGGCGACAGGTACGCCGGTGGAAGCCTGATGTTGCATGTGTGGCGCGGGCGCCCTCGCCCGCGGCGTTTGACGTTGACAAGAACTCACAGAGCCATGGACGGTCGCAACATTTGACTTCGGCTGGTGCCGTTCGCGGGCGAGGGCGCCCGCGCCACACAACCTCCATGAATTACGTCTCTCCCTGTAGAATGCAAAGCTACTAAATCTAATGATCACTCTTGCCGACGTCCAAGCCGCCCTGGAGCGGATTCGCCCATCCATCTATCTTTCGCCGTGCACTCTCTCGGCCACATTTTCGCAGCTCACCGGAAATTCTATTTACCTGAAGCTCGACAATTTGCAGCGAACCGGCGCGTTCAAAGAGCGCGGCGCGCTGAACAAACTGCTGACCATGAGCAAGGAGGATCGCGACCGGGGCGTGATTGCGGCCTCCGCGGGAAATCACGCGCAGGGACTGGCCTATCATGCCGGCCGCCGCGGTATCAAAGCCCAGATTTGCATGCCGCTCACGACTCCTTTGATTAAGGTTTCCGCCACCAAGTCATACGGGGCGGAAGTCATCCTTCACGGCGCCAACTACGACGAGGCCTGTGAAGAAGCCATCCGCCGCAGCCAGCAACAGCACCTCACCTTCGTCCACCCGTTCGATGACGACGCGGTCATTGCGGGCCAGGGTACGCTCGGCCTCGAAATGCTGCATCAGCATCCCGCCATTGAAGCAATCGTGGTTCCTATCGGGGGAGGCGGCTTGATCGGCGGCATCGCGTGCGCCGTCAAAGAGACCAATCCGAAAGTTCAAATCATCGGAGTGCAGACTGCCCGGCTACCGTCCATGAAAGCCGCCGTAGCCGAGGGTAAGCCGGTGACGCTGCCAGCGTCCGCGTCGATCGCTGACGGCATTGCCGTGCGCCGGGCTGGCGACCGCACCCTGCCGTTAGTTCAGAAATACGTGGACGATATCGTCACGGTCGACGAAGAGGAAATTGCCAACGCCGTTCTGCTCCTGCTGGAACGCGAAAAGACCATGGCCGAAGGCGCGGGCGCAGCCGCCATCGCCGCCTTGATCAACCGCAAGATACATCTTGCGGGAAAAAAGATTGCGGTGGTGATCGGCGGCGGCAACATGGATGTAACCCTGCTGTCACGCATCATCGAACGTGGTCTGGTAAAAGATGGACGCCTTGTTCGCCTGCGCGTCCACCTTCCCGACTATCCCGGAGCTCTGCACCGCCTCACCGGAATCCTCGCAGACCACCGCGCCAACATCGTGGAGACGTCGTATGATCGCGCCTACTTTGGGGTAAATCTGGGAGAAACCGCCATCGACATCACTATGGAAACCCGAGGCCCGGACCAGATCGCCGAATTGCTTTCCGCACTAGAGGCCGCAGGCTATTCTCACGAAAGAGTGCTGTAGAGGTTCCTTCGCACTAGCGCGGGGCCGCTTTGAAACTGAGGACCCGCCATGCTCGCGAGAAGTTGCAAACCCAAAGATCATCTACTAAGCTTGATCTCTCCTCACGCCGGGATGGCGGAACTGGCAGACGCAGCGGACTCAAAATCCGCCGGTACTTAGTACCTTGGGGGTTCAACTCCCCCTCCCGGCACCAACGTAAAAGCCGCGCGGGACGCGGTTTCAACCTTTAGCATTGCTTCGACGCCGGACCATGTAGACCAGCGACATCACCAGCAATATGGGCAGGAATGTAGGGACGGTGTATTGCAGGCCATCCACCCAAAATGTGCTGCACGCAATTCCCACGAGGGTCACAATTCCGATGAGGGTAGGCAGGGGATGAGCTGGGAGCTTCAACGGCAGTCTTGCTATGGCTTCGGGGTTCAGCTTTTGGCGAAAGCGAAGATGCGTCAACAGAATGACGATCCACACGAAGAACATGCCCGCGACGGCGGTACCGTAGAGCAGCAGGAAAGCATTTTTTGGGGCCAATATCGCCAACAGAATCGCCGCAATCATGCCCAGGGTCGAAATCCCGAGAGCCCTATGCGGTACCCCGTTGCGGCTCAGAAGGCCAAGCCAGGCTGGAGCGTATCTCCCTTGTGACAGCGAGAACAACATGCGGGTGGAAAGGTACAGGTTGGTATTCGCGCTGGAAAGAGCGGCGGATATCACGACCAAATTCATTATGCTGGCCGCGAATGGAATTCCCGCCGTTTCAAATGCCCGCACAAACGGACTGCCACTGATGCTGGCGCTGCCGGTATGGTTCCAGGGGGTCATGGCCAGCATGACGCTGATCGCAAGAACATAGAAGATGATCAGTCGAAAAACGATCGTGCGCATGGCCCGCGGAATGCTCTCCACCGGATTCTGCGCTTCGCCCGCGGTGACGGCGATTACTTCCACTCCCATGTAGCTGGTGATCGCGAGCGTAAGAGCCAGCCAGACGCCCCGCCACCCGTGGGGCAAAAAGCCTCCGTGCTGAGTAAGATTGCCCAAACCCACCGCGGGCCAGGGCCCCACGCCGCTAATCAGCGAAAGACCCACGCCGATGAAGGCAATGATGGCAACCACTTTGATCAAGGCAAACCAGTATTCGAACTCACCGAAATTGCTGACCTGGAGCGCATTGATGGTCACCAGCGCCGCCGAGACGACAAGCACCCACGCCCACCCAGGAACATTCGGGAACCAAAAGGCAAAGTAAATTGCGACCGCGGTTACTTCCGCGCCAATGGCAATGATCTG
This sequence comes from Terriglobia bacterium, assembly GCA_963698825.1. GTDB lineage: Bacteria > Acidobacteriota > Terriglobia > Terriglobales > Acidobacteriaceae > JAIQFF01. The sequence goes on along the minus strand of CAVOSG010000004.1, from coordinate 238,210 downwards.
CACCAGCCCGTAAGTCGCTCGGACGGTGAATCCGGCCCAGCGGCTGAGATAGATTTCTGCGTACACTCCGAAAGAACCCGCCACGGGGTGCGTCACCGCCATTTCCGCCAGCGCGTAGGCCATCACAAGCGCCACGACGGCGCCCAGCAGATAAGTAATAATGACGCCGGGTCCCGCCAGTTCAATGGTCACACTGCTGCCCAGGAAAAGGCCGACGCCGATGGCGCCGCCAATAGCAATCATGGTCAGCTGTCGCGTGCTGAGCCGGCGGCGCAGACCTTCAGCTTGGCCGGGTAGCGAACCTGCTACATCCGTCGCTGCAGTCTCGGAGTTATCTTTGGCTGTCACTTGAGTCTTACCATTTACGCGTGCGATGAAATGTAGGTGAAGCTTAGCCGGCAATCATCTTGGCCAGCACGCTAACGAAGCGGTCGATCTCGTCGAGCGTGTTGTAGTGGACCAGGGAAGCACGCACAGCGCCTGTCGCCGGAGGTATGCCGAGACGCTCCAGCAGACGCGGAGAATACATATTGCCGTCCCTGACTCCAATACTTTGTTCGGCGCACTGCGCGGCCACCGCGGCCGGCGCCACCCCTCGCAAGTTGAAGCACACAGTGGGAACACGCAGGTGGATTTGAGACGGTTCTCGATGACCATACACCGTCACACCGTCGAGTTCAGACAATCGGCGGAGCAGTTCGATGGAGAGCGCAGCCTCATGCACTCGAACTCCCTCCATGGCCCGCCGCAGCAACTCCCTCCGCGAAACCCCCGGCCCCGCAGAAAAAACTCGGGTTCCAAGCTCCTCAAGATAGGTAATTGCTGCATCCATTCCTGCCACGTTCTCATAGACAAACGTGCCCACTTCGATTTTTAGTGGAATCCTGTCTGGAATAAAGTCTTCGCGGAATGTGGGCAGCGCCTCGAGAGCGCGGCGCTTGCCGTAGAGGAAACCCATGTGGGGAGCGAATATCTTGTATCCCGAGCAGACCAGGTAGTCGCAATCGAGATCTTGCACATCCAGCGGCCCATGGGGCGCATAGTGGACCGCATCGAGAAAGATTTCGGCCCCTGCGGCGTGTGCGATTCTGGCCGTCTCCTTCACGTCTACGATAGAACCTAGTGCGTTGGAGGCGACCGCACAAGCCACCAGGCGAGTGCGGGAATTCAGCAACGGCTCCAGATCCTCATTGCGCAGGCTGCCATCGGGACGCATCTTCCACCACCGAATTTCAGCTCCCCGCGGCTGCAAGGCCAGCCATGTCGCCACATTCGCTTCGTGGTCCAGGTCCGTGACCACGATCTCTCGCCGGTCTCCCAGGGTCTCCGACAGCGCCAGGCTCACGAGTCGTATGAACGATGTTGCATTCATGCCGAAGGCGACTTCATCCGGCTCGCGCGCGTTTAGAAAGATCGCAACGCTCTCGCGGGCCCGCTGGATCGCCTCATCCACCTCCTGGCTCCTGCGATAGCGCCCGCCGCGCTGCACATTGCGCGATAAGAGATGATCCTGAACGGCGTCAAGTACGATCTGCGGCGCCTGAGCGCCCGCTCCATTGTCAAAGAAAAGAAAATTGTCACTGCTATTGAGCGCAGGAAACGACTGGCGTACCCAGGAAATTGGGAAATCAGGCATGATTTTTCTTTAGTGCTGTTTCAGCTGTTGGTAGATGGTCTCCGCATTATCCGCAAAGGTCGCCTGGAATTGGGGATACTGGCGGAAGTCGCTGTATTTTTCCATGTGAATGTCGTGGCGAACCTCTGCCCCCGTAGCCCCTTTCCGAGAGAGCGCTTCGACCTGAGAAAACAGATCATGCAGATAATCGCGGAACCGCTGGAGTTCGACTCTGGTGGCCAGTTCAAAGTGGCCGGGTACGACTGCGTCCAACGGCTTCTCCAGCACTGCGTCCAGAGCCTTGATCCAATTTTCCGCGCTGCCGTCGTCCATCGCGGGGGAGGACCGGTTAAGAAACAGGTCCCCCATCGCGATGGTACGTTGATGGGGGAAATACACCAACGCATCTCCAGAAGTGTGGGCTTTGCCCGGAAAATAAATCTCGGCGGTGTAGGGATCGAGATGGACGGTAAGCCCCTGCTGAAATGTGATGTCAGCGGGCCGAAACGAGGCGCCGTTCGCGGGGGCTGACTGCATTACCGCCAGGGTGCGTTCCCGGGTCCAATTGGTGCTGATCACAACCGCGGATGGTCCGACGGTAGAGTTTCCACCCTGATGATCGGGGTGATAGTGCGTGTTCACAATGTATTGGACCGGCAGGTCTGAGACCTTGCGAATTGCCTTGAGTAGCTTCCCGCCTTCCGTGGCGTTGAGCCCGGTGTCCACGACCAGAATGCCTTTGCTTCCCACCAGAAAAGTGGCATTGGAACTGGAGTCATTGTCGGAAATGTAGGCATAGAGGTCCGAACCGGTCTGCTTGACTTCCGGCGCCGCCCACATCAGCGTACCCGCCAGAAGACACCCGAGCATTAGCGATGTCTGAATCCACCGCCGCCTCGGTGGGGTCAGGTTGGCTCGCGCTTCGCCCATCCACATTTCTAGAAGCTCACTTTCAGCGCAAGCTGAATCAGACGTGGTCCGCCCGACCCTAGCCCGACGTTATTCTGCGCGGCATCGGGAGTTTGGAACAACGTCCCAAAATTGGGCGCTGCCAGAATGTTTGCCGGCAATGCGAAGTTGGGATGATTCAGGATGTTGAAAAACTCAGCTCGGAACTGGATGTTTGCTTTTTCGCCGATGCGGGTATTCTTCATCACCGAGAAATCGAAGTTGTGGAATCCCGGCCCGGTCACGATATTACGTCCGGCGTTGCCGAAGGTCAGTGGCTGATTGGGCGTGAAGGCTGCCGTATTGAACCAGCGATTCACGGTATGCGGACCGGTGTTGGGATCGCCAATCAGGTCGGGACGATCATTGCCCAGTCCGGTGCTGCTATTGTCCTGCCCAGTCAAAACCGAAAATGGCTGTCCGGTCTGCAGGCTAAGGATGCCTCCCAGTTGCCAGCCAGTGCTTAGCGCTTTGGGCGCTTTGTGCGTGACCGGAATTTCGTAGAGGAAACTCCAGCTCAACCGGTGCCGAATGTCAAAGTCTGAATCGCCACGCTCCGCGCCCAGGTTGTAATTGTCCTGGGGAAAGATCGTGGTCGCATTGGCGCCTGATCCGTAGAAAACGGAAGCACCATCAATTGACTTCGACCAGGTATACGACATCAGGAACGAGAGTCCGTGGGAGAAGCGTTTGTCCAGCTTGGCTTGAAAGCTGTTGTATTGCGAGCTGATCGTGTCTTCCGCCTGGAACAGCTGCGCGTATCCGAAGAAAGGAGTTCGCGCGATGCTCGGAATCGCTGCGATCCCATTTGGCAGGATGAAGTTGTCAATCACGAAGTCGGGAATTCCCATAATCTCCATCCGGGTGCGGACGTCGGGAGTGAGCTTATCAATCTGCGCCTGGGTGATGAACGCCTGATTCATCTGCCGGAAACGCGGCAGCTTGGTTCCGGAAGTGCCGACGTAACCGAATTCCAGCAGAGCTTTTCCAGGAAGTTGATGCTGCACCATCAGGTTGTAGTGCTGCGCGTACGGTGTTTGCAGCTTTTGCTGGGTGACGGTGAGCACCGGAAATCCGGAAGGCGCGAACGCGTTGGGCCATCCCGGGAATGCATTGAAGTAGTCCGGCAGGAACGGCGGATTCAGCATTACGTTCCCTGGAATATTTCCAATGATTGTTTCGTAGAACGCGCCATAGCCGGCGCGGACGACGGTTTTGCCGTTGCTGAACACGTCCCAAGCCAGGCCGAGACGAGGCGCGATGTTGTTGTGATCAGGATCATAGATGCCATCGACCTCCCCTTGGGTGACAACCCCGGAGGCACGCAGGGCGGTGAGATTCGACTGGATGGTGGGATCGCTGGGATCCAGATAGGTAGTGAAATCTTGTGGACGGAATGTGCTCAAGCGGCCATGGGCTTCGCGCAGCACGGTGTTCAGCTCGTAACGCAATCCGTAGTTCAGAGTCAGGTTCTTGCGCAGCTTGAAACTGTCCTGCCCGAAGAAACCGTAACTGGTTGTGTGGAAGTTGCGGTGAGAGTCGCCGATGAACTGCAGAGCGCCGCTGGAGAGTCCCTCGGCAAAATCAACCAGCGCGTTGGGAATCCCCTCCGGGTTATTGGTGCCGCTGAAACTGACCTGGCCGCTGAAAGCCAGATCGTAAAGGCGGTTGAGTTGTGTATAGCGGATATCTGCACCCACTTTGAACACATGCCGGGCCGTGGTGTGGGAAAGATTGTCCAGCACCTGGTAGGTATTGATCGCGGTGCGGTTGGGTTGATCAATGGCTCCGCCCAGGTTGCTGACGGATGCGCTACCGGAGACGAATCCGCCGGAGAAAGAAAGTTGAGGAATATTTCCCAGCCCCATTGGCGAACCCGCCGGCCACCCGGTGTTGATGCCGAAATCCGCTGCTTGTGGTCCCGTCTGGGTTGCCAGCTGAATATTGGTCCGGGTAAATCCCAGGCGTGCTTCGTTCAACGTTTTTGGAGAAATCACGCGCGTATAGGAGATGGCCACCAGGTGATTGGCGCCGTCGTCATTCACTCCATAACCGGGCACATTGGTCCCGCTTTGTCCCGGCGTGAAAGGAAAGAAAATGTCGGAGCGGGTCCGGCTGTAGCGGGCCGAAAGACTGTCCGAGCTGCGCAAACGATGGTCAATCTTCACCAGGAACTGATCAGTAGCGTCGCTCTGCTCCGGGGAAGAAATGAAGTTGCCGCTGGGATTGTTAAGGTTGGGATCCGGATATAGGTTGAAAAGCTGCGCACTCACCGGATTCACCGTGATCGAGACCGGGTTTCCGTTGGCGTCAGTGAAGTTGCCGGCACGCTGGTCGAGCGTGGGCACGTTCGTGATGCGGGTGATCCCGGCCTTCCGGCGGAAGCCCTCATAGTTCAGGAAAAAGAAAGTATTGTTCTTCACAATCGGGCCGCCCAGCGTGCCTCCGAACTGGTTCAAGTGCAAGCCCGATTTAGGGAACTGGTCCTGGTTAAAGAAGTTACGAGCATCGAGAACATCGTTGCGGAAGAATTCATACGCCGATCCATGCAACTGATTGGTGCCCGACTTGGTCACCAGGTTGATCACGGAGCCGGTGTTCCGCCCGTACTCAGCCGCAAAAGTATTGGTTTGAACCTCAAATTCCTGAATGGAATCGACAGAAGGCAGCTGCGCGGCTTCACCCGCAAAATAATTATTGTTGTCGACTCCGTCCACCAGGAAATTATTGGAAGTCGAGCGTTGACCGTTGGAAGAAAAACCTGAGACGTTGCCTTCGCCGCCTTGCTGGCCACCTCCACCACCCGAGACCGACACTCCGGGGTTCAGGCGAGCCAGTTGCGCAAAGTCGCGTCCATTCAAGGGCAGGTCTTCCACTTTGCGGTTGTCGATGATCTGGCCGAGCTTAGAGCTTTCCGTCTGGGTCAGCTCCGCATTCGCCTCCACGGTGACGGTCTCGGCGGTGGCGCCGACTTTCAGCACCAGATCGAGGGTGCGCGTCTGGGCCACGCCGACTTCGATGTCCTTCGCCACCAGACTGGCGAAGCCCGGGGCCTCCGCTCTGACTTCGTACATGCCACTAGGAATTGCGATCACGCGGTAGATTCCGTTGTCAGCGGAAGTGACGTCTCTCTGCAGACCGGTCGCTGCATTGATCACTGTGACCTTTGCGCCCGCGATCGCAGCCCCTTTTTGATCCTGGACGGTGCCGACAATTCCGCCCTGCGTGGTCTGCGCCCAGGAAGCGCTGACTAGAATGTGGAGCAGAAGAACAATCGTCAATGCTGTAATCGTTGATAGGCGCATGACTTTCCCCCTCATCAATTCGTCTGCGGTTGGCTTCACCTGGATCCCACCCAAATCTTCAGCTTGCCGATCAGGGCTTCGCTAATGATGCCGTCGAAATCTCGTCCTTATAAACCGTACCGTCTTTCATCACAAATTCCACGTGTTGCAGCAGGCGTACGTCCGAAACTGGATTTCCTTTTACCGCAACGATATCCGCGAACTTGCCCTTCCGGATGGAGCCGATGCGATCCGACCATCCCATCAGCTCGGACGCATTCACCGTGCCGGCTTGCAGCGCTTGGGTGGGCGTCAGCCCCAGTTCCACCATGGTCCAGAATTCACCGCCGTTTTCACCGTGCGGATACACTCCGGCATCGGTTCCCAGGGCCACGCGCACGCCACTGCGAAAGGCTTTCGCCACATTCTGCTTGGCGGCGGGAATAATGATGGCCGCCTTCTCCATCACCCACGGCGGCATATGCATCTGTGGCGCGTGCTCCTCAAACCAGAACAATGGATACGAGGTTGGAACCAGAAACGTATTGTGTTCTTTCAGCAGTTGAATGCCTTCATCGTCCAGAAATATGCCGTGTTCGATCGAGTCCACGCCGGCGCGAATCGCGTCCTTGATCGCCAGCGCCGAATGCGCATGCGTGGCGACCTTTCTTCCGAGGCGATGAGCTTCGGTGATCAGCGCCTGCATCTCAGCCGGGCTGTATTGCTCCAGCAGCGGATTGTCCCCCTTGGAGAAGACTCCACCGGAGGCGCAGAACTTGATTACATCGGCGCCGTACTTCACCACTTCGCGCACCTTGTGCATGACCGCGTCCACTCCGTCCGCCGCACCTTCCGCGGAGTAGTGGAATTCCGGAGCCAGCATGTTGCTGTCGCAGTGTCCGCCCGTGATTCCCAGCGGAGGCCCCGAAGCCTGCATGCGCGGCCCAATCACATCCCCGGCATTGATGGCATCCCGCAAAGCCACGTCGGCATAGCCCTCGGCTCCTACATTGCGCACCGTGGTGAAACCGGCCATCAACGTCAAGCGGGCATTCTTGGCGCCGATGAGCGCAGCGCGAGGCGTCGAGATTCCCAGCGCTTCATACCCCGCATTCCCAGCATTTGACGTCAGATGGGTGTGGACATCAATAAATCCGGGCAGTACGGTTGCATTTCCCAAATCGATCACACGGGCGTTCGGCGGAACGGCGACATTCCCACTGCCCACCGAAGCAATCCGATTTCCCGTGATGATGATCACGGGATGATCCGTTAACTGGCCCGACTCTGCGTCAAAAAGCTTGCCGGCGCGAATCACGACACTGCCGGCAGCAGGAGACGCCTGCGCTGAGAGGCCTGAGGACCACAGAATAAGAAGTCCAATCGCCACTAGCACCCAGCCCATGCACCGCATTGCCGGATGTGTGAAACGTCGCCTGGTTCGAACCTCGCTACGCTTGCGTCCATCCATAGTCGTCGTTCCTCGTCCCTTACCGCTCGCTTGCAACCGGTTCGGTCACCAACTGGTTTAGATTTTCTTCGAGCAATTGCAACACCGCATGAACGTCGTCCAGTGTGTTGTAAACATGAAATGAAATTCTCAGTCCGTCATGGCGGCTGGAGACGACAACGTTGCGAGCTGCGAATTTCTGCACCAGCGCGTCCGCCTCCGTCGATTGCAGCACTACCAATGGGCCAGCGCTGTCAGGAGGCGTTTTGGTGCCGATACCCAGTTCCCGCACCCCCTCCAGCAAGGCTCTGGTCAAGGTCTCGACCTGTGTTGCCACGCTCTGCAGGCCAATTTCCTCAAGCAACCGGACACCTTCGCTAGCCCCATAAATGCTGGGAATAGGCGGAGTCCCGGATTCGAAGCGTCGCGTACCGGGCGCAGGATCAAACAATTTGACATCGAAGGCGAAGGGATTGGCCTGACCGAACCACCCGGTAACCGATGGCACTAACGACGAAGCCAGCGACCTCCGCACGTACATGAAAGCCAGCCCCGGTGGACCCAACAAATACTTAAGAGTTCCGCTGACGTAGACGTCCAGATCCATAGCCTTGACGTCAATCGGACGGGTCCCACAATCCTGGTAGTCGTCAAGCAATACCAGGGCCCCGCGATCGTGTGCCATCTCGGTAATCTCGGCCAGGGGCATGCGAAAGCCGTTCATGAAGCAGATGTGGGTCAGGGGGACAATCAGCGTGTCGTGGTCAATCAGATCGTCGTAGCCTTCGACCGTCAGCCGGTCGTTTGCCGCTTTCACGAACACTACCTCGGCGCCGGCCCGGCGCTGTGCCAGCCAGATGTGTCCCATGGTCGGGAACTCGAATTCCCCGAGCACCACCTTGCGCCGCTGCTGAAACGACAGGGCGCTGGCAATCGAATTGACACCCGCCGAGGCGCTGGCCACCAGCGCCACTTCATCCGGTTCAGCCCCGATGAAGCGTGCAAACAGGCCCCGCGCCGCTTCGTAGTGCTCTATCCACAATTCCCAGGGCGATCCCTGTTTGTGCCAACTCTGTAGATACTCCTGAAAACCCGCCTCCACTCGTTTCGAGAGCGCCCCTTGAGAACAGCTATTGAGGTAGATCTTCTCCTCAAAAACCGGGAACTGCGACCGGATTGCCGCGACTGAGCTGTTAGTTAAGGTCATTCTTGGACCGGAAGTCGGCGAAACGCTATCCCACGCCGTAGTGGCATGTCAAGTGTATTCATCCTGGTATGCATGTGGTATACCATCTAGCGAAGGGGTTCCGGATCTGTCCACGGATGAGGTAATCTTGGCCAAGATGCGAAAAGCGCCGTTCCGCTCCGGCCGCCCAAAAAGGGCACGTGGCCGTGGATCGCAATCCTCACCTGTTGCACCGCCGCGAAGCACTCTGGCCGAGCAGGTCTATCAGCAGCTCAGGCGTGACATTGTCCACGGCGTTTTCCAATCGGGTGAGGCCATCAACGAGAAGGTCCTGGCTAAGCGTTATCACGGCAGCCGTACTCCTGTGCGCGAGGCGGTGATGCGCTTGCAGCAAGAGAATCTGCTGCGACTGGTGCCTAACAAGGGCTATTTTGTTGGTCACATCACGATTCATGAACTCAACGAGATGTATGAATACAGAGCAGAGCTCGAGGGTTTTTGTGCAGAACTCGCAGCCCGGCGCTGGGCCGACACCGCCGTCATGGCACGGCTGGCGCGCTTAGTAGAGATTCAGTATCGTACCGACGATCGGGCCAGTTATGAACACTTTATCGAAGGTGACACTGAGTTTCACGTTGGAATCGCCCAGTTGACCCGCAACCGGCTGGTGCTGCGAGCCATCCGCGATGTTCGTTGCCAGATGGAACGCATCATGTTTGCCGCTATCGATATCGGCTACTACGGCGAGGTCCCGGCGCGGGAGCATACCGAAATTCTCGCTGCCATTCACCGTCGGGATCCGGTCGCAGCTCGCAATCTTATGTATCAGCACATCGTCGGCTCCAAGGACAAGGTTCTGCAACTGGCTGCCGGAAGACCCCTCACAGAGAAGTCGTCCTAGCGATCAAGGGCAAGCCATGATTGCTTACCAATAGCTTGGAGGCGCCGTTGTGACCGGAGCCGGGCGCAATCAGAATGTCTGGAAGGGAATTCGCCGCAGTTCGCTATTCATTACAGCCGCGTCGGACGCACTCAGAAGCAGTTGACATCATAAGGAGCGTAATTCATTCCCATGCCCTCAAAATCCGCCGGTACTTAGTATCTTGGGGCCCCCTCCGGGCACCAAGCATTACCTCATTTGTTTGAATGGTCAATCGAAGCAGCTGCGCACTTGTCGAGAGGCAGCTATGGCCACAAAGCGTAATTTGTGAAGACAGGTGAAAAAACTTGATCGCCTCTCGACGCCGTATACTATCTGGCTCCTAACGGATAGCAAGGCACGATCTCTCTGGGGGACTCATGATCCGCTCGCTGGTCACTCTTCTCGTTTGTCTCTTCGGCGCCGTGGCTTTTCTCGTTTCTGCTCCCGCCGACTCTAACTCGATCTCTGATCAGGCCCGGAAACTTCACTTCTCCTCTATCGTGGTGGACACCCACGACGACACTACACAGCGCCTTTTCTCCAAAGATTTCGACCTCGGCAAGCGCAATTCCACGGGCCACATCGACATCCCCCGCATGCGCGAAGGCGGTTTGAATGCCATTTTCTTTTCCATCTGGATTGACGGTCGCACCATGGGCCCGCTTGCAATTCAAAAAGCTCTCGATCAGATCGACGCGGTCCAGCAAAACGTGCGGAAATACTCGAAAGATCTCGCCTTCGCTCGCACTGCCGCCGACGTTCGAGGCGCGCATGAACAAGGAAAGATTGCTGTCCTGATGGGCATTGAAGGCGGCCACATGCTGGGCAACGACATTCGCATGGTCCGTATCTACAGCGATCTCGGCGTGCGTTACATGACCCTTTCTCATTTTTACAACGACGAATGGGCCGATGCTTCCACTGATAAGCCCGCCCACAATGGCCTTACGGACTATGGCAAGGAAATTGTTCGTGAGATGAACCGGCAGGGAATGATGGTGGATATCTCTCACGTTTCCGACAAGACGTTTTACGACGCCCTTGCCGTCAGCAAGGCCCCCTTGATTGCATCACATTCCTCATGTCGCACGCTGTGCAATCATCCCCGCAACATGACCGACGACATGATCAAGGCGCTGGCGGCGAAAGGCGGCGTGATCCAGATCAACTACGAAAAGAGCTTCATCGATCAAGCATATAAGGATGCGCTGGAGAAACAATCGGGCGGTGTCGTGGAAATGATGGACCAGCTCAAGAAGCAATGTGGGGACGACGAAGCCTGTATGGGCGAGAAGATGGCTGAGCGGGAGAAAAAAGCTATTGCCGAAGGCAAATTGCCTCATGTTTCCTGGGAACGAATCGTCGAGCACATCGACCACGCCGTCACGCTCGTTGGCGCCGATCACGTGGGTCTGGGCTCAGACTTCGATGGCGCTTCCATGCCGGAAGGAATGGACGACGTCAGCCACCTGCCGCAAATCACCGACGCTCTTCTCAAGAAGGGATACTCCGAAACTGATATCCGCAAAATCCTGGGCGAAAATACGCTTCGGGTTCTGGCTGCCGTCGAGCAGGTCAGCCGCGAGATGCAATCAGCGCCTTAACTCGGGCTCGCTTTATGAGGACGGGCGTACATGTTCGAGTGAGGCCGTCTCGAAATATTGACTGACCATATTGTCCATATTTAGAGTTCTGGTCATTCAAGAGCTCATTGAGGGATTCCAAATGCATACCTTCACAGCAGATGTTACGCGCCGACGCTTTCTAGCTCCTGGCTGGAACCTTTGCTGGGGCGCAGCTCTGTCCTGCTCTTGAATCGGAAACTGCCCAGGTTGTGCCGCAGCCCTACTTCGCGGGAGTAAACCGGGCACTGGAGGCTTTGGCGAAACTCGGCGCGCCGGTGGCGGCTGCAGACGCACAGCGCATCGCCGCATTGGCGCACGTCAAGACGACAGCGCTGCGGTCGATGCAGCCGAGAAAATCCTTGACCGCTATACGTTGGCTCGCTTGTCCATTGCCGCGGATGGAACCGGCAACGTCGCGCTGGGCGGAGCGCAGAGAACGCTGGTTGAGCAAGGTTGGCGAATGTTTCTGGTGCGCATCGCCAATCCGAAGTGGGCGAACTGACATCATCAACTTTGCTTCTGAGTCACAGGGGCCCGGGAGCATGATGTCTGGTACAACCGCGCCACGCGCGGATATGGGAGATCGCCTGAACAAGGCGCCAGCTATCGAAAAGCTGTGGTTGATGTCTCGAACTACATGAAGCAGGTCCGGTTGTCATAGGAGATCAGGCCGTAAAGGCCATTCAACTTTCGGGTGCCTCGGTCGAGTATCGCATCATTGAGTTGTTCAGCCGCGATTCAGGACGCCGCAGCGACCGATTCACGATATACGCGTTTCCCCAAATCCGGCGGATATGCCCTACGATTCTGGCCATCGCGAGCTTGATTTTGACTGCCTGCCATCACGTATCGGTGACTTTGGCTGTGCGCGATGCCGACGGTCGCGGCTGTATGGCTTCCCTGGCGGTCAAAGATCGGCTGGATCGGGTCTATCCGCCGCAGGCAATGCGAGTGGCACCGGACCTCTATTTCCAGCCGCAAATCTACCGCGGCGACGGCGAGACCATACTGTTGCCCGACGGAGAATACACGGTAGAGAGCACGCGTGGCCCCGAATACCTGCGCGGTATGCAGACGGTCAACATCGATGCCAGCCACACACTTATCGAAGTGAAACTGCAACGCTGGATCGATCCTGCTAAATGGGGCTGGTATTCCGGTGACACTCACATTCATGCCGGGGGTTGCTGCACATTATTCGAGTTCCGACCGAAGGTGTTTCACCCGAAACCATGATCCGCCAGGCACGCGGCGAAGGACTTGCGATCGGCGATGTGCTGACGTGGGCACCAAGCTGGTATTACCAAAAACAATTTTTCACCGGCCATGCGATAAGTCCACCCGCGAGCCTTGAGCATCCTGAGCTGCAGGTTGCCAACGATGTGACTTTGCAGCCACGTCCCACGCCCGAGGACGCAGAAAGCATCTTGCGTTACGACGTAGAAGTGTCGGGCTTTCCCTCCAGTCATGCCGGCCACCTAGTCCTATTGCGTCTCAAGGACCAGGATTATCCTGGCACCAAGATTCTCGAAGATTGGCCGTCGTGGAACCTGCCCATCCTGCAATGGGCAAGATCGCAAGGAGCCTTGGGCGGCTATGCCCATTGCGGGCTCGGCATGGTCGTGGATTCCGACAGATCTTCCCAATTACGAAATCCCGCCCATGAATGGCATCGGCACCCAGGAAGCGATCATGGACGTAACCCATGGGCTGGTGGATTTCCTCTCGGGTTGCGATACCAACCCGATCGCGGAGTTGAATGCCTGGTATCACATGATGAACTGTGGCTTCCGCATGAAGTTCGTCGGTGAGACCGATTATCCCTGCATCACCGATGAACGAATGGGCGTGGGCCGCAGCTATGTGCGCCTTGACCATCGTCCGGTTGGCGATGCCGGTTATGAGGCTTGGGTGCGCGGGATCGCTGAAGGGCGCCTCTATTGCGGCGATGGACGCAGCCACTTCCTCGACTTCAAGGTGAACGGCCGCCGCAGCGGCGAGGGCGATCTCTCTCTGAAAGCATCGGGAACACTGGAAATCGAGACCTTGGTGGCCGCACGGCTGGAGCCAGAACCGCCAGTCGATATGGACCGCAATCCTGCACCGCCTCAACGGTTGGCACCTGGAGCGCGCCCGCATCGGCATGACAGGTACTGTGCCCGTGGAACTCATCGTCAACGGCGTCGCGGTAGACAAGGCGACGCTGGTCGCCGACGGCAAGCCGCGCACCATCACCTTCAAAGCGCCCATTGTCCGAAGCTCTTGGGTGGCGTTGCGCATATTCCCGTCATCCCATACTCATCCGGTGTTTGCGATGGTCGGCGACAAACCGATCCGTGCTTCGAAACGCAGTGCGAGTGGTGTCGGGCGTGTGTCGACAAGGTGTGGGAAGTCAAATCGCCCTTCATGCGCGAGAGCGAGCGACCAGCCGGGGCCGAAGCCTTTGATCATGCTCGCAAAGTCTATGAGGCTATTGCCAGTGAGTGCGAGATTGCTTGATGCGCACTGTTCTTTGCGTCACCGCACTCTTTCTCCCCGGGTTGATTTACGCGCAAACTGGCAGCCCATGCCGGATCATCACACAATGCGGAGTGACACAGTCTCGCCCACTCAGCCGCCAATCAAAATCACTATCAATCCGGAAGCGCGCGTCAGCGTAGTTTTGGTGGGCGCATTGCCGGCACCAGTCGCTTGCGGTACGGCTGCCGATTTGCTCTGTGAAAATAGTGAATCAAGGCTTTGTCACTTCGCGCCTGGAAGCGGACCTTGTGGGTGATGTTCCCGCAGGCGTCAGCTTGATTTCCACCCGGCGCCATTGAAAGGTGTGCGGGAAGAGTTCCGCAATCTGCGTATCACCCTAACGAAGCCCGAGCCTACCGATCTCACTATCGCTTTTAGAGCACACAACGAGACTCCTGATCTCGGTGGCCGTGATCGCGTTCATTTCCTGATGCATTGCCTACAGGCCCCTAAATCTACAGCGCGCACTCGGGTGGAGTGATAAGAGCGGTCACCATGTCCTCGCAAGTCGCTGGAGTGCATCCGGGCTTCGCCGTTTCGAAGCCTGTTATCAATCTTGGATACCTGGCTTTTGGGGGTTGCAAACCTTGGGGGACAGACCCAGAACCATGGAGTTCGCCGCGCCACAGGGGTAGGGCGGTTTATTAGAAGTTACCCCTGCTTTCCCAGGGGCTGCCTGGACAATGGTCATTAATATAAGGTCCAAGATCTGAAAGAGATCGGGCCGTTACTGCTGGCTCATCCAGGCTTCGCCAAGAGCCTAGCCCAAAAGGACTAGAAACTTTTTCTTGACAACGACTCTGAATAAAGTATACAAAGCCCGACATCAGTGAGCGCGAGGACTTGCAAGGTCGCTCCCCCGAACGACCGCGCTCAAGGGTGAAAATAACGGTACCGTCCAGGCTAGGGTACGGTGCAGCGTGGGGTATTTAAAGCGATCGCTATCGTGATCGTATTACGTTCCAGATATCGGGTAAACGTTTTCGCTCCGTTGTCGGGAGGAGTCCGCGTTCGGGTGGATTCTATGGAAAGAAATTCCGACCTTAATTTTACGCAGTCGTAAATGAAACGTTGGGTCTCGAGAGGTTGGGTCTCGAGAGAGAGAGGAAACTATGTCGCACAGCTTTTCCCGTCATCCGTTTTTCCGCGTATTGTTGGGTCTGTGTCTCCTCGCAGGGTTCGGCGCCGTATCAACCTGGGCGCAGATCACCCAAGGAGGTATCTCTATATCCGTCACTGACCAGAGCGGTGCCGTGCTTACGGCTGCCGACGTGGTGTTACAGGATCTTGCCACCAACACAACCAGAACTGCTGTAACTGGGTCGGCGGGATCGTACACCTTCGCGGGGCTGCCTACTGGAAACTACAGACTGACGATCACCAAGCCGGGCTTCGAGACCCAAGTGTTTGAATCGGTCACGGTTTCGGCGACTCGTACGACCGATCTCAAAGCGGCGATGAAAGTCGGCGCCGTGAGCCAACAGGTCGTGGTCAGCGCCGAGGAGATCCCTGTTCTCGAGACCAATTCCAACGCCATTACTGGAACCATCGACATGCGGCAGGTTGAGGACTTACCCCTGATCGGCCGGGATATTTCCGCCTTGTCGCAGCTCGTCGCAGGGTACGCCGGCGGGACATGGAACGGTCTGCCTTACATGGCGACGGGAAACAACGTCGACGGCGTTATCGGCACCACGCAGCGCATGAAGTTCGCCGGCGCCGCCACCCCCCTGGTTCAGGCGCGCGTCGAGAACATGGAAGAGATGACGGTCCAGACCGACCAGTTGAACATGAACACTGGGTACGGGATATCGGACATGCAGGTTAATTTCGTCACTCGCCGCGGAACGAACTCGTTTCATGGGCGCGTCTACGAAGATTTTCGCAACGCGGCTTTGAACGCCAATACCTGGCTGAATGACTCCCTTACCTCGATCAACCCAGGAAGCCCAGCCACGAAAAATCCATTTATCCGGAACGAGTTTGGCGGCAGCTTGGGTGGCGCGATCATCAAAGACAAGCTGTTCTTCTTCGGCACCTTCGCCATGGCCAAGCAACCGGGTTCGGCAACCAACACCAACTCAGTCATGAGCGCCGCCGCTCAGTCGGGCCTGTTTCAGTTCACGGACAGCGCAGGAACCCATACCGTCAACGTCCTAACGGACATCGCGGGCGGTCCTGAAGGGCAGGCTGTTGCCTTGAATCCTGTCACTGCCAGCTCGGCCTTGCCGACCGTGATCAACCCCTCCGTCGCTGGGATCTTTTCCAACATTAACGCCGGGTTTTCTGCTGCGAGGGTTGCGCCAAACGGCGACCCGAACCTGGTCAACTTGAATTGGCTGTATGCCACTCCGCTTACCCAGTACTTCCCGACGGCTCGGCTCGACTACAACATGCGCGACAACCTGCGCTTGTTCCTGTCCTTTAACATGACCAAGTCAAGCCAGGCGAATGCCAACGTCCCTCCGCTGCCGGGAGAGTTCTACTCTAAATTCGGCGGCACGAACCAGTTCCAATACTTCACGCAAGCGGTGGGTGTGGATTGGACGATCAAGCCGACGGTGCTCAACTCGTTCCGTGCGGGATACCTGTACAACAGCGCGAAATACGGTTACGACCTGAAACCCGTGTGGCTGACGCAGCCGGGTATTAACTTCGCTTACGGCGCGTCGGGCGTCGAACTGAACAACCTGCCCATCGGCACATACTATCCACTGTTCAATGCTTCGGATAACGTGAGCTGGCAAAAGGGCAAGCACTCGTTGAGCTTCGGCTTCTCGTACTACCGCGAGCAGGATCACTATTACAATGCCCCGGCCGGAATGCCTTTCGTGCACATGGGCATCGACGGGAACGATCCGGCGGCGGGGGTTTTCACCGACTATTTCAACACCAACTTCCCCAATGCCTCGGCCCTCAATCTGGCCAACGCCCAGGCTATGTACGCGACCCTGGTGGGAAGGATCACAGGCGTCGATCCCGGCGGGGCTGGCTTTCCGCTGGACATCAAGACCAAACAGTACTCAACTTCGGTTGGCGGATACTTCCTGGATGAGTTGCAGCACGGCGCGGGATTGTTCGTGCAGGATTCCTGGCGCATAAAACCGCATTTGACCATCAATGCCGGTCTGCGCTGGGACTTCACGGGCGCATCCAAAGACTTGACCGTGGGCTATCACAGCGCGGATAACGTCGGCATCTGGGGACCCTCTGGAGTCGGGAACATCTTCCAGCCTGGGACTCTGACCTCTGATCCGAACGGACTGAACCCGCAA
This sequence comes from Terriglobia bacterium, assembly GCA_963698825.1. Lineage (GTDB taxonomy): Bacteria > Acidobacteriota > Terriglobia > Terriglobales > Acidobacteriaceae > JAIQFF01. The sequence continues at coordinate 221,385 of CAVOSG010000004.1, read as the reverse complement.
TATCGAACCAGGGCGAGCGTGTACGACGGTTGGTACGTGAGCCCTCAGCCTCAGTTGGGTATCTCGTGGAACCCGAGCAAGAGCGAAGGGTTCTTTGGCAAACTGCTGGGCAACAACAGCACCGTGGTGCGAGCCGGCTTTGGCCTGCGGCGCATGACTGAGCCTTACCAGTTCTTCTGGAACTCGGCCTCCAACGAAGGTTACGCCTTCTATCAGGCTTTCAACCTAAGGCCTCAGGTTCCGGGCTCAACCCTGCCTCCAACGGGAGGTTTCAATGCGGGCAGTTACGCTTTGGGTGCCCCGCAACCGGCGCCTTTCTTCGTGAGCCCGCCGACGTACCAGGAAGTAATCCCCGAATCGCAGGAAACCTTCTTCGGCTACTGGTCGGGGGTCAACGGCCTGAACGAGCACATCCGCCAACCCTACGTGATGTCGTGGAACTTCGGCATCCAGCGGGCATTGGGCTCGAGCAACGTGCTCGAAGTCCGGTATCTTGGCAACCGCAGCGTGCACCAATGGATCGTCACCAACCCCAACGAGGTCAATATCTTTGAGAACGGGTTCCTCAAAGAGTTCCAGCAAGCGCAGAAGAACCTGGCCATCAACAAAGCAAACAGTATGGGAAATACGTTTGCCAACAATGGCTTGCCCGGGCAAGCTCCGTTGCCCATCATGACGGCTGCGGCAGGGGCAGATACTGCGGGTTTCATGAGCAACGGTGGTTTCGTCAACGATCTCAATACCGGCGCGGCCGGCTCTTTCGCCAGTTCTCTGGCAGGGAGCTCAACATACCTCTGCAACCTGATCGGTGGCGCGAACTTCTCGCCCTGCGCGGGGAATCCTGGAGCGGGTTATCCCATCAACTTCTTCCAGGCGAATCCCTACAACGCGGGCAAAGCCACCGGTTACCAGAACGACATCGGCTACGGGAATTACCACTCTCTGCAGGTGGATTTCCGCCAGAAGCCGTGGCGTGGGATGCAGTTCGACGTGAATTACGCGTGGAGCCATGCCCTGGGTGTTCAGCCGAACAACTCCTGGACTGGCGCGTTCAACATGTTCACCATGCGCGATCCGCGGTTGAGCTACGGGCCCACAGGGTTTGACTACCGGCACGTGATTCATGCCAACGGCACCTATGACCTTCCCTTCGGGAAAGGCAAGGCGTTCGTTCACAATGGCGGGATTGCCGACAAGATCGTTGGCGGCTGGTCCGTGGGCACGATCGCGAACTGGCAGACCGGCGGTCCCTACCAGTTGCTGGGTGGAATTAATACGTTCAACGGTCCCAGCAATACTCCGGTGGGAGATCCCTACGGTGACGGTGGCGTCGTTCTCAGCGGGGTAACACCGAGCGATCTGCAAGCTTCCACGGTGCACCACGTTCCGGGACACACCTACGCCCTCACCTTAAACCCGAAATACTTGCTGGTGGCGCCGGACGGCTCCACCACCCCCAACCCGGCATTCATCGCATCCAACGAAACTGCCGGTACTTTCGGCGCTCACCCTTGGCTGTACGGACCACACACGTTCAGTCAGGACATGGCGCTCACGAAGAGTTTCCAGATTCGTGAAAACGTGCGGTTCATCTTCCAGAGTGAGTTTATCAATGTCTGGAACCACCCGGTGTGGGCGAACCCAGCTGGCGGCTACAACAGCACCAGTCAGGGATTCATTCAGAATACGTCCACGTCGATCCAGTCCAACGGATTCGGGCAGTCGAGTGTCGTGCAGGCTGGTCCCGGGTTAGCTGGTCTGGGTGCTCGTCAGATCGAGTTCAGAGCGAATATAGAGTTCTAAGCTCTGGGCTCCGCGGTGCTTTCTTGATTACGCCTTAACGGGCTGCAATGCAGCCCGTTAAGGCATTCTTGTTAATGGGCTGTGCATCGACGAATGCAGCCCGTTTTCTCTCTAAACCTCTAAAAAAAGCGTGCCGGCAGGCACAGTGTTTTCTTGCGGCAGTTGAAGATGTCGCCCGGGACTGGTGTCGGGAGCAAGAGCTTAACTCCCGGCGTCACCCGTCAGGCGTTGGTATATAGCGAGCCAGGGGGAGAAATGGAGATTTTGAGCTATGCGGCGGTGCGCGCCTCGATTGGTCAAGCAGCGGGCTTGGAGGCGCGACATGTGAGGATTAAGAGGTCTTCGGCGTGGTCCTTCCTGGCAGCACTCTTTTTCCCGGCTGCCCTGTTTTTCGCAAGCCCCTCATTGCTGGCGGCCCCCGCTGGCAACTCCCCTACCGCAGATCTCAGTAGTTCTCCAAAGATCCAGATTCAAAGCTTCGACGTCGAAAAGCAGAGCGTGACCGTGACAGATGCGTCGGCTCACCAGCCGGTCAGTGTCACGAAGGGCGGGAATTTTGGCGCCTGGACATTGATGGCCGTGACCGAGGAGCCGGAAGGCAACCTCGCCGTCTTCGAAGAACTGACGGACCGCCGGGGCAGCATCATTTACGTTGGCAAGCAGGGCGTGGTTCTGAACCTGCCCAAGAGTCTTGAGCCTACCAGCGCTGCGCCGGGCACCCTCTATCGCGGGCGGACGCAGGAAGAAATCGCCAAATCGGAAAAGGACATCCTCGGCCACGAGCTCCTCGCCGGCACGGCCGATCCCGACTATGGCGCTGTTGCGGCTGCGCTTCCTCCATTGCGGGTTCCCAGTTTTATCGGAACCCGGCTGTCCGACGATAAACCCACCTTCGCCTTCGGCGCTTTCAGCGACGAGATTTACGTTGACCTCGGCAAACTGTTTGCCGGAATCCGTGAGGCCCGGGCAAAGAATGACGTTTGGGAAGGGCTGATCGGGGGCTGGCTTCCGGTGAATCGGTTCGTTTTTCCCACCAGCGAGCGCGGATATTGGGAAGAGACCATGTTCGCCGAAGAGCCGGGCCACTTCTGGACCCAGCCCATCTGGTACCGCGCCCTGCTGGTTGACGGCTCCCAGCTTAAAGAGGCGCATTACTTCTACCACCACCTTCCATTCCCGCCGCGAGGCGAGCCCTCTGCCGCCGAGTTCTACAAGGCCTTGTATCACGTCCACGCAGTCTGGGCGCGCGATCTGAATCCTCCCATGAAGATCGATGTGCCTGACCCCAGCCTCAGGGAATTCTGCCTGCATGCCCTGCTGCTGGAACAAATCACGCGCGTGGGCGACCATCCGAAATATGGGTACCCTCCGCTGGGCGGAATCAACGTCTTTGGCGGCTACGGCTACAACAATGTGGACACGTTTCAGGACACCTTCAACACCAGTGTGGTGGCGTTTGCCGAATGGGGGCTCTTCGATGTCGCGGCGCGGTACATAGACGACTACTTCACCAACTCGGTGCGCGACGATGGCTCGATCGACACTCGCGGGCCTGAAATCGGCCAGTACGGCAAAATGCTGACCGCCGTAGCGAAGTACTATTCCTACACTCACGACGACAAGCTGTTGCGCAAGCATGAGAAGAAATTGCAGGGCATCGTGGACCTCTTTCGTGTGCTGCGAAAGCAGTCGAAAGAACTTCCCCCGTCGGACATCACCTACGGCATCATTCGCGGCTGGTCGGAGCACGATAGTTCGCTGAAAATCGATCCTTATCGCTTCATGCAGCCCCATTTCTCCAACAACGCGGAAGCTGCCAGGGGATTCCACGACCTCGGGGAAGTGTGGATCGGAATGGGTGGCAAACTCCGCGACGCTCATCTTGAAAAAGAAGGCCGCGACATGTTGCAGGAATCGGTCGAGATGAAAAAGGACATGGATTCCGCCATCGACCGCTCGATTGATCGCACCAAGCAACCGCCCTATGTACCGGCCGTGGCCGGCGATACTCCGACGTACGGCAAAGGCCGCGCCTACGTGGAAATGCTCGAGTCCGCTGAACTATCGGAAAAGCATGCCAAGACGCTCACGGATTCGCTTGCCGCCACAGGCGAGTCGCTCTTTGGACTTCCCAGAGGTGGCCAGTACTACAACGGATTTCTGGCGTTTGGTCCCGCCTATGCGCAGCTTCTCTATGACTGGCCGCGGGAGTTTCTGCTTCTTTACTATGCCCACCGGGCGCACATTTATTCGCGCGGAAACTGGACTGCCGTGGAAGGCGCCCGAATCGACGGCACTCTTGAAGGTCCCTATTGCACTCCGTCGGAAGTAGGCATTCCGACCTTTACGAAATGGATGCTGGTATTTGAAAACCCGGACGATCCGGTTGTCTGGCTGGCCAAAGCCACGCCCAGGGTCTGGCTTGAGCAGGGGAAAACGATCGCGGTCACGGATGCACCGACCCGCTTCGGAAATGTGGGATACGAGTTGCACTCCGACATTGACCACGGAAAAATCTCCGCGGTGCTGCACCTGCCGGAGGGCTACAAGGCGGCCACCAAGCTGCGCTTGCGCGTACCTGGCGGCAAAGTACTTCGCACCGTCACACTGAACGGCGCTCCCTGGACCGATTTTTCACCCGAGCAGGAAGTCGTGAGCATTCCCTCGGGGCGCCAGGGCAAGATATCGGTCGAAATCTCCTATTGACGCGTCCCCGGCGAACATCTTCGCGAATATAATGGCTTATGAACCTGCGCCGCATTGAACTCGGGTTTCCGCCGTCTCAGTGCATTCTTGTGTTACTCGTCGCTATTGTTTGCGGAAATCCAGGCGCGTGGTTGAAAGCTCAGGTTGCCAAGACTCCAGCGGCCGTGGAGTCTCCCACCGCCGCGGCCGAGCGTGGCATTACCCTCGGCACCAGGGGCCATTGCAAAGAAGCAATGCCCATACTGAAGAAAGTTATTCCCAAGCTTCAGGACAAAGACCTTCTGCATGACGCCGTAATGGCACGGGCGCAATGCGGGATGGCTACCGATCAGCGTGACGTAGTCGGCGAGTCTCTCCTGGTGATGATGCGGGAGTTTCCCGGGGATCCGAAAGTTCTCTACATTACCACCCGCTATTACTCCGAGTTGGCCAATCGCACAGCCCAGGAACTGATCCAGAAGGCTCCTTCGTCGCCCGAAGCGGAGACCCTGATCGCCGAGGCATTTCAAGCGCAGGGAAAATGGGACGATGCTGCCGCGCAGTTTCGTAAGATCCTGGAGCAGAATCCGAATCAGCCCGGGATTCATTACCAACTCGGCCGGATCCTTCTCGCCAAGCCTTTGGACCCCACAGTGACCGAGGAAGCTACGAAAGAATTCGAGGCCGAACTGAAGATCAATCCCGCCTCGCCCGCAGCGGAGTTCATGCTGGGCGACCTGGCGTGGAGAAATCAGAAGGCGGACGAAGCCATCGAACATTTTTCCCGGGCGACACAATTTGACGCCGGGCTGGCGGAGGCCTATCTCGGACTCGGCATAGCGCTGAACGCGGCGGGGAGATATGCGGACGCGATCGCGCCTCTCAAGAAGTACACGGACATGGATCCATCAGACCCCGCGGGCTACTATCAGCTCGCGACCGCCTACGCCCGGACGGGAAACAAGCCGGAGGCTGACCGGCTTCTGGCACTGCAGCGCCAGATGGAGAAAAATAAGCCGCGAATGATGAATATGCCGCCGGGGGACGTAGCCCAGCCGCACTAGGGTAGTGGCGCAGTTTGAAGATCCCAGCTGAATTGTTGTTCCGAAGCGCGGTTTTATCGCGCGAGGAATCTGCCGTTTGTTTGTAATCTCTGACTAAAGGGAATTGATATGACGAATCCTTCCTCGGTTCTCCCTCCCGACCTCGAATACCAATTGGGACTCATGGAAAAACAGATCAAACGGATTGCAGAACTGGGCCGTTTTCTTCCATTCGCAGACCAGCAAGAAGAGATGAACAGGCTCTCAGCTAATCTGAACGTCGCCGCTGGGTACCTGAGATCGCACCTGTCGGCCGCCCATCGCTGATTCCCGGTTTGCCCGCGGGAAGTGCGACCAAAAGGCTAGAGAGATTCCAATTCACGCGACTTTAGACACGGGCTGCTAGCCGGATTGGCGAACCTCCACTACTTCCACTTTCCTTCCCCTTCGACGATCGTGATGTACCGGTCGAGGGGGAGATTGGTGAAACGCTCGGTGGTGCCGCCGGGCTGGGGCCATTTCACCTCGAGCCAATCCATCTTGGTTCGCTGCCCGAGGCCGAGCACAAGACGCGGGTCGTGGGCTGCCAAATAACCGCCACCGCCAAACTTGTAGCAATCCCTCTGAAATTCGCCGGAGCGGTAGGTCACCTTGGCTCCGACCGCGTCAATATTGGACTTTCGGCCTATGAGCCGGACCCCCAGCCAGTGATTTTGCCGGCCCGCGTTGTTCCGCAACAGAATGGGAGCGCTGTCACCGACCGCGACCAGCACGTCCACTGAACCGTCGTTGTCGAAGTCGCCCACGGCCAGGCCGCGGCCGGCGATCAGTTTGGAAAAGATCGGACCGCTCTGCTTGCTGACATTTTCGAAGCCCTTGCCAGTGTTGCGAAACAGCAACATGGGCTCTTCATAGGTCACGCCTGGCACCATCTTGGCCACATTCAATTCGGGGTGGCCATTGGAGAGGATGATGTCAGGATTGCCGTCGTTGTCGTAGTCGAAGAATCTCATGCCCATGCCGCTGAGGTTGAAGGTTTGCGAGGCGATCCCGTAGCGCGGGGCGACGTCGCTGAAAATCTCACCTCGCTCCTGGTGATAGAGCGAGAACATCTCGTGATCCACGGTGGTCAGGAAAAGATCGATCTTGCCATCCTGATCGTAATCGGTGGCATCCACGCCCATGCCTGACCGGGGGCGGCCAAAGGCGCTGAAACCCACGCCCGCGAGCGCGCCAGTCTCTTCGAAGTGGCCCTTGCCACGGTTGGCCCAGAGGAAGTTCGGCTCGGTGTCATTGCCGACGAAGAGGTCCATCCACCCGTCGTTGTTGGTGTCGGCTGCGACAACGCCCAATGCCTTTCCCAGAGATTGCGCGATGCCGCTTTCCTTGCTGACATCGGTAAAGGTGCCGTCTCCGTTGTTGTGAAAGAGCCAGGAAGACGTCGATTTGTAGACAGTGGGCCGGCAGTACCAGCGTTCGCCGAGCAGCTTGTTTCCGCACCATATGGCTGTGTCCAGCTTCAGATACTGGCAAACAAACAAGTCCAGCCGCCCGTCGTTGTCGTAATCGAACCAGGCAGCGCTCGTGCTCCACCCCGGCGCAGCCACCCCGGCCTTCGCCGTGACGTCGGTAAAGGTTCCATCGCCGTTGTTGTGATAGAGAATGCAGTGCGGGTACTGAGTGACAAACAGATCCGGAAACCCGTCCCCGTCGTAATCGCCCACGGCCACGCCCATGCCGTACGCGTTTCCCGTCACGCCGGCCTTTTCAGTCACGTCGGTGAAGGTGCCGTCCCGGTTGTTGTGGTACAGGGCATTGCGCAGGGGTTGCTTGGGGGTGTAGAAGTCGCACTGCCCGCTGTTGACCAGATAGATGTCCATCCATCCGTCGTTATCGTAGTCAAGAAAAGCGCAGCCCGCGCCCATCGTCTCCGGCTCATTCATTTGAGGAGAAAAACCGGCTACATGGGTCCACGTAATGCCGCTGCGCGAGGGAGGAATCTCCTCAAAGGCGGGTAAAACCGTCGGGGCCGGAGGCTTTCCGGCATCGACTTGAGAAAAAAGCGCGGGAGGGACGATGCTGCTCAGCCCTGTCGAGGCGAGCGCCCTGAGAAATCGGCGGCGCGAAACCGCGTCCCGTCCCTTGCCTTCAGCCTCGGACATGAGCCGAACCCTGTACCTGAACTTGTCTCAATTTTCTCAGTGCGACCGGCCGGTTTCGGCGCGCCGGGATGGCCGCATGCTGCGACTCGCTATTATCGCAAGTCCGGGAAGTGTAGCGCAATTGACGGCTACGGGACTCCGAGGACGCACAGCTTGCGGCCATAGAGGGGTCGCATTCAGGTGCGGAAATCTACGAGGTAGATCCAATCGAACGCCTCTCTTGCAGATTCGGTGGTGGGTCAGTTTGGAGTTGAATCCCAAGAGCAGTCATCCTGAGCGAAGCCGAAGGACCCCTATGGCCGAAGCTGGTGCGGGGTGTTCGAGCCTTCCCTGTGTTTAGAGTCTCCCAGTCGCAATCGTCGTTGCAATCTATAGGGGTCCTTCGACTCCGTAGCGTCTTCGCGTTGCGAAGCCGCTACTGCGCTCAGGATGACTCAGATTCTGTTTGTTGCGAAACCTTGCTCGCCTCGGTCGGCGGACCTTCGTACCGGGCAGGGCTTGATCGAAACTTTGTCTTTGGCCGCTCCGTGTTGTATACAATATCCGTTGCTGGCCGGCAATGCGCCCCGCCTACCATCGAGCTGCTTTTCTTCCGGAGGAGCAATGAGCATCTTCACCGACCACAAAGTTACGCGCCGTTCCATGTTGCTCTCGACCTGTTGTCTGGTTCCGGGCATCCGCCTCTTAAACGCGCTCGACACTCCGGCGATGCTGGCGAGGGATTACACGGTGAAGCCGGTGCCTCTCACCCAGGTCGATATTCTCGACGATTTCTGGGCGCCGCGCATGGAAGTGAATCGCAATGTTTCCATTTGGCACTGCTTCAAGAAGATGGAGGAGTTCGAAGATTTTGGCAGCCCCAAGCTGATCGAAGGGGCGGCCTACATGTTGACCAAGCGTCCTGACCCCAAGCTTGAGGCATACGTGGATCAAGTGATTGACAAGCTCGTGACGCAACTCACCCCGCGCTTGGCCGATCCTGACAAAGCTGTGCGGGTGTCTGGTCATTTTTTGGAGGCGGCGGTCGCCTACCATGCCGCTACCGGCAAGCGCAAGATGCTCGATGCCGCACTCGAAGACGGCAAAGTGATTGATGCCAACTTCGGGCCCGGCAAACGTGAGTACATCTCCGAACACGAAGGCCAGAAAATCGGATTGCTCGAGCTTTACCGTCAGACCGGCGACGAAAGATATTTAAGGCTGGCTAAGTTCTTTATGGATATACGCGGAAAAGAGGGTTATCCGCGAACTGGCGAATACGTGATTGACCGCACTTACGCGCAGGACCACGAACCCGTGGTGAAACAGGATGAAGCCGTGGGCCACTGCGTCCGCGCCACGTTCTTATACATACCGCTCACCGATCTCGCAGCACTGACAGGAAGGCCGGAGTATCAGGAAGCTGCCGACAAGATCTGGGAAGACATGGTCAGTCACAAGCTCTATTTGACCGGCAGCATCGGGTCGATTCGCTTTCATGAGCAATTCGGCGGCGCTTATGAGCTTCCCAATCTCAGCGCCTGGAATGAGACTTGCGCTTCCTACGGAAATGTTGTGTGGAACCAGCGCATGTTCCAGTTGCATCGTGACGCCAAGTACGTCGATGTGCTGGAGCGGGTTCTTTACAACGGTTTCGCGGATGGCGTGTCCCTCAAGGGGGACCGCTTCTTCTACCAGAATCCTCTGCGCTCCTTCGGCAACTACGAACGCTTCGAGTGGATTGACGTTCCCTGCTGTCCCCCGAATGTAGTGCGCCTTATGGCTTCACTGGGCAGCTACGTTTATGCGCAGTCTTCCGATTCGGTTTACGTCAATCTCTTCGTTGGCAACAAGGCAAAAATAAACCTGCCCAGTGAAAACACCGTTGCCATTCAACAGGAGACTCGATATCCGTGGGATGGGGCGGTCAGCATCGGCCTCAACCCCGAGCGAGCCGAGGCGTTCGCCATGCAGGTGCGCATTCCCGGTTGGGCGCGGAATGAAGTGCTTCCTGGCGACCTCTATCAATATACGGACAAGGTCGAGGAGAAGCCGGCGATCAGCGTGAATGGCCAGCCTGTCGAGTTAAAAATGGAACGCGGCTATGCCCGCATCGAACGAAAATGGGCAAAGGGAGACAAGGTTGAGTTGCATTTGCCCATGCCCGTGCGCCGCGTGCAGGCCAATGACAAAGTGCAGGAAGATCGCGATCGGGTGGCCTTGCAGCGAGGGCCGCTGGTGTATTGCGCGGAGTGGCCGGACAATAACGGACACGCCCTAAACCTGATCGTTCCAGAGAACGCTAAGTTCGAGATCCAATGGCGTCCCGACCTGCTGAATGGCGTCCAGGTTGTGACCGGGAATGTCGCTGCGTTGCAGCGAGAGGACGACAGCGGGGAACTGAAGCAGCAGCCCCATCCACTGGTGGCGATTCCATATCTTGCCTGGTCCAATCGCGGGCCGGGGGAGATGGCGGTCTGGATGTCCAGGGAGCCGCAAAAAGCATGGGTCGCGCCTTTGCCTCCCGACCCCATCCATGCAGTCCGCTCCTCGGGAGGAGTTCAAAAGGTTTGGACGGGCTACAACGATCAGAACGATGACATCCGCGCCCTCTATGACGGCAAGGATCCCATCAGTTCCGCCGATGAGTCTTATTTGTATTTCAGGATGCGGCCCGAGCCCGGAACCGCGGCGTGGGTGGAGTATGAATTCAAAGCGCCAGCCAAAGTGTCTTCGGCGCAAGTCTATTGGTTTGACGACCGGCGATTCTGTCGCGCGCCCACATCCTGGCGCGTCCTGTACAAGGATGGGGACGCCTGGAAGCCCGTCGCGAACGTCGAGCCCTATGTGGTGGCCAAAGACAAATTTAATGCGGTAAGCTTTGCGCCTGTGACAACGGTTGCCTTGCGTCTCGAAGTAGAGCCCGCGACCAAACTCTATAAAGCGGGGCAAATCGGCCCACCGGCTGCGATGTTTATTGAGAAAGACACGCAATGGCGCGAGTTCGGGCTACTCGAATGGCGAGTCTCGTAGAGTGGTTCACTTCCCCCTTTTCTCGCCGGACGCATTTTGCTGCTGGTTGTACGCCTTCCATGATCCATCGAGGACATAGGCGTGAATGGCATCGTCTTCCTGCACCGTCAGCTTTTTGATGTTGGGAAACTGTAGATCAACTCCAAAGCCGAGCATGCCCGCGTCCCGGTGGGTGCCGGCCAAAACAATCGCGTGCCATTCTTTGTGGACACGCGGCGGGGCGTATCGCAGGTCTGGAATGGCTCCGTTCACTGTCCACGCTCCGCTGCCGTCGAGACCCGGAGAGTGGCATCCACTGCATAAGTGCCTCTCGTAAAGAACCTTTCCCTGCGCCACCATTTCCTTGGTGTAGGTTTGCTCGGGCGGTTTGGGTACACGGGGAATCTCGTTCGGCGGGTAGGGAAACGGAGTTTTTGCTCCCAATCGAAAGGCCAGCAGCCGCGAAGGCCCGCGCTTGGACTCCGGAGTGGCCATCATGCTTGCCGGGCCGAAAATTCGCGAAGCCGAACCCCATCCTACGGGAACCAAAATATACTGCTGACCCCCTGCGCTAAAACTCACCGGAGTCGCGTCGATTGCGGAACCCGTCTTGATCGACCAAAGCTTCTTTCCGCTATCTGCCGCATAAGCACTGAATTCTCCGGTGCCCTCGCCCTGAAAAACCAAATTGCCGGCGGTCGAAAGAGTGCTGCTGTTCACTGCAATCGGCTGCTCCACCGACCAGCGCACAGACCCATTCACTGGATCCCAGGCGATGAGTCTTCCGTCAAAAGCGGCTGCTGACGCGCCTTCTCCCAGGGCCGCCTGCTCCTCGCCGGGCGCGACCGGTTTCAGGCTGGACCGCTGATCGGTGGTCGGGACATACACCAAGCCCGTAATCGGGCTGTAGCTCATGTGCCACCAGTTGTGGACCGTCCAACCTTTTTGTGCGCCGGCCATTTTCCGAGGCCGCCCGGTCTTGGGATCGAGAGCAGCAGCCCAGGGTACTTTCACCATGGGATTGCCGGCGATGAACTGCCCCGTCTTGGCATCCAGCACGTAGAAGAAACCATTCTTCGGAGCCGTCATCGCCACATGCCGCTTCTGTCCACCGATCACCAGATCGGCAAGGATGATGTGAAAGTTCTCGGTGTCGAAAACTGGAGTGCTGGTCTGAAAATGCCAGACGTACTCTCCGGTATCGGCGTTTACCGCAACGATGCATCCCGAAAAGAGCTTGTCCCCGCCGGGAGTGTCTTCGGGGCGGTCCGTGCCTTCGCCAACGGCTGCCCGGGACGTGCCGAAAAGCAGAAGACCGGTTGAGGGATCGTAAGTGACGGGGTCCCAGACGGCGCCGCCGCCGACTCTCCACCACTTTTTCCCGGTCCAGGTTTTGGCGGCCATCTCCAGCGCCTTCGATTCGAATCCTTTCGCGGGATCGCCGGGGACGGTCCAAAACCGCCACGCCTCTTTCCCCGTCTCCGCGTCAAAGGCCACCAGCGACCCGCGAACATCGTCATCCGATCCGTTGTAACCGATGAATATCTTTCCTTTGGCGACATGGGGAGCGCCCGTGGTTCCGGTTTGCGCTGGATCACAGATGCGCGAGGCCCATAACCGTTGTCCTGAGCCAGCGTCGATGGCAAACAGACGGCAATCTCCCGTGCCTACGTACACCTTGCCATTCCAAACCGCCACGCCTCGATTGACTCGGGCGGAATAAGAATTCTGCGTGCTCGTGCCGAGCGCTATTTTCGGATCGAACTTCCACAGCAGCTGCCCCGACAAGGAGTCCACGGCATACACTCGCGAAAGCGAGTCGGTCACGTAGATCCTGCCGTCCACGACGATCGGCTCCGCGGTCATGCCCATTGGACTGTCAATATCCAACCACCACGCCAACCCCAGGTCATGAATGTTCTTGTCAGTAATTTCCTTCAGAGGGCTGAAGTGCTTCTCGCCAAAATCTCCGCCATCCACCATCCAGTTGGCGCCTTCGGAAGCCTCGGACAAGACCCTCGCTTCGCTCACATTCCCAGCTTTCACTGGGTTATCGGCTGAAGATCCAGCGAACAGGGTTAAGCTCGCGAGCAAGCCCACAGCCATCAAGGAAAGAATTTGAGGTGTCTTCAAAGAGCCCCTTTTCGTAGGCGAACCGCGGATCATGCCTCGAGCAACTCTCGCCTGTGAACGCGACTCGCGGCCCTCGGCGCAATCTTAGGTGGGCAGAATGGGAGAGTCAATGCACTCTCAAACGGACCGCGCTGACTTCATCGACGCAGAAAGAACTGTGTTTCGTTCTCCTAGCGTCTTCGGTGAATTATGACTTCTTTGCAATCTCAATCGCTCCAAAATCATCTAAACTGACGACTGCAAATGGGCGATGAACCCATTGCTCTGACAGCGCGAGCTTTTGAGATCCTCCTGGGAGCTGGATAGGGACTGATGATCGTAAACTTTGCGGAACGAGCGCACAACCACAACTGGGAACTGGATCCGGTTACGCGGTCCCTGCTGGACACGGATTTCTACAAGCTGTTGATGTTGCAGTTTATCTGGAAACACTATCCCAAAACGCCAGTATCGTTTTCGCTATTGAACCGAACCTCGTCGGTGCGGCTGGCGGACATGTTCGCGCCCGGAGAGCTGACTGCGCAGCTGGAGCACGTCCGCCGTCTCCGCTTTCGAATGTCGGAACTGGTGTGGCTGGCGGGCAACACCTTCTACGGGCAGCGCGGGATTTTTGAGCCTGCATTTCTGGCTTGGCTGGAGCGGGATTTCCGCCTGTCGGACTACCATCTGTCGGTCAAGGACGGCCAGTTCGACCTTTCCTTCGAAGGCTTGTGGACCGAGACCACGATGTGGGAACTGTATGCCCTCGCGATTATCGACGAACTGAAGACTCGGGCCAGTCTGAAGAAGTTGAGCGAATTCCAGTTGGACATCCTGTATGCCCGGGCGAAAACCAAGCTCTGGGGCAAGATTGAACAGTTGATCGGCGTTCCCGACCTGCACGTGGCGGATTTTGGCACCCGGCGCCGTCACAGTTTTCTGTGGCAGGAATACGTGGTGGAAGCCATGGCGTCGAATCTGGAAAATGCTTTTACCGGAACTTCGAACGCGTTTCTGGCGCACAAGCACGATCTGGAGGCAATTGGAACCAACGCGCATGAAATCCCGATGGTGCTGGCCGCGCTGGCGCCAGACGATCAGGCACTGAAAGCTTCGCAGTACCGCGTGCTGGAGGCGTGGCAGAACACTTACGAGGGCGAGCTTCTCATCATGCTGCCCGACACTTTCGGAACGACACAGTTTCTCAAGGACGCGCCCGACTGGACGACTCACTGGACCGGCCAGCGTATTGACAGCAAGAATCCGTATGTCGCGGGCGATGAATATATTGAATGGCTGAAGGCGCGAGGGCGGGATCCGCGGCAGAAGTTGATCATCGCTTCTGACGCGCTCGATGTGGATGACATCCTCGGCCTGCATGCCTACTTTGGCGGCACGCTGGCGGCCGGCACGACGGCGAAGGATTTTCGCGCTGCCTCCGATTTCATGGATCGCGAAAAGTGGACGCCCGGCCGCCGGATTCGATTTAGCGCTGGTTGGGGGACGCTGCTGACCAACGACTTCCGCGGCTGCGATCCGGCCGGCAACGGTGGATTCGATCCTGTCAGCCTGATTTGTAAGGTGCATGAGGTGGACGGCCGTCCAGCGGTCAAACTTTCGGACAACTACTCCAAGGCTTTGGGCCAACCTTCCGAAATCGAACGCTACCGGCGGGTGTTCGGCATCGCGGGAGTGAGCGACGCTCCCGTAATCACGTGACGCGCCATGTGGTTCGTGGTGATGCCGCACGGGCGGGACGCTCGTGCCCACATCCTTACTTTCTGTCTGTGCTACACTCCGGCAGTTTTCTCTAAAATCCCGCTTTTTATGTCCAGGGGTCACACGGATGAAGCTTCGCTCATGGGTTCTGCTCTTCACAGCGTTCGGCTGTGTATTGTTATTACGACCTTCTCTCGCACGCGCGCAAGCCGCGCCGGCTGCCCTTCGGCCGATTACGGTGGATGACGAGTTTCAGGTGCGGGAGGTGGAGGACCCGCAGATCAGCGCTGACGGCCACTGGGTCGCTTACACGGTCTCGACTGCCTCGCTGAAAGACGACGAGTACAGGTCGCGCATCTGGATGGTGGCGACGGCGGGCAGTGATGCCGTTCCCATGACCTCAGAAGAAGCGTCGTCGGAGCATCCGCGCTGGAGTCCGGATGGAAAGTACCTGGCGTTTTTGTCCAAGCGCGACGAAGGCAAGACTTATATCTGGTTGTTGAACCGTCTCGGTGGAGAGGCCCAACGGCTCATCGAGACCGCTCAGGATGTCAAAGATTTCGCTTGGTCTCCGGACAGCCAACGCATCGTGCTGGTGTTGCAGGATCCGACTCCGGAGGACCTAAAAGACGCCAAGGAAAAGACCCAGGAGGAAACCGAAGGCAAGGAAACCAAGGACAAGAAACCCAAAGCCCAGCGTCCCTGGGTGGTTGACCGTTATCAGTTCAAGGAAGACGAGATCGGCTATCTCGAACGATTCCGCACCCATCTTTACGTGTTCGACATCGCCGGCAAGACGCTCACGCAGGTGACTTCCGGTGATTTCGATGACGAGCATCCCGCGTGGTCGCCCGATGGCAAACTGCTCGCCTTCAGCAGCAAACGTACCCTCCCCGATCCGGACCGCAACTACGACTCGAACATCTTCGGTGTAGCCGCCGACAACACCGACAAAGGCGCGCACCCCGCGCAGATCACGACCAGCCCCGGTCTTGATGATTCGCCGGCCTGGTCGCCGGACGGGAAGTGGATCGCCTATGTGACGCAACCCGATCCCAAGCTCTCCATCTATGGCACGAATCACATTGCTGTTTCACCCGCCGGAGGCGGTGAAGCGAAAGTTCTTACTTTGAAACTGGACCGCGTTTCCAGCGAGCCGCATTTCTCCCCTGATGGCAAATTTATCTATTTCATCGCGGATGATGATGGCACGCAGAACCTGTGCCGCGTTCCCGTGGGTGGGGGCGAGATCACACGTCCCATCGGCGGACGCCTGATGCTTTACGCTTATTCGGTCGCGCAGTCCGGCGAAGTGGCGGCGCAGATCACTACTGTCGATCGCGCCAGCGAGATCTACACCATTCCGGACGGCAAGCTCACCCGAATCACGCACACCAACGACGACATCATGGCGCAGCTCAAACTCACCGCGCCGGAGTACGTCAAGTTCAAGAGCAAAGACGGCACCACGGTATCCGGGTTTCTTTACAAGCCGATTGACTACGTGCCGGGAAAGAAGTATCCGGCGATTCTTCGTCCGCACGGCGGCCCGGTGTGGGCGTACTACGCCGAGTACACGCATCTGGCACAGCTCTTCGCCGCCAACGGCTACGTGGTGCTGTATCCCAACCCTCGCGGCTCCACCGGATACGGGCAGGCTTTTGCCAAAGCCATTGACGCCGATTGGGGCAATAAGGATTTTCAGGACGACATGGCCATGGTCGACTATGCCGTTGCGCAAGGCCTGGTCGATCCCGACAAGCTTGGGGTGGGGGGATGGTCGTACGGCGGCATCTCGACCGACTTCATCATTGCTCAGACCATGCGGTTCAAGGCGGCCATCTCAGGCGCGGGCGTGGCGTTCATTGCCTCGATGTATGGACACGACCGGTACACCCGCGACTACGAATACGAACTGGGACTTCCCTGGAAGGACAGAGCCGTCTGGGACAAGGTCTCGCCCTTCTACAAGATTGCCAACGTGACCACACCTACTTTATTTATGGGCGGCGACATCGACTGGAATGTGCCGATCCTGGGCGGCGAGCAGATGTATCAGGCGCTGAAGAGTCTGGGACGCGAAACGGAACTCGTGGTCTACCCTGGCGAATACCACGAATTCAAATCGCCCTCGCATATTAAGGACCGCCTGGAGCGCTATCTGGCCTGGTACGGGCACTACGTCAAGGCGGATGGGAACCCGGCGCGTCCGGCAGCGGCTGCAAAGCCCTGAGCGCTGAATCCACGTGGCCGGGTGGTAATCTAAGCTGGTATGCGGGTCTATGACTTTCTGAAATCGGTCAAGTCTCCGGAGCACCGCCTGGCTTGGCTGGTGGCAATCGCAGCCGATGCCGTCCAGATAGGCGCTTTGCCGCTTTTTGCCCCGGGAGGATTGTCCCCGGCGGATGCTCTACTCGACGCCGCGGCCGCCGTGGTCTTGATCCGCTTGCTGGGATGGCATTGGGCGTTCTTGCCCACGTTGGCGGCCGAACTGATTCCTGGGTTCGATCTGTTTCCTACCTGGACGGCTGCCGTGTTCTTTGTGACCCGCCAGCAAGTTCACCCTGGGGAACCAGAAATTTTACCTCCGGGGCCGGCGCCAGCTCGTCGGCCGTAACACGCAGAGTTTTCTGTCGCCCCTTCAGAGCGGCTCCACGGCTTTCTCTCCCGGGCTTGCGCCCGGGGCTGCATTCTTGCGCCGCTTCGCGGCTCACCTGTCCGCGCCGTGAATTCGATCGAAGTGATTCTTTGGGATCTCGAGGGAGGGCTGTATTTGGAGTTGCCATGCAGCACCGCGAGGTCGCTTCCGGCCGAAAACCCGCCCACAAAACGAAACGCCCCAGGACTCGGTTAAGTCCTGGGGCATCCGCTGAACAACCTCTCCCCCGAAAAGCTGTTCTCCAAACAATGTTGGCGGCTCAAAGGTGACTGGCACCGTTCTTGAGCTTGGTGAATCGTGGAAGGCCTTGAACGACGCTCCGATCCACGCGCCTGCCTTAGGAATAAGCAGTTTTGATGCCAAGGCGGCGCTTCCGTAAGTGCTTGTTGGGGAACACTTTTGATCGAGGCAATGCGAAGGGCTATGCAAAGATTTGCATAGCCTTACTGTTTCCTGGGGCGGTCGGTTGACCCAGCCATCCTGGGCTACTTCGGTCGGGTTATTGCGCCTTCCGAGGCCGACGAAACCAGCGCGGCGTACTTGGCGAACACGCCGACCGGGTAACGCGGTTGTGGTGGCTTCCAGTGGGCCAGGCGCTGGCGCAAGGCGGCGTCGCTGACCTCGATTTCCAGCACCCGTTGATTGACGTCAAAGTGAATGGTGTCGCCTTCGTGAACCGCGGCGATGGGACCGCCCAGCGCGGCTTCGGGCGACACGTGCCCGGCCATCAGGCCGCGAGTGGCGCCACTGAACCGCCCGTCGGTCAACAGGGCCACGGAACCACCCAGGCCCTCGCCGACGATGGCGGCGGTCACTCCCAGCATCTCGCGCATGCCGGGACCACCCTTGGGCCCCTCGTTGCGAATCACCACGACGTCGCCGGGCTTGATGCGCTTTTCGGTGACGGCAGTCATGGCGTCTTCTTCAGATTCGAAAACGCGTGCCGGCCCGCGGTGGCTGAGGCGTTCGTGGCCGCTGATCTTGGCGACGCATCCCTCGGGCGCCAGGTTGCCGTGCAAGATCACCAGGCCGCCGGTCTTCTTTAGCGGCTTGTCCAGGGGCGCGATTACTTCCTGGCCCGGAGTCTCAACCGCGATGCCGCCTTCGGCGGACAAAGTCTTGCCCGTCACTGTGATCGTGTTTTCGTGAAGATGCTTGCCTTGCAATAGTCGCTGCACCAGCAGGCGGATGCCACCGGCGCGGTGCATGTCGGCGGCGACGAAGCGTCCGGAAGGTTTGAGATCGGCGAGCAGGGGAGTTCGCTCGCTGATTTTCTGGAAATCGTCAATGTGGAGAGGCACGCCGGCCTCGCGGGCGATGGCGAGCAAGTGCAGCACCGCGTTGGTGGAGCCGCCCGTGGCGGCCACGCCGGCGATGGCGTTGTCGAAAGCAGGGCGCGTAAGGATGTCCCGGGGAGCGATACCCTGGCGCAATAAATTCATCACCACAGCGCCGCAGTCATATGCGATCTGGTCCTTTTGTGAATCCATGGCGGGAATACTGTTGAAGCCCATGGGAGAGAGGCCGATCATTTCCATCACGGTGGACATGGTGTTGGCGGTGTACTGCCCGCCACAGGCGCCAGCAGCCGGGCAGGCCACGTTTTCCAGTTCGTGCAGTTCGGCATCCGTCATTTTTCCCGCGGCGTTGGCGCCGACGGCTTCGAAAACATCCTGAATGGTTACATCTTTGCCGCGATAACTGCCGGCTGCAATGGTGCCGCCGTAAAGCACGAGGCCGGGAATATTTAGTCGCGCCAGCGCCATGGCTCCGGCGGGAATGGTCTTGTCGCAGCCTACGACGCAGACGACTGCGTCAAACATCTGTCCGCGGCACACCAGTTCGATGGAATCGGCGATCAGTTCGCGGCTGACCAGCGAGGCCCGCATGCCTTCGGTGCCCATGGTCTCGCCGTCGCTGATGGCGATGGTGTTGAACTCCATGGGAGTTCCGCCGGCGGCGCGAATGCCCTCCTTCACCTTGGCGGAAAGGCGGCGCAGGTGGAAGTTGCAGGGCATGGTTTCGATCCAGGTGTTGGCAACGCCGATGAGTGGCTTGCTGAGATCGCTGTCGGTGAATCCGACGGCCTTGAACATGGCGCGGGCCGGGGCCCGGTCGCGTCCGTCCGTGATGCCGTGGCTGCGGTGTTTGAGGTCCATAGGGAGAAAGATTATGACAGAGAAGGGTTGATCTTAGGAACTCGGCGGGATCCGCCAGAAGAAAAAAAGATTCTCTTTGCGGCCTTGGCGGCTGTCTTTGCGCTCTTTGCGGTAAAAGCTTTTGACCGCAGAGGCCGCAAAGGAACGACCGCAAAGGCCGCAAAGGAAGGCTCTGCTAACGCAACTTGGAACAATATGGTTTCTGGCTGTATATTCTTTCGGCGATGACTCGCGACGCCGCCATCGATTCCCGGCAGGAGATTCTGCGCACCGCCGCCCGTCTTTTTCAGCAGCAGGGCTACGACGCGACCTCGATGAATGATGTCGCGGCCGCGCTCAAGTTGAGCAAGGGCGGCCTCTATCATCACTTTCAGAGCAAGGACGAAATTCTGTTCAACCTGATGAATCAGGCCATGGACATCACGCAGGAGCGGGTGATTGATGGCGTGCGCGACGTGGCCGATCCCGAAGAGCGGCTGCGCATGTTGATCCGCCGGCATATTGAAGTCGTTTTGAGCGTGCGCGACCGCGAGATCACGGTGATGCTGCATGAGAACCATCCGTTGTCACCCGCGCTGCGCCGGCGGATCAACGCCAGAAAAAAAGACTACGTGCACTTCGTCGAGGGCGTGATCGCGGAAGCGCAGCAGGCGCGGGCATCGACAGGGAGCATCAGCCCGCGCGCTGCAGCCTTTGCGTTGCTCGGCATGATCAACTGGATTTACCAGTGGTATCGGCCTGAAGGCATGCTGCGGGAGGAAGATTTGGTGCGACAGTACACGGAGATATTTTTCGCCGGAGCGTTTTGCTGACACAAGGACAAAACATGAACCAGCCGGGAGAGTTTTTCCAGATTGACCAACTGGAGAAGCAACGGGCGCAGGCACGGAAGTCGTACCTGGAGTTTCTGCGCTTCCCGGCGCTGAGCGCTGGAGTTTACACCTTGCCTGCCGGCGCCGCCGATCCGCAGAAGCCGCACCGGGAAGACGAGATGTACTACGTAGTGCGCGGACGGGCCCGCATGCGAGTGGGCTCCGCCGACCAGGAGATCCGCCAGGGAAGCGTGATTTTCGTGGCGGCAGGTGTGGACCATCGTTTCTACGACATTGCCGAGGAGCTTGTGGTCCTGGTGTTCTTTGCTCCCGCGGAGACCTAGCTAATCCAGGCGTCAACCAGCAACCACCGGAGGACAGCGGCATGTTGAGCTATTCACGCGGGCCCCAAGAGGAATTGTGGGAGCTGACCATCGGGCAGGTGCTCGATCGAGGCGTGGAGCGCTGGGGCGACAGCCTGGCCCTGGTTTCCTGTCATCAGTCGAAGCGGTACACCTGGCGCCAGTTGCGGGATGCGGCAGAGGCTGTGGCGCGCGGATTGGCGGCACTCGGGATACGGCGGGGCGATCGGGTGGGACTCTGGTCCACGAACTGTGCCGAGTGGATGGTGGTGCACATGGGATGCGCCCTGGCCGGAGCGGCACTGGTCAATGTGAATCCGGCGTATCGCACGCACGAGCTGGCGTTCACGCTGCAAAAGTCACGGATGAAAGTTTTGTTCCTGTGGGAACAGGACAGCAGGTCAGAGTATGCCCAGATCCTCGAAGAGGCGCGGTCATCGCGGCCAGACCTGAATCTGGAGCACGTCATCTATTTTGGCACTGCCCGCTGGACAGACTTGCTGACTGCGACGGCCGAGATTCTCGAGGTGATTGAACCGGGCGATGTTGCGAACATTCAATACACGTCGGGAACCACGGGACAGCCCAAGGGTGTGATGTTGACGCATCGCAATCAGGTGAACAACGGCAGGATGCTGGCGGGGGGCATGCGCTTCACCGAGCGAGACCGGATTTGCGTGCCACTGCCCATGTATCACTGCTTCGGATGCGTGATCGGAACCATGTCGGCGCTGGCCAGCGGCGCGGCCATCATCATGCCCAACTGGACGTTCGATCCGCGCGCCACGCTGCAGGCCATTCAAGCCGAGCGGGCGACGTCGCTCTACGGCGTGCCCGCGATGTTCATCGCGGAGCTGGGCCTGCCAGATTTCAAGTCCTATGACTTGTCCAGCCTGCGAACCGGCATGATGGCGGGAGCTCCCTGTCCGGTGGAAGTGATGAAGCGGGTGATGTGCGAGATGCATTGTCCGGAGCTGACGATTGGCTACGGGCAGACGGAGAGTACGCCCGTGGTGACCATGTCGACTCCGGATGACGCGGTCGAGCTGCGAGTATCGACCGTCGGCAAAGCTCTGTCGTGCACCGAGATGAAGATTTCGTCCGTGCTGGACGGACAAACTGTGCCGGTCGGCCAGCAGGGTGAAGTCTGTGCGCGTGGCTACATGGTGATGAAGGGCTACGACGACGAGCCGGAGGCGACGGCCCGGGCCATCGATGCGGAAGGCTGGCTGCACACCGGAGATCTCGGGGTGATGCGCGAAGACGGATATATTCACCTGACCGGGCGGGCGAAGGACATGATTATTCGCGGCGGAGAGAATGTCTATCCCCGGGAGATTGAAGAATTCTTATATACGCACCCCAAGGTTGCCGAGGCGCAGGTGGTGGGGATTCCGGATGAGCGCCTGGGAGAGATCGTAGTGGCCTGGATCCGATTGAAGACCGGGGAGAGTTCGACGGAGGATGAAATTCACAAGTTTTGCCAGGACAGGATTGCATACTTCAAGATTCCAGCCTACGTAAGGTTTGTGGACCAGTTCCCGATGACGGTGACTGGGAAGATTCAGAAGTTCCGCATCCGGGAGATCGAGACCGAGGAGCGCGGCCTCGAAAGCGTGGCCAAGCGGGAAACGGCGTAGCAGGAAGAGCGTTAACCACCAAGGGCACGAGGGTACACGAAGGAGACCCCGCGACTAACGCCTTCGTGAACCTTCGTGTCCTTCGTGGTTTATGGTCTTGGGTCGAATGAGAACTGAGGGACGCACGCGGTCTGCGTCCGTCTATGCGGTCAGAGTTTCCTTGCCCGGAATCCAGTAAATTTCTTCTTTCAAGAATTCCTTGACGAAGCCGATGCGCTGCAATACTCCTTTGCTGCGCTCGATCATCTCGGGATGTCCGCACAGATAACCCACCGAGTTAGCGCCGTTGAGTCCCCACATGTCCGTGTATTTCCGGATCACGTCGTCGACGCGGCCGATTTCGCCGCTCCAATTGGGATCGTCCCAGGGCCGGCTCACCGTTGGGATGTACGTAAGCCAGGGAACTTCTCCCGCGAACTTTCTCAGTTCGTCGAGGTACCCGAACTCCCAGGAGCGGCTGGCGCCATTCAGCAGAAACAATTTCTGATCGCCTGCAAACTTGCCTTCTTTCCAGTCTTTATGAAGAGTGCGGACGTAGCTGACGAACGGCGCGACGCCGGTGACGGTCGAGACCAGCAGATGATTGGTGCGCCCACTTTTAGTGTCCAGGGTGAAGCGGCCCTTGGGGACTTTTCGCATCAGCATTTCATCGCCGACGTGCAGCTTGTAGAGATCGGGCGTCAGTTCGCCCTGCGGGACCAGTTCGAAGAAGAATTCAATCTCGCTTTCGTAGGGGGAAGAGACGATGGAATAGGGGCGCTCGGAACGCTTCTCCGCACGCTGCACGCCCAGAGTGGCGTACTGGCCGGGAGCGAATTTGAAGTCACCGTTGGTCTGCACGCGGATCATCCACAGGTCGGACGTGAAGTCCTGGCGCTGCATGACCCTGGCACGGTAAAACTTGTCGTCCGCAATGCTCATGGCCGCCGCCCCTCGAAAAACGCGATCTTATAAGGTGCCTGAGTCGGTTGGACAATGGCAAGCCGGAAGTGCTCTGGCGCGGTTTACTGATTCAGAACAGGCGGTTTTTCCAGCGGCTGGGCGGGAGCTTGCTTCAGGGCGTTCAACTGATCCTGCAGCTTCTGCCAAGCCTTGGGGTCCTTTTTGGCGGCGTTGGGCGCATTCAGGTCGGAGTAAAAGTGCAGCACATCGGCGCGTAAAGCGGGGCTGGGCGGATCTGAACTCTTTCCTGAAAGTTTGTCGATCAGCTGGGCGTAGGCTTTGTCGGTGAGCGCATATTCTCCGGCGCGAGTCTCGCGTCCGGTATCGCAATCACGATTGGGTAAATCGAGCTTCCCGGCCTTCACGGTGGATAGTAAGCCGGTGTAATTCTCGACCGTGTCGTTCACACTCTTGATGTACATGTCCTCGGTTTGCTGTGTGGGAATCGTGAAGTTGACGGCTTTGAACGGGCCCACCTTCGGCATCAACTTCAGAAAGAATGCCAGGATCCTGCTTCCGATGCCGGGTTTGCGATAGATCGTGCCCCATTCATGCTCGTAGTTGCTGCGGGAAAGGTGGTAGAGAAATTGCTTCTTATTGAAGTTGGGTGTTTCTTTCACGATCACGTCGTGGCGTGAAAGCAAAGCGACCCGGGTCATCTCCGGGATCAGAGCGCTCACGCTGCGCCTGTAACTGCCGATCGCCAGGTCGACACTGCCAAATACATCTTCGAGTTTCAGTCCATAAGTCTCGAGGAAGGCGCGCTCCAGGAGCGGCTTGGATACTTCGAAGCCGATCATGTCGTGGTAGCGGTCGGAGGTATAACGGTTCTTGGCGACCTGCACCATATCAAAGCCGAATTCGGTGCGGATATGGGCCTTGGGATCGTCTCCGTAAGTTACGCTGTCACCATACTTCTTTTTCAGCTTGGGAAATTCCAGAGCAACCACGTGATTGATGACCGGATGACCGCTGATGTCGGAAGCGTAGTGGGAGAGCGCGCCCAGCGCGAAAGCATATTCATTCAGGTCGGAGGAATCTTCCAGCAGAGCCTCGACAAAGTCTCCGCTGCGCACGTAGTGCACCAGGTCGCTGAAGAACTTGCTGCCGAATGGGTAGTAGCCCATGTCCTGTAAAACACATCCGCCGTAGGCGTAGGCATGCGCTTTCTGTAAATCCTGTTCCGTGGCGCCAGGGAAGCGCTGCAGCAGCAGCGGCTGGATCTTATCGTTCCACATCAGGTCCACAACCTGCTCATGGGTCAGCACAGAGTAGCCTGACACCAGGCAGGAGCAGCCTGCAACCCACAGAAGCAGAGCGCTTCCCCAGGCAAGTCGTCTTTTCAGCGCGTCCATAGTTGTGAGTGCGATGATTGCAAGCGCGATCTTGAGCGCATCCCTGAGCACACTTAGGATGCCTGAAGGCGCGAAAAAGGCAAGATGATTCGTCGCCCGGGAAGGCGGCGAAGGGTCATACGATCTGAGTTTGGCTTCCGGTCTGGGACAGAGTATCGGCAATCAGTTCGCAGCGCTGGCGTAGCCTCTGCAGCGAAACTTTGATGGCTTCTCCGGCCGCGCTGTTGCCCGGTTCGCTGGATTCCCTGGCCACGCGGGTGGCATTCTCCAAGAGGGCAGCGGCCACTTCCAGCAAGGCCAGCAGCGAGTCGGCATGCAGCTTCCACAAGGAGGGCGAGTTGTCCGCCCGCTTGAGTTCTTCAAGTTCGGTGGTCATGCGAGCGACTACGGCCACGGTCCGTAGCAGGACTCGGGCAGCACTGCCGCGGGCGCTCTTTTCTTCGAGATAGTCGGCGCAACAGGCATCGGCTTCGGCGGTGGTCAGCGTGAGATTGAAGAAACGCATGGGGACCACCTGGCGGAATTTCGGGTCGGCCACGCGCACGAAGACCCGGATCGATTCCTCAACCTGGCGAATCTTGGTCTCTTCGGTTGAAATCTGTTGTGGTGTGACCGCCGCCCGCATGGCGAGCACATCCACTGCGGGCCGCGTCGCGCGGGCGGACGCTTTTGCGGCTGGGGGCCGGGCTGGCGGGGGAGTTGGAACCGATGCGAAATAGGACACCCGGCGAATCGGCGGACGCCGTTTCAGCGCCTGCTTCAATTTGGAGATACGGCGAAACTTGTCCAGGGCGGTGCTGTAGTCAATTTTCAGAAGCTCGTTCTCTTCGAGAGCCGCGACGTGCTCGACGGTGACATCCACGCCTTCCACGTTGCCCAGAATTGTACCGCCCTGTTCCTGCAGGGCTGAGGCGAATTCTCTTATTTCGGTGGCGGCGGCATGAAAGAACTCGTCAAACTTCCTGCCGAAAGCTGCGTTATAGGGCGCGATGGTGGCCAGCACTCCAGGATGATAGAAAGAGGATTCCAGCGACTGCTTGAGGTCCCGCACCCGCGGAATGATCTCCGAATCGAGCAGCGCGTTCAGGTCGCTGCAATTCTGGGCCTCTTCCTGCAGAGGATCAAAGCGCCGCAAAAGTTGCACATGTTCCTCGGGCAGCGAGGGAACATCGCTGTCGGCCAGAATTTCGATTAGTGCGATTTCAAAGGGTGAGAGCGGAAGCGAGCCGTCGAGTCCATAGCCGCGGCGCTCCCATTGTCCGGGCACACGCGGGTGACGGTAGAGAAATGTGGCGACCAGATCCGTCTTGTCGCGATTCAGATCGCTGGCGTCTCGCTTGCGAGTGAAGTAGCGCAGAACGGCCTCGGCGATTTCGGGATCGGTTTCGGTGGTAAACGCCCGGCGCAGCATGGCCGGTGTGATGGCGTGGTCGAGCAGACGCAGCCAGCGGCGCATCTTGTCGAGTGTGGCGTGGACTTCGCCATCGCCCTCTTGCAGAGAAATGGCTTCGAGACCGGCGGGAACCGGGACTTCGCCTCCGATGGAGTCCTGCAGGAGCTTCTCATAGAAGCCCTGCACGGTGGCCAGGATGGCCAGCTCCCATTTTGGATCCTCTACCACACGTTTACTCCCGCTGATCTGAGCCTGCGGAAAGCTGTGAACACAGGTTTGGATTAGTAAAACCTAAGGCAGGCGTCCCGCACAATCGTTTTCCGGAAGGAGTGGCACTAAAGTCACAATGGAGGGGAGGCTAAGGACTGCAGATTGTTGATTTCAGATTTCAGATTTAACCCCAGACCAGCTCTCGGGAAGGATCAATCTGAAATCTTCAATCTAAAATCTGCAATCTGTAATCGATCTTATTTCTTCAGGTCTTTGAGTATTTCGCGGGCCGCGTTGGCGCCGGAGCCGCCGGTCAATCCTGCCCCGGGATGAGTGCCGGAACCGCAGAGGTACAGATTTTGAATCGGGGTGCGATAGCGCCCCCAATCCAGCAGCGGACGCATGGTGAAGAACTGGTCCAGAGAAAGTTCGCCGTGGAAGATGTGTCCGCCGGTGAGGCCGTAGGTGTCTTCAAGGTCCTGAGGCGTGATGATCTGGTGGCTCAGAATCAGCTCCGGCAGGTTGGGAGCATATTGCGCCAGCGTCTTGACCACCGTATCGCCCAAGGGCACCCGCTGTTTCTCCCAGTCGCTTCCTTTTAACTTGTAGGGCGCGTATTGCATGTAAATCGACATTACGTGCTTGCCTTCCGGCGCGAGGCTGGGATCGGTAAGCGACGGGATGGCGACTTCTAGATAAGGCTGCTTGGAGAAATTACCGTACTTGGACTCGTCGAACGCGCGCTCGAGATAGTCAATCTCCGGACCGATGTGAATGCGGCTGCTCAGGGCGCGATCGTGATTCTCGCCGGCGAGCGCGGAGAACTTGGGAAGTCCTGAAAGCGCCAGGTTCACCTTGGCGACGGTGCCGGGCATGCGATAGTGCTGCAGCTTCATCACGAAATCGGGCGAAAGCTGCGCCGGGTCCACCAGTTTCAGCAGGGTCCGCTTGGGATCGGCATTCGAGATGACCGCTTTGGCGGTAATTTCTTCGCCACTCGAAAGCACCACGCCGCTGGCGACGCCATCCTTGACCCGAACTTCTATGACTTCCGCGCCGCTGCGTATTTCCGCTCCGGCATGCTGCGCGGCCGCGGCCATTGCCTGGGTAACCGCTCCCATGCCGCCGGAGGCGAACCATGACGTGCCCGCGGCCTGTGGGTCACCAGCGGCCCGAATGAGCAGAACCAGGCTGCTGCCCGCGGACCAGGGGCCCAGGAAAGTCCCGAAAATTCCTCGCGCGGCGATGGTAGCGCGGAGCAGTTCCGTCTCGAAGTATTCCGCCACCAGATCGGCGACCGCCATCGGTCCCCAACGCAGCAGGCGGTACATGTCGCGCCTGCCGAGTTTGCGGACCGCGCGTCCGGTATTGAGCATGCCCCAGAGATCGCCGGAGCTGGGATGGTCGATGTCAGGCGCAGCTAGAGCGAGGGCTTTGCCAATCACCTTCCCCATCTTGGCGAGCGATGACTGGAACTGCGGATACTTGGTCGCATCCTTCTGGGAGAACTCGGCAATCCCCTGCGCGGCCTTTTCGACGTCCTTGTAAAGAACCAGAGCGCGGCCATCGGGTGACAGAGCCGTCACCGCGACGTCGGTCTGGATCATATTCAGGCCGTGCTTTTCCAGTTGCATGTCGCGGACGATATCGGGCCGCAGAGGCCCGGCGGAGTGGGCGAGCGTGGAGCAGCGAAAGCCGGGATGAAATTCTTCGGTGATAGCAGCGCCACCCGGCTGAGCGCGGCGCTCCAGCACCAGCGGCTTGTATCCAGCCTTGGCCAGGTAGAAGGCGGTAACCAGCCCGTTGTGTCCGCCGCCAATGATGACGACGTCGCGGTTGGCCGACAGGTTGTTGGCTTCGGCCACCTTAGGCTGCCCCCTTGAAGTCTTTCAGGATTTCGAGAGCCGCCAGCCTGCCCGGTCCGCCCATGATGCCGCCGCCGGGATGGGTGGCGGATCCGCACATGTACAGGTTCTTGATGGGAGTGCGGAATTGCGCCCAACCCGGCACCGGCCGCAGGAAGAAGAGTTGTTCCAGAGAAAGCTCGCCCTGGAAGATGTTGCCTTCGCTCAGCCCGAACTCGCGTTCCAGATCGAGCGGCGTGACCACCTGGCGATGCAGAATGATGTCCTTGATATTGGGCGCGTACTCGGCGATGGTGTTGATCACGTTGTCGCCGAACGCTTCTTTCTGATCGTCCCAGTTCAGCCCCGGCCGCAGCTTGTAGGGCGCGTACTGCACGAAGCACGACATGATGTGCTTTCCCGGCGGCGCGACGGACGGATCGGTCAGCGTGGGAATGACCATGTCAATGTAGGGGCGGCGGGAGAAGTTGCCGTACTTGGCATCGTCGTAAGCGCGCTCCATGTATTCGACGCTGGGAGAAATGGAAATCGCGCCGCGTAGATGAGCGCCCGGTCCGGGGATGGCCTTGAAGTTAGGCAGAGCATCGAGCGCCAGGTTCACCTTGCCGGACGACCCGCGATACTTGTAGCGGTTCACATCTTCGAGAAATTCAGCCGGCAGGGTTCCGGCTTCGAGAAATTTCGTAAACGTCAGCCGGGGATCGACACTGGACGAGATGATGTCGGCATAGATCTCGTCGCCATCGGCGAGCACCACGCCTGTGGCCTTGCCGTTCTTTACGATGATCTGCGCAATCGCGGCCTTGGTGCGGATTTCGGCGCCGAACTCGCGGGCAGCGTCCGCGATGGCATTCGAAATCGCGCCGGTGCCGCCGCGGGCAAATCCCCAGGAGCGGAAGGCGCCGTCAATTTCTCCCATGTAGTGATGCAGCAGAACATAGGCCGTTCCCGGCGAACGCACGCCCAGGAAAGTCCCGATGATGCCCGAAGCGGACATTGTCGCCTTGAGCACGTCGGTTTCAAACCATTGGTCCAGGAAGTCGATGGCGCTCATGGTCATCAACTGCACCTGGTTGTACTTGTCCTCGCTGGTCATGCCCTGAAAGCGGCGGCCGATGAACAGCAACTTCATCAGTTCTTTCGGATTGAGCGTGGCCGGATCGGGCGGCACCATGCTCAGGATCGGCTTCACGAATCGGCACATGGCCTGCATCGCTTTGCCGAATTCGTCGTAGGCTTCGGCGTCAACTTTCGAGTGACGCGCGATCTCGCGATGCGTCTTGCCGTGATCGTTGACCCGCCACAGATAGTCGCCGCTGGGCATGGGAGTGAAGGTGCCATCGAGCGGCAGGATTTCCAGGCCGTGGCGGGGAAGGTCGAGATCACGAATAATTTCCGGACGCAGCAGCGAGACTACGTAGGAGCACACCGAGAACTTGAATCCGGGGAAGACTTCTTCCGTGACAGCGGCGCCGCCGAGGACGTGACGGCGCTCCAGCACCAGAACTTTTTTCCCGGCGCGCGCCAGATAGGCGGCGGTGGTGAGGCCGTTGTGGCCTCCGCCGATGATGATTGCGTCGTATTTCGAATTGGACGGCATGCCAGCTTTCAATTCTCAGTCCGTTAAAGTGGACTGCGTTTGCCATGCAAAGATTGCCAGGATTCTAACAGTTTCCGAAATGCTGCGAAGAGAGGCGGGCTCAGAGCCCGCTGGGCAGGACGGTCCAGGTAAGAATGACGCTCCAGGGCGATGTCATGGTTTCAATAGTCCTGAACGAAACGTAATTCTACCGGGAAGTTTGGGTCTTGTCTGCAAGGATCGATCCGTGACCAGCAGTCATCGGAGCACTGGCGTGACATCGCCGGCACTGCTTATAATCCAGCACGAGCAGGTTTCCTCCGCGTTTTCTGTGTCCTCTGTGGTTATGAGAATCTTGACCACGGAGGACACTGAGGACACGGAGATCGAAGGAGTTGCCTCTTGCCGGTCGGAACCGCATTTCACGAGCGAACTTTTCCGCTTTGCCAAAGCCTGAATTACCGCGAGTGGTCGGGATACTACGCCGTCAGCGTGTACGAAGTGCATCACGAGCACGAGTACAACGCCATCCGCAACGCCTGCGCGCTCATCGATATCTCGCCGCTCTACAAGTACCTGATCACGGGCAAGGATGCCACCAAACTGGTGAACCGCATCATTACGCGCGACATCACCAAGGTGAGGGTGGGCCAGGTGATTTATTGCTGCTGGTGCGACGAGCAGGGAAAAGTGATTGACGACGGTACCGTCACGCGGCTGGAAGAAAACAAGTACCGCTGGACGGCCGCCGATCCCAGCCTGCGCTGGTTCCGGCAAAACGGCTTGAACATGGACGTCCAGGTTGAAGACATCTCCGAGCAGCTGGCCGCGCTGGCTTTGCAAGGGCCGACATCAGGGAGGCTGCTGAAGGCAGTTACCGAGACGGCGGACATCGCCAACCTCAAATACTTCCGCATGGCGCGGGGCAAAATCGGCAACGTCTATGTGGACATTTCGCGCACCGGATACACCGGCGACCTGGGCTATGAAATCTGGGTTCCGTGGAACGACGCGGTGAAAGTCTGGGACGCGGTGATGGAGAAGGGCAAACAGTTCGATATCCACGCCGCGGGCATGCTGGCGCTGGACGTGGCCCGGGTCGAAGCTGGACTGCTGCTGATCGAAGTGGACTACACCAGCGCGAAGAAGGCGCTGATCGCGTCACAGAAATATTCGCCCTACGAACTGGGATTCGGGAAGATGGTCCACCTGGAGAAAGAAAACTTCATCGGCAAAGCCGCTTTAGCGCAGCAACAGAAGCAGGGCGTGTCGCGGCAGTTCGTAGGTCTCGAAATCGATTGGCCCGAGGTGGAGGCGCGCTACGAGGAGTTCGGGCTCACGCCGGCCGCTCCCAGCCAGGCTTCGCGCGTGGCAGTTCCGCTTTACCTGGGAGACAAACAAGTCGGCAAAGCCACCACCACGACCTGGTCGCCGGTGCTGAAGAAGATGATCGCGCTGGCCAGCGTGGACACGGCGCACTCGCAAATCGGCACCAAGCTGCAGATGGAAATTACCATCGAAGCCATGCGTCAGCAGGTAACGGCAAAGATCGTGAAGATGCCGTTCTTCAATCCGGAGAGGAAGACGGCGACGCCGGTCTAGCGATTCCTTCACCACTGAGACACAGAGGCACGGAGAAAGAACCTATTTTGTTTTTCCTCTGTGTCTCTGTGCCTCTGTGGTGATTAGGGACTTTGTTCCCTTGCTGTTCTTCTTTTTCCCGCCCAATAAATCCAGCCGCCCGCAGCCATCAACACTGCCGTGCCTCCCACGATTTTTAGAACTGCCAGCGGCTTGTTGGGGTCATCCGCCGGCGGCACCACAGACAGCAGGATTGTGGCGGTCGTCGTGAGCAGCCCGATCACGGAGATCAATACAGCACGGGCTTCCCTCCTGGAACTCGAATTACCTCCGGCCCGGCGGGTTCCCGCTGCAGTTTGATCATGGCGGCGAATACGTAGAGGTAGGGAATGAAATAAACGATGACGGTCATGCTGGCCAGCACGTCGTAGGCGCCTTTGACACTGGTTCCGGCCTGTCCGAGAAAGATGAACAGCATCCCGACAAAATATTGCGTGAGCAGCGAGACCCACGGCGTTTTCCAGCGCGGATGCAGCCTGCCAAATGCCGGCGGCAGAAAGTGGTCAATGCCGGCAACGAAAGGCAACCGGGCCACCGCAGCCAGGTAGGCGGCTGCGGCGCCGACGTTGCTCAGGGCAATCAGGAAGGCCGCCAACGGCAGCGTCCAGTAGTATCCGACCCGCTCGACCGTTTTGGCGATCGCCTGTACCAGGCCTTGCAAGTTGCTGACATCGGTCGACGGCAGTGCCACCAGCACTCCCACGGTTCCGATGATGTAGCAGAACGCCACCGTGATTCCCGCGACGAACACTGCCCAGGGAATGGTGCGCCGGGGATTTTTGATCTCCCCGCCCAGGAATGATCCGGTCTCACATCCTCCAAAGGCGAACACCAGCAGCGACCAGAAAATAATGTCCTTGAAGTGAATGCTGGGCGTCATGGCGTGTAGCGTGAATGCATTCGCCGACCCAAAGCGATGCCACGCGATCGCTCCCATCACGATCACGATCACTGCCGGGAATCCACATGGCGATCGCACCGACGTTGTGCAGCCACTTGCCAATGTCCAGGCCGACCACGTTGACCACCGTCGCCAGGGTAAGCGTAAGCAGGGAGAAAACGATGTAGAAGGTGGCGTCGTTCGAGAGATGTCCCCAGGCGCTCTGCCGCATGAAAATGATATTGCTGGCAGCAAAATAAAGTACGGCGGGGAAGTAAGGCAGGTTACTGGTCCAATATGCCCACGCCGACATAAATCCGGAAAAATCTCCGAACGCTTTCTTGCTCCAGACGTAAAGCCCGCCCTCATCGGGATAGCGCGACGACAGCTCTACGACCGAAAAAGCCAGAGGGATATAAAAGACCAGCCATGCTCCGATCCAGATGAGGATCGAACTGGGACCGGCAGCGGCGGCGGTTGCAATCCAGCGCAGGCTGATGCCGGTGACCACGTAAAACAGGACGAGGTCGCGAAAGCCCATGACCCGCTTGGGCTGATTGGAGTCTTCGAGATTGGCAGGGGAAGCGCCGCTGGCGCTCAAAGTCGTCGGGTCGGAGGCTGGTCCAGTTTCGTCCACTCTTGTGTACGGAGTCGCAGGCGCCCGCGAACATCAACACCGTCGACACCATCAAGGTCAAAGGCGGCGGGCGAGGGCGCCCGCCCTACACAACATGACGATCTTAGCGCCGGCTGCTTCCACCCAGGATTGAACCCAACACTCCCCGAATGATCTGGCGCCCAACCGAGCTGCCGATGGATCGTGCGGCGCTCTTCATCATGGCGTCAACGGCCGTGTCTCCTCGTCGTCCTCCACCTCCGCCGAGGCTGGAAGGCAGGCTATCGACGGCAGATTTTCATACCAGGGCTTGTCCGGTTGCGGCTGAGCTTGGCCCGCTGCCGGCGCCGGCGACTGCTGTGCTCTGCCCTTCAGCCGTTCGTAGGCCGACTCTCGGTCCACGACTTTTTCGTACACTCCAAAAATCACCGAACCGTTGATGATCTGCTGGCGTTGCGCCGGCGTGATGGGTCCGATCTGGCTGTGGGGCGGGCAAATCAACGCGCGTTCCACCACGCCCGGCGTTCCTTTTTCGTCGAGAAACGAAACCAGGCCTTCGCCTACTTCGAGTTGCGTGATGGCGGTTTCAACATTCAGCTTGGGATTGGTGCGAAATGTCTGGGCCGCTGCACGAACGGCTTTCTGATCATTGGGAGTGAAGGCACGCAGTGCGTGCTGCACCCGGTTGCCCAGTTGTCCGAGGACGACTTCGGGAACATCCAACGGATTCTGGGTGACGAAATAAACGCCGACACCCTTCGAACGGATCAGCCGGACCACCTGCTCGATCTTGGCCTGCAGGGTTGACGGCAGATCGGTGAACAGCAGGTGGGCTTCGTCGAAAAAGAAAACCAGCTTGGGCTTTTCCGGATCGCCGACTTCGGGCAGCTTCTCGAAGAGTTCTGAAAGCATCCACAGCAGGAACGTGGCATAGAGCTGCGGCGAAGCCATGAGCTTGTCGGCGGCGAGGATGTTGATTACGCCGCGGCCGTTGGTATCGGTCTGCAGCAGGTCGTCGAGGTTGAGCGCGGGCTCGCCAAAAAACTTGTCGCCTCCTTGTTGCTGCAGCGCGGTCAAAGTGCGCTGAATGGTGCCGACGCTGGCGGGCGAGATGTTGCCGTACTGCGTCTGGATAATCTTTGGCCGAATCGCCGACGTGCTGCAGCATGGCTTGCAGGTCTTTCAGATCGAGCAGTAACAGGCCGTTGTCGTCGGCAATCTTGAACACCAGCGCCAGCACGCCTTCCTGGGTATCGTTCAAATTCAGGATGCGGCTCATCAGCAGCGGCCCCATCTCCGAAATCGTGGCGCGGACGGGATGGCCCTGCTCTCCGAAGACGTCCCAGAACGTGACCGGGCAACCCGAAAACGTGAAGCCGGTGAGTCCCAATTTTTTCACCCGGTCCTGCAGTTTGGGATTGTCGTTGCCCGGCTGGCTGATTCCGGAGAGATCGCCCTTCACATCGGCGGCGAAAACGGGCACGCCGATGCGGCTGAAGCTTTCCGCCATCACCTGCAGCGTGACGGTCTTGCCCGTGCCCGTGGCTCCGGCGACCAGACCGTGGCGATTCGACATGCCGGGCAACAAGTACAGCGGATCGTCCCCCTTGGCGATCAGAAGAGGGTCTGCCATGAAATTCTCCGTGGCTCCGAGCTGAGCCATTCAATAGTCAGGTGATTGTAAAGAGATGAGGAGCAGATGCCAACTGTGGACCCGGCTTCTTCTACGACGGCGTCATCCTGAACCCGGCTTGAGCCAGGTGAAGGATCCGGCGTGAAGCGGATCCGGGCTCGCCCCGGCAGCTGTGCGCTACACGCAAGATGCTTCGGGACTGAAGTCCCTCAGCATGACGCAGGAACAGAGGACGGCAATCAGGAAACTCGCGACACCTTCCTGCTCAGCCACTTCCAGTACAAATATCCGGGCACGCCGATCAATACGATCGCAACCCCGGCCAGCGCTTCTGTGGGTCGCGTGACGATCGTGTTGAGCGTCCAAGCGCCGCCGATCAATACATAAATCGCCGGCAGCCAGGGATATCCGGTGCAGCGATACGGCCGCGGAAGTTCCGGACGCTTCCAGCGCAGGATGAACATGCCGACCACGGTGAGCGTGTAGGAGAGCACCATGCCGAACATTACATAGGTGTAAAGCTGGTCGTAACGTCCGCTGAGCGTGAGCACCGCGCCCCAGATGCCCTGGCCGATCAGGCTGAATGCGGGCGTCCGCCATTTGGGATGGACTTCCGCCATCTTCTGGAAGAATGCGCCATCACGGGCCATGGCGAAGTACACACGCGCGCCGCTCATGGTGCAGCTGGCCATGGCGCCGAAGCAGGAGACCGCAATCAAAGCCGACAGCCACAGTGCGGCTGCCGGAGAAAACAGCGCGACCGCAGCCGCGTGCGCGATGATTTCGTGCTTCGCGATCTCGCCCAGCGGCAGGGCGTAAACGTAAGTCATGTTCATCGCCATGTAAATGACCCCGACGGCGACGACTCCGAGCACCATGGCGCGAGGCACATTGCGGCGAGGATCTTTGACTTCGCCCGAAACCCACGTGATGTAGACCCATCCGTCGTAAGCCCAGAAGACGGCGATCAAAGCCACGCCGAATGCCGAGGTTAGCTGTCCTGCGCTCAATCCCAGATTCAGGCTTTGTCCCGGAGCGGCAACGAAGTGGTGCCAGTCGCCTTTGCCGATGGCGAATCCCAAAATCACAAAGGCGGCCATGGCGGCGAACTTCGCCCAGGTAGCCAGGTTTTGCAGGATCGTGCCCCAGCGCAACCCCACAACGTTGATCCAGGTCACGACGGCGATAGCAGCCAGCGCGACTACGTGAGCGCGAGTGAGAACGATTCCGAAGGCGGTGAAGATGACATGCTCCTGGGAAATCGCCGGAACGATTCCTCCCAGATACGCAGCCGACGCAACCGAAAGCGCCGCGATGGTGCCGCCGTTGGCGACGCTGAACAGCATCCAGCCGTAGAGAAATGCGGGCAGGTCTCCGTAAGCTTCGCGCAGATAAACGTACTGGCCGCCGGAGTCGGGAAACATCGAGCCCAGTTCGGCAAAGGCGTTGCATCCCAGCAGCGAAATGCCCGCGCCCAGAATCCAGACCAGCAGGAACAGCATGGGATGGGGCAGCGGGCCGGCAATGTCTTTTGCCGTCAGGAAAATCGAAGAGCCGATGATGCCGCCGCACAGCAGCAGGACGGAATCGAGCAGGCTGAGTCCGCGAACCAGGCTGGGCGATTCGGATTTTGCGGTGGAGGGCGACGACACCGAAGGCAGGCCCATGTTTTATCCCATCCCCAGTTCGTCGGGAGATTCGAGCGGAGTTCCACAGCGGCGGCAGATGACGGCGGAGCAGTCTCCGCAAGTGAGCGGATCGTTGACTTCCTGGCTGCACCGGGGACAATAAAGCGGCTCCGGGTCAGGCTCCGGCTGCGGGGTTGAGCTCATGAGGATGGCAAATGTAGCATATGTGTGTCACCCCGAACCACGTAGACCCGGACGCCCCGTCCGGGTGGGCGAGCGAAGCTCGCCTGGATTTTACGGTTCAATACCAAGAACCCTGCCGGGCTTTGCCCGGCTAGGGCGGACGAGGGCGTCCGCCCCTAAGTGGGCGTATTAAGATATCGACATGCCCGACAAACCTCCCACTCCCGATGAGAAGCTACAACTGGAATTCAATCGCTGGGCCGCGGCCGGTGAAGGCGAGAAGATGGAGAACCATCATCTCGATATCACCGAGAAAACCTTGCGGCTGATGGACCTGCGCCCCGGTGAGCGTGTGCTCGACCTCGGTTGCGGATCGGGCTGGGCGACGCGGCTGCTTTCACGCCTGGTGGGTGACGGGCCGGAGGGCTTTGGCCAGGTTGTGGGTCTCGATGTTTCCGATGAAATGGTCCGGCAGGCCCGCGCCGCCTCCAAGGACTTCGAAAATATTTTGTATGTGTGGGGATCGGCGCAGCAGATTCCGTGGGAAGAAAACTTTTTCGAAAAGGTTTTGTCGGTGGAGTCGTTCTACTACTATGCCGACCAGGATCGCGCGCTGTCCGAGCTGTTTCGAGTGATGGCGCCGCATGGGCGTCTGTTCATCCTGATCAATTTATATCGCGACAATTCCTACTCGCTGCAATGGGTGGACAAGCTGAAAGTCCCGGTGCACGTGCGGTCGGAAGCGGAATATGTTGATCTCTTGAAGAAGCACGCCTTTGAGAAAGTGGAAGCGCGCCGCATTCCGGACGACACGCCGACGCCCGATGACTACCAGACCAAGTCTTTCCACAGTCTCGAGGATTTGCGCGCCTTCAAGAAAATGGGAGCACTCCTGCTGATGGCGTCGAAACCCGATCTGCGGACGCCAGCTCCGGGCTATACGATTTACTGAACCCGTGTGGGGCGGGCGCCCTCGCCCGCCGCCTTTGAAATTGGTTTTGTTTTGCTATTCTTTGGACACAAAGTCAAAGTCAAAGGCAAAGGCAGCGGGCGAGGGCGCCCGCTCCACACAGAACAGCTACTTCACCAGACGGTTGTACTTTCTTCAGCACCTCTCGCACCTTGTCGTGCGGCAAGCCCATCACTTCACGGTCGTTGATGCCCTTCATCGTCTTGGCGGCGACCATGGCGTTGACCACGGCTTCTTCCGTGGCCTGCACGGTGGCCAGGAAAATCGGGTTCAGGCGCTGGTTGGGCAGCATGGTGATCTGGCGTGCGCCCTTTGACCCTGCGGCGCCGGGGTTGGCGGTTGAGAAGGCCAGAAAAATATCTCCCGAACCATCTCCCGAAAAACTTCCATCTCTGCCCAATCCCAGCGAAACCCGGCGGGCCACGCGCTTCAGCTGGGTTGGAATCAAGCGGAGCGTCCGTGGCGACCACCACGATGATCGAGCCGATGTCACTGTCGCGGAGAGTGTGCTCGCCGATCTCGCGGCCCACCGGCACTCCGGCAATGCGCAACTGGCTGCGCATTCCGTAGTTGCACTGCACCAGCACGCCGACGGTGTAGCCGCCATGCTTCGCATCCAGCACGCGCGAAGCGGTCCCGATGCCGCCCTTGAATTCATTGCAGATCATCCCGGTGCCGCCGCCCACGCTGCCTTCTTCCACCGGGCCGCCGTGAGCTGTATCCAGCGCATGGAACACGTGCTCGGGCTTGACGTGAAATCCGTTGACGTCATTCAAGTCGCCATCCCAGGTCTCGGCCACCACGGGCAGGGACCAGGCATAGCCCTCCTCATCGGGCGGAGCGCGCTTCAGCCGCCATGCAATCACCGCGTCGCGGACCACGCCCACGCTGTGGGTGTTGGTGATCATGACCGGGCCTTCGAGGAAGCCGGAATCTTCCAGCCAGGTGGTTCCCGTCATTTCCCCGTTGCCGTTCAGCGTGAACCAGCCGGCGAAAACGGAATCGAGAGAGTCCTTTCCGCGGGGAAGGATGGCGGTCACTCCCGTGCGCACCGGGCCCACGCCGACTTTCAACGGACCACTGCCCGAAATCAGGGTGGTGTGGCCGACTTCTACGCCTTTCACGTCGGTGATCGCATTGAATGGCCCGGGTGAGCCATCGAAGGGAACGCCCAGGTCGCGAGCGCGGGGCTCGGTCTGGGCGGCGGCGGTCGCAACCAGTGCAAAAATCAGGGCAGGGAGCACTGCTCTGCCGGCTTTCAGCATCAAAGTCCTCCGTGATAAGTTTGGCAGTATACGGTATCCCGAGTTTGCTCTCGGGTACAATTCCGTCATTGCGGAGGGCGGGATGGAAAACTGGAAGATAGCGCTGGTGAGTGGTGCAGCGGGCTTGGGCACTGCGATGTTTCTCAAGAAGAAATGGGCTGCCGGCATCATTGTGGCCGGCGTGGGGCTGGCGACGCTGGCCTCGGAATATCCAGAGAAATTTGCCGAAGTCCGCAGAGGCTTGCCGGGCTTCATCGAGCGCGGCAATAACTTCCTCGAGATCGCTACGCGGGTGGGTGACCGTCTGGCGGAAGCCGCGGAAAATCGCAGCCGAACCTGGTACGAATCTCTGCTGAGCACCTAGGTTGGTGGCGGGCCGGCGCTGGCGTTATTCGATGCCCAGGGTTTTGCGGGCGTCGGGGCTGAGGCGCTCCGGGGTCCACGGCGGAGTCCACACCACGTTGACGGTTGCGTTGCGCACGCCGGGCATCTGTTCGACCCGGGCTTTGACCTGTTCTCCGATCATGACGTGCGAAGGGCAGCCTTGCGCGGTCAGGGTCATTTCTACGGTGACGTCCTGTTTCTCCTCGGGCGCGGGCTCGAAGCGGACTCCGTAAATCAGTCCCAGGTCCACAATGTTGACTGGAATTTCCGGATCGTAACATTGCTTCAACGCGCTTAGAACTTCGTCCTCGGTAAGAGTGGCCATGGGGTCTCCTCAGCTGGGGCACTCTCGGGGCGAGTGCAGTGCTCATATTGATTTTACACGGTGAACGATGACCTCAGAAACGAAGCGGAGAATCCAGCTGATCCTGGCCGTCGTCATTGGGGTGGCGGCAGTTCGTGCCGGGTATGTCGTCTATGAGCGTCGCGCCGGCACGGCTACCGAAGCCAAGCCGTCTGCCCCGCCGCTGAATCCTGACTACTATGTGGTCCCCAGGAAGCTTCATCCCTACGATTTGAAGTCGGCGAAGCAACTGACCGAGCAGCCGGTGTGGGTCAAGGAGGGTTATCGCTTTACCTACTATCCCTACGACCGCGCGCGCCATCACGCTGACTTTGCTCACGAAGCGGGTCTGTTGCTGCCCATCCAGAAGCTCGAGATCAAAGACGTAATCACCGATACGGCCCCGCATTCCGCCCACCTCCGCCAGGTGATGGCGGTTTTCGAACAGGAGGGCAAGAGCTTCGCTGTTCCCATCGGCTCGCAGACTGGCGACAGTTACCAGATCTACTCCGACGAAATGTTCTTCATTCAGGATCCACGCGAACTATACAAACACTGGCCGGCGGATGTCTGGCAATCGATCGAGCAACACCAGATCAAGCCCGGGATGAATGAATTTCAGGCCTATTTTTCTATTGGGATGGGTGTTCCAGATCGTTCCAGTGATCCCGCTGTGAAAACGGTGCACTATCCCAACGGTGGCAAGCCGGTGACCATCACGTTTCGCGATGGAAAAGCGGCAGAGATCAGCGGGGGTAGCGTGAAATTTCAGATTGCAGATTTAGGATTGCAGATTTTTCCTGGTTTCCGGCTGCTACTTCAGAAATCTAAAATCTGAAATCTTCAATCTGCTATCTGAAACCCGCGATGGAATCTTGCTCGCTGTTGGTTAAGTAAGGACTTCAGTTCTCAGATTTTAGTTCTTAGTTCTCAGATGAAGATTTCTGAAAAATCTGCAATCTAAAATCCACAATCTGAAATCTTCCTCCCTCACTTCACCACTGGCGATTTCTCGGTCGCGGGGGCCTGGTCGTCGGCGTGGATCTGTCCATCCTCGTCGGCGTAGAAGGAGCGGTGCTCGGCGTCCAATTGCTTGGGGGTAAGGGTCAGCTCGAAACCGTCTTTGTTGGGCTTGAAGCCGACGGAGTAGTCGCCTCGATCCGGGTTCACCATGCGCTTGGTAAATGATCCGGTGTGCACCAGGTCGGCGAGGGATGCGGCAAACTTGTTGTTCTTCTTGTTGTAGAGTTTCTGGGCGCGCAGGACCGTACGCATATAGCCCAGCGCGGCAGCTTCCGAGTCTGACTTGGCAGGATCGCCCTTAAACTTGGGTTGGTAGGGGGTCTGAGCGGCCGCCGCCATGCAGCCCACAAGCACAACGGCCGCTGCCCACCGCACATGTCTTTTCATCCGCTGCAAACGTCGTTTCATGCCCGGTTACCCGCCTTTTCTTAGATGCTTACCACGTTACCGGCGTAATCGCTACTACAGAGTCCAAGGTTCTCATTGCCGGCAAATGTAGTTATGCTTGGGCCAGCTTAAAAATAAAGCAGGAAACCCATCAAACAGGAAACCCTATGAAGGCTGCGACTGCCATGAAGGCTGCACCCGCAAAGAAACCGGTCATCCGCCTTGCGGTGGTGGAGAGCGATCCATTGCGTTTTGTTGGATTTCGTGCCCTGTTTGATTCGGAAACGGATTTCGAACTCATCGCGGCGTCTCTTCCCGACATTGGCAACCTGCCAAACATCGATCTGGTCCTGCTGGGAAACCGAAACGGGCAGAACCTGTTCGACCTGATGGCCAGTCTCAAAGCCAGCCGCCCTGACCTCCGCATCATTGTGACAGGTTCGGGCATGGACGAGGAGACCATTTTGAAGGCCATTGCTTCGGGCGCCAAGGGCTACGTGGATGAAGCCGCATCTCCGACCGAGTTTGTGCAGGCCATCCGCATCGTGAACCAGGGTTCAGTATGGGCTCCGCGGCGTGTGCTTTCCCTATTCATCGAGCGTGTCAGTTCAGCCCCGGGACGCATCTTTCCCGCCGGCCGTGTGACCTTTACCGACCGGGAGAAGGAAGTGCTGGAAATGCTGGTGGCGGGCCGCTCCAACAAAGAAATCGGCTCGGCGCTGGGCATTGAAGAACGCACCGTGAAGGCGCATGTGGCCAAGCTGATGCGCAAGGTGGGAGTGCAAAACCGGATCGCGCTTTCGGTGCACGCCATCACACACTCGCTGGTCACCGCGAAGTAAGCTTTGCAAGAGAGAATTGGGACCGCGATTTACGGATCGACGAGTTTTCGGATTTACGAACTTAAAAATCCGACTATCCGTAAATTCGACAATCCGCAAATTTTCTGCACCTGGCGTCGAGGTTACTTTAGGACAATGGCCTAGGTAATCTTGTCGGTTTTTCGCCTCGCCCGCATACTCGCTTCACCTACCACAGAACCTGGGAGACGGGGTTGGGAGCGGAGATTTAGGGTCACCGCTACTAGCCCCGATTTTTTTGCCCATCCGAGCCCTTGTTCAATTCCAGCTAACCTTTGCGGCCCTTTTTTTGCGTACTCTGCCGCTAAGGATCTTGATCTCTCCGCGAAGGTGCCCAGGCCGGGGACCTTGCCGCACCCTCTTTCACCCCGAAATCCGTTAGAATCAATGTATTGAGTTGCCAACAAACTCTATCAAGCTACGGAAAGTAAGGAAGAAATGAAAAAACTGCTGCTGCTGTGTCTCGTCGCATGTCTCGCTGTTTCCACCTTTGCCAAGGATGATGACGACCAGAACAAGGCGGAAGACCGGATCAAGGCCGCCGGCACCGTGCTGGACGAGATCGAATCCGCACCCGACCAGGGGATTCCGGAAGAGGTACTGGGCTCCGCTCAATGCGTGGCGGTCGTTCCCACCATGCTCAAAGGTGGATTCATCGTAGGAGCCCGCTATGGTCGCGGCGTCGCGAGTTGCCGCACCCCGAAAGGTTGGAGCGCTCCGGCATTTTTCACCGTCAAGGGGGGCAGCTTCGGTCTGCAGATTGGCGCCCAGGCAGTCGATCTGGTCATGCTCATCATGAATGACGATGGCATGAAGAACCTGTTGAGCAGCGAGTTCAAACTGGGTGCCGACGCCAGCGTGGCTGCCGGACCGGTGGGCCGTCATGCGGCCGCG
Source organism: Terriglobia bacterium (assembly GCA_963698825.1). Classification (GTDB taxonomy): domain Bacteria; phylum Acidobacteriota; class Terriglobia; order Terriglobales; family Acidobacteriaceae; genus JAIQFF01. Next base: position 179,187 of record CAVOSG010000004.1, on the reverse strand, counting down.
GACACCGACTGGAAACTGAAGGCGCAAGTGCTCAGCTATTCGCGGGCCCGCGGACTGTTCGCCGGGCTGGAGCTGAGCGGCGCTGCAATTAGCCAGGACAAAGACGCGACGCGTGAGTTCTACGGCCGCATGGTGCCTTTCAAGACTTCGCTCACGGGCACCATCGACGCTCCTCAGAATGCGTTTCCGTTTCTGAACACGCTGGCCAAGTGGGCCAAGGCGGCAGCCAGCAAGTAAGGGAGTTAATGCAGGCGCGAGCGTCCCGCTCGTGGGCAGCGCCACCAGACGCCGGCGGGACGCCGCCACTAGCACGCTCAGTGTCGGCGTGATCGACAGGTCGCGCCTACATTGACAACCCACTGCCCCCTTGCTACCGTCACCAGTTTCCCCTAAATGCGTCAGCGACTCGAGTACGCGCTAGCGTGGCCAATCGTTAAAACTCTGAGCCTGTTGCCTCGACCGCTTTCGCGGGCGGCTGCGATTTCTCTCTCCTGGATGGTCTACCTCCTGCACGGCCGTCTGCGGCGGGTGGGCATGCGGAACCTGGCGATGGCGCTACCGGAAAAGAGCCGCCGCGAACATGCCCGCATTCTGCGCGGAGAATTTACCTCTCTCGGCCGCCAGTTGGCGGAGGTCTGCCAGTTTCCCCGATACACCCGGGAAAACGTGAGCCGGGTGGTGGTGTACGACGGATTCGAAAACTACGAACGAGCCTTCGCCCGAGGCAAGGGAGTATTGTTTCTAACCGCTCACTTCGGAGGCTGGGAACTCTCCGCCTTTGTCCACTCCCTGCACGGCCATCTGGATGCATGTGGTCATGCGGAACCTGGACAACCCCTATCTCGACCGTCTGGTGCAGCGCTACCGCTCGATGCACGGCAACACTACCGTCAGCAAAGACAATTTCGTCCGCGGCCTGCTGGCAGCGATGAAGGCGGGTGAAGTAGTCGGCATTCTCATGGACACCAACATGACTCCGCCGCAGGGCGTGTTCGTGAACTTCTTCGGCATCCCGGCGTGCACGGCCAGCGGACTGGCCAGAATCGCGCTGCGGACCGACGCTGCCGTGGTCCCCGGCTTCACGATCTGGGACCCGGTGCTGCGAAAATACCGCCTGCGCTTCGATCCCGCCGTCAACCTGGTGCGCACCGGCAACGACGAAGCAGATATCGTCACCAATACCCAGATATTTACGAAGATTATCGAAGACTATGTCCGCCGCTATCCCGACCAGTGGTTGTGGGTGCACCGGCGCTGGAAGACGCGGCCGCCGGGGGAGCCGGGGTTGTACTGAGAAAGGCCGCTTCTAGCTTCTGGCTATGCTTCTAGCAAAGACAAATCTTGAAGAGCTAGCTAGAAGCCAGAAGCTAGAAGCTAGAAGCTGCCTTTCAAAACCACTCGCTGCGATACGCGATCCACCAGCTGGCATAGGCGATCGGGATGGTCGCCATCAGCGCCCACCAGATGGGCAGGATGAAATCCGCGGCCAGCCCCAGTATGGTGAACTGATCCAGAAGATTTTCTTCTCCATGCCACCATTCTAGACCCGCTCCAGCTTTTCTTTCTTGGCCAAACGTATACAAAGGTGCCATGAAGCGGTCACTCCTTTCGATTGCCGAATCGCTACAGGCGGAAGTGGTGGGAGATGGCGCCGTCGAAGTCGGCGGCATCGCCAGCATTGCGCAGCCACCTCGCCGGACCTCGTGTTTGTCGAGGATGAAAAAACCTTGCGTCTGGCATTCGAATCCCCTGCCGCGGCGGTGATTGCAGGTGAGTTTGCCAGAGCGAAAGCCTTTTCCAAACCGCTGCTGATCGCCAGGCATCCCCGGCTGGCGTTTGCGCGGGCCGCGCGATTTCTTTGTCCCGCGCCAGGACGCTCGCCCGGGGTGCATCCCAGCGCGGTGGTGCAGGTTTCGGCCCGGCTCGGCAAAGACGTGATGGTGGCAGAGCGAGCCGTCATCGGCGAGAAGGCTGAGATCGGCGATCGCACTTGGATTGGAGCGGGCGCGGTAATCGGAGCCGAGGTTCATATCGGCAGCGATTGCGAAATTTATCCCAACGTGACGATCTATCCGGGCGCGCAAATCGGCGACCGCGTGATGGTACATGCCGGAGCGGTGCTGGGCGCAGACGGCTTCGGCTATGTGCGCGATCCCGCCACTGGGCGCTATGAAAAGTTTCCCCAGGTGGGGCGGCTCGAAATCGGCGATGACGTGGAGATCGGCGCCAACTCGACCATCGATCGAGGAGCCCTTGAAGTCACCCGCATCGGCCGCGGCGCCAAGATCGACAATCTGGTGCATATCGGGCATAACTGCCAGATCGGGGAAGACGTGGTGATCGCCGCTCAAACCGGGCTCTCTGGCAGCATCGTGATCGAGAAGGATGTGGTGCTCGGCGGCCAGGTCGGCATCGGAGAGCACGCCCGCATCGAAGAAGGCGTCATGCTGGGCGGGCAGGGCGGCATTCTCCCCCACAAAGTGCTGCGCGGCAAAGGCGTGGCATTTTGGGGCACTCCGGCCCGTCCGGTGCGGGAATATTTGAAACAGCTGGCGGCGTTGGCCCGGCTGGCGAGGAAATAGCTCGTTGGTTCTTGGGTCCTTGGCCTTTGGCAAACCTTTGGCAACTATCTGGCCTTCGCAACTAAGGGTCAGGGCCAACGACCAACGACCAAGGACCAACGACGAAGTCCAATGGCGCTCATCATCATCGGCGGACACTCGCGCAGCGTGGGCAAGACGAGCGTTGTGGCCGGTCTCATTGCTGCTTTGCCGGAACACAACTGGACCGCGCTGAAAATTACCCAATACGGACACGGCGTCTGTTCCAAGGACGGCGAACCCTGTCACTGCGCGACGGACGATCACAGTTGGGCGATCTCTGAGGAGCATGACCGCTCCGGGGACTCCGACACTTCACGTTTTCTGGCGGCGGGTGCGGCCCGCGCCTGGTGGGTGCGAACCGAGCAAGGACGTCTGGCGGAAGCCATGCCTGCCATTCGTGGCCGCCTGGCAGAAGCCAGGAATGCGATTGTCGAATCGAACAGCATTCTCAAGTTTTTGCGGCCTGATCTCTACCTTATTGTTCTCGATCCCGCAACTGCGGATTTCAAGAAATCAGCCCAGGAGTTTTTGGATCGGGCGGACGCGGTCATTTTGCATGAGAGCCAAGCCGCAGAGGTGGCCTGGCACGAGATTTCGCTGAAACCTGTGGCGCTGCGTCCCATGTTTCGTATCTCTCCGCCGCCCTACGTTACGTCCCAGATCATTGCGTTTGTAAGAGAGCGCCTGCTGAACCACGGAGGACACTGAGGACACCGAGCTGCAAGGAGCGAAGTTTTCTCTGTGTCCTCAGTGTCCTCTGTGGTTATCTAGAACCATGACGCCGGCTCCCATCAAGCCCGTGATTTCTCTGGAATTCCTCAATCAGATTGATATTCGCGTCGGGACGATCCTAACCGTGGCAGACGTCTCCAACTCGGACAAGCTGCTGCAGTTGCGCGTCAGCTTCGGCGATCACGAACGCACCATTGTTGCCGGGATGAAAACGGAGCGCGATCACCCGCAAGAGATCGTCGGCCGGCAAGCGTTGTTTGTGGTCAACCTGGAGCCGCGCAAGATGCGCGGCGTGTTGTCGGAAGGAATGCTGTTCGATATCGGCTATGCCGACGGCGTCCGTCCCGTGCTGGCGACACCGGAGAGCCCGGTGCCGGATGGCAGCCAGAGCGGGCTAGGACTTGCGGGCGTGCGTCAGTTCCCACACCTTAGTGTATTTCCAGGAAACGTAGACCGCGTGGTAGACGTGTAGCAGGAGGCCTTCGCGGCCGTCGAGAAATCCCAGACGGAAAAAATAGTTGTAGACGAAGGTCAGCAGCGGCCGCAGCGCGATATTGATCACGCTGAATCCGGTGCGTCCTTCAGCCACCGCCATCTCGGCTCCCAGCGAGGAGTAGCGGTTCATGTGCTCGATGTAGTCGGAGATCGTGGGGTAGGAGTGATGGATGAGCGCGACGTCCTTACCCAGGGCGAAATCATGGTCGGCTACCAGGGTGTGGCCAGCGGTCGAAGCAGTTTCATGAACTGCGCGCGCGGGAAACTGCGCCTGTCCTCGCCGGAATAGCCGAAGCTTGCGGTCAGGATAAAATCCGCCGTGCTTGATCCAGTGCCCGAGAAAATGATTTTTGCGCGGGAACCAGACGCCTGCGACCGCTGCATATTTCTGTGACTCGGCTCCGAGAATCTTCTCGACTGTCTGCCGCGCGCCCTGACTAAGTTCCTCGTCGGCGTCCAGGCTAAGAATCCAATCTCCGGTGGCTTTTGCGATCGCCGAATTCTTCTGCGCCGCGAAGCCCTTCCACTCCTCGACAAATACCTGCGCCCCAAAAGATTTCGCGATTTCTACCGTGCGGTCCGTCGAACCTGAATCTACGACGATGATTTCGCCCTGGCCTTCACGCACCAGCGTCCGCACGCTTTCCAGAGTGCGCCCCAGGTTCAATTCTTCGTTGTGCGTGATCAGAACCACGGAAAGGTTCACGCCGAGAGAATAAACCGGAAGGTGTCGGAGGCGAAATGGCAGCCGGGATTCGTCGCAGAATCGCGCCGGCTCATGCCCACGTAGGGGCAGGCTGTCCTCACCTGCCCGGAGGAGTAACGCCCCGCAGATTTTTACGGACGTGTTTCTGGCCGCTATTGCGGTGCGGCCTGAGGCTGTACCACCGAGGGCTGCACGTCGGTCCTGCGGAGCGACAAAGGGAACAGTCGGCATATGGGTGACTTCGCCACGCTCGGCGTCGGAAATCTGGATTCCGGAGTGTTCGAGCAGAAGCCCGGTCGCACGATCCAGTTCGAGCTGAGCTTTCTCGTACGCCGCCATCGCCGAAACCAGAGTGGATTCAGCGGTAGCCAGCGCACTCTGGTTTTGCAGAACAAGAGTAGTCGTCGACGCGCCCAAAGCGTACTTCTTTTGCTCTGCATCAAGCGACTGGTGGCCGAGGTCGACCGCAGCCTGAGCCGACGCTACGCTGGCACGGTTCTGTTGCACGGCAAACTGAGCGTTGCGCACTTCAATGCGAATCTGATTTTCCAGCTGCTGCAGCCGCATCTGGGATTGGCGATATTCCAGCTCCGAACGGATTTGCGTGGCCTGGGCCACGCGGTTGCGCAGAGGAATGGTCAGGCTGATGCCAACGCCCTTATCCGGGGCGCTGGAATCCACTAACTGGCTCAACGCGCTGCCGTAGCCTACCGGGCCGCCATTGCGAAAGGGCGGCGCCGCTCGAGTGGGATCAAAGCAGCTCTCGAAGGGGCCGCTGGTAGGAGTACAAGGGGGCAGGGCCACGTTTCCTCCGATGCCGGTCCCTCCGTAGTAGGCGTAGAGGTCCAGGCTGGGCAAGAGCGAGTTGCGCACGGCCTTGTTACTGATTTCCGAGTTGGCCAGGGTGATGCGGGCTTCCGCCAGCTCGGCCCGATGGCTGAGCGCGTCGGTCACCAGGTCCTGGGTCGGCACCACAGGCTCCTGTTGCGGCAGCTGCATGGTGGAGGTCGGAATCACTTCCGCATCGGCCAGCCTGGGATCCACCAGAGTCCGGGTGAGCGCGTTCTTCATCAGCAGCTGCTGTAGTTGCAGGTTGGTCAGCGCCAGTGTGAGCTGCTGCTGGTCGGTGGCCACCGTGCTCTGGGCGCGCACCACTTCGATCGGCGCCAGAGTTCCGATTTCCACCTGTTTCTTGGTGTCGGAAAGAGTCTTGTCCGCGAACGCCAGCGATTCCTTCTGTACCCGCACGTTTTCGTAGGCGAATACCAGGTCCCAATACATGCTCTGGATCTGGTCCACGGTGGTGATGATCTGCAAACGGAAGGCGACGTCAGAAATCTCACGATTATTTTTTGCGATCTTGATGAACCGCGAGTTGGGAGCGAAGCCGAAACCCTGCAGCAGGTGCTGGGTGAGCCGGAACTGGAATCCTGAACTCAACGCCGGGCTGTAAGTAGCCGTCGGATTGCTGGTGGTGGTGTGGGTATTGTTGAATCCCAAGGATAAGTTGGTGCCGGTTTGGAAGCCCTGCAGGTAGCTGAAGTTCGCGGTTCCGGTATTCTGGTTTGCCACCGGAATGGGGCTGAAAATGCTTGAGGACTGGGTGAACGCCCGATCCATCTGCAGCGTGCCGGTGAGGACCGGGTCGAAACTGGTGATTGCAGGGCCACTGCCGAGAGTGGAATTGACCAGGCCGCCGGCGCCTGTGCCGGCTCCGCCCAATCCGGCGCTGGTGCCGCCAGTACCCGAGCCTACCGATCCGCTCAGGCCGCCCGTGCCCCCGCCCGGAGTGTTGGTGACCACGCCGCTGTTGACGCCCAGCGTGCTGCCGCCCGCCTTGGTACGCAAAATATCGGTGTCGGCGATGGCCATGTTATAGCGCTGGATGGCGATGTCGAGGTTATTCTCCAAGGCCAGCGCCACGGCGTCGTTCACGGAGAGGTACAGTTTGCCGTCCCGCATCAACTGGTCAATCCGCGCGGTGTTGCTCAGGTCCGGTGCGGGCAGACTCTGCGACCGGTAGGGCGCGATCGGATTGGGGAAGTGAGACTGGGGCCTGGAGTAGTCCGAAACCACGAACTGGTGCGGTTTTGGCCCCTCGGGCGCGGCTGGATTCGGCTGGGCCGCAGTTTGAGCCCAACCCGTGGCGGTCAGAGCACCGGCGAGGACGACCGCAAGAGTCCGCCGGAAGGCGCTTTGCATTGCCAACACAAACATTCGATTCTCTCCCTGCACAGGCTAATGATGAAGGCCGCTAAGGCTTCTGGAAATCAAGCGATGGTACGCAATTTTTGGACGCCAGGTTTCATTTTATGTACCCACTGGCGTTCTTTTCTCTTCTTTCGTCCCTGGGTCACAAATTGACGCTCACAAATTGAAGATCACAAGTTGACGATCACAGTCAAAAGAGCACAAATTGAACAAACCCAAATCGAATGAAATAGTATAGCCGGAACGCCGGGCCGGGTTCTGATCTTGCCCCGCGTTGCCCAGGTAAAGCTTTGTAAAGATTGGCAACAGAATTGGATGACAATCGCCGCCGGGACGACTCCAAACAAATCATCATGCGGAATCTCAAATTGCTCCTGGCCTACGACGGTACGGAGTTCGCCGGATGGCAGGTCCAGCCTGAACAGGCCACAGTTCAAGGCGAATTGGCCTCAGCCATTGGACGAGTAACGGGCGAAAAAGTCCTGCCTCAGGGCTCGGGGCGCACTGACGCGGGAGTGCACGCTCTCGGCCAGGTCGCAACCTTTGTCACCCAATCGCCCATCCCGCCGGAGAACCTGGTAGTGGCACTGAATGACCTTTTACCGCCATCGATCCGGGTGCTGGAAGCCACTGAGGCTTCAGCCGAGTTTCACGCCCGCAAGTCGGCTCGCGCCAAGACTTATCGCTACCGGGTCTATCGCCGTGCCATCTGCCCGCCCTTCCTAGCACGCTATGTGTGGCATTACCCTTATCCGTTGGACGAAGTTGAGATGACCGAGGTAGCCGCTCTGGTTGTCGGCGAACACGATTTCACCTCGTTTGCCGCGGTTGATCCGGAGCGGGGGCAGGACGAAGAAGTGTCGAATGTCCGGCGGATTTTCTGCTCCTGCTGGGAACGGCAGGAAGACGAATTCGTCTACACCGTGCGAGGCAGCGGATTTCTGCACCACATGGTGCGCAATCTAGTGGGAACGTTTGTGCTGGCCGGCAAGGGCACTCTGAAAGCCTCCGACCTAGTTCGAATTCTGCAAGCCCGTTCACGATCCGCCGCCGGACCCACCGCGCCGGCCAGCGGATTGTGCCTGGTGAGCGTGGAATATTGAGCGTCGAATATTAGGCATGGCGACCGATCTCCATATCGCGGCGCGAAGCGTGGTCTCGGTCAATCCTGCAACCGGGGAAGCCTTGCGCGAATTCCAATGCGCATCGGAATCCGAGGTTCGTGCCGCGGTGGAGCGGGCGCGCGCCGCCCAGCCCGCCTGGGCCGCGCTGGGTGTGCGCCGGAGAATTGCCATCCTGCGTGACTTCCAGCGCCTGCTACATCACAAGAAATCTGAAGTCGCCCAACTCGTGACTCGCGAGGCGGGCAAACCTTACGTCGAAGCGTTGCTCACGGAAGTGCTGGTGGTGCTCGATGCGGCTCGCTTCCTCATCGACAACGCGTACAAGTTGCTGCGCGACCAGCCCGTGCCGCACGGCAACCTGGCCATGAAGACGAAGTCCGGCCGCCTGCTTCACGAACCCTATGGCGTGATTGGAATCATCTCGCCCTGGAATTATCCCTTTTCGATTCCTGCTACGGAAAGCCTGGCGGCGCTGGTGGCGGGAAATGCAGTGGTGGCGAAGCCCTCCGAGTTTACCTCGCTTAGCGCGGTCGAACTCATGTCGCTGCTGCATCAGGCGGGCGTGCCCGGGCCAGTTTTTCAGGTGATTCCGGGGGACGGCGCCACGGGAGCGGTCTTGATCAATGCCAACATCGACAAGCTGGTTTTTACCGGGAGCGTTGCCACCGGGAAACGAATCGCGCAGGCCGCGGCGGCACGCTTGTTGCCGGTGGTGTTGGAACTGGGCGGCAAAGACCCCATGCTGGTGCTGGACGACGCCGACATCGAAATCGCCTCACGGGGCGCGGTCTGGGGCGCATTTGTCAACGCTGGGCAGGCTTGTCTGTCGGTCGAGCGCTGCTACGTGCATCGCAGCTTGTATCGTCCCTTTCTCGAGGCCTGTGTGCGCCACACCCAAGCACTGCGTGTAGGCGATGGCTCGAATCCCGACACCGACGTGGGCCCGATGATCCACCAGCGCCAGTTGCTGAACGTGGAATCGCAGGTGGAAGAAGCCCGGGCGCAAGGCGCGCGTGTGCTCGCGGGCGGAAAGCGTTTGCCTGAAATTGGAGCGAACTATTACGCGCCGACCATACTGGCGGACGTCACGCAGCAGATGCGCGTCATGCGAGAGGAAACGTTTGGCCCGGTTTTGCCGGTCATGCCCTTCGACCATGACGACGAGGCGATCCGCCTGGCCAACGACTCCGAATACGGCCTGGCGGCCAGCGTGTGGACCCGCGATCGCGCCCGCGGAGACGCTATGGCACGGCGCATCCAGGCGGGAACGGTCATGGTGAACGATGTGGTCTCCTGCTTTGGCATCAGTGAAGCTCCGCACGGAGGCGTAAAGGCAAGTGGCATTGGCCGCTCTCACGGACGCTTTGGCCTGGAAGAAATGGTACGCATGAAATACCTCGATTCTGACCGGCTTCCAGGAATGGAAAAAATCTGGTGGTACGGATACGGGAGAACTTTCGCGCGCCAGATGGAAGGTCTGCTCGATTGGCAGTTTGCGCGGACAGTAGGCCAGCGCCTGCGGGGCGCGGTGCGAGCAGCGGGAGCGCTACGTAAGAAACATGGGGTGTCATCCTGAGCGCCAAAACGATTCGCTTGCGAATCGCTTTGCGGAGTCGAAGGATCCCTACCTGACCACGGGATTGGCAGGCCTTGGGATTTTTCGACACAGATGCGTGCACTAATAAGCCGGTAGGGGTCCCTCGTCGCCCGCACATTCGCACGCGAATGTGCGGACTCGCTCGGGATGACAGAAACTTAAAAATCTGAGACAAGAGGGAAAACGCCATGACCGCGAATTCTGATCCGAAACGCGAACTCTTGCGCCACACCGTTGCGACTCTGGCCTACCGGGGCGGCAAAGCCATCCGCAACCCTCCCGCGGGGTTTGCGGAATTTCGCGCCTCCGAGTCCGGACGAACGCCGGGGCAAATCCTGGCTCATCTGGGCGACCTGTTCGATTGGGCGCTTTCCATCGCCCAAAACAAGCAAAGCTGGAAAGACTCCCAGCCCTTGCCTTGGGACAAGGAAGCCAGCCGGTTTTTTGCTGCGCTCAAGAGTTTCGACGATTTCCTGGCTTCCTCGGAGCCGCTGTCCGTGCCCGCCGAGAAGCTCTTTCAAGGCCCCATTGCCGATGCCTTGACCCATGTGGGACAACTCGCGATGCTACGCCGGATGGCGGGTGGGCCGATGAAGGGCGAAAACTATTTCGTGGCTGACATCGCCTGCGGACGGGTCGGAGCCGAGCAGGTTGCGCCCAAGAGAGAGTTCGACTGAACCCGATAATAGCTCCGCCGAAACCGCTTCGAGTAAAATGAATTCGTAAATCCGGCGGGCACTTTGCCGCAGCCACGAGGATAGCCCTTGGCCACCACTGAAACCGCGACCGCTCCTCCGCAGCTTCCCCATCACAAGGTGAAGATCAAGAAGCCGGGACAGCGCTCCTGCAACGAGAAAGACGCCAAAGGCAAGTTCTGCGGCGGACACCTGAAGCGCTGGTTCTACACCACCGACGTGGTCGAGCAGGCCTGTGGCGACGCCGAAGAGGCCTGGGGGCCGGACGCCGAGGTCTACCGCTGCGAGCATTGCAAGACCCTGTACTTGCCGAACGAAGAGGGAGTGCGTGGCCTCAACGTGGCCGGCCAGGGGCAGACCTCGATCTTTGGGCTGACGGTACCGCCGAAAAAGTAAGTCGGGAGGGCGCGCCTTTCAGGCCTGGCGCACCATCACTTGTGAATACCTCCGAACTCATCTACGACTGGAACCGCGTGGATGCAGCCAATCTGCGGCCGGCCGGGCCCGTCCTGCTGAACGATGAAACTCTGCGTGATGGCTTGCAGTCGCCATCGGTGCGCGATCCCTCGATTGCAGAAAAAATTCAGATCCTGCATTTGATGGAAGCCTTGGGCATCAACTCGCTCGACCTGGGGCTGCCGGGGGCGGGGCCGCGTGCAGTCGCCGATTGCGAAGCGCTGGCCCATGAGATTGTCCGCCACAAGATGAAGATTCGCGCCAACTGCGCGGCGCGCACTCACGAAAATGATATCCGACCGATTGCCGAGATTGTGCAGCGCACTGGACTGAACATCCAGGCGGCCACTTTCATCGGGTCAAGCCCGATTCGCCGCTACACCGAAAACTGGACGGACGACTTCCTGCTTGAGACCACGGAAAAGGCAGTGAAGTTCGCCGTGTCGCTGGGCCTCGAATCGATGTTCGTGACTGAGGACACGAGCCGCTGCGATCCCGCGATGGTCAAGCGTTTGTATTCGACCGCGATCAACTGCGGGGCGCGCGCCATCGTGATTTGCGATACCGCGGGACACGCCACTCCGATCGGAGCCTTCGCGCTGATTCGCTTCGTGATGGAAGAAGTGGTGAAGCCGTCGGGAGAAAAGATTCGCGTGGACTGGCACGGACATTGCGACCGTGGCCTCGCCATTGCGAACTCGATGGCAGCTCTGATGGCGGGCGCGGACTGCGTTCACGCCTGCGCCCTGGGAATTGGAGAACGCGTCGGCAACACCCAGATGGACCAGATGCTGGTCAACCTGAAACTCATGGGTATCCCTCCCTGGGCGGACCAGGACCTGACCAAGCTGAAAGACTATTGCCAGGCTGTCTCGAAGGTCACGGGTGTGCCCATCCCGGCGAACTATCCGGTGGTGGGAGACGACGCCTTCCGAACCGCGACTGGAGTACACGCGGCGGCGGTGATCAAGGCCTACAAGAAGAACGACACTGAGTTGGCCAACGCTGTTTACTCTGGCGTCCCCGCGCAACTGTTTGGGCTGGAGCAGATCATCGAAATTGGGCCCATGAGCGGCAAGTCGAATGTGCTCTTCTGGCTGGAACGACACGGAGTGCCCGCAAATGACGACACAGTGGAGCGCATCTACCAGCGCGCCAAAGCCTCAAACCACACCCTTACCGAGACCGAAATCCGAGAGTGCGTGGAAAAGTAAGTGTGGGCGGGGGCGTCCTTGCTGGGTGAAATCGAAGGATGCCTGCCTGCTCTGCCGGAGGGTGCTGCCTGGTCCCGTAGGGACCTACGACGATAGCCCGCCACTTCAGTGGCGGGTATGCTGACCACCCGTGCGTGTGCCGTAGGCACACCTGAAATGATTCCCCAACCTATGGGCGCCATTTCAGCCGTCCCTACGGGACGGAAACTTGGTGGGCCCCTACCCGGCGTTGAAACGCCGGCTACTATCAGGCGTTCCTACGGAACGTGCGATCCCTCTTGCGGTTAACGATCTTGAATTGTCGTCCTCCCTTGACAATCTCCAATTATGGAGTAATATATATTCATATTTGGAGTCACTAAATGACGGCCAGTCCTCACGTGCAAATCGCCGGCATCCCGCTGGATCGTCCCGCCGATCTCTCCAGCCGGAAAATTCAGGAGAGCCTCAGCCCTTCCGCCTTACTGGGATTCTTCCGCCTGGCCGATCTGTGGAAGCTGCGCGATGAAGATGCCCGCGGCCTGCTGGGCGGCATTTCCAATGGAACGTATTACAGCTTAAAGCGGCGCCCGGCGAAAACTCTCGATCAGGACAAGCTCACCCGAATCTCCCTGCTGCTGGGAATCTTCAAGGCCCTGAACATTTTGTACAGCAAGAAGCTGGCGGACGCCTGGGTGCAGCTGCCCAACAACAATCCCATGTTCGGCGGTGAATCGCCGCTGCTCTCGATGATCAAGGGTGGTGTGCCGGCGATGATCCGGGTGCGTCAACTGGTGGACGCGCGCCGCGGCGGCCGGTAATGGCTCCCCGCACTACGCAGCTTCATCAGGACGACACGCATCGCCTGATTCCCGCGCGTTACAGCGACGATGGCGCCAGTGTGCTGGCGCGGCTTACCTCAGACCATCAGCAGCTACAAAATATTTTCCAGCTCGAGAGTGCGACCAACGAACGGTTGCTGGGGGAAGCCAACCTGCTGCCGGGCGTGACCGTGCACGAATTGGTGTTCGGAATTCCCAATTGGCACATCGTAAACGCCGCCTTCACTCACGCGCGTCCCGACGGCAGCCGGTTCAATGGTGCGGATCGAGGGGCGTGGTACTGCGCCTTTGCACTCGACACGGCGCAGGCCGAAGTAGCCTTCCACTTTGCCCAGAGTTTGCGTGAGGTGAACTGGCAAGAAAGCGAAACCGCGACTTACCGCGAGTATCTCGCTGACTTCCGCGCGGAATTCCACGACATTCGGAAGAGCGCCCGGTACGCGCCGTGTCTTGATCCTGCCAGCCATGTGGCCTCTCAGCAGCTCGCTCGCGAATTGTTGCATCAAGGATCGGCTGGAGTGATCTATCCCAGCGTTCGCCACCGCGGAGGCACATGCCTCGCCTGCTTCCGCCCGGCGCTGGTGGTCAATGTCAGAAAAGGTTGGGTGGTTACCCTGGAATTTGCCGATGGGTTTTCCGAGCCCAAGGTCCATGTAGACAAGGGACGGAAGAAACAATAACTCCCGACGCCACCGTTGTAAGATGGGAAACCAGTCGTCAGTCATCAGTCGTCGGTCGTCAGTCCCAGCCCTTGGTCTTCGTGAAGACTAAAGACTCGGCTTGAGGTTCAGGCCAACGACCAACGACCAACGGCCAGTGCCCGAGGTCTTGAAGCTGACGACCGACGACTGACGACTGACGACCGACGACTGCCCCATGCCGCGAACCAACACCGAGGTCTCCGAGCTGTTTCCTGGCGTGCAGCAGGAAGTCGTCCATCTCTGCTCGTTGCCTGAGATTCGCTCGGCCTTTACCTGGCTTCGCGCTCAGGAACCACAGTTCGCGCAGTGGCAGCTGGAGCTGGCGCGCATTGCTGCGCCTCCCTTTGGCGAAAGTGCCCGCGGCCAATGGCTGGCGGACAAGTTTTGCGAACTCGGGTTGCAATCGGTTCACAGCGATGAAGTCGGCAACGTTTTCGGCACGCATCCCGGTTACGGACACGGTCACGTCTCGCTCAGCGCGCACATGGATACAGTTTTCCCAGCGGGCACGCCGCTGAATATCCGGCAGCAGGGCAGCCGGCTGTACGGCCCCGGAGTTTCCGACAATGGTGCTGGAATCACGGCGATGCTGGCGATTGCCGCGGTGTTGCGCGCGCTGAACATTCGCCATGCCCTGCCTCTGCTGTTTATCGGCAATGTGGGGGAAGAGGGAGAAGGCGACCTGCGCGGGATGCGCCATATTTTTTCCCAGGCGCGCTGGAAGGATGCCATCCACTACAGCCTGGTGCTGGATGGCGCGGGCGCGGACACGATCGTGGCCGAAGCCCTGGGCAGCCGCCGTTTCGAAGTGATCGTGCGTGGTCCCGGCGGACACTCCTGGAGCGACTTCGGCGCTCCGAATCCCATCGTGGTGTTGTCTCGCGCCATCAATGCGTTCGCCCAGACGCCGGTGCCGGCATCCCCCAAGACGACTTTCAACGTCGGAGTCATTCGCGGCGGGACTTCGGTAAATTCGATTCCGGAATCGGCCAGCATGCGGGTGGACATTCGTTCGACCTCGATGGCTGAAATGGAACGCCTGGAACGTGCCCTGCGGCAGGCGCTCGACCAGGCGGTGGAAGAAGAAACAAGAGCTACCGAAGCACGGACCGCTTCGCGGCGACGGCCTTTTGGGCTAAGTAGCGAGGTCGTAGTGATTGGGAATCGTCCCGCCGGCGAACTCTATCCCCACGCCCGCATCCTGCAAGTGGTTCGAGCCGTGGACTTGCAACTGGGCAACGCGGCCCAGGTGCAACGCGCCTCCACGGACGCCAATATCCCGCTGTCGCTCGGACTCGAAGCGATCGCCATCGGCGGTGGTGGCGCCGGGGGCGGGGCCCATACCTTGCAGGAGTGGTTTGACTGCAGTGGCCGCGAGCTTGGCCTCAAACGCATCCTGCTGACGTTGCTCGGTCTCGCGGGAACCGCCCTGTGACACGACGAGATAGCTGCCAAAATTTACGAATTTTCGGATTTACGAATTTTCGAATTGAAAATCCCGCGGAAGCGGCTGGCTAGTTTTTCAATTCGTAAATTCGAAAATCCTGAAATTCGACAATCCTAAAATCCACGATCCCAAGATTCGACTCTCCTCGTTTGCTACTCTAGCCATGTGTCTCGCTCCCTCAAAGCCCACATTCTCCTGGTTCTGATCACGCTGATCTGGGGCTCGAATTTTGTCGTCATCAAGAATGCGCTGGCGGATATTTCTCCTCTGTTTTTTAACGCGGTCCGCATGAGCCTGGCGGCGGTGGTGCTGGCCGCGGTTTTCTATCGCGAGCTGAGCCGGGTTACGGCGGCGTCTCTGCGATCGGGCCTTCTGGTGGGCGTTTTCCTGTTTGTCGGGAACGAACTGCAGACCATGGGGCTGAAATATACGACGCCATCGAAATCAGCGTTCCTGACCGGGGTCTCGGTCGTGCTGGTTCCCGTGTTGCTGGCTTTGTTCTGGAAGCGCAGCCTCAATCGATGGACCGCCGCGGGGGTGGTTCTGGCATTCGCGGGCTTATACCTGCTGACGGTGCCGGCGACTGCCGGTGGCGGGCTCAACTTGCGGAGCATGAATCAAGGCGACCTGTATACCCTGGGGGCCGCGTTGGTCTTTGCCTTTCACATCATTTTCATTGAGCACGCCACCCGGACGCAGGGCTGGCAGCAGATCACGGTTGTCCAGGTCGCAGTGACCGCCGTGCTGATGATTGTGACCGTTCCCGTGGCCGAGAAGGTTTACGTGGTCTGGTCTTCGGCGGTGATTTGGGGAATCGGGATCACCGGATTTCTGAGTCTGGCGTTAGCATTTGCCATTCAGGCCTGGGCGCAACAATTCACGCCGGCCACGCATACCGCGCTGATCTTTACGCTGGAGCCGGTGTTTGCCTGGCTGACGTCCTTCATTTTTCTGGGAGAACGGCTGGGCACGCGGGCCGGGTTTGGGGCGGGGTGCATTCTGGCCGGACTGCTGATCTCGGAAGAGAAGGCGAGTACCGAATCGATGGCAGTTTCTCCGGACCATGCGGCCGTCCCCAGCCAACACGGCTGGCGGCGCCACCGCCCACGTAGGGGCGGGTGCCCTCACCCGCCCAGCGGAGCGAAGCTCCGCAGGGTTGTCCTCGCCCACAAATTGCTAGGTGAGCAAGCGTCCATGGGGAAGGGCACGAATTCACGCCTGCCACACTAGACTTGCAGTCGATTGCGAAAAGCCGATGTAAGCCAGCGCGATTCGGCACGACTGAAGTCGTGCCCTTTCCGACGAGCCTTCCCGGCGGGCCTTTCTCCCAAGCTTCCCGGCGAGCGTTGCTCGCCCGCCCGGACGGGGGCGTCCGGGCCTACGTGGATCGTGGTTCGGCCACAACGCTTTTACCCTGACACGCGTCTAACTCACTGTGCCTGCGGTTGGCGGGAAGGTTATAATCTACAGGGCACATCATATTCGGAGGAAGTCATTATGCATCAGCGCGCAAGCGCTCTGTGGGTACGTTTGAAGGCGAACCGTCTCGCGTACACCCTTTCCATCCTGGTTACCCTCACCGTCGGGATCCTGATCGGAACTGTCATCTCTTATGGAGTGAAGGGCCAGGAAAGAAAATCATCCTCCTCTGATGCGGCCATGCTGACCGTGCCCTCGCCGCAGGTCCTCTCCAACCAGTTCTCGCAGATTTCCAAGCAGCTCGAGCCCAGCGTGGTCAACATCAACACCGAATCCACCATCAAGACACCTCGGCGCCGCCGCGGCGCTCCTAGTGGCGACGACGACGCGAATCCGTTCGACGATTTCTTTGACCGCTTTTTCGGCGGCCAAGGGGGTCAAGGTGGCCAGGGCGGCCCGGGTGGTCCCGGCGGCGGAGCCATTCGTGAGCGCTCGCTGGGTTCGGGTGTGATCGTCGATCCCAAGGGTTACATCGTCACCAACCGCCACGTGGTGGAGAAGGCGGACCGCATTCGGGTGAAGCTGCAGGACGATCCGCCGGGCATGCTGCGCGATGCCAAAGTAATCGGCTCCGATCAGGAAACCGATCTCGCCGTCATCAAGATTGAAAGTGACAAGCCGCTCCCGGTCGCGAAGCTGGGCAATTCTGACAGCATGCAGGTAGGAGACTGGGTGCTGGCCGTGGGCAGCCCATTCGGATTGCAGGAAACCGTGACTGCCGGGATCGTCTCCGCCAAAGGGCGCAACATTGTGCCGCAACGCCAATTCCAGTCATTTATTCAGACCGATGCCGCCATCAACCCGGGCAACTCCGGCGGCCCACTGGTCAACATGGCGGGCGAAGTGATCGGCATCAACACCGCAATCCTTACCGATACCAATGCTTACGCAGGCGTGGGATTTGCCTTGCCGTCGAACACCGTGGCACAGGTTTACAACCAGCTGGTAAGTCCCGATCACCGGGTGTCGCGCGGCTCTATCGGAATCATGTTTAACGCGCAGGACAATCCTGCTATCGCTCGCGTGTACGGAACCGGATCGGGGGTCACGATTTCAGATGTGACTCCGGGCAGCCCGGCCGAGCAAGCGGGGCTGAAAGTGGGCGACACGATTGTCGCCATTGACGGGAAACCGGTGAAGAATGGCGATGAACTGGTGGCTGACATCGCCGCGCGCAAACCGGCTTCGAAAATCACCGTTGGATTTATCCGGAATGGCAAGAAGCAGGAAGCCACCGCCACCGTGGCCGATCGGGCCAAGCTGTTTGCCGCACGCCTCGGAGACGAGGACGAAGGCGGTCCTGAAACCGGGCCCAAGGAGAGCAAACTCGGCGTAACTGTCCGCACCCTCAACCAGGAAATGGCGGACCGGCTCGATGTTCCCGCCGGCAAGGGCGTGATCGTGCAGGATGTGAAGACCGGATCGTTTGCCGAGGACGTCGGCCTGAGCCGCGGCGATATTATCCTCGAGATCAATAAGCAGACCGTGGACACCGAGGAGCAGTTCACCCGCATTTCCGGCACCTTGAAGAGCGGCCAGGATGTTGTATTCCTGGTCCGGCAACGCGGCGCCGGGCGGCAGGGGGGAACCATCTTTCTGGCCGGTACCCTTCCGTAACCTGAAAGCGGCACAAAAGGGGCTGGTACCTGAGTCAAGGATGGGTTACCCTGCCTGCTCGATCAGGAATGGCTGGATCGGGCGGCAGGTTACCTCCGGGCCTATGACTTTGAGACTTGGCGGCTCCATTTCGACGAAGTGGCTGAGCGCAGGATGCGTTGTGCTCCTGGCCTGTGGCACGGTCGCCGCACAAACCGGCAAATCGCCGGCCGCGAAATTGCAAACTGTTTCCGCCCATACGACTTCCAGCAAGCACAAGAAATCACGCAAGAGCGCCAGCAAGCGCGGACAGCAGAAAATCGATTCCGGGCGGGCCCGTGAAATCCAGGAAGCGCTGATTCGCGAGCACTATCTGGATGGCGCTGCCTCCGGTACCTGGGATGCGAAGTCGCAGAGCGCCATGCAGCGCTACCAGGCCGACCATGGCTGGCAAAGCAAGGTGGTTCCAGACTCACGGGCATTGATCAAGATGGGACTAGGCCCCGACCATGAGCATTTGTTGAATCCGGAAAGCGCAATGACCTCGCAACCGGAAACGCCCCGCGCCTCTCCCATGCTGGAACGCACCCCGGCGCTAGCCCCTCCCCAGAATTAAGCCCGGACTTCGGACGTCGGACCTCGGACTTCAGCCCTCGGCCCTTAGCTTTTCGATTTTCTTGCTGGCTTCACGTTTCCGGGTTACTGGCATTCTGTCGAGACGGTCTGATTCGCCGAGGTCTGACGTCCGAGGTCCGACGCCCCGAAGCTACCGTCCGTTCTTCTTGTTCTTCATCAAGGGATTCGGGAAATAGGGTAGAGGTTTGTCGCTGATAACGGCGCGAGGGTTGTCATCGACCAGCGCCTGGGCGACATCGTGGCCGCAAAGTTTCGCTACTTTATCTCTCGCGGCCGACAGCGCGGGTATGCGGTGCTTGGTGTCGTGGGCGTCTGTTGCCAGGACGTGTACCGCATCTCGCTCGAGCAGCCACTCGGCGGCGCGGGCGACTTTTTGCCCCCAGCCTCCGGTCACTGCCGAAGCCGTCACCTGAATCGCGCAGCCCTGATCAGCCCACTGCAGCACCCGCTCCTGCGTTTCCTGCAGAATCGGATTGCGTTCCGGATGGGTGATGACGGGCGTAATGCCCACATCGGCCATCCGGGTAAAGCACTCGTTCACCTGCAGAGGGATGCTGTAGTTACTCAACTCCACCAGCAGATAATGGCTGTCTTCGATGGTATAGCGCTCTGGAGAAATTAAGACTTCCTGGATGTTGTCATAAGAAAGATGAAAATCGCAGCCCAGGGTCAGTCGCGGAGTCTTGCCCACCAGCACTTTGAGATATTCGAGGTTGCTGGCCAGATGATGCCGGTTGTATCGAAAGCGTTCGTTGGCATGAGGAGTGGCAACGATGTGCTCAATACCATCGTCCGCCGCCATGCGACACATTTCAAGCGAGGTGTCCCAGGACTTGGGACCGTCGTCCACTTTCGGCAAAATATGGCAATGGATGTCGATCACGTGAACTTCCGCGGGGGAGGGCGACTGACTGATTTAAGCAGATATCGAAAGAAAGACAAAGCAAATGGGGGAAACCCCCGCGTTCGCTCTAAACTTTCGTCATCATAGTAACCTGCCCACTCCTGATTACCATTATGTCAGAGCCGGACCAGATTGCCCCCGGTAGTGAGGTCAGTTTGGCCAAAGCAATCTTGACCGTTGTCATTCGGAGCCGATTTGCGGTCGAGGAATCTGCTTCCGCAGCTTACCTCGGCAGATTCCTCACGGGCTGACGCCGGGTTCGGAATGACAATTCCAGCGACTGTCACCCTACGACGATCACCCCATGGTGAGGACAACCCGGAAGCGGGCTCGTCCGCTGATCATTTGATCGTACGCTTCCGCGGCTTTTTCCAGCGGATAACGTTCGATCATGGGGCGAACGCCCGACAGGGAACTGAACTGCAACGTGTCCTCGGAATCCTTGGCGGTGCCGGAGGGCCATCCTCGAACCGTGCGGCGGGGAAGGATAAGTTGCAGTGGTGTGATGCTGAGCGGCTCGAGACCTGCACCGACGATGACCAGCTTGCCGTCCGGCCCCAGTCCATCTACCAGGGCAGAGATCGCCTTCGAATCGGGCGCGGTGGCGAGAATCACGTTAGCACCGCCCATGGCCTGCAGCGCGGCGGCTGGCGTTGTGGCCGCGGAATCGCTGTCGATGTAACTGTGAGCGCCCAGTTTTTTAACCAGGGGTTCTTTGTCCGCACCGCGGCCGATGGCCACGGTGCGAAAGCCCATCTGCCGCGCGTATTGAATGCCCAGGTGACCCAGGCCGCCGATGCCCTGCACCGCTACCAGATCACCGGCAGTGGCTCCGGCATGGCGCAGCGAGTTGAACACGGTGATACCGGCGCACAGCAGAGGCGCAGCTTCGTCCGCCGGCAATTCGTCGGGCATGGCCGCCACGGCCTCGGCCGGGACCACCACGTATTCCGCGTAACCGCCGTCATAGCTGATTCCGGTAATCTTTTCAAACTTGCAGAGGATGAAATGGCCGCGGCGGCAGGGGTCGCATTTGAAGCAATGCCCGCCATGCCAGCCGACGCCCACACGCTGGCCAGGCTTCCACTGCGTTACGTCAGCGCCGACCGCATCAATCCGTCCGGCAATCTCATGGCCCGGAACGCGAGGGTACTGCAAGCCGGGAAAGCCCGACTGTTTTACGATGGCGTCACTGTGGCAGACGCCGCAGGCCTCAACCTTGATCCGGACCTGGGAGCGACCGGGCTCGGGAATCGGGCGTTCTACGATTTCGAAGTTTCCACCTGGCTTGCTGACTTGTGCGGCTTTCATGTTTTTATCCTCAGGAGTGCGATATGAGATGAGGGTTTGGTGCAGGTCGTTCGGGCAACAGACCTATAGATGGGAGAGCCGACGACGAAGATGCAGAAATCCTTCTTCGCATTCATCACAGGATCGGACAGGGTGCCCCGTCCTCGTCTCTCCGTTTTTGGAGAGACAGGGCGGGAAAGTCGGCATGGACCGGTTGCGACCCCGCACGAGCGAGGGCGCTCGCGCCCACATTCTACTTGTATCGTCTCCGCGATGAAGTCGCCGATGGAACTGTAGGCCGTGGTCAATGTCGGCTCATCGGGCAGAAATACGATGCGGAAATGGCGGGTGCCTGCCTTTTGGCCAAAGCCTGAACCGTGGACCACCAGCACGTGCTTGGCGCGGCACAACTCTTTGACGAAGACGTCGTCGCCTTCCTGAATGTCGATGCGCGGGAAGGCGTAGAACGCGCCGCGGGGAGGAACACAACTCAGGCGCGGCGTCGAATTGCACCACTTCACCGTGAGGTCGCGCCGGGCGCGAAGCTTGTTGCGGACTTCCACCAAGTGATCTTGCGGCCCGTCCAGCGCGGGCTTAATGGCGTACTGCTCGGGATGATTGGCGCACAGGCGCGCCCGCAGCAGACGATGAATGCCTTCCACGTAAGGCTTGACCGCGGCCGCATCGCCACTGACGATTCCCCAGCCAATGCGCCAGCCGGGCGCCAGATAATTTTTCGAGAGTCCGCCGAAGGTCACGACCGGCACATCGGGCGCGATGGCCGCGATGGAAAGCTGCTGCAATTCTTTTTGGTCGTCCAAAATCAGCTTGTCGTAAATCTCATCGGCGAAGATGACCAGATTGTTTCGCCGCGCCAGTTCGGCCAACTGTTCCAGCATGCGGCGGGAACACATCGCGCCGGTGGGATTGTTGGGATTGATCAGAACAATGGCACGCGTGCGCGAATTGATCTTGCGCTGGATGTCCACCAGGTCAGGCTGCCAGCCATCATCTTCGTTCAAGTCGTACGCTGTGACTGGCACTCCCAGTTTGCAAAGCACCGCGGAGTAGAGCGGATAGTCCGGGCTGGGCGTCAGGATGTGTTCGCCGGGGTTGACCAGCGCCGAAAGGCACACATCCACCGCCTCGCTCGCGCCCGAAGTCACGAACACGTCCTGCACCGTGGAAATGCCCTTGCGCGCGGCCTCGCCGCGGATGGCCTCGAGGGCCTCGGGGATCCCTGGGGACGGCGCGTAGCCGTTCTTGCCGTCGCGCATGGCTTTGTGGACGGCGTCGATCAGGTGCGCGGGAGTTTTGAAATCAAAAATGTTGGGATCGCCGACGTTGAGCGCCAGGACTTTGTGGCCCTGCTTTGTGACTTCGTCGGCAACGGATGCCAAGTCGCGGATAGCATAGCGGACGTTGTCGAGACGCTGGGCGGCGGCGATTTCGCGAGTAGGTGTGATGGGCATATTTTTGTGTAGCGCCGGCATCCTGACGGCTGTCCGCGAGGGCATCTTGCCCTCGGCGCCGAGGGCGGGACGCCCCAGGACAGCCGCCGGGACGGCGGCGCTACTTTGAAGCTTCAGTCTACGCGATCGATCTGCGCCTTCTGCAGGCGGTCGGAATAATCCACGTACACCGCCTTCCACTCCGTGTAGAA
Organism: Terriglobia bacterium; assembly: GCA_963698825.1. Taxonomy (GTDB): domain Bacteria; phylum Acidobacteriota; class Terriglobia; order Terriglobales; family Acidobacteriaceae; genus JAIQFF01. The sequence continues at coordinate 156,817 of CAVOSG010000004.1, read as the reverse complement.
ATCAATCGCGCCCATACCGCCTTCGCGATGGCCGTTGCCGGTGGCCTTCACGCCACCGAAAGGCAAGTGGACTTCTGCGCCGATCGTGGGCGCATTGATGTAGGTAATTCCGGCGTGCAGATCGCGCATGGCGGTGAATGCCTTGTTTACGTCCTTGGTATAGAGCGCGGACGACAGTCCGTATTCGATGCCGTTGGCGATGGCGATGGCATCTTCCAGATCTTCGCAGGGAATGATGGAGACGACCGGCCCGAAAATTTCTTCCTGCGCGATGCGCATCTTGGGATCAACATCCACGAAGACCGTGGGCTCCATGAAGTAGCCGTACTGGTAATCGCCCTGGTCGAGGCGGTTGCCGCCGCATTTCAGCTTCGCGCCCTCGGACTTGCCGATTTCTACGTAGCTGAGATCGGTCTTGAGCTGGTCTTCGTTGATGGCCGGACCCATTTCGGTGCTTTCGTCGAGACCGTTGCCAACTTTCAATCGCTTGGCGCGGTCCACGTAGCGCTCGACGAACTCGGCGTAGACGCCTTTCTGCACGATGATGCGGCTGGTGGCGGTGCAGCGCTGGCCGGTGGTGCCGAAGCCGCCCCAGAGGCCGCCTTCGATGGCGAGATCGAGGTTGGCGTCGTCGAGCACGATCATGGGATTCTTGCCGCCCAACTCCAGCGAGCAATGCTTGAAGCTCTTGGCCGCCGTGGTGCCCACGATGCGTCCGACCGCGGTCGAACCGGTCAGCGAGATGGCGCGGACTTCGGGATGCTCCATCAGCGGCCCGCCCACCTGCGGGCCGAATCCGCTGACGATGTTGATCACGCCTTTGGGCACGCCCGCGTCAGACAGCGTGCGCACCAGATTGTAAGTGGAGAGCGGAGTGTCCTGCGCGGGCTTGATCACGCAGGTGTTGCCGCAGACGATCGCGGGCAGCAGCTTCCAGGACGGAATCGCCATGGGGAAATTCCACGGCGTGATCATGCCGCAGACGCCGATGGGAGGCCGCACCGCCATGGCAAACTTGTTGGGCAACTCCGATGGCGTCGTGGGCCCGAACATGCGGCGGCCTTCCCCGGCAAAGTAGTAGGCGGTGTCGATGGCTTCCTGGGTGTCGCCGCGGGTTTCCTTGAGAATCTTGCCCATCTCGCGGGTCATGTCGCGGGAGTATTCTTCCTTGCGCTCGAGCAGCATCTCGGCGGCGCGGAAGACGATTTCGGCGCGGCGCGGGGCCGGCACCAGACGCCACTTGGCGAAGGCGTTGCGGGCGGCTTCCACGGCGGCGTCTACGTCTGCTTTCGCCGGATTTCTGGAAGATGCCGACTACGTCGCGCGTGTCGGCGGGATTGCGATTTTCAAAGGTCTCTCCGGTCGAGGATTCCACCCACTCGCCGTCGATGAAGTTCTTGTAAACCTTGGTAGTAGTGCTGCTGCCGAGCATGGCGGGGCTGGTAAGAGTATCGGTTGCCATAAAGTCTCCTGAGTTGCAGGGAAGAATGCCGTGAAGCTCTATGCTACAGGCGGGGTTGAGGGTGCGGCAAGCGGGGGCGGCACCTACACAAAATCAGAAGCCACAGAGGACACGGAGGCACCGAGTTAGAGCCCAACTGGGGCAAATGCCTCCGGTGTCCTCTGTGGTTGCTGGCTTTGTGGCCCCGCCGTCGCTTGACAAGGTAGCTACCACAGTACAGAATCGCCGACCTCCGCTGGCTCCCTCGGCGTGGAGGCAATGGAACCATTGAGCCGGAGGCAACGTATTGAGTTCGAGGGCGCCTCGACCGGCGTCCCAGGAGTGAATCTTCGTGGAATTGCAGATTCAAGGTTTGTCCAAGGTTTATAAGAACGGTGTCCGTGCGCTGGATAACGTCTCGCTGACCATTCCCGTGGGCATGTACGGATTGCTCGGCCCCAACGGGGCGGGCAAGTCCACGCTGATGCGGACCATCGCCACGCTGCAGGAACCGGACAGCGGCCGAGATTCATCTCGGAACGCTGGACGTACTGCGCCAGAAGCAGAAGTTGCGCAAGACGCTGGGCTACCTTCCGCAGGAGTTTGGTGTGTATCCGCGGACCTCGGCGCAGGACATGCTTGACCACCTGGCGCTGCTGAAGGGCATTACCGAATGCCAAGCAGCGCAAGGAACTGGTGGAGGCGCTGCTGCACCGCACCAATCTGTACTGCACATCGGAAGAAGGCGCTGGCGGGATTTTCGGGGGGCATGCGGCAGCGCTTTGGCATCGCCCAGGCTCTGTTGGGCAACCCGCGCCTGCTGATCGTGGACGAGCCTACCGCCGGTCTTGATCCCGGAGAACGCAACCGCTTTTACAACCTGCTCTCCGAAATCGGCGAGGACGTCATCGTGATTCTCTCCACTCATATCGTCGAAGACGTGATGGAGCTGTGCACGAACATGGCCATCATTCATCAGGGCAAGGTGCTGTTTGCCGGCGCTCCCAATAACGCCGTCAAAGCGCTGGAAGGACGATCTGGCAGAAATCCGTGGCCAAGGCCGAGGTCAAGAATTATGAGCAAAGCTACCGCGTCATCTCCAGCAAGCTGATCGCGGGCAAACCCCTCATCCACATCTACTCCACCGAGAATCCGGGCGACGGCTTCACCCCGGTGAGCGCGGACCTGGAAGACGTATTCTTCAGCCGTATTTCCGGGATGGAGTGAGACCGCCATGTTGAAACAATTTTTCACCTTCGAAGTCCGGTTCTGGCTGCGCTCGTGGATGCTCTGGGTTTTTTTCCGATCGTGGCGCTGATGTTTTTCGGGGCAGCCAGCAGCGGACCAAATCACGGTTGGTAGTTCGCTGAAAAATACCTATCGCAACGCTCCGTGGGTGGTGGAGAACTTTTACGTCATCTGCAGTCTGCTGACGCTGCTGATGATCGACGGCGTTCGTGAACTCGGCAGCTTCGCAGAGATTTCGCACATTCAACACTCACCAACTCCTCTTCAGCACGCCGATGCGCAAACTCGGATTATCTGGTCGGGCGCTTCCTCGGCTCCGCTCTGATCTCCGTGATTCCGCTGATGGGAGTTTCGGTGGGGATTCTGGCCGCGAAATACATGCCGTGGGTGGACGCGGAACGCTGGGGACCGGTGGTGTGGGCGCGCTCACCTGAAGGCGATTCTTCTTTTGCCGTTCCCAACGCGCTTTTTATCGCGGCGATTATTTTCACCATTGCGGTGCTGACGCGAAGCACGGTGATCTCGTTTTTTAGGCAGTCTGGCGCTGCTGGCGGCATACGGAATTTCGCCGCGTCGCTCACGAGCAAATCTGAAAAACCAGAAACTGGCCGCACTAGTCGATCCCTTCGGGATCGAACATTTCTGCTATGCGACCAAATACTGGACGGTGGCGGATAAGAACACATCTCGCCATCGGCTTCTCGGGATTATTGCTCTGGAATCGGCTGATCTGGCTGGGGGTGGGTGTGGCGATATTCGGTTTTGCTTACTGGCGATTCAGCTTTGAGGAAAAGAGGCCGAAAAGAAGAAAGTAAAAGCTCAGGACGAAGCGACAACCTGACTACCGGTCTGCCGCGATACCACAGCTAGTGGGCAGCCGGTCGTTCGGCGCCGGCGCGCAAGTGGCAGCAATTCTGGGGCACGGTCAAGATCGAATTCAGGCGACTGGTCAAGACCACGTCGTTCATCGTGATCACGCCTGCGCGCTGCTGAACTGCGTTCCCTCGCTGATTTTATGCAACATCGGAAGGCTTCGGAAACACTTCGCTTGCCGGTGACGTACCATCTGCTCGAGGTGATCGCCGGGACGCTTTATCTGTTCCTGATTGCGATGATCACCTACTTCGCAGGCGTCCTGGCGTGGGAGGAACGCGACAGCGGCATCGATGAGGTTCACGATGCGCTCCCGCAATCCGGAGTGGCCCATGTACCTGGCCAAGCTCACTGGCGCTGATGTGCAGCATTGTGATTATTCTGGGCGTGGCGATGTGCGCGGCGCTGTTGTGCAGTTCTTCACGGCTATCATCGCTACCAGATTGGCCTTTACATCGCGACCTGTTTGGAATTGATCTGCGCGGGTTCGTCTTCCTCGCGATTCTCGCATTTTTCATTCACGTCATCTCGCCCAACAAGTATGTCGGCTACTTCGGTTACATCGCTTTCCTGATCCTGACCACCTTTGTCTGGTCGGCCGCTGCATGTCGCCACGGATCTTGTCCAGTTCGGGACCCAGCCCGACAATGACGTATTCGGATTTCTACGGTTACGCGCCGTTCCTCAAGAGCCTGGGCGTGGTTCATGCTGTATTGGACGGCGTTTTGCGTTTTTATGGCGGCGGTCACGCATTCTCCTGTGGCAGCGGGGACGTGACACCGCTGGCGCAGCCGCTTTCGAGATGCGCAGTCTGCGATATCACGGGGCCGTGCGCTTTTTGGCGGTCGCGGCGGCCATTGGCTTTCGTGGCCACCGGATGCTGGATTTTTTACAACACTAAGGTCCTGAATACAGTATCGAAGTGAAAACGATCGGTGACCGCCTTCAGGCCGACTACGAGAAGACTTACAAGAAATTCGAGAACCAGCCCTAACCGCGGATCAAAGACGTGAAGTACGCGATCGACCTATATCCGGAATCGCGAAACATGACAATGCGCGGCCAGCAGACCATCGTGAACCAAACATCCAAGCCGCTGACCGAAATTCATTTCAGTCTGGACAACGACTACGAGACCACGATCGACATTCCGGGGCGCGAAGTTGATCACGGACGACCAACGACTGCAATACCAGGTCTACGCGCTTGACCACGCCGATGCAGCCCGGCGAGTCGCGGCGATGCAGTTCACCGTGCAGACCCAGATGCGGGGATTCGAAAATTCGGTCACCAACCGCGCAGTGCTGCACAATGGGACGTTTATTCACAACACGATTGTCGCCCCAAATCGGGTATCAAACCGGCAGACGAATTGACCGACAAGAACAAGCGGAAGACATTTGGGCTCAAGGAAAAAGATCTGATGCCGGCGCTCGAACAGAACTGCACCGCCGACTGCATGACAGCTATATCAGTAACAATTCCGACTGGGTGAATGTTGAGACCATGATCAGCACGTCACCGGATCAGATCGCCATTGCGCCGGGATCGCTAGAACGAGAGTGGACAGAAAACGGCAGCCGATACTTTCATTACAAGCTGGACCACTGCCGCGGCTAACTTCTACTCGTTTCTGTCTGCGAGGTACGAGGTCGCGCGGACGGAGTGGAACGGCATCAAGATCGAAGTGTACTACCTGAAGGAACACCCGTGGAATGTAGCGAAAATGCTGAACTCGGTCAGGAAATCATTTGAATATTACACGACAAATTTCGGTCCCTATCCCCAGAAAGAAGCGCGCATTATTGAGTTTCCGCGCCTGGCGGCGTTCGCCGAGGCTTTTCCCGGAACCATGCCGTACTCGGAGTCCATTGGATTCATCGCGAACATCGAGAAGCCGGACGATATCGACATGGTCTTCTATGTTGTCGCGCACGAGATGGGACATCAATGGTGGGGGCATCAGGTGGTGGGAGCGAACATGCAGGGCGCGACGTCGCTTTCGGAAACACTGGCGCAATACTCGGCGCTGATGACGATGGAAAAGGAGTATGGCCGGGACACGATGCGGAAATTCCTGGAATACGAAATGGACAATTATCTGCGCTCGCGCGGGACGGAGTTGCTGAAAGAACGTCCGCTGCTGCGGTGGAAGCGTAGCAGGGATACATCCATTATAGGAAAGGCAGCGTGGTGATGTACTACCTGCGGGAAATGATCGGCGAAGAAGCCGTGAATCGCGCGCTGCGAAAGGTGCTGCAACAAGTATGGATATGCAGCCTCCGCCGTATCCGACGTCGTACGCTCTGGTTGATGCCCTCGGCGAGGAACACCGCCGCAGTTGCAATATTTGATCAGGATTTGTTTTAGGACATCACGCTATTTTCCAATCGGGCGCTACGGCAAACGCGCAGAAAGCGACAGCGACGGGAAATACGACGTCACGGTCGAACCGGTGGACACGCACAAGTTCAAAGCCGACGAAAAAGGTAACGAGCTAGAGGTTCCGGTGGACGACTGGATTGAAATCGGAGCTCTGGCAGCGCCAGCAAAAGGCAAAAAGTTTGGCAAGGTCCTGTACCGCGAGCGGGAACACATGACCAGCGGCAAGGCCACTTACAGTTTACGTCCGATGAATTGCCTGACAAGGCGGGAATCGATCCGCTGCTGTTGCTGATTGACCGTGTCCCGGATGACAACATGGTCGAGGTCACGGTCCAGCCCTAAAACACAAGCAATAGGAGAGGGCGCCCCGTTTCCCGCGCCTTTGCGAGAAGTTGGGATTTTAAAACCAAACCCTGTGTCCTCGGTGTCCTCCGTGGTTAAAAAGCCTTTAACCACAGAGGAAACGGAGGACACGGTAAGGTTTGAAGCCAACGCCCCCTACACCTCCGGACATGGCCGCCTGGGGGTGCGACCCAAGGTAATCAACCGTACCCTGCCAGTTATGCTTGTGATACTCTCGCCAATACCCCATATTCTTAGAGTTTGACTGGCGTCCGGTGGCCTCTGTGTCTTCGAGTACCAAACCTGGAATCCATATAGCCTGGAAGACGGTCACCTACCGCAGCGTGGCTTTGGCAGTGCTGTTTGCCTTGATCTTATTGTTCGTGGGGATGAACTTTGCCTTCCCGCAGTTCACCCAAAAGGGAGTGAAGTCAGTCAGCAACCTGGGCAGCAGTCTGCTGGAGGCCATTGCGGGAGCCGGCGGAAAGGTCAAGTCCGGCACCGTCAACTCGCAGCAGGCGCACATCACGGCGCTCGACGGCACGGTACGGGTGAAGAAGGCCAGCAGCAACAGCTGGGTCACCGCCGACTACAACGTACCGCTGGAAAAAGGCGATGTCGTGCAGACCGGCTCGGAGGGCATGGCCAAGATCGTCTTCAACGATGGCACCAACTACACGGTGAAGCAGGATTCGCTGATCGTGATTGAAGAGAACTCAGCCAACGACCAGCAGCAGACCAACGTGGCGGTAGCGGTGAGCACCGGCACGGTCGATCTGGCGACCGCCACCTATGTGCAAGGTTCGAAGTCGCAGGTCATCGTGGCCGGCGCCACCGCCTCCCTGGCGCCGGACAGCGCGGCCATGGTGCAGCAACGATCCCAAGGCCGACCAGCACGAGATCTTGGTGAAGAAAGGGTACCGGCAGATGTCACACGTAACGGCGAAGTCGTGCACCTGGCGGACTGGGAAAAGGTCAGCTTTCAGATCGCAGTCGCCACGCATGGACAAGGTGAAGGAAATCGGGCCGCCGACGCCGATTTCGCCGGCCAATATGATGCCGATTTTCATGCACGGGACGATCCAAGCCGATGGAGTTTTCCTGGACTGCCATGGCCAACGCGGTGGGCTACCGCCTGCGCATTTCGCGCAATCCATATTTTTCCTCGACCATCGTGGATCGCAAGGTGAATACGGCCGATGTGATGGTTTCCGGCCTGGGCGAAGGGCGCGTATTACTGGCTGGTGCAGTCCTTCGACGCCACAGGCAAGGAATCGGTGGAGAGCGAGAAGAACCGGTTCACCATCATTCCCAAGGGACAGAGACACGACGGCCATCAACCTGGATCTCGATCCCTTTATCCAGCATGGCCACGTCATTGAGTTGACCGGCAAGACCGAGGTGGGAGCGCGGGTGATGGTCAATGGCCGTGAAGTGCCGGTGGTTGGCACACGATGGCAGGTTTCACTACTTCACGCCGCCGCTTGCCGCCGGGCGAGAGCATGATCACGATCACGGCGCAGAATGCCAAGGGCGGGGTCAACACGCATGCAGAAAAAGGTCGTGATCCAGTAGGCGAACTCGGCCCGGAAGGCATGACCCGAGGTGCAGGGACTTTGGTTTGACGGACGAAGCGGGGAATATCCCATAGAATTAAGGACACGGCCCGCCATCCGCACGGAAGCAACCGGGTACGCCCGGCAATGACAGACCGAGTCTAGCAGAGAGAGAAAGTCTGCGTATGTCATCTAACGGTTTTCATTCTAGCGCATCGCGCATGCACAATCTGCGGTCGCTGTTCAGCATTTTCTCCAGCGATCTTGCCATTGATCTGGGGACCGCCAACACGCTGGTGTACGCGCGCGGCAAAGGCATTGTGGTCAATGAGCCCTCCATCGTGGCCATCAACAAGAACACGGGCGAAGTCGAGGCCGTGGGCAAAGAAGCCAAAGAGATGCTGGGCCGCACGCCCGGCAACATCGTCGCCATCAAGCCCATGAAAGACGGCGTGATCGCCGACTTCAAAGTCACCGAGAAGATGCTGAACTACTTCATCCAGAAGGCGCACAACCGCAAGATGCTGGTGCATCCCCGCATCGTGATCGGCGTGCCTTCGGAAATCACGCAGGTGGAAAAGCGCGCGGTCATGGATTCCGCCTATCGCGCCAAGGCCAGCGAAGTGCTATCTGGTGGAGCAGGCCATGGTGGCGGCCATCGGCGCCGGGCTGCCGATCACCGAACCCAGCGGCAACATGGTGGTGGATATTGGCGGCGGCACCACCGACATCGCGGTGATTTCGCTCAGCGGCATCGTCTATTCGCGTTCCGTGCGCATGGCCGGCAATCAGATGGACGAAGCCATCATGAATTACCTCAAGCGCAAATATAACCTGCTGGTCGGCGAGCGCACCGCGGAACAGATCAAGATGGAAATCGGCTCCGCGTATCCGCTGGACAAGCCGCTGACCATGGAAATCAAAGGCCGCAACCTGATCGAAGGCGTGCCCAAGACCATTACCGTCGACGACAGCGAAATCCGCGAAGCCCTGAGCGAATGCGTTTCGACCATCATGAATGCCATTCGCGTGGCGCTGGAACGCACGCCGCCGGAACTTTCCGCCGACATCAGCGACCGCGGCATTGTGCTGACCGGCGGCGGCGCGCTGCTCAAGAACCTGGACAAGCGCATCCGCGAAGAAACCGGGTTGCCGGTTTCCATCGCCGACGATCCGCTGTGCAGCGTGGTGCTGGGCACGGGCAAAATGCTCAGCGATTTCAAGCTGCTGCGCAAGATTTCGATCGAGTAATTTTGAATCAGTCGTTGAACCAGTTTGTAGTTTCCGGTTTCCAGTTTCCAGTGTTCAATGGAGGACGGGCGTCCTCGCCCGTCTCCGCGACCATTCATGGCACCGCCCGTTTTATGAAACTAGAAACCAGAAACTAGAAGCCGGAAACTGCAGTCCAATGGAAACTCTTATCAGCCGCTACCGCAACGTCACCATCCTGGTGGCGATTTTGTTTGTGCAGGTGCTGGGCCTGGCGGTCCAGGTCAAGCGGCGCTCCGGGGCCGACGAATCCACCCGCGCTCATTCGTTTGTGGACGGTCAGCGCCGTCACTCCTCTGGAAAAAGCCCTGGTGTGGTGCCAGAACGGTGTGGGCAGTCTCTGGACCAACTACGTCTATCTGCGCGGGGTGCGCCAGGAAAATCGCGATCTGAAATTCCAGATCGAGCAACTCCGGCTGGAGCAGGTGCGCCTCTCCGACGACGCACAACAGGCCCGCCGCTTGCAGGCCCTGCTGGGCTTCAAGGAACAGTACATCGCGAAGACTGTGGCCGCACAGGTGATCGGTTCGAGCGGCAGCGAACAGTCGCGCTCGATCTACATCGACAAGGGAAGTTCAGCCGGAGTCGAAAAGGACATGGCGGTGATTACCGCCGATGGTCTGGTGGGCAAGGTATTGCGCGCGTTCGGACTCCTCAGCGCAAGTGCTCCTGATCAACGATCAGAGCAGCGGCGTGGGCGTGATCCTCGACAAATCGCGCCTGCAGGGAGTGATCAAGGGGACGGCGTCGGGCGAGGTGATCCTGGAAAAAGTGATGACCGACGAGCAAGTGTCGCCCGGAGAACGCATCGTGACCAGCGGCGGCGACCAGATCTTTCCCAAGGGTATTACCGTGGGATGGGTGATGAAGGCTTCGCCGGGAGCGGATCTTTTTCTCAGTATCAAGGTCAAGCCGGCGGCCAACCTGAACAAGCTGGAAGAAGTTCTGGTGATCACGAAAAAAGAGGACCGCGCCCCCTCGCTGGCGGAGACCAACTCGGTGCGCGCAGTTGACATTCTGACCCAGCGGTTGCCTTCCGTGCCGGACAAGCCAGCGGCGGATGCGAAGCCAACGTCTGCGGAGGCAAGTGGTTCAGCGGACAATCCCTGCCGCCGTTCCGGGAACAGTGAAGCCGGCGAATCTGCAGAAGCCGGCTCCGGCGGCCAGGAAGGCAGCGCAGCAGACCGCAAAACCGGCTAACAGCGCGCCGGCGGCGGCCGAAGCCGGGTCGTCGCAAACGGGTACGCCGGAGGCTAAACCGCAATAGCGTGCCCATCACCTACACATCTCAGGAGCAGGTAGAGGTTTACCGGTTCAGCCTTCCCGCGGCCATTGCCATTCCGCTGGCGGCGCTGTTCCTGCAGGCGTTTCTGCCCCTGCGATTTCATTTCTTTTCGCTCTTCGACTTGCCGCTGCTGGTGGTGATTTTCTTTGCCGTGGCGCGGCGCAGCCAGGTCGCCGGCCTGCTTACCGGATCGCTAATCGGGCTGTTGCAGGATGCGCTCACCCACCAGCCCATCGGCATGTATGGGATCGCAAAGACGGTGGTCGGCTTCGGGGCATCGTCCCTGGGCGCCCGCCTGGACGTCGAGAATGTGGGGGCGCGGTTTCTGGTTACCCTGTTTTTTTACGCGGTCCACGAAGTGGTGTACTTCACCGTGGCCCGCGGCTTGGTCAAATTGACCCTGGAGTGGAGTTGGGGACACGAGATCGGAGCCGCCCTGCTCAACGCGGCCACAGCCGCCGTCATATTCACCCTGCTGGACCGGTTCAAGCAAAGGGCGTGAAGCGGGCGTCGGACTTCGGACCTCGGCCCTCGGACTTCAGGCCACTAGCTTTGACTTCTGGGGTCGCAGCCGCTCGATGCCCGAGGCCTGAAGTTGGTGCCCTTCCGTCACTCAAAGCAGCAATACTGGACGCCTGCTGGCCGCGTTACAATCAAGTTGACTTCACCCGAAAGGATGTATCGGCGCTGTAAATTCGCCTTTGACGTCTGAGGTATGACGTACGACGTCCGAGGTCCGAAGTCCGACGCCCGCTCTCCATGTTTGGCCGCGACGAAAAAGTATCGGGTTCCCGCCTGACTGCGGTGCAATACATCATCCTCGTCGTTTTTCTGGTCTTGGCCTACGGGTTGTGGCGGCTGCAGGTGGTGCAGAGCGATTTCTATTCGGCCCTGGCGGAGAAGAACAAGACTCGCGAAGTCCCGATTCTGGCCCCTCGCGGCAAGATCCTCGACCGTGAAGGGCGCGAGATCGTCACCAACTATCCTTCATTCACCGCGCTGCTGCTGCGCGATTCTACCCGGGATCTTACAGGGGATGCGGACCTTATCGCCAAGGGGCTGCACCTTGATCCCAAGGAAGTGCGGGAACGCCTGCACAAGTTTGGCAGCACTCCGCAATACCAGCCCATCTATCTTAAGGAAGACATCACGCAAGATGAGCTGGCATTTATCGAGTCTCACCGCGCCGAACTGCCCGAACTTGACACCATCATGGCGCATCGCCGGCTGTATCCGCGAAACGGCTTCATGGCGCATCTGGTGGGCTATGTCGGCGAGGTCAGCGAACAGATGCTGAATCAGGCGCAGTTCGACCTCTACAATCCTGGCGATGTGGTGGGGAAGTCAGGCGTGGAGCTGCAGTACAACCAGGTGCTGATGGGCAAGAACGGTTCGCGCCAAGTGCTGGTCAACAGCCACGGCAAGGAAATGGGACAGCTGGAAGAGAAGCCGGCGGTCCCCGGCCACAACCTCAAGCTGACGGTGGACATCGATCTGCAGATTGCGGCTGAGGAAGCCATGGGAGACAAGAACGGCGCCATGGTGGCCATGGACCCGCGCACCGGAGAAATCCTCGCCATGGTGAGCCGGCCAACTTTCAACCCCAACGATTTCGCGATTCGCATCTCGCGCAGCGAGTGGAACAAGCTGGTCAACGATCCGGATAAGCCGCTGCTGAACAAGGCGATTCAAGCGCAACTCGCGCCCGGCTCCACCTTCAAAATCCTGATGTCGGTGGCGGGCTGGCAGGAAAAGATTGCCCAGACCCTGAACGTGCACTGCAATGGCGGCGCCTCGTTCTACGGCCGGCGCTTCGGCTGCTGGGTAAAAAGCGGGCACGGCGCGGTCGATCTCACCAAGGCGATTTATCAGTCCTGCGACGTTTTCTTCTACACCCTGGCGGAAAAGCTGGGTATCGATCGCATTTCAAAGTACGCGACTGCAATGGGATTGGGTCAGAAGACGGGGATTGACCTGCCTCAGGAAGTCAGCGGTGTCATGCCGTCCGAGGAGTGGAAAATCCGCAATTTTAAACAAAAGTGGTATGCCGGAGAAACTATCTCCGTCGGCATCGGACAAGGCGCGGTGACGACCACGCCGGTGCAACTGATGCGCGCTATCGGGGCGATTTCGACCGGAGGCCGCATGGTGGTGCCGCATGTCGCCAGCCCGACCGGCCTGCCTGCGGAGTATCTCGAGACCCATCACTATACGGACGTAACGAATATCGCCATCGATCCGGAGGGATTCAACGTCATTACAGACGCCATGGCGCGGGTGCTGCTGCCTGAGGGCACAGCGCCCTCGGCACATGTTCCCGGGGTCGACATCGCCGGAAAGACGGGATCGGCCCAGGTAGTTTCACTGGCGGTTCGCGCCAAACACGCCAGCAACGAAGCCCTCAATCAGAACGGATGGTTTGTGGGATTCACCCCCCGCCGCAATCCCGAGATTATTGTGGCGGTGTTGTTCGAAGGCGGAGAGCACGGCAAGTTGGCGGCACGCCTGGCCACCCAGGTAATCAAGGCCTATGTGGACAAACAGCGCCGGCCGCCCACAAAGGTCGCGAGCGGTTCTGGAAGCGTAGATGTCGGCGCGGTCTGGAACGAGGTTTCCGGGGATGACGACGACTTACACGGAGGGCACTTCGATTTGGAGCTGCCAAAATCGCGTCTGCCGCTGGCGGCCGCCGCGCCGGGTTTGCAGTAGCTCCGGCAGGATGCCGGCGTGTAACACACGTAGATACGGGAACTGCGGTTGAGGGAAAGGGGTCTTTCGACTCTGCATGACCGCTCGCAAGCGAGCGATCATGCTCCGCTCAAGATGACAGGGAGAATCAAACTAGTAACGGCCCAAGGCCAAGGACCAACGACCAAGGACCAAACGACTGAAGACCGACGACTGACGACTGATCTATGTCTCGCTACATCTCATTTCGTGATTTTGACTGGGTGCTCTTCACCTTTGTCCTGATTATATGCGGACTCGGGGTGATGGAGATTCGCAGCGCGACCAGCCATACCAAGTTCGCCGGGGCGCATATCCGGCAGGTGTACTGGATCGCGGGCGGCGTTGCGGGCATGTTTCTGGTCAGCCTGGTGAACTACCAGAAGCTGCTCGACCGGGTGCACTGGCTTTACATTGCAGCCATCGTTTCCCTGATGAGTGTGATGCTGTTTGGGCAGAAGTATCTGGGCGCCCGGCGCTGGGTCAAGATGCCGGGAGGAGCGCACTTTCAGCCGTCGGAGTGGGTGAAGCTGATCCTGATTCTAGCGGTAGCCAAGTACTTTGCCGACCTGCACCAGAGAGATCTCACCTGGCCGGACTTCATGAAGGCGGGCGCAATTGTATTGGTGCCCATGCTCATGGTGCTGCGGCAACCCGACCTGGGCACTAGCCTTACTTATCTTCCGATTGCGATCGTCGGGCTGTTTTTGGGCGGGGTCCGCTTCAAACAGGCTGCGATTGTGACCATTGCGGCGGCGCTGCTTTTGCCGCTGGCCTGGCATGCTCTGAAGCCTTACCAGCGCGACCGCCTTACCAGCTTTATGCATCCTGAAGCCGATAGCCAGGGTTCCGGCTACCAGGTCAACCAGTCTCTTATTGCCGTCGGATCGGGCGGTATCTGGGGGAATTCGGAGGGTTCCCAAACCCATTTAGCGTTTTTACCAGTCCCACAAACGGATTTTATCTTCGCCGCGTTCGCCGAGGAGCATGGTTTTGTAGGAGCCCTGGCGGTAATGCTGCTATACTTTATAGTGCTGATGCGATTGACCCAGAATGCACAAACGGCGCCCGACCGCGCCGGCACATTCGTGGTCATGGGTGTGGTGGCGGTGCTTAGCTTCCATATCCTGGTCAATGTCGGCATGGTGGTTGGCTTTATGCCGGTCACCGGAATACCTCTGCCGCTGATGAGTTATGGCGGGTCTTCTGTCCTGTTTATGTTTCTGGCGTTGGGCATCGTTATGAATGTCCGCATGCGCCGTTTCGTGAACTGACGCAGGAAGAGGAATGGCAGGGGGTTAGCCCGCGCTTGCCATCCGCGCGGAAAAAAGATTAATTACGATCGCCCTCGCGTAAAGAGGGCACAAGCCGGCTAGAAAAGCAGTTAGAGCCGGGCAGGATTAAGCAAAGGCGCTGCCAGGCCGGTAACGGCCCCCTCAGAGTTGAGAGAGCGGTCACAAACCTGGCGAAGCGCAATGCGATAAGTGCAAAAGATTCCTAATCTTACGCAACCGATTCGACCACGGAGACAACTCCGGGGCCCGGGCCGTCCCTTGTACAGGATGGCTATCGCAGCGCTTCATCCTCCCAGTCTATTTCTGCCTTCCATCCGGTGATCCCAGGGCCGCCTGACGGGCCGGGACCGGAGTTCGCATGACGAAAGAACTATTTGTCTCTTCCACGCCCCACGAAACCAAAGTGGGGATGGTCGAAGACGATCTGCTCGCAGAAATCTACCTCGAACGCGAGAACGAATACACCCTGGCAGGTTCCATCTACAAAGGACGCGTCACCCGCGTTCTTCCCGGAATGCAATCCGCTTTTGTTGACATTGGCCTGGAACGCGATGCCTTCCTCTATGTCTCCGACTTCATGGAGTTGGAAGATTCCGAGGACCTCGACGAAGTTCCCACTAACCGGCCGGCGCCGGAGCGCTATCAGCCCCAGCCGCAGGCCGAAGCTCATGCTGGGGAAACCTTGGAGTCCGCTCCCGCTGCGGAATCGCAGCCGCAAGAACCTGCCGAGGCTGGAGCGGAGAATCATGAAGCGCCTGCATCCGGCGAGTCGCGTGATCGTGGCGGCTTTCGGGGACGGCGGCGTCGCAGGGGGCGTCGCGGGGAGCGCACGCCGGATACGAAGGTTGCTGGCCCGGCGGCGGAAACACCGCGGGAGGCCTCGCGGACCGAGCGCCCGGAGCGCGTAGAGCGTCCGGAACGGAGCGAACGGCCACAATACTCATCCCAATTTTCAGAGCGGCAGGGACGATCCGAGCGTCCGGCGAGAACAGACCGGTCCGAACGTTCCGAATACGGTCCGCCACCGGGATATCAGCCCATCATTCTGCCGGGAGAATCTATCTCGAAATATCGAGGGATGGCACAGACTCGGCCTGCACCGGCCAGCGAACGGCATGACGCGCCCGCGCAGGAGCGGCCTGCTTTGCCGATCTCGCAGGTTTTTTCCGACGATGAACCCATCTTTGCTTCGACCTCGGCCTCGGCTTCTGCTCCTGCCCACGCAGGCGAACCCGAGGAGGCTCGGGAAGAATTTTCGGCACGCCCTCGTGAGGTCCGCGCTGAAGACACATCCAGCGCTTGGGACCGTGAACAGCAGCGCCTGCACCAGATGAACGTAGCTGCGGTGTTCGGCGGGGAAGCGGCGGAAGAAGATGAAGAAGATGCCGACGAAACAGATGACAAGCTGTTCGTAGCCGGCCAGCATTCTGATCAGCCCGCGCCTGCTGCGGTCGCAGGCACAGTGGAAGAAGAAGAGATCGAAGAGGAAGAGGCCGACCTGGCCCACTACGTCGAGGATCTCGAAGAAGACGCCACCTTCGAGGAACTCGAAGAGGAGACCCACGCTCCCGCGGAAGACGAGCACGTTGGCCAGGAGATCGCGGCCTCGGCGGAAACCAGCTCGGGAGAAGCAGTGCCGTTCTCCTCAGAGCCGGTTTCGCCGGAAGAGGTGGATGTAGCGGCGGCGGACGAAGTCGACGAAGAAGCGGAAGACGAAGCCGAACTGGATGAAGCTCAGGCTGAAGCCGAAGCCGCTCTGGCCGCGGAAGCTGGGGGCGCCGGAATGACGGAAGCCCGCGCCGAAGTTCGGGCGCCGGCCGGGACCGCGGGCTACACGCAGCGCGCGCCGCGTCCAGGATACGATCGCCGGCCCCACCGGGGCGGCGGCCGTCGTGGCGGCGGTGGACGCCGCTCGCGCAGCAACCAGCAGCAGAACATCCCGCTGATCACCGACCTGCTCAAGGAAGGCCAGGAGATTCTGGTCCAAATCGCCAAAGAACCGATCGGCAAAAAAGGCGCGCGCATCACCAGCCACATCGCGCTGCCCGGACGCTTCCTGGTTTACATGCCGACCGTGAATCACACCGGCGTGTCGCGCAAGATCGCTTCTGAAGAAGAGCGCCAGCGCCTGAAGCGCATCATTCAGAGCGAGCGCGAAAATGGACACGGCGGTTTCATTGTCCGCACCGCGGCCATGAATGCGGCGGAAGAAGACCTGCGCGCCGACATCCGTTTCCTGAAAGGCTTATGGACGGAGATCAAGAGTCGCGCCGATGCCGGCAAAGGGCCAACCCTGATCTATCACGATCTCAACGTGGTTGAGCGCGTGCTGCGCGATCAGGTCACCTCCGATTTTTCCGCCATCTGGGTGGATAGCGACGAAGAATACGAGCGCATCCTGCGTTTCGCCAATCGCTTCCAGCCCGCGCTGGTCAAGCGCGTCAAGCTTTACACCAAGGAGACGCCGCTGTACGAGCAGTTCGGACTGAGCGAGGAAATCAACAAGGCGCTCAAATCCAAAGTCTGGCTGAAGAGTGGCGGCTACATCGTCATCAATCAGACCGAGGCTCTGGTCGCCATTGACGTGAACACAGGCAAGTACGTGGGCAAGACCTCGCGTCTCGAAGACACCATCGTCAAGACCAACGTGGATGCGATCAAGGAAATCGTACGCCAGATCCGGCTGCGCGATTTGGGCGGCATCATCGTGATCGACTTCATCGACATGGATGAACGCCGTAACCGCCAGAAAGTTATGCAAGCGCTGGAAGAGGCCCTGCGCGCCGACCGGGCGCCGTCGAAGGTTCTCCAATTCAATGACTTTGGATTGGTGGCCATTACGCGCAAACGGGTGAAGCAGTCGCTCGAGCGTACGATCGGGACGCCGTGTCCCTACTGCCAATCCACCGGCTTCGTGAAATCGGTAACCACGGTGTGCAACGAGATCTATCTCGAGATGCGAAAGATTGCCAAACATCTGGAGCACGCGGACGTGATGTTGCGCGTCAATCCCGACGTTGCCAAAGCGCTCAAGCTCAACAACGGGAAGGCGCTGATCGAGATGGAAGAGATGACCAAGAAGACCGTAATCGTGAAGAGCGATCCGGCGCTGCATCAGGAGCAGTTTGATATCAACTGAAATGCGGCGGCTAGCTGCGGGCTGCTAGCTTCTGGCTAAACCGTGGTACGAAGTGGAAGAGACGGGCGTCCGCGCCCGTCTTTTTCTTTGCTTGGGCTCCGGAACAGGCCGCAAAGACCAATTGACAAAGGCACATAGATATAGCACACTATCTATGCACACACTATGCCTGCGAAGCGTGCCCACGTTTTACTGCCTGACGATTTGCTGCGGGAAATTGACGCCCTGGTGGGCCCGCGGGGCCGCAGCGCCTTCCTGGTCGAAACCGCCCGCAGCGAGGTTCGCCGTCAAAAGCTGCTGCAGTTCCTGGAAAGCAAAGGTCCGGCGTGGAATAGCAAAAAGGAAGACCATCCTGAAATGGCTGAAGGCGCCGGCGCCTGGGTGCGAAAATTGCGCCGGGAGAGTGATGGCCGCTTTCCCGGGCCGGCCTCCAGGAAGCGCCCGCGTAATCGCTGATGCGCGTCCTCCTGGATACGACCGTGCTGATTGACGTGCTTCGCTCCCGTCCCGGACGCCGCGAGCTGCTCGCGGAACTCGTTCGCGGCGGGCATAGCCTGGCCACTAGCGCCCTTAATATCGCCGAGGTGTTCGCGGGCATGCGGCCGGAAGAGCAAACGCAGACCGAGGCCTTTCTTGACGCGCTCGAGTGCTATCCCCTCACCAAGACGGCGGGACAGCGGGCGGGAACTCTCAAGAACAAATGGGCCCGCAAAGGCCGCACTCTCACTCTGGCCGATGCGATTGTGGCCGCCCTTGCTCTCGAGCACGACTGCTATTTGATGACGGACAATCGCAAGGATTTCCCCATGCCCGAGCTCAAACAGCATCCCCTACCGGAAAACTAGTCGGCGGAACCGGCAAGGCGTCTCGGCTCGCACACCCGGGTCACGCCGACGGGCAACCTTGCAGCCCCCGCTTCAATCCAAACGAATCGAAGGTTCACACAGGAGGACTGCTTGAAACTACAACGCCTTAAGGGACTTGCAGTAACAGCAGTAATGACGACAGCTTTGGGCACGGCGACGCTGGTTACCGTACCCCTGTCGTATGCCGACGACCACGCGAAATGCCAGCGCCAGATTGAGAAGGCGGAGTCAAAACTCGATCAGGCGATTCGCAAACACGGTGAGCACAGTCACCAGGCCGACCAAAAGCGGCGGGACCTGAACGCGGAAAGGGAACGCTGCTGGAATAGCTACCACGGATGGTGGAATGGCCATGATCATCAATGGCACACCGACCGCGACTGGGACGATCATCGCTAGAAAAAGAAGAAGAGAAGCATCCCTGGAATACTCTTGGGGAGAGATGCTCCTTTGGCCTGATTCGAATCGCGGGCCCTTACACTCGGGCGAGGGCCTTCATTTCGGCAAAACGTCACGGGAGCGCGGCTAGCTCTTGCCCTTGCCGGCTATCATGAGCCCAGCTCCGACCACCAACAGGACGGCGCTGATGGCGGGTGAAACTTTTTCGCTATCGTGGGTCTGAACGCCGATATTGACGTCCCCCGCTTTGATGCCGTGATTTTCGGTATGGGGAATCGCGACAAAAAACGAAAGAATTCCCAGGATCGCTACTGCCAGCCCCACTGCAAATAAAGCCCTCATTGGAAGCCTCCAGATCGCAAGTTGAGTGCATGGACCCGAGCGTCCATCGATCCGCTTGAGATGCGGTCGAGGACGGATGAGATGCTTCTCACCCTTTGCTATCGGCAAAGTCGCGTGCAAACTCCACCAGGCTGCGCAGAGCAATTCCGGACGGCCCCTTGGCGATCCACGGTTTCTGCTCCTCGGTCCAGGCGGTGCCGGCGATGTCGAGGTGCAGCCAGGGGGTATCCTCGGCGAACTCCTTCAGAAACATGGCAGCGGTGATGGCGCCGCCATAGCGGCCGCCGGAGTTCACGATGTCGGCGATGTTGGAGCGAATGATCTCCTTGTACTCATCATCCAGCGGCATGCGCCACATTTTTTCACCGGCCTTGTCGAGGGCCTGGCTGAAGCGGTTGTACATGGCGTCGTCGTTGGCGAAGATGCCGGCGTTGATGGAGCCGAGAGCGACCACGACTGCACCGGTGAGCGTGGCGGCGTCGATCAGGTGGGTGCAGCCCAACTGGCGCGCGTAGAAAAGGCCATCGGCGAGAACCAGGCGGCCTTCGGCGTCGGTGTTGATGATCTCAATTGATTTGCCTGACATGGCAATCTGCACGTCGCCCGGCTTCTGCGCCTTACCCGAAGGCATGTTTTCCGTGGCCAGAACGATGGCCGTGATCTTCAACTTGGGCTTGAGCAGGGCGATGGCGCGCATGGCGCCAATCATCGTCGCGCCGCCTGCCATGTCGTACTTCATTTTTTCCATGCCGTCACTGGGCTTTATGGAAATGCCGCCGGTGTCGAAGGTGATGCCCTTACCGACCAGTCCGAGTACCGGTTTTTCGGGCGCGCCCGCTGGTTCATAACGCAGAACGATCAGCGTAGGAGGTTCGTCCGAGCCTTGGGCGACGCTCCAGAAAGCTCCCATCTTGAGTTCCTTGATCTTGTCGGCGCCGTAGATTTCGCACTTCAATCCCACTTCCGCTGCCATCTTTTTCGCACGATCCGCGAGGATCGTGGGGGTCATACGATTCGAGGGCTCGTTGACCAGGTCGCGGGTGAAATTCTGTGATTCCCCAATGATGCGGGCGGCGTCCATGGCCCGCTGTAACTGCGCCTGATCGCCGCGAGCGACTACTGTAAGCACGTCAATCTTCTGGTCCTTGCGGTCGCTCTTGTAATAGTCGGGATCGAAGTTACCGACAAACGCGCCTTCCACGATGGCCTTGACCGCATCTTCCGTCTTCAGCCCTGCTTCGGGGGCGAGAAAGGCAAAGCTGCGCAGGCCCTTCGCTTTCAAAGTGCGCACGGCCGCGCCCGCAAGGCGGCGCAGATCGAAAGCGGAAAAGGTCTTGGCTTTGCCGCCACCCAGAAGCAACAGCCGCTTGGCTTTCAGTTTCAACGGGCGATGCAGCAGCGTGGTCTCAAAAGGCTTGCCGGTCACTTCACCGCCGGCGATAACATCGGCAGCCGCGTCTTTGACGGTGGCATCGGAAGTTTCGATCGAGACTTGGGGCTTGTCTTTATTGGAACTGCTCTTCTCTGCTTTATCGAGAACCATTGCGACCAGACACTCGGTTTCTACTTCGGCGGGATTGGAAAGCGAAAGATTAGTTTTCATGATTGTGTGGCTCCAGTATCGTTGGCGGGAAGGGAATTAGGCAAGAGGCGTCTGCACATTGCGGGAGCTTTGAAACTCGCTGGCTTTGAGCCCCTTTACGCCCTGCGTCATCCTGAGGGACTTTAGTCCCGAAGGATCTCGCGCGCATCGGGACAATTGATTGAAATCTGATCCGCGGCACGCCGGATCCTTCGCAAGCTCAGGATGATGCCTGAGGTAAGGACGGAGGTAAGTAATAGGGAGAATCTGATTGGGTTGTCTGATTTGCCAATCACAAAACAACGATGGTGATTCCCAGATTTCGCCGGCCCAGATCGGTGTCTTGCTTCAATTCAGGGTGAGCGTTGATGAGCGCCCATGCGACTTCGTTGGATTTGCCCCAGTTTTCTCCAAAAATGCACGCCCGAACCTCGCCCCTGCCCGCCAACTCGACTAAGCGCTTTTGCACTGCAATGCGAATCTCGCCACCGGCTCCGCTCGATCCGTAACCATGAATCAGTTTGATGGCCGAGCTTCCCGCCTGACGGGCGCGCGCGAGTTCACGATCCATTTGCTGCAAGGCTTCGGCGACGGTCGGCATCCCGGTCTTGAGGTTGATCGTCTTGATGGTGTGGACTCCGGTGCTTACCTTAGTTTGATCGTCCCCACTTTGTCACCCCACCGCTCAAGATGACAATCCCATCGGGGAGGATGGGGGATGGCGTGGGCCTTTGAACACACTGTGCTTCGCGGCCCACGGTCGGCGACACTCCAGCTGTTCGTAACCTGCGCCTAATCAGTGTCTTCCGCTATGGCTGCCCTCGTGCGATCTCCTCTGCCGGGCAGCGACCCAGGAGGAACCTATGACGCAACTCAATTTGTCCGGCAGGCCGTCGAATAGTACGCAGCAGAAACCCGCTGTGGAACCCGAAGAAGGATCGATCAAGAACCAAACCGTTGGCGCGCTGGGAGCGCTCGCCATGTTTGCCGCGGTGATCGTGATTGGCAGCTGCTCCCGCAGCAGCAAACCCGTAGCAGTGCAGCAACCCGTTCAACCCACGGCCGCAGTCTCGGCCCCGGCCGTTACCATCCCGGCCCCAACTCCCGCGCCCGTGGTGGCGAAGGCGAAAGCGAAGAAGCACCGGGCAGCAACGCTCTCCTACGTCAACCGGGAGTACGGACTGTCGTTCAACTTTCCGCGCAACTACCAATTGAAGACCGGGAAAGACGTGGAGGCTGCGTCTTCCGCTATCGAGCCCTCGATGAACTTTGTAAATCCCGGCGGAGCGACACTCGCAGCCGTGGAGATGCCCGCCGCCTCCTATCCGGGGACCGACTTCAAATCTGGCCTGGTCAATGTCAGTGTGAATCCGGGAATGACTTCTGGAGCCTGCGCGCAGTTTGCGTTTCCCCAGCCGGCCTCAGTGATGGACGTGGCATCCCCAGCAAAGATCGAACCAACAAAGATCGAAGCAGCAAAGATCGAACAAGTGAAGGTCGGCGCGATTGAGTTCCACGAAGTCGAGAGCTCCAGCGCTGCCATGATGAAGCAGGCCGACGCGAAGTACTATCACGTCTTCGGCAACGGGGTTTGCTATGAATTTGCTCTCGGGATCGGCACCGATGGCGACTCCAATGTGGAAGAAGTCACGCCCGTTGACCGCAATGCGGTCTTTGGCAAACTCGAAAAAATTCTGGCCACGGTAAAGATCCAGCCCGCCGTGCTGCCCGAAACGCAAGTGCCCGAAACGAATGTCTCGGAAACCCAGACACCAGTTCCGGCGGTAGCCGCGACTACCCCAGTCGACGCCTCCCACACACCGGAGCATGAGGTGCCCGCGCCGAATTTCTAGCCCAGCGCTTCTAGCTCTGGGGCGAGTCTTCGCCCGAACCACCTGGACTGCCGGCGCTCGACGGCAGTCCAGGTTTTTGATTTCCCTGAGGTTGGTAGGTCTTGAATCCGGCACGCTGCATGCCGCGTATCGCCTCCGGATTTTTCATGAAGGTCTCCCAGACAAATCCGGTGCGGGCATTCTCCGCCATGAGCAAGGTGATGCCAGTGTCGATGGCGACCACATCGTTGTCGTACCAGTTCTTCAGAGGGTTAAACGCGTTCACGAATCCGTACGTGCTCCAGGCCGATGGGTAGCGATTCTTGATGTTGCGCAGAACCCGCATCACGGGCTGGGGCAGAAAGGGCACGGATCCCCCGGCTGCGCTCGGAACCACGGTGCCGTCGATCGGGCCCATGGCCGGCGGGCCACCCCATACCACGTAGCCTTTGTCGGAATCGGAAGCGGTGATGCCCCACAGATCATCGCTGTAGTTGGGAAACTGTTTTCCCAACTCCACGCAGAAGCGGCGATGCACATCGGTCGCGATGGCGGAATTCTGAAAGTAGTCGGCATAGCGGTCGCGTTTGTTGCGGAAGTCGAACCAGGCCTGCGAATACTGGTGCACAAACAAGGGCGCGAACGAACCGATGTAACGCAGGCCGTCGTATTCAAATATGTTGCGCTTCCAGGCATCCCAGGTTTCCGGTTTGAGCGGATGCGAAGACGAGCCCATACCCAGCAGGTACATCATCATCAATTCGCTGTAGTAGTCCCAGCGATAAGGCAGAAATCCGACTTCCGGCAGCCAGCCGTGCGGCAGCAGAGAGGTGTCTTCCGAGAGCCAGGTCCAGTCCACGCGATCGAAGATGGCGCGCGACAAGTCTCGAATTTCAGAGTTCTCGAAGTGCTGCCGGCAGCACAGGATGCCGCACAGCAGAATCGCAGTATCCACCGAGGAAATTTCCGAATCCCACAGCCGTTCGCCGGTGTTGACGTTGGCGAAGTGATAGAAAAATCCGCGATGATGGGGCAGCGTCTTCCACAAGAAACGCAGGGAGTTCTGCACGCGGGCGCGCGCCTCGTTCAGCGAAATGAAACCCCGCTTTTCGCCAATGCAAATCGCCGACAGCCCGAATCCGGTGGCGGCGATGCTGGCCACCACGGCGTTGTCGGTGGACGCCTTTCGCGCATTGCACCGGTCTTTGACCAGACCGGTCTGCGGATTGGCCTGCTCCCAGAAGTAGCACAGCGTGGTGCGCTCGACTTCATCCAGAAACTGATCGTCGTCGGGCGATAGAAAAGTCCTGACCGGAGGCGGCGCCGGCCGCGCGTGCTGCTCGGGCGCGGCCATCAGCGCCGCAAAACTGCGCTCCGCAAAGGGCAGAGAAATCCCCAGGCCGGCCATCTGCCGGAGGAACTCCCGGCGGGAACGGGTTAAAGGGCCCCACTTCCGATCATCCACTTCACAAATCTAAACGATCCGGCTGTGCGGAACGATGGCAGAGCCCGCACGAGGGTAACAGGAATGGTTACACCGCCTGAGGCTAAAGACCTTGACGAAAGATCACACGCGACTAAAAATCAGGGTCTGGCAGCTGGCGTCGTAGAATATTCCCATGCGGCTTCGGATGATGCATGCCCGGATGATGCTTGCCCCGACGACGAAGGCACGGATGGCAAAGGCGGCGCGATGACCGGAACCCGGCGGGTAGTCATGTGGACAGCGACGCTGGTCACCGCGGCCGTGATCATCGCCGCGATCCTGCTGACTCGTCCCCATGCCCGGCCGATGATGCTGCGCGGTGCCGTGATCCGGCAGGATGCCGACCCCACCAAGGAACTGCCCCTGGCCGATGTCGAAGTCGCGGCGCTCTCGAACGGCGCGGTGATCGGTGACGGCAAGTCGGATGCTTCCGGTTCGTTCACGGTTATGCTGCGCACGCGGTTGTGGATTGGCCGGCCCGTTATGCTCCGCTTCAACCATGCCGACTACCAGCCGCTCGACCTGAAAGAATTCGTTGGTGACAAGTTATACCTGGCCCACATGGTGCCGCTGCCCCCTGAGCCCAAGTCCGCGAATCGTCCGGATGTGGTGGTGTCGAATGTGATGGTGCGCTACTCCATCAAGACCACCAACACGCTCAACGTGGGCAGCGCGGTGAAAACTTTTGAAGTGGCCAATGCGCCCAATGTGCCCTGCAGAAAACAGCCGCCCTGCTCGCCCGACGGAAAATGGAAGGCGACAATGGGCTCGGCCTCGCTCGATGCCGGAGAGGGAAATGAATTTCGCAACGCGCGAACGTCATGCATCGCCGGGCCGTGTCCTTTTACCAAGATCGAAACCGAGGACTTCCTGCAAGGCGGACGCGAAGTAAAAGTCTCCGCACGAAACTGGTCGGACACAGCTACGTTCCTGCTGGAAGCCGAAGTCTTCCGGCCCATGGTCGCCGACATGGTGCGAACATCCCATCCCGTGATCTTCGGCCAGGCGCTGAACTTTACCGTCCCCGGCTCGGCGGAAGGCATCAGCATTCAAGCCGAGATCAACGGCGAAACTATTACCTTCCCCTTCGGCCCAAATCTCTATCTAAGTTGGGCCGATTGCAACGCCCGCGTGAATAAGGATCAGACAAAAGTCTATCGCTGCGAACTTAAGTCGGGTTATAGGTTCCGGTAGGGCTCACTTATCGGGATAGGTAAGTGGGGCGGGTGGCCCACTCACGTCTCTGACGCATGACCTGGGACAAGCCTCCCACTTCTCGCAAAAGACGCGAGAAATGGGGCACCCCTCATTCCATTCATGTCTAAGTACCGACCGCGGGATGTGGGCCGCCTGACAGCTGTCCAGCAGTGGAACTATCCCACTCAAGCCAAAGGACGGCTTGAATGGGCCACCCGTGAGCCAACCCTCGGCGGTATCTTCTCTCCACCGCGAAATCACGATCCCCTTGCAAATGCCTGCCTGAGCAGATTTAATGGCGTTCGAAAATTCAAGACCCCGGAAAGGGCCCGCCAGACATCCCGTGAACAATAAACTCTCCCGTCGCCACCTGCTCAAATCAATCGGAACCGCCGGTGTTGCTTCGCTGGTTTCCAACGCCGCCGCCACCGAGACGTCTCCGCTTTCTCACTCGATTCCTCCGGCATCGCGCGCCACCAACAAGTCCGATCTGGTGCGGCTTTCCTCGGGCCGGATGGTCGTGACCTTTGACCGCCGGAATGGCACGCTGTACTCGATCCATGAAGCGCACGATGCGCTGGGAACAAACTTCCTGGGGAACTCCGACAACACACTCGGCATCAAGAGCGCAGACACGCATTGGACCGGCGACGTGGTCACCACGATTTGGGAACTGAAGACGCCGGAGTGGGTTCGCGAGCAGGAGAGCTTTGTTCAATACCAGATTTCGGGAAAATGGAAACGCGAGTCGACCCTGGCTTCCCCGGATGTCCGCAAGGTGGGGTTCGATGGGAAGGTGTTCACCGTCAAGTATGCAGGGCGCTCGCAAAGCGAAGATGGCATCCAGAGCTACGTCCTCAGCATGAGCTATCGCCTCGCGGATGACGGGTCCCTGCTGTGGGACGTGGAGTTTGAGAATACGACCGGCCGCACCCTGGAGTTCGGCGAACTCGCATTCCCGCTGCGCGCCAACGACGATTACGCCGCGCCCTATGCGGGGGCCACCGCGACCGTGGCGAACGCCAGCGGGAAGCTGGCTGCGGTGCAAAAGACGGTTCACGAACAGAAAGTGCTTTGCCATTCCTTTGTGGCCGGCCACAGTTCCTACGCATTGCTGCAACGTCCGCGCGGAGACGCGCCGTTTCTTCTGTTTCACTGCCTGCAAGACACTTCCTTCGAATGCATCTACAAGGCGGCCGCCCAGGGCGGCGACTGGATCGGGACCGATCTGTTCGCCGTGCACTCGAATGCCACCAAAGACCTGCGGAACTGGGGCTGGAACCCCTGGGTGAACGGGCATTCGTCCCTGGTATTGGAGCCTGGTCAAAAAAAGTCATACCAGATGCGATTCGTGTTTCTGGATGAGTATTCCGGAATCGCAAAAGAATTGACGGCGGCGGGCAATCTGGGAATTCGCATCGTGCCTTCGATGGTGGTGCAGGAGGATACGGACGCTTACGTCGAGCTGAATTCCGCCACCGACCTGGAGGCTCTCGAAATCCACTCGGACGGAATTACCGTCAAAGAGCGCAAGCGCACGGAAAAATCCACCTTCCTGACGTTGTCATTTCAGGGCAGGGGCCAGAAGAGTCTCCGGCTGGTGTACAACGGAAAACGCTGGACCAACCTGCATTTTTTCTGCGTCGAAGATGCGGAGCAGTTGCTGAAGGCGCGAGCCCGCTTCATGGCGGAGCGGCAATTCGTGGTGAGTCCCGACGATCCCTACCATCGCCATCATATGTTCCTGCCATTCGACTACCGGCGCGCCACCCGCCTGGATGACAACGATGACGTTTGGGAAGTAGGAGGCACCGACGACCCCGGCTTCGGTGATCCCGTATTTCTGGTGGCGAAGAATTCGTTCCTTCCCGCCCGCGATGAGATCGAGAAACTGGAAATGTTCGTGTCCGAATTGTCTGTTCAAGTACATCCAGAACCCCGAGACTTACGAAATACGGGCGTCTCTCTACTGGAAAGTGAGGACGCCGTCGAGCCCGTGGGGAAGCTGGTCCAAGAAACGAAGCGAGACCACCTGGCGAACCTTCAACTACGCCTTCGTCACGAATATTTATCACGGCATGTACCGCATTGGGCGCGACTATGACGTCCTCTCGCATCGCACCGCGCTGGATTATCTTCGGCTCTGCTATGAAACCTGCAAAAAGTGGTTTACCACCGGACCTTACAAGCGCTTTGGTCTGATTACCGGCTTGAACGCGGTGAACATCGTCGAAGACCTCAAGAGCGAAGGATGGCAGAAGGAGTATGAAACGATTCTTGCGCTGATGAAAGAAACCAACCAGGTTTTCCTGACCGATCCTTATCCTTACAGCTCGGAGATACAGATCGACGAAACGGCACAGCCGCAGGTTTATTTTTTCACCCGCTACTTCGGCAAGACCCAGGGCGAAGCCGAAAGCTGGAAGAGGAATGCGGAAGTGCGGCAAGTTTTGCAGGCCATGCGCGGCGGGAATCAGCCCATCTGGTTCCTGTACGGCAACGATTTATTTGCCCATCCCGACTTGCGGGGACAGATTTCGTGTTGGCATTCCGAAGCTCTGAACGGGATGGCGTTGATGCAGGCCTTTGAAGACACGGGCGATGTCTCGCTGCTCTTGAACGGCTACGCCGGAATGATGAGCGTTCTGCACAACGTGCTGCCTGACGGCATGGGCTTTGGATGGTTCAAACTCGATCCCGGAGTCTTTGCCTGTGAACCGCCGAGAACATTCGAGGGCGGCTCAGGTTTGTGGGCCTTTTTGCAAGGCGCAAAATCCTATGTGGTGAACGATCCGAGCTTCGGCTGGATCGGCTATGGATGCCGGGTTGAGAACGAAGCCAACCATGTCCGCGTGTTCCCCAAAGATGGCGTGCGCAAACGGTTGTTGATTGTCCCCGATAAGTTGCAGGTAACTCTGCGGCGGGGCGAAATCAAGTCACTTACTTTCGACCGCAAGGCCTCGGCGGTCCACTTACAAATCGAAGATACCACTGGGCTGGTGAAGACTGTGCCTGTAACCATCGAGGGGTTGGAGCCGGGTGAGTATCGGGTGCGCACGGAGAACTCCGAACTCCGGGCGCGGGGATCGGAGAAGCTTGGATTTGAGGTGCCGGTGGAGGACGCTAAGTCGCTGCACATTTCGGGGGTCGTAGAGAAGTAGAGGAGCGACAAAGATTTCGGAACTCTCCAGAGACCAGGCACGGGACGCTGCGCAAATTGTAATCTGAAGTACACTGAGATAATTGCAAGATTGGCCCACGGTTGGAATATGGGCTGTAAGCGGGGAGTGCGTCGGAGGTCGCTCAGTGTGAGAGTTCGGCGCCTGTTTTAGCCCACTGCATGGCTGAGGGTGATCATTGGGCTTGCCGTATGCTGCGTGACGCTGGCGGCGCGAGCACAAGAGACGCCGCACAGTGCTGCAAAGAGCGACGAATCGGGGTTCGTGATCCGCTCCCAGAGCAATCTCATCGTGGTGCCGGTGGTCGTGCGCGACGCCAAAGGCAAGCCAGTCAGTGGCCTGACGCGGGACGATTTCGAGATATTCGACAACAAGAAGCCGCAGGCCATCTCGCACTTCTCCACGGAAACGATAGCGGATGTAAGTCCCCCCAACGCCGCCGAAGGAGAGACGAAATCAGCAGCGCCGGCAGCCGCATCGCTGAGATTCATAGGGCTCTTTTTTGACGACTATCATCTGGAGTTTGGCGATCTGGCACAAATACAGCAAGCTGCCAAGCGCTACCTGGAAAAGAACCTGGACAGTGGGGCGAGAGTCGCGATCTTCAGCGCTTCTGGCAGGAACGACATCGAGTTCACGCGCGATCGGGACAAGCTGGACCTGGCGCTGGCAAAACTTCATGTTGTGCTTAACCTCGAAAGCTGCCCGAAGATCTCCGTCTACCTGGCGCAGCGAGTAGAGGACGGGGATCAGGGCGCGCTGGAGGTGGCCAAAGCCATGGTTCTCCCTTGCCGTTGTAAAAGCGAACCGTGCCCGCCTATGGAATTTCCTGCGAGAGAGGAATCGCACCTCGTACTTGCAGCAGAACGAGATGCGGGTGCGGACGACGCTGACAGCGCTTGACAACGCCGTGCGGCGGATGGCGGGGATGCCCGGGGAACGCTCAATGGCGATCCTCTCCGATGGTTTTTTAGATGCGTATCATGAAAACCGCATCGATGTGCTGATTGATCACGCGCTGCGCCAACACGTGGTGATCAATGCTTTGGATGCGAGAGGACTGTATGCAACGCTCCCGGATGAGAGCTATGCGCGTCAAGGCATGCAGCGGCAGGCGGATATCCTGGGCGAGGCGGCGGAAGGCACGGGCGGAGTGTTCGTCGAGAACACGAACGACCTGGAAGGCGGATTGGCTAGAGTCGAGTCCCCGCATACAACTTACATCCTTGGGTTCTCTCCGGGAAATTTCAAACCCGACGGGCAATTCCATAAACTCCAGGTGAAGCTGGTGAATTCGGCGCACTTGACGGTGCAAGCGAGGCGCGGTTATTTCGCTCCGAAGGGCGCCGTAAACTCTGCCGTCGCTGAGAAAGAAGCGATGGAAAACGCGATTTTCTCCAGCGAGGATGTGCGGGGACTGCCGATCCAGATCAGCACGAAATTCGTTAAAGTAGATAGCCGGAACACGAAAATCGACGTGACAGTCGCCGCGGATCTGCGTTCAGTTCGATTTCGCAAGGCAGACGGCCGCAATCTGGACGATCTGACGCTGATTGTCGTGCTGTTCGATGGGGACGGAAATTACGTCACCGGCCAGAACCAGATCGTGAATCTTAACCTGACGGACGCCGAACTCGAAAAGCTCAAGAGCACTGGGGGAGAAGGGGCGGCTGAATTGAACGCGAAGCCGGGAAACTACGTGGTGCGGGCAGTCGTGCGTGAAAGTGAATCAAAACAACTGGGAGCAGCCAGTCAGAGAGTGGAAATTCCGTGACTCAATTTAGGAGGAGTTGTTATGAAGATTCGTTTGGTTTGTACGATCCTCTTTTTTAGTAGTGTAGTGGCGATTGCTATTTCATCATCCGCAGGGCAGAACCCTGTCACAGCCAAGATGACAGCAGCAGTGCTTGCATTGCGATCCATAAACACGGCCGAGGCGCAATTCCGGCAATCCAAGGGACGCTTCGGGTCATTTGAAGAGCTCGTGGCGTCAAAGCAATTTGACGACGCCAATGTTAAAGGCCTCCTGAGTCAGGCCGGCACCGCCGCCCCGGTGTTGGACTTAAGCAGAACCCCGGACAGTGCCGTGCCCGGATACCATATGCATCTCCTGCTGGCGGCATCTGGACGGGCATACAGCGTTCTGTTGGCCGACGCAACGGAACAGTGCGATTCAGTGTTTTTCAGCGACGAGCGAGGCGTTATTTTTCACGGCTCCGCCTTGGGGTGCGACTCGGCGAAGTAGTCCGGAGCGGCTTCAGGGGGTTCTCGAGTCTCATTTTGCCGGCGGCGGCGCAACGTTCGGAGCGTTTGCCAGGAAGTTCGGGTCCAGCTGCGCGAAATCTACGCGATAGCTGACTGTATCCGCGCTGGGAAACGTGGCGGGAACTTTCTGCGTGACCTTGCCTGTGGCAGCCCATTCCGTTCCGCGCTGTAGAGTCGTCAGGAATCCCACGCAGCTCAGGGCCACGATGTCGTGCCCCCAGGTGGTGTGAAACACTCGTCCTTTGCCGTAGCTCACGGTCATCAGCGCAGGTTCATCGCGGCCCGTGCCGCTGTTCTTGGGATCGGAATACGCGGTCGCCAGCACGGTCATATTCTCGCCCGGCCCGCGTAGGTGGGCGTAGAGTTCGTCGCCAGCGTGCATCCAGGCAGGTGGCAGTCCTTTCATAATGGGATGCTGCGGCGCCCGCGTCACTACCTGAAAGGGAAGGCGCGCGCCATGCGAACCCGCCGCCCCGGGTGTATTGTCGGAGGTCAGCTTCCCGTCCTTGAAATACCAGTACGGACCGGCTTTTTCCGAGCGGTTCTTCCAGCCCGCAATTCCGGTCATGCGGTTGAAGGCCGGCCAATCCGGGAAGGCGACGCTGGCGGCATGTACGATCACCAAGCCGCCGCCATTTTTAACGTAGTCATCCAATTGCTGGCGCAGATCAGCCGGCCAATCGGGAGCGTCGTAGTTCCAAACAATGACCCGATAATCCTGAAAGCTGGGTTTGAAGTTGCTGAAGTCTTCTCCAAACTGCGGCGATGTGGCCACCGTCACCTTAAAAATTCCAGGCTCTTCAAGCGCTTTTTTCACCACCGCGGTGACCAGTCGCCAATTGTGATGCGGCCCACCGCTCTGCCCGTCCACCAGGAGCACAGGGATAGGGTTCTGCGCTGCAGCCGCAAGCATCGGGAGCAGCAGGCTTCCCAAGACAATTCCGCAAGTGACGAACAGAATCTTCTTCATGTCTTCCTCTCCGTGCCTTCTCTAATTTGTGGGTGAATCAGTTTATAGGCGAATCGGCGCCGGCGACAGCCTTTCGGTTCGCGCAGAGAGTATAGCTCGGGGCCCTAGCGTCCCTTGCGGGAACGGTTGACCGCTTCTCTCGCTTCCTTATCGGCGGTGCGGCGGCGTTCGGTTTCGCGCTTGTCCCACAACTGCTTGCCTTTGGCCAGGGCGAGTTCGACTTTCACTCGGCCGTTCTTGAAGTACAGGCGGGTGGGGATCAGGGTCAGGCCCTTCTGCTGGGTCTTGCCGATGAGCTTGCGGATCTCTTCTTTGTGCACCAGCAGCTTGCGGGTGCGCAGGGGGGCGTGGTTGAAGATGTTGCCGTGATCGTAGGGGCCGATGTGGCAGTTCAGCAGCCAGAGTTCGCCATCTTTCAGCAACCCGTAGGAGTCTTTGAGGTTGGCTTGTCCGGCGCGGACCGATTTGACCTCGGTGCCGGTCAGGGCAACCCCGGTCTCGAACTTCTCCAGCAGGAAATAGTTATGGGAGGCGACTCGGTTGACGGCAGCATCGCGCTGGCCGGCGGCTGTGGGGTCGCGGCGGGGATTCTTCTCCGGGTTCGGCTTGGTCTGGTGAGAGGGCGGGCGGGCCATGACATGAATAGGTTATCTCATTCTCGATCATTCGCGGCCCGAGGTGGGCGCGAGCGTCTCGCTGGTGCGCAGGCCTCCGCCGGCCGCTTCAAAATGCCGTGCCAGCCCCTGCACGAGCGGGACGCTCGCGCCTACATGAAAATCTGCATCCCATGCTATGTGGAGGGGGCGTCCCGATTCGGGGCGGATCTTTCCCGAAATGGTTGTTACGGTAACGCCGCTGGGACTAAGACCAATGAGTAACTGCTACCACAGCAGTCACTTCCACGGCGGAATGGCGATGCTATAATCAGCCAGCTTACTTCTCAATCAGCGCATTTTCAGCGGCCTAGCCCGGGGTTTATTGGCCGATCCCCGAGGGAAGACTGCCTGCGAGGGACCAGTGAAGACACGCCTGATTCGCCCGGCAGCAATCGTGTTGCTCGTGGTGGCGATAACCCTGCCTATCGGCGCTGCCGACAGTGCCAAGTCTTTGTACAACAAAGGCAAAGACGCCGAGGCTCGTCAGAATTATGAAGCCGCTTACGATTTCTTTAAGCAGGCCTACGAACAGAAGCCCCGAGATTTGGCTTACCGGACCTCCTATGAGCGGACCCGGTTCCTGGCGGGCGCGTCGCACGTGCATCGCGGACAACTGTTGCGCGAAGCCGGCAAGCTGCAGGAAGCCCTGACCGAGTTCCAGAAAGCTGCCGAAATCGATTCCGCGAGTTTTATTGCGCAGCAGGAGCTTCGCCGCACCCAGAAGCTGATTAATGATGCGGGCAGCGCGCCGCCGCCGACTTCCGCCGCGCCGCCTCCCACCGGCCTGCAAAAGCGGGTGCAGGAGGCGCAAGGACCGGTTGACCTGGCCGCCATCTCGAATGTTCCCATTACCCTCAAGCTCACCGAAGATACCAAGGTCATCTACGAAACCATCGGCAAACTGGCGGGCATTAATGTCCTGTTCGATCCGGACTACACCTCGCGCCGGATCAAGATCGAGCTGAACGGAGTCACGCTGCAGGACGCGCTGGAAATTGTTGCACTGGAATCGAAGACTTTCTGGCGGCCGGTGACCACGAACACGATCTTCGTGGCTTCCGACAATCCCGCCAAGCGCAAGGAAATTGAACAGAGCGTTATCAAGACCTTCTATCTGGCCAACCTGTCGCAGCCCACCGAATTGCAGGACGTGGTAAATGCACTGCGGCAAATTCTGGAAATCTCCCGCATCCAGCCCCTGCCTTCGCAGGGCGCGCTGGTGGTGCGCGGCACTCCGGATCAGATTGCGCTGGCGGAGAAATTAGTCGGTGATCTGGACAAGGCCCGTCCGGAAGTGATCGTGGAAGTGGCGATCATGCAGGTCAGTCGTGACAAGACTCGAAACCTGGGAATCAGTCCGCCTACCAGCGCCACAGTGGCTTTGCAGAACAATTTCACGACAAACAACACCGTCACCAACACGGGGACCAACAATAGCGTGAGCAGCACTTCGGGGACAGCGAATCAGATCAACCTGAACCGTCTCGGAAACCTGAACGCTACTGATTTTACCGTGACCATTCCCCCGGCTACCGCCACCGCCCTGTTCGGCGACAGCACCACCAAGATCATCCAGAATCCGCAGATTCGAGCGGTGGACGGGCAGAAGGCCTCGCTGAAGATCGGCGACAAAATTCCCATCGCCACCGGCTCCTTCCAGCCTGGCATCGGCGGAGTTGGCATTAATCCCCTGGTGAATACCCAATTTCAATATCAGGATGTGGGAGTGAATATCGACATCACGCCCAAGGTGCATGCCGGGCGCGAAGTCACGTTGAAGATCGTGATGGATATTTCGTCGGTGACCGGGCAGTCGAATCTTGGGGGCATCAGCCAGCCCATTATCGGTCAGCGAAAAATCGAACATGAAATTCGCCTCAAGGAAGGCGAAGTGAACATTCTGGGAGGAATCCTGGAAGACCAGGACATCCGTTCCCTGAACGGTATTCCCTGGACTGTCGCAGATTCCGATTCTGAAGTATCTGTTCTCGCAGACCAACATCGAGCACAAGGAAAACGAGATTGTGTTTGCCCTGATTCCGCACATCATCCGGTCGCGAGACGTAACCGACCTGAATGAGAAGGCGTTGGAAGTGGGAACTGCCTCTGCGATCGCAGTTGCGCCGCGCCGCCGCCCAGACGCCGCCTCCTCCAGCGCCGGGCAATGAATCCGCTCCGGCTCCTGTGCAGGCGCCCACGCCGGCTCAACCGGCGCAGCCCGCGCCCCAGGCGGCACCCGCGGCCAGCTTTGTGTTCGATCCGGCCACCTTGACCCAGGCCAACGGCTCGACTTTTGCGGTCAATGTGTTGCTCAGAGGGGCGCAGAATGTGTACTCCGTGCCTCTGCAGGTGAGCTACGATCCCAAAATTTTGCAAGTGGTGAACGTGTCGAATGGCGGCCTGCTCTCGCAAGATGGGCAACCGGTAGCCTTGGTGCATCGCGACGACGATACCACCGGTGCGCTGCAAATTACCGCGACCCGTCCGCCGGGCGCGGCTGGAATTTCCGGGCAAGGCTCGGTTGTGACTCTGACCTTCCTGGCCAAGGGCAGCGGACAGTCCACGCTGGCCATCTCGAAAGGTGGAGCGCGCGATCCCGCCATGCAGGCTGTGCCGGTGGCCGGAGCCGTGGCCACGGTCACGGTGCAGTAGGAGTTTTTCTTTGCGTCCTTTGCGGATCGTCTTTGCGGCCTTCGCAGTCAAAAGCTTTTTCACCGCAAAGATCGCCGAGGACGCAAACGAGCAATTTGGAAACCCTTAAAGTCCAGGTCATTTTCGACGATAATAGTCTCATGAGGTCTGCCGCCTTGAAACGCGACGGCGCCCGCCGCCCACTCGGGTTCACGCTCATTGAATTGATCGTGGCCACCGCCATCCTGGTGATTCTGACCGGCCTGGTGGTTCCCATGGCGCGGGTGGCCATCAAGCGCGAGAAAGAGCGCGAGTTGCGCAACGATCTCTGGCAATTGCGCGACGCCATCGACCGCTACAAGGACGCTACCGATCGTGGCGGCATCCAGATCAAGGTGGGCAGCGAGGGCTATCCGCCCGATCTTGAAACGCTGGTGAAGGGTGTGGATGCCGGCGGCAAGAAGGTCCGCTTCCTGCGCAAGATTCCCACCGATCCCATGACCAACAGCACGGAGTGGGGCATGCGAGCCATGCAGGACGATCCCGATTCGGATTCCTGGGGCGGACAAAACGTTTTCGATGTATTCACCAAGGCGCAGGGCACTGGGCTCGACGGCACGGAGTATAAGACCTGGTAATGGCAAAGCACAGCAAAAGGCGGGATCGCGGGTTCACTCTGATCGAGCTGATGATCGTCATCAGCATGATCCTGATCCTGGTGTCGATTTCGATTCCAGCCTACAACCAGTCGATTCTCCGCGCCAAGGAGTCGGTGCTGCGTCAGGATTTGTTTCAGCTGCGCTCCCTGATTTCGCAATACACGCTGGACAAGCAGAAAGCGCCGCAGGCGCTCGACGATCTGATCCAGGCGGGATACATGAAGCAGATGCCGATCGACCCCATGACCGGCAGCAACAGCACCTGGACGGTGGACCAGGAAGATACCGTCATGTCGGTCGATCAGCAGGACCCCGGCATCAGCGACGTGCATAGCGGAGCCGAAGGCACGGCGACGGATGGCACGGCATACAGCAGCTGGTAAGAGCGGACCTCGGGCTTCAGACCTCGGACCTCGGACCTCGCCCGCCGCGCGCGACGTTCCTACGACCCACGCCAATCCGCACTCCCCGCATTTGAACATTCCACCCAAGCACTAACATCTAATCATCATGCCGGTTGAAACCGAAATCACGCCTGGCACCTACACTCCGATTCACGCCCCGCGCGGCACCCAGATCACCTGCAAAGGCTGGCAGCAGGAAGCCGCCATGCGCATGCTGATGAATAACCTTGACCCAGATGTCGCGGAACGGCCGCAGGACCTGGTGGTCTACGGCGGCACCGGACGGGCGGCGCGGAGTTGGGAGGCGTATCACGCGATCGTTGCATCGCTGAAGAATCTCGAAAATGATGAGACTCTGCTGGTGCAGTCGGGCAAGCCGGTGGGCGTATTCAAGACCCACGAATATGCGCCGCGGGTGCTGATCGCGAATTCCAACCTGGTGGGCCACTGGTCGAACTGGGAAAAGTTCAACGAGCTGGAACGGGCCGGCCTGATGATGTACGGGCAGATGACCGCCGGTTCGTGGATCTACATCGGCTCCCAGGGGATCGTGCAGGGCACGTTCGAAACTTTCTCGGCGGCCGGCGAAAAACATTTTGGCGGCGACCTGGCGGGCAAGCTGATCGTCAGCGGCGGCATGGGAGGAATGGGCGGCGCGCAACCTCTGGCTGCGACCATGACCGGCGCGGCTTTCCTCGGGATCGACGTTGACGCCGAGCGCATCAAGAAGCGGCTGAAGACCGGCTACTGCGATTTCATGGTGACCTCGCTCGACGAGGCCTTGCGCATTCTGAAGAATGCGGTCCGCAAGAAAGAAAATGTTTCCGTCGGGCTGGTGGGGAATTGCGCCGACGTGATTCCGGAACTGGCCGAGCGCGGCGTGCTGCCGGACATTCTGACCGATCAGACCTCGGCGCACGATCCGCTGAACGGCTACGTCCCCAATGGAATGAGTTTGCCCGAAGCGCTGGAACTTCGCCAGCGCGATCCGCACGGTTATCAGGAGCGCTCTCTCGATGCCATGGCGCGTCATGTCGAAGGCATGCTGCGCCTGCAGAAAATGGGTGCGGTGACGTTTGACTACGGAAACAACATCCGGACGTTTGCTTTCCAGCGTGGGGTGAAAAACGCCTACGATTTTCCCGGCTTTGTTCCCGCGTATATCCGGCCGCTTTTCTGCGAGGGGCGGGGACCGTTCCGCTGGGTAGCGCTCTCGGGCGATCCATCAGACATTGCCGTGACCGATGACCTGGTGCTGGAGCTGTTTCCCGACAACAAAATCCTGCGCCGCTGGATTGACCTGGCGCGCAAGCGCATCAAGTTTCAGGGGCTGCCGGCGCGCATTTGCTGGCTGGGCTACGGCGAGCGCGCGCAATTCGGCCTGGCCATGAACGATCTGGTCAAGAAAGGCAAGCTCAAGGCGCCCATCGTGATCGGCCGCGATCACCTCGATTGCGGCTCGGTAGCATCGCCCTTCCGCGAGACCGAAAGCATGAAAGATGGCAGCGACGCGGTGGCCGACTGGCCGCTGCTCAATGCGCTGCTCAATACCGCAGCCGGAGCGTCCTGGGTTTCGATCCACAACGGCGGCGGCGTAGGCATCGGCTATTCGCTGCACGCCGGGCAAGTCACTGGTGGCCGATGGCACCGAGATGATGGCCAAACGTATCGAGCGCGTTTTGACCACGGACCCCGGCATGGGCGTGATCCGCCACGTGGACGCGGGCTACGACGAGGCGAAGGAGTTCGCGAAAAAGACAGGTGTGAAGGTCCCGATGGGGAAGTAAGCTTGTCAGCTCTCAGCTCTCAGCAATAGCCCCCATGCCGTTTGCTTACCGTCACTGCTAAACTAACCATCGAGTGACTCCTTCAACCAAAACCGGGACACCCGATCGTGCACTTCTTCTGCTGAACATCAGCCAGTTGCTCACGCTGCGGCCGCTTTCCGGAAACTCCGGCCCGCGCCGCGGCGCGGACCTTCAGGAACTCTCCATCATCAAAGACGGTGCGGTCCTCTGCTCCGGCGGAAGAATTGTCTCCGCCTGCAAAACCAAAGACGCGCTGCGCGATCCCTGGATCCGCAAGAATCGCAAAAAAATTGTCGAGATCGATTGTGCCGGACAAGTGGTCTTGCCTGGGTTCGTTGACTCGCACACGCATCCGGTGTTCGTCGCTCCGCGGCTGGTGGATTTTGAGAAACGCATCGCAGGCGCGACCTACGAACAGATCGCCGAAGCCGGCGGCGGAATTCGTTCGAGTGTTGAGGCTGTGCGCAAGGCCGAGCAAGCAGGCACTGGTGGACCGCGTACTGGCCGCGCTGCATGAGATGGCAGAGCAGGGAACGACCACGGTCGAAGCCAAGTCAGGATACGGGCTGACGGTTGACTCCGAAATAAAATCACTCGAAGCCATCCGTAGCGCCGCTGCCAAGTGGGGCGGCACAGTGATCGCAACCCTGCTCGGCGCCCATGTTGTCCCCAAAGAATTTCAGGGTACGGGCGCAGGAGTATGTCGAGATCGTGTGTCGAGAAATGATTCCGCTGGTGGCCAAGCGAAAGCTGGCGCAGTTTGTGGATGTCTTCACCGATCGTGGCGCGTTTACCGCAGCGGACACCGAGAAGATTTTTGACGCGGCCAAAAAACACGGCCTGGGAGTGCGGGCCCACGTCTGCCAATTGAGCGAGACCGCATTGCGGCCTCTGTTAGGCTTCAAGGTCGCATCCTTCGATCACATGGATCACGTGAGCGACAGTGACGTCCAGCAAGTGGCCAAGAGTGAGACCGTGGCAACGCTTGTCCCTGGAGCTAACTATTTCCTGGGCACGGAGAAATATCCTCCGGCGCGCCGGCTGATCGATGCCGGAGTCGCAGTCGCACTGGCCACGGACTACAACCCGGGTTCATCGCCCACTGCCAGCATGCCGTTTGTGCTGTCCCTGGCCTGCACCCATCTGAAGATGTCGCCCGCCGAAGCGGTTGCAGCCGCCACCATAAACGGCGCCTGGGCACTGCGTTTGCAGGAGCGAAAAGGATCGATCGAGCCCGGCAAAGATGCCGATCTGGCGGTCTTCGACGTAGGAGACTATCGGGAAATCGCGTACTGGGTGGCAGGGAACCGCTGCGCCTTTTCAGTTCTCCACGGCGCAGTCGCGGCCCACGGTCCGCGCGCCTACCCGCCAGCGGAAGGGTAGCGCACATTTGATTTTTTAGGATCGCTTTTCACACTTCGAGCAACCAACCGAAGAGACGATTTGAGCGAACCTAACTCCGTTGCTATAATCGGGGCTGCTCCAAACGCTTCCAGCGTCTTGACTGCCAGAATTGACCGACAATTCCGTCCAAGTGCTCGCGTACCAGACGACGCGCCCGGCGCCGGCAGACAAGCTGTGAGCCCAAACGTGGCCAGGTAGCTCAGGTGGTAGAGCGCAGCCCTGAAAAGGCTGGCGTCGGCGGTTCAACTCCGTCCCTGGCCACCATCATTCCAAAGGACTTGTGCGCGCCCGCCGGTTTTATTCAGCCCAAGGTTTGGCCCAAGATACGTCACTGAATCGTCTCCCTGAGCAGGTGAGCCTTGTCTCCGAGCAGTAGCTCCAGGAACTTGCCTTGTGCTTCGAGCTTCGATTCCTGGTCGGACTGCGCGTAGAGTTGCATGGTTGTCCTCACGTCTTCATGACGGAGGATGCCCTGCACCGTCTTTGGGTCACACTTCAGCTTCACCAGCGCCGAAGCGAGGGAATGACGGAAGTTGTGAAAACCGAAGCGGACTCGTTCGTCTTCCTTGATGACGCCGGCCTTGACGGCAGCAGGACGCAGATACTTCTGCGCCATGATAGAAGCCGACAGTGGCTTCTTGCCCTTGAGCCGAAAGCTGGGGAAGACGTAATCGTTATCCTTCGCAAAAGGCGTCCCCTCCCTCCACGCCATCAAAAAGCCGGCAAGTATTGGGTGCATGGGCACTGGGGCTTTCGAGGCTCTCGACTTGGGAGCCTTGAACTGTGCCCATACGTAAGCACGCTTCACTTCGATCACCTGCTCTTCGAAGTCCAGATCCATCCACATTAGGCCGAGGACCTCTGATACTCGAAGAGCAGTCGCCGCATCTGTAAGCACCAGAGTGCGTCGAGGCTCCGGGATGTTCAGCAGGATGTCGAAGGCTTGCCGTGGATTCATGATGACCGCGGTATAGCTGCTCGTCGTCTTCTGCCGAACCCAATTCATGGGATTGGCCGACTCGTCGCGAGGGATGAGCGCATAACGCTGCCCGTGCTTGTAGACAAGATTCATTACCCGCCGGATCTTGTCCAGAGTGGGGTTTTCGAGGTTCTCGATCCGCTTCACTTCCCTCAACCACTTTTCGACTTCGAGCGGTTCGATCGCCAGCGGCGACTTCCGGCCAAAGCGAGGAATCACTCGCTTGTTCAGAATCCGCTTATAAGTCTCCGCAGTCGTATATGCCTTCTCGATGGTTGCGTTCGACTGGTCTTGCTGGAGCTCGTTCTCCATATAGTGTTGGCAGAGCTGCCCGTATGTCTTCGGCTTGCCACGGAAGGGTTGATGTTGGTTTGCGTTTTCCCTGAGCCGCTGGCGATCTACTTCCAGCAACGCATCCTTTTCGTTTGAGCCGATATTTTTCACCAGACCGAGTGCGGTCTTGTGTTCGACTCTCTTTCCATCGGAGCGCGTTACCTGAAAGCGATACACCCACGTTGGGCCGTCTGATCTTTGCTCAATACGAACAGAACCGTTCTGATACCTGGCCATTCAAATCCTCCGGTTTGCTGGCTCAGGTGGCTGCAGTCGCGAGTTTACTGCACAGCACAGGGAGCGGTCCACCTCCGAGAGTTTGAACCTCCAGTCCTTCTTCTTCGAATCGGGATCCAGAGCGTGCCCTGGAATCTTGCCTGCTCTCACCTTCTGGAGTAGGGTGCGACGCGTGATGCCCACAAAGGCCGCAGCTGTATCAGCGTCGACGAACGGTTCCTGGTTTTGGGACAGTGGGGCAGCGACAAGAACAGGCTGGGCTGGCATATCGACTCCAAACTAACGGAATTCAATGAAAGACAGGGTTAGTCAAGAGTTGCCGAAAGGGAGACAATCCATCTTTCGTTAAGATGTAGGAAATATCGAATTCCATCAGAATCCGCCAAACATTTGGTTCTCGGCCACGCACCGTCGCCGAGCAGCACGGCCTGCTGGCCACGTTTATGCCCAAACCGTTTAGCAATCTCACCGGCAACGGAGCTCACGTGCATCTGAGCCTGGCCGATGTAGGTACGGGCAAGAATCTATTCCAATTCGTCTGCAGAACTTGGGCTCTCGCCGCTTGGGAAATGGTTCATGGGAGGAGCCGAGAAGCTCGACTACTTTGTTGGCACACTGGGCCTGAATCACAGCTTTCTTCCGCAGCATGTCTATCGATCGCGGCATGGGCGCAATATCAAAACACGCTATTTCGTCGACAAGTTTCCGCTGTTTCTCCCCGGCGCGTCGAGCGCGCGGTCGCCTGTGGTCGGGCTTTCTTATGTGGACGGCAGCATAGGGAAGCCTTCGGGGTTCGATACCTACTTGGCGCAGTACAAGGACTTATTCAGTCGGCTAGACCGTTTTTGGGATCATCTATATGGCTGGGAATGAGCGGATGTTTCCGAAGGCAGAGCGGATTTTTGGCCGGCTGTGCGGCAATGGAGCTCAGGCAGTGCCTGTTCCTAGGGATCGGGATATCGAGCGGTTGCGCGAGCACTTTCGGGCTCGTGATCTGTTTGAGCGACGGGAGACCAGTTCCTTTGGTAAGGCGGGGTTGGACCGGCTGCGAGAAGAGTTGACGGAGTTCGGAGGGCCCAGTATGAAGCCCGGTATGGCCAATGGCGAGAACGCGGTGATTGGGTGGGGCCAGAAGTCCGGAAGCGGTCAGGAAGCTTTGCGACATACCGGTCGATCACGATTACGAGCTGTTCGGCGAGCTGCAGAACGGCATGAAACCAATATGGAATTGTCGCGGACCATCCCGGCAAACATCATGATCCGGTGAACGGTCCGCCCACCAACCGAGTCCATCGCGGGGAAGAGGTAGGTAGGACAGTGCGAGGAGGGCGAACTCATACGCGAAGCACAGACGCCCAAAAAATTTCAAGGGCGGGAGCGACCCCGGTTTGTGCGGCCCTTGAGCCGCCACAAACCCGCTTCGTTCCTATCGTCACTTCGGGGGTCGCTCCCGCCCTTGAGGAACTGCCGTCAGTGATGCATTCCTCCAGTGATGAGAACTTAGAAAGCGCTGATCGAAACGCAGTGAAGTCAGGAGAGAGAAACCGATGCCATCCTCATTCATTCCTCAAAGAATTAAACGAGCCAAGCAGCAGATCACGGTGAAGCTCTACCAGGACCAACTCGCCATGCTCGACAAGTATGGCCGACTCATCGATGACAGCCGGGATTACATCATCTGGCAGGCCCTAGAACTGGTATTCAAGCGGGACAAAGAATTTGCCCGCTGGATCGAGCAGAAGAGAAATGCTGGCAGCAATGTGGAACGCACGCTCAACCGGACTGAATCTGCTGGTTCAGCATCACTCTCTGGACCACAGCGGGATGAGAGAGCAAAGCGTCCTCGCACAGAAGTCGTGGGCGAGATGTAAACAGAATCAGCAGAGGCCAGCGGAGGATCGAGTCGTGAGGCGAGCGGTCGAGAGCCGAAATCTAGTGAGCTTTGTAGTGAGTGCAGCCGTTAGGGGTCTGAGGATCATCCCTCTGTCCTCTTTGCCGCCGCGCGTGCTGCCACTTTTGCCGTCTCCAGAATCAAGAGCGGAATAGCACCCAGTGCGAAAAGCAGGAGGCACTCGTCGAAAGGCATATATGTCTGAGCATCGAAGTGTAGAAAGGCGGAGGACGAATGAGATACGAGGCGACCGCAGTTGGGGACAGAGTTGCGGTCCTGAAGGAGGCCTGGCACTTGAACAAGTGCATGTGGAAAATCTGGGCGGGCATAAGCTGCCTACGGCTTACCCTTCGCGGCGGGCATGGTTACATTTTGCGGTGAGGGGCGCCAATGGGCATGTGGTGTTTGAGTCGGGTGCGCTCAATCCGGACGGCTCGATTATGGGCAACGACAACGACGAAGACCCTCTGAAGTTCGAGCCGCATTATCGCGAGATTACGAGTTCGGAGCCCATCCTGAAGGATTCCGAGGGGAAGGTTACGACTGGCCTGCTCCATGCAGTCGATTACTTGAAGGACAATAAGCTGCTACCGCACGGCTTCGATAAGGCCACCGCAGAGAAAGATATCGCGGTGACAGGCGACGCGGCCAACGATCCGGGGTTCACGGACAACGGAAGCTTGGTGCACTATGTTGTGTCGACCGGAAATGCAACGGGACCGTTTATAGCAGAGGCGGAACTATGGTTCCAACCCATCGGGTTTCGTTGGGCGCACAATCTGGCACCTTACAAGGCGGAAGAGCCCCAACGGATGGTGCGATATTACGAAGCGGCGGCCCAGA
Organism: Terriglobia bacterium; assembly: GCA_963698825.1. GTDB lineage: Bacteria > Acidobacteriota > Terriglobia > Terriglobales > Acidobacteriaceae > JAIQFF01. Next base: position 113,294 of record CAVOSG010000004.1, on the reverse strand, counting down.
AGTCGGCTGTGATGCTGGCTAAGGCAGAGGCTACTCGATAAGGACCAAACGTGGGAATGGGCGAGTGACGGGCTAACCGCAAGTTGACCGGAGCAAAGTCGACTTGTCAGCACCCATTGCGCGGCGGCACTCCAATATTTCGACCAGTTCCGGGTTGGGTATCGGGAAACGCGCTTGTGTCCAGAGAACACTCCCGAGTTGTGTCTCAGCCCACCCAAACATTGCCCCGATGGATCCAGAATACAGCGCGGCCTCTAAGAGGCTTATGCGGATTGGAGTGCGTTGACAGGCAATGACAAGGTTATTACAGCACCGCCTCCTGAACGATTGGAGACACTAGCCGAGCCGCCATGGGCCTGGGCAACTACATCCACAAAGGCCAGCCCGAGGCCGTGACCTGGAGAATGGGAGCCCTTTACGAAGCGCTCGAAAACTCGGCTTCCAATGTCAGGTGGAAATCCTGGGCCGTCGTCTTCGATCACCAGTTCGGCAGAACCTTGATGCGAATGCAACCGAACATTCACTCGGCATCCTTCCGGCAAATGAGTCAACTCGTTTTCCAGCAGATTACTTACCACCCGATTCAGCAGCGAAGGATCGGCATCCACGATCACATGTTGTTCGAGGTCAACCGTCAATTCATGATGGCGGTCCGCCATTGCGGGCTGATAGATATCCGCTAGTTGTCTCACGACATCAGAGAAGTCAACCGGGCTGTGGTTCATGTGAAGCGCACCGGCATCCGCTTCGGCAAGGTCCAACGTGGTGTCTAGCAACTGCAAGAGCCGATCCAGTTCCTCGATGGCTTCGCCGACCGAATTGCGCCACTTCTCGTTGCCTTCCTTGCATAAAGCAGACTCGAGGGTTCCGCGGATCAAAGTGATCGGGCTCTTCAGATCGTGCGCGACTGCGCCTGTAACCGTGCGAAGTTGATTTACCGAGGACTGAAGCCGGTCCAACATATGATTAAAAGTCTTTGCCAATCGGGAGATCTCATCCGAATTCACGCTTTCAGGCAACCGCTCATTCAGGTCCTTGGTGCCGATTCGCGCCACGGTCTCAGTAATGCGCTCAACGCGACGCAGAGTCCGCCGGGCACTCCAGTACGAGATCGCGAAGCCGAGGAGGAACATACCGCCCCACACCATGAGGAAGCGATCGGCCAGCCGTCGGAGGATGTGGTTGGCTCCACGATCGGAGAGTCCTATATAGGCAGTCTTTCCTTCCTGGACCTGAAATACAACACGGAATGTTTCGTCCCACCCTGCGATCCGGATTGACTTCGGAATTCCTCGAACCAGCTTCGCCTGTTGAACCGCCTTGAAAAAGTCATCCTGAGAGCCGGGACCTACCCACAACGGAGGCTCGATGCCGGTGGAATCGATGGCCAGGAAGAAAACGGAATTCAGCCTTTCGCCGCGGGAGTTGCGCTCTTGCGGCACTTCCTGCGTAGCCAGCTCGGCCACCTCTCCGACCACCCGTTTGTACAGGTGGTCTTTGGGAGTGTCTGCCGAGACATGAGCAAGAACTTCAGCTTCGCCGCTCAGCCAGGTATCGCCGCGTTCGCGGATGCCCTGAGCGACAACGAAATAAACCAGGGAGAAAGCCAGCGCTGTTCCCAGCGCGAACGCCAGGGTCGTCCAAATCGAGATCCGCCAAGCTGCAGTGGTATGCAATTTCTTAGACATGCTTGAGGACGTAGCCAACGCCACGAATGGTGTGAATGAGCGGTCGCGGGGTGTCGTGATCTACCTTACTGCGCAAACGATAAATATGAACATCCACCACGTTGGTCGCGGGATCAATCTGCATTCTCCAGACGTGGTCCAAGATCATCGTACGAGTTACCACCCGGCCTTCATTCCGGCAAAGATATTCCAGCAGAGAAAATTCCTGCGGAGTCAGCTGCAGCAGGTGATCGCCGCGCCGTGCCTCACGGCGTATCAAATCGAGCTTTAAATCGTCAGTCTGCAGACGCACGGATTCATTCTGTGGAACCGCGGACCGGCGCAGAAGATTTCTGAGTCTGGCCAGGAGTTCTGGTAGGGCGAATGGCTTAGTGAGGTAGTCGTCCCCACCTCGCTCCAACCCGCGGACACGCTCATCGACGGAGCGTCGGGCGGATACGATCAGTACCGGGGCTGAACTTCCCTGGGCGCGGCAACGGGCAATCAAGTCCAATCCGTCCATGTCGGGAAGGCCCAGGTCGATAATGAGGGCGTCGTGAACACCCTCCAACGCTGCCGCTTCCGCAGCTTTTGCAGTACTGGCCGCATCCACTTGGTATCCCGCTTCCAGCAAGGCCCGCTTCAGAAACCGTTGAATGGATAAATCGTCTTCTACCAGCAGCAATCGCATGGGTGGTCCTACCCGATCCAAGACTCTACACCTAAAGGAGGGATGCGGGAAGCTCCCCCCAGGGTAGCTTCTTTGTTGGATTCCCGACGCAAAGAGTAGGTCTTTAACCGCAGATATCTAACGGTATGTAGAGGAAGGAAGGCTGCTGACGACGAGGCGGGCGAGCGCAGACGCGCTGCTGGCCGCACTCTTCCGGTCCTGCCGCAGAACCGCCGGCCGCATAAAACCAAACATAAATCCCAACACGGTAACCAGTTGGATCAGCGCATCAAGGTCCGCGGGCGGCAGCGTCCGGCACGCTTTGAATTGCTTGAGCCGCTTGGCGATCGCATGGGCCATCTGTTGCGGACCGACCCTGCGCAACGCCCGCCCGAAGCTGGGATCCAGCACTGCCCGGGGCAGAGCCACCCGAAGGAACTCACGATCTTCCCACATGTGCTCCACCGCCCAATCCACCAACTGTAGGTATTCTTCCTGGAGAGACTGGGCGGGACGGATGTGGTGCGTGAGGTCCGCCACTTCCTTGGAGATGCGATGCCCGATGAGCGCCGAAAGCAAGCCGGCCTTGCTCCTGAAATATCGGTGAATGAGACCCTCCGCACAACCGGCGCAGGTAGCGATTTCGCGGGTTGTAGTGGCTTCGTAACCCTTGCTGGCAAACAGCTTCAGGGCGGCCATGATGAGAGCTTGTTTTTTGGCGTCACGGTCTCGCATTCGCCCGGACCTGGGCTGAGATTCGCTTCCGGGAAGGTTGGTTTGGACAACCTTCGGTCCACGTGAGTCGCGAGATGATCTTGCTGCCAACATTCTCAAGTTACGAATGAGTCGAAAAGATAGCACCCATTTCGTGTGCCCTTTGTAAAAGATTTGTCTCCAAACCAGCAACCGAGGGGCAACCCTAACGGAGAAGCCAGCAATCAGTTACGACAGAAGGAATTCGATCCAAGTTGACAGCGTCCCGCAGTCGAGAGTAAGGAATCAGGAGATGGAAGCAGTGGCTGCGGCGGAAACTCAGAGCCCCCGACCCATGGGCCGAAACGGTGGAGGGAGGTGGTTGGGCGGCTTCTCCAAAGCCGCTGGGCCATACCATCTAGTCATCGGCCGCTCCTCGCGGCGGAATCTGTTCAACCTGGCCGTGCTGTCAGTTTTGTGCTTGCTGTTGGTCCCTCTTCTTCAGGGCAAGGAACATAAAAGGAAGGTAGCGGCGAAAGACTACGGTCTGGGCTTTTCGACCGAAGTAGCGGCGCCCGAAAGCGAAGTCTTGCAAGCCGTTGAAGACGTTGTGAATGATGGAATTATTCAGGGTAGCAAGGAATTCAACAAGGACAAGTACATCGAAAAAGCAACTCCTGCCACTTCTTCTTCACTATTTCCCGAGTGGAAGGGGCCCGGACATGTGTACTACAAGGTGCGCACCAGCGTGCTGGCTCCGTTAAATTTCAAGGAAAGCCGGGACGAAGGGACGGTTGCGGTGCGCTATGTAGTAGAGGGCAAAGACGACTCCAAGACAATCGTGCGGATTGACGCGGTCTTCGCAGAGGATGCTCCTCCGCACCGTGCATCCTTCGGACGGAAGCGTGGAAAACGCCGAGTGCCAGGACATCCAGGACCGCGTTGATGCAGTCGAAGCAGGGAAGAAACAAGCCGGCGAGCGCGAGAAACAACGCCAGGAAAAACTGGCGAAACAGAAGGACGAACTCAAGAAGGAAGCGGATGAGGCTTCTGCGCTTGCGGTCGCGCAGTCCTCGGCGCAGACATTGGACCAGCGCGTCGAGTCCCTCCGTCATCAGGCGGAACGAGTAGTCAAAGCTCCCGGTAGTCAGCTGAAATCTGCTCCGTTCCAAAGCGCTACGAATGTGAAGCTTCTCGAGGCGGGCGCCGAAGTCGTCATCCTGGTCGTGACTCCGTATTGGTACGGTGTGGAGACGACCGATGGGCAACACGGTTGGGTCAACCACCGCCAATTGGAGCCGCTCCCATGAGTCGGAAGATTCAGGGGAGAACGTCCAGCCTAAGGCCACTCTTACTCCTTGGCGCCATTCTGACTACAGTTTTCGCCGGGAGTGGCCGTGCTCAGAGCGTTCCGTACGAGCGGTCGTTTCCGCAGTCCAAAGCCATTGTGGAAAAACGCATCAAGGAATTACAGATGTCCGCCGGCCGCCTCCCCGTGCTTGACGGATTCACCGTTCCTGACGATCGGCCTCTGAGTCGTTTTCAGCGTGGGTACTATCAATGCGTGACCCAGGTGATCTCTACGCCAGCGGGAGCATCACTGGTGCGTGTAGGCGCAACCATTACGGCCTGGTACACAGATCCGGTTGCCGGGAAATCTGGTTATCAGGTGCTGTCTTCCAACGGCCGCCTGGAAAATGATTTTCTCGACCGGTTGCAGGAGGGACTGAGCGACGGGGCGCCGTCCGAGTCTGCGAATAACAGGAAGGGCGCGATGCCGCATCCGAAGAACAACCTCGACGCGGCAACCCCCACGCTGTCCGCGCCGCCGCCAGGCAGTCCGACGCCGATCGCGAAATCCGCAACCTCTGCGGGCTCGACATTCAACTTGGGGGGCCCGCTGGGTGCAGGTCCAATGGCGTCGTCAGCCACGCAGAAAGCCATCGTCGACAAGCACACCGAGGAGCAGGAAAAAGAGGCAAAGGCCCTGGAAGAAATACTCCAGAACCAGGCCCATCCCAGCAACCTCGCCGCGGTAAAAGCGGCAAAGACTCCTGTGTTTTCGAACCCAAGCCAGAGTGCCAAGGTGTTATTTCTGGCCGCCGCGGAAGACGAGTTTGAGATTCTTGACTCGAATCCGAACTGGGTTCACGTGCGGATTTCTGGTCTTTCCCGAGGTTGGATCCGGCGGTCGAGCCTGGAGATGCCAGAGGATCAGTCCGGTGCTCAACCGCTTGGGAGTGACAAAGGAGTTGGGGCTGAGAAGAGAACTGAGACCCACAACCCGCCCGCCGTCGATCGGCAATCATTTCAAGTGCAAAGCGAACAGATCGCGTCATTCCCCGGGACTTGGGCGCCTCTTCGCGGCAAGACGGTGAACATCATTTCGGTGCAAAAGACCGGGGACAGCGCAAGCGGTAGCGGACCGGAGGCGAAACTCGCGTTCACCAAATCCTTGTTCGATAAAGCTTACGTTGAGGTTGCAAAGGGGTCGACCAGCATCGACGGGGTTGTCGTCATTTTCGATTCAGACGACGGCGGAATGACAGCCGCAACCGTGGCCGTTCTGCGGCAATGGAAGACGGGCACTTTGTCCGAGGAAGCATTTTGGCGCCGCTGCTTCTTTGATCCTCCCGAAGCATTCCACCCGACATCCAACCCCTAGCCTGCCGGGAATCCCACCTTTTTAGGGGGTAGCTGAGATGGGCAACAGATGAACAAAATGTCATCTTCCGGAAAGATTGCCGTAATGTCCACGACATATGTTAGCTGCCGTGGGTTCGTCAACACAGCTTCCTCTCGGGCCAGCTCAAAAGGTGTTGAGGAAGTTTCTACCCAACCGGTACAGCGACCGCGTCGTCGTTCGTCCACCCGGCGTATTCGCTTCGTTCTCCATGTTCAAGGCTGCTTTACCTCAAGGCACTAGCCGAACAGCGCGGTTGCATCGTGTTTCCCAAACCGGCGGATCCGCAATTGTTAGGAAGGGTTTTCTCAGGCGCGCGCTATTGAGTGCGCGTGCACGCACATTGTTGTGTCTTCGCCAATGGTTGCGACCACATTGTCCGGACGATCCTCAGCCCCTCGGCCCTGGGAGCTGGGGTCGGCAAATATCGAATCCGGTCGCGTTTTTGTTTTGCAGTTGATGCCGTCGCACCATGTTCGTGTCGCTCAGGAGGACTGCATGAGCGCTTTTCGGAAAGCCGTAGTCAGTAGTCTGCTGTTGCTTCTCTTGTCGACATGTTTTGTTGACCGTGCGCATGCCATTCCGGCCTTCGCGCGGAAATACGGTTTGCGCTGTTCGGCCTGCCATGAAGCCTGGCCGATGCTTAACTACTTTGGCCAGAAATTCAAAGACAACGGCTACCAGCTCATGAATGATCGGGATGCTCCGATCTGGCAGAACAATGGCTACTGGCCGGTGACCATGCGCATCACCCCAAACTGGCACCGCGAGAGCACCAACAAGGTGGCGATCGACACTGGGGCAGGACCACTGACTGGGCAGCAGCAAATCACCGCCCACGGTTTTGATGTTGGCGGTCTCGATATGCTTTCGGCCGGCACGCTCGACAAGAATATTTCGTTCCTGTTCGTCCTGTCGTCGGATGAGAACGCCTCCTTCCACTTTGAATCGGTCAATGCCCGGTTGGACAATCTGTTTGGCAGCCCCTGGCTGAACGTCAAGATGGGCAAATTCGAACTGGACAACATCGTTTCGGAGAAACGCGGGCTGACTCTTACGGCGAATGGCGGAGGTTTCCAGCTCTATCACTTCATTCCGGTCGGGGACAGTAACTTCGTCGGCCAGATCGGCGATAACCAGTTCGGGTTGGAGTGGCTGGGCCATTCGGCCAATGACCGTACCCGCATCTCAGCCTCCCTCTTGAGTTCAACCGATGGCAATGTGGACCTGCCGGGAAGCAATTCCTACACCGGATTCTTTGCGGGGAGCCAGGCCTTTGATGTCGGCAAACTCGGAACACAGCGCGTCGGATTCTACGCCATGATAGGGCAGGCACCGACCAACACCCTGACGAGTACGAGCGACGGAGTGACCACACCCATTGCGGGCGGAGGCTTCGGCAATAAGGGGTTCAGTCGAGTCGGCTTCAACGGAATCTTCTATCTCAGCAAACTGGACTTCCAGGTCGTAACCCAGCACGGCTCGGACAACGCCTACTTCGGTGCCGCCACCCAGGTGGGTGGACCGACGCCCCTTCCGACCGGAGCTCGCTCGGCGGTCTGGAACGGAGCATTCGTCGAGACCCATTACGTATACAACCCGCAGCTGATCTTCATTCAGCGTTCGGAGTGGGTTCGAATGTCGCAGCAGTCGATCCCGGGTACGGCCTCCAATATTGGGAACATCGACAACTATGTGGTGGGATACCGGTACATGCCCTTCATGAACAGCCGCGCCGGTTTCGCTTTCCATAACGAGTACTCATGGATCCGTCAGCGCGGAGGGGCGCCGGACGGAACTGACCTTACCAGCAACAGCCTGATGCTGGGATTCGACTTCGACTTCTAAAAGAGGAACGCCGATGCGAAGAATGATGAGCAACGGTTCTCTGGTTTTAACCGCGGTAGCGGTGTTCGCGTTTTGCAGCCTCTGCCTGGGGCAAGCGACGAAGGCGGAAGAAGATCAGCGGCTGAACATGGAGAGCCACATTGGGCAGCTGACCGGTCACGCCACGGCCGCCGAGGGCACCTATCGCAGGTACTGCGTTGGCTGCCATGGCGTGTTAGGCGATGGAGAGGGAGAGAACGCGCAATGGATCGATCCCAAGCCGCGCAACTTTACCCTGGGAATATTCAAGTGCCGTTCCACCACGACCGGGACTTTGCCCCTGGACTCCGACATCTACGCCACCCTCGGCCGCGGACTGAACAGCTCCAACATGCCGTCGTGGAACCCACTTTCGGCGCAACAGAGAGCGGACCTGGTGGCGTATGTGAAGCACTTCTCGGCGCGTTTCGTCACGGAAAAGCCCGGATCTCCGATAGAAGTTCCACCGAAACCAGAGGTCACCGCGGATAGGCTCAAAGCAGGGCAGGCGGTGTTCCAGAAAGTGGAGTGCTGGAAGTGTCACGGACCCACGGGAATGGGAAATGGTCCATCTGCCGCTACTTTGACCGATGACCAGAACCGTCCGATTCAAGCCTACAACTTTCACGATGGAACCCGTTTTAAATGCGGCACCAGCGATGAGGACCTTTACAAGATTTTCATGACCGGACTGGATGGAACACCGATGCCCTCGTGGTCCGACAATATCAAACCCGATGAGGCCTGGGACCTGGTGTTCTACCTCCGAACCCTGCAGCCCATGAAAAGCAAAGAGAAAGAAATGGCCCGGCAAATTGGATTGAAGCCGGGTGCTCCAAGTGCCGCTCCAGCGCCAGCTGCACAGCAATGACAGTCGCGCCTGAAAGACGAAACTGAAAAGGGAGAAACAAATGAAAGCGTTTTGCAAAGTGGCAGGCATGACTTCAATGCTGCTGTTGCTCGCGTTCGGTCTGTTGTACTCGACGCGGACGGTAAGCGCGGCGGCGGACGGCAAGATTACAGGAACGGTAAAACTTGATGGCGCAGCTCCGCACATGAAGGGCATTGATATGTCCAAGGATCCGTTCTGCGTCAAACAGCACGAAAACAGCCCAGCTCATCTGGAGAACGTGCTGGTGGGTGCAGGCGGCGGTTTGCAAAACGTTGTGCTCTACATCTCCGAGGGTCTGAGTGCTGCAGAAGCCAGCGCCACGCCTTCTCAGCAGCCGGTGTTCGATCAGAAGAATTGCATGTACACGCCGCACGTCTTGGCGATGGACGTCAACCAGAAATTCAAGGTGACGACCAGCGACCAGACTACTCACAACATCCATCCCCTTCCCAATCCGCTGGCGGGAAATATTCCGTGGAACAAATCGCAGCCGCCGGGAGCTCCGCCGATTGAGACCAGCTGGAAGACCGAGGAAGTCGCGATACCGGTAAAGTGCAATATTCATCCCTGGATGCACGGCTACTTCGTGGTTGTGAAGGGGCCTTACGCCATCACCGACGAGAAGGGTTCCTACACCATTGAGGGCGTGCCCCCGGGAAATTACACAGTGACTGCGTGGCAGGAAGAGTATGGGACGCAGACCGCGAAGGTGACGGTTGCCGCGGGCAAGCCCGGAGCCGCGGACTTCACGTTCAAGGCCAAATGAAGTAGGATCGTCCGAGAGTTGTTTCAAGGCTGGATCTTGGAGGGTACGGCCTGATTTTTCGCGACTCAGCCCTCCTCGCATACACGTATTCTCGGATCGCAAAAATTGGTGGCTCGGGGGTTGGCTTGTAAAGTGACAAGGCCGGATATGGAGCTGGAGGGAAACCGGAAATCATGGGCAAATTCTTTGCAGTGACGATTATCGTAATTGCAATTGCTTCTGCGATTCCCATTCTTCGCCATTCCTGGCCGGCGCCGCAGGACATTTCCCTGCATGGGCACCTGATTGATGAACAAATGTCCGAGACCATGGCGGAGGCGGGAATCTCGTTTCTGGCCGCGCAGTTCATTCTCGCGATTTTTATCTGGAAGTATTCCAACCGGCCCAAAGACGCGAAGATCGGCAAGTTTCCGGGAGGGGCCAAGGGGTTGGTCCTTGCCGCATTTCTGTTAGTGGGCACCGAAGTATTGGCCCTGGGAATTTTCGGGACCAAAGCCTGGGCGAGTGTATATTTCACCCCTCCGTCCGCGGATGCATTGCCAATCCAGGTGCAGGCTGGGCAGTTTGCGTTTTACTTCCGCTATCCCGGCCCGGACGGGAAGTTTGGCCCGCTACACCCCGCGCTCATCAACGAGGCTAACGAAAACTTTTTTGGGCTTGATCAAACCAACGATCAGGACTCCAAAGATGACATCGTGACCGCCGAAATGGCGATTCCGGTCAATCGCGACATTCACATGTTGATGCACGCCAAGGACGTCGGTCATTCGTTTTACGTGCCGGAGTTGCGGGTGCAGCAGGACTTTGTTCCAGGACTGGATCTCTCGATTCATTTCACCGCCACCAAGATCGGCAGGTATGAAATCGTCTGCACCCAGCTCTGCGGACTGGGGCATTACAACATGAAGGCCTATCTCTCCGTGTATTCGCAGGAGGATTTTGACAATTGGATGAAGAAGGAAGCAGCGCTGCAATAGCCGGATCGTACGTGGTCGAATTCTTAAGACAGATTTCTGGATTGAGGTAAATTCTATGCACGACGTATCGGCACATGCGGTCCACCACGCCCCTCCACAGGGTTTCATCCGGAAGCACGTCTTCAGCCTCGACCACAAGGTAATTGGCAAGCAGTACTACGCCCTTGCCCTGTTAGCAGTATTCGTGGGAATGGTGCTTTCGTGGATCATGCGGCTCCACCTGGGCTGGACGAATCTGGCCATACCCGGGCTGCATCTGCTTTCCAAGACTGGCGCCCCCGGCGACTTGATGACGCCGGAATATTACTTGCAGCTGATGACCATGCACGGGACCATCATGGTCTTCTTTGTGCTTACCACCGCCCCGTTCGCCGCATTTGGCAATTTCTTTCTGCCCATACAGGTTGGAGCCGAGGACATGCCTTTTCCCCGCTTCAACATGATGTCGTTCTGGGTGACATTTACGGCCTTCGTGGTGTTGATCTCGTCGTTTTTCGTAGGTGACGGTCCCACTCTTGGCGGATGGACGCAGTATGCGCCGTTGAATGCCGTGGGGCCGGTGGGAGGCCCCGGCCAAGGCATGGGCGTAGTTCTTTGGGCAGCGTCGATCGCAATCTTCTGCGTCGGCCAGTTGCTGGGCTCGCTTAACTTCATCACCACCACACTTGATCTGCGGGTGAAGGGAATGAGCCTGATGCGGCTGCCGCTCACGGCCTGGGCATGGTTCATCACCTCCTGCATGGGCCTGACGGCCTTCGCGGTGTTAATGCCCGCCTGCATTCTGGTGATCCTCGACCACGTAGCCGGCACCAGCTTCTTTGTGCCATCGGGTCTGGTCATCAATGATCAGCTGCAGCCGCACTCGGGCGGATCGACGCTGCTCTGGCAGCACCTCTTCTGGTTCTTCGGACACCCCGAGGTGTACATCGCCATCGTTCCTGGGATGGGTATCGTCTCTCACGTCCTGATTACCAACATGCGCCGCCCGCTGCTTAGTCACAGAGTAATGATCGGCTGTATGGCGGCGATCGCCGTCCTCAGCTACATGGTTTATGGGCACCACATGTTTGTCAGCGGGATGAACCCATTTTCGTCGCTGGCTTTCTCCTTCCCCACGCTGATTATCACTATCCCCGCGACCATCATTGTTTTGCTCTGGATCGGCAGCCTTTACGGCTCCAGATTACGAATCAACTCAGCGTCGCTGTTTGCGCTGGGCTTCATTTCGATGTTTGTTGCCGGCGGCGTAAGCGGATTTTTCCTGGCCCAGCCCTCGATTGACATCATGCTGCACGCGACTTACTTCGTGGTAGGGCACTTCCACATGGTCATGGCAGTGGCGGCCATCTTCGGAATCTTCGCGGGAACCTACTTCTGGTTCCCCAAGATGGCCGGCCGCATGATGAATGAGACTTTGGGCAAAGTTCACTTCTGGTTGAGTTTCGTGGGGGCATATTGCATCTTCATGCCATTCCACTATCTGGGAATCGCTGCCAATGTACGCCGCTACCAGGCATTCGTGGATGACTACCTCCAGCCGCTTATCCCGGTACATAGGTTTATTACTGTTGCCGCCATTGTGACCGGCATCGCCCAGGTCATCTTCCTGTACAACCTGGTGCATAGCTACTTCCGGGGGAAGCTGGCTCCGGAGAATCCGTGGGAAGCAACCTCGCTGGAGTGGAGCACGCCCACGCCAGTGCCTTTTGACAATTTTGGCGGGAAGCATCCCGTGGTTTACCACGACCCTTACCAGTACGGGGTGCAGAGTTCTGCCGGCGACTACGTGATGCAGACGTCGTCTGAGCACGTTGTTACGGAGCACGACGAAAGCTAGATTTGAAGCGTTGGAGAGGTACGGGAGAGTCTGGAGACTATGGCAACAACGATCCATGAACCGCCAAAGGTTGAATCGCGTCGAAGGCGCGAGTCCGGCAGCGGCGGCTGGCGGAATCTGGTTCCTGCGGATGGCGACCCACGGGGTGTCCAGGACTACTCTCCGCCACCGGCGAGTACGGGTATTTGGGTGATCGTCTATTCGATCACAATGACCTTCGCAGCCCTGACCAGTGCCTTGATCGTACGCAAGGGCGCAGCGCTAGACTGGCAGAGCTTTACCTTGCCATCGGTCCTTTATTTGAACACGGTGTTGCTTCTGGGCAGCAGCGTTACGCTGGAAATAGCGCGGCGGCGCGTGGCCAGGTTCATGGGTGGCATCGCGACCCCCGGCGAAGGCCCGGCGCGCTGGCTTTACATCACCCTGGCGCTGGGTTTGCTCTTCGTGATCGGCCAGTACGTGGCCTGGTCCCGGCTCAGAGCTGAAGGAATTTACCTGGCCAGCAATCCCAGCAACTCTTTCTTCTACGTGCTGACCGCCGCACATGCCCTGCATGTGCTGGGAGGGCTGGCCGGGTTGGCCTACGTAACCGGGAAGCTCAGGAAGTCCGAACTGCGGCGGAGCACGCTGGATGCGGCCTCGCGCTACTGGCATTTTGTGGACATACTCTGGGTGTACCTACTGTTCCTGCTTTGGATGAAGCTCTAGCGCGATCACCAATAGGAGACGCTGTGAGTCAAGCCGATTTGACGATGCAAGGACACTCCGCAGGCATGATGACGGATCGCCCGTTTGCCATCCCCACCAAGAAACTGGCGATGTGGCTGTTCATCATTGCGGATACGATGACCTTTGCCGCCTGCCTGGTGGCCTACGGATTTATACGGAATGCCACCCCCGATTGGCCAAGGCCTTTCCACAGCATCACCAATGTGGCGGTGATGACCTTCATCCTCCTCACCAGCAGCCTGACCATGTTCCTTGGGGTCCAGACTGCAAAGGCTGGGGACAAAGCGGGCGCCTTTCGCTGGACCATGATCACCGCACTTGCTGGAATCGTATTCGCGGTTTTGCATATCAGGGAATGGCTGGGGCTGATTGGCGAGGGGATGACGCTGTTCAAGAATCCCTGGGGCACGGGGTTGTTCGGCGCATCGTTCTTCAGTGTCACTGGTTTGCATATCACCCACGTTCTAGGGGGAGTGATTGCCCTGCTGGTTGTGGGCTTGCGTTACAGGGGCGGCCGCTACAACGCGGACGACATTGAAATCGTAGGATTGTACTGGCACTTCGTGGACCTGGTCTGGATGTTCGTGGTGCCGTTCGTTTATCTGATGAATCTCGCCCACTAAGTGACAGCAGGGAGCGGAACCCTATGACAACAGTCGTAGAACACAAACGCGAAGGAATCGGAAAGTATCTGGTCGTCTACTTCTGCATATTGGCACTGGCGGCCCTGCAATTCGTGATTGCTTATCAGAATATTCATGCGGGCAAATGTTCCGGCGCATGTTGTCGGTGGCGGTGGTTGAGGCCGGAATGGCCGTCATGTTCTTCATGCATCTCTGGTCGGAAAAGCGGGGATTCCTGGTGTTTGTTGTGATGTTTCACAATTTTTGTGCTTCTCGCGATGCAGTTTGGTTGGACTGACAGCTTCCGCCTGATCATTGCCTGGGGTACTGTTCGTGAGATCAAGCAGACTCACGATGATCGCCCTTGCTAGCCCTGATGCTATTTGTGGCCCCACTGCCGCTGCTGGCCCAGAGTTGCGCGCTTTGCTATACCCAGGCGGCGTCCGCGGGCACCCGCATGATTCAGGCTCTGCAGAGCGGAATTCTTATCCTGATCGCTCCCCCCACGCTGGCTTCGATTGGCATGATTCTTGTTGTCTATCGTAAGCGCAACCAGATCCGCAAGGCGGCAGGTATGGCCGAGCCAGAGGCAATCTGGAAGAATACCGATCTTTCGAGTTCGACAACGTCCCCATGTCTGCCACCCGTGCGATAACCGAGTCTCACGCCAGTAGAGCCGTCCCCTCCAAGCTGCAGGATTACTACACTCTGACCAAGCCGGAAGTGAACCTGCTGATCCTGATGACCACGTCGGCAGGCTACTATCTCGGCTCTCAGGGGCCCCTGCGGGTGGGCAGGCTTGTGCTCACTCTTGTCGGCACGCTACTTGTTGCCAGCGGCACCGCCACCCTCAATCAATGGATGGAGCGGCGCTACGACGCGCAGATGCGGCGTACGGCGAATCGGCCCCTGGTCTCGGGCAGACTCAGTAGCCGGGAAGCCCGCTGGTTTGGACTCTCACTGAGTGTGGCCGGCGGCACGCTTCTGGCGGCGTCTGTGAATGTTCTATCGGCCTTGCTGGCCATCGGGACCCTGTTGGGATATCTGCTGGTGTACACGCCGCTGAAGCGCAAGACGCCCCTGTGTACCTTGCTGGGCGCTGTACCCGGAGCAATGCCGACGCTCATCGGTTGGGCAGCCTCGGCGGGTGGAATCGGACGCGATGCCGGGCTGCTCTTTGGAATTCTCTTCCTGTGGCAATTCCCGCATTTCCTTGCTATTGCGTTGATGTACCGGGAAGATTATGCGGGCGCCGGCTTTCGGATGTTGCCTCAGTTCGACACTGAGGGAAGATTCACCAAAGCAGAGATCGTGGCCTTCACGTTGGTGCTGATCGCTGTGACCATGCTGCCCTTGGCAGGACGGGGCGGCGCAGTCTATTCACTGATAATGTTCACCGCTGGGGCAGTTTTCTTGTATCACACGGCTAAACTAGCCAAGTCGGGTTCCCGAGTTCTCGCCAGCCGCGTTGTCCATGCCTCGGTGATCTATCTACCAGTGGTTCTGGGGACCATGATGGCCTGGAAGGCTTAAAAATTCGTATGTCTTGTGCCAGCCTCGCCTGAAAGCGAGCGGCAGGGATGGCGATGGGTGGGGAAATCGTCGTTGGCGCACCGCACTCGGCTTCGTTTTACCATTCTCCTGATTCTTCTGGTGGTTGGCGTTGCAACACTTGCTCCGGTTTCGGCCCTCACTGAAGGCCCTCAAAGCCAAACCAGACCCCACGGCGAACCTGCTGAATTTCGCAGGCTCCTGCCCCTTACAAAGTTCTATTCGACGCCCAATCCACTCCCTTCCGGCTGGCCCGGCGAGTTGATCCGTTCGGAGGAGTTTGACGAATATCAGCTTCCGGAAGGGATGTTCGCGTTCCGCATTCTCTATTACTCGCGCTCTGGGCGCGGCGTGGATGTAGCCGCGTCCGGTGTGGTTCTTACACCCGACCAACAGGTGCCAGCCGGCGGTTGGCCGGTCATTGCGTGGGCCCATGGCTTTACGGGAATAGCCCGCCAGTGCGCTCCCTCTCTCATGAGAAACCTGAATGAGGGGCCCTTACTTTCAATGTATGTCAAGCTAGGCTATGCCGTAGTCGCGACAGATTACGCGGGACTGGGAACAGATTTCAGTAACCTGTCCGTTGATATGCAATCGGACGCGGCTGACGTGATTTATTCGATTGTTGCCGCGCGTGCGGCGGTGCCGCAGCTAGGGCGAAAGTGGGTCGCGATGGGAGAATCGACGGGAGGCCTCGCCGCACTGGCCGTAGCCGAGTTAGAAAGCGAGATCCGCGACCCGGACTATCTGGGTAGCATTGCAGTTTCTGGTATTGCGGATGTTAAGGATTTCTATGAGCAAGCTGTCACGGGGAATTCGTTAGCCCAGCTGCTCGTCCTGGCATACGAAGTGCAAACCCTTTACCCGGCGTTTCAGGTGAAGCAAATGCTTACTGAAGAGGCGCTCGCGATTTACCGCCAGCTCGAAACTACTTGTGCCGTGGCGCCTGGAGATTCGGGAGCTCCCGCCACCCAGATGGTGAAACCCGGCTGGCGGGACAACGTTTTTGTGCAGCAGTTTTTCGCCCGGAATATCATCGGCAAGAGACCTGCCTATCGTCCGCTATTCATTGCGAGCAGCGATGCGGATCCGGTTGCGCGCATGGGCATAACGGCGCGGACTGTGGCGCGCTTGTGTAAGCAGGGCGACAAAGTTCAATTTCAGCGGTACCAAAGTTCTGAATTCACAGATGTGCTGGGAGACTCGGTGAGCGACCAAATTAGCTGGATTCAGTCGCGTTTCGCCGGACGCCCCGCAACCAGCAATTGCCAGTGAGTTGTTTGGAGATTCCCCCGGTGACGAGGGAAGGTTGTGGCACTACGCGGCTGTGCTACTTCTCACCCAGAACAAAATCGACGACCGCAGTCCCGTCCGGACTCACCGTAACCTGTTTCTCCCAGGTCTTCGGATCCGAGAATATAGGACGCATGACCTTGCGCTCGGTGAGGACGTCGAAGGCCGTTTCCTCCCGCTCCAGCTTCCAGCCCTCGTGCCAGGCGACGATCTCGTATTGACCCGGCGGCACGTCCGTCAATTCGAACTTTCCACTTTCGTCAGTGACTGCATAATAAGGATGGGGCACCACCAGAATCTCCGCATTCATCCAGGAATGTCCACCGTTGCATCTGACGTTGACCAAGCCTGCCGTGGGCATGTTACGAGTGACGGTCCGGTCGGTGAAAGGGAATGGCAAATTGTATGTGGCCGCGCCATCCATGTGGACCGTATGCAACACTGCATCCGAACTCTTCAGCTGCAGCGGGCCATTCTCGGGCACTAGTAAGATGTGGGGTTCGTAGCGGCAGTGCTTCTGGTCCAGCGAGCGCCGCGCCTCTGGAATCTCTAGCGGCTTTCCGTGGGATATGTCCTTGAGGAATACCACGGTGTTTGCGACGCCGTTCTGGGGACCCACGATTAATCGCTCCAGATCGCGTGTCTTTCTTGAGTCCGGATCGCAAATCTGGGGGTCCTTGTCGATGGGAAACGCGGCTATATGCGGCAATGGTCCGGACCACTTCACAGTGCCGGTTATGGTTCCGGCTTGGCTCAGCGAAACCACCTGGTAGCTGCTCTGCGCCGCTGCCCCGAGGGCGAAGGTGAGACCTAAGAGTCCTAAAAATAAAGTGGCGATTTTGGCGGCACGAAACATGCACTGGCACTTTCTACTACGTTCTAATGGTATCCCGGCATTGCTTTGTCACAAGTCACGAAGGTAATTGGCGGTATTCGGGGACGGCACATGACGCCAAGGAAGGGTTAAACATTGCCGGTCTGGCATGCAGTCTACGTCTGGGGCGCGCGCTTGATCGCCCTTTTCAGCGTCCGGTCGAGAGCGGCGCGCGCTCTCTCGTACTCAGGTTGGGCAATGCGGCCCTGTTTGCGTTCCACTTCGAGCTGAAATAGCTGGTTCTTGAGTTCTTCAAGTAAAACATCGGATCGGCTCGAGAATGCGGGCGCGGGTGATGCCCGGTTCGGTATCCGCTGTTTAGAAGGGCTGGGGATTGCGACGGCCCGGGAGCGCGTCCGAGTGTAAATGACTACGGCCCCGAGCAGCAGGGCGAATCCGCCAGCGATGTATCCGCCATATCTTTTCAGCGGACCGGGAGCGCCATTGGGATGGGAAGCAGGCCCAGCCGGAATCGCGTCGGCGTTGGCAGCGGTCTGGTCCGGGACGGGATGGGGTGCGCCCTGACTATCGTCTCCGGGTTCGTCCAGCGTGCCGGTTCCGGAGATCCGAAAATTGAGCGGCTGACCGGCCCGTATGTCCGCCAGGACCCGGACGAGGGCGTCGGACTGGCGCGGGTCCTCCATCGACTGAAAAGTAATGCCCGGCGCTGCCGTGAACTGCATGCTCCTCGGCACCATCACGACGAAGTGCTCGGCTGCGTGGAGTGCCTTGGGATCAACGTCGAGTTCGCCGCTGTACTTCATGTGAAAGACGACTTGAAATTCAGTTTCGCCCGGGCGGACGGGGAAGACAAATCCGTAACGGTTTTTATCTTTCTCGGGGACCGGTGGAGAGTTGACGGGCGGGCCGCCATTCGTCTTGGCCATGCCCTGATCGATCTCTGCGCCATCGGGGAGAAAGAACTCGAAGTCCCTTCCGTGCATCTGGGTGCGCGGCGTATTCGAAGTGTTGTTCAACGCAAATAAGCGGATGCCTTGCAGTTCATTGCCTTTCGCCTGAAAGCGCATTACATCAGCGGTGACGCTGACGTTGGCGGTGCTTGGGGAAACATCGAACACCTGCACGGCGACGGAATTGGCTCCCGGCGGTGCCATGCTGTGATAGGCCACACCCTGATGAATGGCGCGAACCAGGTGCGAGCCGGCGTCGGGTAGTTGAAAGCTGAAGTGGCCACTGGCGTTGCTGCGGGTATGGGCGACTTCCTCCATACCCTGGTCCAAACTGATCAACAAGACGCTGTCTCCGGCGGCCGGTTTGCCGGTCGTGCCGTTGTTGAGCCTGCCCGTAAGGGTTTGAGCGGAGACCAACGCGCACGGGAACAGAAGTACGAAGTAAATAAGGAGACGCGACCGACGAGCAACGACAATCGGGGCACGGACCTGCGCACAGACTTTTTGATAGGTGTTCAGGGTCTCAGCCTCACTTGACTGTCGGGTGCGGCGCTGCAGCTTGTGTCGCACCAGGTGGTGAAACAGGCGGCGCCACGTCCGGAACAAGCAACTGCTTAACGGAGTCGGGAATTTCATTGGCGTGCGCCAGTAATTGACTTACCTGCCATATTTGAGTGTCCGTCAACTTGGTCTTAAATGCCGGCATTCCGGTGAGACGAATTCCGTTGGCCGTCTTCCAGTAAGTCTCCGATACGGGATCGTCGGTCACCCCTTTGCCACGAAATAACTGCGGTGGGTCGGGGAAACATGGTGGTCTTATAGTCGGTAGGGGGCTGGCCCGGCAGCCCATGACACAGTGCACAGCGTTGCTTGTACACCTGCGCGCCGGCGAGATACGCAGTCTCATCCGCCGCCACCGGAGACTGCCCGGTGGCTTGCTTCCCGATGTGAGCGTCTAGGGCAAGATGCGACAACATTCGCTCGAGCGGCATCGGAGGATCACCTGTGGCCACCGGCGCCATGCCGGCGGCAAAGTAGTAATAAAGCCCGCCTCCGACAATCAATAGGGCCAACACAAATCCAATCACTACACCCTTTAGCATCACATTGCCCTGCTCTTTCTCAAAAATTGAATCGGTATCCCAAAATCATCTTCGCGATCAGGTGGTCCGTAGAGCCGGTGAGACCCACGCCCAATCCGAAATTGAGCTCCCACTGCGGAGCGAGATTCAAATCAATCGCCGGGAAAATCTCGTGCTCCTGTTGCGACAACGGATCGAATCCGGTTATTGGGCCAACCGAGCCGTAGTATTCGAGACCTGCAGCGACCTTGCGGGTTAGCTCGTAGCTGAATTTTGCGTTGGGAGAAAAAATGACACCCTGATTCACACTCTCGCCATGGAATGACCGGTCAAGCGTAGGGTTCAGGGACCAATACCATCGGCCGATTTGCTGGTCCACGATGGGGCGGATTTCCCACGTCCACGTATCAGGGGAGTATTGCCGCCGCTGGTAGCCGATTTCATTCGAGATGCTGACCCCGACCGGCCAGTGCCATTTCTTCGGAACAGCGACGCGCGGCCGGATATGATCTCCCACCCACTGCCATCCCTGGCCTTCGGTTATCGAAGTGAAGACGTAAAAGCCACACTCGAACCAGTCGTTAAAGCCGTGGGTGACCTCGACTGTCTCGTGCTGCGCGTGATTCGTGGGATACACGCCATCCGAGACCTCTTTGGAGCCATCAATCGTGAAGTTGCTATGCAGTTCGACCATCGTGTGCCCGGGGTCGACCAAATCATATCCGTATACTTGGATTTCGTAGTTGTCTTGCGCAGATGCGCAGACCGGAGAGAAAATCAGGGCCAGCATTGCAAAGGCGAGAAGCTGCCCATACAAAAGGCCACTCTCGAAAACAGTGCTCCCAGATCGGCCTCTGTTCTGGCCAGGCACGACTTCACGACCTCGAACACGCTCACTCCAGGTTGTTGCCATGTTGAGTTGGCTGAAAATCAGCCAGTGAGATTTTACATCGGCTTACCCACCGCACCACCCGTGGCAAATGAATAGGACGTGTCAGGCGAATGACAAGTTGTTCATGTTTCTGCGCGAGCGCGATGCGGTTGCATCAATTGGATATCGCGTCGTGCAATCTCGGCGAGGTGCTCTTGAAAACATCCCGAGTCACATTCGCAATCTGCTTTTTGGTTTCCGCACTCGCTGCATGCTTCGGGCAGGACCCTACGTCTGATACGTCACTGTCCAAAAACACCATCTTCCAGAAAAACTGTGCGAAGTGTCACGGCAAGACCGCGGAAGGCCGCCACTTCGGAGGACCATCGCTGATCTCCGACAAAGTTCCCTCCGCCGACGACCTGCGCCACATCATCACTAACGGCAAGGGCCGGATGCCCAGATATGCCAGCAAACTGACCTCGGAAGAAATCGACACACTGGTTCTCCAGATCGAGACCTTGAACAAGAAATGAGCCGGCGGAAGCGCGCCTATGGCGCGAAGCTTGGTCTGAAGAGGTATGAGAATAAAGAAGCGATGATTTGAACTAGCGACCCCGCCTGTGAGGTCCATCGTCATCGTCTACATCAACTCTGCCGGTCGCCATGCCCACGCCTCGCGTGATTGCGCCGACGGCGAGAGTGCGCCACTTCGGCGGACTCGCCAGTGGCATGGGAGTCTCATCCCAAACGGCTTTTGGCGACGGCGCATCTTCGAGGGCGCGCGTCGAACCCGTCTCACTCGTGTTCGCAACCGCAGAGGAGCCTAGCACAGGTAAGGATGCCGGGCTTGCGTCGAACAACGAGTTGATCGATTGGGGAGATGTAGATTGGGATGACATCAGCGCTGTTTCAACCTTCGGTTCCTGGGGTCTGGAAGAATGGACTGTTCGAGTATCGGTTGCTTTCTTCCGCGCGGACCGCGCATAGGGACGGGTAGACCCCGATAACAATTCGGTCACATGGATCGGCGAATACAAAGACAGGCCTAAGGCCGGTACCAACAACAGAGCAATGCCAGCAACCGACGAAACCAATCCCGCGACTGCGGCCCGGCGAAATCCAGAACCGGCTGATGGCTCATTCAAAAGAGCGCGAACTCTGACCGTGAGCAGGGACTCAGACGAGAAGAAGCCTATTCCGGAGGAATGTTCGTTTCTGACCATCAGCCAACGCGCCAAGCGCGTAAGGCACTCGGCATAACGCAGTCGTGCTTCGGTGCGTTCCCGCACAACGGCGAAATCACAGGCCAGCTCTCGCTCCCATCGAAAATGTTGGTAGCCTAACCACACCAGGGGATGAAAAAACACCAGTCGGCATCCCAAGGCAGCCAGCCGATCCCATAAATAGTCACGCTGTCGCACGTGGATGAGTTCGTGGCGTAGAACATCATCCAGTTGATCACTGTCGAGGTCCGGGACGAGTTCCAGCGGGAGCAAGACATGACTTCGCCACCAGTAACAGGTTGCAGGGGAGCTGGCGCCTGAAGTGAGGACTAATACACACCGGTTTACATTTAGCTCGAGGCAAAGCCGTCGAAAAACCAGCTGCAGCTGTCGCGAAGGCGGCTGAGTTTCTCGCAGACGGATTCTAAGTTGCGCTGATCTGATGGCTAGATGTAATACCGACGCCAGCAGCAGGAATAGATAAAGGTAGGCTGCGGTCGGGGCGAGCCAGGCAAAGTGGGAAACCCAGGAATCCTCGACTGGCAGCGCGACTTGCAGGCCAGCGTTAAGGGGCAGCCGCACGGACCGAAATGCCGAGTGAACCGGACCATCCACTCTCGCCGGTATCCAAAGATAAATCCACATCCCAGTCGTCAAGGCCAGGAAGGCACCCCAAATTCGGACGCGGGAGCGGGCATTCTGTATAAAACCGCAGATGAAACGAAGCGTCAGATAAACGAAAACTACCTGCAGAAAATATGTGATCCAAACACTCAAACTCGCGAGCGGTCCGTTGAACCACATAGTGTTCCAACCTTTAACGAGAGCGCTTACGTCCGGCGACGCTTGCTTTTCGATAGGTACGTATCAGGCTTTCCAGTTCCTGCAATTCACTTGTTGCAATCCGCTCGTCCTCCAAGAGGTTCACCAGAAGCTCAGACCTGGAGCCCCGGAAATACCTCTCCAGCAATGACCGCAAAGAACTACGGCTAACCTCATGTTGCTTTACTCGCGCGCGATAGACAAAAGCGCGCCCGCGGACTGAGTGACTGACGAATTTCTTGTCTTCCATAATGCGCAGGACGGTCTGAACTGTCTTGTAATTCAGCGGGCTGCCTTTTTCTGACGCTCGCAAAAAATCTTCAATTGTGCCTTCTCCGAGGCGCCAAAGAATCTCGAGGAGCCTGAACTCTCCTGCAGTCGGTATGGATACTCGGCGGGGCACAGGCAACCTTCTTGTAGCTCAGATATGGAATACGTGCGAACGTGTCTCGGCCAACCGTTCAAAGCTTAGCAGCTGGGTGCATTGCCATCAACCGTAACGCGTCTTAGTCGTACTGCCAGAAGTCAAATCAAACCTCGTCCTTTGGTTGGCGGCGGATTGTCAGGCCTCAAGCCCCAAGCCGCTTAACTGGGCGCGCTTGACAAACTAAGTCTTAAACAGTTAAGAATTAAACAACGTATCTTTCACAATCTCACTCACCCTGAAGCTAGTGCCTGCAGACTAGAGCTACGCCATCAATTCAAGATGCAAGACCCGCGCAAAACGGCATGGTATCGACGCCAGGCGCGCAGAGGCTGTTTAACGCACCATTCGCGGCCCGAATCGTACAGGGAGAGGCCATCACAGGTATGAACAGCACATTTCTGGCGGGGTTCGCCGCCTTGACGCTTTGCGTCAGCTGTCGTAGCCAGACAGTGCCACCCACACTCATACCGCTACGGGCGAACGCCTTTCCGTCCGCGACACCCGGTTTTAACGTAATGGGACTTCGAATGGAGTCTTCGAGTGGAGAGGGCGATTCTTCCGCACTGCCGCCCGACCCGGACCAGACCCATGGCTTCGTCGGGCGAATGGTAAGGCGGGGGCTCGAGGATCAGAAGGAAATCTACACTGCCCCCTTTCAGCGCTCCAATATTAAGTGGGATGCCGCGGTCTTGGCCGGGACGGCGGCGTTCCTCGCCACCGACAAGCGGATCGAAAGGCAACTACCCGGTAGCCATCTTCAGCTCTATCAGAATACGTCCAATATCGCTCTGGGAGGACTGGCTGCTTCTCTCGGCGGATTATGGGCCTATGGACTCAAGACCGAAAATCCGCATCTCAGAGAGATCGGAACTCTGGAATTGGAAGCCGTGAGCAACACCTTCCTGATCTATGCCCCCATGCAATTCATCGCCGGCAGGCAGCGCCCCGGCGAAGGCAATGGGAACGGAGACTTCTTTTACCATCACGCCTTGGACACGTCATTCCCGAGCGGGCATGCCATGTTTACCTGGAGTATGGCGACCGTTCTCGCTCGAGAATACCCGAGGAACTGGGTGAGGCTACTGGCGTATGGAACGGCATTGACCGTGACTGCAAGCCGCTTGCTCGCCCAGGATCACTGGTCTTCGGACATGTTCGTGGGATCGGCTGTCGGCTTCGCGATAGGGACACACATTTTTCACTCACGTTGCGCCCCTGGCCTAAGTTCTTCTTGCCACCGCCACACCAGAAAGAAAGACCAGCCATAGTTCTCAAAAAAAGCCGGAGGAAAATCACAGGGGAAGCGGAGATCCAGCGACGCTCCGGAACCTCGCCCGGACACCGATCCATACCCGTACTTATCATGATCAACAAATTAATTACGACCAATAGGGAGGATGTCTCTCCGAAACATCCTTCGTTTCCGCGAGCCCGCCGGATACTACTTCTTGTGGTCATCTCTCTCTTCGCAATTCTGGTTCACGGCTACCACATGGGCACGGACGACGCCGCGATCTACGCGCCCGGAATCGAAAGAACGGCTGATCCATCTTTGTTTCCGTTTGGCTCAGAATTTTTCATGCACCACGCGGGACTCTCCGTGTTTCCGTATCTAGTGGCGGGGGTAACCTGGCTCACCCGATTGCCCATCGAGTGGAGCATGATGATCTGGTTCGGCTTTGCGCAATTTCTGCTGTTCTGGGCGGCTTACGAGGTAGCACGGCAATGCTTCCGAAGTGAACGAGCGCGCTGGGCCAGCGTGGGGCTGCTTGCCGCATTGCTCAACGTTCCCGTAGCCGGGACCGCTCTGATTATCGCGGATCCTTACCTGACGGCGAGATCGCTCTCGACACCACTCGTGTTGATCTCAATCGCCTGCTTCCTGGACAAACGGAGTCGCGCGGCCTGCTTATGGTTGATGGGCGCATTGCTGGTTCATCCCCAGATGGCGATCTACGGGGCGGGAGTGGGTATGCTGCTTGCGTTCGAGTCCCGATCGTCTGGGCGCGCGAGGCTTTTGGAATCCGCGCCAGTGCTCCCAGCACTGCTGCTACCTTTAGTGACCGGTCTCCATTTGCATCCCGCTCAAGGCGCCTACCGGGAAGTACTGGCATCTCGTGCATACTTTCTGGTGACCACGTGCCGCTGGTGGGAATGGTTCGGCGCGTTGGCTCCTCTTGTCATCCTGACGGCGTGTGCCTGCCTGGCGCTCAAATCGACGTTGCCAGCTTTTTCCCAGCTGGCCAAGATTTTGGTTGGCCTGGGCCTGATCTCAGTGGTTACGGCTTTGCTCCTTGCCAGCGACACAGATTTCGCATACCTGTTGCGATTGCAACCGATGAGGAGCTTCCACCTGATTTATGTTGCGCTGTTTATTCTATTAGGGGGCCTGCTCGGCGAGTATTTGTTGTGCATGCGCACCTGGCGGTGGGTTCTTTTCTTTGGAGCCCTCTCCACAGCAATGTTCGCGCTCGATGTTCCCAGCTATCCCGCGAGCCCACACATCGAGCGGCCAGGAGTGCGATATCAGGGCGAATGGCTCTCCAGTTTTCTCTGGATTCGGAAGCACACGCCGAAGGATGCAATCTTCGCGCTTGATCCGGAATATCTGCTCAAAACCGGCGTTGATCTTCACGGATTTCGCGCGCTCACAGAACGCAGCATGCTGGCCGATCAGGAAAAAGACAGCGGAGCGGCTTCGGTGTTCCCCGAACTGGCTGAATCCTGGAAAAAACAGAGCGCGGCCCAATCAGATTGGGCACATGTTTCCGCGGATCGACTGCAGCGTCTTCGAGCACAATACGGGGTGAGTTGGGTGCTGTTGGACCATCCGAGTGTGTTGAGCGGCCTGGTGTGTCCTTATAGTAGCGGAGAGTTGCGGGTCTGCCAGATCGTGGATTCGAAGCCGCGATGAAATGTCTGGTCCGCACTCGACATCGTCCTCAGTGACCTGGATTTGTCGACGAGCGGGGGCACTCGGCGGAGTCACTCAATTGTTTATGGTGGCTCTTGACCTCGCGCAATGCGTAGATTGGCTTGTTTTGCGATTCGTAGTAAGTGCGCGCCATGATTTCGCCCAGCAATCCGATCGAAACGAACTGCATACCGCTCACGAAGAGAGCTACAGCCAGGAGCATCAGGGGGCCGTGCTCTGTCATGATCGGAACGTGGCGATTGAGCTTTTCGTACACCAGAAAAGCAGCGACGACAAATCCAAGTCCGGTGCCGCCCATCCCGAGCAATCCAAAGAACTGCAGTGGACGCGTGGAATAGTCGAGCAAGAACTTCACCATGATGAGATCGAGAAATACGCGAAAGGTGCGCCCAATGCCGTAGTTGGATTTTCCACTTTTGCGTTCCAGATTGGTGATCGGTACTTCGGCGATCTTTGCGCCAACGGAGCCGGCAAGGGCGGGGATGAAACAGTGGAGTTCGCCGTAGAGTTGAATCTCCTGAATAATTTCGCGGCGGTAGGCTTTGAACGTGGTGCCAAAGTCGTGCAACTCGATGCCGGAGAGCTTGGCCATCATCCAGTTCGCGACACGGCTGGGAATCCGCCGCATGAGCCAGTGATCGCGGCGCTCGTACCGCCATCCGCTCACTAGATCGTACCCCTCCTCCATTTTTTCAAGGAACCGCGGAATCTCTTCCGGGTCGTGTTGCAAATCTCCGTCCATGGAGATGATGATATCGCCGCAGGCGAAATCGAATCCCGCCGCCAGCCCAGCGGTCTGCCCGAAATTCCTGCGCAGCCGTACCAGGTTTACGCTCGGGTCATGCTGGTAGATGTCACTAAGAATTGTGAATGTGCCGTCGCGGCTGCCATCGTCGACGAAGACCAGTTCATAGGGCTCGCCGAGCGCGTCCATCACTTCTGTCAATTTTATATACAGTGGGGTTATGTTTTCCTGTTCGTTGAAGAACGGTACAACAACCGAATAGCGAACGGGGGAATCCTTTCTGATACTGCTTTCCATATAGTCCGTGGGGCCCAAATCTCGACGGGATACGGCAGACCCTGGTATGGTTAGTCTTAATCACATAAGACTATACTGTCAAGATCCGGAACGAAAAGCCGTGATGGGAAGTCTTGGCAATTTAAGAGGTAATGCGCGGCAACATCTTTCAAGGTTCGTGCATCATAACCGGCAGGCCAAACCCTGAGCCTGCTTGGCTGATCAGCCCTCAGGACGTCTGAGTTAACCCCGATATTGATCACTATGCCGCTGGCCGAAGCTATCTCGACCGATCGTCAGTACTCCCAACACGTGAACCCGCAGTGGGTCAAATTGCTCAATGTGCTTGAACTCTCGGTCAGCTATGAACGCTGCATCGGAGCGGAGCTATTCACCCGCGATGGGCGCCGCATTCTGGATTTTCTTTCCGGATACTGTGTTCACAATATTGGTCACAACCATCCTGACGTAGTGTCCGCCCTCGTGGATGAACTGGAAAAGAGCGGTCCGGTCATGCTGCAGAGCCATGTCCCCGAGCTGGCGGGCGAACTGGCTGAGCGCCTTTGTAAACGCGCCGGAGGTCGGTTGGCAAAGGTATTTTTCGCCAGCTCGGGGAGCGAAGGTATCGAAGCCGCCATCAAGTTCTCGCGCGCCCACACCGGGCGCACGGGTCTGCTCTACGCGGACCGGGCTTTTCATGGTCTGACCTGCGGCGCGTTGTCTCTCATGAATGGCGAGTACTGGCGCGGTGGATTTGGCCCGCTCCTTCCCGAGACCGATCCTGTGCCGTTCGGGGACCTCAAAGCTCTGGAACAGAAGCTCGCCACCCGGCGCTACGCCGCATTCTTCGTCGAGCCCGTGCAGTCCGAGGGTGGCATACGGATTCCGGATCCTGACTACCTTCCTGCCGCGCAGGCGCTGTGCCAACAGCACGGATCGCTATTTGTTCTCGACGAAGTGCAGACCGGGATGCACCGCACCGGCGCGTTTCTGGCGGCGCACCATTTTGGTCTCGACCCCGATATTGTCGTGCTGGCCAAGGCACTGAGTGGCGGCCTGATTCCGGTCAGTGCAACCTTGATGTCCGATGCTGTCTATCGCTCGGTCTTCAGCTCGATGAAGCGAGCCATCGTTCATGCCTCAACGTTCAGCGAAAACAGTCTCGCGATGTGCGCCGGCCTGGCTACCCTGGATGTGCTGGAGCGCGAGCAACTGGGAAGCCGCGCCACCCGCATGGGAAGCGAGTTGCAGCGTCGTCTGACGGACGAGCTTTCCTCTTACGAGATGGTGAAGGCCGTGCGCGGCATGGGACTGTTGCTGGGTATTGAATTTGCCGCTCCTCGCCGCTTGAGCCTGCGGGTTGCCTTCGAAGCATTCGCGAAGATTCATCCCGCCATGTTTGGCCAGATTCTGGTCATGCGTCTGTTTCGTGACCACGGCATTCTTACCCAGATTTGCGGGAACGATTTCATGGTCCTGAAAGTTGCACCGCCTCTGGTGGTTACGGAAATCCAAGTGGACGAATTCATTTCCGCGATTCGTAGCGTCGTGGAACTCGCGCATTCTTCTACAAGTTTTTGGTCTGAGGCGCTCGGCCTGGCGCGGCGGGCGGTCGACTTTTAGCGCGTGAAAAGCAAGCGGATGTTCTTACCTCGAAACCTTACCGGGAGCTAACGGAAACAATCGTGCAAATTCTAAGCGCGGCCAGTGCCTTCCCCAAGTATTACTACTCTCAGGACGTCCTTTGTCGTGCGTTGGAGGAATATTGGGGAGACAAACTGGAGAACCCCACCCTGATGCGGCGGTTGCAGCGTCACACCGAGGTTGAAGGGCGTTATCTCTCACTGCCTCTGCAGGCCTATATCAAGCTGGCGACGTGGGGGAAAACCAACAATCTGTGGATCCAGACCGCGGTCGACTTGGGCCAGCAGGCCGTCTGCCGCGCTCTCAATCGGGCTGGTTTGGGGCCGCGCGATCTGGGAGCTTTCTTTTTTACCTCCGTGACCGGCATATCGAGTCCATCAATCGATGCACTCTTGATCAACCGCATGGGGCTCTCCCCGAATATCCGCCGCATTCCAATGTTCGGTCTGGGTTGTGTCGCGGGAGCCGCGGGCATTTCGCGGGCGGCTGACTATGTGAAAGCACATCCTTCGCAGGTGGCAGTTTTGCTCTCGGTCGAACTGTGCTCGCTTACCTTGCAACGCGAAGATCTATCGATGGCAAACCTGATCTCGTCAGGTCTGTTTGGAGATGGCGCCGCCGCTGTGATCGTGGCCGGAGCGGAATGTGATCTGCCTTTGGAGGTCGCATCCGCCGAACTCGAACTCGCCGGGCCGATAATTCTGGCCACACGCTCGGTGTTTTATCCCGAGACGGAAAACATGATGGGATGGGCCATTTCCGAGAAAGGCTTTCGCATTGTTCTCTCTCGCGAGGTTCCAAACCTGGTACGTCAGCGCCTGGGTGGAGATGTAGACGCTTTTCTCGCCGAGATGGGTTACGCCCGAGGCGACATTGGAAGCTGGGTATTGCACACCGGAGGCCCCAAGGTGCTCGAAGCCACCCAGGCAGCACTCGGTCTTGAGACGAGGACAACTCGACACTTCCTGGGATTGCCTTCGCAAGACTGGAAACTTGTCTTCTGCCTCGGTGCTCGTAGTGCTGGAAGAAGTGATGAAGCGCCGTCGTCCCGAGCCGGGCACGCTGGGTTTGTTGGCTGCGATGGGCCCGGGATTCTGCTCCGAACTGGTCTTGCTGCGATGGTAAATTCACCGCATCGGCGGGACACGGATGTTTTCATCATCGGCGGAGGTCCGGCTGGACTGGCTGCTGCGATCGCCGCCCGCCAGCGTGGCTTCGAGGTAGTGGTCGCCGATGGCGCGATTCCTCCGATCGACAAACCTTGCGGCGAAGGTCTCATGCCGGACGGGCTATGCGCCCTGGCCGATCTCGGCGTCAACATTCCGCCGGACGAGTCCTATCCTTTCCGCGGTATCCGCTTTCTCAGTTCCGGAGTTAAGGTTGACGCCAGTTTTCCCGCCGGCCACGGCGTGGGCATACGCAGGACGAAACTGCATCGCCTGATGATCGAGCGGGCCGCTGCGGCTGGAGTCCATCTGCTCTGGCGAACTGTTGTCACCGGATTGCATGCAGATGGCGTATGGCTGGGGACAAACCTGGTTCGCGCGCGCTGGATTGTCGGCGCGGACGGCGCTCATTCCCGAGTGCGCCAGTGGGCCGGGCTTGACGACCACGTTCATCACCAGCAACGCTTCGCGTTCCGCCGCCACTACCGCATTTCCCCATGGACGAACTGCATGGAACTTCATTGGGGAAGCAACTGCCAGCTTTATGTCACGCCGGTAGCGCCCGACGAAATCTGCGTAGCCGCTATCTCGCGGGACCCACACCTGCGGCTTGACGCGGCGCTTGCAAAATTTCCTGCCGTTGCCGCCCGCCTCGCGGGATTGGAGCGGACTTCGACGGAGAGAGGAGCAGTCTCGGCAACGCGAAAATTGCGGCAGGTATATCGCGGGCGGACCGCCCTTATTGGCGATGCTTCCGGCGGCGTGGATGCGATTACCGGCGAAGGTCTCTGCCTTGCATTCCGCCAGGCGATTCTGTTGTCGGAGTGCTTCGCCGACGGTAGGCTGGATCCATATCAGGCTGGGCACCGGACTCTGGGAAGACGCCCGGCCTTGATGTCCTGGCTTATGCTTACTCTCGAAAGCCGCGATTCGTTCCGGCAGCGGGTGATGCAGGCTTTCGCCACTCAACCTCGGACTTTCGCCAGAATGCTGGCCCTGCACGTGGGCGCGGCCACCCCGCTTACCTTGGCCGGAATTGGACTCTCGCTGGGATGGAATCTGCTGACTCCATGAAAACTGCGATTCATTTAAGGCTCAGCGCAATCACCCTTCTCTGGCTGACTGGAGCAACAGTTGCTCAGACTCAGACCCACGAAATCAGCCTGAATTTTGTCCCGGCGAAGACTTCGGTCAATTTCACCCTGGGCGATGTTCTACATACCGTGCACGGATCATTCAATCTGAATCACGGAACCGTTCACTTCGATCCGGCTACCGACAAGATCAGCGGAGAGATCCTCGTGGATGCTGCCAGCGGTCACAGCGGAAGTGACGGCCGTGACAAGAAAATGCAGAGCGAAGTGCTGGAAAGCGACCGTTATCCACAGATCGCATTCCGGCCCGATCGGGTGGAAGGACGGGTTGCGGACCTGGGAGTCTCAACCATTCAGGTGCATGGGACGTTCAGCATCCATGGTGCGGAACACGAGATCACGATTCCCGTCCAGGTAGAGATGGGTCCGGGCTGGTGGACCGCTTCCCTGAACTTCGACGTTCCATATGTTAAGTGGGGAATGAAGAACCCGAGTACATTTCTATTGCGGGTGGAGCAATCGGTCGATATCACAATTCAAGCTTCGGGCGAGATTCACTGAGGTTTATAAAGTGGCAACCACAAGCGACGGAGCCGGCGGTTGAAACCACTCTTCCTGCCGTTATTTCCCCAGAATCTCTCCCTGGTTTCTTTAGGCAGCCCATTTGGCCCGATAGAGAGCGATTCCTACAAGGCATGAACGTTCGTAAGGTGCTCACAAACACTGCGATCGTCGAAGATTCTCGGTGGTAGAGTCAAGGAATTCGACAACACAAACTTCAGGTCACCAACATGGGCGGTCGTCGTCAGGCAACATGCCGGGCAACATCCCAGGCAACATGCCAGGCAACATGGAAGATGCGGAAGCCCGCGGGCCCAATGCGGCCGTCGCGGCTGCTGATATTTCTGGCTGCCCTTGTGCTGTGGTCTGCACTTCCCACTCCAGCTCAGATCTCTCCCGGTCCTCTCAGTCGGGCCCACCAGTCTTTGAGCGGAACCAGCAATTGCACCACCTGTCACAAGTTGGGTGGTGAGGCCACGTTTAAGTGCGTGGCTTGTCACACCGAAATTGGAAGTCGAGTTACCGCACGGAAGGGCCTGCACGCTTCTTACAACTTGAGTCCGGGCTCGAGCCAGGAATGCGTTCGTTGCCACTCTGAGCATAACGGAGAGGACTTTCCTCTCATCAAGTGGGACATCAGAACCTTCGACCACAAGCAAACCGGATACACCCTCGAGGGCAAACACGCAGGCCTCGCCTGCAACCGCTGCCATAGTGCCCAGCACATCTCGCAATCCGATCGCGCGGCGATCAAAGTCAACGATCCGAACAAGACGTTCCTCGGCGTTTCCACAAGTTGCGTGACTTGTCATCAGGACGAGCACAAAGGAAGGCTGGGCCAGAATTGTCTGCAATGCCACACTTACAACGATTGGAAAACCGTCAGCGTCGGCCAGTTCGACCACTCGAAGACGCGCTATCCATTGACCGGTTCGCATGCCCAGGTCGCCTGCGAGAAATGTCACACTCCGGGACCCGACAGCAAGCCTCGTTATGCCGGGATCGCTTTCGGCAAATGTTCTGATTGCCACTCTGATCCGCATCGCGGAAGCTTCACCCAGGGCTGTCAGGCATGTCACAACACCGGCGGCTGGAAGCGAGTGTCGACCCAGGCGGTCAGCGAGCGCTTCGACCATTCCAAGACCAAGTACCCTTTATTGGGAAAACATACCGCAGTCGAATGCTCACAGTGCCACGCGGGTGGAGATTTCAAGAAGCCGTTAGTCTTTCAGAAATGTATGGACTGTCACCGGTCCGATCCGCATAGCGGTCAGTTTGCCAAGCGGAGTGACGGCGGCGAGTGCGCCTCATGCCACACCGTTGATGGGTTCCGGCCGTCAACCTTCACAATAAAGGACCACGCTACTACGGCATATCCGCTAGAGGGCGGACACGCCATGGTGCAGTGCTCCGGCTGCCACATTCCCAAGGGCAAGGACACACTGTTCAAAGTCAAATTTCAGCGCTGCACCGATTGCCATAGTGATAAACATTCTGGGCAGTTTGCCGCTGCGCCATACTTCAACGGCTGTGAGCGTTGCCACAATTTGCAAGGGTATCGACCTTCTACATTTGCCCCGGCGCGTCACAAGGAGACCAGATTCGTCCTTACCGGCGGCCACATGGCCGTCCCGTGCGGCGATTGTCACAAGGAGAGCGAGAGCTTCAAACCAAAGACAGTTGCGTATCACTGGAATGAACTCTCCTGCACCAGTTGCCACGTCGATCCGCACCAGGGACAGTTCAAGGATCGTATGCAGCAAAGCCGCTCTGACGGTAAGGCTGCGGGCTGCGAAGCCTGCCATTCCACCAAGTCATGGAAGGAGCTATCTGGCTTCGATCATGCGAAGACATCCTTCCCCTTGCTGGGAGCGCATCGCGCCACGGCTTGCATGGATTGCCACAGGCCGCCTAACCAGGAGACGCGCCTGATCCATGTGGATTTCAAGGCCGCGCCGACGAAATGTCAGGATTGCCACCAGGACATCCACGGTGGACAGTTTGCCAGAGCCGGGGTTACGCCGTGCGCCGACTGTCATAACAGCGCCAAATGGAAGCCGTCCCTTTTCGATCATGACAAGCGGACTGAATTTCCGCTGCAGGAAGCCCACCAGAACGTCCGCTGTGACGGATGCCACAAGCTGACCCGTTCGGTCGACGACAAGACCGTTCTGTTCTACAAACCTACCCCGAAAGACTGTGCTAGCTGCCATGGATCGGGGACCCCGGTCAAGAAATAGGCCCATGCGTCTCCTTGTAAAACTTGCCCTGTTTTGAAAAAGCTACTTTTACTCAGAAGTACATGCTGTGCGAAACAGAGACTGGAACGCTCCATCAAGTTGTCTGTCTGGACAAACACTTAGGTAACCTTCTTGCGCCCTCCATAGCCCACTATCCTAAGGGACATCTAATTGCATGAGTCTTACATCCATAAGATGAGGATCGTTGCATTCGTCTGTTCTTATAAGTTTTCCTGTTTTGGGGCGTTTGAATTCGATTCGGGGCGGTTTTGCGTTGTCTTCGACGATCCGGTTCGGCGTGCTGATCGGGTGCCTGTTTCTTGCCCTCTCCGCGCTTGCGGCAGGGCAGTCGCAGACCTACGCCAACTCCCGTAGTCCTCACGGCCCCCTCAATATCCCCTGTCAGAATTGCCATACCCTCAAGGGATGGAAGCCGATCAGAAACACGCCTGAATTTGACCACAATCAGACCCGGTACCCGCTGCGTGGGCTGCATCAGGGAGTCGCCTGTACCCAATGCCACGTCAAACCCGTATTCACGAATGTAGGTAACAAGTGCGCCGATTGCCATGCCGATATCCACAAGCGGCAGTTCGGCGCCAGTTGCGAGCAGTGCCACAGCGTAAAGGGCTGGCAGGTTTCCGCCCAACAGATCAACCAGCACCAGAACCGCTTTCCCCTGATGGGAGCCCACGCAGCACTGGATTGCGCCTCCTGCCATAAAGGCGCGGCCACCGGACAATTTCAGGGCCTGGCTACGCAGTGCTATTCCTGCCATGCCAAGGAGTATCAATCGACCACGGGTCCAAGTCACGTGGCCACCGGCTTTCCCACCACTTGCGAACAATGCCACGGCGTCAACACCTGGTTTGACGCCAAGTTCGACCACTTGAAATTTACCGGATTCGCGCTGACCGGAGCCCACATTCCGCTGGATTGCAATACTTGCCACGTCGGAGGGAAATTCGCCGGAACGCCCGCGACGTGCGTTGGATGTCATCTCCCCGATTTCCAGAAGACAACGAATCCGAACCATGTACAGGCCGGATTCCCGCAGACGTGCCAGAGTTGCCACACGACCTCGGCCTGGCAACCCGCGACGTTCGACCACAATACATTCACGAAGTTCCCGCTGACCGGAGCCCACGTGACTGTCGCCTGTACCCAGTGCCACGTGAACGGCCAGTTTGCCGGCACACCCACGGATTGTGTTTCGTGCCACATGAAGGATTTCCAGGGAACGACGAATCCCAATCACGCCCAGGCAGGAATCCCTACCACCTGCGCTACCTGCCACACGACGACGTCGTGGGGAAATGCCACATTCGATCACAGCAAGACCGGCTTCCCGCTGACCGGGGCCCACGTGTCCACGCAGTGTTCCCAGTGCCACGTGAACGGAAACTACAACCTGACCAACACCACCTGCGTGTCGTGCCACCTGACCAGCTACCAGGCGACGACCAATCCCAATCACGTGCAGGCAGGATTCCCACAAACTTGCGAGAACTGCCACAACACGGCCTCATGGACGAACGCCACCTTCGACCACAACAAGACTGGTTTCCCGCTCTCTGGTGCCCACGTTCCACTGCAATGTTCACAATGCCACATCAACGGAAACTACAACCTGACCAACACTACCTGCGTCTCGTGTCACCTGAAGGATTATCAGGGAACGACCGATCCCAACCACGTGCAGGCCGGACTGCCGCAAACTTGCGAGAGTTGCCACACCACCGCGTCATGGGGAAGCGCCACCTTTAACCACTCAACCACTGGATTCCCGCTGACCGGAGCGCACGTCCCGTTGCAATGCTCGCAGTGCCACGTCAATGGAAATTACAAGCTGACCGACACCAGTTGCGTCTCCTGCCATCTGAAAGACTTCCAGGGCACAACCGACCCCAACCACGTGCAGGCAGCGATCCCACAGACGTGTCAAAGCTGTCACAGCACTGCCTCATGGGGAAACGCGAGCTTTAACCATGCGACTACCGGATTCGCATTGACGGGAGCACACCTTCCGCTCCAGTGTTCCCAATGTCACGTCAATGGAAATTATTCTCTGAGCAGCGGTGCGTGCGCCACCTGCCACTTGAAGGACTATCAGGGCACGACGGATCCGAACCACGCTCAGGCTGGATTCCCGCAAACTTGCGACTCCTGTCATTCGACCGTGTCCTGGGCAAACGCAACTTTCAATCACGCGACTACGGGTTTCACGCTGACCGGGGCACACGTCCCGCTGCAGTGTTCGCAATGCCACGTAAATGGCAACTACAGCCTGAACAGCACCGCCTGTGCTACCTGCCATGTGAAGGATTTCAACAGCACCACCAGCCCGAATCACGTCCAGTCGGGATTCCCGCAGCAGTGTGAAGTGTGTCACAACACCACGGCCTGGATTCCGTCGTCGTTCAACCACAGCAACACTGCATTCCCCTTGACCGGCAAGCACACGACGGTCGCCTGCGCCAGTTGCCACGTGAACAACAACTACACTTCGGTTCCGACCGATTGCTTCTCGTGTCATAAGTCCGATTACCAGACCACTACCAATCCCAATCACACGGCAGCCGGTTTCCCGACGACCTGCCAGACCTGCCACACCACCACCGCGTGGACAGGGGCGACCTTCAACCATACCTGGTTCCCGACCAACCACGGCAATGCAGGAGGAGTTTGCTCCGCATGCCATACCAACGCTTCCGACTACTCGGTCTTTTCATGTACCAATTGCCACGGCAAGACCCAGACTGATTCGAACCACCGGGGCATAAATGGCTATGTGTACAGCAGTCCGAACTGCTATCAATGCCATCGCAACGGCAGGGCGGGCGGCTAGATCGAATGGAACCTGCATTACACAGAACGGTGAAGTCTAAGAAATGTTGGACAGAAGACAGTGCGGAGTTTTATTGCTGCTCATATCGTGTGCCGTCGCCCAGAGCGCGGCGCCGGGCACAGTGACCGTGGAACGTCTGCGGGTTGTGCCGGACCGTGCTAATGTGCGGGTGGAAATCACGCTGAGTGCCGTGCCTGGCGCCCTCATAGCTGTGACCGTGGCAAAGAATCCCAACCGCCTAGTGCTCGACTTGCCCAACACGCTATCGAATGCAAAGCAACAGCAAGTCTCCGTGAACTACAAGGGAGTGCGAGCTGTGCGACTCGGCCTGAATAGCGCGCACCCTCCCGTGACGCGTGTCGTCGTCGACTTGGACCTGATCCGTCCGTATGTTCTGCAGAACGACGGCAACCGGGTCATGCTGATCATCGGAGCTAAGCCCAACGAAATTGTCGGCGCAGGACAAGGTGCACGGGCTGCGGGCGCATCCGGAGGCCTGGTAGGACTCTTCAGCCGGCGCCCGGCGTCTCCCCCGATGGAAATTGGCAGGGAGTCCGCGAGCGGATTGCCCACGCCACCGCCGCCAGGAACTCCAATCACCTTTCCTGAGGAGCAAGCCAGCACTGCAGGCGGCTCAACCGGTGAAGCCACACCCGCGCGTCCGAGTGCCGCGCATCCCGACCGCGGCAGCCTGCAGGAAGGCACGGTCTTTCCCGGCTTGGGATCGCCCGGCACCGGCACCGTACCGTCTCAGGGAATCTCGGCTTCTACCGGCGCGAGTAATACATCGACAGCTTTAGCCGCGCCCGCGTCTGGTCGTGCGAACTCACCGGCTGAAACTGTTTTTCCTGCAAGCACGATTGCCAAGGGCGGTGTTCCGTCGGGGCTGGTTACGCCACCTCCGCATTCGAATCCGGAAAAGCAGTCTTCCGGAACTTCATCCAATGTGGCGCCGGCCAGCCCGAAGATCCTGCTGGCTCCGGTACTCAATGCGGAATCGATACCCGCCAGTAACCGGTCGGTGCCTGGGGCACTTGCCGAGGTGACCGGTGGTGTGCCCACGGTTCAGCCAAAAACCGAAACTGTCGCAGGCACCAATCAAGACGTCGTTTCGAGCCCAGCTCCTTCTTCAGAACGAACAGTCGCGCATGAACCCTTGTCGATCTCTCCAGGGCAGTCGGGAGACCAAAACAAATCTGCTGCAACCAGCGAGAACGAGTCTGCTGAGGTTGCGTCCGAACCACCGGCCCTCACGGAAGCCCCGACGGTGGCCGAGGCCGAGCCGGCAGCGATCGCCACTCCCGCCTCGCCCGAGAACACCGCCGCTCTGCCCCTCGCAACTCCAGACAAGGTGCCGGCAGGCACTGATCTCCCTGTACTCGCCCTTCGCGCGGTAGACCCCAACCTGCGCACTGTCTTCAAAGTGAAATATGTAGCCGAAGGCGTCGCTTACCTGGACGGCGGACGCAGCGCAGGTCTGACCGAAGGCATGAAGCTGGAAATCAAAGACACTGACTTGCCCGCCCAGCAGGGATCAACCGCCGATCCCAATGACCCTCGCGTGGTCGCTGAGCTTGAAGTCACCGCACTGGCAGAAACTTCTGCCGTCACCGATATCCGCTTGCCCAAGCGTCCGGTAAAGCCCGGCGACCTGGCGTATCTTGTCCGCTGGCGATGCGCAGGCGCTGGTGCAGCAGCGTTCACTCAGTGCCACGCGAAAATATCCCGCGGTTGTAACCTTCACCGATGAGGGCGACCCGATCGAAGAAGAGGCGAGAGCGGAAGTTCCCCGGCCGCCCCAGCCCTCGGTAAACCGGGCCCGTGGACGCATCGGCTTCGACTACATGGGCACGGTCAGCCGAGGCAGTTCTTCCGTTGACCAGCTCAAACATAGGAATGGTCGTGCGCGCCGACATCACCCGCATCAACGGCACGTATTGGAACCTCAGCGGCTACTGGCGGGGGCGGTTGAGTTCGCTCTCCTCAACCGGCCAGCAAACCTTGCAGGACTTGATCAACCGCACCTATCACCTCAGCATGACCTACGACAATCCGAACTCCCCGTGGGTCGCGGGTTTTGGGCGGCTCTACTTACCATGGGCCAGCAGCCTCGACACTATTGATGGCGGCTATTTCGGACGGCGGCTTGCACCCGGAATCACCGCCGGCATCTTTGCCGGCTCAACTCCCGATCCCACGTCATGGGACTACAACCTTGATCGCCGCATTGGCGGAACCTTCGTCAACTTCCAGGGCGGCGATTTCGATGCGTTCCACTACACCAGCACCTCCGGACTCGGCGTCAGCACCTTGAAATGGAAGATTGACCGGCCATTCGTGTTCTTCGAAAATACTCTCTCTTATAAACGGTACCTGTCGATCTACCATTCCTTGCAGGCGGACAGCCCTGCGGGAAATCCCGCGGTCCCTGCGCCCGGCCCCGGCATCAGCCGCAGCTTTCTCACCTTCCGCATTCAGCCGCACTCTCGCGTCGAATTGGATTTCAATCACAACTATTTCCGCGACGTGCCCACGTTCGATCCGCAACTGATCGGCACCGGGCTGCTGGACAAGTATTTGTTCCAGGGCTTCAGCGTCGGCGCCCGGATCGAGGTGGTGAAGCAGATTTTCGTCTATAGCACGCTGGGGCAGAGCAATCGCAGCGGCGACACCAAGAGTTCACTGAACCAGATGTACGGCGTCACCTTCAGTCATCTGCCCTGGCTGGGACTGCGCGCGGACGCGCACTATTCGAAATTCAGCAGCTCGTTCGGAAGTGGATCGTACCGGGCCGTCTCTCTGTCCAGGAACTTCAGCGACGACATTCGTGCTTGAAGTCCTGGGCGGCGACCAGACATTCAGTTCCTTGCTGACTACCGACAACCGTTCGCGCTTTGTAACTTCGAATCTCGATTTTGCGGTGGGAGCGCACTATTTCATGCAGGGTGGATTCACCGTCAATCGTGGCGAGCTCAGTTACGACCAGTGGATGTTTACCCTCGGCTACCGCTTCGATTCGAAGCGAAAGCACCAGCAATGACGATGAACAGGCAACGACAACTCGCAAACACGTCGGCCACGCTTTCTTATAAGCGTCCTCGCGACGTTGGTTTGCTTCACGCCGAGCCCTGCCTTCGCGGCAAGCCGATGGCCTCGATGGTCTGCTGGGTCGCACCAGCCAGCAAGTCTCGAAGTTCCTCGAGCAGTTTTCAGACGTGAAGTGTACGGAAAAAGTGACCCAGGAAAAGCTGGGCAAAGAAGACAAGGTCGAACTGAAGGAAGAATCCACCTACGACTACCTGGTGATCCTGACCAATGCCGGCGGAGAGTTGAGCCTGGACGAGTCGCGGCTCGCGGTTCACGAAGCCAAATCGGACAAGAAGAATACGCCGATGCTGGTGACCAACGGCTTCGCCACGCTCTTTCTGGTCTTCCATCCCTCCTATGCTCAAAGTTTTCACTTCACCGCGTTGGAGGACGAAGTGGTCGACGGCGAACGGCTCAACAAAGTCTCCTTCCAGCACGTGGGTGGAACCCGTTCGATCGCTGCCCTGGCGTTGCGCGGACGGGAGTATCCTCTCGAGCTTTCCGGCACGGCGTGGATCGATCCTCAGACCGGTGTGATCCGCAAGATCGTCGCCGACATCGGAGACACCCTGCGGGATGTTGGCCTGAAGACTCTACGCTCGGAAGTTGAATATGCGCCGGTTCCATTCCGCGGAATGAAGGAAGTTTATTGGTTTCCGGCCCAAGCCAGCGTGGAAGTCGAAAGCTCACACCAGCACTGGCGAAACACCCACCGCTTTACCGATTACAAGAGATTTTCAGTCGATACCGAGGAGCAGGTCGCAAACAAATGAGCGCAAACGCCACCGTCGCAACTGCAGCTTTGCCCGCCCGCACCCGTGAGCGGGCACATCACGTTCGTCTCGCGATCGGCTACGTGCTGGTCATCGCCTTGATTGTAGGTCTGGCCATTTACGGCTTCGACTACTACACGCTCAGTTCAGCCGAGCGGCCGTTCTCGGACAAGCATCACCTCCTGCGGCCAAGCGGCGCGATCGGCATCAAGCTCGGTTTCATGGGCCTGGCCATGTTTTTGGCCATCTTTGTCTATCCCCTGCGCAAGAAATGGCCATGGCTGTCACGCCAGGGCAGCTCCAAGCATTGGCTGGACATCCACGTGCTGCTGGGACTGACCGCACCGTTCATCATCGCCCTGCACTCTGCCTTCAAATTCCGCGGCTTTGCGGGAATCGCGTTTTGGATCATGGTCGCGGTCTCACTGAGCGGCGTGATTGGCAGATATCTCTACGGCCAGATTCCGCGCCGCCTGAATTCTGCGGAAATGTCAGCCAGAGAATTGCAGGAAGTCCAGACCGGATTGGCTGAGCAGTTGAAGCAGCAAAACCTGTTGCCGGAAGAAGATGTCCGATCTTTGTTGCACCTGCCCAGTCCAGAACGGGTGCAGGAGATGTCCATGCTGTCCGCGCTGGTCTACATGATGGCGCTCGACCTGGGCCGCTCCTTCCGGATCGCCAAACTGCGGCGCCGAGCGTTGGCGTTCAGCGAGCGGCTGACCACACTTGGCGGATTCCTGCCAACCCGCCACGCCGGGCTTGAAAGATCGATCTCACTGGCAAGAGAAGACGCGGCGATGGCAAAACGAATCCTTTTTCTATCCCGCTCCCAACAGGTGTTTCACTTGTGGCACGTAGTCCACAAACCGTTCAGCTATTCTTTCGCCCTGCTGGCGATCATTCACATCGTGGTTGTAATGACGATGGGCTTTTTCTAAGGACGCACGATCATGGATACGCTCTTCGCCTTCTTCATTGCCGCGGTGGTCACCGGATTCTTCGTATACCGCTATACCAAGAACCTGAAGAAGAGGGACACGCTCGCCCGCGAAGCAGCTGAAAAAGGACAGCTGTTTTCCGATGGACCCAAAGGCCAGCATCCCCACATTGACACCACCTACTGCATCGGCTGCGCGACCTGTACCTCGGTCTGCCCGGAGGGCGACGTCCTCGCCATGCTGGCAGGCAAAGCGGTCATCGTGAATGGACACAAATGTATTGGCCATAGCCTGTGCGCAGAGGCCTGCCCCGTGGGCGCGATCACGATGGTGATGGCGAGCCCCAGCATGGGCGCCGATATGCCCTACCTCACGCCCGAGTACGAGACCAGCATCCGGAACCTATTTATTGTCGGCGAACTCGGAGGACTGGCTCTGATCAAGAATGCCGTGAACCAGGGACGCGATTGCATCGATACCATCACCAGTCGCCTCGGAGAGCACCCGGCGGCTACTTCAGGCTCCGACGTGCGTGACGTCCTGATTGTGGGCGCCGGGCCAGGCGGCATCAGCGCCTCTCTGCGAGCCATCGAAAACAAACTCAACTACTTGACTCTGGAGCGGGATGAAGTGGGCGGCACCGTCGCCAAATACCCGCGCCAAAAGCTGGTGATGACGAGCCCGGTGGAGTTCCCCATGTATGGAAAGTTCAAGAAGACAGAACTCTCCAAAGAGAACCTGCTCGCCTTCTGGGACATGGTGCTGAACCGAGCCGACTTCAATGTAGTCACTGGTGAAAAAGTAGATGACATCAGCAAGAGCGATAACGACATCTTCACCGTCACGACTCCCAACAACCAATACCGGTCACGCGCCGTAATTCTCGCACTCGGCCGGACCGGTACCCCAAGAAAGCTCGGCGTTAAAGGCGAAGAGCTGCCCAAAGTGATGTACCGCCTGATCGAGGCGGACCATTACATCAACAAGAGAATTCTCGTTGTGGGTGGCGGGGATAGCGCCGTCGAAGCGGCGATGGGCCTGGCGCACCAGCGTGGCAACCAGGTCACGCTTTCCTATCGCAAAGACAGTTTTGGCCGGATCAAGGAACGGAACGCGCAGCGCATCGCAGACTGCATCCGCAGCGGTAAGGTCAAAGTGCTTTTCAACTCGAACCCGGTCGAATTTAAAGCTGATTCCGTCGTCCTGGATGTCAGCGGTACCTTGCAGGAGATTGCCAATGATTTTGTTTGGATCTTCGCCGGTGGTGTGCCCCCGAACGACTTCCTCAAAAAAATCGGCGTCGAGTTCGGAATGCGCGATTTGACTCTCGAGGCTGGCCGTGAAGCCAGACAAGACAGCCTTTCCAAGAGTCGAGGGCGAAATGCTAGTGCTGCCGTCCAGTAGAAGGCGAGCAAAACGATGCGACGAGCCCTGGACGGGCAAGCGGGATTAGGATTCGCTCTCGTTGAGAACAATGTGTTATTCCTGCGCCGCGCACTTTAGATTCTGTTAATGGTTGCACTCATAACCTAGGAGCTGCGTGAAACCAGGTTGCGACCGGTAGGCTGAAGCCCAAGATTTCAGCCCAAGATCTCGCTTCTGGTGACGACTTTACAGTGACTTGTGCAGCCACCTGAGACCTGTTAAGTCGTCATAACTACTGCTTACTGCA
Organism: Terriglobia bacterium; assembly: GCA_963698825.1. Lineage (GTDB taxonomy): Bacteria > Acidobacteriota > Terriglobia > Terriglobales > Acidobacteriaceae > JAIQFF01. The sequence continues at coordinate 70,855 of CAVOSG010000004.1, read as the reverse complement.
ACTCTGAAAAGGCTGGCGTCGGCGGTTCAACTCCGTCCCTGGCCACCACTTTAAAACGCTTATATTCAATCGCTTACGAACGAGCGTCAACTAAATCTTCTGAAGATCTCTGAAAAATCACCCGCCGTTGCACAGGCAATCACAGCTCAAAGACAATTCAAAGAAAGTTCTAAACGCTTATTCGGGACTGGATGAAAGCGTCATAGGGGAAATTCAATCTCTTGTGGATCGTCGGTCGACGCGCCGCCGGACGAAGATCAATGGGTTCGCTTCTTGGGTGCGAGGAAGCAGTCCAGACCTTTGTCCATGACGATAAGCAAGAGACATCTGATGACGAAACTCATCTAGAGTCGGTTCTTCCAAACGTTCCTTCTGCTGGAGAGCGTCAAGCCAACCCTCTATTTCGACCGGCAGGATTTCCAGGGCTTTCTGTTTGCCGAACCTCGGGATGAGGCGTCCTACGAAAATGCGGTTATATTGTTCGACCGTAGTATTTTCCTTAGCATACAGTTTTCCTGACGCAATCACTTCGCCTTCGAAGTAGTGCGCGCACAGATCCGCGAAGGTCAGGTTGTGTGGGAGCGCCGGCCTGCGGATCTCCGGGTTTCTGCGATCGACTTCGGCCCAGGCTGCCGCTTGCGTAGGAAAATCACTTAGCAAGCCGATCACTTCGGTATTTTCAACCCGCTTACCGTCCGACGGCCTGGGTTGCTTGGTACCGCAGAGTCCAGGTTTGTCCCGCTCGTGTGGGGTCCACCGCAGGACCAATGGACAGCTATGCGGCGATTCGTGATTTCCTGATGGAATCGAGATTCGTGCGATGCGTGAGATGCCAAAGGCTTGGGCGACTGCTGATGCCAGCAGAGCAATTCGGGACATTTTTTTCATTTAAGAAAGCAAATGCCGATAGATCTTCGATTTCCACGACAAAAGATCATATAGGTGTCCCGAAAGGGAATCCTTTTGGCTCAGTTTCCGGTCTGCCGACCACCCATTAAGAACGGACGCGCAGTTCCCCAAGCATTGCGGGGCCGGTTTAGAACGTAATCGCGGCGGAGATCTGGAGTGTGTATCCCTGGAAGGTAGACCTGCACTCGAACTCACGAAAATACTTAAGCCCGACGTTCACCTTCTGCTCCGGTAGTACCGCGTTTGCTGCGAACCCCAGAGCGTTAACTTTGTAGTGAGCGGCTGCCTGTTCCGGCGTAATGCCCGGGCCGTGTTTATCCGTCGTCTGCCACTGGCCGTATCCCACCAGCCCAAGCTGAAGGCGCAAGCTACGTCGAAGGGGAAAAGTATGGGTTAGCGAATAGTCGAGGTTGAAGGTCTGGCCCGGGTGGACCATCGTGCCCTGTTGGGTACCGTGAAATTCATACATCTGAAAGACAGATAAGGCTGTGGCTTTGCTCGGGTTGAGATAGATCGTCTGTCCAGTCGCAACGACTGAGGTCCAGTAACCTGAACCGACATTCGTGTTGGCACCCGCGCTAAATCTTCCGGTCGGTGCCAGAAACCCATAGATCGCCCGAATGGCAAAGCGCTGCTTGCGCCAGCCGAGAATGAACGGTTGATAATAGGAATCCGCAAACCCGCCACCACCGCTGAGGGCACCATTGACATCTGAAGTGAGCGAGTTGTTAGCAATCGGAAGCGTAGCGGATGCCGAGAATACTGCCCCGCCCAGGCGAGCCATTTCTCTCCTGCTCACCCACACAAGACTGTTCATGTCCATCATGATCGAGTTCTGGCCGGTAGCCAATATTTCGCCATGAGGGCCTTTCTCTTCATCACGCGAGAAGAAAACAAAAAGGTTTGAATAGGTGATTCCGGGTTCGGGTGTTACCCCAGAGTTCGTCGCACTCATGCCTACGGGATAGACACCTCTGACTTGCGCTTGCACGGGAGTCAAGACAACAAAGTTAGCCACCGCAACGAGGACAACTACAACAAAGAGGCGCCATGCGAAATGTGCTCTCATCAACGTTCACGGGTTGTTCCAATGTGGAAAAACTCTGCGGTCCCAAACCTGTAATGCTCTAAACCGGAGTTTCCGCACTTCGAGTTCCAAAGACACGCGCCAGCGGCATGAGAATAATGAGCCCGACGACGGCAACGACGACAATCATGACGAGTACCTTCGGGTCGAAGTCCTTACCGCCAACCACAAGTGCAGCGGCAATATTGCGCTGTGCAGTCGCTAGCGCCAGCACGCCCTTTGTCCCGAGGTCCGGACCGCCGAGGAGCCACCCGATTCCAGCACCGGCGAAGAGAAAGAGGATGCTCGCCAAAATACCGCGTGTTCCGAACAAGGAGATTACATTTTGAACGTTCGTCATTAACAGCAGCACGATCAGGAGTGCCAGGCTGAGACTGGAGATTCGGTTAAGCGGCGCGCGCATTCTTTCAGCAATGCTTCCGAACCGGGCGTTCACTGCAAGCCCGGCACCCAGTGGAAGCAACATGAGAAGAACCAGCGAGCGGGCTATTTTCATCGGGTCGACCGAAACGCCCTCCAAAAGCAGGGGCAGGACGAGAGGCATGTAGGCCACGGTCAAAACCATGAGTAGCACCATTAATCCCACGGCAAAGGCTAGGTTGCCCTTGGCGATTCCTGCCAGCTTGGGAAGGAATGGCGCGCCGGCAGCTGCGCCTAGCAAAAGCAGGGCTATGCCGAGCGGCTGGTCAAGCCTTAGAAGTCGGGCGATGGCTAATGCCCCCAGCGGCATCAATACAAAATTGGCGAGCAATGCGAGCAAGACAAGTTTCCCATTGCGCAGAGGAGCCACAATCTGCCGAATGGTGAGACTCAAACCAACCGCCAACATGCTTGAAACTACAAAGGCGAGCATCGTGATCGGGACTGCCTTACTCAGGAGTTCCATTCAACCTTTCCCGTGCAGCGCTGATGCACTTCGCGTCTCGGATCAGGCGACCGCCTGAGTTTTCTTCGCTGGCATCCCGCTTGACAGTGGCATCGTCGCCAGGTTTTTCCAAAAGGTCTCCAACGACTCGACGCCGCCGAACAACGTGGTAAATATCGTGGAGTCCGCCAGCAGGATGTTTCCGGCGCGTTGGGCATTCGGTGGCATCCAGATGAACGAGTTGAACTCGGTATTGCCCTCCTGTGTGAAAGGATGCGGTCGGTCCAGGTCAATCGGTTGGCGTGTGAGGACGTGGATGGACTGGGTGTCACCTGTGGTCAGCGCGTAATGCGGCAGGTGGGGATGAAAATTGAATGTAGTAACCCCGTTGAGGAGACCGAGCGTATCCAAGTCTTTGTTGGTCGTGAGCGGCGCAATTTGTTTTGTGCCTTTGACGAGGGCCGGGCGAAGTCCGAATTGATTCATCACCGGCACCCCAAGTGCTTTCATCATCGAACGCGTGTATTGTCCGAAGCGCTGCTGGCGCGGGACAAGCGCATCTCCGTGGTGTGTATATTCCAGTTGGCGCTGCTGCAGATCTTCGGTGAATCCCACATCGTGATGGGGCCCAAGCAGAAGGCAAGTTCCTTCACGTTTCAGCCACTCGCGGACGGCCTCGATCTCACCCGAGCTCGCCTCCTGCTCTGAAACCAGGTGGTCGAGACCGAACACCATCAGCGTGTCTGTGTCCGCTAGGATTCGTTCGTCGATTGGAAGCTTGTACCCGGCCTGGTCGATTCGTTGAAATACTGCAACCGAATGGCCGGTGACTTCACCAACAACCCTCTGAAACGCGAGCGTGGAGCGGTGGAACAGTTCCAGGGTGCCAGCAATTCCTTGCAGAAAATGCATCTCATCCCATTCCGTTCCCTCATACGCGGGCCAGGCGACTCTGCGGACCTCGGTCATGGTCGAGAAGCGATTGTCTAATTCCGTGGTGTCGCGATTGGCTTCCCAGGGGTAGCTCCAGGTCCAGTAGATAGAAACTCTCCGTTTGCCCGGAGTGTACTTGCGGGGCGCATGATTCTGGTTGTAAGTACGCGGCGGTTGAGGAACGGAGTTCATGATTGCCTGCCTTTCTGTACTTGTCTGTACTTCCCGATCACTTTTCTTTCAAAGACCATCGCTCAGCGAGGCCAGGTATCGAGCACCTTTATACCCGGCAAAAAGAAGTAAGCGCCGTCTCGGATCGTGGTGGAGTTCCCGACCAGGTCAGGCTGAGCGCTGCCTCGCTGCCGACCCGGCTTTGCACATTAAACGGGCGCTGCACAAGAGTTTCATCCACCGCACTTAAAGCAGGCTACGACGTTCGGCCCCAAGCCTGCGCCTCAATCTTCCAGACGCCATCGCGCTTTGCGAACGTGTACGCAAGGGTACCGGTCCGAACGACGGACTGGCCCTTAATCCTGACAGTGAGAGTCCCCGATATGACAGCATATGCGGACGAACCCTCGACATTCCAGAAGCCCATCTCGTAGGACAGGTGCTCGGAGGTGACGCCAAGGTTCTCACGCCATTTCGCTACGTCGTCGAGCCAATTGGCCGGAGCATTTGGGTTCAACCAGCGATAGGGCGCAATGCCGTCGATGATGATTGCTGTATCCCCGAAAACGCTGAGGAAAAGATCGTTGTCGTGGGTGTTGAACCCGTTGATGTGGGTGTCGATTAGAGTCTGGATTACAGCCGGTGGGTTGCTGGTCACGGTAATCCTCCCGCCAGGTATCGGAGCGCCTTTATACCCGGCAAAAAGAAGTAAGCGCCGCCTCGGATCGTGGTGAAAGCTGGCAGGCCCTTGATCTTTCTCCGAATGGGCCGCTTTGGGATGGTCATGTCAAAGGTGCCGTCCTGTGTGCCGAAAATCGGATCGCGCTCGTTTCCTAACTCGTGAAAGTTTGGGTCGTTCGCCCACACATTCATCGCAAATTCAAATTGGCGGACGAGGCTCGCACAGCCGACGAACGCGGCGATACCTCGCTCTATGCCGTCGTCGGGGATGCCCTCTGGCAGGGGCGGACCGTATGTCCCCCCGCGCCGGATCATTTTCCGCCGGTTCATGTTCACTGCGGTATCGCGAGGGTTCATGCGCCGGATGTGTGCCCCGAGCGGGCAGCCATAGCCGTAAGGGTCCATCTTCGCGTAGTTAAAATCGTTGCTGCGCTGAGAATTAGCACCGAGGGTTGGATCGTCCTTATCCGGCGCCAGGACAAGCGGAGCTCCGCTCCGCCATCGTCCCATCAGCTTGGCAGCGATCAGCTCCTGCTGTTCAGGTGTTTCGCCATGGGCTCGGAGGAAATCGCGAAACGCGCCTACGTGCTCTTCCATTCTCAAATAAGCAACATAGCTGCCATTGCGAGAAAGAATTTCCGGCTGTGGCATTCCGGCAGCAGGGCCTTTTTCGTCAGGATAGCCAAGAAAAAATTCGCCTGCTTTGATCGGGGGGCCAGAGCCGGGTGTCGGTTCCACTCCCGTTCCCTCTATGGCCGGCTGCGAGAGCCGATCACGGTAGCCGAAGTGTTCGTGAGCGTAGTCGAACGGAGGAATAGCTTCCAGATCCAGAGCGGATAGAAGTTCGACTCCGCCGCACTGCTTCAGATAGTTTGCATGCTCCTGCTGGCACCGCTCGCGTTCCGCGACATCGCGCGCGAACAGTATGGCAATGGCGTGCAGGCTCGGACTTGAAAGTCTGCCAATCCAGTGATCCGGCTGGTTAGCGCCTGTTATTCCAAGGATGTCCGCTCGGGCAGCCATCCCTTGACGAAACTCCTCGGGGAAGGTGGCCAACTTTGCTTCAGCCACGCCAAGCGCGCTAAGGCCGTTCCAAGTCAACCCGATGGTCACCCATCTGGAGTCAAGTATGCTAGACCCTACTCCCTTCGCGGTGCCCACCTTGTCGATCAGGCCTGCGAGCCACGCGCGTCCCGCTGTCGCACGCTTAAAGGTTAGAAACTCGTAGCGCGCTGCCAGCGCAGGTGGCCTCGCCATCAGGAAATGTTGAATATCGTCAAGTTCAAGTGAATCTGGTTCTTCTCTTCGTTCGGTCAGATCCCCCGAAATTCCATGCGATTGCTGCAAGATGCCCACGGCTCTCTCCGTTGCGAGTGAAAAATAGTTTGCTACTGCATTAGATCGAGCATGTCGCTAAAGGCCGCCTTGAGCTTGAGGGCCTTCTTGATTTCGTCCGCTGTCACGTAGGGATACTCCCCGTATTCCAAGAAGCTCGGGCACTGGTGTTCGCGCACGTATCGAATGAACGCTGGCGCGTTCGTCTTCCAGTCTTCCGGAAATCCCTCAAGATTCTCAAAAACCGTATTGATACCTAACTTTGTGAAGAGAGCGACGGCGTCCTCAGTATACTTGTCGAAATCTGTGTCAAATATTCCTTGGTACATAAAATATGTATCTTTTCCGATATCAAAGAGAACCCACCGGAGGTAGTGGAGCTTAAGCGTAGCAAGGGCATCAGGAAGATCAGCGATCGCTTTCTCGATGGTCTTGCCATAACCACGGATCGCGTCCTCTCTTCCCGGTTTGATCTTTGCAATGAGGGTGAATCCATAGCAGGCTGGAGTTCGTGGATATACCGGGCCGTACCTCCCGTTTTTAAGGTTGAAGTACCCCTCCTTCGGAATCGCCATTGCCTGCGGTTTCGTCGAATCGGGCTCTATGGGTGTTGACGGTGTCGAGGGTGTTGCGGGCGCTATTGTGGCCATGTCAGTCTCCTATTTCCGGTTCTTGTTTCCCGCGCCGTACTCTGCGTGCGGTGGATGCGGTTCTCCCAGAACCTGCGAGGCAGGCCCTACTCTTAGTTGATAATCGGGGGTATTTACACTGTTAGTTCTTACAGTGAGTGGGTGAGCACTTCTCAGTCAGGCGGAAATTGTGACCGGCTCCGAATGGAAACCCTAGTCACAGGAAGGGAGAAAACGTCCATGTCAGCCGAAGCTAACACGGCTCTTGTGCGCCGATTTTACGAAGAGATTGACAAAGGCAATCCATATGCAATGGACGACCTAGTGGACCCCGATTGCCTTGATCATAGTCCTCCTCTGTTTCCAGGTTTGCTCATGGCCGGGACGGACTGAAACAGGCTTTCAAGATCTTTTGGGAGGGCACTCCCGGATATCATCGATCCCAGGGGGTTGCTGTTGTAAACGCCTGTTTTCGCCAGTTGAACGGTTCGAGAGTGGTGCGTCCAAGAACTCGGGGTGTCGCCTACTGGGAGTTGTCACAGTGGTATTAGGCCCCGCTTACGGCGAACATCGTGTACCCAACACATTCGACCAGGGTTGAAGACGTGCGGGTATGTCTAGGGACATGCTTTCATCGTATTGGAGGCAAGCGTGTCGGAATTCACAGGCGCTGCAAACTATGTGCAGGAATGACTGTTCCTCTGAGGGAATTGCAGGCATAGCCCTGGACGGACCATGATTTCTTGATCAAGCGATGAAGCCGGGCGGGGGTACCGGGACACTGGCGAACCCACTCGACCCCGCGGGTCCGCTCGGTAAGGAGTTCAACCAAGCTCGTCAGCGATGCTCAGGGAGCAACCATGACTGAGTCGCTCTCCTCCCACACCACAGAACCTGGCCGCATTGCCCGCCATGCAATGCAGGCGAATCAAACCGGCTGGAAACGCTGGCTTCCCGGGTTGATCACTCTGCGTCAGTACGAGTCGTCCTGGCTGCGGCACGACCTTGTGGCCGGTCTCGTCATGACGACCATGCTTGTGCCGGTCGGCATCGCGTACGCCGAGGCATCCGGGGTGCCGGGTATCAACGGCCTCTACGCAACCATCGTGCCGCTGCTCGCGTACGCCCTGTTCGGTCCGAGCCGCATTCTCGTCCTGGGCCCGGACTCGGCGCTCGCGTCCGTGATCCTCACGGTCGTGGTGCCGCTTTCAGCGGGTGAGCCGGGACGTGCGGTAGCGCTGGCCGGAATGATGGCAATTGTCTCCGGCGTCGTGTGCGTTGCCACGGGCCTGGCACGTCTGGGCTTCATCACCGAATTGCTCTCGAAGCCAATCCGCTATGGCTACATGAACGGCATTGCCCTGACGGTGCTGCTGAGCCAAGTCCCGAAGCTTCTGGGGTTCTCCGTGACTGCGAACGGCCCAGTGCGCCAAGCGTGGGGAATCGTCGGCAAGGTGCTCCGAGGGAACACGAACCTCATGGCGCTTGCGATCGGCGCCAGCACGCTCGCTCTCATACTGTTACTGAAGCGCTGGCCGCGCGTACCAGGCATTTTGATCGCCGTGGTCGCCGCCACCAGTGTAGTCGCGGTCTTCGACCTCGCAAGACGTGCCGGCATATCTGTGCTCGGTCCTCTGCCTCAAGGTTTGCCCTCACCACGTCTACCCCTTGTCCACGTCGACGATCTGGTACCGATCCTCACGGGTGGCCTCGCGGTCGCCCTCGTCTCATTCGCGGACACGAGCGTGCTTTCTCGAACCTATGCGGCGCGTCTGCGCACACCGGTCGACCCAAACCAGGAAATGGTAGGCCTCGGGGTCGCCAATCTCGCCGCAGCCTTCTTTCAGGGCTTCCCCATCAGCAGCAGCTCATCGCGCACCCCGGTGGCGGAGGCGGCTGGCGCAAAGACCCAGCTGACGGGGGTGGTGGGCGCCCTCGCCATCGCACTGCTGCTGGTGCTCGCGCCCAATCTACTCCAGTATTTGCCGCACACCGCCCTGGCTGCCGTCGTCATTGCCTCGGCTATTGGCCTGGTCGAGGTCTCCAACCTACGCCGCATCTATCGCATCCAGCGCTGGGAGTTCTGGCTTTCGATGGCCTGCTTCGCGGGTGTGGCCGCCTTCGGCGCCATTCCCGGCATTGGTCTCGCGATCGTGATTGCCGTGATTGAGTTCCTCTGGGATGGCTGGCGCCCACATTCGGCCGTCCTCGGCCGCGTCGAACGCGTCAAGGGCTATCACGACATTACCCGCTATCCCGAGGCGCGCTTGATCCCGGGCCTCGTGCTGTTCCGTTGGGATGCGCCGCTCTTCTTCGCGAATGCCGAGTTGTTCCACGAACGTGTCCTCGATGCCATTGCCAACTCACCGACGCCTGTCCGTTGGCTCGTGGTCGCGGCGGAGCCAGTCACGAGCGTCGACGTCACCGCAGCCGATGCGGTCTGCGAGCTCGACGACACCCTGCACGGCGCCGGCATCGAGTTGTGTTTCGCCGAGATGAAAGATCCAGTCAAGGACAAATTGAAGCGCTTCGGACTCTTCACGCGCTTCGGCGAACAAACTTTCTTCGCGACCCTAGGCGAAGCGGTGAGCGCTTACCGAGCGACTTATCCCGTTGAGTGGGTCGACTAGGAAGATCGCACGTCGTAGCGCTAGTGAGGGCGATGCAACTCGCTCATCATCGGCTAGGTGTCTTCCTCTCGCGTCTATCCCCAGCGCGCAAGAGAATGGTGTAAATCACACTTGGCTGCGTTGCCGGGCAAGTTCGCAGACAATCTGGTTGTTGGCGTAACATCGCCATTACACTAGTAGTCCGGGAACCGGCCTTGTGCCGAAAGTGTTTCCTTTCGGCCCACGATAGGGGAAACATGCCAAGCGCCTTGGGAACCTGGACTTCCGCGTGCGAAAACTCTGGTTTGGACAAAATTAGACCTAGGCCTCCAGAAGCTTGCACACAGTTCGTAGAGCGGCGTCGCTTCCGGTATCGTTGCTGCTAGGTGTTCAAAATAGTCGGTGATAGGGACGCCAACCAAATCAAGCACTTACAAAATTGGCATCGTCCGCGGTACGCACTTTCGACCGGTCCCAACACGAATTTCCGTCCTCTATTGCCTTCGATCCAGCGGTAGAGGACGACTGTGTTGCCCGACTCTCTGGTCATTTCTGTAAACCAACCTTCACTTCGCCTTTTTTTCACTGAAAATCTCTCCTTTCAGAAAAAGGCGGGTAGCGAGGGCCGCCGAGGAGGGCAACGCGGAAGCCCAGTCTTGGCTTGGCGCACTCTATGAACAAGGGCGCATTGGAGTAACTGATTTTCGAGAGGCATTCAGGTGGTTTCGGAGAGCCGCTGGGCAGGGACACCCCGACGCACAGTTCGCGTTGGCCCAGATGTACGAACACGGAGAGTTCGTTTCTCAGAACTACGCTCCAGGCGCACACTGGTATCGGAAAAAAGCAGAACGCTTTCCCGACTTGGGTGGAGCGGGACAGGCACGCAACAGTCTGGGACTTCTCTACCTGAACGGCTTAGGAGTTCCAAAGAACTACATCCTCGCCAACATGTGGTTCGCTCTCGGTTCGGCTGAAAGGAATCTAAAAGAAGCCGAGTCCCACATGACTCGCGCACAAGTCGCATCAGGCCCAACGGATGGCATTTAATTGGTCAAAAATGCATACGGCGCAAGAACAGAACGCCGCTAAACAAGATCCACAATAAGGAGAGAGCCCACGCTTTCCCTCTTGGTCATAGATTGGTGTTATAAACAGGCGATTCCACTCACAACCCGGTCAACGAGTGCAATGGCGATGTTACGATAATGAGAAAAATTTCCCTGCGTCGCCTTCCATGTCACGGGGCCAGGATGTAGCACATGAATCGCCGGACGAAAGACGGCGAGTCGTGCAGGTGGAAACCGACAATAGAAGGAAAAGGGCGGTCGGGCTGCCCCTCCCAATACCCCGCGGTTCTTACGCTGCGATCTTCTGACCTAGGAATTCCTTGGCCTTTCCCATCGCCGCATCCCACTTGCTGAGTTGCGCAGGCGTCAGAAAGATGAATATGCGCTGACGAATTGTCGCGCGGTTGTCGGCCACTCTTTTGAGCAAATCTTCCTTTGATGCGAAGGGATTGTGCTGCTTATATTCCTGCAGTTTCTCAGCGGCCTCGAAGAGAAAGTCATGCAACTTTTGTTTTTGGTTTTCCGAGAGATTCAGATCGGTTGCAAATCGCTTCAGGTCACTCGAGACCGTGTCGCGTTGTTCCGGGGTAAGAGGCATTCGTGTGCTCCTTTGAAATCAGGTTTGACAATATTTAAAGGTTTCGCACCCAGATGGTCTGACGCAGATCGTCTGGGTGTGAGAGGGCGTTAACTCTAATGTCGCCTCAAAATGGACGGAACTGTCACATCTGACAGTTCGTCATTGTGGCGACCAGACCTTCGGGCAAATGAACTGTTGTAATCAGGCGTTTACACCAACTACGCCTCCCGGCCCGCCGCCGGGATGGGGTTGTGAGTACAACGGGATTTTTCGCCAACTAGTGGAGGATCCCCAGTTTTTTGACTCCAAAACATAACTGCCAAGGGAGGTCCTTGCCCGAATCGAGAATGGCGCTAGAGTGTCTTTTTTCCCGAGCCAAGAGCGAGCAAACACTGGGAGCATTGACAGTTTTCTGGGTCACTGTCTTCGACTAAGCTGCGGTCCCTATAAATACGTGCTGCGCCTCCCGCGGCGTCTCGTAGAGCAGGCTCCGAATGGTGAAAACAATACTCACTCTCCTCGTTCTCACCTCAGCAGGACTGGCGCAAACGTCCACCAACGGACCCTTGTCGGGACGCAATCCCCAGGGCCTGGACTTTTCCTTCAGCCAAGCCCAGGTCAGTCGAGCAGAAGGATTCTACTCACAGAGTAGCGCACTTGCTAGCAATGTCGCCTCTTCTGCGTCTGTCTCCTTGCCAACTATTCGCAAAGAGGTGCAAGAGGTGAATCTGACGTTCACAGTAACTGATCACCACGGTCATTTTGTTCACAATCTTGCACCGTCGGATTTCACGATCAGCGATACGGGCGAGCCACCGGAGAGAATTACTTATTTCGAGAGCCAGTCAGAGCTACCTTTGCGGCTAGCAATCGTAATCGATAGCAGCGGTTCGGTAACTTACGCTCTTAATGATGAAAAACGATCCGCAGCAGCTTTCCTTAGACGAATTTTGCGGCGAACTTCGGATCTGGCTCTTGTCATGGAGTTCAATCAAGAGGTGCGACTCGTCCAGGAGCTTGCCAGCGACAAAGATCTGCTTTCCCATGCGATCCAACCTTTGCGGAGCGGAGGTGAAACCGCGATTTATGATGCGGTTTCTGCCGCCAGCCAACAGCTAGCGAAGGCCAAAGATGCCCAAACAGCGCGTCGCGCCATTATTCTGCTCACAGATGGGGAAGATAACCGTAGCCATATCAATCTGGAACAGGCAGAAGAGGTCGCGCTGCTTAATGAGTGTGCCGTTTACGTCATGAGTATCAATCTGGCAGGTCGTAACGGAGAGCAGTTCGAGCGCGCGATGAAAGAACTTTCGGGGGCTACTGGCGGCACTTTCCTCGATGTCCGCACCGAGGAAGACGTGACAGATGCATTTTCTAGAATCGATCAAGAGCTTCGGAACCAATATTTTGTAAGCTATAAGCCAGCCAGCGTGAACCCTGACGGATCATTTCATCGAATCGTCGTCTCGGGACCTAGAAAGCTCCGGATCCATCATCGGGACGGCTATTTCGCAAAGTAGGGTCCGCAGGAAAGAAAAGAATGGAAGCGAACGCTCGCTTCAAAGCGAAAGTGGCGGTAGCTGTTGTAAACAGGCGTTTACACCCACCATCGAGTACGGCCCCCGTCGACCTCCGTCCCCATGGATCAATGAGTGTAATGGCGATGTTACGCCAACCATCGACCGCTGCCTTCCAAGAAGGCGCCCTCCCCTGTCATATCTGACAGTACACCCATCGCGGATCGGCGTCTTATGCTTCGCGCGATTCGGCACTGGCATTTGTGACAGTCTCCAAAGAGCCTTGGACCTTCTCGAAAATGTGAGCAGGCGCGTGGCGAGCGGACACAGCACAGGACCTCGAAGCAGTGGAGAACGATATATGTTCTTGGGGAGGGTGCATGCTAGGTAGATTGATCGAAGGAGTCTTTGGTTGCAGGCACAGCCGTTGCAGTTTTCCGGTAAGCGTTCGTCGCGGTACTCGTAGTAATGAGGCTGCCTCTCTGACCGGAACGTACGTTGTGTGCTTGGATTGCGGCAAGGAATTTCCCTACGACTGGAAAGAGATGAAAGTGGTCAGCACACGCTGGGAGAAGCGCCATCACATTCGTTCATTGGCGACCAAGAAAACCTCTTGATTCTTTATCAAGTCGCATCGCCCCCTTTCACGATCGCCGGGTTTCCAATGCCGAGTCGGCTTTCCGACGAAGGAAAGTTTAACGGGATCGGGTGCAGGAGGTAAGCTAATGTCTTATTTGGGGTATTCACGTACAAACTTCAACCTTCGGTTCGTGGCTTTTTCGGCGAAGAAGCTTGTAAGAGTGAGGTGTATGGTAATGTCCGCGCAAAGCAGCTCTCATTGCAGGTCATGCCAATCAGCCAACCAGAGCACGCTCAATGGTGAGATTGCGATTCACTTCCCTGGACTCGAAGGACTGGACAAACCAATAGTTTGGGTTTTTCCAAAGCTTCTTGTTTGTTTGAATTGTGGCTTCACAGAATTTGTAATTCCCCAAGCCGAGTTGTGCGTGCTAAACGATGGAATTGGTTCGTCTGCGGCAGCATCATAGCTGCTGGCCCTGTGTATTGCGTTAGTAAAATTGCTCTTGCCAATGCACCGCTGAGAGAAACTGGCTGCCCTCAAGAACTGCGTCCACGGTAGCCAAAAGGTCGTGGTCGACTTTGCTCTTCACAACGTAGCCGCAGGTTCCTAAGCTAAGGGCTTCTTGCACTATGTCCGGAGACGACTCCTGACTCACGAAGATGATTCTTGACTGTGGTGCAGATTTGCGAATTTGGCGAGCAGCCTCGATACCGTTTAGCTTGGGGAGTCCGATGTCGAGCAAAATCAAATCCGGCTGTAGTTCTCCGGCTTTCTGGACCGCCTGTAATCCGTCTGAGGCTTCGCTAACTATCTGCAATTCCGGTCTTGATTGGATTTTCAAATGCAAGAACCGCCTAAACGGTTCGTAATCATCGACCACGAGGATTTGAACGACAGCATTGGGCATTTTCGAGCCCTCCGTTTTGAGATGCACTTCCAAATCGTTTTGTGTCCGGTTCAGGGCTGGAGGGTGCGCCAATACACACAAAAACCTAAGCTTTTGGGGCGTTATCGGTTGCTGTCGAACCTTACAGGTCAACGGAAATCCGGCAACTGTCAAAACTTACAGGGGTGGCAACGGAATAGGAAACGGTGTGTCTCTCGACAGTCTGATGTTAACAGTCGTTTACGCTCATTGACCACCGGACAGGGCTGCCGATCCCACGATGAGTGTAATGGCGATGTTACGACGGCAATCCCGGCTCAACCGCGGTACGACAGCTGCACAATTGACTACGAGGAACCCAGCCTGGCTCCGCCCGTATCACCACAATGAGGTTTGAAGCCGATTAGCTTGCCCATCGTTTTTTCAGGGTGTTTCTGATGTAATTCGTGGCTGCCTTCTTGTTTTGCTCCGGAAGTACTGCAGGCTGGAGCTTGATCGGCGACAAGTGTTGACGCCATTCGGTCAAATACGCGATCTGCTCTTCCAGTCGCCCCAGTGCTTGCTGGACCATCCGACGGTGCGTGGTGAATGGGACGGGATCCACTTCGTTGGTTACGGGCGCAAGGTCAGCGAAACTAAACGCCTCCTCCAAAGCCGTCCGCATCCTTTCCTTCGAAGAGTCAATTCGCTTGTCAGAGGCCTCCGCGTTTCTCCCAAGAAGGTTATCGAGGACCGCCACATGCACCTTGGCATTGAGGCGTTTTTTCTTTTGTTTGCAAACCGCCTCGAAATCGGCGTACGCCTCTCTGTCGCGCACAAGAGCTTCTTCAATGTCCTTCTTAAGCTGCTCCAATTCCTTACGGTCCTGTTCCAACTGATGTGTTGCTTGAACTCGATACGCAGGTTCCAACTGATTGACGATCCACCGTACAACCTCCCATATCCCATAGGGAAGGTGTTCTCTGTTTTCGGAATTCGGCGGCAACGACGAGGTAAGAAAAATCTGAAAGCGGTACGTCTGCCCCAGGGCCGCCGCAATGAATCCCCGGAACCGTTCCAGGAACTCAAAGATGAAAGCCTGTTGGTTCATATCCTTGCTGTTGCTCAGGGTATTACGGATGCAGTACCGTAACCTGCCGAATGGGTCATCAGGTTCCCCTGGGTACTTCAACCCTGCATGGACCAGTTCCATCTTCACTTCCTCCGTGATCAGGAACACCGGGTCGGGCGGCGGCAAGTGTGGTCCTCCCAGAAGCAAGTCCGCTTTGCTCACAACTAATCCAACCGGCAGATGAATTGCATCAGTATTCACGTCATAAAAGGCTTCTAGGATACGGGTGTACCATGCAGCCAGACCCACCGCGTCCTTAGGCCATTCCTCCACCGGGTGGCTGGCACCCTTGAGGTCTTTCGAAACTCGATCGGGGAAACGGCAGCCGTCGACAAAGAACAAAAGTGCCTTGGCGGCGCGCAGCCGCTTCAGAAACTCAGGACGCAATTCCGGTCGCGTGAAATTTTCACTGTCAGGGTCCATCAAGGTCAGTCGCATCCATCGGGCCACTTGTGGGTCCTGATCGTCGCGGATGCGGAGGTGATATCCACTCGGCTGAGCCCCAATGGCATGCGTCCTCGGTTCCAAAGGCTCGCCGGTTGAATTCCAGAATCCATTCGGCTCGGCGGGCTCTAGGTAAAGTCCTTTCCCTAGGGTGCCGCCGGCGGCATGGTCCAGGTGCCGAGCAAGCGCGCGAAGAAACGCGGTCTTGCCCACCCCCGGCCCCCCGACGAGCAACACAGATACGGGCGAGAATCGCTGCCTTTGGCCTGCGCCCAGTACGCACGGGAAACGGTCCTCGCTCTCCGCGCCAGTTCCAGGCAATTCTCGCTGGGCCAGGCCTGCGGGAGCGCCCAAACCGCTTCTCCACGTTGTATAAAGCATACCTCCGCGCTCCTTGAGCACATCTGGACTCAATTTCGACTCGTCGTACCTAATGGGCTCAAGCCATTGCCAAGTCTTTAGCAGGTAGCGTACTAGCGGGTCTTTGGATGCCCAATAGACCAATGTTGCTTCTGACGACTCGTTAATCTTGCCACACAGCCTCATCAGATCGTCCGAGCCCCGCCTCGACAACACAAACACTTGTATTGCCAAAAGCTGCGTGGAATCTGGTCCCTGTGCCGGGAGAATTTGTCGCAATTGTTCTTCTGACTCATAACCGGTTGCGAGGAGTATCTCGGCCGTGCGCCTTAGAATGCGGTGCTTCAGCAGTTGGACCTTGGAATCAGCGAACGTAGGCGATTGCCCGAGTGTCATGGCCATGGTGATGTTAGAAGCCAAGCAGACGTAACCGCTAAACCGTCCAGATGGAAGACTTTCCTGGCGAACACGCTTCCACTCACGATAACAGCGCGGGTCGTCTTCGCCATCGTGTAAGAACGCGCCGGCGAACATCGATGTGTGATCCAAGAGCAGCTGAAGAAGCGGTGCTCGTTCCTTCAGTAAGCCGAGCGGAAATTCATGCTCGGTCACAGCGCTGAACTCGGCGGTTAAGCCCGGCCCTAAGATAGAGGTAAACTGCTCAGGCGCGAGAAATTCGAAGTACTCCAGCAGCGCGACTACATGGGCTTCGTTCAGCGGAACGCCGTTGTCGATCTGCCGCGACGCTGAAGACGCCAACTTTGCGGCGCGTTGGAACGCGACTGACTTAGGGATGTAGATTCTTGGTTCGGTCATTTAACACCCCGAAGGATGCAAAGCACCACCTATCAGGCACTGAAGGACAGCCTGGAAACTGGCAGTAATGACAGGTCGAGAACCTATGTGCCCCGACCGTGGCGCCTATGGAGCGCGTTTCAGCTGGTTGAAAGTATCATCGGTCAGCGTCGCTCTCTCAGTTCATCCGCCGACTGTTGTTTCTGGAACTGAGTTATCCTCAGTTCAAAGACATAATTGTTGATGTTATGCCAATAACCGCATTGTCTCCGGGTTGCGGGCCAACCGGGAACGTCTCCATTCGTGGGCACAAGGGCGTTCATCAGGACCCACTGCAGATGTCCATCGTTAATAGAAGTTCTCGACCAGCATGACGTCGCTGCCCTCGCCCGTTACCACTCCGACCACGTGATTACAATCCGTGGCTCCTTACAACTTTCTGGCCGTAGGGGTGATCTCGACGTGGCCCTGCCCCACGAGCTTGGCGACCACCGCCGTAGTCCGGGTTGGTCGTGGTTCCTTGAAGTATGCCTTGTAAACGGCGTTCATCCGCTCGAATGTCGCGCCATTGGTGAGGTACACTTGCACGCTCACCACATTGTACGCAAACTTTCCCGCAGCTTTGGAGAACAGCGCCAATGTGTTCAGAGCCTGCTTCACTTCGGCTTCGAAATCGCCGGGGAATGTTGCCTGCGGCATCCTCGCCCCCATGGCCGAAACATAGAGCGTGTCACCCACGAGGAGTCCGTGACTCCACGACACACTCGGTTCTGCTCCCGATGGTCGGACAGCCGTCTTGTCCACAGCCACGGTCAAAGCGGAGCATAGTGCAACGAACGCCATGGTACTTATTAAGTGTGTCATTCGACTCTACCTCCTGGTGCTGGCATGCCGTGTTAGGGCAACTCCGAAGATCGTCGAAAGGAATAAAGCTGAGTAAGACTTGCAAAAGCAACAGTGCATCTTGGCGCGGTGAATCCTGTCAGTTTTGCCAGTTAGTGCGGCTGCACCGTGGCTTATAGATTGTGCCGTGCGACGGCAAAATGGTTAAGTTGGCGCGGTCAGGCTTAAGCGCGTGATTTCTGTAATCGGGCGAGCCGTACGAGGTGGTAGAAAATGCTTTTATACTCCGAAGTAAATGCTTGGCAGACAGCCTATCGCGACGCCTTACAGGAGACTGATCCCGCAAAGTTGCACCATAGGGTGAAGGCGGCTGAGGACGCCATGTACAAACGAGTCCAAGAACTAGCTTCCGGCCAACTCCTCGGGGCAGCAGAGTTAGCTAGAGCCATGGAAGCCGAAGCCCTGAACAATGCAGCCAAGGGCCTGCTCGTTCTCAAGCGGGACAAGTTACGGCCGTTTGTGGGTGAAGGCTCATAGTCCAAAGGGGAACGGGCAAATCAATGAAACCCATGGAGTTGGCGGTATCTCTGAGGGGTACTGTCTCTTGGGTTGCAGTCCGACATAGTAGGTGTGGAAAGTTCTTAGGGAAATGCTTGACTTGTTCTGGAGTTTGGCCGATGAGAACATGGATTACAGTGCTGTTCTTGACGATGGTCGGCGCTCTAACTGCGAGTGCGGCTAAGAAGGACGAGGGAACGACAACGCTAAAGGATGTTCAGCCAGCAGGCACTACCGACACTAAGGATAAGAAGAACCAGCAGTACGATTTTGTTTTCGAGGTTTCGGGGAACCATTATACCTGCCGGACCAGCCCGAAGACCTCTGTGAAAGCGATTGACTTTGTTGTGGGTAGTGATGTGAAGTATCAGCTCGACGGGGACAAGGGCAAATTGAAAACCACGGCTGGTAAGGAATTGAAATGTACCGTGGTACGCGTCGAGAGGACGTCAGCACCTAAGTAGTAAATTCATCCTGTGCGAGTGACCCTAGTCCGGAAATGATCATCACCAACAGAGAGATCAGGGCGCCGCCTTCGATACTCGCCCGTGCGACCTGCACGCATTGACAGTTACCGGTCTCGGGCGGGTGACCTAACCTTATGAGGGAGAAAGCAGGACTGCAGGGTTGAGGTTGTGGGGATGCACTTTCTCCTCGTGCTTGATGGCGCGCGCCATCTTGTGTATCCAGCGCCTCATGGCAAGAACATGGTCAATTCTCGCTCAGCAACGATTGCCACCTTGTCTTCCAGCTTTTTGGTAGGTCTTGAGCGACCTGCGGCGGACGCAATCCTTGCAGCGGCCCGGATCCACAGAATTTCCGCCAAGAACAACATTAGTAGCGAGGGCTCTCGGGCTACTCGATTGTTCCTCGTTCAAAGCGGCCGGGCACGTTTTTACCACCTCACCAAGCAAGGCGAGTTAGTTCTGCTGGCCTGGTTGGGGCCGGGAGACGTCATCGGGTTGGTGGCCATAGTGAAAAGTCCGCTTTGCTATATGGCAACCGCAGAAGCAATTTCCGACTGTGAGGTCTTGGCCTGGGAGCACTCCGTCATCCGCAATCTCGCTTCCTTGCACCCGCTGCTCGCAGAAAATGCCCTTCGCATTTCTCTTGGCTATCTGCGAACCTTCATCGACCGCCACACTGGACTGGTTACCAAGACTGCGGAGGAAAGGTTGGCAAAGATCCTGGTTAGGCTCAGTGACCAATCCGGACGGTTTCATCCCGAAGGGATCGAAATCCGTGCTACCAACGATGAACTCGGCGCGTTGGCGGATATCAGCCCGTTTACCGCCAGCCGCGTACTAAATAATTGGGTACACGCAGGAGTTGTCTCCAAGAGGCGCGGTCGTGTCCTTCTCCATGCACCCGAAGCCCTTATGGTTGGTTAGGAAGAGGCGGTTTATCAGCCTTTCCTTCTCATGTGAACTATTTCTTTCTTAGTTGCGCTGGTGCAAAGACAGAAGTATGTGTCATGCATATTCTGCTCTCTGGCCTTCCCCCAAGGCTTGCCTTTTCTCAACGGACGCTTGTTCGACCTTGATGTGTGCCCCGAAATCCGACCCATATTTCGTGAGGATGTGAAGCGGTACAGCATTCGCATACCTGAACGCCCCGCGAAGCCCCTGCATAGCCTCGCATAGCCCTCTACTCGGCCACTACTGACCCGAGGGTTGTGAGTGTAATGATTACACCAGTCATGGATTTGGCCCCACCATCTGCCCGCCTGCCCAACAAAACCGAAGGAGACCTAGCACAACTGCTAGCTGACTAGGCAGGTGGGAGCAAGTATTCTCTGCCCAGTGCCGAACCGCAATGCGGTCATGGGTCAGTGCTGGGAAACGACGTTTAGACTCCCACGACCGCATTGCTTCAGGGTGATAACCGCGCTTCGGCCCGGACCACGCAGGTTCGGCTCTCTTCCGCTCTTAAGGAATTGCGGGACCAGGGAGTCCATCATGAAGTCACGGTTGTTGGCGGTAACCGCAGCGTTGTTAGCGTTGGCCTATGCAATCCCCCTTGGTTTTGCCGAGGACCAGGGCGGAGCTACAATGAAAGACCAGGATGCTGCCGCCAGCACCCCGTCCAAGCCCGCTGCGACCAGCGTTGAGCTCGCAGACCCCGACGAGGTAAAGCACGAGGGCGGTAAGACGGATGTGGATGCCGTGGGGAACCGCAATGTTGGTTGCAAGACCGGCATGGGAAACTGGTATGGGGTCGAGAAACAGATTGCCATGGGCAAGCAGTATGCCCAGCAGGTGGAAGCCACCGCAAAGCTGATCCAGGACCCGGTGGTGACAGAATACGTGAACCGGGTGGGACAGAATCTGGTACGCAACTCCGATGCTCAGGTGCCGTTTACGATCAAGGTGATCGACTCTGATGACATCAATGCGTTTGCCTTGCCTGGCGGCTTTTTTTACGTGAATTCCGGATTGATTCTGGCAGCGGATGAAGAGGCCGAACTGGCTGGCGTGATGGCGCATGAGATCGCGCACGTGGCGGCCTGCCACGCGAGCCGTGAGAACACACGCGGAAGCCTGATGCAGATGGCTACCATTCCCCTGATCTTCGTTGGCGGCGGAGTCGGCTATGCCGCCTACGAGGCGGCGGGTCTGGCCGTACCCATGACGTTGATGCACTTCTCACGCGGTTTCGAGGCCGAGGCCGATTACCTAGGACTGCAGTACATGTACAAGTCGGGATATGATCCGCAGGCTTTCATCAGCTTCTTCGAAAAAGTGCAGGCACAGGAAAAGAAGAAGCCGGGCACGTTGGCCAAGGCATTTTCTACCCATCCCCAAACCCCGGATCGCATCGAGAAATCACAGCAGGAGATCGAGCATATCCTAGCTCTACGGGCCCAGTATGTGGTTTCGGCCTCGGAGTTTGACGACGTGAAATCGCGGCTCGCGGCGATTGAAAACCGTCGCAAGATTCTGGACAAGAAGGAAGACCAGAACAAGCCCAGCTTGCGGCGGACGTCCTCCACGGACCAGAACGGCAAGGATGACAAAGGAAACGACGATGATCGTCCAACCCTGAAGCGCCGCGACGACAGCAACTGAATATCGCGAGCATGTCTGACGTGATCTCGATCGAGCGTTGCCATTGAGTAGCACGGCGTCCCCGGTTAGCTCCCTCCGCCCAGCCCAAGCCGGAGTGATTGGTGTAATCGCCTGATGATGTCAATCACAGATTGTCCGCACCCATCTGCCCCGCGCTTGTCCCAGACAATCTAAGGCGGCACCTAGCATAACTGCTAGCTGACTAGGCAGGTGGCGGCAGGTATTCTGTGCCCAGTTCCGAACTATAGTGCGGTCATGGGTTAGTCAGGGAAACCGACGTTCGGTCCCTCACGACCGCATTGTTTCACTGTGTTCTTCAAATACGCGCGTTTCAGGCCGGACCCACGCGGGTTCTGTTTTTTTCCGCTTCTAAGGAATTGCGTGACTCTCCAGACTGCTGATCCCGCTATCGTGAATTGAAGGCGACAAGAATGTATACCCTATACGAATCGGTCGAATGGGAGGACCTTGGGTATAACCTCCTCTCCTGTCGGATCGTTTTCCTAAGTTCTTGGCTGGTCGTGCTCTTGCTCCTGCTCCTGCCCGGGTGCAACGCGCTGAATCCCCTCTGCAGGAGCGCCCGTCCTATGCCGAGTCTCAAGTCGATCTCTCCGGCAACAATGGTCTTTGCTCAACTGCCGCCCAGCTTCGTCATGACCGCGACCGGCAGCCATCTCGTTTCCTCTTCCGTCGTGGTCTTCAATGGCGCTGTGCTCGCCACCACCGTCATCAGCAGTTCCGAGCTCAGGGTCAACATCACATCCTCCATGATCCCTGCTCCTGGAAGCTTCAAAGTCGTCGTGCAGACGCCCGCCGGCAATACCGGAAGCCTCGGTTGCTCTAGCGGCGGCACCAGTGGCGCCGAAACCCTGACCGTCAACTGACCTCCTTCAGACCAAATCGTCTCCAGCCTGCCCGACTCCTAATCTTCCGTGGAACGCCATGCCCGGTTAGACCGATCATCGTTGGTGAAACTATCGCCATCACACTCATGACCCGGTAGGTGGTGTAATCGCCTGTTTACAACAACTATTTAGGGTTCTCGGCGGAAGCGGCTAACGGAGCGGCTACGGAGGCGCACTGTATCGGGGATTCCGGTAGTCAAGAATCAGGGTTTTCCTGCCTGACGGAACGTGGCTCTTGAGATTAGGCTCTGATGCATCTTTCGTAAAATGGAGCGCTGCTGAGCCTATGCCTTCGTCGATCCGGGTTCTTGTGGTCGACGATTACGAGCCCTTTCGGCGATTCGTCTGTTCAACCCTGGAAAGCAGACCGGGTTTACAGGTCATCGGCGAAGCTTCAGACGGGTTAGAAGCGGTCGAGAAAGCCCAAGCACTGAAACCAGACTTGATCTTGTTGGACATCGGCCTTCCCAGTCTAAATGGGATCGAAGCTGCGCATCGTATATACCGGCTCATTCCAACCGCAACCATCCTATTTGTAAGTCAGATCAGCGATGCAGATGTGGTTCAGGAAGCTTTACGCAACGGAGCGAAAGGATACGTTTGGAAGCAGAACGCGGG
Source organism: Terriglobia bacterium (assembly GCA_963698825.1). GTDB lineage: Bacteria > Acidobacteriota > Terriglobia > Terriglobales > Acidobacteriaceae > JAIQFF01. The sequence goes on along the minus strand of CAVOSG010000004.1, from coordinate 48,301 downwards.
AATAGACCTGCTGCCTGCGGTAGAAGCGGCTCTCCGGAGCGCGCACTTTGTCAGTTCTGGAATTCAGGCGGGTAATTCCGGTGAAACCGAGGGGGCATAATGTCCCCTGACTCAAATGAATGGCCAATCGCGCGGCACGTTACGCTGGAGCCGCATCGCTTTCCAATAGCTGTCGTAACTCGGCTTCGGGAACTACAAACTCGTGAAGCCACAATTCAAACAGACCAGAAGCTTTGGAAAGACCCCATCCTATGGGTTTGTCCAGTGCTTTGAGTCTAGGGAAGTCCATAGGCGCCAAGTTCGGTTCCTCTACCTGCTACTCCTGCCAGTTCCCCGGCGGATGCTTCGCGCCTAGCCTTCCGTTTTTATAAGGCCACGAGCATAGAATCGATCGTTCGTCCGTTGATGAGTGGTCGCGCAACTCTCGAAGCGGCCCGGAAAGTGCTTTCTCTGGACTTTGCGAGATTCACGTCGGCCTACGTAGATTCTGTCTCGGCTACTTAATCGAAAAACAGGAATTTTGGTTCGTCACCGAGATCCGTTATGAGCGAACACGGCGCAGGCCTCGACTAAAAGGGCAACGTATGAAAGACATATTTTTTGCTGCGCTCACCTGCCTCGTGCTTGCATTCTTCCCACCCGCCGTCGGCGCCTCGGTGACCGTAAAACTCCTGCGCCGCCTGGTGGCGCCCTTCCGCTCGAACCCTTTTCTACAAAACCGGGCGACGCCATGCAACCTCGGTTTCGCTCGTTGCTTCCTGCCCAACGCTTCCCCTATGCCGGTCCGCCGGTCTTTGGAAACTGAACCAGTGTCGGTAACCGAGGACCCCTCCCGAGTCGTGACTTTACAGCTTCGTGCGTTACACCGCGGTCCCTTCGCGCATCACTGGCTAGAGGTCGACAGTTCAACGGGAAAAATGACGCTTGGCTTCGGTCCCGCCACTCTGCCATTCATCGACGCCGGCCAAATTTCTCTGCAGGACAGCTACGGCAACATCGAGCGAATCTCGGGAATGCACCCTCTTCCAGTCTTCGGCCTCCCACCCCTGAACTATCGATACGCCAAAGCGCCCGGTGCTGGGTACCCGCTCGGTAAACCGATTCAGCTAACTGTTGCGCAGGCGGACGCCCTCATTCACAAATTCCGTCATCCCAAGTTCGTCGGGCCATACGTCCCCATTTTCCATGACTGTCGAACGTTTGCGTGCACGGTCCAAGCGGCTGCGCGGGGGCGTTCTTCCGCGCCCTGCTATTTGCTCTTTAAAGGCTACTAATAAGAAGTCCACGCTCGCGTTTTTCGGCGTGGCCACGACAATGTCAAGCCTCCACGATACCGCGACTTCTTTGCAGGGTGATGAAATCGGCCGTTACACTCACAACCCAGTTGTTGGTGAGATGGCGATGTATACACAATTGCCGCGGTTCTGGTGGTATTGATGGCTGTCGCTAGAGGAATCTGAGCATGCCTTGTAGTTTATTGCTTCCATACCGTCATTCGCGATGCTCGGAACCATCAACTGCGCGGCAACAATCAGACGTCCCCGGGGTCGGCAGATCCCGAAATCCAACCCATTTGTTGTACGCCGTCCTTTGTCGCGTGTATCGCATTGTTTTCGTCCTTCTCGGGATGTGCTCCGGATCTGGCATTGCTTTCGGTTGCACGCAGCTGCCAGCCGGAGCCTCATTTTGGGTTCGTCTCAACCAGCCGGTTTCTTCGTACAGCGCGAAACCCGGAATGTCTGTGTCTGGCTTCCTCCTTGAATCCCCTACCTGCGACGGCGTTTCCATGTTGCCGACCCACGTTCCAGTTGAAGGCCGGGTTATTTCCGCCCACCGCGTCGGTCTTGGCCTGGTTCGCGAAACTGCTAGTCTGGAGATTGAATTCTCTCGAATCGTACCTCAGCAAGGCTCACCCATTGACATCAACGGTCGAGTCAATGAAGTTGACAACGCTCGCGAAAACGTGAAGAACGGCGTAATTCGTGGCGTTCGCAGCACCGAGACTCCACAAGGTGAAATCAGCAGCCGCCTTAAATACCTTCCATCGTTGCACCTGTATCCCGACCCGGTCTTGCTCGGTTTCAAACTGCTATTCCCGGTATTTCCGGAGCCCGAGATTTTCTTGCCGCCTGGAACCGATTTGCTGGTTAGGCTTAAAGACAACGTTGATTTGCCCGAAGAATTCGTACCACCGCCACCTCTTCCTCGTCTTCAAGACGATGAACAGCAAGGCGTCGCGGAGATCCTCGGCCAATTGCCGACGCGCACTCTCGACAAGAAGTCCCGCGATGCAGACCTCATTAACATGGCATTCATTGGCACCGGGGAGGAGTTGGCTCAGGCTTTCCACGACGCCGGCTGGAAGCAGAGTGACTCTGTTTCCAGGCGATCGGTCATGCGTCAAATCCACGCCTTCCTGGCGAAATCAAGTTACTCTACCGCCCCGATGTCCCGGCAACTGTTCGATGGCCACCCGGCTGATCTGACTTTGGAAAAGACTTTCGACAGTTATGGCAGGCGGGACCACCTGCGTATCTGGAAATTGGAATCAAGAGTCGATGGCGCACCTCTTTGGGTTGGCGCCGCGGTCCGCGAAACGGGTGCGACTCTTTCCATCACCCGTATGGGCTTTATGCACCATGTCTCGGACGATCTCGAGGAAGAGCAGCGTGCAATCCAGCGGCATCTGCTGGCTGTCGACTGTCTTGATTCCGTCGGCAGGGTCGAGCGCCCTGGGATGGACAAGGCCGTGATCAATGCCACTGGCGAAGTATTGCGGACCGATGGCAGCGTCATGGTTTTGCACCTGAAAGCCTGCAGTACGCCTTTATCTGATTTAAACAACGCTCCCCGTTTTCGGCCAGGCTCGAAGTTTTCCCGCTACCTGCGCAAGGAGATCCTTACCGTTCGTAGCGACCTTCAGCGCGCCAACTGCGTCTATGCGTTGTTCCGTGTAACGGTGACCGCTACCAAGACAATCCGTCATATGTCAGCGCGTCGTTCGGACATCCGGTCGGTCCATGTCACATCCGCCTACGTCCTACGGAGGCCGCAGTTGTAGGCTCGCCTTTATCAACCAGCAGGGCGGCGCAATCATCTTGAATCTGCTCTAATTATCTCTCGCATGTCCGGGTACAGCCCCAGTACCGCCGCGGTTTGCAAACGTCAAGCAATACGGCTCTCGTGGTGCTCGGGCGATGTTGTCACTCTGGTTTATTTAGCGACGCTAACCGTCATCGTGCACGTGTTGACGGGCGGGCAGTATGGATTTCACCGTGACGAACTCGCGACGCTCGAAGATGCGCGTCACCTTGCCTGGGGTTACGTCGCCTATCCCCCGGTCACTCCATTCTTCGCAAGAACTGCCCTGGAGCTGTTCGGAACGTCGCTAGCGGGCTTTCGCCTATTCGCAGCGGTTGCGCAAGCTGTTGCGGTCGTGCTGACGGGTTTGATGGCCCGCGAGCTGAACGGAACCCGCTGGGCGCAACTGGTGGCAGCCACGGCTGCTGTGCCGTTCTGCTTGGGTGGCGGCGCGCTGATGCAATATCTCTCCTTCGACTACCTATGTTGGGTCCTGATCGCATATTTCACCCTTCGATTGCTCAAGTCAGATGACCCTCGCTGGTGGATTGCGATCGGCAGCTCGATCGGATTGGGCATGTTGTCAAAATATACGATGCCTTTTTTCATCGCTGGTCTGGTCGTGGGATTGCTGGCGACCAATTTGCGGAAACATCTGAAAAATAAATGGCTGTGGTGCGGCGTCGTGGTTTCGGTGGTGATCTTCCTGCCGAACCTGATCTGGCAGGTGCAGCACAACTTCGTATCGCTCGATTTTCTGCGAGACATCCATGCACGTGATGTACGCGAAGGCAAGGCTAGGGGCTTTCTTCCGGGCCAATTGAAGTTAACACTCTTCGCTTTCCCGCTGTGGATGGCCGGTTTGTACTTCTACTTGTGTACACCAAGGGGTAAGCGCTACAGGATGTTGGGTTGGATGTACGTGGTGCCGTTGCTGATGTTCGTCATTGCCAAAGGCCGCGAATATTACGTGGCTCCAACCTATCCCATGCTTTACGCGGCGGGAAGCGTGGGCGCAGAAGCTTGGCTGGAATCGGTGCGGCCACAATGGGCGAGCATTCTGCGACGCTTGGTGTGGACTGTTCTGGTCGTGGATATTGCACTGGCAGTGGCGTTCACGCTGCCGCTAGCGCCCGTTAATTCGGTCTGGTTTAAGATGGCCAAGGAGGTCAATGGCGATTTCCAGTGTGAGGAAATCGGCTGGCCGGAGTTGGTCGAAACCGTGGCGCACATCCGCGATTCGCTGCCTGCGGAAGATCGCGTCCACTTGGGTATCCTCGCCACTAACTATGGAGAAGCCGGAGCGGTGAATCTTTACGGAAGGCAGTATGGATTGCCACGCGCCATCAGTGGCGTGAATTCATTCTGGGAGCAGGGCTATGGGGACCCGCCACCCCAAGTTGTGATCGTCCTCGGTATGCCGCGTGGATTCGTCGATACGAAATTTTCCGCTTGCCAACTGGCTGCGCACTCATGGAACCGCTTCAAAGTGCCAAACGAGGAGACGCTTCAACATCCGGACATCTTCGTTTGCCGTGGGCTGCTCCATAGTTGGCCCGAGTTCTGGAAAGACTTTCGGTATTTCGGTTAGCGAGCGCTCACTCAGCCAACTCCCGAATGGTGTGGGGCCATTGTCCCCAGCTGACCCACGCCCACGGTGATGGCGTAATCTCCCGCACCGACCAGCGATCGCCTGCTTCGTCCACACAGCTCAGGTCGTGCGGCTCCAGCACAAACCGCACATTGTTCGACTCCCCAGCCTCCAGGTGGATGCGTGTGACGGGCTTTTGGTTCCTGCTACTACTACCGATACAAGCCCTGGCGGCTCCCGAGCTCCATCACCACAAACACGTAGGGCCCCCGAAATCCGGCCGTGGAACCGAGCGGGCCATGTGAAACATGGTCCAGGTTGGTATTAACTTTAGGCTAGTAGAAAGGCGATCTTGACCAAGACGTTGGCGATCATGCCGCAGCTTTGCTCCAGGACTGTGACAACACGCGGGGAAGAAACCAAAGGAACTTAACTTAGCATTTCCATCATCGAATGAGCACGGACGGAAGTTTGCGAATCACAAACCCCCTAGTAGAGGTTTTCGCTGTCCCGACTAGTTTTGCTAGTTTTCTTCGTTGAAGGGCTCTGTTGTAATCCCGGTGTCAGACTCTCGCACCTAATTAGGAACTTGGATTTCGCACGAGAGCCAAGTGATGCCCTAAACCGCACATCTACTCAATGATCAAGGAGCAATCTCATGAATCTGAGCACTGAAGAACGAGAAGAAGTGGCAACCGAATTAAAGCGTTTCGCTAGCGACCTAAACCTCACCGACGATCAAAAGGAACACCTTCACGTCGCTCTTACGGAAGCAAGAGAAAAGATCGCAGAGTACATGCAACAGAATCCCAACACCACCAAAGCCGACGTCATCAGTAAGGTTGTTGCAAATCGCGACGCGATTCGTCAGCGGGTCGTGAGCTTCCTGAGTCCCGAGCAGCTGAAGAAGTGGGACGCCGAAAAAGCCAGAGCCAAGGACTTCCTGGGCCAGAAGATCGCAGCCTAAGGATTCACGTTGTACTGAAGTTGCTCACACTTGGGTGGCCGACAATCGACACTGCCGGCCACTAATCCTATGTTGCAGTTTGGTTGGCAGGCCGACAGGAGAAACAATGCCTTGAGGTCTGCCTTCAAACAGGCAGTATATCGATCGACCGGGGCGTCGCGGGCGACCCAATGCGCATCCGAGGCTTGCGCGAACGGGCTCCAGCTATTTGCGCGACGAACCCACTCCAAAAATGCCCGCGACTCGCATATTGCTGCCGCCCGAGACTAAAAACTTTGATCGTTGATCCGGAGAGAGACTTCCAGCCATGGGTTGGCGTACTTTTGCCGCATTGGGGTTGTCTGCTAGTTTCGCTTTCAGCCTGGCGGGTTGTGGGGGGGCAGCAGGTCTCCTGCTCCACCTGCGGTGATGCCTCCCGCGATCATCGCTCATCCCGAGAGCAAGACGGTACTGGTCGGCGAGACTGCGACGTTCTCGGCGACAGCGACGGGCACGGCTCCTTTGAGCTATCAGTGGCAGAAGAACGGCACAGCGATTTCAGGGACGACTGCGTCCAGTTACACCACACCGCCAGTCACCCTGGCAGACAACGGCGCAAAGTTTAAGGTAGTGGTAAGCAATTCTCTGGGAACCGCGACCAGCAATCCAGCGACGTTGACCGTGAGCACCTCGGTCGCATCGGTTGATGTTGCCACTTACCACAACGACGTGGCACGCACCGGGCAGAACCTGAAGGGAACTCTTCTGACCATCGCGAACGTAAGCTCGGCCACCTTCGGCAAACTCCGAACACTCCCGGTGGATGGCAAAGTTGATGCGCAGCCGCTCTACTTGTCCAGCCTCAAGAATATCGCCGGTGGGACCCATAATGTGGTCTACGTAGCGACGGAACACGGCAGCGTCTACACGTTTGACCCCGACACGGGTACGCAGCTATGGAAGGTAACCACTCTGGGCCCAGGTGAAGTTCCCAGTGATGCCCGGGGATGCGACCAGGTGGTGCCGGAGATCGGCGTCACAGCCGCGCCCGTGATTGACCGCACGGCTGGAGCAAATGGCGTGATTTACGTAGTCGCCATGTCCAAGGCCGGGTCCAATTATTTCCAGCGGTTACACGCACTCGACCTCAGCAACGGCTCGGAGTTGTTTGGCGGTCCCAAGGACATCACGGCCTCGTTCCCGGGGACCGGCGACAATGCCTCCAATGGCAACGTGATCTTCGATCCAGCCCAGTATAAGGACCGCGCGGCGCTGCTTCTGCTGCACGGCGTTATTTACATTGCATGGTCGTCGCACTGCGACATCCGGCCCTACACCGGATGGATCATGGGATACAACCAGACCACCCTGGCGCAGACCACCGTTCTCAACGTAGTTCCGAACGGCAGCTCGGGCGCGATCTGGATGTCGAACACAGGGCCGGCCGCGGACGGCGCGGGAAATATCTATCTCCTCGACGCCAATGGCGATTTCGGTACGACATTGAATGCCGGCGGATTTCCCGCCAACGGCAACTATGGCAATGCGTTCTTGAAGCTTTCCACCTCGGGTGCACTGGCGGTGGCCGACTACTTCGAGATGAGCAATCAACAGACGGAGAATGACACCGATACCGATCTCGGTTCCGGCGGAGCGCTGGTGCTGCCTGACCTCGATGATGGCACGGGGACGATTTGGCACCTCGCTGTCGGCGCAGGAAAAGATGGCCACATCTACGTGGTGAACAGGGACGCGATGGGTAAGTTCAACAGCAGCAGCAATAATGTTTACCAGGAGCTCACGGGAGCATTGGGGCACGGAGTATTCGGCATGCCGGCGTACTTCAATGGGACGGTATACTACTGCGCGGTGGGAGATGCGATCAAAGCGTTCAAGATCACGACTGCCAAGCTCGGCACCAGTCCGGTAAGCCAGACCATCAACACGTTCCGCTTTCCCGGTACAATTCCCAGCATTTCGGCGAACGGTACCAGCAACGGCATTGTGTGGGCGGCGGAAAACACAAATCCGGCTGTCCTACACGCTTACGACGCTAGCAACCTGCACGAACTCTACAACAGCAACCAAGCCAGCAACGGCCGCGATCAGTTCGGAGCCGGCAACAAGTTCATCACCCCTACAATCGCGGATGGCAAAGTGTTCGTAGGAACGACGAACGGCGTCGGAGTATTTGGGCTGCTGCCGTAAGTTGCTATTCGCTGGATGTCCCTCTGAGGAAGCGACGAAGGATCCTACATTTGTGTGTGGGGTGCCCTTTTCCCGTGGGGTAAACGAAGATGGATAGCCTGGCCATTCGGATGAAATTACCGTCGCCGTTGAACAGTGTGAGCGAAACCACGCTGTACGGTTGGAAGAGCAAGTACGAAGGGATCGAAGTGTCCGAAGCGCAACGGCTGAGAAGCCGGGAAGATGCAAAACGCCGGTAAAAAAGCCTACTACTCGCTCGACACCGTTGAAGTGACCAAGCTGCACTCCCGCACTTGAAGGAATAGAAATCCGGCGGAACACTGTTGTAGCTGACAGTCACTAGACCCCCCTCATGGGAATGAAACTGTTGCAGAGGTAGTGCCCCTCACGAAGTGACGTATGTCGAACCTCAGGATTCTATTCGCCGCCATTTCTGCGATCGTATTGTTCCTGTACGGCCTCGAAGCGTTCAGTCACGAGATTCAAGCGGTTGGGGGTGAGACACTCCGGAAATGGCTGCGCCGCCTCACCGAAAGTCGCTGGCGGGGGTTGGTGCTGGGTATTGTTGTGACCGCGATCATTCAATCCAGCAGTGCCGTCACCTCGCTGACTGTGGCGCTGGTGGATGCCGGCACTATGACACTCCGCTCCAGCCTGGGCGTCCTGCTTGGAGCAAACATTGGGACGACTTCCACGGCATGGTTGGTTTCGCTGAAGTTGACTGGGATCGGACCGTTCTTCATCGTTTTCGGCACTGCGCTGAGCGTAGTTCCGACGCGGTTCAAGGTGCTGGGCAAAGCTGCATTCTATTTTGGGTTCATTCTTTTCAGTCTTGATTTAGTAAGCTTCACCCTGAAGCCTCTGGCTCAAAGCCCGCTATTCGCGGAGCTACTTAGTCGATCGAGCACACCGCTGATGGGCGTGCTGGCAGGGATGGTCGTTACCGGGATCGTTCAGTCGAGTAGTATCACGACCGGACTTTGCATTCTTCTCGTGCAGCAGACAATTCTACCGGCGACGGCGGCGATTCCCATCGTGATCGGCGCGAACATTGGGACAACAGCGACCGCACTGGTGGCCAGCATCAAAGATGCAGAAGACGGCGCGGCAGGTCGCATTTGCCAACCTCTGCTTCAACACGTTCGGAGTCTTGCTATTCCTTCCGTTTCTTGGATGGTTTGCGGCAAAGGTGGTGGACTTCGCGGGCGAACCCGGCATGGCAGTGGCATGGGCGCAACTGATCTTCAACCTGGTGATGACGATGGCAGTGCTGATCTTGTTGCGCATCTTTCAGCGTCGTGTGGAACTCCTCGATTCTACGCAGGCTCCTGCCGCAGCATCATTAGCGGTTTCACGTTGAGGTCGGCGGGTGGCCGCGTCGGCCCTTGAAGGAGCACGCTGTCCAATCAAAGTATGTGACGAACGCAGAAGTCGCCACGGCCCGAAGAATAAAAAGAAGCCGATTGTCTTCGGCCCCTGGATACAAATCATAAGATTATTTGTAAGAGTCGCTGACGACCATTGTCACGTCGATGAATTTCGAATGCCCGGTACCCTCTATCGTCTTCCTTCATGCCGCTGTCCTTTGCAGGCTTCTTCACGAGGAACCATTTAAAGGATTACTTGGGCCCGTCACCCTTCGCCTGACCAGTCGAAAGTTAAGAATCCTCTCAGGGTTGATAGAATAGGTCAATTCCCCGTGCATCCCTTCCACCAACAGTATGTTCTTCCCAGAACTCCACACCTCGATCAGTTGTCCGTCGTCGGTCTTGTACTTGACCGCGTAATACGCCTCCATGAATGGTAATTCCACTCGGTGAACGGAGACAATCGTTCCAGGTCCGATTGTGAAAACCGTACAAGGGTTTCGCCACAAGGGCAATTTCGTGGTGGCTTCACCCCATGCCGGTTTCAGCAATGTCACCAATAATGCTGCGCACAGTATTGTTCTTATCATTCCTTCCCCCAAACATCAGCTTCACTAGAAAAGTGTTGCTCCGACGGGGTCGGTTTGCATCTGTCGTTTTTGCCAGCGGTATCTGGCCTGATCCGGTCTATCACGTGGCGGCTGCCGATTTTGGATTTCCGTTTTTGCCGTCGATCGGCTGGCGTGGGTGCGTCCTCGATTCCCAGGGGAAGGGCAGAGCTGGTTCGCCGAACGAGTCAACGAAATGTCGCGATGCAAGTCTTGAATGCGTTCTATCACTGGCCAGTCCATAGCGTGCGCGTTATGCCCGCAAGAAAAATGGACGCCGCTTTTGGCGCTTGCGCAAGGGCAACGACCGCTCTCAATCCTTTTTACTACGATGTTTGGAGAACGGACCTAGGACTCTTGGGTACCCGTTCCAAACGACTAGTTGTTCTGGAGTGATTTGATGGCCATTGAAGTTTCCACCCCCAATCTAATGAACCTGTTGACTCGTCAGCAATTCCGAACGGCGATCCTAGTAACAATTGGCCTGACGAATGGCGAGATTGCAGAGTTTCTCGGCACCACTGACCATGTCGTCAAGAACATAATGAGAGATATCTTTGACCGGGCTGGCTGCTGGAACCGGGTCGAGTTGTCGCTCAGGTTCGTTTCTGAATCGGAGAGCAGCATGTATGATCAGAATAGGCTTAGAAACGAAGTAGCAGAACTGGAGACGAGAGCTACTCAGATACTTCACTCCCGTCCTTGGGACGCCATCATGCAGGCGTGACCGACCTCAGGAAGGCCTTTTCACGTGCTTTCTGCGGGTGCGTTAAAATGCCCGGATGGCGCAGGATTGTGTGGTGGAGGTGACTTCGGCAGAACTGCCAGTGGTCAACTAGCTTTCCTCAAGCGTAGACATTTGGATGATCAGAAGAAACGTAACAGAGCGCAACTCCTCATGAAGGGCTGCTGGTTCGAAGCTGGCAGCCCTATTTGTGGGCGGCGGTGACTCTGGCACTACTGCCAGTCGACAGGTCGCTTTCCGCAAGTGTAAGAATCAAAGAAGCGGACAACAAAACATCGGCGCCATTTCCTCCGCTGAAGGGCCGCCAGTGACGCATCGCTGGCGGTCCTATTCTTCCAGCCCGCGTAAGCCTCTACGTGGTTTCTGCGAATATCTGGAAATGCGCGATGGGAGCGGGTGCGGGCGCAACGACCTATCGGTTTCGGCTCATGCCTCGTACACACGAAAAGCAACGAGCCTACTTGAAGCATTCTTCGGCTAGTGCTCAGTCAGCGTGGAAAGCGGGAGTGGAACCTCGGCCTGGGCACCGCAGTTGGGCATCCTGGCGATCTGTTTTCTGCTTCCGTACCGGCTTGCTTCGGATCTCCGCCGCCATCCGATCCACAACTCAAACTGCAGCTCCGCCAGCGGCTGCTCAAACCAGCGCGCGTGCCCACTGGCTTCGATCCTCACGCGCACTTCGTACTTTGGGCGGTGAGATCGTAATAGAACGTCTCCGCTTCCTCGCGGTGCCTTATTTGCAGCACGTTCCACTCTCCAGTTTCGGTATCCACAAACGCAATTTGTTGAAGGCTGGCTGGTAATCTGCTCCTAATAATGATCATCTTCGGCTCCTTCTTCGGAGCCTTTGGGTTCGCACCAACCAAAGCTTACTCAGGTCTGGGAGCTGACATTGTTATGGAATCAAGTGCTCATGACCGGATTATTGGTTCACGGCCTGATTTGAACAGTAAGCTTTTTTGACCTGCGAGAACTACCAGTTCCTACCGACCGCACCAGCCCCGTAGTATGGTCGCTCGCGAACCCAATGACACCCAAGATCAAGGGGACGGTGTTCGCTAACTGTGGGTAGTTTGTCCCCCATTCTTATGATCAACGCCGTGCACAAAATGTGGAAGGATGAGCGTGGCCAGGACATCGCCGAGTACGCCATGATGCTGGCTCTAATCCTGGTTCTGGTGATGGGAACGATCAAGCTGGTAGGTTCGAACGCCAACAACGCGTTCTCTTCTGTCGCCAGTTCGCTTCAGTAGTTTGGCCGAACGTGCTACTCGGGATTTCGAGATTGGGACGCAGTAGTCCGGCCAACTACCGTCAGGCGGTCACCGGTGGCCGTGAACTCGTGACCAGCCTTCGCTCCTTGTTACAGCTGCGTGCGAACCAGGACTTTCACTCCACTTCATCGGTTATGGCACCGGCATGAGCTTTCCGTTAAGCCCATGTCACGAGGAGGACTAGTGTTCCGCGAGCTACTGCCTTTGCCCAACTTGTGGTTTTGTCCAATTTGGCAACGGTGACACAGGACAGCGTTAATGTGCGGGGAATGCTGTGAATTTCGCAGAGGTTAAATCTGTGAGTTGCTAACCCCTCTTTTATGGCACTACATGCTTCGACAAAAGTGATTTCCAGACAGCCTTCACTGAGGAACTGTCATGAACCTATATAAGCGGACATTCGCAGAATGTCTTGGTACCTTTTGGTTAGTGTTCGGAGGGTGCGGCAGCGCAGTTCTGGCCGCGGCGTTTCCGCAACTAGGCATTGGATTTTACGGCATCGCCTTGGCGTTTGGGCTGACCGTTCTGACAATGGCGTATGCGCTCGGGCACATTTCGGGCTGCCATCTCAACCCGGCGGTCTCCGTTGGCCTCGTCGCAGGTAGGCGCTTTCCAGTCGCGGAATTGTTGCCATATGTCGGTGCCCAGGTGCTCGGGGGAATCCTGGGAGCGGGAGTACTGTACGTGATCGCGAGCGGCAAAGCGGGGTTCGACATGAGCGGAGGTTTCGCATCAAACGGGTACGCTGCACACTCACCTGGTGGCTATTCCCTGATCTCATGCTTTGTCACGGAAGTGGTACTGACCTTCTTTTTCCTGATGATCATTATGGGAGCAACCGATCGCCGCGTTCCAGCGGGTTTTGCGCCTATTGCGATCGGACTGGGATTGACGCTGATCCATCTGATTGGAATCCCGGTTACGAATCTCTCGGTGAATCCGGCACGGAGTACAGGACCAGCTATCTTTGTGGGAGGATGGGCACTCGCACAACTTTGGTTATTCTGGCTGGCCCCGATCATTGGCGGCACGGTGGGAGGAGCTCTGTACACTGCGATCTTCGAGTCAAGAACCGCAATGGCAGAGACCCCAGTGGCGAGCAAGAGTAGGGCAGCATAGCTGCATCGGACAAGGGTGATTGGGATCTGTCGTCTTGACGCCCGCCTTGGGGAGGTGCACAACCAAGGGGCAGGCGTGGTTGTCCGGCTACTCCTTTGAGGGCTCTCAGTTGCCGGCTAGCCCCCTGTTCAGCAGAACCTTAACCTCGACCCGGCGGTTTTCTGCTCGTCCGGCCTTGGTCTCGTTAGAGGCGACTGGAACTGCTTCACCCATCGCGCCCGGCGCCACGATGTGCCGAACCGGCACGTTGCAGTTCTGAAGCAAATAGGCAATTACGTTCTGTGCTCGCTCCATACTGAGCTGCTGGTTCATGGCTGCGTTGCCACTCGAATCCGCGAAGCCCTTTACCTGAATCATGTATCCCGTAAGGTTTACGGCGTTGTGCGCCAACTGTGCTACTGCCACTTTATCCGCTTCTGAGATCTCGCTGCTGCCACTTGCAAAGTGGACATCCATCTGATCCTTGGTGTCGTACTCGCTCAAGTCCGCAAACCGCTTACTGGTCTCGGCGGCGTTGGCATCAATGGCTGCCTTGTTGGTAGCGATATCCTGCTGGTTGGCAGCCACTCGCTGCTCCGTAGGATTTAGACCGGCCTGGATCATCTCTGCTGTTTGTAGATCGTCTCCATCGAACGTGATCGACTTTGCAAGCACGTGCGTTGGGTCTTGACTTGTTCCGTCAACCGACACCTTGAGTCCGGGCATCAGCACAGCAGCAGACATTTGCGTCTTGCGCAATCCTAGCCCCTTCGGCTGTTGTACCTCGGTGTCATCATCAAGGGTTGCAGTCACGCTAACCCCGTCGGTTGTCTTCAAGACGATTGCATCGCCTGTGCGACCAATGATCAATCCCTTGACCTTAACCTTTTCGCCTTGGGCATGGGACGACATTGGTGCCACCCAGCACAACGTTAGCAGGCCCGCAATGATTCTCAGTCGATTGGTATGCATCACGCCATTTCTCCTTACTGTTTGGAACTCAAACTCGTCTTTTCCGACTGTCCGGTTGGCACATAGCGGCAGGTCCGAGCGCCTAGGAGCTTGATGGTGCGGAAAGTATGAGCAGTTTGGGGGCAGCCATGCCACTGTCAATTGCGACAGGAGCGGACTATGCGTTTGGTCCTTTAAAGAGGGTCCGTCGATACTGACACTGCCCCGATGCATCAAAGCAAAATCGCCAAGAACATAGCACTTTGGGGGATTGACGCGGATGGCGATGCAGGAAATACAATGGCTCATCCAGCTAAGATAATCAGAAAGCGTAGTCTGACCGTGGAAAGGTTGGCTCCGGGTGGCATCAGTCCGCGTTGTGGTAGTGGAAGATCACGAACAGTTTCGGCGATTCATTTGCTCGAGGCTGGAAAAAGCGCCTGAATTGCAGGTCGTTGGTATCGTTTCAGACGGACTAGCAGCGGTTCAGAAGGCAGAGGAACTGCAACCGGACTTGATTCTGCTTGATATTGGCCTCCCAACGCTAAATGGGATTGAAGCGGCTCGACGAATCCGCAAGCTCTCCGCAAGGTCGAAAATACTCTTCGTGAGCCAAGAATCTTCGGCTGATGTGGTGCGCGAAGCGCTTGGCACGGGTGCCTTTGGCTACGTCGTCAAGTCTGATGCTGGAAGAGAGCTGTTGGAAGCTGTGAGCGCCGTCCTTCGGGGCGACCAGTTTGTCGGGAAGAGATTTTCTGGACATGATTTCGTCCCAGGTTCGGATGCGGTAGCCTCCCAAGAGTTCCGAACTGAGAGCGCCGTTGCACCCCTCCAGCGGGGGACGGAGATCGCCTGCAACCATGAGGTGGTTTTCTATTCTGACGATGCAGGTCTGCTTGATGATCTTACGCACTTCGTCGGGGCGGCTCTCAAGGCTGGGAATGCGGCTGTCGTTATCGCAACCGAGTCACATCGGGACGGCCTTTTTCCAAGATTGCAGGCATACGGCCCGGACATTGGTGTCGCCATTGAGCGGGGGAGATACATCTCGTTTGATGCTGCTGACGCGCTCTCGACATTCATGATCAATGGTATGCCTGATCCAGCTCAATTTCTGAACCTCTTTGGTAATCTCATAGAGAGAGCCGCAGAAACTGCGACGGGAGAGCAATCCCGCGTGGCAGTTTTCGGAGAGGGTGTTCATCTCCTGTGGGGACAAGGTAACGCAGAGGCGGCGATTCGGGTTGAAAAACTCTCGAATCAGATAGCCAATTTATACGACGTGGATATTCTGTGCGGGTATTCTCTGGGTATCGTTCAGATCGAGATGGACAGCCACATCCAACGAATCTGTGCAGAACATTCAGCCGTCCGTTCCCGGTAAAGTCTGTGAACTTTGCCGGGACGAACCCGCTGTTCCTAACCTGCCGCCCGTGCAGAATCGCTGATTGAATTGAAAGGAACGCGAGCGTGGATGGTGGTGCCACCCTTCGATTTCGAGTTGATTGAAAGTTCTCCACCCACTAACGGCAGGCGCTCCCGCATACTCCCGAGGCCAAGCCCAGTACTCTTCATTGCGTCTTCTGCATCAAAACCCGCACCGAGATCGCTGACGGTGAGGTGAATCTCTGCCGTGCTTCCCCACAATCGTACTTCGAAGCGTTTTACACACTTGCCGCAGCCTGGTTTCACAGACGCGTATGCGCGCGGGAATTAGAAGGTAGCGGGAGCGAGGCGAGGGAACATTTGGCGTCCGTATACACTGCCCCCTTAATAGTTAAGCTCTTTTTGGGTTCGGACTGTAAGAACTCCCAGTTCTACCGCCCGCAGCATCCCCGTAGCATGGATGTTCGCCCGACTGAGCCCATGACACCCAAGTTCAAGGAAAACGCAGTGTTTGCTAATTGGTTTCGAGATTGGATCGCCGTGATCCAGCAAAGTCGTGTCTCTGTTGAGGGCATACTGCCCGAGAATGCAGGCAGCGCAGACGGGCAAGAACATTCTGACGGCGCACAGTTGCTTGGTCCGAAACTGCGCACCGCATCAGGTAGGTACGTCGCGTGAAGACTACCTAATTCCTTACCATTTCCATTCTGAGAGGAGGCCGAGGAGCACCGCGCGCGGAACCAACCGGACGCCTTCCTTGAACGGATAAAACCGCCTTGCTATTCTGCAAATAATCAGGTGAGGCTCTGCGGATAAGTACTTGACTTGGTGTCTGCTCCAGTCGGCGGCAGCGAACCGCTCGTGTTTGTGGACGGACTGAACCGGAGATCAGACCAAGTCAGGTGCGTCCGCACTCCACCGACCATCGCGCAGATGGCAAGAATAAAACGTCTCGCAGCATAAGCGAACAACCCAACTCGATTGCCGCTGAGAAATCACATTACACTCATTCACTGAGTTGTGAATGCAAACGCCTTTTATCAACAGTTGTCGTTTTTCGGAGCCTCAGATCTGCGAGACGACCGCTGGAGGAGTGAGACATGAAGTCCCGATTGATTGTCGCTGCTGTGTGCTTGCTGGTTGTGATGTCGGATGTCGCTGTCGCCCAAACACCCCGGACATCCCGCGCAAATGCTACGGCTGAGTCTCCCTTTTTGCCACACGCTGTCAACACAGCAAGCGATTCCGACGAGGTCATCGCGCACCTGTTCGTATCCCAGCCAGCTATCCCGCTGGGCCCTGTCGACGTGCTCAGGGCATACGAAGACGGAATGACCTTGATCGCCCAGAGGCTATCCGCCGAATTAACCAGCATTTCGCAAGCCAATCGAGCCAATCGGATTACCCGCGACGAGGCGGACTATTTGATCCAAGATAGATATCAGGTCGCTATGATGCAGCGTGAGGTGCTTAGCGCTTTGCACGACAGTTTGCAACACGATCTTGCCCAGGCAGCAAAACAGCCCGATAGACCTAGCCAGTCGGACACCGCTGCAGCTGTGCAGCTACCGTTTGCCGAGAACGGCCAACCTCAATAGTGTGGCACTGTCGGCAACGCCAGTAAACCCCGAGGTTGTTGACATAACATCAGCTCTGTGAAAATGTCAGCGTTGTGAAGCGGCTTTGAGCACATGACCCAGCCTCCAACACCGAATGTCCGGCACACCAAAAATCGCATCGAACCGTTCCGAACAGAACAGGGCATCCTGAGTTCTGCTGCGCGAGCAAATCGCGAACAGTTATAGATCACTTGTTGGTACTGCCAAGAGCGCCAAGTCGTCGCCTCGGCCGCGAGCAGTTCGCGCCAGGATTAAAAGTTTGGTGTTGCAGCTTACCATCCGCCATGCTCGTATCAGTTTTTCCCTTCGCGATCTCCTCAGTCCATCGAACCGCATCAGCTATCGCACCAGACCTCTTCCATGCGCAAATCCTCAAATGATTTTCATTTCCCGACTACAAGAACTCCAGTGTCCCACAGACGACTGTTGTGCCAAGCTAGAGAAAGCTGCGGTGGATAACCCAAGAAACCAGCTGAGACCTCAGATTAAATATGATTTAGGACACACCATAAGAGAACTTGTGAAAGTGCTTCTGGCTCACGCCCATAAGGAAAGCTCATGACCGATATTATTCGTGATGACGCCGCTCGGTGGCGGCAACTCTGCCAGACTGCTTATTTTGAGTTTGAACCTATAGCGCTACTTCAACGCGTTGTCGAGGCACGCTGTGCAGTTCTCGACCGGATCGAAGACAACCTTTCCAAACCAAGCACTGGCGAACAGAACGAACTGCACAACGCCTTAGAAACGTTGAGCACTCTACAAGAGCTTGCGGAGCGCGACATAGACGAATTAAAACAGACAGTTCAAGCACGTTTGACAGGCAAGGCTCGCTCAAGAAGCGTGAAGTCATCTGAACGGACCTAGGAATCTTGGTGTGTCAGGCGACGGCCTAGCTCTCCTATGTCTATACAACGACTCACTTTTAATCGTAACCTTGGCGTCTTAGCACAGTGTTCGCCTTCACTACACCTCCTGCCCTCCTTATCACTTGCATAAGAGTGGTCCGTGGTCTTAATCAAGTTGGATGTAAACAGTTGCCCCAGACCATGGTTCCTTGACCAATCGCACCCGCCTACTTGATACAGCAGCTGTTTGACCGCGGGTTTCATAGTTGCTCTACGACAAAGGTTCACACTCGCAACCGTTTCAATGAGTGAAAGTGGGATTTTGCAACGGTTTACTAGAGAGCATATCGACAAGGCTCTTTTCTAGCATCCATCTTTGCTCGCTCGCAACGACGAACTTCACGCTCTGCCCCTACAGTAGATTGGAGGAGAAAAAACATCGATGGGTTGTCGATTTTCAACGTTGCTGGATATTTTGAGCTCAGAAGAATTCCGAACCATCATTTTGTTCGCTCTTGGGTTGGATACTTGTCATATAGCCGATCTCCTTGAAACGAGTGAACGGACCGTATGCAATTCCTTAGGTCAGTGCTTTGTCCAGGTAGGATGTCGAAGCGTGGACGGGCTGTATCAGAGACTGCTTTATGAGTGGGAAAACGACTTGTACGACGAGAGATTGGAGAGGGAACTGGCAAAGCTGCAGAGCGCAGCCAGGCGGATGCTCGAAAGGATAGCGTCTCCAGGTGAGTCAGGCATATTCGTGGAAAACAGAGCACTTCCTTCACCAAAATGGGTCAACTAGAGAGCCTCGCATAGAAAGCTTCGCTCCAATCCGATCTGGGCAAGCAAGGTCAACGGCAGGATGACACTCCCGCGGGTAACTGTCGAAAATCAGGCGATTTCACCAACTACGGATCAGCGACTTGAAAGATCGTGTGCGGCTGCGACGTAGAAGTGACGCCAAATGTGGTGGTAACTGCAATTGCGCAGCGGCTCGACGCTCTTGGACACATACATCATCACGCCTAAGAAGAATAGTTGCCCAGTTTGTCCCATTGTGAAAGTCAGTGGTATCCAGCCTGCAAACACTAACACGGACACGATTGTCGACATCGCGCTTCCAAGAAAATGGTTGGATCGGCACTCCTGTCGCCAGAGCGAAATGGCACTCCCCATCGAGTGATGGTGAAGTGTGTGCCAATACGGATTGACAACGCCGACATTTGTTAGAGAAACGTTGTTCATTGCCCCAGAGCAACGAACTTTCTCTCCTCTCTCAGTAGAGTTGCGCGTAACCCAGTTCGTACGCGAAAACAAATTCTTTTTGAGGAGTGTTGCACGCATGCATGGACGATTGTTTCCGGGCTTGGTCATCTTGACGACGGCAATATCAGTCGGTTGCGGCGGAGCCCGCGTAGGCTCTAACCGAACCAGCGACGGCATTACTCCAGTGGCTGCGGGCGAACTCGCCGCATCCCCCCGGACTTTGAATTTTGGTCAAGTCGCAGTGGGGACTGCAAAAGGTCAATCCGTCACACTCATGGCAGGCGACGCCAGCATTACAGTGAGATCGGCCTCCTGGAGCGGAGAAGGATACTCGGTGAGCGGCATCGTATTTCCTACTACCATTCCGGCTCGGCAGAGCGCCCACCTTAATGTCACATTCGCCCCACAAACCGCAGGAAGTGCCCCTGGTAATATCGAATTCGTCAGCAACGCGGAGAACACCCCGCGGGTGGCTTTCAGCGGCAATGGAACGCAAAAACCAGTTCACAGCGTTATACTTACCTGGCATTCCCCTGCGGGTGCGGTTGTTGGCTACAACGTGTACCGTAAGACCGCGGCGAAAGGCCCGTATACCAAGATAACTGGTTCGCTTGAGCCCAACATTACTTTCACCGATGCCTCGGTCGTAAGCGGTCAGACCTACTTCTATATAGCCACGGCGGTGTACGAGGATGGTAAGGAGAGCAAGACCTCCAACCAGGTTCAGGTCACGATCCCGAACTCTTGAACGGGGATATCTATTCCTAAGGGCCCGAGGCCCCAAGGAGTCTGTGCGCAGCAGAAGGCCACTGGCGACCCTTGCTAGGTGCCATCGCAATCTCCGCATCTCGTTAGAAATTGCCGAACTAATCAGGCCACCAATGAACGTTCTTGTAGGTACTTATAGGCAGGCATTCGACACGCTGCGCGAAGTGCTCTTTCGGTTGCACTCCCGAAACTTCGGGTCCGGGAGAGGAAAAGCCCGGCAAGCGATCTGTCTTGAACAAGCCTTCCTCGGTTGAAGCAGGTTGGTTCGCTGTGTCGAACTAGCACGACTTCACAGTGGGACTCCCCAACGAAACTAGCAAACCCCTTATGGACCACACGCAAATCACGTGGGGAGCTCTCAGTCAGGCTTTAGGTCCGGCTCTGACGCTTCGGAGAGGTCGAGGGCATTGGCAATAAATTCTCGCTTTCGGCCAAGCGCCTGATGGCGAGTCGAATGACGTGAATCATACCGAGTCCGAGCTTTTCTTGTAGGCATTCAATGAGATGCAGGTCTGAGCCCGTAAAGCGAACAGTCGTAGACTTGAGCTTCTCGTTCTTCATAGCTCCTGATTCTCTCAACCGGACGATCAAACTGTCGTTGCCGAGGAGCAAGAAAAGACAGCGCAGAGATGGCTATGCGATATCTCAGAGGCATCGCTCTGCGAAATATTTGAGTGAACATGTCATCGCAATCAGGATGGCGATGTACAAAATTACCTGATGTCCCGCAAGAGCGCTCTCCCCCATCAGGAGCAGTAGGCAGCGGGCTAGACAAGGCAGAGGCAGTCCAATCTGGATTCATGACCTCCTCTGCCTCTGCTCCGAATCCGAAATCAATGGGCTCGTCAAGCCACTTTCCCGAGTAGCCTGTTCAGGCTAGGCACTCGATATGCGCGGCTTGCGAATAATAGAGGAGGGCGGAGTCGGGTCACCCGCAGGTCTCTTCAACTGTGCTTTGGGGGCAAAGACAACATTGCCTTTGCACAACGAACAAACCACTCCATTGAGCGATCCTTTTGAGTGTTGAAGTCAGGGACCTCTCCGTGACTTCGAGGCTCCACTAGACTAAAAGGAGACTGCTTGGCTACATCCTCAATCCGCGTTTTGCTCGTAGATGATTTCCATTTGTTTCGGCGGCTCCTCCGTTTAACCCTTCAGAACGACCTTGAACTCGGAGCCATTATCGAAGGCTCGGATGGGGAAGAGGCCATCGAGCTGGCACAGGCATTGCAACCAGATCTGATCCTGCTGGATATCGGACTCCCAAAGCTCGATGGAATCGAAGTTGCGCGGAGAATCCGTGAGCTTGCCCCGCAATCGAAGATCCTGTTTGTCAGCCAAGAATCCTCCATAGATATCGTCCAAACGGCCTTCAGTGTGGGCGCATCGGGTTACGTCGTTAAGATGGATATTGGAAGCGAATTGCTGACCGCGGTGAAGGCGGTTCTTCGGGGCGAGAGGTTTGTCGGGAGCAGATTTGCGGGCCATGGTCTCTTCGCGACTTCGGATGCACCAATCCCCGGAAGCGCCCGAGGCAGCAAGGTTTTCGCTCCCCTGCAACGGAAAACATAGAAATCGCCCACCGCCACGAGGCGGGGTTCTATTCTGACGATGCAAGTCTTCTGGATGACTTCACTCAGTTCGTCGGGGCCGCTCTCAAGGCCGGGAATTCGGCTATTGTTGTCGCGACCGAGTCACACCGGGACGGCCTTCTACCGAGATTGCAGGCTCATGGCTTGGATATTGGTGCCGCGATTGAGCAGGGGAGGTACATCTCGGTAGATGCTGCCGACACGCTCTCGACCTTCATGGTCAAGAGCATGCCTGATCCAGTTCGATTCCTGAAGGTCGCAGGCGATCTCATTGTCGAAGCGGCCAAGGCTGTGAAGGGAGAATATGCCCGCGTTGCCGCGTGCGGAGAATGTGCGCCTTTCCTGTGGGCGCAAGGTAACCCAGTGGCGGCGATTCGGCTCGAGCATCTTTGGAATGAAATAGCCAAATCATACGACGTGGATGTGTTTTGCGGGTACCCACTGGGCAGCTTTCAGGGCGGGATGGGCAGCCACATTTTCGACAAACTGTGCGCGGCACATTCAGCGGCTCACTTTCGGTGAAGAGGACTTGGGCAAAGCCTTCAACGTCCTTCGCCGCACCACCATTCCTGCAGCGTCAAACAGAGATGCTCCAACGGACGCGTTTGCCCGAATGCGTCGCAAGAGTGATCCTTAACTACCGGCGATGCCCTTGTTGACCAGGACCTTAACCTCAACCCGACGGTTCTGCGCGCGCCCCACGCTCGTCTCGTTCGGTGCCGCAGATCCGTATTCGCCCATGGCGCCCGGTGCTACAATATGTCGCATCGGTACGTTACCCTGCTGGATCAGATAAGTGATTACCGCTTTAGCGCGGTCCTCGCTCAGCTTTGTGTTCATCGCGGCACTGCCGGTCGAATCGGCATAGCCCATCACCTCGATGATATATCCACGGAGATTAATGGCGTTGTCTGCCAGGGTCTTGAGTTGCTCCTGGTGCGGTGCCGAGATATTGGAGCTACCGACCCCGAAGGTCACGGTTGCTTCGCCTTTTACGTCGTATTCGCTCAACGCGGTAAAGCGACTCGTGTTCTCTTCAATGTCCTTCAGGTTCTGGTCAATCTTCTGTTGGTGGGCCGAAAGTGTCTCCTGGTTGGTCTCCATATTTTCCTTTTGAGCTGCCAGTTGCACATCGTGGGCCGCGAGCTGCCCGCTATGAGCCTCGAGTGCCTGCACATTGGCCGCGACTTGCTGTGCGGTGGGATGCAAACCAGCCTCGATCATCTCGGCCGCTTCCAGGTCGTCGCCATCGACGGTGATGGTTTTCGCTACAACCCTGCCCTGATCATCAACCACTCCGTCAACATCCACCTTGAGTCCGGGTATAAGTACCACATTGGACATATGTTGCTTTTCTAAGCCAAAGACCCCCCTGTCATCTTTCGTTCTTGTGTCATCGGTGAGGGCCACGGTAGTGTTTCCGTCTGCGGACTTCACGATCAACGTTTCTCCGGTCCGCGTAGTGATCATTCCTTTGACCTCGGCTTTGTCGCCACTTGTGCCAAAAGCAGATACCGATGTCAAAAGAAACAGTGCCATGAGATTTGCTGCAATCGCTTTTAGGTGCATACTTGCCTCTCTTCTCCTTGAGTCCAGACAGAAATCCTTGCCCGATTAATTCCCGCCCTAACGCCCGTAGCATTTTTCTTAAAACCCGAGGATTTAGGTTGTGTCCGAAGACGTGATAGTCGCTGCAAACGGCACCTTACGCCACTGTGAAACTTGCCAGCAGGCGAGTCCGAATTCTTCGATGCACCAAGGTCAGAGGAACAGGATACCGACTGTAGATCTGATTTGATGAGGCAGCCTTAGCCGCCTCAGAAATCCTGGCCCTTCGGTGGCCCGAACGCGAGGCGTTCCTGTGAGAGTTGACAGTTGCAGTCCTCTAATCACAAGCCTAGGTTAATTCAGGGAACTGCGACTTTATGCCGGCAGGCACCGCATGAGGAATTGAATTCATTGTAGACGAATTGTTCCACCTGCCAATCTTTGATGCGTCAAAGTCTGTCGACTGCGGAAATTGGAGCCAAACAAATGCCGGGTTGTTCTGGTCAGCGACATCTACTACTCGGAATCGTCATTCTGCTCCTTGGCGAAAGCGTTCCCGCTCAAAAGCGATCAAACGTTGTGTTGGACAACCCTTTAGCGCAGCTGAGTGATTCAATTCAGAGCGTCGCGGCACAAGTGTCACCAGCGATCGTGCAAATCGAGGTACTAGGGTACATACGCCCTGATGATGATAAAAGCGGCGACAAGGATAGGATTGACACTCGTACAGTTACAAAGACGAACGTCGTAGCTTCCGGCGTAATCATGGGTGCGGACGGATACATTATCACCAGCGCTCACACGGTTAGCGGTGCAAAGAGAGTGCGGGTCAACCTTGACGACAGAGTCCGTGCTCCCCAGGGGAAAAGTGTTCCACCGGTTCTCACGTTCGATGCGAGGGTAGTTGGAAAGTGTGATCGAGCTGATTTGGCGCTCCTAAAGATCGATGTGGACGGTTTGCCTACTGTTTCTCTTTTGGACTCGAACACCATCCGTCCGGGAACGTTAGTAGTGGCGGTAGGAAATCCAGAGGGACTCAAAAATTCGGTTTCAATGGGGATAGTCAGTGCGATCGCGCGTTCCGACAACGCCGATCGGCCCATGCCCTACATCCAGACAGATGCCCCCATTAATCCCGGTAGCAGTGGAGGTGCCCTGGTGGATATGAATGGCAGGCTTGTAGGGATAACCAGCTTCATGGTGACGGAGGGTGGGGGCAACGAGGGGCTGGGGTTTGCCCTCCCAAGCAACTTGGTTCAGACCATTTACCAAGAGCTCAAGACACGTGGACACGTCCGCGTCGGGGAGATCGGCGTCAGGGTTCAGAACATTACGTCAACTCTCGCACGCGGACTAGGGCTCTCACAGGACTGGGGTGCCGTTGTTTCCGACGTGGAACCAAACAGTCCGGCAGAAATTGCAGGACTGAATGTGCGAGACGTGCTTGTAAGTTTGGACGGCGAACCTGTTACCGGGCTACCTCAGTTTAACGCGAGTTTCTATAACAAGCGGGCCGGGGATCGCGTAAGGCTTGAGGTATCTCGAAGTGGCGCACGCCTGAGGTTCGATGTGCCAGTTCTAGAGAATAGTGACGAAGAATCTGACGACCCAATCAACTCGATCTTAAACGAGAGCAGTGGAGTTGCGGAGTTGGGAGTAATGGGCATCCCTGTGAATGAGAGGCCGCGCGCGGAGACCTCTCGTCGACGGTCCAAGTCCGGCGTAGTAGTCGTAGCTAAGCTCGACCATACTCAGCAGAAAACGGACCTGGCAATGGACGACCTGATTCGCTCGGTGAATGGCCAACCCGTCTCAACTGTGAAGGACCTGAGATCGGAGATCGAGAAGTACAAATCTGGCGATTCTGTTGTATTGCAGATCGAACGCTCCGGCCGGTTGATGTACGTGTCTTTCGAAATGGATTGAACATCGTAGAAGCTGGAGTTGGTCTGCTCATGTTGCTGATGCGAGGTGAAAGTCGCGTCCGGCGCGTAAGTTGTGGATGGCATCAGGTTAACAGTGGTCGCTTTTGCCTCAGTTTATAAATTGGGCGGCCCTCAGGAGAAGAGTTAATCGCATGAAATGCCGACTTTTGTTCGGAGTGAGCATAATGCTCCTCTTGACTGGTACCTGGACGGTGGCGCAACAAGATTCAACATCGTCTGCGGATGTTGCTTTCTGGGTTGCTTACTGGGCGCGGCCACGCGTGGCAATGTACGGCCCCGACGAGGAAGCCTTTAACCAAAACATCCACGAAGTCATGTTTCCCTGGAATGACCATGACGAGCCATCGAACCCGAGTGTCCTTGACGACAATGTTCAATGGTTGAAGAATCATCCACTTGATCGGTTCTATATCGAAGGGTACGCATCCTCTAGAGGTGATCTGATTTACAATCTCGCCCTCTCGCAACGAAGAGCGGATTGGGTCAAACAAGCCCTGATAGGCAAAGGCATTCCAGAGCATCGGGTGGCAATAGCGGTGGGATGGGGTGAGTTGTACCCGGTTTGTCCGGAGGCGAACGATGAATGCTGGGCCAAGAACCGGCTCGTCCGCTTTTCCTACTCTCCAAATTGAGCAAAGGGGCCACTGCCACGTTCGGACGAATCTCGTTCTGGTCAAGGAGGGCCCGTGGTCAGACTGACCGTGAAACACTTGATGGTGGGGGCATTCCCGGCAGGCCTCCTCAACGGAAGCACGGTGCCGGCCCAGAGAATGCGGCCTCAGAGGCCGTAGGGCGTCTACCTTCATCCTAAGAAGTAAAGCCTGCTCCCAGTGAGGGCTTCCGGACGCCTACAGTCATCTCACGGACGCCTGCTTTGAGCCGTGCTGGCTCGGTGGGGATTTACTCAAGTATTCAGTCGTAATTTCCTTGGTTGACCTCACGCCTGTAACTCTTGACAGATCTGATATCGACATGCGCAGCTTACTCTGTCGTGAGGATCTTCGTAAGCCATTCGAGAGGGCCTTCGTTCTTTCTAAAGAAGGGATTCGATGAGGAACCACTTCATAAATACAATTCTGATCGCTGGCGTCCTGTGCGCCCCTCTATTTGCGCAAAAGGTGGAAATCTTCGGCGGAGCCCAATATGAGCATCTTCAGCCCAGCTATAACGCCGTGGGGTGGAACGCTTCGTTAACTGGAAACTTCAAACACGTTCTCGGAATTACAGCCGACTTTAGTGGTGTGTACAATTCGCGAAGGACTAGCTCTTCGGTTTACACCTATACCTTTGGCCCCGTACTCACCGCACGCCTGCCAGTTGTTCAGCCCTTTGTACACGCATTGTTCGGTGGCGTCACCGCTTCGACAGCAAGCGGGAGCGACAACGCGTTTGCCATGCTCATTGGCGGCGGCTTAGACATCGGGCTTCGGAAAGGGATCGGATTACGTCTGGTGCAGGCAGATTGGCTTTTCACCCAGTTCGGCGACCAAACCCAAGACCGGCAGGGTCGAGTTTCCGCGGGCATCGTCATAAAGTTTTGAGGATTCGAGTCATAAATCTTCAATCTTCGGAAGGCAGATCAACACAATCTGCGCGAAGGTCAGGATCTAGATCGGCACTACCTTAAAGATTCGACACGCCTTAACCTAGGATTCACTTTTGCCCTTATGTCTTCGCAAGCGCTACCAACCCACGCTAGACGCCTTTTTCGCTATCTTTTTGAGCACGCATCATTGGGAATTGCAGTGGAGGATTTGGAGGGCAGGCTCCTGCTCGCAAACCCGGCGCTTTGTTTGATGCTGGGATATCGCGAGCAGGAACTGTGCAGCATGCGTTGCTCGGAATTTGGCAATCCCGAAGATTCCAGAGATGATCGGGCTCTCTTTCAGCGGCTCCGGGCAGGCCTCATCGAGCAGTACTCGATGGAAAAACGCTATTTGAGAAAAGATGGTACTCAGCGTTGGGGGCGTTTGAATGTCTCTCTTTTGAAGGATGGCAATGAAGGATCATGCCCCCTGGTCTTTGCATTTGTAGAGGACATCACCGAGTACAAGCAGACAGAAGCGGCCCTGCGGGAAAGCGAGCAGCGGCTACGTTTGGCGGTGCGAGCCGGAAGAATGTATGCATTCGACTGGGATCCACGAACCGATGTAATAGTGCGATCAGAAGAGTGCAGGGACATTCTCAACTGGATGGATGATCCAGAACACGATACCGGTCAGAACTTTTTTGCCCGAGTCCACCCAGACGACCGCGAGGTGTATACCGCTGCAGAAGCTGGGCTCAATGCTGAACACCCTGCCTATCAAACCAGTTATCGGATGTTGCGTCCCGATCGCAGTGTAATTTGGCTCGAGGACACGGGCCGGGCGTTCTTCAACACCCAAGGTAAGACTCTGAGGGTGACCGGCATGGTGGCTGATGTCACTGCGCGTAAGCGGGCAGAGGAGGCGCTACGGGAAGGCGAGGCGCGAGAGCGAGCTAGAATCAAGGAACTGGAGGCGATACTGGATGCAGTTCCGGTGCCGGTTCTTATCGCGTACGACACTGAATGCAGGCAGATGAAAGGTAACCGGGCGTCCCGCGAGCAATTGCATGTTACACCGGACCAGAACTTTTCGCAGAGCGCAGGGCCGGGCGAACGTCCTGCATTTCGGCAAATGCAGGACGGGGTGGAGATCCCAGCGAATTTGTTACCTATGCAGCAGGCGGCGACTACCGGGAAACCGGTATACGGACGTTTGTTGACGGCGGTATTTCCAGATGGGACCAGGCGGGAGGAACTCGCGAATGCCGTACCGTTGTTGGATGAGGAAGGCCGACCACGGGGAGCGATTGGGACGTCGATTGACCTCACGGAACTGAGGCAGACAGAAGAGGCTCTGCGTGAGAGCGAGGACAGGCTGCGACTGCTTCTCGATTCGACTGCCGAAGCGATCTACGGAATCGATCTCGAACACCGATGCAGGTTCTGCAACCCAGCTAGCCTCCGCGCCTTGGGATATGAGCGCGTCGAGGAGCTGCTCGGAAAGAATATGCATGATCTGATGCATCACACTCGGTTGGATGGGACTCGTTTCCGAATGGAGGAGTGTCGAGTTCACCGAGTACTGCAAACCGGCAAAGGAGACCACTCGGAGGACGAAGTGTTATGGAGGGCCAATGGAACAAGCTTTCCCGTTGAATATTGGTGCTATCCGCAGCGGAGAGGGCACGAGCTGGTGGGCGCGGTAGTCGCCTTCATCGACATCACTGACCGCAAGCTGGCAGAAGCGGCTCTTGCAAACGTGAGCCGCAAGTTGATTGAGGCACAAGAGCAGGAACGTGCCCGGATTGGCAGAGAGCTTCACGACGACATCGGTCAACGTCTCGCCTTGTTGACCGCCCAGTTGCAACAGCTCCAGGAAAACCCTATTCTTGCGCCCGAAGTGCGCAGCCGTGTGGGTGAGTTCGAGAAGCAGATTTCGGAGATAGCCTCCGATATCCAATTGTTGTCACACGAGCTGCATTCGGCAAAACTGCAATATTTGGGTATTGTGGGCGCAGTCAAAGGTTTCTGCCGGGAGTTCAGTGAGCAGCAGAGAGTGGAGGTCGACTTCCAAGCCGAAGCTCTGCCGGCCTTATCGCCGGACATTTCTCTTTGCCTCTTCCGGGTGCTGCAGGAAGCCCTGCACAATTCTGCAAAACACAGTGGGGTACGGCACTTCGAAGTGCGATTGTGGGGAACTGCGGATGAGATTCATCTCACGGTCAAGGATTCCGGTGTGGGTTTTGATCGCGAACAGGCAAAGATGAGCCAGGGTCTAGGCCTCGTTAGCATGGAGGAACGACTGAAGCTGGTAAACGGAACCCTTACAATCGCAACACAACCCAACGGCGGCGCCACGATCCACGCGCTCGTGCCGTTGCAAAGCGATTCCATGCGGGCTGCTGGGTAACAACACCGACTGCCAATTCGAGAAGTAGTTCGGGAAGGTGTGGCCCGCTCATCGTATGCGAGCTCGCGTGCCATCGCCGGGAGCTGCGAATGCTTCGTCGTTTGCTCTTGCGGACCACATTCAGACAGAGCATGAGACATTGCCCATCTCAGAATACGTAGTGTGTTTGCCGGCTATCGACCACATCGGCTGACGGGCACATTGAGCTGGCCTCTTCTCGTGGATGTAGCGCTTCGCGGCTGAGATCCCCTTGCCTTATTCACTAGGCCGCCTCAGCCATCCACAGCTCTAGCATAGTCCGCTTAGGAATTTTGCTGGTTGGCAGTCCGACCGCATGACACTAGTGTCCCAACTGAGGCGGTTTAAAACCTTCCGCGCAGCGCGGTGGGGAATGTCTTGAGATTCCAGACACGATACTTGGCTTAGCTTCGCACTACACGAATTTGGGAGAACAACTGACAATCGAGACAGGTTTAACGCCTCTCATGTCTTGTTCTACTAACGCCAGTAGTGACAAGTCGATACATGGTAGCCCGACACAAACAGTTCACCTTGATTTTGGAGAACCTGATGAGATTAAGAATAATCGCCTCAAGTCTTGCCATTGTTTTGTTAGCTGGAGGTCTGGCCGTCGCCAAGGATACCCCAGACGAGCAACGGGAAAAGACTCGCAAAATGGCTGCGCAAACCTTGGAGGATCTGTATAAGCTTGAGCCGTCGTCCAAGGAGCTTATCCAGAAGTCCGTCGGATACGCAGTGTTCGACAACATGGGAGCCAACCTGCTCCTGGTAAGCACTGCCCGTGGATCGGGTATAGCCGTCAATTCGAAGACCAGCCAGGATACTTTCATGAAGATGGTCTCCGCTGGTGCCGGCCTCGGAGTCGGCGTGAAAGACTACCGCGTGGTCTTTGCGTTCGAAACTGAGCCGGCTTTGTCAAAGTTTCTCGATTCCGGTTGGGATGGTTCTGCGCAAACAGATGCGGCCGCCAAGACAAGTAACTCCGGTGGAGCATACTCGGGAGCAGCCACGGTTGCACCTGGTGTCTGGGTATATCAGATCACCAAGAAAGGTCTCGCTCTTCAGTTAACGCTGCAGGGTACGAAGTACTACAAAGACGACGACCTGAACAAACCATAACTCTCGGTAGGAACAAAGCATGCCAAGAAATCCTGGGAGTCCTTTAACTAGCGTCGGTAGGGTCCCCATCGCGCGATATGGGAATCATTCACGACGTCAAGCTGCCAGCAGACCCGGAGATTTGGACAATGGGTGTTGCTGTACGAACCGACCGAGAAGGAGAACGGGCAAGTATTGTACTGACCGGTCCGTTCGACTTGGCCCATGCTACAGCAGTGGCCGAGGGAGTGGAGAGTGCCGAAGCCTGTCTGGGTGGGTGCCGCTCGGTCGATGTCGACCTATCGCAGCTCGATTGTATCGATGGCGCCGGCGCAGTCTTACTGGCACGCCTTCTCGATCGGCTGGACGCGGGTAAGTGCGGCACGCGCATAGTTGAAGGCCACAACACCAACGCGGCACGCTTGATCGCCCTTTATCGCGAGCGCCGAGGGGATCGCCCAGCGCCTCAGAGATCCGCGATGAGTTCTCTGGATCGGATCGGTGCGTCTGCTGCTGAGTTGCCTGGAAAAGCATACGAGGCGCTTGATTTTGTCGGTCGCTATGCTGCCGCGCTGCCGAAAGCGACCGCCAAGCCTCACTCGGTCGATTGGGGTTCTTTGCCCAAGCTGATGCAAGAGATCGGCGCACAAGCGCTGCCGGTCACTAGCGCCGCCAACCTGCTTGTCGGTGTCATCGTCGGGTTTTTAGGCGTCTCGCAGCTCGGGCGTTTTGGAGCTGTGTCCTATGTTCCCGAGTTGGTGGTTGTCGCGCACTTCCGGGAACTCGGACCGTTGGTCACGGCGATCGTCGTGGCTGGGCGATCGGGCGCGGGTCTCGCCTCGGAGATCGCCACGATGAACGTGTCGGAGGAAATCGATGCCTTGCGGTCCATGGGGTTTGATCCGCTGAGATGGTTAGTGGTGCCACGATGTCTCGCACTGGCCGCCGTGGTGCCGCTCTTGACTTGGGTGGGTGACGCTGTGGCCCTGATCGGCGGTATGGGGGCCACGCTCTTCATCACGCAAATGACCGCGCGCGCCTATGTCCAGGCGACCATGTACGCGATCACTCCGGCTCACTTGCTGGCGGGCCTCGTCAAGAGTCCGTTTCTGGGATTCGCGATTGGATTAATCGCATGTTGTCAGGGCCTGCTCGCACGGGGTGGCGCCGCTGCTGTCGGCGCCCGGACGACGACCGCGGTGGTCCTGGCCATTTTTAGTGTGATCGTGATAAGCGCCGTGTTTACCTTCTTCCTAGTGCTGATAGGCGTCTGACATGCCGCTATCGAGGCCGCATATTACAGTCGACGATTTGCGAATCGCTTGGGGCGCCCAGGTCCTGATGGAGCACGTCACCTTCCAAGTCGAGCGCGGAACGGTCTTCGCTATCCTCGGCGGATCAGGGTGCGGCAAGAGTTCGCTGCTGCGATACCTGATTGGACTGGAACAGCCTCAAGCCGGGCGGATCGAGATCGATGGCGTTGGAGAGCCGCATCGTTACGAGGGGATACCTCCCTTCGGCGTGCTGTTTCAGTCGGGCGCGCTCTTCAGTTCTATGACCTTGGCGGAGAACCTTGCGCTTCCCTTGACTGCATGGACCCCGATCCGAGGTGCAATGGTGTGGGAACTCGTCCAAGCCAAGCTCAATCTCGTGGGCCTTGGTGGGTTCGCCGAGCATCTGCCGGGTGAAATCTCCGGTGGTATGAAAAAGCGCGCTGGCATCGCCCGCGCCCTCATGCTCGAGGCCAATCTTTTGTTCTTTGACGAGCCGACGGCCGGGCTCGACCCAATCTCGGCGGTCGAGCTCGACCAGCTCATCCTCACGCTCAGTCGCGACCTGGGCATCACGATGGTCATCGTGACTCACGAGCTGCCCAGCATTTTTCTGGTGGCCGCACAGTGCATCGTGCTGGACCGAGCCGCCAAAGGGATCGTGGCACGAGGCGACCCGCGGAAACTACGCGATGAATCGAAGATCCCATTCGTGCACAACTTCTTCACGCGGTCGTCGCCCGCAGTATCCGCTTGTCAGGGAGGGTAACCAGATGGCTGTCGAGAAGAGCTACGCGCGACTTGGCTTTTTCATCGTAATAGCAGTGGTGGTGATCCTCGCAACGGCGGTGCTCTTCATTCAACGTATGAGGACACGTGCCGTAATTGCTTTGGTCACCTATACCACCGAGAACGTCAGCGGCCTAGACGTATCGAGTCCCGTTCGGTACCGAGGCGTACCCGTGGGCCGCGTCACAGACATACGCGTTGATCCGCGCGAGACCACCGTCGAAATCGACTTCGAGGTGTTCCTGAACCGCCTTAACACCATTGGCTTCAATGTCAGCCGAGTTCGAAAGCTTGCGGATGTCGGAGGGGAATTGCCGCGTCTCCGGGCCCAGATCATCGGCAACCCGGTAACAGGAGAGGCATACTTGTTACTGGACGTGCCAAAAAATCCTCCACCGGGGATGGCACTTGGGTTCAAACCATCTCTCCCCTACGTACCTTCAATACCTTCGATGCGTGCAACGGTGCAGGACCGGCTGCCTGCCGTTTTGGATCGCGCGGAAGCGACGCTGGAAACCCTCAGGCAGATCGTCGGCAGGATTCCCGAGCAGTCTTGACAGAAGCGACCGATTTTTCACTAACGTCGATCGCATCGCTCGGGACAGCGAATTGCCAGGTCTGAGCGCCGACTCGCGAAAGTTTTTTACCACGACAAGCGCGCAGATCGAGCAGATTAAATCTGAGATGGACGGTTTAGTGGGCACGCAGGGAGCACTAATCAAGTTCACTGAAGAGGCGCGGGCCGCAATCAAGGACGCAGACTTTCCGGCCACGACCCAATCAACGCGGGACGCGGCCGATAGTTCCAGACTCGCGGCAGAGAATCTACGGCGTTCCCTGCCGGCCATCCGGGATTCCCTCGAACAGATGCGTGAACTAGCGCGACAGCTCGAAGAGCAGCCCGAATCGGTGGTCTATGGTCCACGAAAGGCAGTGGAGAAACACCAGTGATTCGTGTGTCTCGATCAGGACACTATCTTCTCGTCGCATTGGCCTGCTTTGGGGGATTCGCCTGCCAGTTGCGGCGTCCGCACACGATGCCCAGCCGCATGATCGAGCCGCAACTGCTCGACTCTGGATTATCGGAACCACCGAGGCAGGCAACGAAGGCTCCCGACGCCGCCTCCGTCCGCCTGCTCGATACCCAAGCACGCGGGCACATCGGACGCCGTGTGCTGCACCAGCAACAGAATGGTGAGTTGACCCAGGACTCCGTCTGGTGGTGGTCGTCTGCTCCCGACCGGTATCTAGACACGGCATTGCGGCTCGAGGTGGCGTCGCGTCCCGATGTGCGCCTCGTCGATGGGGATCGCGCTCCGGACCTGGCTGCAACGCTCCTCGTGTGGGATCTTGAGTCTCAGGGAGGGCCACGATTCGTGGGGGTGGTCGAGTTCCAGATCAAAGGAATTGATGGTGTGCTCGACACACACGTGGTCCGAGCGAGTGAGCCTGTCTCAACGGAACTACCCGGTGACTTGGCGGCCGTCTCGGGTCGGCTCTTGCGCCGCTTCGCCGCCGAGGGCCTCACCTTCGTCGCAAGCGAACAACATCGCATCAAGTGATTGCAGATAGAGAAATCGTTTCCGCTGTAGCCTGCAAGCAATTCCGGGCTCTGAATGCAAAAGCAGTCCTGAGTTCGTCTGAGGAAAGGCCAAGTGCTGAACACCTAACCAAGAATCTTACTGTCGCAGCCATTTCCTATAAGGGATTGCTGTGTATTCGCGCCCAAGCTGAGAAGTCTCTGATCGGCGTCTGCACTGCGCAGCCTCATCCTGTTCAGGATACCCGTTCGGCGATGATGCCGAGCGCCTGCAAGTTTTGTCAGTTTATCCGCACGGTTCCTTTAGCTACTTTCGTGACGCAAGCTACTTGCGCAGCGTTAAAGAAAGCGAGTGCGGATCGTCCCGTTCTGTTGCGTCCCTGGCGGCACTCGTTCTGGCAAAGACGGAAGGTGTTGTCGTGAGCCGATATTGTTGGACGTGCGGGTTTGTCCTTCTGGCCGCGATTGCGACGAATCCTCAGGTCATCCTCGACATCTCCTGTGAGAACATTGGGAATAAAGAAGTAACCCAACCCGCGCCGTTCCTGGAGTATCTCCGACAGGCTGAAGTGGGTCACGAGTACGAGCAAAATAGCGTGGCTAGATCCTGCGCCGCTGGCGGCGTTGTGCCTAACAATGATGCGGGGGCCATCAGGTGGTGCCTACAAGCGGCCCGCAGGGGGATCGCTAAAGCGCAAAACAGTATGGGGTACCTGTACAAGCACGGATTGGGAGTGCCAAAGGATTATGGAGAGTCGGTGCGTTGGTATAGTGCTGCCGCTGAGCAGAAATTTCCACCAGCTCAGTACAATCTGGCTCAGATGTATCAGCACGGCTACGGCGTGCCACGTGACTACGCTCGCGCTGCAGACTTATTGGCCCAAGCTGCGGCCCAAGGTTTGGCGAAAGCTCGAAACAGCTTGGGGATGGCGTATGAAGGAGGATTGGGTGTTCCCAAAAATGCTACCAAAGCTTTTGACTTATACCATCTTGCCGCAGAGCAGGGCGAGCCGGAGGCCCAACATAACCTCGGCATGATGTACCTCAATGGCGAGGGTACGGAACTAAATTATCCTGAAGCGTTGGAATGGTTTACCGAAGCAGCAAACAAGGGAATCATGGAGTCATATCGCGCCTTGGGGCACATCCACGAGTTCGGAAATGGGGTCAAACGGGATCCAGAGAAAGCACTGGGATTCTATCGTACCGCGGCCGAGCATGGCCTCGTGACTGCAGAACTCGAATTGGCTTACTTGTTAAAAATGGGCAAAGGTGTCCAGCAGGACAATGTTGAATCGGCAAAGTGGTTCCGGCGAGCGGCTGAACAAGGGCATCCAATCGCAGAAAATGCAGTCGGGTATATGTATTGGCGAGGTGAAGGCGTTAGCCGCGATTATCGACAAGCAGTCGACTGGTTCCGGAAAGCAGCAGAACAGAATTATGGCCCGGCTCAGTTCAACCTCGCCGTTCTTTACCAAAATGGTCTGGGTGTTCCATTGAACTATGCCGAGGCATACAAATGGTTCACGTTGGCTGCAAACTGCGGCCATACCGGCAAACCTGCCTTGGCGGCACTCAAGCAAATCATGACAATGACCCAGTTGCGCGATGGACAGGCCAGAGTGGCAGATTGGTTGTCTCACCGCAACAATCCCCAACTTGCAATCCAGGAGACGGAGGCGGGACAATTGGATACCTACGCAAACACCATGCGGCCATAGCTGGGTGTATGAAAAACCAGGACATATCTAGCCGAAGAGCCGAATCCAGCAAAGCGGAGAAATAAATGGGTCTGCCCGAATACCTAGATGTGGCGCTTTGCTCTTAGGCACGTGCCTCAGCTGGCTAAGAGTGTCGTTCCATTGGTCAGCGAAAGTTAACTCCTACGCAGGTTTCTTCAAATTAAACATCAGGCAATCACAATCACAAGTCTTGTTTTTCCTGCAGATCATAGCCATCCAGAGCTCGATTCGAACTCGACGAACTATGAGACGGGGAGCAGTCCGCTGGCGCGAATGGCATCGACGGCCTCATGGCGGTCGTCGGCGTCCACTTCTTTCATGATGCGGCGAAGGTGATTCTTCACTGTGGACTCTGAGAGGTTCAACTGGGCTGCGATTTCCTTGTTGGTCAACCCCTTCTCCACCAGCCGTATCAGTTCCAGTTGCCGCCGGGTCAGGCAATACTTGACGCCTCCGGCCAGCATGGAGAACCTTGGCCGGTTCCGGCCTTCGCAGGACATGTAGTGGCCCAGCGCCATACACAGACGCGGGGGCCAGGCGGTCTCGCCCCGCGCCACCGCCAGGACAGCGGCGATGATCTCCGAAGCTGACGCTTCCTGCAGCACGTAGCCGCTAACTCCGAGATGGGCGAACCTGACGAATAGATCTATCTCTTCGCCCATTCCGAACAGGATGACACCGATTCCCGAAGCTCGCTCTGACAGGTCGGCGAGCAAAGTCGTGCCTTGCTTGGTGGCCAGGGAGTCCATCAGCAGGACGGCACAGCCGGAGGCGAAAATCTTCTCGACCGTGGATTCGGTATAAGGGCCGACGCCGGCAATCGACAGGCCTCCCCGGTTGGCCAGCAGGCGAGGCAGAGTTTCTCGAAGCAAGCGACTGTCAGCCAGAAGATAGACGCTCACTGGTGCCGGGAGAACTTCAACCGTTACTCTGCATCATAAGTGAGACACCTCCAGGTATTTCTGCATGCGGGGACTATGATGTGTGAAATGACGATTTTTCGCCACCTGAGACGATAGCTTAACGGTCTATTGGATGGCGTAGCTTCGCCTTGGCTGATTATTCGGTCATTACTCCGTGGGCATTCCTCGAAGTCAAGGAGAACGCGCTGCACACCGTCTTTCAGAAAATCGAGAATGCGCGCAGTATTATAGGAAACGTCAATAATTCGACCTCTCACGAATGGGCCACGATCGTTAACCCGTACCATTACAGTCCGGCCATTGTTCAGGTTGGTCACTCGCACGAAGGTTCCGAGCGGCAAGGTCGCATGTGCGGCGGTGAAGTCATACATGTCAAAAGGTTCACCACTGGCCGTGATTTTTCCGTGGTATTGCTCTCCATACCACGACGCAGCACCCACCTGCTGTAATGCCTTGCAGCCGACTGCACCCCTGGTTTGAGCCAGCCCTTGGCCCCTCTTCTCTTGTGTAGCTAGGGTTCCGTCTAAAGCCAACCATATCGGTTCTCGTCCAGCTCCAGCCCCGATGCTAAGCACCAAAAGCAGGGCGGCCACACATGCTAATGGTCGGCGCATTTGACACCTCCATGTCGATACATGACGCTAGGTGTAGTGTACGGAATTAGATACTGGCAGAATTCACAGGTGATGTCCGAATGTGAGCGCTGTTTTTCAAGAGCACAAGGCGTTGTATGCAAGAGACCGCTGCCAATTGCCGGAAGCACTACCAGGTACCGATGCGCAGCACGGCTGCGGTAGAAACACGCACAGTTTGTTGCGGATGAATCATTGCTACATCGCCCATCCACGTGTGTGAATATTCAACACTGAAAAGCCGCCAGGCAAACGGGCGCGCAAATACTATGTCGATCCCCCCACCGACGCCAAGTGCGGGTCCATTGCGGGTGACTTCGGCGGACCAGTCACTGCGCTTTGGATAATGCGGCAGAGTGCCCTCACCATCATTCCATTCCTCGAGCAACTTCTTTCGTAGCGCTAGATCGTCCATTTCGTGAGTGACCTTCTTGCCTCCGAACATTACCTGCAAATACGGCGAAAAGCGATGTGCCGCTCTTGGGGTCCAGCGTAGCCCGCCACCATAAAACAGCGAATCCCCACTTTGGTTGGCGGCTGGCATGTGCATGATCAGGCATCCACTCACCTCCGCAACAACCTGCAGCTGGGGGTTCACGCGAGCCGCTCCCGAGCCGCCTCCTCCAATGCAACTGCCGCCTCCGAGGAGGGTCTCAAAGAGTGGGAAGGCGGTTAACTCGATGGTTGCCTCCTTTGGAAGAGCACGCGGTCCAGTTCCTGTTTGGGCTGGACGCACGTATTCAAACGCCTTCTCGCCAGTTTTCTTATAGTCTGTGAGAAGTTCCTTTCGGATAAGAAAGTTCCTTCCAAACAGGCCGATGCGGTTCTCCCGATGCCAGGGAACTCGAAACGCCATCATGTTGGCAAAGGATCGTCCGGGATTCAAGAAGCTCCGAGCCAACATGGTTAGGGAGCGATTAGCCGTCCGATTCTCAAGACCCATGATCAAGTAGCGATCTGCGGCATCCTCTCCGATCATTTCCACTGTGCCCAGCGTCGGCGTATCCGTGAGGGTTATGAATCCAGGCGAGGCGTGCAGCATGACGTTGCCAATCGACGCCTCGCTGATGGGACCAATCTTCCACTGAGTGTGCCAAACCGCGGAATACGCAAAGGAACGCAAAAGGCTAATGAAGTAATCGCGGCCATCGCCCCACTGAACCTTGCGGTACTTGGGATCGTTTTGGCGCTCAATGAAACCGAACACGGACCCTTCGATTGTGTGGGCAACGTAGGGAGCCATGAACGTGTCGCTATCACTCCAACCACGCAGCGAGCTTACAGAAGCGAAGTAGTTGTCAAGCCAGTGACCGTTCAACGTGTCTCGGGTTCCGGGTTCGGTCCAGATATCGTATACGTGCATGATTCCGGTATAAAGAAGCGACTCGGGTATCGCGAATCTCCACTGGAAGCTAGTGTCAGCGCGTGACTCACTTGCGGGCTGGACAATCGCCGGTGAATTAAAATCGAGAGATGGTTTTCCGGGCATGCCAACAGGCTTTTCGATTGAAAAGCGTTCTGGTTGCGGTGGCAGCTGGCTCGAGGCAGAATCAGGAATGCCTTGGCCGAGGGTAGCAACCGACAGCACCAAGCTGACAATCCCGGCCCAGAGGAGCAACCTGCCGAGACCGAGAGCCTTTTTGAGCGTCGAGATCAGAGTCTTCACTGGCCTTCGGCCCTTCGAGTGGTCCGGTTCGGTTGTCAAGACAACCAGTCCACCGTCGATTTTCATGTTAGCGGCTCACCAGGAGAGTACGAGACTGGCAGATGTTCTAGTCCGATCGTCAAAATTGCAAACTGATTTGTTCGGAAAATGAGCAGGTCAGAACGCGGCTGTGCTAAAGCAGCCAGGCGGGATTGCATGCGCTGTCGGCGACACATCGCACATCGTCGCTTTTGAGCCAAGCCGCATGGTCCCACTGCCGACCGCTGTTAAAAGGCACAGTTCAAGATAAAGCAAATATGTGAGAGAAATTATCTTCAAGGAGCGAGAGCCAGAGCGGTAGTGTCTGACCACAAGTAGCAACTCTGTTCGGATCGAAGCAACCCGTGGTGTAGTTGCCTTGATTTTCAATCGCACAGACGAACAAGTACCCAAGAGAGTCCCGTCACCCTACCCAAATGCGCTTGCTGACTGGAACGTTGAAGAACTAGCCGTTTCCTTGCGCAAGTGAAAGATGGGCCGAACACCCAAAGCTCGAATCAACAATTGCACCCGGTCGGATGCGCCTCGATGAGCAGGTTTGGAAACTTGGTCCCGGGGCTTATTCCATGATGAATCAAAGCAGATGCTGGGTCGCCATTCTGGTTCTCATGGTGGGTCCGCTGCTGTCCGCGCAAAATCAGGATTCGACCAGCGGTGAGCATAAATCCACCTCCGTCGGCAAAGGGATCGACTATCTTTTCAATTACCTGAACATGGCCGGAACAATGCAGGCTAGCGAATTTCGGCCTTTAACACCGCGGGAGCGAACCCATCTGTATTTAAAGACAATGGTAAACCCGTTGGGTTACATCAAGGCGAGCTTCTCCGCAGGACTCGATCAAGGGAGAGACAAGCCTCCGGAGTGGGAACAGGGAGCGTCCGGCTACGGTAAGCGATTTGCGAACATCGTCGGCCAGTATTCCATTCAACGCACTGTCACATTCGGTCTGGCCAGCGCATTACACGAAGACAATCGCTATTTCAACTCTGGCAAGAGGGGCCTCTGGCCGCGCACTGGGTACGCGCTGGCAAGTGGCGTGCTTTCGCGGCACGACGATGGAAGCCTGCATCTATCGATTTCCCAGGTAGGTGGCGTGGCCGGTGGTGCTTTCTTGTCTCGCTTTTGGCTGCCTCCGAGTCAGCACTCGGCGGGAGATGCAGCCGTCAGCTTCGGCATCACCGTGGCGAGCAATATGGGGTTTGGAGTAGTGAAAGAATTTCTTCCTGACCTGGGGCGGGCGCTCGGGAAAAAGCGCAAGCCAGGCTCCACTCCACCTCAATAGGCGGCCTTTCGTCGTTGCGCAAAATCATCTCGTTCGATGCATCGGCTTTGTGGAGTGGGGATCTCGAGATCGGGTGCAGGCCTCGCCATCACGTTCGGAACAGTCGCCAGGCCGCGCTGGATTGCTCGGCAGACTTTGAGATTAAAGATAAGGTCAAGACGCCGAACCCCAACCGTCAGTTAAGAAGTAATTCGACAGTGGCGTCCCTGTTTCCCCGGCGCAAGATTCTGCTCGGCCACTCACCATCTGATCCCGAATGTGAGTGGAAGCAGATTCGTTGATACGTGATCGTAGCCAGCATGATGATACCGGACCTCCGTGAAAATCTTGGTATTCCCCTCCCCCAAGCGATACGTAAAGCCGCCGCCGATATTTTCGCCGAATGCATTCGCACTCCTGCTTCCCGTCACAAAGTCCACCGTTCCGATCGTGCAGCCATACCACCATGACCAGTAGGGATCACAGACTACACCAGCGCCGGGAGTTGTTGTCTCACCCGAGCGATGATACCAACCGATTCCACCGATTACGTAAACTCCCAGTCTTTCTCCAACGGGAATATGCACAATCGGGTTGAATGTCCAGGCATATTGCCGCGCACTGGCGCCGGGTGTTTGTAGAAGATCCTTTGTTGCCGAATTAATCGGCAAATCGTGCCACATGAACTCCGTGTCCACACCGATAATTCTGCTGAAGTTCAATCCGCCGCCGATCATGAAATGTCCACCTGTACCAACGAACGAGCTGATATCCCCAAGTGGAAAACCAGGACCACCGCCGATGACGAAGTTAGCCTTGCTATAGTCCTGCGCATACGTGGAAACTAAGGCGCTGCAGATAACTAAAGAAGCCCAGAATAAACGCATATAACCTCCGGCGAAGATAGAGAGACCGGGTGTGAGGGCACCCGTTGAACGACAATGTAAGTTCCGGCTCCTCCTCTGCGTAACTGGCAAGATAAACAGGTAAGAAAATTGGCGCTCAAAGTCGCAGCGCGCGTGTAAGAGTCTGCCGGGGTTTGTTGAAATCACAACCTGCTCTTAGTCCGACGCTGGTATTGTCCGAGAAAAAACACGCGGATCATCAACGGGAATAGCGAACAATATTCAGGAAGCCTTAGCCAGACCCTTTGCTGACGTCTTAGGAGGGTTCGACAGTTCCTCCCAGCCATGCGAGGAACAGCTTGTATCCGACGGACAAAGCGATTGCACCTTCGAACAAGCCGATCGCTCCCATTGTTATGAATCCGCCAATGGCGCCTAAGAACACGATCACGGTTGGAACAGCAACCCCACGCCCGAGCAGAAGAGGTTTAAGCACGTTGTCCATCAAGCCGACGAAGAGACACCAAACCAGAAAAATAATGGCCTTGGTGGTACTGGCGGTCGCAAACATGTAAATCACCGGCAGTATTAACACGGGCCCACCAAGCTGAAGTACGGCTGCGATAGTGAAGATCACCACCCACAATCCTGCACCCGGAAGACCCGCCACGAGAAAGCCGAGAGCGGCGAAAAACGACTGGATAATTGCAACTCCAATAATTCCGGTCGTGACGCTGCGAATGGTAGCGCCGGCCAGTTCCTCGAATTCCGGCCCCCTGGCGCCAAAGAGGCGGCTGCTTAACCGTCGTGCGATCGTCGCGGCAAGTGCGGCGTTAGCGAGAAGAACTCCAGCAATAATGATAGAGAAAATCCATTGCAGTACAGCCAAACCAACACCAGCAGAAGCTGAGAGCAGCCGAGGAATGACCGCCTTGATCTGGGGAGCAAAGAGTTGCAAGGCGGCGGTCAAGTTTCGGGAGGCCAGCTCCCAGGTATCCCTCAAGCGAGGTCCGATGACAGGCCAGGTTTCGATGCTTGGTGGCGGCGGTGGGATGGGCGTTCCTTCATTCAGGCGTGCTGCCAAACTCTGAGCGCCCTCGACCAATGATCCTGTCAGCAACACAACCGGCACAATTAGAACTGCCAATAGAAGAAGAGTGCAAACGGTCGCGGCAAGCCCGTTGCGTCCACCCAGGAAATTCTTCAACCAGACGAAGCCGGGGTACACAGCGATGGCAATGACAATCCCCCAAGCAGTGAGAGGGAGAAAGGGGCGCAAAATGAGAAGACACGCGGTAGCCAGAAAGATAAAAAGCCCAACGTGAATGGAAACTTCAAGGGCACGACTCAAGTAAGTCTTATCAAGGGTGTCTTGTTGGAGCGTCATCTACTTAATCCTTCGGCCGTGGAGCCGCCTGATGTTCCCTTACAGGTTCGGACCAGTACACTACTTCATCCAGGTGTTGCTGTTCTTGATAGCATCGAATCGTGGCCGAGCTGGGATCAGCTACCAGGCGTACCCAAAGCAAGACTTCCGGCACGAACAGCGACTGCAATGACGATGCCGGTCAGTATTAGCCCCAGGAATGCGATCAAGATCGCAAGGATCCTTGATCTTCGTTTGACTGGTCGAATGTCACCATATCCAACTGTGGTCGCGGTAATGAACGACCAATAAAAGCTGTCGAATCGCGACCATCCTTCCTTTCTTCCCACAGTTTGCCCTAAGAGACTTATTGCAGCCGCCAAACTCAACAAGAGAGGAAAAGTCAACCAGAGACCAATCCCAAGTTGTTTAAGGAATGTGATCGTCAAGCCGAAAACCAAACGTCCCCCTTTTGAAGATAGACAGACAATTATCTTGGGCGGCGGCCAATGAATAAGCCGATCAAGCGCGATC
Organism: Terriglobia bacterium; assembly: GCA_963698825.1. GTDB lineage: Bacteria > Acidobacteriota > Terriglobia > Terriglobales > Acidobacteriaceae > JAIQFF01. The sequence goes on along the minus strand of CAVOSG010000004.1, from coordinate 5,793 downwards.
CCTTATGGCCTACGGAAATCTTGACGCTCGACGGGCGAGTTGAAACCTGTCAAGTCTGTCAGGTGAAAGCACGGAGGCCAGAGGATCCACGGGGGTGCCGCTCAGTGGTCTCGGTTACGGGTTAGAATCGTAGTACCGGTCCCACGAAGACCTCGCCCTGAGAACTTGCCGTACCGCCCGCGTGAACGATACAACCCGAGCCGCAAATGAAAGCAACATTCGGGTCCAAGAAAACCGGCAACCACTCGGCTTGAATCTTGAAGTCCAGATGGCGGCTGGCGTAGAACCTGATTCCGGCGCCGATTCCAAATGAGAAACGCGTGAAGCTGACGTTTGTGCTGCTGGAAACGTGGGTCGCGCCAACGCTTGCCAGTACGTACGGCCTGGCCCAGGAGGCCCAGTCTTCGATCGGGGTCTCATGGCTGAAATCTCCATGAAACTGATCAAGAATCACACGTTGACGCGGGAGCTGGGGAGTGATGTCTTCCGCGTGGACATACGAGTCTTGCCTCGCCCAGCGCATTTCGACCAAATCACCTTCATTTGCGAGCCGCATCCCAAGAGAAACTCCATAGCTCGGGCTCGCGTCGAGGATGATGCGAGGGTCCGTCCCAGTGACATGGGGCTCGATGGGAAAGCTCATGCTGGTTCGATAACCGATGAATTGAGTGAGATCAAAACGCAACGGCTTTGGCTCTGGTAGCTGCTGCTGCGCAGAGAGCGCAGACGGGAGGGCGATCAGCAGCATCACGAGGACAACAGACACGATGATGGCCTTGTGAGGCGATTCTCTGACGTTTGCAATTCGGCGTGTATCAGAGTAAGTGCACCATGATCACACTCACAACATACTATGGATGGTGTGATGTGGATGTCACGATTATCCCAGTCGAACGGCAGCGCTGACATTAACCTAAAAAAGCTATTCCATGAAATAGGCCTGTAACAATTGACAGTAACTTGATCGTTCTTTTCTAGTCTGGTTTGTCCCACCGAGACGCCTGAAAGTCCGTAGTATTTGCGAGGCATCGCGTCTTCACCAAGCAGGCTTGTCTAGGGATATCGAGATCTGGCAGTGTGTTCCCGCATGACGCCAGTGTTCCTGCTTTCGACGGGTGTTTGAGGTCACGCTTCCAGACGGTCGAGCGTACTAAAGTCTGGTAGTTGTGACAGTTAATGTCCAATCTCCTATCACTTAAGTTCGCAGGCGCGTGCCCAGGACGAGCAGTTCGATATGAACGCTCCATGGTCCCGCTCTTTCTGTTCGGAAGCACCCCGGGGCGTACCCGATGGGCCTAAGGAAAGGCAGATTATGAAGAACCTACGCATATTTCCATTGTTGCTACTTGCATTCCCGTTACTTGTTTCTGCCCAAAGGCTGGAACTCGGCGGTGGTTATACGCACACTTCGGGTGACGGCGGTCTAGATGGCTTCAACATCGGGGCGGCAGCTTGGATCACGAATAGGGTTTCGCTGGCCGTTGACTATGACACTGGGTGGGACACCTCGCATCTGGGAGTGTTCGAGTTGACTCAATCGGGCGCAGTCATTTCGAAGAGTCACTTGCAAAATTTTATCGGCGGCCCCCGTATCTCTTTCCCAGGTACGCTAAAAGTCAAGGAGAGCCACCTTGCACGCCTGTGGCCTTTCGTGGAAGTACAACTCGGCTTGTCCCATCTCAGTTCGTCAATTGAGGCGCCGACCACGGGTGGAAGTCAGTCGGCTTCGGATAATGCATTTTCATGGCTGCTCGGTGGTGGAGCCGACTATCGGCTGTCGCCTCATTGGGTGGGTCGATTCAATGTCGACTTTCTGCGTACGCACTTCGCCGACGCAGGACAAAGCCGGATTCGTCTCGGCATCGGTATCGCGTACACATTCGGGGAGAGAGGAGAGAAGGAGGCCGCCGAGGCGAGGCAGAAGGAGGCCGAAAAACTAGCTAAGGCTGAAGCCGAGAAAAAGGCCATGGAAGAGGCCCAGTGCGAGAAGTGTAAGGCGCAGGCGACCGCAGAAGCCGCCGAGGCCAAGCGGAAAGCGGATGAGGAATTAGCCGCGGCTGAGGCCCAGAAAAAAGCCACGGAACAGTTCGATCGTGAGAAACAGGCCGTGCGCGCCCGCCTGCTTGAGCAATTCAATCGCGTCTTGCCCACTACCGACACGCCCCGAGGGTTGGTCGTCAATATGGGTGATGTACTTTTCGACACCGGCAAGTTCGAGCTCCGCCCCGAAGCGCGTGAGGACTTGGCTAAGCTCTCCGGCATCGTGCTCAATTATCCCTCGCTGCGCTTGACTATTGAGGGTTACAGCGACACCAGCGGTAAACCCGAAATCAACCAGACCCTTTCCGAGCAACGCGCCAACGCCGTGCGCGACTACCTGGTCACGCAGGGGCTGCAAGCTGGTTCGTTATCGGCGCAGGGCCTCGGCATTAGCAGCCCAGTGGCCGACAACAGCACGGCTGAGGGCCGTCAGAAGAACCGCCGCGTCGAAATTATCGTCTCTGGGGAGGTTATCGGAACTCAGATCGGCCACTAAACAGCTGCGCTTTCAAGCTTTCAGGTCGGGGAGGTCCCTAGTGCGACAAATTCATAGCGCGATGATCGGCAGAGGTACCGACCATGGAACGAACAAAGCGCTGGCGGAACCTTGAGAAGGAATTAAGGATCAAGATTAAAGTCAGGGGACTAACGTACCCATATCTTTAGTGACAATTCCCCTGCTGATCTCCCGAAGACTGTAACGATGACTTATTGCCAGTAGGTTCTCGGCATTGTCGCAAGATGCTAATCCTTTTGCAGAGACTTGAGAAACTCAATGTCGCAGAGCCTCTTCTTCATACTGCTTCTCTCCATTTTGCAGACCAGCGTTTCTTGGGCGCAAGAATCGAGCGGAAGCCAAGAGGGAAGTATGCAGCCGATTTTGCGTGAGCCATCCCTTCCACTGATACAGCAAGCCCCTCCTGCAAAGAGTCAGAAACTCGAGGAGGAACATCCCCGGCTCTTCTGGATTCTTCCCACTTACACTGTCACTGAGAGCAAGTCAGCTCGTCCACTCACGGCCCATGAAAAATTCCGACTGTTCGTAAAGGATGAGACCGATCCTTTCACAATAGGCTGGGTGGCTTTCGAGGCCAGCCTCGCGCAGTCGAACAATGATCCTTCCGAATATGGCCAGGGCGCTTCCGGCTACGGCAAGCGATTCGGTGCGGGATTGGCCGATGAAACATCAGCCGGGTTCTTCACACATTTTCTGTTGCCTACTGTATTGCATCAAGATCCGCGCTACCACCGCCTGGGTGAAGGGTCATTCACAAAGCGCCTGGGACATGCACTGATTCGACCCGTTTTAACGCACAAAGATTCAGGTGGGCGTGCCTTCAATTGGTCTGGGATCCTGGGCAGCATCGCCGCCAGTGGGCTGTCGAATGCCTATTATCCTGAAAAAGATCGCGGCCCGGGCCCGACTTTCTCCCGGGTCGTGACGTCTCTTCCGTTCGCGATGATTGACGAACTCGTTAACGAGTTCGGACCAGATCTGGAGAAGAAGATCGCTGGAAAAAAATGACCAGCAGGTTGGCTACCCAGTTCCTGAGAGCGTTAACGACCAAAGCCAGGCGACTATTCCTACTTCTTGTCATGACGGTACTGTCAATACTTGTCCACGGCTATCACATGGGCACCGACGATGCTGCGATCTACGCGCCCGGAGTTGAAAAAGCTGCGGATCCATCCTTGTTCCCTGTAGGCTCTGAGTTCTTTATGCACCACGCCAGGCTGTCTCTGTTCCCGCGTCTGGTTTCGTCGATCACCCGCCTCAGCCGCGCGCCGATCGAATGGAGCATGTTGCTCTGGTTCGCATTTGCACAATATTTACTGCTCTGGGCCGGCTACCAATTGGCAGAGCGATGCTTTCGAAGCGATACTGCGCGCTGGGCGGGCGTGGGTATGCTTGCCTCATTACTCAATCTCCCCGTAGCGGGGACGGCACTAACCGTCGCGGATTCCTACCTGACGGCAAGGTCGCTATCGACACCGCTTGTCCTGATGGCCGTAACCTGCTTTCTGGGCAAGCGAATATACGCCGCCTCCTTTTGGCTGCTTGGCGCCTTTTTTATTCATCCGCAGATGGCAATCTACGGAGCGGGTTTCGGGTTGCTGCTCTCGGCCGGACCCCGGTCGCGCGACAGCACCCGGTTGGTGGCAGCGGCGCCTGTTTTGTCCGCGTTGTTGCTGCCGGTCTTTGTGAGTAGGCATCTACAGCCCGCCCGAGGCGCCTACCGGGAAGCACTGGCCTCCCGTTCGTACTTTCTAGTAACTACGTGGCACTGGTGGGAATGGGTGGGTATTTTCGCGCCGCTCATCATCCTCGCCGTTTGCGCGAAGTTTTCGCTTAACCCGACTCTCCCTGCTTTTACACGGCTGGCAAAGACTCTAGTCGGTTTGGGCCTGATCTCGACCGCAACGGCACTGGTGCTCGCGACTAACGCCAATTGTGCATATTTGTTGCGACTGCAACCCATGAGAAGTTTCCACATGATCTACGTTATGTTCTGTCTCCTACTGGGAGGCCTAGTGGACGAGTATCTGCTGCGCGCCCGGGTCTGGCGATGGGCTCTTTGCTTTAGCGTGCTCTCGCTTGGAATGTTCAAGCTCGAAGTTGCAGCCTATCCAGCGAGTCCACATATCGAGCGGCCGGGAGTTCGGTACCAGGGTGAATGGCTTAGCAGTTTTCTCTGGATACGCGATCACACGCCGAAAGACGCACTTTTCGCACTCGATGCCGAATATTTCTCGAAACCGGGTGTGGATCTTCATGGCTTCCGTGCAGTTGCTGAACGCAGCATGCTGGCCGATCACCAAAAAGACGGTGGGGCGGCCTCAGTATTTCCCGAGCTAGCTGAACGTTGGAAAGAGGAGAGTTCGGTGCAATCGGATTGGGTGCACCTTTCCGAAGATCGGCTCCAGGCCCTTCGAACACAATACGGCGTCAGCTGGGTGCTTCTGGAAAATTCAACTCCCCTGGACGGCGTGGTCTGCCCTTACAGCAACGGCCAGATGCGGGTCTGTCGTATCGTGGATCAGCACCGTCAATTCCTGAGGCGGTCCCCGGTTGGTCCGCGTTGCGGACTATCGCCCAATTCCGGAACGAGTGCCCAAGCCCACTACGTTGACTTGGACAACGACGACAGCCAGTCCAAATCCAACCACCGAAGCACAGGAAAGGGCACAATTCGTGAGTCGATCTAACCTGCTTGAGGAAGTCAGAGTCAAGTCCATTTTTCATCCCTCAGACTTTTCTTACGCCAGCGAAGTGGCCTTCGTGCACGCCCTAAAAATCGCACTTGCAGCGGGAGCCACGCTCACAATGCTTCATGTCGAAGCGAGTCCCGGCACAGAATGGCAGGATTTTCCCGGCGTACGCGACACACTCGAGCGATGGAGACTTATCCCGATGGGAAGTCCGAAGAGCGTGGTCGGAAGGCTCGGCATCAAAGTTAAGAAAGTCATCGCGTCGAGCAACGATCCGGTAAAGGCCTGCCTTGGTTTTCTGGAAGAGCACCCCGAGAATCTTGTCGTACTGGCGGTTCACCAGCGCGAGGGCCGGGTGCGCTGGCTGGAGAAGTCGGTGGGCGAGCCGATTGCACGTGGAGCGGGGCAGATGACGCTGTTCATCCCCCACGGTGTGGAGGGCTTTGTCTCCAGGCAGGACGGCTCGATCTCGCTCCGCAACATTCTCATCCCGGTCACGAGCAAGCCCAGGCCGCAGCCCAGCGTGGAAGCCGCTGCGCGTCT
>CAVOSG010000003.1:0-124270 GCA_963698825.1 Terriglobia bacterium | reverse complement strand
ACGCGGTACACTATTTCCCTCGCCATGCCGACTTTCGCCGCGGTTGATATCGGATCGAACTCGGTTCGTCTGAAAATCTCCCGCCTCTCCGGACGGCGTCTGGTCGAAATTCATGAAGACCGCCAAGTCACGCGTCTAGGCGACAGTGTCTTCCGCACCGGATTTCTTTCTCCGGACGCGATCGCCGATACCGTCAAGGTGCTGCGGCGCTTCCATCGCGCCGTGCAGCACGAGGCTGCCGACACGGTGCGCGTCGTAGCCACCAGCGCCCTGCGCGACGCCCGCAACTCGCGAGCTTTTCTGGAATGGGTGCGTTCGACGACCGGATGGAAAGTCGAAATCATCTCCGGATTGGAAGAGGCGCGGCTGATTCACCTCGGCCTGGTCTCAAGCCTGCGGGTCAGCGCCGCCACCGCCCTCATGGTCGATCTGGGCGGCGGAAGTTGTGAGCTGACGATTTCGAGCCAGGGCCACATTCGCGACACGGTCAGCCTGCCGCTGGGCGCGGTCCGCCTGACCAACGAGTTCCTGCACCACGATCCGCCCCGCAAGGCGGAGTTGCGGCGGCTGCGCGGATTTGTCGAACGTGAAATTGGCCGCATTGCCGGCCGCATCGCCAAGTCTCGGCCCAAAATCGTCATCGCGACCTCGGGCACGGCGGCTTCGCTGGCGGCGGTGTGTCATGGCCTGTACAAGAGCAAGGGCGCGAGGCCCAATGCGGTCCCGCGGACTCAGATGCGCCGCATCGCCAAGATGCTGGCGCGCGCTCCCGTGGCCGAACGCAAGAAGCTTTCCGGAGTTGGGCCGCGCCGGGCTGAAATTGTGGTCGCCGGCGCGGTCGTCTACTCGGAGCTGCTGGAACGCTGCCAGTTGTCCGGCTTCCGCTATTCCCCGCTGGGATTGCGTGACGGATTGCTGGCGCAGATGGCGGCGGAATACGATCGCAGCACGCGTTCAGGAAAGCACATCGAGTCGGAGCGCTGGGACTCGATCCGGGCCGCTGTCGCCCACTACCGCGTCGACATGGACCATGCGCTACAGGTCCGCGACTCGGCCATGCACCTGTTCAGGACCTTGAAGGCGCTTCACCGCTTGCCCCCCGAGTATTCGGAGTGGCTGTCCGCGGCGGCCATGCTTTACGAGGTCGGCGACTACGTCAATCGCAATGGCCGGCACCGCCACGCCTACTACATCATTTCGCATTCGGAAATTCTGGGATACACGCCAGAGCAAAGGCGAATCATCGCGGCCATGGCGCGCTATCTTGGCAAGTCGCGTCCCGCGCCCGGAGATGCCGTCATCAAAATCCTGCCTCCGGCCGATCGAGAGTTCGTGCGCAAGGCCTCGCTCCTGCTGCGCCTGGCGCGAGCGCTCAACCTGGGACGCAGCGGAGCCGTGCGCGAAGCCCAAGTACGGATCAGCCACGGTGCGGTCAAGCTGACCCTGGTAGCCAAGCCCCGAGCAAGCGTTGACCTGGAGTTGTGGGCGGTGGAAAAAGAAAAGAGTTATTTCCGTGAAGTTTTCGGACGCGATCTTTCCGCCGCAGCCGCATAGAGCGTGCGCAGAATCTTGGGCGTGAGGCACCAGTTCAGGGACGCCGCATTGCGGTTCATTTCCGCCCGCGCTACCGCGCCTTTCTTGAGGTCAATCGCCGCTTCGCAACCTCTTTGACTGATGGCCCGGCCCAGAAATTCGCTCAAGCTTGGATTGTGACCCACCACCATGATGGCTTCATGCCGGGCGTACTTGTCCAGCATTTTGCGGAAAGTCCGCGAACGAAGCGTTGGGGCGCAGGGCATCTTCAAACAGCAGCTTGCCCTCATAGCCCATTTCGTTTCCCACCAGGGAAGCAGTTTGTGCCGCGCGCTTCAAGGGACTGGAAATAATCACGTCCACCTGCACATCGAGCGCAGCCAGCGCCCGTCCCACGTAGCCGCATTGCTCGACTCCGGTTTCGTCCAGCGCGCGTTTTTCATCTTTTTTGAGATTGCTGACCGGTTCGCCGGCGCTGGCGTGACGCAGGAAATAGAGAATCATTTGGCTTTACCGTCCCTTTCCTACCACGACTCGGCGGGCCCTGCGAGGCGCGGCCACAGGCATGGCTTCCACCGCCTGCTTGCCTTCCGCCAGCCCCAGCAGAAAATCCTGCGCGCTGAAGGCCATGGCTGACGCGGGCGGCTTGCGTTTTCCCTCCGCCTGCCAACTGCGGACATACGCGCCGTCCTTCCGCAGTACGCGGGCCTTCACGTTGTCCGCCAGATAGGCATCCAGAATTTCGTGCCGCACGCGCTCGCGAGCAGGGCATCGTTCATCGGAAACATGACTTCCACGCGTTCGTAGAGATTGCGCGGCATCCAGTCGGCGCTGCCGAGGTAAACCTCTTCCTGACCGCCGTTGGCAAAGTGAAAAATGCGGCTGTGCTCAAGAAATCGGCCCACGATGCTGCGCACCCGAATGCGGTCGCTGACCCCGCGCACGCCGGGACGAAGCGCGCACATGCCGCGGACGATCAGATCAATTTCCACCCCCGCCTGCGAGGCCCGATACAGCGCCATGATGATGTTCTTGTCGAGCAGCGCATTCATCTTGGCGATAATGCGCGCCGGACGCCCGTGCCGCGCATGTTCGGCTTCGCGCGCGATCAACCCCAGGCAATGCTCCGCCAGATCCAGCGGCGCCACCAGCAGCGGATCATAGTTGGGATGTTCGGCATAGGCGGTGAGAAAACTGAATACATCGTGCACCGCGCCGGTGATTTCCGGATCGGCAGTGAGCAAGCTCAGATCGGTATAAATCCGCGCCGTGTTCGCGTTGTAGTTTCCGGTTCCCAGGTGCGCATAGCGGCGGGTCACGCCGTCGGAGTCGCGTCGCACCAGCAGCGACAGTTTGCAGTGCGTCTTCAGTCCGACCAGGCCGTGGAACACCTGCACTCCGGCATCTTCCAGATCGCGCGCCCAGCGAATGTTCGTGTCTTCATCGAAGCGCGCCTTCAACTCCACCACCGCGGTCACTTCTTTCTTCTCCGCCGCCGAAATCAACGCGGGAACGATCAGCGAATGTTCGTTGGTGCGATAGAGCGTTTGCTTGATCGAAAGCACGCGCGGATCCTCCGCCGCTGATTCAATGAACGAAACCACCGCGTCGTAGGAATCGAAGGGATGGTGCAGCAGGATATCGTGGCGGCGAAGTTCCTCGAACAAATCCTGCGACTTGGCGGTGAGCCGCAGTTCGCGGGGAGCGAATGGCTTGAACTTCAGTATCGGGATGGGCGGTCTGCTCGTAGATATTGAACAAGCGCGACAGATTCACCGGCCCATTGACGGAAAAGACCTGCCAGGGCTCCAGTTCGAAGTTGGTGCGCAGGCGTTCGATGATCTCGGGATCGGCGTCGGCCTCGATCTCCAGCCGCACCGCGTCGCCCTTGCGCCGGTTGTGCAGCTCGGTGCGCACCGACTCCAGCAAATTGCGCGATTCCTCTTCCGCCAGATACAGATTGCTGTTGCGGGTGACGCGAAACGCCGCCGAAGAAACGATGTCGTAGCCGTGATACATGCGCGAGGCGTGAAAGGCGACCAGGTCGGCAAGAAAGATGAAATCGTCGGTTCCTTCCGAAGGCAGCCGCACCAGTCGCGGCAAAGCGCGCGGCACCGTGACCACGCCGGTGTAGGTGAGCGAGGAACGCCGGCGGCGGCGCAGCAGAAACGCCACGCACAGCGCTTTGTTGATGACCCGCGGAAAAGGATGCGCCGGATCGACCGTCACCGGCGTAAGCAGCAGATCGAGTTCCCGCTCGCAGTACTCCTCGACAAAGGCGCGGGCGCGTGAATCCAGTTCGTGCAGACCCAGAACGCGGATGCCGTTGGCCGAGAGTTCCGGACGCAGCTTCTCATTCCAGCAGTGATACTGGTCGTCGACGAACTCGTGCGTCTCGCGGGAGACGACGTCGCGCTCTTCCAGCAGAGTAAGCCCGTCCGGCCCGGCTTCGGTGTATCCATCTTCAATCTGCTGCACCAGCCCAGCCACGCGCACTTCGAAAAATTCATCCAGGTTGCTGGCAGTGATGGAAAGAAACTTCAGGCGTTCGAGCAGCGGATTCTTTTCGTCCTGCGCTTCTTCCAGCACGCGGCGGTTGAACGCCAGCCAGGAACCCTCGCGGTTGATGTAGTAGGCCGGATTGTCCAGCGCGAGGCGAGCCATGATTCCGGAGAAAACCCAAATCTTTGGTAGATACAACGTGACGGGCCGCGAAAATCAGCCGGCTCAGTTCGGAACCGATGAGGGCTTGGGGGCCGCCGAGGGCGCGGTCCCGGGCATGCGCTTCACGATCAACAGCTGCAAATCCATTCCACCTGCCCGCCTTACCGACACGTGACGCTTGTCCGTTATCTTCATCTGCACTTCGGTATCATCGATCCAGCCGTCCGGCAACTCGTCGGCAGCGTGCCGCGGCGTGTATTCCGCCAGATACTGCACCGTGCCCAACTGGAGAGACAGCTCATAGTAGGGATCATCCTGGGTCACCGGAGTGTTCACCAGGTAGTACAAGACCCGAGTGTGAAACTTCTTTTCCACAGTCAGGATCCGGCCGGGTTCATATTGCTTTTCCGCGGCATGCAAAGTGGAAAAGGAAAGCAGAACCGCCAGCCCCGCCGCCCCCGCCAGGACTCGCTTAAGAACGACCTGCTTGGGAAGGATGCGCTTGATCAGGATGCCCTTCATCAAAATAAGTATAGAACACTGGAGAGGTACACAACTTACCCGCGTCTCCGACCGATCTCAGCGACGCGCTCTGACGACACAGGGACGGGCACTGAAGCCCATCCCTGTCAGTAGGTTTCATTGACCACCACGACAGCCGCTACTGCACCAGCTTGATCGCGCCTTTCACCTTTTCAGCTACGTTTCCCGGCAAGGGTGCGTAGGTCAGGTCGGCAGTCATCCTCTGGCCGTCGTCCACCATCCAGGTAAGGAAATCAGCGAGGATCTTTCCCTTCCCCGCTTCTTTCGATTTTTCTGGAATCAGCAGCCAGGTGAAGCTGGAGATAGGATAGGCCTCTTTCCCCGGGGCGTTGGTAATCGATACCCGGAAATCCGCAGGCATCTTTGGCGCGGAGGCCGCAGCGGCCGTGACGCTATCCAGTGAGGCTTTTACGAAGGCACCCGATGCATTCTTCACGCTGCCGTAGTCGATCTTGTTCTGGACCGCATAAATGAGCTCGATATAGCCGATCCCACCCTGCATCTGGCGGATCATTCCGGCCACACCCTCGTTGCCCTTGCCGCCCAGACCCACCGGCCACTTCACCGAAGTTCCCTTGCCGGGTCCGTTCTGCCACTCCGAGCTGACCTTGGAGAGATAGTCGGTCAAAATGTAGGTCGTACCGCTGCCGTCCGAGCGATGGATCAGGACAATGGGCTGGTTGGGCAAGTTGACGCCGGGATTGGCTTTGGCAATCGCCGGATCGTTCCAGGACGTGATCTTGCCCAGGAAGATTCCTGACAGCGCCTCGGGGGTGAACTTCAGCTCTCCGCTAACTCCGGGGACGTTGTACGCCGGAACCACGGCACCGAGCACCGTTGGAATATGCAGGATCTTGGTCTTGGCCTGGGAAAGCTGCTCATCGGTCATGGGACCATCGCTGGCGCCGAAATCTACCGTCTGCGCCAGAACCTGACGAATGCCGCCGCCACTGCCGATCGACTGGTAGTTGAACTGAATATCCGGATGAGCCTTGTGGTATTCACTGAACCACTTCTGGTACATCGGGTTAGGGAAAGTAGCGCCTGCCCCATTTAAGGTCGTCTGACCGAACAGGGGAGCAGCCAGAACAACGCACAAAAGCGCAATGCGGCGTATCACGCGATGGTTCCTCCTTATTTATCTGATGGGCAAGTTTTACGCCGCGAATGTTACAGGAGTGTTACAACCGGGTGAATATCCAGTGAACCAGCCCCAGAGTCAGCTGCAACAATTTCCCAGGAACGCAGGGGCACAAAGCCAGGGCCGCGTAGCGGCAGCAGATCGTAGTCCAGGGCGCAAGCCCTGGGTGCTGTGAGAGAGAGTCAGCTCCGAAGGAGCGTAAGAAAGACGGTCGGCCCGACTCGCGCCAATCTTAATGCGCCGCATCCAGACGGGCAATTTCCTGAGTGAACAAGGTGTTCTTCGGAAACTCGTCACGCAAACTTGCCAGCAATTCCCGGGCCCGGACATTATCCTTGTCGCGCACGTAAGCGATGGCCAACAGGATCCGCGCGAACGGCCCCAGGTACTGACCGTGATCGGCAGTCATCTGCAACTCCGCGATTCCCTGTTTCTTGTCGCCCGAGACCCCACCCATCCGCAACACCCAACGCAGAGGGGCCGCCATGCTGCCAATTATGTATTTGCTAAAACCGGTAGCCACCCGCGCATCGTAGCAATTCGGATCCACGGCCAGCAGTTGGTCCGCCCAGTCATTGGCCTCACGGGTGTAATGCAAGGATGACATATTCCGCTTCTCAATCATTGCAGCGTAGTCAGCCTGCAAACCGGACGTAAGCGTCATGGCAAACAGCGCGTCGCGGTCCTTGGTATTGGCGGCGAGACGAGTGCTCGCCAGGTTTTGGGCGCGGGTCAGGGCCGCATTGAAGCGGTCCCGGACGCCGCGTCTGGAGTCTTTTCATCGCGATTCAAGAACTTCTTGTCATTCTCATAAAACTGGCCTTCCAACACTCCCAGCCGATGAAATTCCGAGAAAAGAATTCCTGCTGCCTCGGCCGTCGGCCCTACCGGATCCTGAGGATGCTCGCGCTGCCAGGACACAAATACTTGGTGCCCCTGGTCGAAATCAAGGTTGTAGAGAAGACGAAATCCCTGATCGAGAGAAGAGCGCGGAGCCGGCACATCGGCGCCGACGGCGGGGATGAGCAAGGTCGTCAGACCTATTGCGCCCGAAAGAACCGCGCGCCCCACTCGATCGCTGGATTACGTTCATTGTCATGTCCGGCAAACCGCAGTATTGTGCCCCTCTTTAGGCCCCAGTGCAACTTACTTAAGAGCTTAGATGCCTCTCTGGTAAGGGCATGTCTGGAACTTGCAAAAGAATTGTCAAAATTATCGCCAATTAGGCGTCGGTAGATCACGGATATTGACGGCATTTTGAGTCCAAACTGGTCTCGAATCGAACTTGAGCGTATTCCCATTTTCGGCGGGAAGAAGATCCTGATGGATGCGAGCGTAAACTTTCCTTCTATGACGGCAATCCCTGATCTGAAAGGAACAGCGAGGAGTATTAGAATGAAGCGCCATGCCAAGCGAGGGTGAAGATCAGCAATTAACGCCTCCTTACGCTCGCTATTTGATCCGCTTTATTCGACCGTTCCCAAACTTCGATTTTTTCTTCATAAAATCACTGAGGCAAAAAGCGGTTCAGTTACTTCGACTTCGCCCGGGAGACCGCGCCCTCGATGTGGGTTGCGGGCCCGGCGCCAGCTTCCCCCATTTGGTCAATGCCGTGGGGCCTACGGGAGAGGTTGTCGGGATAGAAATCAGCCCAGAAATAGCCGTGAACGCGAGAAATAGAATTGCAAGAAATCATTGGGACAATGTGCAACTTCTCGAAGCGCGCGCGGAAGGCGCTCAGTTAGAGGGCAAGTTCAACGGTTTACTTTTGTTTGCCGCACAGGACGTCCTTACCTCGCCCGATGCGCTGGCCAATCTTTTCTTGCACCTGGAACCCGGTGCTCGTGTGGTCGTGTTCTCCGCCAAACTTTCGCATCGCCGTTCGGGCTCACCCTTCAACTCGTTACTTCGCACACTGTTCTCGCGTCTCTCATTTTCTTCATCGGCCCCCATCGACCACGAACCTTGGAGACTGCTTCGGGATCGCGTGCCTGACCTATCGATCGAAGAGCATATGCTGGGCCTAATGTTCTTGGCTTGGGGATCCGCAAGTGCCAATCTGGAGAATTAGCGCCGGATTTTACCGGCGAGTTCTGCTCCGGTAGTGGGTCGGTTCGGACGAATCCACATCCACGGGCGTCATCCTGAGGGACTTCAGTCCTGAAGGATCTCGCGCGCACCGCCACAATCGTCGTGAGGGTACTTATGCGCTGCACGCTAGATCCTTCGCAAGCTCAGGATGACCCCATCATGAGAAAGGGCGACTTAAGCTACACTACCTCTGCCCGGCCTCGTTTGACTGCCCTCCGACCCTTTGTTACCTTCAAGAGTTTCCACTCCCTGCGCGCCTGCTCCGCGGCGAAGAAACAGAAACGAGAAACTGATGGCCATCAAGTTCCGGGGAGTTGATTTCCTCGAATTCGATTCCTTGCTCACCGACGAAGAACGCCTGGTCCGCGACACCACTCGCAAGTTCATCGAAGATAACCTCATCCCTATCATCGAAGAGTGCAACCGCGCCGGCCGCTTCCCCAAGGAACTGGTCAAGCCCATGGCGGACCTGGGCCTGTACGGCGCCAGCCTCAAAGGCTATGGCTGCGCCGGGATGTCGAATGTCGAGTACGGCCTGGTGATGCAGGAACTGGAGCGGGGCGACAGCGGCGTTCGCTCTTTCGTCAGCGTCCACTCATCGCTGGCCATGTATCCCATTTATGCCTTCGGCAGCGACGAACAGAAACAGACCTGGCTTCCGGTGATGCAGACGGGCGAAAAGATCGGTTGCTTCGGCCTGACCGAGCCCGACTTCGGTTCCAACCCCGGGGGCATGCGCACTCGCGCCAAAAAGTCCGGCAAGGAATACGTCCTCAACGGCGAGAAGATGTGGATCACCTCGGGCTCCATCGCCGACGTCGCAATCATCTGGGCCAAAGTCGAGGACGAAGACAACAAGATCCGCGGCTTCCTGGTCGAAACCGACCGCCCGGGGTTCCGCGCCGAAGACATTCACGGCAAGTGGTCGCTGCGGGCCTCGGTGACGTCCAGCCTGTCCATGCAGGACGTTCATATCCCGGAATCGAATCTGTTGCCCAAGACCGGAGGCTTGAAGTCTCCGCTGATGTGTTTGAGCCAGGCCCGCTACGGCATCGGCTGGGGCGCGATCGGCGCGGCCATGGCCTGTTATGACTGCGCTCTCCAGTATTCCCTGTTCCGCAAGCAATTCCGCGATCAGCCCATCGCCTCGCACCAACTGGTGCAGGAAAAACTCACCTGGATGATTTCTGAAATCACCAAGGCCCAGCTGCTGGCCCTGCAAGTCGGACGCCTCAAAGACAAAGACAGGGCGGCGCCGCAGCACATTTCCATGTCCAAGCGAAACAATGTCTGGATGGCCCTGGAGTGCGCCCGCATGGCGCGTGACATCCTGGGCGCCAACGGCGTAGCGGATGAGTACCCAATCTTCCGCCATATGGCCAACCTGGAATCAGTCAAGACCTACGAAGGCACGCACGATATTCATACCCTGATCATCGGGCAAAGCGTGACCGGGATTGACGCGTTCTAAGCGTCTACGCGCAACTCTTATCGATCGAGGGCACTCATGACTACGAATAGCAAAACGGAAGCCAAGGCCAGAACTTTTGGCCGGAACATCGAAAGCGACCTGGCTTCAAGATTCCTGCGGGTGGTGGAGACTGCGGCCATCGCGTCCGCACACACCATGGGACAAGGCGAACGCAAGCTCTCCGACCAGGTGGCCACCGAAGCCATGCGCAAGACCATGGACTCGATTCCCATGCGGGGGACCATCGTCATCGGCGAAGGCGAACGCGATGAGGCGCCGATGCTCTATATCGGCGAAAAAGTTGGCGCCGAGTTTCCCGACGGCACTGAAGTTCCCGAAGTAGATATTGCGGTCGATCCCCTGGAAGGCACGAATCTGTGCGCCACGGGCGCGCCCGGCGCCATCACCGTGCTGGCGGCCTCCGAAAGTGGCGGCTTGCTGAACGCTCCCGACTGCTACATGGAGAAGATCGTGGTCGGCCCTTCCTGCAAAGGCGCCGTGGATCTCGATGCGCCGGTGGTGGACAACCTCAAGAACATTGCGAAACGCATGCACCGCGACGTCGAGGACCTCGTCATCATCGTGCTCGATCGCCCCCGGCACGAAAAGCTGATTGCCGATATTCGCAAGGCCGGCGCGCGCATCCGGCTGATAGGCGACGGCGACCTCTCCGCCGGCATAGCCGCCGCCGTCATCGGTACGGGTGTACACGCGGTCATGGGCTCGGGCGGCGCTCCGGAAGGCGTGATCACGGCCGCCGCCATTCGCTGCCTGAATGGCTACATGCTGGGACGCCTGGTCATCAAGCCGGAGATGGAAGAGCGCATCGCGCGCATGGGAATCAAGGACAAAAACAAGATCTACGAAGCCGAAGACCTGGCCCCCGGCAAGCAACTCATCTTCGCCGCCACCGGCGTCACCGACGGCTCATTGATGAAGGGTGTCCGCTTCTTCGGTGAGGGCACGCGAACCTCATCGGTAATCCTGACCCTGCGCACCGGGAAAGTCCGCTTCATTGACAGTATTCATCTGGAAAAGGGGCCGGATATTAAGGTGAGGTTCGTATAGGTGCGCTCTGAACGCTGTGTTCTTCATATAGATACGAGCAGGCACTTGTAGGTTCCACACTTAGCAGATTTTCTCCTAACTGACATCGGTTCTTGGTATATCATCTAGATGATACATCTAGATGATAAGAGGATTTCATGAAAACCGTAGGGTTGTTTGAAGCCAAGCAGAAGCTCTCGGAGCTTGTAGCGCGAGCCGGAGAAGGAGAGCGCATCGGCATCACGCGCCGTGGGAAACTCGCGGCTTTGATCGTTCCCGCACGCGCGGAGGTCGACCTGGAAGAGGTCTTCGACAAGATTGAGCAGATTCGAAAGAGCGCCAAACCGCACCGCGGCGTGAGCGCAAAGGACATGATCGAGGAGGGCAGGCGGTGACACGCTTTGTTCTGGATGCCTCCGTAGCGCTAGCCTGGTTTGTAGACAATCCCGTGGCGGCCTACGCGGTCCGAGTAAGAAAGTCCCTTGCACACGACGCCCGGGCGGTAGTTCCCGGACTGTGGCACCTTGAAATGGCCAATGGATTCGCTGTAGCCGAACGGCGTGGCGTCTTGACGCCTGCCAACTCTGCGGCAGGAATAGCCATGATCGAACATCTGCTGACCCACGCCATCGAAAGCAGCGGGGACTTCATACCATTGCGGCAAATTCTCACGACTGCCCGCACTTTTCAGCTTTCGGCATACGACGCGGTTTACCTCGACACCGCCCGCCACCAGCATCTGCCCCTTGCCACCCTGGATCGACGTTTGCTTGCCGCCTCTCACCAAGCAGGGGTAGAAGTTTTTTCCTGAACCAATGTCGCACGCGATCCAATGGTTTGGTTACTGCGGCGTCGGCGGCCATTCCTGCGAAACGCCCGAGAACAGGCTGACTGTTTTCTCCGCGCGCCTGGCTCCGTCGTGCACCGCAATCTTGTGCGGCTTGCCTGGCTCGTACCCATCCCAGAGCGAGACTCCGGCGTAGGCCCCGTCTTTTCGCAGCACGTAGTAAGTCATGTCGATGAAGCGAAGGCGGTCCATGTCGCCGTTGTAGTTGCGCACGATCCGCTTGAGCGCGTCCATACCCGCATCGAGCGGCGACATGCCGTGGCGCATGTTTTCCACGATGGTGTGTGCCCCGGCGACCTTGATGTTCTCTTCCCCGCTTCCCGTCGCCCCCGCCGATCCCACATCCTGGTCGGTATAGCAGCCCGCCCCGATGACGGGAGAATCTCCGCAGCGCCCGGGTAGCTTCCAGGCCAGGCCGCTGGTGGTGGTGCACCCGGAGATTTCACCCTTTTCGTTCAGCGCGGAACAATGGATGGTGCCGGTCGGCGGAAACAGAACCTTGCGGATCGCTACCATGCGATGTTCCGGCTCGATCCCGATATCAGCGGCGACTTCTCTCATGCGCTCGAGCTTCGTTCGCTCACCATGCCGAAATCGTCCGCGTGCGGCGACGCCGTCATCCGCTTTTTCCACTCCGGACTGGCCAGTCCCGGCCCCCACCAGTCGGAATGCGTTTCTTTCCACAGCAGCCAAATCTTGCGGGAGCGCTCCGTCAACAGGTTCTCCCGGGGAAAACCCTGGGCCACGGCAAAGCGCTCGGCGCCTTCTCCGACCAGCATGACGTGTCCGGTGTGCTCCATCACGGCCTTGGCCACGAGCGAAACATTCTTGATGTTCCGCACACCGCCCACGGACCCGGCCCGCCGCGTGGGACCGTGCATACAGCAAGAATCGAGTTCAACCACTCCTTCTTCATTAGGCAGCCCACCCAGACCCACGCTGTCATCGTTGGGATCATCTTCCGGACCTTTTACGACTCTTAGCGCGGCATCGAGGGTGTCGCCGCCGTTCTTGAGGAACGCGAAGGCATCCTCCAGGTAGTCGAAGCCGTTGCCCGCACTCACGATGATCGGGCGCTTGCCGGTCGCTGCCGGAGTCTCCGCTTTGTTCGACTCGGGCTTGTTCCGCTCCTCTCCCTCCAGCCCCAAAGACATAGCTCCAACGACGGCGGTGGAGAGAAAATCGCGGCGTGAAAAAGCCATAGTGGTCCTCCAGGAAAACTTGAAGCAAGCTGTAGGAACCGGAAAGAATAGCACGCCAGGGTAAGCCGAAGGCCAGCCACGGATTTACGCGGATTTTCACGGATCAGATCGCACACAGGAAATCCGTGAGGATCCGCGCAAATCCGTGTCGAAAAAATTTCTACGGGAGCGCGGAGGAATTCTCGAGGCAGCCGTCTACGAGGCCGCGGCCATTCCGCTCTTTTTCTGGCCGACGCGGAAGCGCAGGAGGGCGGCGATGCTGCCCACGCGATCGAACTCCGGCTCGTCCTTCACAAACACCAGTTCGACGTCGCGTCGGATGGCCGCTGGGACGATGGCATCGCACACATCCTCCAACTCCTGCGTACTTCGGCCGCACACCGGACAGTAGCCGACCATGTGCGCGTCCAGAGTGACCGCAGCCGGTGCATTCAACGGCGTGCGCTGAATAATTCTCCGCCAGCAACAGCACCTGCACTTCACCCATTTCGAGCGACCGCAGCACCCGCCGCAGTCCGGTCACGCCCCGGCCGTTGCTCTTGGCCTGGCTAAGGACTTCACGCACCTGGTCATGCTGGCGCTGAGCCAGCGATTCTCTCAGGATGCGTCCCCCGTGCTCCCTCACCTGCTCCTCGGTCACGTTGCCCACCTCGGCAGCAAAGCGTCCCAGAAGACGGCTCTTGAGCTGGGGATGAAGGTGAGCTTCAAAATCATGCCAGTGGATGTCCTGACATCCGATGATAAAGCGGTCGAAGGCCCCTCTCTCCAGTCCCTGCTTCAGGACTTCCGTTACATATTTGAAGTGATGCTGGGCGTCCTCATTCACACTGCGTTCGGCATGGCCGGCATCGTAGCCGCCAAAGCCGTCGCCCCGCCGACGAGGCAATGGCCGGAATACGGACTCACGTTCTTTAACCTCGTCGAACTGCAGATCGAAGAAGCGCGCCCGGTGACGGTCTACAAGAACCAGCCACAATCGAGGCTGCCCACCCAGGACCACCGCCAACTGGTTCAGATGAAAGCGCCGGTTGACGAACAGCTGAGTGCGGGCCAGCTGTGGGGGCAGATCGAATTCACGCCAGAATTTCTTGCCGCCGCAAGCAAACACGGCTCGGGCCCGGCCTCGGCCTCCCTCCCACTCTCCCGCCAGTTCGAGGATGTGCTGCAAGTCAGTCCGCGCGCAGGTGTTGCGCCCATTTTTCTCAACCTCCCGCAAGCGCCTGTCGAACCAGATCTTTGGCCAGGATCGCCTGCTCGCGGTGCGCCTTATTGCTCGGTCGCGCCGGTTGAAAATAAAAACTGATGGCGCAATCCGCGTCGCTGCCCTGAAACTCTGCCAGCTCACGGATATCTTCGCGGGTAATCATGTCGTTCTCTCTCCTGAATACCGCAGAATTCAGTCCGTGCCAGTGTTCTGAAGTGTCCGGCTTTTAAAACGATCTGCGATCGGCGGCGAACGCCGCAGGTGTTCCCGGGCGGCAAGAATGGAAGCGTTGATCGAATCCTGCTTGCGATCGGTGATGGAGGCAATTTCCGCCACCGTGAATCCCTCCATGGTATGCAGAATAAATACCTCTCGATCCTGCGGGCTTGCCTTCGCCAGGGCAAGCTGCACCAGGGTATCTATTTCGTCCGAGGAAGCGATATCCTCCGGCGTGGCCACTCGCCGGTCCGCGATCACAGTTTCCTTGGTGAAGATTTCATCGGGCTGATGGAACTGCAGTTCGGACTCGTCACTGGCCCGCACGTTCGGAAGCCGCGCCGACTCTTCGAGGTGGATGGAAACCGCGTCGTCGCCGTTCCGGGCCTGCAAATCACCGATCGCGTGAATTGCCAAGCGGTATAGCCACGGCTCCAGCGCCATTTTGTCAGGCTTGTCGCCGCCGTCACCCAGCGCGCCGGCGATGACCTCGTCAATCACCTCGTCCTTGGTGATGGAATCCCGTGTCATCTGCTCGGCGGCCTCCCGAAAGTACAGCTCGCGCTCAACGAAACGCTCCAGCCGAGAGAGGTTCGCATTCACGTAGCAGCGTATGTCCTCATGGGAGACGGTAGAGGGCGGAATGGCGGCCAGGGTTTCCTCGAACGGAACTTGCGCTACCGTCCGGGTCTTCGCGGACCGCCGCCGCGCCCACTTGTGGGAGCTGCGCAGCAGATCTTTGTGGCGAGTGGTTTGTTGCAGCAAGTCATCAGACGCGCTCTTGATGGCTGCTACCGCCGTGGGCGCCGAGCGCTGCGCCGCCAGTTGGCCCGAAGGCAGGCGCAGGTTCAGAGATACGGTTGTGCCCTCGCGCGGAGAACTCTGCTCCACCACGCCCTTTAAATGCAGCAGTTCGGGCCGGAACACCTGCAGCCTCTTGCGCAGTTTTTCGACCAGGTGGTTGATTTCTTTTTCGAGATCAGGGGTCTTACGCAGCTTATAGCTGATATGGACATTCATGCCAAGCCTCAGAACACGGGTAGCGGATCCCGTGAAGCTTTGTCGTCCTTACTAAGCGGATTCTACACCCGCAGCAAAAAGGAGTGGGCTGCAAAATTGCAAAATTACCAAGCAATTTTGTCAGGCTTCGTAAAGTTTTGGGTAACTGCAGAGCGGGTGCGGCGGGCCGTGCCTACACCGCGACTGTCACCGACGTCTCCGTGCGTGTAACCGGCCGGTATAACGTATCGCGTTCCACCGGTTCCCTGCCCGCTTCGCGGATCAACCGGACCAGGTCCTGGCGGCGCATGCCTTGTGGAGTGGTGGCGCCGGCGTCGTGGTAAATCTTTTCTTCAATGACGGTCCCGTCGATATCGTCCGCGCCAAAACGCAAGGCGATCTGCGCGATTTTGGGCGTCATCATCTGCCAGTAAGCTTTGATGTGCGGGAAATTATCGAGCACCAGCCGGCTGACCGCGATCTGCTTGATGTCCAGCATGCCGCTGGTCTTGGGCAAATGCTGGAGCGGCGTGTTATCGGGATGGAACGCCAGCGGAATGAAGGTCTGGAAGCCGCGAGTCTCGTCCTGCAGGGCACGGAGTTTGAGCAGATGGTCGACCCGGTCTTCGTCGTTTTCCACGTGGCCGTAGAGCATGGTGGCATTCGACTTCAGCCCGATCTGATGCGCCAGCTTCGCCGTATCCAGCCACTGGTCGCCATCAATCTTGTGGTCGCAGATAATATGGCGCACCCGGTCGGCAAAAATTTCCGCGCCGCCACCGGGCAATGAATCCACGCCCGCTGCTTTCAGTTGCTCCAGCGTCTCGCGAATCGAGAGCTTGGCGCGTTTGGATAAGATACGCTACCTCGACCATGGTGAACGCTTTCAGGTGGACTTGCGGAAAGCGCTGCTTCAGTCCGGAAATCAGGTCGAGAAAATACTGGAAGGGCAAATCGGGATGCAAGCCCCCAACGATGTGAAACTCGGTAACTGCCTCCGTATAACCGGAAGCGGCAGTTTCAAACGCCTCTTCCAGCGCCATGGTGTAGGCGCCCGGGGTGTCCTTCTTGCGTCCAAACGCACACAGCCGGCAGGCGGCCACGCAAACGTTGGTCGGGTTCAGATGCCGGTTGACGTTGAAATATGTCTTGTCGCCATGCATGCGCTCGCGCACATAGTTGGCCATCCAACCCACCGCCAGAATGTCCGCCGTGCGGTAAAGGGCAAGGGCGTCGTCGGCATCCAGTCGCTCGCCGGCAACGATTTTGGCATGGACCGGCCCGAGGCGGGCGTCGTCTGTCTGGAATGAATGAACCGTAGACATCACCTCTCGATGATACCGCAGGGCGACGCCGGAAGCGACAGTCGAGACCAGGAGAGTAGCGCCGGCTGCCCTGGGCGCCCTGCCCGCCGCATAAAAGCAGCAGATGGCCGCCATGGACGAGACTACCTCTTCAACAACAAGTCCCCGGCAATGAAAACGAAAAACACAACCGAGATGACGCCATTCATGGTGAAGAACGCTGCATTCAACTTGGAAAGATCCTTCGGCGAAACCAGGGAGTGTTCATAAGCCAGCAGCAGCGCCACCACGATTACTCCGGCCACGGCCAGTTTGCCCAACCCAAAGGCTGCCACCAGCCCCATCAGCAAGATCAGCATGATCACGTGAAAGATGCGCGCGATCCAGAGCGCTCGGCTGATGCCGAAGTAGCGCGGAATGGAGTGCAGGCCCGCCTCCCGGTCGAATTCGTAGTCCTGGCAGGCATAGAGCACGTCGAAGCCGCCTACCCAGAATGTAACCGCCGCGGTAAGCAGCAAAATACGCGGATCATACGATCCGCGCACGGCGATCCAGGCCGCAGAGGGCGCGATCCCGAGTGCCAACCCCAAAACCAGATGCGACCAGCGCGTGAAACGCTTGGTGTAGGAATAAAGCAACACCACCGCCAGCGCGACGGGAGAAAGCAGCAGGGCCAGGTGGGTCAACCGGGATGCAGCCAGCACGAAAACCGCGCACGATACCACGACGAAGGTCGCAACGAAGGCGGGGGTTAGGGTTCCCGCCGGCAAGGCGCGAGTTTGGGTACGCGGGTTGGCGCCATCAATCGAAGCGTCGGCCAGCCGATTGAATGCCATGGCCGCCGAGCGCGCCGCAATCATGGCAATGATGATCCACAGCAACTGCTGTGCCCCCGGCAGACCATTCGCCGCCAGCATGGCACCGCACAAAGCAAAAGGGAGCGCAAAAATGGAATGCTCCCACTTGATCATCTCCAGGGTAACTCGCAGATTCCGCAGAAGGCTCACACCAGGATTGTAAAGCACGATCGTGTGGCGCGGGCGCCCTCGCCCGCGGCCTTTGAAGTTGAAGTTAGTTTCTGAGATCCCTAACTAAGCATCCGCTGACCAGAGGCACAAATCTGCAGCCTTCCCGCAGCGTAACCAGCGCCTCTCCACCCTGCTTGCGGACCAATTGCAACTCCTGCGCCTCCGGCGGGCCGACGGGAATGATCATTCGCCCGCCTTCTCGTAATTGTTCAAACAATGCCGGCGGAATCTGCGCTGCCGCAGCCGAAACCACGATGGCGTCGAAGGGCGCATGTTCGACCAGACCCTGGCTGCCGTCGCCGGTCACTACAGAAATATTATGGAAGCCAAGTCTAGACAAGGTGTCCGCCGCCTGCCGTGCCAGCTCCGGATGACGCTCCACGGAGTAAACATGAGCGGCCAGTTGAGCCAGAAGGGCCGTCTGATATCCGGAACCAGTTCCGATCTCCAGCACTTTCGACGAAGGCTCCAGGTGCAGAAGGTCCAGCATGAGGGCAACGATGTAGGGCTGCGAAATCGTCTGGCCGGCGGCGATGGGAAGGGGATGATCCTCGTAAGCCTGTTCGCGATACGGTGAATCCACGAACTCGTGTCGCGGAACACGTGCCATCGCTTTCAGGAGTCGCTGATCATGGATACCCCGGGCGCGCACCTGGCTATCCACCATGTGCCGGCGTTCGACCGCGTAATGATCGGGATGGAGTTCGGCCACCAACGCCGCACCAGAATACTCTCCCCGGCAGCCTGCGGTTCTACTTCTTTCGCCGGCGGACCCGCACGTCGAAGCTCACCACGCCGTTCTGGTCGCGCACCGCTACCACGGAAATGTTGCGCGTGACGTTGTACTCCACCTGGATGATCTGCTGCGACGCCTGCGGCGACGTTGGTGGTGTAGGTAAGCGTGAGATTGTTCTTCACCTGCTGCTCGATGGTGACCGCCGGACCTGTTTGGGTGGGAGAAGTCTCCGTGGTCAGGCCCTGGGGATCAATCTTGATGCGGCTGACGCCGAACAGCTTCTGCACCCGGTTGCTGACCGTGGCGTTCAGTGCCGCGCTGAGAATCGCGCTCGAGGTTTCCGAGTTGAACGCCGACTGCGATTGGTTCAACTGCGCCGATTCTTCCGAAGTCTGGCCAAAGGCGAGCAGACCGATAATGTCGGAGGTGGGCAGCGGCGGTTCCGAACGGTAGGTCACGTTGGGCCGGTCAATCTGGCCGTTCAGGTTTAACGTAATGTCGTAGTCGCGCACCCGTGTGGTGGCCTGCAAATCCAGCACCGGCGTTGTGGTCACCGGATTGATGAAGGTGATGTCGCCGCGCTCCAGGCGATACTTGGTCCCGTTAAAGTAGACTTCGCCTTCGATGATGTCGGCCCGTCCCAGTATGACCGGCTTCCCCGCCGTGCCCCGGAGGTGCAAATCGGCGTCCCCCGAAAGCCGGACGCTGGCCGTCTGCATCTGCAGCTCGGGCGTGGTAGCGATATGAACATCAAGCCGGATCCGGTTCAGCAGCCGGTTGGTGGGCGGCAAGGCAGAACCTTGCGAGCGTTCCAGGTACGCGCCGAAATCGAAGCCTGGAGTCATGGCAAGCTTGCCGACAATGATTTCGCCGGTTAACGAGGACGCGGAAGAACTGCCCGCAAAATGCAGGTCGGCATTGGCCGTGGCGCTGACTCCGGGAGGATAGCGCAGGCGCACATCCTGTCCGTGCAGGTTGAGATCGAAGTTGAATCTGCCGTTGTAAGCATTTGCGTAACCGCTAAAAGTGACCAGGCCGCCGCCCGTGTGGGCGGTGAGCATCTCAATCTGCAGACGGTCTTGATTGAAAATGAGCGAGCCATTGATGTCGCTCAGCGCGCTGGGCAAATCAATGTAGGCGACGGCGCCGTTCTCCACTCGTAGCCGTCCCTGCAACACGGGTTTGGCCACAGTACCGGCTACGGCCACATCCACGGTAACGACTCCGGACGAAGTGAAATCCGGATTGAAGCTTTCAATCAGCTTCAAATTGACCCGCCCCTGCGCCCGCAAATCAAGGTCACGGTCTCCGGTCAATTGCACCTTGCCAGTCGCAGAAATGTCCGTGTCCTCACCTACCAGGTGGAACTGGTCAATCTGCAATACCTGATTCGCCATCGAAAAACGGATCGGGCCCTGGTTCTTGATTTTTACGTCTTCCACATCGGCGTCGAGGTTGTCGAGATTGGCGATGAATTGCAATTCGCGCGGCCGCCGCAGCGGCCCCACCATATGTACTTCGCCGTCGGCCTTCGAATGTCCGTTCACGGCTCCGTGCAGGTAGGTTCGAAAGATCGAGTCCAAGTCAAACTGGTGGAAGCGAAAGTACACATCGGCGGGCCAATCCTCGCGCAGGTGAACTCCGCCCTCGACCTTCAGGTCGGCCTTTTCAAACTGCGATTGCCCGGTAATCTTCAGGTCCGCCCCCTGAGATACCGCGTTGATGGTGAAATCCCCGGCCCGTTCCTGGTCGAAGGTAAGGCCGTGGAGATGGATGGCCGCATTGAGACGCGGCTCTTCCAGAGTGCCCGACCCCTCCGCTGTAAAATCTGCGCCGCCGTTCACCGCGATGCGGGCACTCTGCAGCGCGGAGATCCGGGTCAGATCGAACTTTTCGCCCGTCAGATTGAACCGGAATGCGTGGCTGTCGGGATTGTAGGTAGCATTGCCGGCGACCTTCGCTTCGTAGTGCGATAGTTGTATGTTCTGCAGCGCAACTTCCTCGCCGTTGAAATTCAACTCCGAACTGAAGCGTTCCAGCGGTTCGCCGTAAATGCTTCCATCGCGCATTTGGACGTGGCCTTGCGCTTGCGGAGCGGATCGCGTGCCCGTGACTTGTAAGTGGAGATCCACAGTCCCGGTGAGCGGGTACGAGTATCCTGCGAGAGCCAGAATGCCGGGCAGATCCGCGTCCTGCGTATCCAGGTGCGCCTGTACCGGACTGCTGTCAGTGAACTGCCGGTGATCGAGTTGCGCGCGGAAATCGAACTTGAGCGAGTCGGGATCGCGGCTCAGGGTGCCATTGCGGACCGCGAACAACGACGGAGACAATTGGATGTCCGCCCGCAACGCATTCCAGTTGACCATTCTTTCCGGCGTATGAGACGTAGCAGGAATTAACGTCTCGAAATCCTGCGATTGCAAATTGCCCGCGATTGCGATCTGTGAAAGCTTTCCCGTGGCGGTACCGTTGAAGGAGGCGTGCCCTTTCAGGGTTACCGGAATCTGCCCGGCATATCCCGCGGCGCTGAAAACTGGCTGCCATTCTCCGAGGTCCGTGGTCGAAACGGAAAGCTTGAGCGCTGCGGTCGATGAAAGTGTGCCGGAAGCATGAACCTGCGTGGCGCGAGTGGATGCGTTCAGCTCGGCCAGTTCCAACTCGCCCGGACCGAAGCGGTAAGTCCCCTGCGCGTGCCCGGTGAGCGGAAATTGCGCCCTCGATGACTGGGGCGGTGGCACAACATCGGCCACGAACTGGGCTTCGGTGTAGCGAACCGAATCCTTCCAGCGCGCTTCTACGTTTCCGCTGGCCAATCCCGCGGGCTTGATCCGTTGAAAGGGACGCGAAGGGGTCGCTAACGCGGCCGCAATCTCGGCGGCAGACAAGTCTTTGAACCGGAGGCGAAGAATTCCTGCCTGCTTGTCCGATAGCTTTTCTTTTTCCTTCTCCTTCGATTTCCGCGTTGGCTCCGGCGCATTGAGCCAGTGCGTCACCTCGGCATCTCCGGCAACGCTCCCACCCAGCACATGGCCGGCAATCTGGGTGAGTCCCAGGCGCCTGGGGTCGATATTGTATTGGGCGCTCAGGCTGGCGTTGTGCACCCCAACCGGAGCGTCCTTCCAGTCGAGGTTCGACATCAGAACCTTGCCGATGGTCGAAAAGTCCTGCGCCGACCAGGACCCGTGCCCGGTCAACTGCAGAACACCGCGCCGCAGCTCCGGACGCCTCGCCATGGCAGCGGCCTCGGCCAGGTCAAGGCTGAGGTCATAATTCGCGTCCACCTTGGGCTGGCTGAAATCCTCTATCTGGCCCGCCGCCTGGAGCCGCGAGCGGCCTGAGGTTGCTTTCAGAGATCGCACTTGCACCAGGTTCTTGCCCAGGCTGAAATGCGCCTCTGCAGTCCAGGCAAACGGGCGATAACCGCCGAACGCCGTGTCCGCCTTCCCCAGCAGAATGTTCCCATCGTAGCGGCCGCGAAAGAGCGAGTAGCTCATATCGGCCGAAACATCCCGCAAGGCAAAATCGAGGGGCATTCTCTGGTTTCCCCAGATCACTTCGCCGCGCCGGACTTCAAGGCGGCTGATGGACAGGGCAAAAAGCTGCTCTGCCGAAATTTTGGACGCTTCGTGCTTCAAGAGCGGTTCCGGCTGGTTGGTCGTGCCGTCGGAATAAAGAATGATGTGGATGACCGGATGATCGAGAACGACGTAATTCAGTCCAATCTCGGTACGCAGGAGGGACAATATCTTGATCTGCGCCATCAGACTGCTCACATGAGCATACGGAATTTCTCCGGGCTGCTCCCGCCCGTGGATGGTCAGATCGCGGACTTCTACCTGGAAGTGGAATGGGACGGTGTGAATGCTCCCCAGTTCGACTCGTCCCCCGGTCATGCGCTCGAGGGTGGCGATCAATCGCTCGTCGTACCAGCCTCTGGAAAGATTCGGTCGTGCTGTACCAGCCCACGCCGATCAGGAGCAACAGGCCCGCCAGTAGGAGCCACAGCAGATACTTCCAGAGCTTGCGCCGCCCCGGCTTCACGCCGGTTTCACTCATTGACTACGGCCTCCGGACCCGGCCGCCAGCGCGTCAGCGCGGATCTCGCTTCCCGCTCGCAGGTTTTGCAGCCAGGCGGTCAGCAGTTGGCTGATCTTCTTCTGGGTGAGGAGTTCCTTGATTTTCGCGGTGACCTCCGCCAGCGGAACTTTCTGCGCACCGGCCTGACGGAGTTGAGGCAGCAGCTCCTGGTTGTAGTAACTCTCGATGCTCTTCGAATCCACCGTGACCGAGGGCCGCAGCCGCGCATCCACCAGGCGCGTCACGTCGAGTTCAACGGCGACCCGATTCTTCAGGCTTTCCTCGGTGAGGCGGTACCGGTCGAGCAGCGAACGCCAGCCCAGTTCGGTCTCGGCCTCGGCATACTGCTTGCGAATCTCAGCCACACGCTGCGTCACTTCTTCCGGAGAGGCGTGTTGCGCATCCGATGCGCGCATCTGTTCACCCAGCAATTCCTGGTCGATCAGCCGATCGAGAGCGGCCTTGCGGTCTTCCTCGCTCATACGCTCCAGGGGTTTTGCGTTGCTGAAGGCTTCGTAACGCAGAACATCTTCCCAGTCACTGAGTAAGATGACGTGGCCGTTCACGGTAGCGACGATGCGGTCGATCACTTCGCCTGCGCCGGCTGAGGACAGCAGCATCAGAAGCCCCACGGTGCCGACGAGAGTGAACAATTTGCGCGCCATCTTGCTTACCGTCTTGCGTACCATCAGAAGGTCTGGCCGATGCTGAAATAAACGTTGAAATGGCTCGCGTGCTGGGGATCGAAGACGGTGCTGGTCGCGCCGTTTACCGTAATCGTCTTCTGGCCCGGGAACGCGGGCGGATTCAGATTGTATCCGAAATCGAAGCGCACCGGGCCTACCGGCGTCTTATAGCGCACACCCACCCCGATGGCATGGGAAATGTAGTTGTAGTCGCATTGGCTGGCGGTGGCCTGCTGCAAGCAGAGCTGCGGGCTCTTCTGGGACCAGCGCGTCAGGCTGTGGGTGAGGTCATGGCCATTGGTGAAGACGTTCCCGGCATCGTGGAAAATCGCAAAACTGATGTTGTCCTGGAAAAAGGGCAGGGTCGGCGGAGGCATGCGGAGTTCAATGTTGTTGATAAATATTGCGGTGCCGCCCAGTGGAAAGCCGGTGATGGGGTCACGCGGCCCCGCCTGGTTCAATCCAAATCCGCGGTGGGAGTTTCCGCCGCCGCCGAAGAAGCGCTCGGCCAGCGGAAGGCAAGCCGGCTGCCCGGGTTGAGGCTCAGGGCACGAGCCTCCAGGTTGCGGCATGAACGTGTTGCCGAATGGAGTCTCAATGCCGATGCGCGTCGAGCGCGCCAGCACGAATTTCTGGTCCGAGTTCCGCTTCCGGCCGATGGAGTAGTACGTGGAATTTTGGATCAGCAAGCGGCCGAAATCGGTCTCCGAGCCAAAATACTTATTGGCTACCCCGCCATCAATCGTGGTGTAGTTTCCCTTGGTGCTTTCCAGATCGTTGTCGCGTTTGTTGCGGATGTAACTGAAGTTGGGAATGCCAACCCTGGTGGGCTGGGACAGCAGCGGAATCTGGTCGGGGCTGATCGTGTTCTGCAAATCGCTCGCCCGCACCCTCCGGAAGGTGAGCCGGTAGGTCATGATGCTGGTCTTGCTGATGGTTTGCTCAGCCTGCACCGATCCTTCCAGCCGCTGCGAAGTGAATGTGGTGACGTCGACCGTGTTGTCGTAAAACGCGGTAAACGTAAGCCGCCAGTTGGGATTATTGAACCAGCGGGGCGCGTCGTAACTGATCAAGCCCCGCTGTTGCAGGCCTCCGACGTTGGCCTTGAGCGTCACGGTGTGGTTGCGGCCGCGGAAGTTGAGCCGGGTCACGCCGAATGATACCCGGGGGCTGACCCCGGTTTCGCCCAGCGGCTGGTTGGTGTTTGAACTCGGCTGTCCGGTCTGGAATTCCAGTCCTAGTCCATAGTTAAAGGTGTAGCGCTTGGCTTCCTGCACGTTTACCAGAACATTCTTCTCCCGCTCGCCGCTGTCCGGATTCTGCACCGCCGTATCCACCTGGCTGAATATGCCGAGGTCATAGAGGCGCTTTTGCGTGTTCAGCATGTCAATCTGGCTCAGCGGATCGCCCGGCTTGATCTGGATCTCGCGCTGCACCACAAACGGGCGGGTGTGATCGAGCCCGGAGGTGAACACCTGGGCCACGATGACCTGCTCCCCCTCGTGCACGGTGTAAGTCACATCCATGAGATGAGCATCCGAGGGCGAAGGTTTTGCCCCAGCCTCGAAGGTGGCGTTGGGAAATCCATTGTTGAAGTAGTAGTTCAGGACGATCTCGCGGTCCTCATTGATCTTGGAATAGCCAAACCCCTGGCCGGTAGAAATGTTGAGTTCGGGAAAAGGAGCCGTCAAGGCCGCTTTCATTGCCCACAATCTTCAAGCTGCCCACCATGGTCTGCGGGCCTTCCTCGATCTGTATCGTGATGGAGAGGTCGTTCTTCTTGCCCTGGTAGTTGTCTTCCACTTTAGGCGTGATCTTGACGTCCAGAAACCCGTTCGCGCGATACGGGTTCGCGATGAGGTTGCGCACATCCGCACTGAGTAACGATTGGCTGTACCGGCCGTGCGCCAGGAAACGTCCCGCGGCCTGGATCTGCATCCGCGATCGAAGCTGGTCCTCGCTGAAGCTTTTATTCCCCGCGATCGCCAGCTTCAACAGCTTGTGCCGGTCACCGGCATCAATGTGATAGGTGACCCGCATTTCGCCGGAGGCCGCCGGATTTTTCTGCAAGGTAACCTTGGAATCGAAGTAGCCCAGGCCCTGCATGTAGTTGAGCAAATTGCGCCGGCCTTCGTTCAGCAAGTCGTCGTCGAGCGCATTCTCTTCGTACACCGGCACATTTTTCTTCAGCTGAGAGTGGCTGATCTTGAAGCCTTCCACCGCGATCTCAACTTTCGGCCCAGGCTCGATGTCGAAGTTGTAGTCCACCGTATTCGTTTCCAGACGATAGGTCCGGCTGGAGATTGCGACCTGAGACAGAAGCCGGTTCTGCTTCTGATATTTCTTCCGCAACCGGTCGAGCGCGCGACTCACCCGTTGCACCGAAACGTAGTCTCCCGGATGCATCTTGGCAATGTCCTGAATCTGCCCTCGGGAAAACCCCGCTTCCCCGCTCACCGTGACGTGGCCAACTCGGGCGTGGGGTCCGGGCACGATGCGGAATAGAACATTCATCTGCTGGGTTTCCGGCTGCGGCTGCTCCTCGTCGGTGATGCCGGACTGGTAGTAACCGTTCTGCTCCATCAGTTGCCGGATGCTGACCAGGGCGCGCTCCACCTTCTCCCGCGTGAACAATTCCCCCAACTGGAGTTTCGATGCGTTCACGATCTGGTTGGCGACCGGAGGATTCGGATCGCCCACGACGAAAATCTCGCCCACAAAGAAGTTTGCCCGCATGCGAAATGTCAGGACCACCTGGCCGTCCGCCGTGCGCTCGGCCTCGGCCTGGATATCGGCAAACCGTCCGGTGGCGTGCAGCACCTGAATGCTTTGCCGCACTCCGTCGCGGTCCAACGGGGCCCCGGCTTTTTGCGGAATCAACTCCTGTAAGTGTCGGCTGGTCACGGCCGAAAGCTCGGGAATGTCGATTCTTTGGACGATCAACCCCTCGTACGAAGCCATTCCCCCCACCGCAGGCGGGGCCGCCGGATTTTCCGGGATTTGCGGCGCGGATGAGCTCTGCGCCGGAGGCGATTGCGCCGCCGCGCTAAGGCAGAGAGCGACCGCAAGCGCCAGCCCTGTCAGGCTCGTCCCAATCGCTCGCTCTAGACGCAAACCGGCTCCTCGCACCTGCGGGCTATGGTGGTTCGATGAATGGATGTCGGGCAATGTTGCATTTGGCCGGGAAACTTAGCGGCACCTATAATAATGGTTTGTACTGGAACTGGTGATCTGTTTGGACCATGGAAGAGAGATATTCGCGGCAGATGCTCTTCCCTGGGATCGGCCAGGAGGGGCAACAGAAGCTGGCGACTGCCAGGGTCGCGCTGGTCGGATGTGGCGCTACCGGCTCCGCTCTGGCTTCCCTGCTGGCCCGGGCCGGCGTAGGCCGCATCCGCATTATTGATCGCGACTACGTTGAGCCCAGTAACCTGCAACGCCAATCCCTGTTCAATGAGGCCGACGCGGATCAATCGCTGCCCAAGGCGATCGCGGCCGCCCGCGCGATTTCTGCCTTTAACTCCGAGATTGTAATTGAACCCGAGGTCGCCGATCTCCTCCCCGCAAACATCGAGTCTCTGCTGGGGGAGACGGACCTGGTGCTCGACGGCACCGACAACTTCGAGACCCGCTACCTCATCAATGATTTTGCGGTGAAGACTTCCATTCCCTGGATTTACACCGCCGCCGTGGGCAGCTACGGCATCACCCTGAACGTGCTTCCGGGAAAGACCGCATGCCTGGCGTGCCTGTTCCCGGAACAGCCGCGCGGAGCTTTCGAGACCTGTGAGACGGCTGGAATTCTGAACTCCGCAGTCAACCTGGCAGCCTCCATTTCCGCCACCGAGGCCATCAAGCTGCTGGTAGGCGCCGAGCAGCAAGTAAGGCGAACTCTGCTTTCTTTTGACGTGTGGAGCAACGAACGCGCCGAAGTCGCTGCCGGAAGTCCGCGCCCAGGGTGCCGCGCCTGCGGCCAGCGCGATTTCGTCCATCTGGCAGGCGAAGGCCGCCCCCACATCACGCTGTGTGGACGAAACTCGGTTCAGATTCACGAGCGACATCGTCCCCTGGATTTCGCGGAAGTAAGCCTGCGTCTCAAACCGCACGGGCCGGTGCGGCACAACGATTTCGTGCTGAAGTTCTGGCCTGAACCCTACGAGATGACGCTGTTCCCCGACGGCCGGGCCATCATCAAGGGCACAACCGACACGGCGGTCGCCCGCAGCCTGTACGCCAGATACGTGGGAAGTTAGGGATTCGTAGCGCCGGCGTCTCGCCGGCTGTCAGGCGGGCATCCCGCCCAGCCCTTGGAATGCACTTATCGCTCGACTACGCTCTCCAGCGCGTCGAAAAACCCTGGATAGGAAATCACCGCCGCCTCCGCACCGCGAATCCGCGTCTCGCCTTCCGCCCGCAACGCGGCCACTGCGAATGCCATCGCGATCCGGTGATCGCCCAGTGAATCAACATCTGCTCCTCGCAGCTTCTGGCCCCCCGGAATCTTCAGGCCGTCGTCGCGTTCTTCCACCTGCGCTCCCATGGCGCGAAGGTTGGTGGCGATGGCCGCAATCCGGTCGGACTCTTTCACCCGCAACTCCCGCGCATCACGAATCTCAACCCCGCCTTCGCTGTAAGGCGCAATCGCGGCCAGCACGGGAATTTCGTCAATCAGCGCAGCGGTATCGGCGCCCGCTATCGTGATCCCCTTCAGGTTTCGCCCTTCCACCTTTACCGTCCCACGTAATTCGCCATGCTGTTCTTCCAGTTGCGCAATCGAGATTCCGATCCCCATCAGAATCAAGATGTCCAGAAGGCGTGCCCGGGTCGGATTCAACAGCAAATTCTGAATCTCAAGTTGCGCTCCCGGAAACAATCCGGCGGCACACAAGAAGAACGCCGCACTTGAAATGTCGCCCGGAATCATGGCCTCGATGGCACGCAACTTCTGTCCGCCTGCGATCCGGACTTCGTTTCCCGTTTGCGTAACTTCCGCCCCGAAAGCCCGCAGTGCCAACTCGCTGTGGTCGCGCGTGCGGATCGGCTCAACTACAGATGTCTCTCCGTCGGCAAACAACCCGGCGAAAAGCAGGCACGATTTCACCTGCGCGCTCGCGACCGGCATGTTGTAGCGGATCGCCTTCAGCTTCCCGCCCAGCACCCGCAACGGCGGCCGGCCCCCATTCTGTGACGAGATTTTCGCGCCCATCATTTCGAGGGGAGCGATAATTCGCGCCATGGGGCGCCGGGAAAGCGATTCGTCTCCGATAAGATCGCTGGGAAAATCCTGCCCCGCCAGAATGCCGCTCAACATCCGCATGGTCGAACCGGAGTTGCCGCAATCGAGAGGCGCACCCGGCGGCCGCAACTTCGGGCCCCTGGCCGTGGATGACCACGCTATTTTCGCTGCGCTCCACCTCGACACCAAGGGCTCGCACGCAACCCAAGGTGCTGGCGCAGTCTGCCCCGGTGGAAAAATTCTCCAGCCGTGTGGCGCCCTCCGCGATGGCGGCCAGCATGGCATAACGGTGCGAAATCGATTTGTCCCCGGGCAGGCGCAACGACCCCGCAACATTTCGAGCGGGGCGTATGACAGTGGCAGAAATCGCATTCATGGTTGGAATAAATCTTGACGGTGCCGCGGCGAGCGCTTCAGCGGCTTCTGTCTGGATTTGACAATCTGAAATCTACAATCTGAAGTCTGCAATCTCTAGGCCAGCGCTTTGGCCTCAGCCGTGGCTTCCTTCAGAATATCCGGCGGCACTTCCCGGATGGTGAGATGGAATTCGAACATCGGAGTCTCCGTGCCCCGTCCCCAGCGATTGACCTCCCAGTGCGCGCGGATAAACTTCGCATCGGCATGCCCGCTCAGATCAAGCAGCAAAGGGTGCTGGCCGCGGTAGAACTTCTGAGGAAACGCAGCCAGCGCTTTCGCGCCCCAGGCCGCGCCATCGGCTGAGCCAAAGATGCTCACGTCCAAAGCTTCCTGCTCAATGATGTTGGTGATGTCGAGGGTCAGAAGAAAGACCCGGCTGGCCGCGGCGCCGATATTCAGCGCCGGCCCATCGCCCTTGGCGTTGACCACGGTTTTCTCGGGAACCAGAAAAGTATTAATCGTCGAGTTCGAAGACATGGCGAGAGAATTGTAACAAAGGAGTGTGGGCGCGAGCGTCCTCGCTCACCGCATGGCCGTTCGTAGTGCTGCCGCACGAGCGGGGACGCTCGCGCCTACATGTCGAGGAATTGACGCAGCAGCTTGCCCACTTCCGCCGGCTGCTCCCAAGGCGAGTAGTGTCCGGCATGCCGGACGATCTTCAGTTCGCTGCCCGCGATATGTTGCCGCATCAACTCAGCTTCCGGAGGCCCGGTGAGGATGTCCTCATCCCCGGTCACGAGCAAAGTCGGGACGTTGATCGTCTTCAAATCGGGCACCGAGTCCGGCCGTTCCGCCATGCCGCGCTGCACCTGAGCAACGTTTCCGGCTGACATTTTTCGCATCATGCGCAACGCGCCGTCCACCAGATCAGGCCGGCTCTCCCGGGTAGTCTTGCCCATCAACTTCGGAACCATGCTCTCGAAGAAAAGCTCCGTCCCGCGTTCGAGCACGTCAGCCGCGGCCTGCAGCCGCGCAGCTTTCGCTTCCGGAGAATCGGGCGATGCTTTCGTATTGACGAGCGCCAGCGCCGCGACCCGCCCGCGATATCGCCGCCAGAACTCAAAGAGCGCGTAGCCGCCAATTGAAACTCCCACCAGGGGCACGCGCCCAATTTCGGCGTGATCGAGAATCTTCGCGATATCGGCGGCATGCTTCTCCATCGTGACTGGGCCTTCGCCGGCGCTCGATTCACCGTGTCCGCGCAAATCGGGAAGGATCAATTGAAAGCGGGAGGTAAGGGCCTGGGCCGCAGGCAACCAGAACTCATGATGGGCAGGAAAGGGATGCAGCAGGACAACGGGCGCACCGCTGCCCACCACATCGTAAGCAATCTCCGCGTCACCGCTCTTGATGCGAATCATCCTGATTTGTTGTAGCGCCGGCGTCCCGCCGGCTGTCCTGCGGGCGTCCCGCCCGCAGCATGGCGTCGGCTACATAGCCGTCGCCTGCTGCCCGGCCGGCGCCTCAATGCGTAACGGTTCCTCCGGCATGACGATCCACGCGATCGGATACGAAAGCACGCCGATGCCGGTCATCACCGCGGTAAGCAGCCACACCAGCCGGACCAGGGTGACATCCAGATCAAAGTACTCTCCAAAGCCGGCACAAACTCCGGCAATCTTGCGATCACTCCGAGGGCGAACCAGACGCCGGCGCGCCACCGCGCTCCCGATGCGCTTCCCGCAATATGCGCAATGACTGGCATCATCCTGAATGACCTTGCCACAGTAGTTGCAATACATGAGTCTTCTCCCACTCTGAGATACGGGCCCAAAGTGGCAAAGGTTCCGTGGCTAGTTCTCCCGATAGGCTTCTTTCATCCGCTTGCGGGCTGTCTCGGCCGGCGGAGTGCCTGCCATCCTGCGCCACCACGGCCTGATACTTGACCAGGGCAAGATCGCGCTTCTGTAGCAGATCGTACATCTCTCCCGCGGCCAGGTCGGCCTTCTGCAACGTCTCCGCATCGGGCTTTGGGGCTTGCGCCACCCATTCGTAGGCCGCCGCCGCTCCGCTGTAATCCTTCTGGCTGCGCAGCAAATCTCCCAGGCTCAAGGCGGCAATCTCATAGTGCAGTCCGGGATAATGGCCGTCCTTGCCGGCCTGCCAGACCTTGCGATAGACGGCCTCGGCCTCCTGATTGCGCCCGGACGCACGCAGCAGGTGGCCCTCCTCGAGCGCCAGCAATATGTCCTGAGGAAAGCGTGGCACCAGTCCGCGCACCAGGACCAGAGCTTCGTCGTAGCGGTGCTCGCGCCGCAGAAAAACCGCCAACAGGATCTGCGCGTCGATGCTGGTTTCGCCGCTCCCTTGCGCACACTCCTTGAGGTACTGGAGGCCTTTTTCCTTGTTCCCTCCCAACCCGAGCATGGAGGCTGCCGCCTTCACCCCCCAGGGCAGATTTCCCACAACGTAGTTGTGCGCCCCCACGATGAGTTTGGCCTCAACCGTGGAAGGAGAGAGTTCGAGCACGCGTTCGTGATCGCGTCGCGCTCCCACTGCATTTCTCAAGGCCGAAAACCAGGCTCGCTCGATCAACGCGGTGTAGGTGGCGAACTGGGCCCGCGTCACCCCTCGAGCGTACAGAGCCTCGACGTCGTTGGGGTTTGCCGCCAGCCGCGCCTCCTCCAACTTCGTGGCCCGATCCACCAGATCTTTGATCTGCTGCTTGACCTTCGGATCCGCGGGACGGTGCGGTGCAGAAATAAATGTGTCGTTGGCGTACTCGCCCGAGTTCAACACCCCCATGCGATAGAGTTCGCGGAACAGCGTCGCGGTCAGAAGGTGATTGATCGCGAAAGGATCGTCCGGGTGCCGCGCCCGAATCTGCTCGAACTCCTGCACCGCCCGGTCGTAGTCGAGGTTGTAAAAGTGGTTGAACGCCGCCAGGTTCAACGGGTCATGAGGACGGTAGGCGAGCGATTCGGGGGTAGAGTCCGGCGCTGCGCCCATTGCCTGAACCGCCAGCAGAAGGCTCAGCAGCAGCACGGCAGGTCGGCGTGGAAGCGAAAAAAGCAATTCTCTCTCGTTCGGTCGTTGAACTTTAGTTTACCTGAAGGCGCGCCTTCGGCCGCCGTGAACCAAGAAGGTCATGAGAGCACGCGCGACAAGTGCGCTTATAATCAGCCGATCTTCTTAGTCAGCAAGGCGCATCTTTCCTAGTTGGAGCGGTAATTCTTGCCTTGTTGGCGACGATTGTCTGCGATCGCGATTATCGAAGAAGCGGCGTTTCAATGACTTACCGATTTTCGCTTTTTGGTCACTGGCTTGCGATGTGGGAAAGCGAGGCTTTCTATGGCTGACGTTGTCCACGACGCGCAACACGAGTTCTGGCGTCCCCCGGTCGCCGCCACCGAGGCGACGACAGGCCTGGTGGAAGTCTGTGACGGTTGCGCCACCGAGTTCATGGTCGGCTCGCTTTTCTGTCACGTCTGCGGCGCGGCTCGTGAAGCCCGGCCTTCGGCGACGGCGCACTGGACGCTCTATCTTGAGTTCCACAACATCAAGCGTGCTCTGGGCCTATCCACCGCTTCGCTGGTCGCTTTTCTGGTCGGGATGGTGTGCCTGATCATGGCGGGCATCGCCGTCGGCATGATCTACAGCGTCCAAACCTTCAATGATTTTCAAGCAGTGCAGCTCTACCGCATGCAGTGGCTGCTGGGCGCGATCGCAGCCTTCGCCGCCGGAATGCTGCTGAAGAAATCCCCCGACCCAAAGCGCTAGAAAACCACCGCACTTCGTAGCCCCACGACCCACGTAGGCCCGGACGCCCTCGTCCGGGCAGGCGAGCAACGCTCGCCGGGAAGGTCGGGAAAAAGGCACGCCTAGAAAGCTCGCTGGGAAGGGCACGACTTCAGTCGTGCCGAATCGCGCTCGCTGGCGCCGGCTTTAGCCCCTGAGGTTCGCCGGTGTGGCCTCACCCATGACTCGAGTGAACTCGTGCCCTTCCCCATGGACGCTTGGTTCG
Source organism: Terriglobia bacterium (assembly GCA_963698825.1). Taxonomy (GTDB): domain Bacteria; phylum Acidobacteriota; class Terriglobia; order Terriglobales; family Acidobacteriaceae; genus JAIQFF01. The sequence continues at coordinate 91,864 of CAVOSG010000003.1, read as the reverse complement.
CCAATCTCGATGAAAACAACCGTGCGGAGCTTTGCTCCGCCGGGCGGGTGAGGGCACCCGCCCCTACGTGGCCTGTGGTGGCGCCCCTACGCTGACTCGGGATCGTTGATCACGACTCGTCTTTGTTGGTGCATGCGATACAAGTGATGCACCGGGCCGACGCCTCGTCCTAAGGGATGGGCATTGGAAATGGCTGCGGCGACGTAGGCTTTGGACAGCAGCACTGCCTCGGGCAGGCCGCGTCCTCTCGCCAGATGGCAGGCCATGGCGGTGGCGAACGCGCATCCCGTGCCGTGGGTCGAATTCGACTGTTGCCGGTCGGACTTGAAAATTTCCTGCTCCGGCCCGCGCCGGCTGGCAAAACTCAGAAGCTCGATCGCTTTCTCCAGGTGCCCTCCGGTGATGACGACGCTGGCCGCGCCCATCTCATGCAGCCGGGTCGCGGCCGCGCGCATCTGCTCGAGATTCGTGACCGCCAGCCCGGTGAGGGCAGCCGCCTCGTCTACATTCGGCGTGACCACCGTGGCCAGCGGGAGCAGTCGTTCGACGAGCAGGCGCAGCCCGGCGGCATCAATCAGGTCGTGTCCGGAGGACGATTTGATGATCGGATCGAGGACGATATTCCGCAGGCCCGCCTTCTCCAGAAAATCGCAGACCGCCCGCACCACCTTCCCCGCGCCCAGCATGCCCACATGGACCGCGGAGATCTCCAGGTCCGAGCTTAATTCCTCCAGAGTCTCGGTAACCAGCTGGGGGGTTACCGCTTCAATCCGGCGCACCCCGGCGGTCGACTGTACGGTCAAGGCCGTTATGCACCCCACCCCGTAGCAGCCGTGGGCGGCAATGGTCTTGACGTCCGCCGTCACCCCAGCCCCGGATGAGGGGTCAAACCCGGCAATCGTGAGGACCACAGGCGGAGACGGAGCCATAGAGGCAATGTAACGGAAATCGAATGCAGGCGCGAGCGCCTGGGTCATTCACAATCTTGAGCCAAATATTACCTTTTCCCACACCGAAGTAATGGTCGTAACCTGTTGAAAACAATTATCGGGTAATAATTTCCACAGCCTACCCTTTAGACTGTATTTACTCTTATGTAAACATATAAGTACCATTTACTACAGCAATATGGGAGCCATTAGTTAAGTTTAACAGTATGTTACGTAAGGCATCTATTACTAGATAATCATCTTGCTACAGGGAAATCCGGGTTGACAGGTAGCCCCTGCCCCGGTAGCCTTGTCGAATCCTTGGCGATGGTAGGGGAGGTACGACCGAGTAACGACAAAGAGATGTGAGGTGACAATGCGAGGACATATAGCTCATATACTGGCGACCGTTTTAATGGTTGTCAGCCTAGGGGCGGCTCAGCGACCGAACAAATCGGAGTCCGTGAATACCAGCAGTAAGAGAGAAGCAGTCGCGCCGGGCAAGGTAGCCCGGACAAAGCCGTATCAAATTGGGACGGCATCGTGGTACGGAAGCTATTTTCAGGGCCGAACCACGGCTAGCGGTGAGCCCTACGACATGTACGATCTGACGGCTGCGCACCCCACTCTGCCCTTGGGCAGCTGGGTGCGGGTCACAAACCTGCGTAATGGCAGGGCCGTCGTGGTGCGTATCAACGACCGCGGACCGATCGTTCCGGGCCGGATCATCGATCTTTCCTACAACACCGCGCGCGTGCTGCGCTTCGAGTCGCAAGGCTTGCAGCGGGTTCGCCTGGACGTGGTCAAAGCCAGAACAGCCAAGAACGCTCAACCTGAAATGATCGCAGCCCTGCAATACTAGCCTGCACGCTTCAAATCCCTTACACTTTCTGAAGATGTACGATCCGAGACAAAATCTGATCGTCGCTTTGGATGTTTCATCCGCGGCCGCCGCCCAGAAGATTGTGGCGGCCGTGGGCGACTCGGCCTTGACCTACAAGGTAGGGATGCAGCTCTACACCGCCGAAGGTCCCAGCGTGGTGCGCGACCTGGTCGCCTCCGGCCGGCGCGTCTTTCTGGACCTGAAGTATCACGATATCCCTACCACGGTTGCCGCCGCAGTGCGCGAAGCTGCCGCGCTCGGCGTCAGCATGCTTACCATCCACGCCGCGGGTGGCGGGAAAATGATACGCGCCGCGGTGGAAGCCGCGCGCAACGCCAACCCGGCTTTGATGCTGCTCGGAGTGACCGTGCTTACCAGCATGGACGATCAGGATCTCGACAAGGTCGGCGTGCGCGGACGGGTAGTGGACCAGGTCCTGCGACTTGCAGGATTGGCGATCACCGACGGCTGCCACGGCGTGGTCGCGTCCGCGCTCGAAGCTGCCGAACTGCGCTCGGAACTGGGAAACCATTTTCTGATTGTGACCCCGGGAGTGCGTCCCGCAGGCAAGGACCACGGCGATCAAAGCCGGGTCGTGACTCCTGCTGAAGCCATCGCCGCCGGCGCCACCTACATCGTGGTCGGCCGCCCCATCACCGCCGCCCCAAATCCCGCCGCAGAAGCGCGCTCCATCCTTGAGCAAATGAGCCTGGCGATCAGCGCCTGATTCCCGCAGTCGGTTAGTTAAAATTCCCGCTTCTGCGATGGGGTCATCCTGAGCTTGCGAAGGATCCGGCGCGCAGCGGATTTACATCCTCACGGCAATTGTGGCGGTGCGCGCTAGATCCTTCAGGACTGAAGTCCTTCAGGATGACGCCCGTGCCGAACGACCCATTCATTTAGCTGGCACGATCAAATCAATCCCGGCCACTAAAGCTTCTCGTAAAACTCGCACGCCGAGCACGAAATAAAAATCCCGCCCGGAACCCCGCGCTCGCGATCCTTCACCCGCTTCACGATGCGTGTGGCCTTGCCGCACTTGGGACAATCCGTGCTCTTGGTGGTGTCCATTTCCTTCTTACGATCTGCTGTCTTCGCGATCTTCACGGCCATTGCTTGATCTCCTTAAAGCCTGCGGTCCATGTCTCGTTTTCTAAACTCAGTAATATTCCAATCCCAAATGCGTGATCAGCTCTTCGCCCTTCAAGTGGCGCAAAGTGTTTTTCAGCTTCATCAGCTGAATAAACAGATCATGCTCGGGATAAAGTCCGGGCGCAGTCATGGGCGACTTGAAGTAAAAGCTCAGCCACTCCTGGATTCCGAGGCCGCGCAATTCCTTGCTGCGCTGCGCCAGGTCCAGAAACAGCACCAGGTCGAGCACCAGGGGCGCGGCCAGAATCGAGTCGCGGCACAGGAAGTCGACTTTGATCTGCATCGGATAACCCAGCCATCCGAAAATATCAATGTTGTCCCAGCCTTCTTTGTTGTCCCCACGCGGCGGGTAGTAGTTGATGCGGACCTTATGGGTGAACTTGCCGTACAGCTCGGGATAGAGTTCAGGCTGCAGGATGTGTTCCAGCACCGACAGCTTGGACTCCTCCTTGGTCTTGAAAGACCCCGGATCTTCTAGCACTTCCCCGTCGCGATTGCCCAGAATGTTGGTCGAGAACCAGCCATTCAGCCCAATCATCCGGGCCTTGAATCCAGGCGCCAGGATGGTCTTGATCAGGGTCTGTCCGGTCTTGTAGTCCTTGCCGCAGATCGGCGCCGAGTTCTCGCGCGACAACTGTTGCATCACCGGCAAGTCGACGGTCAGGTTGGGGGCTCCATTGGCAAACGGCACGCCCTCCATCAGTGAGGCGTAGGCATAGATCATCGAAGGCGCGATCATCTCATCGTTTTGGGTCAACGCCTTTTCGAACGACTTCACGGACTGGTGGGCTGCGGTCGGCTCAATAAACGATTCGGTCGAACCACACCAGATGGTGACCAGCCGGGACGCGCCGGAAGTCTTCTTGAATTCCCGCATGTCGGCCCGCACCTGTTCCGCCAGGTCCATCTTGTTCTTGCCCTTTTTGACGTTCGGGCCATCGAGCTTCTTCACATAGTTGTGGTCGAAGACGGCTTTGCGCGGCGTGATCGAAGTGAGAAAGGGCTTCACCTGCTCCAGCAGATCGCGCTCCAGAACCCCGGCCTTCGACGCCGCCGCGTACATGTTGTCTTCGAAGATGTCCCAGCCGGTAAACACCAGGTCGTTCAAAGACGCCAGCGGAACAAACTCCTTGATCTTCGGTGACAGCGCATCGGTGCGCTTGCCCAGCCGGATCGTTCCCATCTGGGTCAGCGACCCGATCGGCTTGGCGATGCCCTTGCGCACCGCCTCCACACCTGCGACAAACGTCGTGGCCACGGCGCCCATGCCGGGGATCATGATTCCCAGTTTGCCCTTAGGCGCCTGGATTTCGCCGCTGGACTGCTTCGACTCCGTCTTCTTTGCATTCTTCGGCCGCGTCGGCATGTGTAAGCTGCTTCCTTATAGCTTCGCTTGGGAATGTAAGGCGAACTTCTTATGTTCTCGTATTGAGTCGGCATTTGCAACCGCACGACCAGTGAACGGCTGCGGAAGGCAGCGTGAATGGCGAGTTTATTAACCACAGAGGACCTGGGACACGGAGTTTAGAACGTCTTTCCATCCGGGGGCTCCGGGGTCCTCGTCGTTAAGGTTGTTACTTCTCCAAATCCAACGTCTTTATCGGCAGGTCCCAATGCGCATCCAGAATCTCGAATCTCCGCTGCTCTTCGCGCCTGTAGGTCACCTGATCGGGAAAGAGTTGCGCCTTTAACCCATCCTCGTCGAAGGGCTCGTTGGCCACGGCTGCGTTCTTGAACACGATGGTCACCCGGTACTCCCAGCGTCCGTCTTCGGTATTGTGATAGCGCGACTGGTCGATCCAGAACTTCAGCATGCGCCCCATTTCGATTTCTTTCTTGAGCACAGGAATCTGGTTCTTCTTGAACAATTGCAGGAATTCGTCGGCGTGCCCCCACTTGACCTTGTAGTAGTACTCGACCACAAAGGGCTGGCCCGGAGCGTTGCCGGCGGTTTGCGCCACGCCAGCCGGCACGCGCATCATCAGCACAACCAGTAAGAGTATGAGACGTTTCACGGTAGTCTCCTGGTACGAAGCTATTTTAGATTGCAGATTTTAGATCGCAGATTTCCAAACCTGAAGTGGAATGAAAATCTGCAATCTGAAATCAAAAATCTGCAATGATTTGGGAGAGGCCTACTCTGCTTGCAACCGGTTCTGCCAGTGTGACCACACAAACCAGATAATCCCGGCCGCCAGCACCACTCCGATGACCAGGTCAAACTGGTGGAAGTATTTGCCCAGTTCGCGCCAATTTTCGCCCAACTTCATGCCCAGCCAGGCCAGACCGAAGCACCACGGCCACGAGCCCAGAAAAGTATAGATGTGGAAGCGTCCGCGCGGCATGCGCGCAATTCCCGCTGGGAGCGCGATGAATGTGCGAATCACGGGCAGCAGCCGCGCGATGAACACGGCCAGATATCCCCAGCGCAGAAAGAAGCGGTCGGCCCAGTCGAGTTCTCGGCGGCCCATCAGAATCCAGCGGCCATATTTCTCCACCAGCGGACGGCCGCCGTAACAGCCAATTTCGTAAGCCACCAGCGACCCAAGATTGCAGCCGATGGCTCCCGCCGTTGCCACCCACAGCAGTTTCATCGAACCTTCGAACACCAGGTATCCGGCAAACGGCATGATCAACTCAGAGGGCAGTGGAATGCAGGCCGACTCGATCGCCATCAACAAGGCAATCCCGCTGTAGCCCGTGGCCGCCACCACGGACTTGATGAACACAAACAGAATGGCAAGAATTTTTTCGGTCATGCCGGGGTATTCCGAACAGGGATTGATTGTACGGGAAACGCGTAGCACTCACCCGCAGGGATGACTTAGAATGCGCCTTCCTGGGTAAAGGTGTATCCGGGCAGCGAGGCGCCGCTGGCATTCTTCGTCACTTTCACTTTTACCGTAGGGACATCGGGCGCCGACAAGCCCGCCGGCCGCAGCACCGCATACTGGGTGAAGACCTCGTTGTACATCTTCGTGACAAGATAGTCCTGGCCATCAGTATCGTTCCGCCAGACCTGCCCGAGTTGAATGGACTTCACCGCCACGTGGCACTCCTGAATTTCTGTTGCCAGACTACCGGGACGGAAGCAGGGCGTCAATTGTGGGCGTGGTTCGGCGGCATTACGAAAGGCTGTGTGAATTGCCACGAACTGTGTGGGGACGGGCGCCCTCACCCGTCATGGCCGTCCGCAGGACGGCTAAGTTCTCTGACTTCGCCCCCCTCTTCCCTCTTTAACAATTTGCTAAGATTGACCCTCAGTTTTGAGGAGACTCGCATGTCCCGCGGCATTACCCCGCGCCAACCCGCCAAAACTGGACGCCAGGAAGGCATCCGCAAAGCCGCCAGCAAAAAAGCAGGCGTCCTTCGGACGCCCAGGACGGGCGAGAGCGCCCGTCCCCACGTGGCCATTGCTGCCACCGCAGTTCGTGCCTCTACTGCCACGGCCCGCAGTAAGCAAGGCCTACAATCCCACGGCGCCTGACCGCGTCCGGGAAATTCTTCAGCGGCTGAACACTCTCTATCCCGACGTCACCTGCGCCCTGAAGCACAAGAGCGCATGGGAACTGCTGGTCGCCACCATCCTTTCAGCCCAATCGACGGATGTACGGGTGAACATAGTCACGCCCGAGCTGTTCAAGAAATACCCCACCGTCCAGGATTTCGCCGCGCTCACGCCCGAACAGCTTCAGCCGGATGTGCGGTCTACAGGTTTTTTCCGGAACAAATCGAAATCCGTGGTCGGCGCAGCAAAAAAGATCGTGAGTGATTTCGGAGGCGAAGTCCCCGATCAGATGGACCAACTTCTCACGCTCCCTGGAGTAGCCCGCAAGACCGCCAACGTGGTTCTGGGCACGTGGTTCAAGCAAAACGAAGGCGTGGTCGTGGACACCCACGTCCACCGCATCAGCCGCCGCCTCGAACTCACCCGCAACGACGATCCCAAGAAGATCGAGCAGGACCTGATGCAGATCATTCCGCGCGAGCAGCTGGACGCTGTTCTCTCACCAGATCATCTGGCACGGCCGCAGACTATGTATCGCCCGCCGCCCCAAATGCGCAGAGTGCCCACTCGAAAACATCTGCCACGCCGCAGACAAAACCTGGAGCACGGTCGAGATTCACAAGAACGCCAAGTAGTGCACCGCATCTTCAGCGACTGTCATCCTGAGCGGAGTGCGACGTTTCGCTTGCGAAACATCGCACGCAGTCGAAGGACCCCTAGCGCTACCACCAACGCCGGCTTTCCGAGGAATTTCAGCGAACCTCGCGCGACACTCCGCGCTCACTCGACAAGCTCAGAGGGATCCTTCGATTTCGCATCTACTTCGCCACGCGAAGAAGTTGCTGCGCTCAGAATGACAAGTCCCTCTGCTACACTTTTTCAACACTGTATGCGCACGCTTATTCTGTTGCCCATTATCTCTATGAGCATTCTTGCCCTCTCTCAAACCTTGCCGACGCCCCAGGCGATCACCGATCCCAAGCAGATCACGAGCAAGCCGAACGCGAATGTAGAGCAGAATCAGCAAAGTCTTTCCGTCGAAAGGCTCTACATGACGCGCTCAGTGGGCGCCACGACCTGGTCGCCCGATGGCAAGACCATCGCATTCATCTCGAACATCAGCGGCCGCAATAATATCTGGCTGGTGCCCGCCGGCGGTGGTTGGCCCACGCAACTCACGGTCAGCGACCAGCGCCAGACTTCGCCCACCTGGTCGCCCGATGGCAAGTGGATCGCCTACATCTCCGACTACGACGGCGACGAGCAGTGGGATATTTTCTTCGTCTCTCCCAAGACCGGGCAGGTCATCAACATCACCAACACGCGCGAGATTTCAGAAGAAGGCCCGACCTGGTCCCCCGACGGCCGCTACCTGGCGTATACGGTGAAGCCCAAGACGTCGTCGGTGTTTGAAATCGACGTCTTCGATACGCTGATGCGCGACACCAAACACCTCACCACCGGCACCCCCAAGGACAAGATGAATGTGAACCCCATCTGGTCCGCCGATAACAAGTGGATCGCCTACACCCAGCACCAGGCCAAGGGCACCGATTCCAATATCTTCATTGCCGAAGTGGCAACCGGTAAGAGCACGCTGCTGACGCCGCATCAGGGCGAGGCGATCTACACGGCCAACGAGTTTTCGCCTGACGGCAAGCGCCTCCTGATCACTTCAAACGCAGGCAATGGATACGACAACGTCGGCCTGCTCGATATCGCGACGAAGAAAATCGACTGGCTCACCCAGGATAAATGGGAGATTGAAGCTGGAAACTTTTCTCCTGACGGCAAGTCGTTGACCTGGACCGCCAACGTCGACGGCAACGCCGATGTCTACGTGCACGACTTCGCCTCCGGAAAGACGACTGCGCTGCCGCTGCCGCAAAGGCGTAAACCATCTGGGCGGCGCGGAGTCCGCTTTCACGCGCGATGGTTCACGCCTGCTCTACTACCACAATGGCCCGACGTCTCCGAGCGACGTTTGGATCTATTCCGTCGCCGATGGCAAATCGCTGCAGATCACGAACTCCTTGGTCGCGGGCGTGCGCTCCGAGGATATGGTCGAACCGTTTCTCGTGCACTATCCCAGCCGCGACGGCAAGTGGACGATCTCGGCTTTCGTGTACGTCCCCTACAACATGGCGCGCAGCGGACAGAACGCGGCCGTGGTTTATGTCCACGGCGGCCCTGCTTCGCAGAGCGTGAACTCGTTCAACCGCATCATTCAGCACATGGTCAACCAGGGTTACATGGTGATCGCGCCCAACTATCGCGGGTCCACCGGCTACGGCAAGGAATTTCAGCATGCCAACCTGTTCGACATGGGCGGCGGAGACTTGCAGGACGTGCTCGCTGCCGCGGACTTCGTCAAGCAGACCGGCTACCTCGATCCCAAAAAGCTGGTGCTGATGGGCGGAAGCTACGGCGGCTATCTGACCATGATGGGCGTGACCAAAGCGCCGGACGTTTGGGCCGCGGGCGTGCCCATCGTGCCTTTTGTCAACTGGTTCACGGAAATCGCCAACGAAGATCCGGTGTTGCAACAATCCGATCTCGCCACCATGGGCGACCCGGAAAAGAACAAAGACCTCTTTCACGACCGCTCGCCGATTTTCTTTGTCGACCAGATCAAATCGCCGCTGCTGTTGCTGGCCGGCGGCAATGACCCGCGATGTCCCAAGGAAGAAGCCCAGCAGGTGGTGGACGCAGTAAAGAAACGCGGAGGCGTGGCGGAGTACAAAGTATATGAAAACGAAGGCCACGGCTTCGCCCGCGTGGAGAATCAGATCGACGCCTACCAGCGGGTCTCACAGTTCCTGAAAGCCCGTGTGCCGCCCGCGGACTGCGGCTGCTCGCTCACCCAGTAGTTGCTACTGTCCGCGTGGGGACAGCCGCCCTCGGCTGTCCTGGCGGAGCGAAGGTCCGCAACTTTTGTCGTTGGTAAGAATCTGTCGAGCCTTGCTCGACTAGGACGGCCGAGGGCGGCCGTCCCCACGTGGCTAGTGGTGGCTTTCGCACGAGCGGGACGCTCGCGCCCATATTTACTTCTTGGTGAATTTGTCGAAGAAGTCTCCCGCATTCCAGTGCGGACGCTCCGTCTGCTGCGCCACTTCATAACCCACGGCCAAATCCACGCGGGTACATTTGACCGTTGCATTGAAGTCGAAGGGTTGATTCATGTCATCGCTAGGCAGGTGGTAGCGTTGTGTTTCCCAGTCGAACTGCATCTTCTTGCCGTCAAGACTTGGATTCACTGTCTGCAGGCCTTCTTCGATGTAGAGCGCGGGAACGCCTTGCAGAATGAATGAGTACTGGTCGCTGCGAACGAAAAATACTTCCTCCGGCAACGGGTCTGGGCTGACTGTGAGCCCCATGTGGCGCGCCACGTCGTCCGCCACCGCGCCCAGGCTGGAGTGCTCGCCCCCCAACGGCACGATGTCTTTAAAGTCGTAGAGGAAGGACACTTCATCCATATTGACGTTGGCCGCAATCTGCGTGATGGGCACGGTTGGGTAGTGAGCGTAATAATCGGAACCCAGCAGGCCCTCTTCTTCTCCGGTGACGGCGAGGAATAGCAATGACCGCCGCGGCGCCTTCTTCATCCCGGAAAAGGCCCGCGCCATTTCGAGCAGTGCCGCTGTGCCCGAAGCGTTGTCCGCCGCGCCGTTGTAGATACTGTCGCCCTTGACCGGATCTCCGATTCCCAAATGATCGAGGTGCGCGGTGAAAACGACGTATTCGTTCTTCAGTTCGGGATCTGATCCGGGCAGAATCGCAGCAATGTTCGGGCTCTCCACCTCCGAGTAGCGGCTGACCACATGAATGGACACGCTGGTGGCCAGTGGAAAAGCTTGGGGCTGGCTGTTGTCCGCGGCTTGCAGAGCGTCTTTCCAGGATTTTGGCGCGCCTTCGAATAGCGCCGCCGCCGTGCTGGAACTTATCCGCGCCACACCGCGGATCTTTGGCTGGACGTCGTTGGGCACACCCTTTTCATCCAACCAGCGCAGCGATGGCCCTTTCGTAAAACGTACGTACTCCGAAAACGGGGTCCGCTGTTCCGTCCGGCCCGCCCAGATAGAGATAAATCCAATCGCTCCATGCTCTGCTGCCATTCGCAATTTCTGTTCGCCGGAAGAAAAATGCGCGCCCGGTGCCGACGGCAACCTGGGAGGCGCCCCATACAGGGTGGCCACAATCTTGCCTCGGACATCAATCCCAGCGTAATCGTCATAGCCAAATTCCGGCGCACTGACGCCAAAGCCCACAAACACGACCTGACCTTCGGCCGTCGTATCGGTGGAAAGCGGGTCGCCTCCCATCACATAATCCTTGTCAATGGTCAGGGTTCGGGCTGAACCGTTGTGTTTCAGGGTGACGGAGCTCTTGTCCCGCAGTAACTCGATCTTCCGGAAACGCACGTTCTGGAAGTAGGAGTCGTTCACGCCCGCCGGCTTCAATCCCATTTCCTCGAACTGCGCCCGGACGTAGTTTGCCGCCAGTTGGTAGCCGCGGGTGCCGGTGTTACGTCCCTCCAGCAGGTCGTCCGCCAGAAAAGCCATGTGGGCCCGCAGCCCTGCGGCAGAAATACGCTGCAAGAGTTCGTCAGGCGGAAAATCGGAAGAAGTGGTTTGTCCAAATGTGAAAGAAACCACCAGAATCAGACCGAGGACTACGAGAACACGTTTCAGTGACAAACCTGCCTCCCTTGAAAATGCGGCAAACCAGACGCACCTGTTTCTACTTCCTGGATTTCGCGATGGCTTTGATAAGCCCGGGAATCGTATATTCCGCGGCTTCGATGTCCACCGGCAACCCAAACCCACGAAGAGTAGACGAAGTCACCGGCCCAATGGAAGCAAGGCGCACAGGGTTATCCTCCCTGCTCATGTGAACGCGACCGACCCGGCCGCGGCTCTTTCCCAGCAGGGCAACAAAGTTCCTTACCGTGGAGGAACTGGTAAACGCAATCACATCGGGCCGCCGCGCCGCGGACTTCAATGCTGCCCGTAGCCGCTGCCGCGAAGACTGCGGAATCACAGTCTCGTAGGCCTCGACCACGTCCACCCGCGCCCCGAGCTTCCGCAGCTCCCGCGGGATCACGTCGCGTGCGACTTTCGCCCGCGCCAGCAACACCCTCTTGCCCTTCACCTTCCGCCGCAGGCTGGCGACCACCGATTCCGCAACGTACTCCCTGGGCATAACATTCACTTTTACGCCGTGTTTCTCAATGGCGTCCCGCGTCGCCGGCCCGATCGCAGCCACCTTCAGGTCGCGTATCTCCTTCCCGCCAATGCGGAGCCTTCGCAACCTCTCCCACAGCGCTTCCACGCCGTTCACACTGGTCAGGATCAGCCAGTCATACTTGGAAAGATTCTTCAGCGCTCCATCCAGCGCTTTGTAGGACTGCGGCTTGCGGATTTCAATGAAAGGAATTTCCAGGATCTCCGCGCCCAGATCGCGCAAGCCCGCAGAAAGCGCGCTCGCCTGATGGCGCGCCCGGCCGACCACCACTCGCACGCCTGCCAGCGGACGCGCAGGACCTGATTTTGTGCTCGATTTCATTGCCTTGGAAACTCTGGATGCATTTGCGCGGGCGAGTCGCCCGCGGGCAAAACCTTCATGGTTGTTCGGGTGTCATTGCTGCTTTCCCATACACTTCGCGCAAGATCTCTGCGCCGCCGCGACTCAGCAGCACCTCACCCACTGCCTCACCCAACTGCACGGAATCCTCGCCTTCGCCCGATTCCCGCAGCACCTTTGTTCCATCAGGACGGGCAACCACCGCTTCAAGAAAGAGTCGGCCGCTGACCATCTCTGCCAGCGCCCCAATCGGGACCTGGCAGCCTCCGCCCATCTTGTTCAGCATGGCACGCTCACAGGTAGTCGTGGCCCGGGCCGCCTTGTCATCCAGGAAAGCGACGTGACGCATCACACCAGAGTCGCCCTTGCGGATCTCGACTGCCAGTGCGCCCTGGCCCGCCGCCGGACACATGAGCTTGGCCGGTAGTACCTGACGTATGTTCTCGCGTTTGCCTAGGCGATTGAGTCCGGCGGCAGCCAGGATCACAGCGTCGTACTCCCCGGCATCGAGTTTGCGCAGCCGTGTATCCACATTTCCACGGAGGGGATGAACCTCCAGATCGGGCCGCAGGGCCTTGAGCTGCGCCTGGCGGCGTAGGCTGCTGGTCCCCACTTTGGCTCGGCTGGGCAAATCTTTAATGCTGTTGAATTTGCGCGAGCAGAACACATCTCTCGCATCCTCCCTCGTGGTGATGGCGGCGATCTCAAAGTCTTGCGGTATTTCCGTGGGCAGGTCTTTCAGACTGTGCACTGCGAGATCGACGCGATTGTCGGCCAGGGCTTCCTCAATCTCCTTGGTGAACATGCCCTTGGTGCCGACCTGGGCAAGAGAAACTTCCGTGATCCGGTCCCCGGTGGTCTTGATGATTTCTATCTCGACCTGGTGTCCCCGTTGCTCCAGCAAAGCCTTGATGTGTGCGGCTTGCCAGAGCGCCAGCTGCGATCCCCGGGAACCGATACGGAGCCGGGCCACTAGCTCTCCGCCTCGAAATCCACGCTCACCGGCTTCGCCGCTTTCTTGTCGTCTTTTTTCTGATCTTGCGGAGCCCGAATACCTTTAACTGCGAGATTCTTATTGTCTAGATCCTTCTTTTCCAGACCCTTGTTCTCCAAATCCTTCTTCTCCAAATCAAAGATGCGGCGCACCACGTCCACCACCGTCGTGGCTTCCCGCTCCCGCACCGCTGTCTTCAGCGTGTTGATCGGAGTATGCATAATCTTGCTGATGATTCCGCGCGTCAACGCTTCGACCGCTAGCTCCTGTTCCGGCGAGAGCGATCCTAGGCGGCCACGTACCCGGTCAATCTCCGCCTGGCGAATCGTTTCCAGATGGTCCTGGAGAGAGACGATAGTAGGAACCACGTCCAGCGTCTGCAGCCGGACCTGAAAGCGCTCCACTTCGCCCGCGATGATGGACTCGGCGCGCTCGGCTTCCTTCCTCCGGTCCGCCACATGGGACGAAACCGCCTGCTGCAAATCGTCAATGTCGTAGACGAAGATGCCGTCCAGCCGGTTCATCTCTGGATCCACATCCCGCGGCACGGCGATATCAATAAAGAACATAGGACGGTTCTTCCGCCGCGCCAGAAACATCTCTCCGTGTTCACGCCGGAAGATGGCGTGGGGCGCGCCGGTTGAGGTAATCACGATGTCGGCGCGATCGCAGGTTTCATAGAGCTGTTCAAACAGAATTGCCTGTCCCTCGAAGCGCGCCGCCAACTGCTGGGCTCGATCGTAAGTGCGATTGGCCACGAAAATGGATTCGGCGCCGTGGGCAATCAGGTGCCGCGCCGCCAGTTCGCTCATCTTGCCCGCGCCCACGAGATAAACGTGCTTGCCCTGCAACGAGCCAAAGATTTTCTTCGCCAACTCCACCGCGACCGAGGCCACCGAAACCGCAGACGAACCCACCGCTGTTTCCGTGCGCACTCGTTTGGCGACCGCGAAGGCCCGAGTCAGAAGCAGGTCAAGTTGCGAGTGCACGGAGCCCACGGCGCGAGCGGTGGCATAGGCTTCTTTGACCTGTCCGAGAATTTGCGGCTCGCCTACCACCATCGAATCCAGGCTCGAGGCCACACGAAACAGATGACGGACCGCCTCGCTCTCGCGATATTCATACAAGTGCGGCTCGTAGGCGGCGGGATCCAGTTGAAAGTAGTCGCGCAGAAAACCACGTAGGTCCACAGTTCCATTTTTGGTTTGGGCAAGCACCTCCACCCGGTTGCAGGTAGAGAGGATGATCCCTTCGTTCACTCCGGGATGCTGGGCCAGGCACCGAAGAGCGTCGGGCAGCCGCGACTCAGAAATCGCCAGGCGCTCCCGCACCTCCACCGGCGCGGTCTTGTGGTTCACCCCGATAAGTTGAAACTTCATGATTGGACGAACCCGTGAATCGTACTGTAGTAGTTCGCAGACCAGGCGATGACCGCGGCCACCACCGCACCCGTCGCCAGGTAGGCGGCCCGGCGCCCGCGCCACCCCGCATTCCAGCGGGTAAACACCATCACCATATAAACCGCCCACATTAGCAGCGAAAGAAAAATCTTGGGATCAAGAAAGTCGAGGCGCCCGTATGTCGTCTGCGCCACGATGCTCCCCGCCACCAGCCCCAGGGTCATGAAAGGAAAGCCGAGCAGCAGCGAACGGTAGCCGATCTGATCCATCACTTCGAGAGCCGGCAGGCGCAACAGAATGGTGGAGGGCTTCTTCGATTTCAGACTGCGTTCCTGCAACAGGTAAAGCAGGCTGGCGGCAAAACTCAGGAACAGCGCCGCATAACCCACGAAGATCATCGCAATGTGAGCGAAGAGCCACCCCTTGCGCATGCCCGGAGACGTCAGCAGAAACGGCTGCTGGGTTGTGGCCGCGACAAAGGTCAAAACAAACACCAACGGAAACACCACGATGCCGGGCGAAGTGGTCCGGTACACCAGATACACGATCATGAATGCCGCCATCACCATCAGCGACAACAGGGACTCAGAATTGTGTACGGAAGTAAGCGTCAGCTGCCCCGAGAGCAATACTGCTTCGGTGAGGGACACAAATTGAAAGACCATCCCCAGGCTCATGGCCGGCAGCGCCACCCGGTTCAGAAGCGAACTGGTGCGAGTGAGAGCCAGAAGCGCGTAGAACAAGCCCACGGCGTAGCAGCAAAGCGCCACTCGGAGCCATAGTATTGGCATAGGCAAATTCGATCCGCCCCTGTGATTATAGTCTGCACTAGACCTGAGGCAGAAAAACAGAAGGTCAAGCGGTAACCAGCAAACCCTACTGCACGCCCAGCGTACCCAGCGCTGTTTCCAGACTGTCCGCACTTACAACCAGTTGCCGTCCCTGCGCCATCATGTCTTCGATCTCATCAAATGCCTGAAATAACCGCATTTTGACCACACCATATTGTTCCGCTTCGGTCAGTGCCCGTCCGTGCTGGGCCGCCCAGGAGCGCAGAGATTCGTCCGGCAGAAAGACGCTGACTGCAAAGGTATGTTTGCGATCGGAGGTGACATCGAAAATGTATTCGCTCGCCGGAGCCTCGGGCGCATCCGCCAGGGCCACACGTTTACCGACGAAGTAATACTGATAGACGAACCCTTGGCCACCGGTGTAAGCCTTCATGCGACGTACAGTCATGGGAGATCGCCTTTGGTCGTTGGCCCTATATCCTCAATCGTTAGATCGGGCGCCGAGGTCCGAAGTCTGACGTCCGCTGCCCGCCTTCACCCGTCAATTCTCGCCTCCCGCAGTCTTATGACCGCGGTCTCCGACGTTACCGGTGAGTAGTAGACTTCCTTGAAGGTATACGACTTCGCTCTCCCTCCAATGACCGGCAGAATCTCGATGTGCCAGTGGTAGTCGTCGTCGAGGGTCTTCCAGTAATCCAGGCTCTTCGATTGGAACAACGTGTTTGGAGAAGTGTGGAGCACGAGATGGAATTCGCCGGTCACGGTGCGGATTCTTTGCAGCGTGCGCCGAAGCAGCGCCCCCAGATCGAGCATGCTGGCCGGACGAGCCAGGCCGTAGCGCTCGAAAGCAACTTCATGGCTCCGCGGAATGATCCAGGTTTCATAGGGCACGCGAGGCGCGAAAGGGCACAGCGCTACAAAGTCACCGCGCACTTCAATCACGCGCTGGCTCTGCTGCAGCTCCTGGGAAATAATGTCACAGAAAACGCAACGCTCCTTGGCTTTGAAATAGTCCCGTCCGGCGCGCAGTTCATACAGCACACGGCGCGGCACAAAGGTGGTCGCGGTCAACTGCGAAGTGGGATGCTCGAACTCCTGGCCGGCATTGACACCGTAGTTCTTGAAGACGCTGACGTACTTGAAGCGCGCATCGCGTTTCAAGTCCTGGATGCGGTGGGCCACCAGTAGCAGAAACTGCTCGATCTCGGCATCGCTCGCGCTCCACAACTGGCGGTCATGCCGGAGATTCTCCACCAGCACTTCATGCGCACCCACCGAGGACATGCGATCGTAAATGCCATCGCCGCGCCGTCCCGGTTCACCCTCCACCCGGTAAAGGGGTGCAGGATGGACCACCGCACGCGCCGACCAGGGCCCGCCATCCACCCCCGGCATGCTGGAAACCAGTTGTGCCGCCGCCGGCGAGTCCGCACAAAACCGGCAAAATGTTTCCGCTCGCGGCGTAGGATCGGGCACATCATCGCCCGTGATGACCCACGAGCGGGTAATCGGGTCCTTACGCAATTCCATGGCTGTAAGGAAAACATCGCCGCGCCGAACCGTCAACTGCGATCTGAGACGCGCCGCAACTGAGAACTGGGAACTAAAGACTGGAAACTGGGGTTTGCCTGATCTGGGTTCGTGCAGAATCAAACTCCTGCGGTCAGGGTCCGCTACCCACTGGTGATCTCCATCACTGAAGGGCGCCACTGCCTTTGTTATAATCCGCGCACGAAGCCCGCTGAAATGACCGAGCCGTCCACCCCGCTGATGCGGCAGTATGCCGCCATCAAGAAGGAGCATCCCAGCGCCCTGCTGTTCTTCCGCCTGGGAGACTTCTACGAACTCTTCTTCGACGACGCCGTGCTGGCGGCGAAGGAACTGCAGATCACACTCACCTCCCGTAACAAGGAGAAAGGCATCGCCGTCCCCATGTGCGGCGTGCCCCACCATGCCGCCGAAGGCTACATTTCAAAGCTCATCCGCAAGGGCTTCAAGGTCGCCATCTGCGACCAAGTCGAGGATCCGCGCTTTGCGAAGAAACTAGTGCGGCGCGAGGTTACCCGCGTGGTCACGCCCGGCACCGCGGCCGATTCTTCGCTGAGTTCTGAAGAAAACAATTTTCTGGCCGCGATCGCGCAGTCCGGTGGCCGCGCCGGCTTTGCCGCTCTCGACCTTTCCACCGGCGAATTTCGCGCCACCGAGTTCCAGGGAGAGGACGCCGTCGCTAGGATTCAGGAAGAAATCCAGCAATTGCGCCCCAAGGAAGTTCTATACGCATCATCCGCTCCGCTGTTTGAGGGGTCTAGTGCGATGCGGACGCTCTCGCCCGCGAAAGTTTCGACGAGCCTTGGGTTACGCCGAGACTCCGCTCGACGATTGGATCTTTGCCCCCGACCACTCCATCCCGCTGCTGGAAAATCATTTTGGAGTGCTGTCGCTCGAAGGCTTTGGCCTGTCCGGAAAACCAGCCGCGGCCGCCGCCGCCGGCGCCATCCTCTATTACGTTCGCTCCACCCAGCGCGGGACGTTAAGTCACGTCGATCGCATTGGATTCTACGAACGGCAGACCTGCCTGGTGCTCGATGCGGTCACCGTACGCAATCTGGAACTCATCGAGCCGCTCTTTGCCGGCGCCGATGCCGGTATGACCCTGTTCCGCTCCATTGACGCCACGGTCACGCCCATGGGCAAGCGCCTCTTGCGCTCCTGGATGCTGCGCCCATCGATCGATGTCGCGGAGATCAACGCGCGCCTCGACGCCGTTGAAGCTCAAGTCAAAGAAACGATCGCCCGCGAAGAGCTTCGCCGCGCGCTCGATGGCATTCTGGACCTCGAGCGCCTGCTCAGCCGGGTGACGCTCGAAACCGCCAACCCGCGCGACGTCCTGGCCCTGGCGGCTTCTCTGGCCAAGCTCCCTGCAGTCCGAAGCGCCTTGGCCCGTGTGGCCGCGGCCGACTCGGCCGCGCGCGCGACGGGTCCGACCCGAACAGGCACGAACCGCCTCACCTCACTTCACTCCTCGGTCGATGAACTCACCGACCTTCGTCAGCGCATCGAAAGCACCATCATTCCTGAGCCGCCAATCTCGCTCAGCGAGGGCGGTGTGATTCAGCCGGGAGTTGATCCCGAACTCGACCAACTCCGCGACCTCAGCCGCAACAGCAAGCAATTTCTGGCGCAGATCGAGCAGCGCGAACGCCAGCGTACCGGCATCGCGTCGCTGAAGGTAAAGTTCAACTCGATCTTTGGCTACTACCTCGAAATCTCCAGGGTAAATTCCCACCTGGCGCCGCCCGACTACGAGCGCAAGCAGACTCTGGTCAACGCCGAGCGCTTCACCACGCCGGAGTTGAAGGAATACGAATCAAAGATTCTCGATGCGCAGGAAAAAATCGTGGACATCGAGCGCCGCCTGTTTGCCGAGTTACGCTCGGCGATTGCCGGTGAAGCCCGCCGCATCCGCCAGACCGCGCTTGCGCTGGCTGAAATCGATGTCCTGGCTGCGCTGGCGCAAATCGCGGCCCTGCGCAATTACTGCCGCCCCCGGTTTGATGATTCCGCCGACATTGAAATCGTCGCCGGACGCCACCCCGTGATCGAACAACTGGAACTGGGTAGCGGAGACCGCTTCGTCCCCAACGATCTTTTTCTGAATTCGACCACCAACGCCATCATGGTTCTGACCGGCCCGAACATGGGCGGCAAGTCCACCTATCTGCGGCAGGCCGCGCTCACCGTAATCATGGCCCAGGCGGGATCGTTCGTGCCCGCGCGTTCGGCCCGGCTGGGTCTGGTCGATCGCGTGTTCACTCGCATTGGCGCCAGTGACAATCTGGCTCGCGGCCGCTCCACTTTCATGATCGAGATGACGGAGACCGCCGCCATCCTGCACACCGCCACTCCGCGCTCGCTGATCCTGCTCGACGAAGTGGGACGCGGCACCGCGACCTATGACGGCCTCGCCATCGCCTGGGCTGCGGTCGAGTACATTCATGCCCGCACCCGGGCCAAGACTCTTTTCGCTACCCACTACTTCGAGTTGACCGAGCTGGCCGAACAGCTCTCGGGCGTAAAGAACTATCACGTCACCGTGAAAGAGACCGGCGGAGGAATCGTGTTCCTGCGCAAAGTCGCCCCCGGTGCGGCGGACCGAAGCTACGGCATCGAAGTCGCCAAGCTGGCCGGGCTTCCGCATGAAGTCATCGTGCGCGCCCGCGAAGTCCTGGCGGAGCACGAGAATGCCGAACGACAGTTGATGGGACATCTCTCGCCCGGAGCAACACCTCCAGCGGCGCAGCTGACCATCTTTACCCCGTCTGTCGCAGCCGGTACTGGACAAGTTGCGCGAAGTTGACTTGAATTCGTTGACCCCGCTGGAAGCGCTGAACCTGCTGGCCCAACTGAAGAAGCAGGTCGAATGATTCTCTTTGCGACCTTTGCGGATTGTTCTTTGCGTCCTTTGCGGTTAAAGATTTGTTTACCTTGGAGCATGCAAAGAAGTTGAAGTGATACCTGAGTAATTACTCCACAATGACAAGAAATAACAACGCTAGCGTCCGACTCGCAACATCGGTCAACTGCTGATCATCGGCTTCGACGGCACCGAAATGTCTCCCAGCCTCGCCGTCGCTGCTCACTCGCCTGCAGCCCGCGGGCGTAATCCTCTTCGCCCGCAACATTACCGGCGGGGAACAAACTTACACGCTATTGAAAGACTGCCAGGCCTGCGTCTCAACGCCGCTATTCACCGCCGTAGATATGGAAGGAGGCCGCGTCGACCGTTTCCGCAACGTCACCGGCTCAAGCCCCTCCGCCGCCGACGTCTTCGCCACCGGCGATCGCAAGCTTTTCCGCAAGCATGGCAAAGTGATCGGCGAATCCTGCCGCGCCCTGGGATTCAATACCGATTTCGCGCCGGTCGTGGACCTCGCATTCGAGGCCTCGAAGACGGTCATGAGTTCCCGCGCCGTTTCCGCCGACCCAAAGCAGGCTGTCCTCTATGCCCGTGAATTTCTCAAGGGATTGCGCGCCGCCAACGTTGTCGGGTCGGCCAAGCACTTTCCCGGCCTGGGCGAAGCGAACCTGGATACTCACCACGAACTTCCGTCAGTAAACAAGTCGTGGAAGAAGATGTGGGCGGAAGATCTGTATCCCTACCGAATCTTGCGGCGGGAACTGCCCATGATCCTGATCGGACACGCAGCCTATCCTGCCATTACGCATAACCAGGGCCCGGCATCGCTTTCGAAAAAATGGATCACCGATGTTCTCCGAAAGAAGATCGGCTATCGCGGACTGGTCGTCTCCGACGATCTGGAAATGGGAGGCGTGTTGAAAGCCGCGCCTATCGAGCAAGCGGCGGTCGAACACATCCGCGCCGGCGGCGATCTCTGCCTGATCTGCCATATCGAGGAGTACGTCACGCGCTCCTACGAGGCCCTGATCAAAGAAGCTGAGGGCAATCGCAAATTTGCCCAACGCGTAAATGAGTCCGCCGCCCGTGTGCTGGCTTTCAAGAGGAAATCCTCAGCCCTTAAGCGCAGGCCGCTGGCGCCAACTGCAGCGAAGCTCGAAAGACTTTCCCGCCAGGTATGGGAGTTCAGTGAACAGGTCGGGTTGATCAAACAGGGAGCGGCAGCCCAATGATCGTAGCGGGCATCATGAGCGGCACTTCGGCAGATGGCATCAACGTGGCCCTGGTCCGGCTCGTGTGGCGCGGGCGCCCCCGCCCGCGTGGCCTTGACTCATCCATCTCTTTCAAGTTCCTGGCCCACGCCGAATACCCGTACCCGAAAGCGGTCCGCAAGGCCGTCCTGCAGACGATGAACGCGTCACAAGCCAGCGTAGCCGATCTTGCCCGCCTGAATTTTCTGCTGGCGGAACTCTACGCCGAAGCCCTCCTCGCCACCCAACGCCGCTTCAAGCTGAAAGCTGAACTGGTCGGCTGCCACGGCCAGACTCTCTACCATCAGGGCGAGCCCGCGATGTTTCTGGGACGCAAGCTGGCCGTCACCTGGCAGACCGGAGAAGGCGCCGTGCTCGCGGCGCGCGTGGGCGTTCCGGTCGTTTCCGATTTTCGCCCCGCCGACATGGCCGCCGGAGGCAAGGGCGCGCCCCTGGTTCCCTTTCTCGACTACCTGCTGTATCGCGATGAGCACATCGGGCGCATCGTGCAGAACATCGGCGGCATCGCGAACCTCACGGCGATTCCAGCCGGCGCGTCGGCCAAACAAGTGATCGCTTTCGACACCGGCCCCGGCAACATGGTGATCGACGCGGTCACCGACCGGCTCTTCGGCAAGCCCTACGATCGCGATGGCCGCATCGCCGCGTCGGGAAGGGTGAACCGATTCGGTTATCTCCGAGCTCGTGCGCCTGCCCTTTTTCAGTCGCAAGCCGCCTAAGACCGCGGGACGCGAAGAGTTCGGCCGCGAGTTCGCCAAGCGATTCGTCAAAAGTTGTGGACGAGCGAGCAAGGCGGATGTGGTTGCCACCGCGACTGCTCTGACTGCGCGCTCCATCGCCGATGCGGTGCGTCGCTTCGTGCTGTCGCCGCGCGGACGCTTTCGCGAGTTCGTCGTCTCCGGTGGCGGCGCCAACAATCCCACGTTGCTCGCCATGCTGGCCAACGAACTTCAGCCTCTGCAGCTGACAATTCGAGCCTCCGACGAATTCGGACTGCCCTCGGAAGCCAAAGAAGCCGCCGCCTTCGCCCTAATGGCCTACGAAACCTGGAACCATCGACCGTCCAATGTTCCTTCCGCGACAGGCGCAAAGCGCCCAGCAATCCTGGGAAAGATCTCCTATGCGTAAGCGCCAAAAAGACCTGTCATCCCGAGCGAAGATGAAGGCGCGCTCGCGCGCCGAAACGAGTCGAGGGACCTTGCGTCTGTTTTTGACTTTCCCGAAAACTATTCAAGCTCTAACCTGCGCAGCAACCCTCATCCTCACTCTCTCCTGCTCCAGCGCCCCCGACCCCAACACGCTGGTCATGATCATCGAGAGCAGCCCCACCAACCTCGATCCCCGCATTGGTCTCGACGCGCAATCCGAGCGCATCGACGATCTCATCTTCGACGACCTGCTCACCCGCGACGCTCACCTCAATGTGGCTCCCGGCCTGGCCGAGCGCTGGGAGATTCCCGATCCACTCACCTACGTCTTTCAGCTCCATCACGGCGTGAAGTTTCATGACGGCCGTCCGCTGACCTCGCGCGACGTGAAGTGGACTTTCGATTCCCTGCTCCAGGGAAAGATTCGCAGCACCAAGTCGGCCGCCTACCGGTTCGTAGACAGCATCGAGGCGCACCGATGACTACACCGTCGTCTTCCACCTGAAAGAGCCTTTCGCGACTTTGCTGTGGAACCTCTCCGATGGCGCCATCGGCATCGTGCCCTACGGCAGCGGCGACGAGATCAGCCGCCAGCCCATCGGCTCCGGCCCTTTCCGCTTCGTCAGCGCCGAGCAGGACAAAGAAGTTGTGCTCGCTCGCAATGACGACTACTGGGGCGAGAAAGCGCATCTGCAGAACGTGCGCTTCATCGTCGTGCCCGACACCACTACGCGCGCCCTCGAACTGCGCAAGGGCAGCGCCGACATCGCCATCAACGCGCTGACCTCTGACATGGTGTTGACTCTCGAGCGCGATCCCAATCTCGCCGTGCTGCACGCGCCTGGCACGGTATTGGCCTATCTGGCGTTTAATCTGCGCGATCCCATTCTCAAGGATGAACGCGTGCGGCAGGCCCTCGCCTACGCCATCGATCGCCGCCCTTTTCTCGAATACCTGCAGCGCGGCTTCGCCCGGCCCGCCAACAGCGTGCTGCCCCCGGAGAGCTGGGCCTACAACGGCGACGTGCCCGCCTATGACCACGATCCCGAGCGCGCCCGCCAGTTGCTCAATCAAGCTGGATACAAGGAGGTGAATGGCGTCCGCTTTCACCTGACCATGAAATCGTCCACCGAAGAAAGCACGCGGCTGATGGCGGCGGTGTTGCAGCAACAATTGCGCCAGGTAGGAATTGCGCTCGATATCCGCACTTTTGAATTCGCGACCTTCTTCTCCGACGTGACCCACGGCCTGTTCCAGCTTTACTCCCTGCGCTGGATCGGCGGCAATGAAGATCCGGACATTTTCGAATACGTTTTCCACTCCGCCAAGTTCCCTCCCAACGGCGCCAACCGCGGATACTTCGCCGATCCACGAATCGACGCCCTGATCGACCAGGCCCGCCACGAACTCGACCAGAACACCCGCAAGCAACTCTACGCGGAAATCCAGCGCACCCTGGCCGACGAACTGCCCTACATCAATCTCTGGTACTTCGACAACGTGCTGGTGCACTCGAAGCGAGTACACAACCTCACACTGAATCCCTCCGGCAACTACGATTTCCTGAAGACAGCGGAACTGGATGAAAGTCGTCGGTCCCGAGTCGTCAGTCGTCAGTAATGCACGTCGCCGTTGCTGACGACTGAAGACCGACGACTGACGACTGGTCAGTGTTACCATCGAAACCTAGTCTTCAATCATGCACATTCTTTTCATTGGCGACATTTTCGGACGGCCCGGACGCAACATCGTCAAAGACCGCCTTCCCGGTCTGGTAAAAGAG
The DNA here is from genome assembly GCA_963698825.1 of Terriglobia bacterium. Classification (GTDB taxonomy): domain Bacteria; phylum Acidobacteriota; class Terriglobia; order Terriglobales; family Acidobacteriaceae; genus JAIQFF01. The sequence continues at coordinate 68,005 of CAVOSG010000003.1, read as the reverse complement.
CCACGCCATTGATCTCGTGATCGCGAACGGCGAGAACTCCGCCGGAGGCTTCGGCATCACCGGAGCGCTGGCGGAAGACCTGTTCGAGCTGGGCGTCGACGTGATCACCACCGGCAATCACATTTGGGACAAGCGTGAAATCATCGACTACTTTCAGACCGCCGACGGCAACCCGCACAGTCCGGCCCGCCGCCTGCTGCGCCCGGCGAACTTTCCGCCCGGCATGCCGGGCTGGGGTGTCTACGAGGGGCGCAAGAACGATGTCTCCTACGCCGTGATCAATCTTCAGGGACGCGTATTCATGTCCGCCAACGACGACCCCTTCCGCGTGGCCGACCAACTATTGAAGGAGATCAAGGCCAAGGTGATTTTCGTCGACCTGCACGCCGAAACCACCTCTGAAAAACTTGCGATGGGATGGTATCTGGATGGCCGGGTCACAGCCCTGGTCGGCACCCACACCCACATTCCGACTGCCGATGAGCGCGTCCTGCCCGGCGGCACCGCGTACATCACCGACGTCGGGATGACCGGACCCTATGACAGCGTCATCGGAGTGCAGAAAGAACTGATCATCGCCCGCTTTCTGAACAACATGCCCGCCCGCTTCGAAGCCGCCACCGGCGACGTTCGCCTCTGCGCGGTGGTCGTCGATTGCGACGAGGCAACCGGCCGCTCCCGGAAAATCGAAAGGCTGATGCTGACGTAAACACCCGTGTCATCCTGAGCGAAGTGGCAGCTTCGCTTCGCGAAGCAGCCACGCAGTCGGAGGACCCCTATCGTCCCGGCAAATTCCGCGTTACTTCCTCAACAACTTCTCCAATGCCTTCCGATTCCCCACCGGAAGATGCCGCAACGCTGCTCTCGCCAATGCCACGTACACTTCCTGGGCCCCTGCAATCTTCTTCAACTCTCCCACGTGCTGCCGCACAGTGTCCGCATCTCCACGGACGATCGGCCCACTGAAAGCTCCCGCTGGACCGAGCTTCGCATAATTGGCCATGGTCTGCCGCAGAATGGGCAACATCTTCCTGCGGGCCTCAGAGGTCGACAACCCGGCTGCGCGCGCCACTTGTTCTCCGGTCACCAGCAAGGCAATCAGCAGTGGAGATGTAAACGCTCCCCAAGCGTGGTAAGCCGATTTGTTTCTCTTGGAAACGGAGAAGGCCTCCGCGCCCAGATCGCGCACGATCCTGCCGGCCACCCGCAGTGCCGAGGCATCACCCTCCACGCCGAAAGGCACACCGCTCATCGAAGGGACCGATCCGCCCACGAACGTCATCAAAGGATGGACCGAAGCCACAGCCGCACCACGACGCCGCAGCACGCGCAGTTCGTCGCTTGCCAGAGCGCCACTGGAGTGCAGCGCAATCTTTCCCTTCCACTCCACAACCGCGGCGAGTTCCCTTGCCGCTCGTGCGATCTCGCGGTCAGGCACGCAGAACCAGACCACGTCGGCATCGAACCTCGAACCCTTGGGCTCGCTCTGGCATTCACCTGCCGGGCAAGCGCACGCGCCTTTCGGCGGGATGCAAGGCTCTTCCCCGAGACAATTTCATTGATGCGATATCCCGCCCGCTTCAGTTCCAGCGCAAGAGCGCTTCCCAACCTTCCCGGCCCCACAATCGCGATGCTCGGTCTGCGTGCCATCGCCGCAGCATAGCACTTTGCTTCTCAGATCCTTGTAGCGCCGCCGCCCCGGCGGCTGTCCGGCGGGCGCTACCAGACTCTTCTCCTTTATAGTATTTCCCATGCCCAAGACATCGCCCCGCAAGAAACCCAGCACCACCCAGGCCCGCGTCCTCTCATCGCGCGAGGTCTATCACGGACCCGCCTTCCGCGTTACCGCAGACGATGTTCTCGAGCCCAGCGGCGTGCATACCCGTCGCGACATTGTGCGTCACTCCGGTTCGGTGGTCATTCTCGCCGTCGAGGACGGCCGTTCCGGGCCACGCATCCTGCTGGAGCGCCAGTATCGTCATGCCGCCCGCCAGCTGCTTTGGGAGCTGCCCGCCGGACGCATTGACGACGGCGAAAATGACTTGGCCGCCGCCAAACGCGAATTGCTGGAGGAGACCGGCTACACCGCGTCACGCTGGCGCTGCATTCTGCGCTTCTACGCTAGCCCCGGCTTCCTGGCGGAAACCATGAACCTCTACTTCGCGCGCGGCCTGCGCCCCGGCCAGGCGCAGCCTGAGGCGGATGAGGTCATCCACATTCGCATGACGCCTCTTGCCGACGCGGTTCGCATGGTCATGCGCGGCGCCATCAAGGATGCCAAGACGATCTGCGGCATCCTCTGGCTCAACCAGTCCCTTAAGGGTTCGAAGCCGCACCGTTAGCGGCGTTTCTGTGCCACATTCCCTTGACAGCACTCCCCCGTAGCAGCACAATTGCGTCAATTGCTAGGGTACGGCCTCGCATCGCAAGAGAACGTGCCCGAGGGGGCGTACGTGGAACGTTTGAAAGGTACAGTCAAGTGGTTTAATAACGCTAAGGGCTACGGTTTTATTGGACGTGACGACGGCAGCCCGGACGTGTTCGTGCACTACAGCGCGATCACCTCGGAAGGCTACAAGAGTCTTCAGGAGGGTGATCAAGTGGAGTTTGAAGTTACTCAAGGACAAAAAGGACCGCAAGCAGCCAACGTTACTAAGGCATCGTAGTTTTCCTAAACTCGGCCGGACGCGTCCCGGATTACCGTTTTCCGTAACGCGTCCGGCTTTTCATCGTACCGGCTCGCGATAGCGAACGCCGAGCTCTTGCCGAGGACGTTCTGCCTCACCGGCTGAAGATTCGCCCACCACTCCTGAACCTCCACCTTCCCCTCCAGCTCCAACTTGTTTAATCTTGACCGCAATGGACAACAAAGCCATTGCCGGCATTCTCTACGAAACCGCCGACCTGCTCGAAATCGACGGCCAGGATTCCTTCCGCATCCGCTCCTACCGCAACGCCGCCGAAGCCATCGAAGCCCAGACCCAGCAGATCGCTGATCTGATCAACGAGCCCAAGAAAGTGCTGGCCATTCCCGGCATCGGCAAAGGCATGCTGCTGAACATGCAGGAAATGTTCAAAGAGGGCAAGCTTTCGCTGCACGCCGAACTGCTCAAGAAATATCACCCCTCCATGCTCGACCTGCTCAAGATTCAAGGCCTGGGCCCGAAGACCATCGCGCTGATCTGGAGCGCCTATCAGGTGAGCGATCTCGAGGGCGTGGCCAAGCTGGCGCAGGGAGGGCAAGATTCGCGAGCTTCCCCGCATGGGCGAGAAGCAGGAACAGAAGCTGCTCAAAGCTATCGAGGACTATCGCCGCATCGCCGGCCGCTTTCTGCTCGACGCCGCCGAACGCGAAGCCCAGAAAATCATCGATCATTTGCACGGCTTATCCCGGCGTGGAAAAAATAACGCCGGCGGGCTCACTGCGCCGCGGACGAGAAACTGTCGGCGACCTCGACATTCTGGTCACCGGCAAGGCCTGCTGCGATGACGCGACCCGGGAAAAGCTCATCGAGCACGTCATCAAACTTCCCGGCCTCATGGAAATCATCGCCCGCGGAGAGAACAAAGTCAGCTTTCGCCTGCGCGGCGGCATGCAGGTGGACGTGCGCCTTCTCCCGCCGGAGTCATTCGGCGCCGCCCTGCAATATTTCACCGGCTCGAAAGCTCACAATGTCGCTCTGCGCCAGCGCGCGTTGAAGATGGGATACACCCTGAGCGAATACAGCCTGGCCAAGCTCGACACTGAAAAGCCGGTCGCCGGAAAAACCGAAGAAGAAATCTACGCCAAGCTGAAACTCGACTACATTCCTCCCGAGCTGCGCGAAAACCTGGGCGAAATCGACGCTGCCGAGTCTCATACTCTGCCCAATTTGATCACCCAGGCCGACCTGCAGGGCGACGTGCACATGCACACCGTCGAGACTGACGGCCGCAACACCATCGAAGAAATGGCCGCTGCCGCACAGGAGCGCGGCTACAAATACATGGCCATCACCGACCATTCGAAGAACCTGGCCTTCGCCAATGGCCTCGACGACAAGCGCGCGGTCGAGCACATCAAACGTATTCGCGCCGTCAGCGAACAACTCGGCGGCATCCGGATTTTTGCCGGCATCGAAGTCGACATCCTGGCCGACGGCACTCTTGACCTTTCCGACTCTGTCCTGGAGCAGATGGACATCGTCATCGCCAGCGTGCACTCCGCCTTCAACCAGAGCTCGTCCGAAATGACCGACCGCCTGCTGAAGGCCGTGGAGAATCCGAATACGTCGCTGCTCGGCCACCCCACCGGGCGGCTACTGCTCCGCCGCGACGCCTATGCCTTCGACATGGACGCCGTGCTGAAAACCGCCGCCCGAAAGAAAGTGGCCATGGAGCTGAATGCCTATCCCGACCGCCTCGACCTCGGCGACCGCCATCTCAGGCTCGCTAAAGAGCACGGCGTGAAGATCGTGATCAACACCGACTCTCATCACACCTCCCACATGGAGAAGATTCGTTTCGGCATCACTCAGGCGCGCCGTGCCTGGCTGACGAAAGAAGACGTATTGAATACGCTGCCGCTGCAGAAGTTTGCCAAAGCCATGAAGCACGCATGGTAATAGACTTGGCTCGGCGGTGATCGCTGAATGTAAAAGCACGCTCCCATGGGACGTCTTTGCTGCGCTTTGCGAAGCTCTCGCGTGGAGCGTTTCGACACTTTACCTGTAACCTGATTTCAATCGCTGTTGCCAAAATCAAGGTGAACTTATGACTCAAAGTTTTTTACTGGCCTCTGCTCTCTTGCGCTCCTCGCTTCTCCTCTATTCACAGGCCCAGACGAACGCCAAATCCGCAGACGGCCGCGTGCTGGCCAACCCTACCGAACGTGAAGTGGGAGCGTGCGGCGAGCGGCTCCGAAAGCACCACGCTGCGCGAAGATCCGAAAACCGGCTCCGTCGAGCTCTTCGCCCGCTATCCTGCCGGCCACGTATTTCCGCCGCATTGGCACAGCGGAAATGAACGGATCGTCCTCATCGAAGGCCGCATTGCCATCGAAGACGGACCGGCCAAGCGTTTCATTGAGCCGGGCGGCTACGCTTATCTGCCTGCCCGTCAGGTTCAGACGATGACCTGCGCTTCGGAGACACGATGTTCGTTCTACGTGTTCTGGGATGCTCCGCTGGATTTCCATCCCGCGACGCAATAACGAAAAGGGATTCTCTCCGTCCCTCTGGAACAACAACTTTCGCATCCCTTGGAACGTTGCCGCATCTACCTCGTATGGAATTTCGACAGCTCGGCCGTTCCGGCCTGAAAGTACCCGCACTCAGTTTTGGTACCGGCACATTTGGTGGAGGCACCGAATTCTTTCGCGCCTGGGGTACAAGCGACGTGGCCGAAGCCACCCGCCTGGTCTCGATCTGCATGGAATCCGGCGTCAATCTCTTCGACACCGCCGACGTTTATTCGAATGGGCTCTCTGAGGAGATCCTGGGTCAGGCCATCAAGGGGCGGCGCGCGGATATCTTGATCTCCACGAAGACCACCTTCCGCCTTGGTAAGGGACCGAATGACATCGGCTCGTCGCGCCATCATCTGATTCAGGCCTGCGAGGCCAGCCTGCGCCGCCTGGGCACCGACTACATCGATATTTACCATCTTCACGGTTTCGACGCGCTCACTCCCGTCGAAGAAGTTCTGAGCACGCTCAATCAACTGATCGCAAGCGGAAAAGTGCATTACATCGCCTGCTCAAATTTCTCAGGCTGGCACTTGATGAAATCGCTGGCCATTTCCGATCGCTATGGCTGGTCTCGGTATGTGGGGCACCAGGTCTACTACTCGCTCATTGGCAGGGAGTACGAATGGGAACTCATGCCGCTTGCCCTGGACCAGGGAGTTGGAGCGCTGGTCTGGAGTCCGCTGGGGTGGGGCCGTCTGACGGGCAAGATTCGGCGCGGTCAACCCTGGCCGGCTGGCAGTCGCCTTCACGAGACCGGCGACAAAGGACCCCAGATGGCGGACGAGCACTTATACAGAGTAGTGGACGCTCTCGAGCAGGTAGCTAAAGAAACCGAAAAAAGCGTGGCCCAAGTCGCGCTGAATTGGCTGCTGCAGCGGCCCACCATCTCCAGCGTCATCATTGGCGCACGGAACGAAGAGCAGTTGCGCCAAAATCTTGCCGCGGCAGGATGGTCGCTGTCGCCGTCCCAGATCGCAATACTTGATCGCGCCAGCCAACAGCAGCTAGTCTATCCATACTGGCATCAACGGCAGTTCGCCGAACGTAATCCCCCGCCGATCCCCCAGCCGGAATAGATATCGAGCCAAAACGGCCACGGATTTATGCAGATTTCACGGGATCTACCTTGTTTCAAAGATTGATCCGTGAAAATCCGCGTGAATCCGTGGCGCACTTCTCAGAAAAACCGCTCCAAGCGGTCCCCGATTTTCATTTCACACTCTTGTAGACTTCCCCACCCTTCATGACGAACACAACTTTTTCCATGACCGTGATATCCGCCAGCGGATCGCCATCCACCGCGACTAGATCCGCAAACTTCCCCGGCTCGATCGTCCCAATCTCATCGGAACGTCCCAGCAGTTCAGCCGCGTTCATAGTCGCCGCCCGCAGCGCCTCGATGGGGGTCATGCCTCCGCTCACCAGCGCGCCAAACTCCTTCGAGACGAAATCCACATCGTCGTCCACGCCATAAGCAATCTTCAGATGGTGGGCCAGCGCCCGCTTGAAAGCCGGTCCCTGCTCTTTCACGATGGCCACACCCTTGGCAAAGCTGACCGGATCACGCCCCTGAGAAGTTCCAGTCTGCAAATCGTGCTGAAAGCAGAAAAGCGTCGGCACCAGCCAGGTGCCATGCTGCTCCATGAGCCTCGCCCCTTCTTCATCCATGACCGTACCGTGTTCGATCGAGTCCACGCCGGCGCGCACTGCGGCCTTGATGCCCTCCGCTCCCTCCGCATGGGCCATCACTCTTTTTCCCGCCCGGTGCGCTACTTCCACCGCTTTCGCCATCTGTGCTTCGCTCAATTCCTCGACCCGATAGTCGCTGATCGGGTCCATCACACCTCCGGTCGCCATCAACTTGATCCAGTCCGCGCCGTACTTGATGTCGCGCCGCACCGCGCGGCTCACATCCTCCACCGTATCAGCGATATTCGGACGCAGCGGCAGCGCCGAGTCGGGCGCCAGAATATCGGCATCTCCATGCCCTCCGTTAACCGAGATCAGGCCCCCGGCGGAGACCATGCGCGGTCCCCGGACCAGCCCCTTGTTGACGCTATCGCGCAAGGCCAGCTGCGCGTACCCCGGATCGTATTCGCCGGCATCGCGCAAGGCGGTGAAGCCGTGATCCAGCCAGATTTGCAGGTTGTGCACTCCCCACAGCGCCTTTTGCGCCGAGGACATCCGCAGCCCCCCGGCAGACGACTGGTCCTTCGGATCTCCCAGCACATGCGCGTGCGAGTCAATCAAGCCGGGAACGACTGTGTATTTCGGAAGATCGATGGCCGCGATGCCCGGCGGAGCTGAATCCGCAATTCGCAGAATCCGGTCCTTGGCCAGCAGGATGTAGGCGTTGCTCCTCGCCTGGCCAGTTCGCACATCAATGAGCCGCCCGGCGTGAACCACAGCGGTCGCTGACGGTTCCTGCTGCGCCGTCGCCAGCACCGCGATAAAAGAAAACAAAATTGCGGCGCAAGCCGCTGAACACGACACTTTTCCTATCCTCATGGATTGCTCCCTATTTGATGAACCAACGAGCATACGCGCAATGACACGTAGGCGCGAGCGCCCCACTCGTGCGGCAACGCCCCCCGCAGTATAGAATTGTCGCCACCGAGGCTCACCATGCCTGAAGACGCCCCTCCCAATTGTCCGACCGCTCCCGAGCCATCTCCAGACCCGGATGGCCCTCCCGTACTCGACTTGGGCCCCGGCCCGGGAATCAATATCGCCGAGGAATTCGGCACTGCGAAACGAAATCTTCCACCGGCCAAGATCGTAGCCATCGTCCTCGGGGTCGCTGCGGTCCTGCTGGGGATATTCGCCTTCGTGACTCGCGCCAAACCGCAGGGAAACGGTTCCGTCGACAACATTGTCGCGGTGGAAATTCCAGATCAACATGCGGTGATGGTCGCCATCAATGTCACACTGCGCAATTCCGGCGAGAAGCCGCTGTGGATCCACGACGTCAAAGCCAAGATCACGACCGACGGCGGCGAATTCTCTGATGAGGCCGCGTCGGCCATCGACTTCGACCGTTACTTCCAGGCTTTTCCCGTGTTGAAGGAACACGTCTTGCCTGCGTTGCCGCCCGAAACCAGGCTCCCGATTGGCGGACAAGCCCAGGGCACCATCGTGGTCAGCTTTCCGGTGACCAAGGACGACTTCGACAAGCGGAAATCCCTCAGCGTGATGATCCAACCTTACGATCAACCGCTGCCCGTCGTACTGACTAAATAAGGGATTCTCTACTGGTGCTTCTGCAGAATCTTTCTGCGTGCCAGGTGGGTTGAGGCGGTGGGCTTGATATCGTCGTACTTCATGCAACTGATGGAGCCATCCACTTCCAGCACCGCCAGCGCAACCTCATTCAGGCCCCGCGATCCCATGCTCCCGCAAGGCCTGGTGTAGTTCGTCCAGGCTGACGTGCTCCCGTGCCATGTGAGCGGGGATGACCTTGCTATCGTGGACCAGCAAACTGGGCTGCCCCTGGACCAACTTGCGGAATCGCCGGTTTCCTCCCGCGAGTTCCGCCACCAAATAGTTGAGCAGAAGCAAGGTCGAGGCTGCGACCACTCCGCCGAACACCGAGGTGTCCGGACCGGTCATCGCGTTCTGCACCGCGTTACTGAGCAGAAGGAGGAGAGTCAGGTCGAAGGGCGTCATCTGCCCGACTTCGCGCTTGCCGCTCAATCGCATGCCCAGCAGCACGACGGCGTAGATCACCGTCGTGCGCAGGAATATGCCGATCAGGACATGACTGCCCGGGTACATGCTTCTATTGGGTGGCAGTCACCGGTACCGGCGCGCCCTTCGGCGTGCTCAGATATCCGGTGGCCTTATTCTTGTCCACGGTCCAGACCACCAGTTCATACAACATGCGATCGCGCCCGCTATAGAACTGGATGGGCTCGCTGACGTTGCGGTCCTTCTTTTCGATGGTCTTGTCGTCAGACGTCACGTTCAGTGTGAACTTGCCCTTCTTCGTGTCGGTCTTCTTCAATTGCAGTCCAACGGTCGAGACCGGCTGCGGCTTCGCTCCCTTGATCAGGGTGAACTCGTAGTAATTCCGGTCGCCCTTATGCTTCAGGACTTCCAGATCTCCGCGGGTGTTGGCAATCAGGCCGCTTTGCACTCCCAGATCGCCGATCGTGCTTTGCAGCTTGGCCTTGGTGGCTTCGAGGTCGGCCTTGGTGGATGCGACATCGGTTTTAACTCCGCCTACATCGCTCTTCACACCGGCCACTTCCCCGCTGACCGCCGTGATCTGCTGCTTCTGCTGCTCCGCCAGGCGCGCTTCCGACGCGCGCTGCTGCCGCTGCAAATCCGCAGAGCGGGCTGCCATTTCTTTTTTGGTCATGCCCAGTTGCGTAGCCAGAGTCTCATCATCGGCTTCTGCTGATTGCATGCGCTTGCCCAAGTCGGCAATCTGTACCGCGCTGGCCGCCTGATCTTTGCTCGCCTTGTCGAGACGCCCGCGCAGATCGAAGATGAAATAGAGCGATCCTGCGACGTAAATCACCGCCAGCGCCAACAGAATCCACTTTCCTGCGCTACCGCCACTCTCCGACGTGACGTGAACTTCACCCTCGTCCGCCATAAAAAGGCTCCTCCACCGTTTGGAATGGAATGTTGAAGCAATTGTTGAATACGGGGGGCGTAGTGTCAATTGCCAGGATGGTGCAAGCCCGTTCGTTTCCTGGAAGGCAGGTTACGGAGCTTTCTAACCGACGGAGCCGTCCTCCACGACCGCGCTCACCGCCGGTAGGATGCCGAGGTCCCTATAAATGGGTCGAATCAGCTTTCGGATCGCTGGCACCTGGGTAGCGAACCAGGCAGCGCCGGCAACACAAAATGCCCCGCTCAACATCACGGTCCAGGGCGCGCCAATGGCGTGGGCCAGCCCGCCTGCCAGCAAGCTCCCGAAGGGAGCCATTCCCACAAACGCCATCGCGTAGAAGCTCATGACCCGGCCTCGTTTGTCGTCTTCCACGATGGTTTGGATGATGGTGTTGCTGGCCGCCATCTGTTGCATCATGCCAAAACCGCAAAGCAGCATGAGGAGCAATGACACCCACAAGATCCGCGACATGCCAAACAAGATCAGCCCAATGCCCAGGGCGGCGGTCGAGATGGGAATCATTCTGCCCAGCCCTAGTACTGTCTTTCGCAGTGCCAACGATATCGCCGAGACCAGTGCACCCGTTCCCACGGCGCCCATCAGAAAACCCAGCGTGTGGGGGCCACCCTTCAAAATGTCTCTTGCAAAAATCGGCATGAGCACAGTAAAGGGCCAGCCCATCAAGCTGACCATCGCGAACAACAACAGAATCGTACGCACCGGCGCGAAGCCGCTGACATACGCCCAGCCTTCTTTCATCTGACTGAGCATGGAGTCGGCTGTACGCCTGGCTGTCGCCGCCGGCAACCGCATTGCCAGGAGCGACGCAATCACGGCGATGTAACTGATGCCGTCGATGAGGAAGCAATAGCCTTCGCCCGACACCGCAATCACCGCGCCAGCCAGCGACGGGCCCACAAGCCGGGCCAGGTTGACCATGGACGAATTCAACGCGATTGCGTTTCCCAGGTCCTGTTTGTTCTCCACCATCTGCACCAGAAAAGCCTGGCGGGCAGGCATGTCGAACGCGTTGATCAGGCCCTGAAATGCGCTCAGCCAGATGATCTCGTGAATGTTGATGTGCTGCGCCAGCGTAAGCACGGCCAGGGCCAGCGACTGCAGCATAGCCAGAATCTGCGTCACCACCAGGACTTGGCGGCGATCAAGCCGGTCGACCCAAACCCCGGCAAATGGGGCGAACAAGAACGTTGGGATTTGTCCGGAGAATCCCACGATTCCGAGCAGCAGAGCGGAGCCCGTCAGCCGATACACCAGCCAACTGGTTGCCAGGCGCGTCATCCAGGTGCCGATCAGCGAGATCGATTGGCCGCTGAAAAACAGGCGGAAGTTGCGTGAGCGCAGCGATCGCCAGGCGTGCGAGATGCCGGGCTTACTGATTGAAGAAGGCGGGGGCGAAGAGATCTCAGCGCTCACACACTCTATTGTGCCACTTACACCCAGATGCTTTTCCTTCGTGCACCTTGGTGTCCTCTGTGGTTATCGCCTTTAACACGGTCCATCACAGGATTCGAACCCCATGACACATCCTTGACCGGTCCGTTCCCTACAGCTTCAACCTCCGCAGCCGCAACGAATTCGTAATCACGGAAACCGAACTCAGACTCATGGCGGCTGCTGCCAGAATCGGGCTCAGCAGCAGACCAAAGAAGGGATACAGCACGCCCGCGGCGATGGGCACTCCCAGCGAATTGTAGATAAAGGCGAAGAACAGGTTCTGCCGGATATTGCGCATCGTCGCCTGGCTGAGTTTGCGCGCTCGCACGATGCCGGCCAGGTCGCCCTTCACCAGCGTGATGCCTCCACTTTCCATGGCGACGTCGGTGCCCGTTCCCATGGCGATGCCGACATCGGCCTGCGCCAGCGCGGGCGCGTCGTTGATGCCGTCGCCGGCCATGGCCACGGTCCGGCCGTTTTTCTGGAGCCGCTGCACGACTTCCGCCTTTTTGTCAGGCAGAACTCCCGCTTCGAATTCTGCGATGCCCAGGGTCTTGGCCACCGCTTCGGCCGTGGCGCGGCTGTCCCCGGTCAGCATTACGACCCGCAGGCCTTCGCGCTTGAGCTCTCCGATGGCGTTGGGCGCCGAGTCCTTGATCGAATCCGCGATTCCGATGAGCCCCGCCGCATGTCCATCAATAGCGACCAGAATTACCGTCTGCCCCTTGTGCCGCAGTTGTTGTGCCTGCGTCGCCAGAGACGTTGCGGAAATCCTGTTCTCTTCCAACAGCGTTTCATTGCCAACCAGAACTTGCCGGCCATCCACTCGTCCGCTTACTCCCCGTCCGGTATGAGATTGGAAGTCGCTGCCCTCCGATAAACTCAGGCTGCGGGCTTTCGCCGCCTCCACCACAGCGGCTCCCAGCGGATGCTCGCTTCCCTGCTCCACGCTGGCCACCAATCGCAACAACTCATTCTCATCGCCGATCATTCCCTGCGGTCCAGACTCGATTACCACCGACGCAACTCGCGGCTTCCCGTCCGTCAGAGTTCCGGTCTTGTCGATCACCAGAGTGTCGACTTTTTCCAGCAGCTCGAGTGCTTCCGCATTCTTGATCAGCACGCCGGCCTGCGCCCCTCGCCCCGTCCCCACCATGATCGCAATCGGAGTCGCCAGCCCCAGCGCGCACGGACAAGCAATAATCAACACCGCCACCGCATTGACCAGGGCGTGCGCCAGGCGCGGCTCCGGGCCAAAGAAACTCCACGCGGCAAACGTGAGCATCGCAATCGCAATCACCGCGGAACGAACCACCCCGCCACCCGGTCGGCCAGCCGTTGAATCGGCGCCCGGCTGCGCTGCGCCTGACTCACCATGCGCACAATCTGTGCCAGCAGGGTCTCGCTGCCCACCCGCTCCGCCCGCATCAGCAACGACCCCGTCCCGTTCACGGTCGCGCCAATCACCGCGCTGCCCGGCCCTTTGCTCACCGGGATCGACTCGCCAGTGATCATCGACTCATCCACGCCGCTCGTTCCTTCAAACACGGTTCCGTCCACGGGAATCTTCTCCCCGGGACGAACCCGCAACCGGTCCCCTGGCTTCACCTGCTCCAGCGGAATGTCCTGCTCACGGCCATCGCGCAGGACCCGCGCCGTCTTCGGCGTGAGATCAAGCAGAGCCCGAATCGCCGCACCAGTGCGGCTGCGAGCGCGCAGCTCGAGCACTTGCCCCAGCAGCACCAGCGTCGTGATCGCCGCTGCCGCTTCGAAATACAAAGGAGGCGTTCCGCCCATCTCGCGGAACGAAGCCGGAAACGCTTGCGGGAAAACCGTAGCCACCAGGCTGTACAGATACGCCACGCCCGTGCCCATCGCGATCAACGTGAACATATTGGTTGAGCGATTGACGATGGAGGTCCAGCCTCGCTGAAAAAATGGCGCGCCTCCCCAAAGCACAACCGGCGTCGCCAGAATCAACTCGATCCAAGGCAGCCACCCAAACGGGATCAGCCGCTGTACGGGCATGCCCGGCAACATGTCGCCCATGGCGATCAGCAGCAGCGGCGCGGTCAGCGCCAGGCTGATCCAGAAACGCCGCGTCATATCGCGCAGTTCGGGATTTTCCTCTTCCTGCGCGGTGATGGTGCGCGGTTCCAGCGCCATGCCGCAGATCGGACAGTTCCCCGGCCCCGGCCGCACAATCTCTGGATGCATCGGGCAGGTGTATTCCACGCGGGTCGCAGCGGCCGGCATCTCCGGCTCGAGCGCCATGCCGCAGCGCGGACAGGCCGCCGGTTTCGCCGATCGCACCTCCGGACACATCGGGCAAACGTAACGCGGTCGCGGAAGCGCGCGACGGCCGGCGGCGCCTTCGCTGCCGGCGCTATGCTGATCATCTGCAATCCCGCACCGGGCACCGGACGCGGGGCCAGGTAGTCAGCCGGACGGGTCGCGAAATTTCTCCAGACAAGAGGCGCAACAGAAGTAATAGGTCTTCCCGGCGTATTCCAGCTTGTGCTTGGCCGTGGAGGGCTCCACGTCCATACCGCAAACCAGATCCTTCACCGTGTGGCAGACTTCGCGGAGTAGTCCATAATCGCAGGTGTCGGCCTCAACAAATCTCAGCCCGACCATATTAGATTCATTCGCTTATACAATCGATTGTTGTATCTTCAAAGCGACAGCCGCAAGAAAAGCAAAGGCAGGAAAGGCCAGATGACGCAATTGGAAGTGGCATACCGCTACCACACTCCGCCCGCCGAGGCGACCATACGGGCGCTCGACAGTGTCCGCGAAGTCTATGGTGTGCGCCGCATTAGCTTCAACGAGGTAGAGCGCACCGTCCGCGTCGAGTTTGACGCTTCGCGCTTCAAGGAACCAGTGATTGCAGGCCTGTTACGGCGTACCGGGCTGGATTTGGGAGAGCAACTGGTCCTGGCCTGAGGTCGTGGCATATGTCCTGGCACAGACCCCGGGTCCTGCCTCTAATGGCCGAACCTGGAAGCTGTTCTGGAGAAGCTAGGATGGGGGAGGGGAGGGCTAAGATCTGGAAAATGCAAGGGGCGCTCAAGAAAACCTCTGGCCGAAGTTTTTTCTCTGGAGCGCCCCGTTGCGCGCCACTTCGTCTGTTAGTTGTTTAGCATCCCCGTTGCCACTCACAACTCGCTGAAAAGGCTAGAGCCGAATCTTCGGTAATCGAGTAGGAATTGCCCCTCAGGGGAAAGTTTTACGTTGAGCCGACCCATCGGCACGAACCCTGCCGAACTCCTGTGGAAATCTTCCACAATCGGCCACAGACGCCAGATTCAGCCCGTCCCGCCCTTTCACTGTGCTGCGCTTCCCTCCCCACTTGGCGCCAACGGCGCTCCCGGCAAATGCTCCGCCTTCCATCGCATGGCCGCCGTAATTCGCGTGCGCCCGCTGGGATGGTCGAAAAAGATGAATTCCTCGATCGGCCCCGGATCCAGCTTCCGGTACTCACCCAGCATCAGATCAACCTCAGCCTCTCCGTCCGGCTGCTGGCTGGCATTGATGCCGTACAGGTCGGCCTCGTACTCCATGGTGCGAGTAATCGTGTTGTCCACCGGCGTGAGCACGAAAGAAAAAATCGACAGCAGCAGCACCGCCAGCGGAAGCACCGCCAGATCGCTTATGCCGCGGATCCCCCAACTCTCTCCCCAGCGCGCCAGGCTGAAGTTGAGTCCCCAGTTCAACAACGCGAACATCAGGACCAACTCCACTCCGTTCAGCACCAGGCCCTTGAACTGATGATTCAACACGTAGTGCCCCATTTCGTGGCCCATGGTCGACTCGACGCCGCCCAGCGAGCAGCGCTTCAGCAGATTGTCGTTGAGCGAGATGCGGGTCGTGCCGGCAAAGCCGCTCACGTTGGCGCTCACCCGGTTAGACTGTCGCGACGCGTCAAACTCGTACACCTCGGTCGCCGGAATCCCGCTCGCCCGCGCCAGCGCCAGAATCGGCTCCCGGAAGCGCGGATCCTCCAGCTTCGTATATTTGTTGAACAGCGGAGAAATAAACACCGGCGCAATCAATGCCACGAACGCGAGAAAGATGATCGCCACCGCGCTTCCCCACACCCACCAGTTTTTGCCCACGCGCCGGACCACCGCAAACAGGATTGCCACCAGAATCGCGCCCAGCACCGCATTCACCGCCAGATTGATGGACTGGTCGCGCATCCACTGTCCAAAGCTCTGGTTGGAGAGGTCATACTTGTGCTCGCGAACAAACGCTTCATACACCGTAAGCGGAAACGTGATGACCGAGGCCACCACCAGGAACTGCACCCAGTAGATCGCCGCCTGCAACACTTTGAAGCCGGTGAGCCGCTCCGCCAGATCGCGCATCTTCACCGACCAGCGGAAGCGCAACAACATCCACATGACCACCACGGTGGCCAGAAAATCCCACAGCAGCAGCCAGTAGCCGCCTTCAAAATACGCGTCGGACCGCGCCCGCTGGTCGGCGGGAATGCGCGCCAGATAGGCATCCACCGCCGCCTTGACGTCAAACTTCGGCGCCGCCGCGGCGCTCCCGCTGGCCGCCGGCACGCTGGCATTCGAAGTGTGATCGGAAGTCTGCGCCCGGGCTGATGGAACCAGGCTCGAGGACGAGAAAAACAGTGGGAAAAGAAACGAGAAAAACAGCAAGAGAAAAAAGCCCAAACCAGGCGCCCGTCCGTTCCAATCCATGCTGCCTCCAGCGGCGGATGCCGGATCCGCGCGAGGCATCTTATCAAGTTCCCAGGCTTTCGCTATAATCGAAGTCGCCGCTGACCGCCATACCCCTTGCGCCCTTAGCTCAGCTGGATAGAGCGTCTGGCTACGAACCAGAAGGTCGGGAGTTCGAATCTCTCAGGGCGCACCATATCTCTCGCACGCATTCTTTCTCCCACTCTTGGCAAAAAGCACGAAAGATGGTGCACCCGGCTTCTGATACCGGAGTTGTGGCTGGGAAAGTTTATCGATCTCGGCGAGAACCCGATAGATTGTGCTTTAGAAGCTGCTCAAAAGGGTCCAAGTCATGTTAGCCTCTGAGGGCTTGGGCCGCCCAAACCCAGATCGACAAACCGTGTAGGACGGCAAACTCATGCTATTTGTAGCCCTAACGCGGAGAAGTGTTGTCGACCGCCTGCCCTCTTCGGGCTCGCGAGAGTTCCCAGTATCCCCAGGCTGGCTCCTGACCTGCGTAACTGACAACTTCCGCTCACGGCTATCTGTTTCGGAGAGTGAGATTGCGGCTTCGGTGTCTTTACTGGCTTCGCTGGAGAATCGAGAGCGCGATGACCTGTTTGTTTCCGCTCGCTTTCTGCGGAAAACTAACACGCTGAAAGTTTCCGTGTACCCGGTTGCAGCGCAACACGTTTTTTACTGTGTGGATGCCGAAGGCAATTTCTTTCTCTCCTCCCATATCGCATTGCTGCGGCAAGTGGGCGTGCCCATCGAGCCAGATCCCAAGGTCTTGCCTGAATTTCTGGTCTATCGAGTCGTTGCCCCTCCCCGAACCCTGTTCCGGAATATCCGCAGGGTGCCGACGGCCGGTGATATTACGGTCCAGTTGAAGGGCGAGATTTTGGAAGTGAATGAGCAGAGACTCGGTTACGTTCCGCCCGAGCCGACAGAAGGTGAGCCGGAAGCTGAAATGGTGAACCAGGTCGCCGAGATCCTGAAGGCTTCGGTATCAAGGTTGCAGCCGGTGGCGCATCGACTGGCCACCCTGCTCAGTGGCGGGCTCGATTCGTCCACCGTCGCCACCATTGCGCGGAATCAGCTTTCGGTACGGGACACCTATTCCACTGCGTTTCCGTTTGACAGATTCGAAACAAACTTCGAGCAGAAATACGCCCTGTCCGGGGCTTCCGCGCTCTCTACCCGGCACACTCTTTTCACTCCCACTGCGACCGATTACTTGACTGGTTTCATAGAAGCACTCGAGGTGGCCGAAGCTCCCCTGGATCACCTGCAGTCCGTGCTACTTCATCTTCTTTTCAAACACGCAATTCCCGGTCGAATCGACATGCTCCTTACGGGAGTCTCTGCTGACACAGCCCTGGGCGGGAATTTCCAATTCCAGTGGAGCCAGGCCCCCAGCCTTCGCCGAAGGCTGTTTTCTCTCCCGCCATCGCGCCTGGCACTGCGCCTGCTAAGCCGGCGCTGGACTGGGGCGCAACAGCTGAGTCAGACCATCACGGCCGCTCGCAACCTAGCGCTTCCCATCACCGATCCGCTCTCCCCAGCATGGGGGGTTGGCGCATACGGTGACTTCGACTGGGTACGGACCCACTACGGAGCCTCTCGTGACGACGTGATCAGCTTCAGGCGGTCCCTTCTCCAACCCTTTCTCGACCGGCCGTTTCATGATGTGTTCGTGATTTACTACCTCAACTTTTCGGGTACCGGCGCCGAGGTGTGGTCCAAGCTGGCAGAAGGCCAACGAAAGGTTCTTTGCTGTCCGTTTCAGAGCAAGGATTTGCTCGACGCCGCGTTTTCCATCCCCTGGGAGGCAAAACTCAAGAGTGCGAAGAATATTGTCCGGAGCGTGGGGAGAAGACTGGGTGTGCCCGAGTCTGTGCTGGCTCGTCCAAAGCAGAGTTTTGGCATCGTCACGAACCGATGGGCGGAACGGGACGGCCCATTGGAGCCGCTGATCGCCCTTGCTGCCAAGGTGGTCGACATAAAGCAACTTCGCATGTTGCAGGGAACGGCGCCGACTACATCCATGACCTTATGGAATTTGCTGAATTACGCTGTGTTGGTCCGGTTATTTGTCAGGGGAGAAAGCAAGCAGTCGCTGCTCGATGAGCTCGCGCAGCAGGGTTCGAAAGGGGTAATACCGTTGCGCGCAGTTGGGTCCAACTAAAGCGTCTTTTCACCCCAAGATGGTTCGTAAGTTGCGCCGATCAACCAGAGTTTAATCGGCTACGAACCAGAAGGTCGGGAGTTCGAATCTCTCAGGGCTCATCACTTCTTCAGTAGTTTCAATTCAACTTCCTGCAATGCCCTTTCCCATCCTTTACGCTTTCGCACGCACTTCATGTCGCACCACACTGCGGCCGATCCAGGCAAAAACCAACAGCATCACGCCCCCGACCCAACCACCCAAACTGAATGATCCAGGAAAGTACCGTGCAACGGCGACGCCGCTGCTGACGAGTATCGCGCACAAGGGGATGAACATGCGCATGCCATAGAGAAAAGTAAAAGGAAGATAGTGCGCTCCCAGCAGGATCAACAATGCGGGATAAAACAAGTTCAAACGAAACTGGGTTACAGGAACTAGCAGAAGCATGGACATTGGCAGAGTAAACGCGATCTGCATCCCAAGATTGTTCAATGGGTTCCCTTTCGTCAGTGACGCAGGCCCGCCGGTTAAACGCAGCAGCAGTTGGACAACTGGGAATATGAAGAAACCACCGACGACCAGCGTAAATATAGCTGCGCGTGGAGTCGCCCAAAATCCCAGAGCGGCTGAGGCCAGCCAGATCGCCGCCGAGACTAGTTGACCCCAAAACCCGCCGATGAAGACAGTACGTACTTCGCGTTGAGCGTCCTGCACGAGCATGTTCGATCCCTCGCGAAAAAATCGGCCATTCGCCCCGTTTCGAAATTCCTGTTTGACGGTCGTATATTGTATACAGTAGGATGTCGCCCGTGCCGAAATCCTCTTCCCCTGATCCAGCCTCACCGCCCGAGTCCAACGCCGGCTCGGGAGAATCCAGCGTAATCTCGCGACGTCGCTTCGGCCGCAACGCTGCCTTTGCCGCCGCGGCTTCGCTTTCAGCCCCGGCGCTGCTGGCCGTCACTTCCGCGGTTCCAGCGTCCGCGCAGGAGCAGACGAACGAACCGCTGAAAGGTCTTACGCCGAAACAGACCGCGGATGTGGACGCAAAACTCGCGAACATCCTGCGCAAGTACGGCGACCGTTTTTCCGACGAGCAGAAAAAGCGCTTGCGCAGAATACTCGCCCAGCAGCAGCGCCTGCTGGCACCCGTGCGCGAGTTCGCTCTGCAGAACGGCGACCCGCCGGTCACCGTGCTGCGAGTTTCCTTCGACCGCATGAGTCAATCCAAGCCAGGGGGCGCCGACTAACCATGCTGGGTGAAGACATTCTCTATCTCTCCGTTCGCGAACTCGGCGATCAGATCCGCGCTCGCAAGATTTCCCCCGTCGAACTTACAGAAAGCTATCTGGCGCGCAGCGAGAGCCTCGGCCCAAAGCTGAACGGCTACGCCACCATCACGCGCGAGCTTGCATTGAAGCAGGCGCACGCCGCGGAGGCCGAAATTAACGCTGGTCACGTTCGCGGCCCGCTGCACGGCATACCCTACGGCCTGAAGGACCTCATCGCAGTCGAAGGATACCCGACTACCTGGGGAGCGAAGCCCTTCGCCAATCAGAAGTTCGACTTCAACGCCACGATTGTCGAGAAGCTCAATCGCGCCGGCGCTGTTCTGATCGGCAAAGTTGCCATGATCGAACTTGCGGGCGGGCTCGGCTACTCCTCCGCGCATGCCTCGCTTCAGGGCGCATCGAAGAATCCCTGGAACATGAAGTATTGGACGTGCGGCTCCTCCAGCGGCTCTGGCGCTGTGGTTTCTGCTGCGCTCGCCCCCTGGGCGCTGGGTTCGGATACCCGTGGCTCCACGATCTGCCCCAGCGCGTGGTGCGGCATCGCGGGACTACGCCCAAGTTTCGGCCGCGTGAGCCGGCACGGCGCAATGGCGATCGCGTGGTCGACGGACAAGCTTTGCCCCATGGCGCGCTCGGCGGAGGATTGCGGCCTCATTCTTTCCGTCATCGCCGGCCACGATCCCAACGACATCGATTCGGTTCCCGGCGACTTCCGCTACCCGGCGCCGGAACTCGAGCCCAAGAGGCCGCTCCGTATCGGGCGCTTGACCAACGTCTGGAACAAGCTTGATCCTGGTCTCGACGACGCCGTCAACCGCGCCCTGAAAGTTCTCGAGCAGAACGGCGCTCGCGTCTCCGATGTCGCCGTCCCCGACGGTCCCTACGAGCAAGTTTGCGAACTGACCATTCAGATGGAAGCCGTTGCCTCGTTTCAGGATTTAATCGAGTCGGGACGCTGCTTCGAGCTCGAAGATCCGCTGGGCAAAATCAATGGCTATGCTGCCACGGAATTTTCCGCGGCGGACTATTTGCAGGTGCAGCGCGTGCGAACTTTCCTGCACAAACAAATCGACCGCCTCTTCGATGACTACGACGTGCTTGCCACGGCGGGCGAATCCAGCGCGGCCTCGTTAATCGAAGAGGTCGAAGATGATTCCGAGGGACCGATCGGAACCCGAGAGCCCGACGGAATCTCGAGCTTGTGCGGTTTGCCGGCACTTACGGTACCGTGCGGCTTCAGCAAGGACAACCTTCCGTTCGGCATTCAGTTTATCGGCCGCGCCCTCAACGATCACGCGGTGATCGCCGCAGCGCGTTCCTACCAGAGCCACTCAGACTGGCACAAGAAGCGTCCGCCTATCACGTAGAAGGGTGCTGGCTGTTTCCATTATTTCAACTGAGGTCCACACTTTCCAGCTTTGCCCACTCATCGTGAGTCACCTGCACGTTGCCGTCATCGGTGCCTGCCCATAGTGTCTTCGCGTCGAGATGCGCTCTCGGCGAGCGTCAGTGATCGTGCAATGAAATTCCGCCGTGGAATTGTCCGGACTTCAACAGAGCCACCGCTCAACTTCAGTTCTTCGGGATTATTTGTGGTGAGTCCGGACTGATATGCCTTCCATGAATAACCGCCATTCGGTGGTCTTGAACAGGACGTTCGCCGCGTGATAGATGACGTCGGGATTGAATTGCGACATCAGAATCGGCGGATTCCAATTGAATCGATACTTCATCAAGCCGGCACCCACTCCCGATCAGATGCCACCGGATACGCTGGATGTAGCGCTCTTCCTTCGTGCGCTATATCGAAGCGCGTCATGTCCCCCTGACCGACGTAGTAAATGAGGTTGAGATCGCGCGATCCGCCACGATGTACATCCCATCCGCATGCGAGCGCAGCCGCGCCAATCAAGCCCCGCGCACGCCGTGTCGTTCCAGCGCTCGTTCGGCCCACGCCACATCTCGTGATCCTGAAACCCGCCCAGCACGTTGTACGATCTTCCATGTCGATCGCTGACGTGATACGCCTGAGCCATCCGCATGTTATTGATGAAATCCCAGGTCTGCCCCCTGTCGTTCGAAATGAATAGGCCACCGTCGCTGCCGCCCAGCAGTCTCGAAGGATTTGTAGGATCGATCCACAGCGCGTGACTAGTCGCCGAACTATCATCCAGTAGTCAATCGTTCTCAAAGTCTTTCCACCGTCTTCCGAAATCCAGAGATCGCTCGTCCAGCGCGTAGATTCGATTCTCGTCGTTAGGATCGATGCGGATTGTTCGAAAAATAGAATGGCCGTGTTTATCTGATGCGTTGTCGTTGTTCACCATCCTACCAGTGCTCACCGTGATCGTCCGAGCGCCAGAGCAATCCCTCCCGCGACTCGATCATCGCGTAGACGACGCTGAGATTGCTGCTGCTGACGCGATGTCGATCCGTCCGAGTGGGCCGGAGGATGGAAGGCCGTTGCGAATCGCGGGGTCCGTCAACTTCACCCAGGTGTCGCCCCCGTCGGTTGAGCGATAGAGTCCGCTGCCGGGCCGCCGCTGCGGAAATACCACGGCTTGCCGCAATAGTCGTACATCCCGGCGTAGACAACGTTCGGGTTTTGTTGGATCGAGCGTAACGTCGCCCGCGCCGGTCGTATCATTTACGGAGAGGACTTGCTTCCAGGTCGCGCCGCCGTCTTTGGAGCGGTAGAGCCCGCGCTCCGAACTAGGCCCCCATTCGTGACCCATCGCAGCAGCTTAAACACAGTGTCCGGATTTTGCGGATTCACGACTATCCGAGAGAAGCGCTCCGTATTGACCAAGCCCACGTGTTTCCAGGTTCTCTCCACCATCTCATCGATTTGTACATTCCGTCGCCGAATCGATGCGCTGTTGCGCCCGGTGCCTTCGCCCGTTCCCACATACACCAGGTCCGTGGCCAACCCTTTCGCGTTTTTTGCGAAGGGTGGGTGCGGCCGCTGTTCTCAAACCGCCACCGCGGCCGCCCGCCCCTACTGCCCCTCTCCCAGCTCACGAATCCAGATATTCCTAAACCGCACCGGGTTGCCGTGATCCTGCAAGCTCAACGGCAGCTTGTCCGGCGTCGATTTATAGGGAGGCCGCTGGTCGTGCGCGGTGGGGCCCGACAGCTCTACGTTGTCCTGCACCAGCACTCCGTTGTGCAGCACAGTGATCCGCGCCGGGCGCAGCATTTTTCCATCTTTGTCAAAACGCGGACCGTGAAAAATCGCGTCATACATCTGCCACTGTCCCGGCGCGCGTGAAGCATTCACTTGCGGGGGGAATTGACCGTATACGGCCGAAGCTTGGCCGTCGGCGTAAGTCTTGCTCTGGTACGAATCCAGCACCTGGATTTCGTAGAGGCCCATCAAGAACACCCCACTGTTGCCGCGTTCCTGATCCTCACCCACAGGCGGCACGGGCTCCGTGAACTCAACATGCAGTTGGCAATCGCCAAACGGCTGGCGGGTATGGACGCCGCCGCTGCGGGGCACGACCTCGATATAGCCGTCCGCTACCTTCCACTTTGCCGGCTGCCCATCTTCACCCACCCACCGGGAAAGGTCCTTGCCATCAAACAAAACAACCGCATCCGACGGAGGATGCCCGGGCGCTTCCTGCGTGCTCGCCGTTCCGGCATCGATGACCGGCGGCAAAGGACGACCCGGATCGTTGGGCTTCCACCGCGCATCCACCTGCGCCAGACAAAGCTGCGCCGTGCACAGTGCTAACACAGCCAGTGAGAAAGTCGTTTTCATGGAGAAGCACCTCGTTGCTCAAGATAGACGAGATATTGCCCTTCATCCTCGCCAGTTTAGAAGATAGAAGCTTGGATAGCGAAGCGGCGTAGCGCGTTTCCACAGACTGCCTTGCGGTCACAAAGCAGATGCTGAGGGCATTGGTTTGAGGGCCAATCCCCCAGGATTCTGCAGTCCGGTCTGCGAACAGTGCCGAACTTCTGGCTTGTTCGCAGACCGGCGAAGCAGGCTATTTGTAGGCGACGTTGGTGCGCGCCAGACTGTCGCGGTGCTCGCGCATGTCCACCAGGGACTCGAACGCAGGGCCGCCCAGCGGGTTGGCCTTCAGCGTAGCCACTAGTGCCGCGTTGACCTTATCGAGGCCCTCGGCGTTGGCCGCGATGTAGAAAATCCAGAACGAGCCCGGCGACTCGCTGTGAATGGCTTCGGTGTCGATTTCGTATTCGTGAATAGCGCCCTCGGCCAACATTTTCTCCAGCAGCGGCACGATCATGTTCTTGCTGAGGGTCTCGATTGCATCCGCCGGAGCGTCCTTCTTTAACTTGTACGACGACCCGTGGGTGTACACATCCTTCCACGAGCCGGAGTGCCAGTTATAGAACCGGCTTACGTAAATACTGTCTGAGTGTTTCGTGGCGCTGGCCAGGACGGAAGTGGTGGCGCTGCCAGACTTGTAGAACTGCTCCAGCACATTGAGTAACCCGGCCATGGACATGGCTGACCACCATTCGTCGTGAGTGAAACCATCAGCCTGGTGGACCAGATTCACATCGTCGCCATATCCCACAAGGGTCCCACTGGCAAGGGCCTTTTCCGTGGTTTTCCGGTCCGCCTCGTGGGCCTTGTCCATGTCCGCCCATTGCGCGCGTGGAATCGCCCAATCCCCGACGTAGCTGTACATCGGCGGTTTTTCTTTGACCTCAGAAGTCTGCGCAGTAACCGGCGCGGCCCATACCGCAGCCAACCCGAGCAGACACAAACCGGCAAGCTTTCTACACACTCTTACTTTCATAGCTTTCTTCCTCCGTAAATTTGAGCACGATTCTTTTCGGGGCCTTGTTCTTTGAAGCTTCGCTTTCGGGATCACTCACCCTACTTCGCCGCATGCCCCTTAAGCTCGATTACGACGATATCCATCGCCGCGTCGCCGTCGTTTTCCGGCAAGTGGGTAGCGGCGGCTTCGTACATGCTTTCCCCTGCCTTGGCCGCAAAATCCTGGTGGGTTCCATCGGGAAACGAAAACCGTCCTTTGGCGTCGGTGAGGAACACTGCCACCGCGGCGGGATGGCTGTGCATGACGGACTTCTCGTGCGCGCCGTAGTGCACCTTCAGAATCCGCACCTGATCATTCTCGCTGACCACGCTGTAATGCTTGGGATCAACTTTCACTGCGTCTTGTGCCCAGACGATGGGCGCGGAACAAAGGCACACTATTGCCACTGCGTACAGCGCCTGTCGCATTCGCATGTTGTTCTCCTTGTTGTCTTGATTGTCTTTGTGGATGGGCCGAGCAGCCGGCCAAAGCTACTCCGGCTGATACAGGAATGTCAATGCGGAGGACTCAGTTGGTAGTTGGCGCCGGCGCCGGCGGCGGAGGCGAAGTCTGCAACGATTGTTTGGGCTCGTCGCGCTTTTCTGCCGCGTCCACCGAAAACAGCATGAAGTGATCCAGACTGTGGCGGCGGAAGTAGCGCCGGTTGCGGAAGTTAAAGTAGAGTTCCGCGCTCCGGGGAAGCCACAGCTCCTCGTTCTTCTTTTCGAATGGGACCGGCCCGTATTCCACGATCTGATGCTCCGTGGCCAGGCGGATTGCCGGCGCCGGACTCACCAGCTCTGACTCCATCCGAACGATCTGGAATTTGTCCGTCTTGATCCAGGCGCGCCCCTTCAAACCCACCGGGTATGAAGTGCCGTTCACCACATAGTTGTGAAAGTGGTTGGGGCGATCGTCGCGTTGTTTGAAACGAATGAGCCAGGTGGCCTGGCCATGCCAATCTCCCAGGCCCTCGCAGCTCATCTGGAAATTGTCCCGCATGGCGGGATGAAAGATGAAAGCCAACGACATGAACCCATTGCTGGAAATATGGTCCGGCAAGTCATCCAGCCCGGAGCGCTCGCTGCGAAACTCATTCACTTCGAGGAAGCCCGGCGCCGGTTCCTCGATTGACGCAACGTAGTTGAACTTGCGCGTCTCCTTCGTGGTCGGAGAACCCGAGGCGTCGAGCTTTTCGTGCAACAGGTCTTCGATGGCGGCGATGCGTGCTACATCGTCCGCCAACTGCTTCACCCGCAGACCCGTCTGCTCAACCACGGCCTCGGTGGGACAAGCAACTCCCGCCGCCACCACCGGCTTGAGCTCATCGATGCCCGGTGGCTCCCAACCGATCGCCGCAAACTGCGGTTCAGCGCTGGGTGCTACCCGCGGGTTAGCACCTGCCACCGGCGCAAGGCCTTTCACCGCAACGGTCGAATTGCCTGCCGGTGCAGCCGGCGCACGTCCCAACTCGCCGATAAAGTCGCGCACCTGCGCCGCCGCCGGGCTGTCCGGCTCCTGCTGCAGAAACATCTTGAGCGCCTCGATCGCTTCCTGAGTGCGGCCTAGATTGGCCAGGGCCTCACCCAGCACCAGCTGCGACGAACTGCTCGCCAGTTTGTTGATTTCAATTGCCGCTTGCGCCTGCTCTCGCGCCTTCTCGAATTCATGCTGCTTCAGATAGCTTTCGGCGAGCAGATTGTGCGCCAGCCAATCCTGCGGACTGGCCGCCACCGCTTGCTCCAGCGCCGCTTGCGCCTTGCCATATTCTTCCTGCTGCAGGCTGATCCGTCCCAGCAGAATAGGCGCCTGGGTGTTGCGGGGATCGAGACGGGAAGCCCGGCGAAGATAGTCCTTGGCCACGTCCACGCGCTTCTGCTGAAAAGCCAGGTAGCCCAGCAGGAAGTTTACGTCGGCATCGTCGGGCGCCAGTTTGCGCGCCGCTTCCAGTTCCCTTTCAGCCTGTTTGTAATCTCCCGACTTGAGCGCCGAGACGCCATGCTGGATCACTTTGCGGGTCTTCTTTGGCAATTGCGAAGCGCCCGTCGCGCTGATGTCAATGCTGGCCGGGTCCCGCTCGAGCACGATCTCCACGTGGTAACTAGCAAGCGGCCCCAGAACTTTTACTTCTTTGTGGGCAGTCAAATATCCCACGGCACTCACTTCGAGATCGTAAGTGGCTACCTCCAGGTCGCCGAAGGCAGTTTCGCCGCGGTCCGTCGTAGTCTGCCAGACCGTGTTTCCCGTCAAAGTATTGCGTAGCTTGGCCACGGACTGGCGATCCAGCGGACCTTTACCCTTACTCTCGACGGTCACCTGAAGAACCGCGCCCCGAGTCTCGTAAGTCTGCCCCTGCGACCTGGAGCCATCGCTTGTGCTGAAAGGATCGCGGCCCTGTTGGGCGACCGCAGTGGCTGCGCCAAGCAAGCAGAGAGCGCACAAAAACAGAAGCCGACTGAGAGCTCCGCCTTGGCGCTGGACTACGAAGGAATGCTTACAGTTTTCCATCACAGACAGGCGGGGTCAGACGCTGCCGGGGGTCGACTCTGGCTTCCATCGGCAACCCTGGGGAACGGCTTTGCCTTGACCCTGACCTGCCGCATTGTATACCGGCTCGACCAGCTCACCATCGAATACCGATTCCATGTTCGCTTCTAAGAACATTTCGCCGCCCTGGTCGCGTCCGGGAAACATGGAATGAAAACTTCTGCACCTTCACTGTGCCCATCCCAACCCCATCAGGCACAACATCTTTCGTGGTAACCAGTTACCCCGATGCGGTCTGGCAACCAAACTGCGCTGAAAGGATGGGCAGCCGAATCTCGCCCCGAGTCTTTCATGTTTTCGCACCCAGTGGTTGTCGCGCTCGATACCGGTCAGAACGTGGTCTACGTCCCGGCGACGGGCTGGCGTCAACTCTATCTTCTGTGGACGTTCCGGAATTTTCGCAGCCTGCCTTACAAGATCCTGAATCAACGTCAGCAGGAATTGATG
This sequence comes from Terriglobia bacterium, assembly GCA_963698825.1. GTDB lineage: Bacteria > Acidobacteriota > Terriglobia > Terriglobales > Acidobacteriaceae > JAIQFF01. The sequence continues at coordinate 40,756 of CAVOSG010000003.1, read as the reverse complement.
GGATGGTTGTATCGCGAGGCTCGCAACGCCCGGGAGAATCTGGCTGACGCGGCAGTAGTCGGCACCGTAGAAGGCTTCTCTCCGGCAACGCTCTCAGCAACAGAGGTTTCCGGGCCCCGGCAACCAGCTTTTTATGCTCGATTCGTTTGGAATCACACAGCGTTCAAAGCCGCGACTGGAGCGCTGGTCGCGGTCATCACGGTGTTGACGTGGTATCAATTGAAGGCCCAGCCGGTCGCCCGTGCGGCATCAGAAACGACATCCGTACAGCGATCAGTCACCGCGCGCCCGAGCGACGAACCCAGTCCGATTGCGGCAGACGCAATCGCCAAAGACCCGCTCCCGGCCGCCATCGAATCCGTGCCGAACCCGGTTGTCCCGCCGCCCCCTCCCGTCGCCAGCACCATTGTTGAGCCCACGCCGGCACCAGCTCCCACATCCACAGCTCCAGAAGTTGCTCCCAATGCATTGGCGAACCCATTGGGCAAGACCTCCGGCACTAACAAGGGAGAATCCAGGGAGCTTGTGGCCAAGGCCCACCACCCAAACTCCGAGCCAGCCACGGTGCACCAGGTTTCGGCGGATCAGCCCCGGATACGCATCTCAGGCCGCCCCCAGAAGCTGGTCTATCCCGTTTGCCCCGAGACCCACGCCCGCGGCAAGGTTTCTCTTCAGGCGGTGGTGGATTATGGCGGCGCGGTAAGCCGGGTCAGGGTCCTGACCGGAGATCGCGTCCTGGCGGCGGCTGCGGTCGAAGCCGTGCGGCAATGGCGCTACCAACCTTCTTCCGGCTCCGCCCCGCAGCTCGAGCGGGAAACCAACATTACGGTTTCCTTCATTTCGAGTGAGGTTGTCGCCGTCAGCTTTCCCGATCCCGCTCCGCTATCCCGCTAAGATTCGGTCCCCGGAATCAGCCGTCACTTCTTGATCAGATTGGTATGGCTGGCTACGCACGACCATTTATTGTTTTCGTAGAGCCAGGTATCGGTGAAGCGTCCGTAGTGTTCGAAGGGTTGACGCTTATATGTTCCCTTGGTGTGATAAATGCCGACCACGATGGCCGCGTTCACATAGGAAATCACTCTCATATCTTCGTTGGCGATCAGGCTGGCGCGATACTCCGGATCCTTCAGATCGGCCAGGAATTGCGCCTTGTTCATGACCGTGCCGTCGTAGTCCGTGTAGACGAAAGCGTCGGACACCAGGTTGCTCACCGCCTTGGCATCATGATGAAGCTGCGCCTGGTTCCATGCGTTCTCCAGCGCGAGCAGACGGCTGGCCTCCCCGCTGACGTCGTTGGCAGGAGCACCCACGAGCAGCAAACCGCTGAACAGTATGAAGCCGAATATGAAAGTGGCCTTCGCCATAGTCCCCCTTTTCGTCAGGGGTGTTTCTTCGGGACAATCCCTGACCGAGCTCGTCTTGCCATCAGAAACAACCCTCGCTCGCCGGTCAAGTAGCACATCATGCTCACTGGAATGGCACAAGCTGAGATCAACTCGACTTGGCTCCGGGCAGGCTCTTGCCGGTCTGGCCGAGCGGGCGCTCAGCCTGGATGGTCCGTGGCACGCCTTGAAGAAGACTGTCGAGCTGCGCTCGACCGCACGAGCAAGGACGCTCGCGCCTACATTTCATTGCGGGAAAAAGCCCCAAAAATTAAGAAGCGCCCTGACTCTCGCGAGTCACAGGCGCCCGAACAGCCCTCCCCCAGGTCTGCTCAAGGAAAAGTTACGACTCCCTCCTGAAAGTGTAAATCCCACTTTTGTGCCAATCCCTTGGCACGAACAGGCTATGCCCTATGCCCGCATACCTGGGCTCCACTGCGCGGCTCCTTTCGGCCCTCAAACCCGCCACGAACCAGCGCAAAACGTGCCGCTGAAGCTGCCCGCCCGGTTACCCCGGTAATCTGCCTCAGGGCAATTGGCGTTGACCGTAACCCTCGCTGTACTTACATTCGCCACAGGGGGATGTAATGAAGGATATTCACGAGGTTTTACGCCGTAAGCAGGCCAAGTTCGCTCAGCTCACCAAGCAGATCGAGGCCTTGCAGCAAGCGGCCGAAAAACTGCGCGAAGTCGCCCCTCTGCTCGCCGAAAGCGAGGAAGAGGAAAGCACGGTTTTGGCCGAAGTCGAGGAGCAGGGCCTGGCAGCCCGAGCTGGATCGTCGCCTGCGGGCGGTGCGGTCGCCGCTCCCAAGCCGGCAGCACGCGCTCCACGCTGGCCCTGATCGGCGAGAATTGAGCCAGGGCACAAGGCCCGCTTATGACATTTCAGTCACTTCTGGTTTGCAAAGACGAACAGGCGACGGCCGTGCTTACGCCCGTCCTTGCCGGTTTCGGCCTGAGTGTGCAGTGCTGCGGATATCCCGACGCGCTCTGCCGCCTGACCGAGCAGAAGTTCGACGCCGTGATCGTTGACTACGACGATCCTCACAGCGCCGCTCTGGTCCTGCAAAACGCTTACCAGGCATCCGCCGGCCACAACCCGGTCACCGTCGCCCTGCTCGGCGACAAGACCAAAGTGCGCCATGTGTTCGGCGCGGGCGCCAATTTCGTTCTCTACAAACCCATTTCTCAGCTGCAAGCCGAAGCCAGCCTGCGGGCCGCGACCGCCTTGATGAAACGCGAACGCCGCCGCTCCTTCCGTGTTCCGGTACAGCTGCCCGTGAGACTTCGCGTGGAAAATGGCGCGGAGATGGAAGGCATTCTGCTCGACCTGAGCGAGGACGGCCTGGATGTCCTGGCGTCGCAGCCGCTTTGCCCTGGCGCCATCATCAACGCGCGTTTCGCTCTACCCGATCAAAGCTCTGAACTGGATATTCGAGGGGAAGTCGCCTGGGCCAACCCCAACGGCGAGTCGGGAGTTCGCTACATCGACCTCCCGGAAAACCTTCGCCAGACGCTCAAGGCCTGGGTGGTCACGAACGCGGCGGAATTTCTTCCTGAAGATCCCGAACCCGTTTCCGAATGCAAGCTGTCCGATCTCAGCCTGGGCGGATGCTACGTCGAGACCGAATCACCTTTTCCAGAACGCTCCGGTATCATTCTCTGCCTCAAAGCCGAAGACATGGAAGTGCAGGCCGAAGGCCGGGTTCGCGTCATGCATCCCGCATTCGGCATGGGAATTGAGTTCGCCTCGGCCACCGCGGAACAACGCGATCAAGTAGGCACCTTTATCGGATTCCTCACCAGCCGCCCGGGAACGCAGCCGCAACTGCTGATCACACCGCGGGCACTGGCCAGCAACAACGAGCAGGACTACCGCACCAGCAAAGCCTCCGACGAGCCGGAAGACTTGTTACTCAATCTGCTGACCCGCGCCGACTCCCTCGGCCAGGAAGAATTCCTCCAGGAACTCCGTCAACAGCGCAACTCCGAAGAAGTAGCTTCCTCGTAATCTCCTGTCATCCCGAGCGAAGATGAAGACGCGCTGGCGCGCCGAAACGAGTCGAGGGACCTTGTGTTTTTTTTTGTGCCGGCCAGTCAGCCAAAAGGGCCCGCACGCCGTCTCGCATGCAGGCCCCCTCAGTGCCCTCTCGGGCTTGCTCCACCCTATGTTCGAAGTCTAGCGCGAACATCGCGCAGAAATATTTCAGGCAAATTAATTTGTTGTCAAAACTCCGAGACACCTTCGCTCTGCCTTCCACCCGGCAAATGAGTTTGCCCATTTCTGTCCGTTAGGCAACAATCTCTTCCGTGCCGACGCCAGATCGATCCGGAACAGTGCCCACACCCGCGCCGTCTAAGAACGAACGGGTACCGTCTTTGTATGGCTCGCCGGTTCTGATCATCGCCGCTAGGCCTTCGCCGTGCTGCTGCCCACGTTTTTTCTCGGCATTCCCTCCGGCCACGACTTCGAGTTTCACCTCAACTCCTGGATGGAAGTACTCAGCCAATGGAGGATGGGAATCCTCTATCCGCGGTGGGCGGCGCTGGCTCATTTCGCCTATGGCGAAGCGCGCTTTCTCTTTTACCCACCCGTATCGTGGATGCTGGGAGCGGCGCTGGGATCCTTTCTGCCCTGGAAGATCGTTCCCGGAGTCTTTGAATGGATCGCACTGACTCTTTCCGGCTGCTCGATGTTTTTGTTGGCCCGCCGTTTTCTGTCGCGCCGCGATGCCACCTTCGCTGCGGCCCTCTACGTCGCCAACCCGTATCACATCGTGCTCATCTACTGGCGCAGCGATTTTGCCGAGCTGCTCGTCAGCGCGCTTTTGCCGCTGCTCGTCCTGGTCACTCTGCGCCCGGAAAAAAGAGCCGGAAGAGTGATCGTTCCTTTAGCCCTGATCGTGGCCGCCGCCTGGCTGACCAACGTCCCTGCGGCCGTGATGCTGACTTACTCGCTAGGGCTGCTCCTCGGTGTTGTGGCCATCTTGCGCCGCTCCCCTCGGCCCCTCGTGACCGGCGCTCTGGCATTTCTTCTTGGGATAGCGTTGGCGGCGTTTTACGTCGTGCCAGTCCTGTACGAGCAGAACTGGGTTGAGATCGCGCAGGTATTGTCTCCGGGTGTGCGTCCCCAGGACAATTTCCTCTTTACCCAGCTCAACAATCCCGATCACGATCGCTTCAATCTACTCATCTCTCTGCTCTCCACCACCGAGATCATTCTCATGGCCTTCTTCTGGTTTCGATCACGCACCTGGCGCTCTCGCGCCCGCGAACTCTGGTGGATGATCACTGTCTGGTCCGCCGCTTCGGCCTTTTTGTTGTTTTCCTTGAGCCTTTTTCTCTATCGCTTTCTTCCCGAACTACGTTACGTGCAACTTCCCTTGCGCTGGTTGCTCTGCCTGAACGTGGGCTTTGCGTTATTCATTACGATTGCCGATCAGCGCCGGCTGGTTCGCGCCTTAGCCTGTGTGGCCCTACTGGCGGCGCTGATCTTCGTGTGGCAGCGCGTGCAGCCGCCCTGGTGGGACGACGCCGGCGACATTGCCGAAATGCTGGACAATCAGGAAACTGGCGCCGGCTACGAAGGGATCGACGAGTACGTCCCCAGCGGCGCCGACGTCTACGAAATCAAGAAAGATGCGCGCCGCGTGACCTACGACGGCGGCGGGAGTGCTCGTATTCGCATCACCGAGTGGGCGCCGGAGGCAAAGTCATTCAGTGCGGTTGTGAGCCAGCCCGGCAAGCTGGTGCTGCGGTTGTTCAGCTATCCGGCATGGAGGACCGACGTAAATGGCCGCCCGGTGCAAACCGGAATGCTTAAACCCACCGGCCAGATCGTCATTCCGCTCGCGGCCGGAGACAATCAGGTCCGGCTAGTCTTCGCGCAAACCCGTGACCGGCAAATCGGCGGATGGATCTCGCTCGCAGCCGGTATCCTTACACTCGGAATGGTCTTCGCGAACCGACGTACTTTGATTCAATGATTGGGAAGCAATGATCCGTGTTCTCATCGCCACCTCGAATCCGGGCAAACTCCGTGACTTCGCCGGAGCCGCCGCCACGCTCGGCATCGCGATCGAATCTCTTCCCAATTTTGCTTCCATCCCTACGGCAGTCGAAGACGGTCTAACGTTCGAAGCCAACGCCCGCAAGAAGGCCGAGTATTACAGCGCATACGCCCCGGGAGAAATTGTCCTGGCAGACGACTCCGGCCTCGAGGTAGACGCGCTCGGAGGCGCTCCCGGAGTACACTCCGCCCGCTACGCCGCCGATCAGCCTCACCTGGTTGGTAACAACACCGACGACCAGGCCAACAACGCCCGCCTGATTCGGGAGCTCAGAAAAATTCCGCCCGAGAACCGCACCGCCAGATTCGTATGCGTGATCGCCACCGCCCGGGACGGGCAAACCCTCAAAGTATTTCGTGGACAAGCCGAGGGCATCCTTCTCGACTCGCCGCGAGGCTCGAACGGATTCGGCTATGACCCGCTCTTCTGCTTCCCACAAATCAACAAAACCTTCGCCGAACTGACCCCTGAGGAAAAAGCTCAATACAGCCACCGCGGCGCAGCCTTCCGCCTCTTCCTGGAGTGGTTCTTGACTAAGAACTAAAGACTGGTACTTAACTAAGAACTAAAAACTGAGAACTGAGAACTGGTTCTCTTGACTTCCCTTCTCTCCCGCCGACATAATAAAAGGTTCTGCAGTCATCTCCGGCAGCACAAGGGGTCCAGTGGCAACCGCCAGTCCGGCAGCTCCCGTAAGAACTCACGAAGGCGTACCACCTCTGCGAGCCGGTCAGGGACACTCGTTCCTGCTGCGTAAGCTCCATTCTCTGAGCGGCATCATTCCCGTGGGGGCGTTCCTGGTCGAGCACTTCGTCTCGAACGCCTTCGCCACGCGCGGCCCGGGCGCCTACGCCAAGCAGGTCGAACTGCTCTCCAGCTTTCCGTTTGTCTTCTACCTCGAGCTGTTCGGGATCTGGCTGCCCTATTCTCTATCACGCTCTCTACGGCTTCTACATCTGGGCTCGCGGCGAGAGCAATCTTACGGACTATCCCTGGGCCGGCAACTGGATGTTCACTCTGCAGCGCTGGACCGGCGCCATCGCCTTCTGTTACATCGTGTGGCACACCTGGCATCTGCGTTTCAGCGGCGTCCACATTCTGAGCCATCCCGACGCCGCCTTCGGTAAGGTGCAGCTGGAGTTCCAGCACACCTGGGCCATCGTGTTTTACGGATTGGGAATCTTCTGCGCCTCCTGGCACTTCGCCTACGGGTTGTGGCTGTTTGCCGCGAAGTGGGGGATCACCACAGGCGATGCGGCCCGGCGCAAGTTCGGCTATGTCTGCTTCGCCATCGGGTCGTTGTTCATCCTGGTCGGAGCGCTCACCATGCGCTCGTTCCTGACAACCCCGCTGCAGCCGGTCAATCCGAGCGGCATGCATGACTCCTACGCTGGCGCGCCCGCGCCTGAAGGATTGCGACACACAGGAAATTCAAATTAGATGGCCTCAAATCCAAAAATCATAGTGATCGGCGGCGGCCTGGCGGGACTCTCCGCCGTCATCAAAATTGCGGAAATGGGCGGACAGGTGGACCTGTTCTCCATCGTGCCCGTGAAACGTTCGCACTCCGTCTGCGCCCAGGGCGGCATCAACGCCGCCAAGAACCTGAAAGGCGAAGGTGATTCCACCTGGCAGCACTTTGACGACACCGTCTATGGCGGCGACTTCCTGGCCAATCAGCCACCCGTCAAAGCCATGTGCGAAGCCGCCCCCGGCATCATTGACCTGCTCGACCGCATGGGTGTGCCCTTCAACCGCACACCCGAAGGACTGCTCGACTTCCGCCGCTTCGGAGGCACGCTGTTCAATCGCACCGCCTTCGCCGGCGCCACTACCGGCCAGCAACTTCTCTACGCGCTCGACGAACAGGTTCGCCGCTACGAGTCCGAAGGCAAGGTCCGCAAATTCGAGCATTGGGAATTTCTTTCCGCCGTGCTCGATTCCAACCGGGTCTGCCGTGGTATTTGCGCCATGGATCTGCGCTCCATGGAAGTTCGCACCTTCCCCGCCGACGCCATCATCATCGCCACCGGCGGCAACGGCGCCATCTTCGGCAGGTCGACGAATTCGGTGGTCTGCACCGGATCGGCGCAATCGGCGCTCTATCAGCAGGGTTGCTACTACGCGAACGGCGAGTTCATTCAGGTCCATCCCACCTGCATTCCGGGCGAAGACAAGCTGCGCCTGATGTCCGAGTCAGCCCGCGGAGAAGGCGGACGCGTCTGGGTTCCGAAAACTCCCGGCGACAAGACGCGATCCGAAGGCGATCCCGGAAAAAGAGAGGTGGTACTTCCTCGAAGAGTGGTACCCGAAGTACGGCAACCTGGTGCCGCGCGACATCGCGACCCGCGCCATTCACAAAGTCGTGTATGAGCACAACCTCGGCATCGACGGCAAGCCGATGGTCTATCTCGATCTCACCCACATCGATCGCAAGATTCTCGATCGCAAGCTCGAAGGCATACTGGAAATCTACGAAAAGTTCGTGGGCGACGATCCCCGCGATACTCCCATGAAGATCTTCCCGGGCATGCACTACACCATGGGCGGCCTCTGGGTGGATTTCTCACAGGCCACGAACATTCCCGGAATTTATGCTGCCGGAGAGTGCGAATATCAGTACCACGGTGCCAACCGCCTGGGAGCCAATTCCCTCGTCTCCTGCATCTTCGGCGGATTTGTGGCCGGCCCAACCGCCGTGCGATATGCCTGCAACCTCAAGGCCGCGCCCAGCAACGGCTATTTCGATGTTGAGCGCAAACGCCAGGAAGAAAACAACGCTACCCTGATGAAGTCGGATGGGAAGGAAAACCCCTTCAAGCTGTGGCGTGAGTTGGGCGACCTGATGACCAAGAACTGCACGGTTATCCGCTACAACAAGAATCTGCAGCAAACCGATGCCGAGCTCTGCAAGCTCCTGGAGCGCTTCCGCCACATCAACCTGAGCGACCGCACCCAGTGGGCCAACACTTCCATCGTGTTCGCGCGACAGCTCTATAACATGCTGCAACTGGGGCGGGTGATCGCACAGGGCGCCGCCATGCGCGACGAGTCGCGGGGTGCGCATTACAAACCCGACTTCCCCGAGCGCGACGACAAGAACTGGCTGAAGACGACGAAGGCAACTTTCGCCCCCGACGCCGACGAGCCGAAATTTGAATTCGAACCGGTAGATATTTCCCTGGTCCCGCCGAGGCCAAGGAAGTATGACGCCGCGAAATAGCCACGGTTCACGTAGGGACGGGTGCGCTCACCCGCCCGGCCGAGCAAAGCTCGGCAAAGGTTTGGAGCTAAAGGCTAAGAGCTAGAAGCTAAAATGGCTGAAACAAAGAAAGTACTCTTCAAAATCAAGCGACAGCCGAACCCCAACGTCCGGCCTTATTGGGAGGAATTCGAACTCCCCTGGCACCCCGGCATGAACGTGATCTCGTCCCTGATGGAGATCGCGGCCAACCCGGTCACCCGCGAGGGCAAGGCCACCACGCCCATCACTTACGATTCCAACTGTCTCGAAGAAGTCTGCGGATCCTGCGCCATGCTGATCAATGGACGCGCCCGCATGGCCTGCTCCGCCTTGGTCGACAAGCTCGAGCAGCCCATCCGGCTCGAACCCTTCTCTAAGTTTCCCGTAGTGCGCGACCTGGCGGTTGACCGTAGCGTGCTTTTCGAGAATCTCAAAGCAGTCAAAGCCTGGGTCCCGATTGACGGCAGTTATGACCTCGGCGCCGGCCCCCGCATGACCATGCAGGAACAGGAGGAAGCCTATCCTCTGTCGCGTTGCATCTCCTGCTGCTGTTGCATGGAAGTCTGCCCTCAGTTCAATGAAGACACGGGCTTCGTAGGCGCGGCCACGATTTCACAGGTCCGCCTCTTCAACACCCATCCCACCGGCGAGGCCCTGAAGCGCGAACGGCTTGTGGCTTTGATGGGCGATGGAGGAATTCAGGAGTGCGGATACGCCCAGAACTGCGTCGAGATCTGCCCCAAGGACATCCCGCTGACCCGCTCCATTGCTGAGGTTGGCGGCGAGGTGATGAAACAAGCCATCGGCGACCTGTTCAGAAAATGACCGCTCATTCGTAACCACACGAAAGTGGCGTGTCGGGAATTGTCATCGCGCCATCGCAGAATGTCATCCGAAACCGCTGAAAGCCGCGTAAACAGGGCCTTTTAGGCCGTAACCTCTTGTAATTACTTACCCCGCAATTGGCATCCCGGTTGCTTCTACATATTGCGGTTACAACGGGCGCGCCGTTAGCGCGAGTTAAGTAACCAAGGGTAACGGCCCGGGGGCTCTTTCGAGCCACCCCGGGCTTTAAAAAAAGCACTTGTTTTTGTGCAGTCCCAGTTTAGAATACGCGCCTGTCTCCAGCGCCCTGGGACACCGCGCCAAAACAAGCAACAAAAGATTTGAGGCCACTTCGTGAAACGTAGGATTCAAAGCGCGACACTTCTGTTTCTGCTGGCCGCCGTCTGTGCGCCTGCGTTTGCTCTGCACAGTTACGTGGCGCCGCGTCGCGCTCATCGCGTCCGTCGGGCTCACTTTCGCCGCCTGCGCTGGAATCCAGTGTTTCGTCCATCTCGTGAATCGCTGTTGCTGCAGAATCACGAAATCGACCGCATGGACTTGCCCCGCATTCAGGATGACGCTGAACTGGAGCAACTGAAAGCCAGCGAGGACCTGGTCCCGATTATTGCCGGCCCCACGCTTCGTTTCGATCCACGTCTCGATCCGGATCGTCGCTATTGCCGTCCCTGGACGCGCGAGTTTCTCGACGACCTGAGCCAGGCCTACTACAAGGAATTCCACACTTCGATCCAGGTGAATTCCGCGGTCCGGACGGTCAAGATCCAGAAGAAACTTCGCCGCCACAATCGCAATGCGGCTCCGGCGGAAGGCGAGATCGCTTCTTCTCATCTGGCCGGCATCACCGTGGATATTCAGCGTCGCGGTTTGAGCCGGGAACAGATCAAGTGGGTCCAGGAATACATGAAGCCCCTGAAAGAGCAGGGCTTGATCGAACCCGAAGAGGAACGTCATCAGTGGGTTTTCCACGTAATGGTCTCCGGTCACTACACCGACTGGCGCGAGTCCATGATGCTGGCCGGCGAACAGCCGATTCCCCAGCCCTCCGAAGCCGCAGAGCTTCCAAAACTCCAATAAAATCCCCGGCATAAGCCGCGCAACGAATAGTTTCCCCAACGATTGACTGCCTCGTGTACACTTCGACTCAGTCAAGTACCCGCCGCCATTGCTTTTTCCCACTCTAGGATAGAATCGTACTTCGCAGTCATCACAACCCACGTAGGGACGGGTGCCCTCACCCGCCCGGCCGGGCAAAGTCCGGCTCCCAGGAGCGTCCATGCGAATTTGTCTTTCAATCTGTCTGCTGATTTCTGCAGTCTGTTCGACAGCGTGGTCCCAGACAACGCCTGCGCCAAAAACCGCACCGGCCAAGAAACCGGCAGCAACAGCAGCTCCTGCCGCCAAGCCGGCAGCCCCGGCATCAGCGCAACCCACCGCCGTCATCGAAACCACGGCAGGCAAGCTGACCTGCACTCTCTTCCCCGACGTAGCTCCCCTCGGAGTAGCCAATTTCATCGGCCTGGCCCAGGGTACGAAAGACTGGACCAACCCCATCTCGCATGCCAAGAAGCACGGCGTCCCGCTTTATGACGGCACGATCTTCCACCGCGTGATTCCAGACTTTATGATTCAGGGCGGCGACCCCGCCGGCTCCGGCAGCGGTGATGTCGGCTTTCAGTTCAAAAATGAGACTTCCCCGACCCTGAAGTTCGACCGTCCCGGACGCCTGGCCTACGCCAACGCCGGCCCCGGCACCAACGGCTCCCAGTTCTTCATCACTGAGGTGCCGTACCCCAGTCTCAATGGCGGATACACGCTGTTTGGTCAGTGCGACGACGCGAGCCTGGCCCTGGTGAAGCAGATCGCCCGCATGGGCCGCGATGCCAACGACCGCCCCTATCGCCCGGTGAAGATCACGCACATCACGATCATCAAGGCCGGAGCGCCGACAGCGAAGCCATCCGCCGGCACAACGGCCAAGCCAGCAGTCAAGAAGCCGACCACACCGGCAACCGCTCCAAAGTAGCGCCGGCTGTCGCGAGGGCATCTTGCCCTCGCATTCCTAAAACGAAAGGACCCCATGCCACGCCAACCCGGTACCTACGCCATCTTTAATACAAGTGAAGGCTCCATCGTCTGCCGCCTCTTCGAAAAAGAAGCGCCCAAAACTGTAGCCAACTTCGTCGAACTCGCCGAGGGCAAACGAGAGTGGACCCATCCGGTCAGCCGCAAAAAGAGCAAAGACCGCCTCTACGATGGCACTATCTTCCATCGTGTGATTCCAGACTTCATGATCCAGGGCGGAGACCCGGCCGGCACCGGCTTCGGCGGCCCCGGCTATCAGTTCGAAGATGAAACCAAGGGCTCCCCGCACAGCTTCGACAAACCCGGCAAGCTGGCCATGGCCAACTCCGGTCCCAACACCAACGGCTCACAGTTCTTCATCACCATTGCGCCCACGCAATGGCTCACCGGCAAGCACACTATTTTTGGAGAAGTAGTCGAAGGCTACGAGGTAGCAGAGAAAATCGTGGCCGCTCCACGCAACAGGCAAGACAAGCCGGTGAAAGATGCGGTGGTGAAGTCAGTCGTGATCGAACGGGTGTAGCATATTCAGCTACGATTCGCTAGACACCTTAATTTCCCGGAGGCGTATCAGTCGCTCGTCGGCAGTGATCAAGCGTCAGATCGAATACTTTCGCGGTAGCTGCAAGGAAGTGATCGGCGGGGTCGCCGTGGGGAAAGTTTATCGACGATATCGCAAGCGCCACTTCCACTGTGAGTGGCGCTTCCGTGAGTTGCAAATCCTCCATCGTCTTCGCGACCCATGCCGCAGCATCACCCGGCAGTGTAAGACGTCCTTTGCGAAGCGAGACTAGCAATTCAGCTGACGCTAACCGGGGAAAGCCACAATTCATTTTCCAGGATCTGCCAGTGCTTTGCCCACACGGCGGGCAAGGCGTTGCGGTTCAAGTGTGCTCCAGAGCCAGATGTGAGTGTCAAGGAGCAGCTTCACCGACGAAGCTTCCCAGTCGTCCCAACTTCCGGTAGGGCCAACGATATCTCCCACAATCTGAGCGGTTCCAACCATTGATCCAAGCTTCCGGCCGACCTTCTGCCCCGGAGATGGAGGCACCACCTCCGCCACTGGCTTCCCAAAGCGTGTGATCCGGATCGGTTTGCGCGTCTTGCGCACCTGCTCCAGCATGCCCAGGCACTTGGCTTTGAACTCGGATATGGCAACTTCTTTCATGCTTCCGTTTATACCATGGTCAACGACTATGGTCAATACTCAATGGAACCTATTCACGCGCTGTCGAACTCGCTGATGGTGAAGCAGGGTGGGAATCTGACGCGCGATTTCGTAGCGGGATCGATCAGTCTGCCGGCAGTTTAGGGCATCGTCACGACCCAAGTCATACCTTTCCCCGTAAATCTTCTAAACCCCAATCACCGCCACCAACTCCTTCACCGCAGCCGCGCTCTTATCCAGCGCGGCTTTTTCCTCCGGCGTGAGTTTGATCTCGATGATCTGCTCCAAGCCTTTCGCGCCTAACTTGCAAGGCACGCCGACGTAGAGCCCTTTGATCCCATACTCGCCTTGCAGGTAGGCAGCGCACGGCAGAATCTTCTTCTTGTCTTTAAGGATCGCCTCGACCATTTCAGTCGCCGCCGCCGAAGGCGCGTAGTAAGCGCTACCCGTCTTCAGATACTTCACAATTTCCGCCCCGCCATCTCGCGTGCGTTGCACCAACCGTTCTACTGTCGCCGCATCCATCAACTCGGTAATCGGAATTCCCGCAACCGTCGAATAGCGCGGCAGCGGGACCATGGTGTCGCCATGCCCGCCCAGAACAAACGCGGTCACGTTCTCCACGCTGACTTTCAATTCCTGCGCGATAAATGTCCGGAAGCGCGCCGAGTCCAGCACTCCCGCCATCCCGATCACCCGCTCCCGCGGAAATCCGCTCATCTTGTAGGCCGCCTGGGCCATGGCATCCAGCGGATTCGAGACAATGATCAGAATGCAGTTCGGCGAGTACTGCACCACCTTGCTCACCACATCTTTCATGATCTTGTGGTTGGTGTTCAGCAGATCGTCGCGGCTCATGCCCGGCTTGCGCGGGATGCCAGCGGTCACCACGACAACGTCCGAGCCCGCCGTATCGGCATAGTCCTGGGTACCGAGAACGTACGAGTCGCGCTTCTCGATGGGCATCGCTTCCAGCAGGTCCAGCCCTTTGCCCTGCGGCACGCCTTCGATGATGTCGATCAGCACCACATCGGCCAATTCCTTCGAAGCGATCCAGTGAGCTGCCGTTGCGCCCACGTTGCCCGAACCAACAATCGTCACTTTCTTACGCATGAATGTCCCTTTCAAGCCACGGATTTCGCGGATTGACACGGATCAATTCTATTGGTTTATCCGCGTATATTCGTGAAATCCGTGGCAGGTTTTCAGATTGCGGTCAGCACACCCGCGCCCATGTTCTCGATGATGTAACTCGCGAACTCGCTGGTCTTGACCTTGGTCGCGCCGTCCATGAGCCGCTCAAAGTCATAGGTAACTTTCTTCTGCTCGATGGTGCGCTCCAGCCCGTTCTCCACCAGGTCGGCCGCTTCATTCCATCCCAGGAAACGCAACATCATCACGCCCGAGAGAATCACCGAGCCTGGATTGATCACGTCTTTGTCCGCATACTTCGGCGCCGTACCGTGGGTCGCCTCAAAGCAGGCGTAGCCATCGCCCACATTAGCGCCGGGCGCTATTCCGAGACCGCCCACCTGCGCCGCGCAAGCATCGGAAATGTAATCGCCGTTCAGGTTGGGACAGGCCAGCACGGAGTATTCATCCGCCCGGGTCACCACCTGCTGGAAGATCGAATCGGCAATGCGGTCGTTGATCATAAGCTTCTTCTTCCACGCCCCTTTGCCGTGCGTGGCATAGATCGCATCCAGGACCGCCTTCACTTCTTTGTAGACCGACTGCCGGAAATCCTCCGTGGCGAACTCCATCCCCGGTTCCACCAGCGCGGCGTTCTGCTCGACCGAAATATTCGGATTCTTGTCCTTGTTGTCGAGGATCCAGCTCTCGCGCTCGGTCACCACCTGGCCGCGAAACTCTTCGGTGGCCAGCTCATAACCCCATTTGCGGAAAGCACCCTCGGTAAATTTCTGGATGTTTCCCTTGTGCACCAGGGTCACGCTCTTGCGGCCGCTCTGCAGCGCGAACTTGATCGCCATGCGCACCAGTCGCTTGGTTCCGGTAATCGAAATCGGCTTGATCCCGACGCCCGAATCCAGACGCACCTGCTTCTTGCCGCCCTTCAGCATGTCCTTATTCAGGAACTCGATCAGCCGCGCTACCTCCGGCGTTCCCTGCTCCCACTCGATGCCGGCATAAACATCTTCCGTATTCTCGCGGTAGATGACGACATCCATGCGCTCGGGATGCTTCACCGGCGATGGCACCCCCTTGTAGTACTTCACCGGCCGCACGCAGCAATACAAATCCATAATCTGCCGTAGCGCCACATTCAGCGACCGAATCCCCCCGCCAACCGGCGTAGTCAGCGGCCCCTTGATGGCCACGCGAAATTCGCGAATGGCGGCAACGCTGTCATCCGGCAGCCAGGTCTTGAACTTGGACATCGCCTTCTCGCCCGCGAAGACCTCGTACCAGACCACGCGCCGCTTGCCCTTGTACGCCTTCTCCACGGCCGCGTCAAACACCCGCACCGATGCCTTCCAGATGTCCCGCCCCGTGCCGTCGCCTTCGATAAAAGGCACAATCGGATTGTCGGGGACCTGGTAGGTCCCGTTGCTGTAAGTAATCCGCGCGCCATTCGCCGGCACCGGCACACCGTTGTACGAACCTGCCATTCAATCCTCCGCCCTTGATGGATACCGCTAACGACCACAGATAACGAACGATGGCTGAAGCGCTTAATTATAAAGGTTAGGCACAGGATGGTGACAGTCCACGAACCACGCAGCACACTCGGAATCGCCTAGGACAGCGCCTTTGGTACTCCAGCTGAGCACGGCCCAGTGAAAGCCCCCGCCGCTACAATGCGGTATGCGCATTGCTCCATGCTCAATCATGGCTCTTCTGCTTGTAGCCAGCCTGGTGCTTTCCACCATTGTCGAAGCCCAGGAACCTAGACCAACTACTAAGAGTCCGGCCTCAGCGCCGGCGCCACTTCCATCCGCTCCATCCCAGGCTCTGCCCCACGCTTTCTGGGACCGGACGAACATTCTGCTGTTCTCCGGCGTCGCCGTCTTTCGCGGCCTCGACTACGCTTCCACCCGCAACTTCCAGGCCCGCGGACGGGAAGAAGTTCTAATCCCCGACGACATCGTGAACAACTCCGCGGCCTTTGCCAGCCTTGAGGCCGCCGCAACCCTCACCTCCGTAGGCCTCTCCTACTGGATGCATCGCGCCGGCCATCACAAGCTCGAACGCTGGATCTCAATCGGGCACATCGCAGTCACCGGCTTCGGAGTGGTCCGGAATTACTCGCTGGAATCGAAGCATCCTTGAATGAGAGCATGAAGCCGGCCTGCAGCTGAGAAAAGTTGCCGTTAAGAGGCTTATACTATTCCGCAAGCAGTTCGTGGGAGACAGCCTATGCTCCGGTTTCTAGCCCTTCGCATTTTCATTGGCTTTTTTTGCCTGATTCCAGCCTCGTTGTTGGCCGCTTCAGCCAATCCTGACCGCACTCAGTTCGGCCGTGACATTCGCGTCGACGCCAACGAGAGTGTCGGCGACGTCACTTGCATTGGGTGTTCGATCCACGTGCGTGGCCATGTCGCGGGGGACGTCACAGCCATCGGCGGAAGCATTTTTGCAGAACAGGGCGCCACGATCACAGGCGACGTCACCACCATTGGGGGCAGTGCCCGGCTCGAAAACGGCACCCAGGTGGGAGGCGACCTGACCACGATCGGCGACTCCGTGCGCCGTGACCCGCAGGCCAGCGTAGCGGGCGACGTTACCGCGATGGGTGGAGGCGGCTGGGTCTTTCTGATCTTCCTGCTGCCCTTTCTTTTCGTCGGTGGAATCATCGCGCTCGTCATCTGGATGATTCAGCGCAGCCGGCACCCAGCCCCCGTTCCCGCGTACACTTTGCGCCGGAATTGACCGTGTGGCGCGGGCGCCCCCGCCCGCGTTTCAGCCGGCATCTGAAATCATTGCAACGGCTCCCCCAATGCCTTCAAGTCTGGTGCGGTCCGAGGCAGTCGCGGGACGCGGGTGCCGCGCCACACATTACCGGCCACCGCACACCCTCTTACTCCGCAAACACCCGCTCGTAGATCGCCCGCACCTTGCTGCACGTCTGCTCCAGTTCACGCTCGAGCCCTCCCGGAAACTCGCGCCCCAGAATCTGACTCGTCATCTTCTCCGCGATCTTCCGTCCCGTCTCGGTGGCGGGCAACCACTTGCCCGCCCGCCCCACCACCAGACGCGTCACGTGCTCGGCCGTGCGCAACAACTCCGCCGCATGATCGAGGACGCCCGCGTCGCTCTTATCGAGCACGCCGGCGGCAGCGCACCGCCACAGCCGATCCCGCAAGCTTCCCCGTTTGTCCGCCAGCCCGTGTTTCACCAACAGAAAGCTGGTGATGAAATCAATGTCGTAGATCGCTCCCGCCGCAGACTTGAAGCTTTTCTCGGGGGCTTCGGCGCCTTCTAGCTTCGTCCGCATTTCTCGCACCGCTCCGGGAAAGCCGGGATCGGCTGCAAATCTCTCAAACAATTTCGGCAGCATGGCCGCCGCGCGCTCACCCTGGGCCCGAGAGCCGGCCAGACAGCGCAGTTTGGTATACATCAAGGCTTCCCAGGCTTGTGCCTCTTGCTCGAAATACGCCGCCAGCTGCGCGGAAGTAGAAAGCAGTTCTCCCTCCCCGCCCCGCGGCCGTAAACGCGCATCCATTGCAAACACCGTGCCCTCGCGAGTGTAGGCAGAGAGTGCGTGCATCATCTGCTCCGCACACTTGGTTAGCGCGATCCGGTCGCTCTCCTCGGCGCACACAAACAAGACATCGGCATCCGACAACAAATCGAATTCCCCGCTCCCTAATCTGCCGACCGCCATCACCGCCAGCCCCTCGGGTGCGCCCGCCAGCCGGAACGCCGTCGCCATCACGTCCTCGGCCGCGGCTGTGGCTGTTTCGAACGATTCATACACGTTGCGCGACTCAATCACATCCCGCGCCCCGGCCACGAAAGCCCGATGCCTGAAATGCCGGCGTAGCAGAGCCAGCTTCTCCGCGTAAGCCGTGGGTGCGTCAGCGAGGTAGGCGAACACGGGATCTCGCGCCGCTCCCGCCAGCCCCAGGGACGTCTCGAACAGATATCGGCCTTCAGCGCAGGGCGCGACTTCCTCCAACTCAGCCAAGGTGACAATTTCTTCAGGATGGCGAATCAGAATCTCGGCCAGATAGTCGCTGGTTTCAAAGAGGACGAGCGCGCGCCGCACACCTTCCTGGTTTTGCAGCACAGTCGCGTAGCGCTGCGAGCTGGCAAACGCGGCACCCAAAAAACGGTAAAGATTTTTCCGCGCTTGCGGATTCAGATCGCGCCGGTTCGCGATTTCGTACAGGGCAGGCGCATCGCTCGCCAGCCGCTCCAGAATCTGCTGGCTGGAGGGGTCGGCAGTCGTAGACTCCAGCGCGCTCAGTAGTTTTAGATCCGTGCCCGGCAATTGCTGCCGCCCGCGAGTTTGCTGCTGATAGACAATGCGCTGGTAGATATCTCCCACCGCCGCCATCCGGCGCTGCACCATCGTCGCCAGGCTGCCTGACCGGTATTCTTCCGGAGCGTGACCCTCCATGGCAATCTGCAGTATCCGGCACTCGGCCTCAGACACCGGCAGCCGGTGCGTCTGCTGCCCCTCGCGCAGCTGCAGCCGATGCTCCAGATGGCGCAGGAACTCATAAGCGCTGCTCAGATCATGAAATTCCTTGCCGCTGATGTGTCCCTTGTCGTGCAACTTGTGCAGCGAAAATAACGTCCCGCCGGAGCGCAGCCAGGGTTCGGCCCCGCCATACACCCGCTGCAGGCACTGCACCAGAAATTCAATATCGCGAATCCCCCCGCGGTCGACCTTCACATCCACGGTGGCCTGCGGAGATCCCAGCGACTTTCGCTCCTGCAGCCGCTTCTGCATCTTCTCTCGCGCCGCCAGTGCGGTCTTGATCGCCGCAAAATTCACTTGCTCGGTGTAAACGTGCGGTTGCACTGCGGCAATAAACTCCCGCGCCAAAGCAGTGTCCCCCGCCGAATGCCGTACTTTGATAAGCGCCTGCAGCTCCCAGTCGTGCGCCGCCTGCGCGTAGTAGGTCAACGCCTGCGACAGCCGGATCGCCAACTCTCCTTCTCCGCCCTGCGGCCGCAAACGCAGATCGATGCGAAACACCGGCCCTTCCGGCGTGACTCGCGAAAGGATCTCGGTGGTGTGCTGGGCCAGCCGAATAAAATATTCACGATTGGAAACCGCACTCTGCGGCGGTTCTTCGCCATCGCCATAGACATACATCAGGTCAACATCCGAACTGTAGTTCAGTTCGTTGCCCCCCAGTTTGCCCAGCGCGAGGATGGCAAACGGCGTATCCACCAGGCGGCCGGTGGCGTCCCCATGCTGCGGCCTTCCGTGGTGGCCCTGCAGCTTGCTGTCCGCCTCGCGCAGGGCGGCCCCAATCAACACGTCCGCCAGGGCCGAAATTTCCGCAGTGGTCTCCGCCAGGGGGGCGATCTTCAGTACGTCACGCAGCATGATGCGGACGTACTCCCGGCGCTTGAACCGCGCCAGAATCAGTGAAACATCGCTCTCGAAGGAACGGGAGCGGAAGCGCGCCAGGCTCTGGTGAAATTCTTCCTGAGAAAAACTGCGGTCAAGATTCTTTTCCCGCAGAAACGACGTTAGCAGGTCCGCATTCTGAAGCAGGGTCTCGCCCAGAAACCGGCTGTGGCCGAAGACCACAATCGCATAGTGCGCCAGAAAATTGTGCCGCTCGAGCAAGCGCACAATTTCCGGAGACTCGCACAGCCGATCGAACAACAGCAAAGCGCCATCCGGATCAGGCGCTTCCGCCAGCAATCCGGGCAAAGCCGCAGCCAGAGCAGGCGAGAGCCGTGCTCCAACTCGTTCCATGTAGTCTTTGGCACCCTCAGGATTGCGCAGCGGGATCGGATCAGCCCCGCCCGCGTAGCGGCGCGTGCCCTCGCCCTCACGGCCGGGCAAAGCCCGGCTAATTTCGCGGGGAGCACTCATCCCGGCGGATTCATTTGGCAGTTTCGATGGAGGCAAGACTCTGAACTCGGATTTTCAGCATACCCTCAATACCGCCTGGTCCCGAAGTATTTCCGCACTCCGATCGTGTTGTAGCGTCCCCACGGTCCATTGGGACCAAGGTCCGCCGGACCCAGATTTCTGTCCCGCGCTCCAAACCGGCTGAACAGAAAATGCTGCGTGACCCGGAATTCAAACCCTTTCCCCAGGTAAAGTCCCCCACCCCACGAATTCTCCACCCCGATAGCCGCCATCGACCAGGTATAAAGCGTCTGTGGAAGGTTTTTGCCGAACAGAAATCGGGGCTCGCCATAGAGAAAGAACCTGCGGAACTGGCCTCGGCCAAAGGGATGCGCTTCCACGTATCCCGAGAGCATGTAGCGCGCGAACGCGTTGCACGGATCATTGACGCCCCCCACAATTCCCGCGTCAGCCCGGCACAGGTTGGGGTCAATCTCGTTGTGCGGAGGGGCCAGGTCAAACTGCCCGTATCCCCAGAAAGTATCGCGGGGAAGGAATATCCGCTCGGTGCTGTCGTGGGTCACGGTGCGTTGCGCCGGTTCGGTTTGTGCCGTCAGCACGCTCGACAACATAAGGCATAGAGACATCCACAGCAGCGCCTGCTTCATGAGGCCTCCGCAATAAATTTTGTTGCATGACTCGACGAAAATCAGAAACAGTCTCCGACGCGGCTGGTGGTGCTCGGAGCCTGTCCGTTATGGGCTGTGTGGTCGCAGGCGATTCGCCCGCGGAATTTCTCCCGCGCGCCCCAGCGGGCGCCACATTGTAACCCGGAGGGCCCCCAAACTTGGGAACAAGAAGTAATCGAGCGTTAGCAGGAAGAAAAATGCGATGCAAGCGGACAGTTAGTTTTTGTCCAGGTTCTGATTTTCCTTTGCGCCCTTCGCGGCAACCTTAGCGTCCTTTGCGGTAA
The DNA here is from genome assembly GCA_963698825.1 of Terriglobia bacterium. Lineage (GTDB taxonomy): Bacteria > Acidobacteriota > Terriglobia > Terriglobales > Acidobacteriaceae > JAIQFF01. The sequence continues at coordinate 19,985 of CAVOSG010000003.1, read as the reverse complement.
AGAATTTTGATCTTGTCCTAGATCAAGAAACGCCCCGTTGCGCGAAGCCGCCGCCCTCCGGTATTCTCATTTAAGTTTGTTTCGCAGCTTCAGCAGCCTAGGAGAGCCAATGAAGGCTTCACGCAACGGAATTGTCCGCACTATTCTTGTTCTGGGACTGGTGATCATCATGGCTGGATCTGCCCTCGCCGCCAACATCTACGATTTCACTCTGCCTTCGATCGACGGCAAACCCATGCCTCTGGCGGAATTCAAAGGCAAGGTCGTTCTGATGGTGAACGTCGCCAGCCGCTGCGGCTACACTCCGCAATACAGCGCGTTGGAGTCTTTATATGAGAAGTACAAGGACCAGGGTTTCGTGATCGTCGGTTTCCCCGCCAACAACTTCGGCGCCCAGGAGCCAGGGACCAACGAGGAAATCAAGACATTCTGTTCCAGAAAATACAACGTGACATTTCCGATGTATAGCAAAGTGTCTGTCAAGGGCGATGACCAGACACCTCTCTACCAGTACCTCACGAAACAAACCGGGCCAAGCATCGTCGGCGACATTAAGTGGAATTTCACAAAGTTCTTGGTCGATCGCAACGGCAACGTGGTGCAGCGCTTCGAATCCGCCGTGACCCCCGATTCGAAAGAAGTCGTTTCCGCGGTCGAAAAACAGTTAGGCCAAAAGTAACCGCTTACTCACTCCCAGGGCGAAGAACGTGAGGCTGACTTCGCCCAAAAGTGTCTACGGAAATCCATAGTAAATTTCCCTATTCCTCCAACAACTAGAATCGATCGCGACCCTAAATCCCATTAAAATCTAGGGAATACGTTTGGCCCGCGTATTGCTATCAGAGACTGCACCGGGGGTGAACAATGCCACAGGAGGTCTCTATCTCCTACCAAGCGGTCAAGAGCAAAGTCTACAAACTGGTTGACGCCATGGTCGAAGGAGATAAGAACACGCTCGAAGTTCAAGAGTCCATTCGGCGTTGGTGGAAGCTGATTCATCCTTCCGACCGCGCCGTAGCCCAAAAATATCTGCTCATGGTGCTCGAGAAGTCGAACTCAACGTTGGGAGCTATCATCCTCGGCCTGCCCGAGGCTACAGAAGTAAAGCCGGTGCGCAGCCTAGACGTCACAAGGATTCCCGCGCGAGCCGACCGCACCGCGGTCAGCAGCCCCGTCTAACCCTCACAAGAAACTTAAAGGCCCGGCACGATGCCGGGCTTTTTCTTTGGTACATCGCAGTGAGTCACGTAGCGCCGGCGTCCCCCCGGCTGTCCCGAGGGCGTCCGCCCCATCAATCCCGCTCCTAAATATCGTAGTACATGGCAAACTCATACGGATGCGGACGCAGCCTCACCGCATCCACCTCCTTGGTTCGCTTGTATTCCACGTATGTGCTCAACAGCTCCTCGGTAAAAACATCACCCTTGAGCAGAAACGCGTGATCCCGCTCCAGGGCATCCAGCGCATCCTCGAGTGAACCCGGCATGGACGGCACCTTGACCAGTTCTTCTGGCCCCAGGTCATAAATGTCCTTGTCCAGCGGCTGCCCGGGATCCATCTTGTTCTCGACCCCGTCCAGCCCCGCCATCATCATCGCCGCAAAGGCCATGTAAGGATTGCAACTGGGATCGGGTGGCCGGAACTCTACCCGCTTGGCCTTGGGTGACGCCGAGTACATCGGGATGCGGCACGCCGCCGAGCGGTTTCGCCGTGAGTAAGCCAGATTTACCGGCGCTTCAAACCCCGGCACCAGCCGCTTGTACGAATTGGTGGTCGGCGCGATGATCGCCGCCAGGGCCGGCCCGTGTTTGATCAGTCCCCCGATATACCACAGCGCCATCTGCGAGATCCCGGCATAGCCATCGCCGGCAAACAGCGGCTTGCCCGCCTTCCACAGTGACTGGTGAGTGTGCATACCGCTGCCGTTGTCGCCATAGATCGGCTTCGGCATAAACGTGACTGTCTTGCCCTTCCGGTTGGCCACATTCTTGACAATGTACTTGTACAGCATCATGTGGTCCGCCGAGCGCACCAGAGAATCGAACTTCAGGTCGATCTCCGTCTGCCCTCCGGTCGCTACTTCGTGATGGTGACACTCCACTTCCAACCCGCAGTTCTGCATGGTCATGACCATTTCGCTGCGCAGGTTCTGGTAGTGGTCCGTCGGCGGCACCGGAAAATATCCTTCCTTGTAGCGCGGACGATATCCCAGATTGTTCTCCACCCGGCCTGAATTCCAGCGCCCTTCCTCCGCGTCGATGAAGTAAAACCCGTGCTGCTCGCGCTGGTCAAAGCGCACGTTGTCGAAGATGAAAAACTCCGCCTCCGCGCCGAAGTATGCGGTGTCTGCCAATCCCGTCGAGCCCAGGTACATTTCCGCCTTTTTCGCGATGTAACGCGGGTCGCGGTCATAGCGCTGCTTGGTGACCGGGTCCACGATGTCACACACCAGCACCAGCGTCGGCACTTCAGTGAAAGGATCGAGGATGAAGCTGTTCGCGTCTGGAATCAGCAGCATGTCGCTCTCGTGGATCGCCGCCCAGCCCCGGATCGACGAGCCGTCCATGCCGAAGCCTTCGTCAAACGACCCTTCACTCAACTGGCCGATGGGATAGGAAACATGATGCTGGAGTCCCGGCAAGTCGGTAAAACGAAGATCGAACATCTTGACCCCGTTCTTCTTCACAAATTCCAGAACGGTTTTCGGGTCAGCCATGGACAGTTCCTTTCAGATTCATTTCCATTCTCGTCGCCGCCACTGCACACGAAACGCTAGGTTTGAAGCGAAAATCGCCTCGCCTGCTACAATCGCGCATTGTCACAGGTCGCACGTAACTCTAACGGTGTGTGCCCTGTGCAAGGAAATATATTGTTTTTATGGCCCGGATAACCAGGCCTTATGCGCGGCACACCGCATTTAAGGGTCTCTGGGAAGAACTTGACAGCCAGGGTCTGTGGCCCGGGGTCTGAGGTCCGAGGCCCGACGTCTGACTTTATGGACTTTGAACAGCTGGAAACGTTTCTCCAGGTCGCGCGCCACAGCTCGTTCTCGCGGGCTGCCGAGAAGCGCTTCCGTACCCAGCCCGCCATCTCATCCCAGATTCGCGCCTTGGAGGAAGAAGTAGGCGCCAAACTGCTCGATCGCTCCGGGGGGAAAGTCTCCATTACCGCCTCCGGCAAGCTCTTCCAGAAATATGCTGAAGAAATTCTTGAAGCCCGCAAGGCCGTCCTGACCGCCATCGCCGAAACCGAGCGCGTGCCCCGGGGAGAGATCGTGGTGGGCGCCAACGAAGGCACCTGCCTGCACATCCTTCCCGAAGTCTTCGCCGAGTTCAAGAAGCAATACCCGGACGTGGCTGTGAACATCACCCGCGCCGACTACGGCAAGATCCTGGATTCGGTCATCGACAACTCGGTGGACTTCGGATTCGTGTCCATGCCGGTCACCGACCCTCGCCTGACCGTCGTACTGATTCATCGCGACGAACTGGTGGTAATCGCGCCTCCCCGGCACCCACTGGCAAAATTGAAATCCGCGCCTATTTGCGAAGTCGCAAAGTTCCCCCTGGTGATGCCCCGGGCCGGACACACTCGCGACGCGCTGGAGCAACTCTTCCACGAGAACAAGTTGAAGCCGCAGTACGCCATGGAACTCGATTCCAGCGAACTGCTCAAACGTTTTATCGCCGCCGACGTAGGCGTGGGCTTCATCGCCCGTTCCAACGTGCAGGAGGACGTGCAAGCGAAAGTGCTGGTCGCCATCCCCATGGCGGAAACTCCCATTCGCCGCGATCTGGCTCTGGTCTTCCGCAAAGATAAGGCCCTCAGTCGCGCCGCCCTGGCCTTCATCGACACCACAGTAAAGATCAAAAAAGTAGACCCAGTCGCCACCGCAACCCGCTAACTCGAACCACGTAGGCCCGGACGCCCTCGTCCGGGCAGGCGAGCAAAGCTCGCCGAGATTTGAGGCTCCGAACTAACTTGGTACAGCTTCGCTCCGTCGGGCGGGTCAGGACACCCGGCTCTACGTGTCCCGCACCAGATCTTGCGTTAGAATCCCCGCAGTGAGCCGAATCCTCCCAGCCCTACTCCTGGCCTGCGTTTCCCTGCTTGCAGCCCAGACCCGTAAGCCGGCCAAACCCGCCACGCCCTCTAAACTCATTTCCATCAAAGCGACCGGCTCCACGCGCTACACCCAGGAGCAGATCGTCGCGGCCACCGGCCTGCAGCCTGGCCAGACCGTCGACGAAGAGGATTTCAAGGGCGTAACCAGGCACCTGGGCGAAACCGGGGCCTTCAGCGATGTGGCCTACACGTTTCAGTTCAGCGCCGAGGGCATAAAGCTCGAGTTGCAGGTCACGGATAGCAACCCCTTCGTACCCGCCCGATTCGAGAATTTCGTCTGGCTTTCCGACCAGGAGCTGTTCGAGAAATTACACACTCGCGTGCCCCTGTTCCAGGGGCAGCTTCCGGTCACCGGCGATTTGCCCGATGAGATTTCAGAGGCTTTGCAGGCGATGGCCATCGAACACGGCATGCACGGTCGCGTCGACTATTTGCGCGCCGGGCCGCAGGATGGCCCCATTCAAGCCTTTGAGTTCAGCCTGACCGAGCAGCCCATCAGCGTTCGTAAAGTTGGCTTCAGCGGCGCGGGCGCGGCCGAACAGCCTGTGCTCGAGGCTGCCGCCCGCAGGATGTCCGGCCAGGAATACGCTCGCAGCCGCCTGGCGCAAGATGCGGAGAAGAACTTCCTTCCCGTCTTTCGCGACCGCGGCTACCTCAAAGCCACCATCGGCGAGCCGCAACCCACGGTGGCGGAGCAAACTCCCGAAGAGATTCTGGTGGACGTTATCTTCCCCGTCACTCCCGGCCGCCAGTACAAACTCCATGCCATCCCGCTCTCCGGATACACAAAAGATGTGTTCCCCGTCGAAAGACTCCGAGAGCAGATTCACATGCAACTCGGGGAACCGGCCAATGCCACCGAAGCCGAGCGCTCCGTGGAGGCGCTCAAGAGGCTTTACGGAACCCGGGGCTATATGGGCGTCAAGATCGAGCCCACCCCCGAAATGAACGACGACGATTCCACCGTCGACTACGCATTCCAGTTTCAGGAGGGCGGCATCTACAAGATGGGCGACCTCGAAGTTCGTGGTCTGGACAGTAAAGCTACAGAGCGCATCGTGACCGCGTGGAGGCTGCTCGCGGGTCAGACCTACGATTCCGGGTATCCCCAGCTATTTCTGGACTCCATCAGCGATCAGTTCCCTGCCGACCAATGGAAGATCGCGGTCCGCGAAACCACGGAAGACCAGGACAAGCTGGTGGACGTCTCACTGCGTTTCGATGCCAAACGATAGCGCCGGTTTTAAAGACCCGTCATCGCTCCTTTAGCATCTAAGCAGAGACTGGGGAACCAACCCTATCGCTAACGGATCCGTTGTTAGGTGATCTAATGACCCAAGGAGAAATGTTCTGATGAGCTCGATTCCCTCGAAATTAGCCATTGCCCTCGCCACTGCGATCCTGAGCGCAACCCTGGTCTTGTCCTCTGCCCTGGCCGCCAACAAGCCCCAGGCCTTCACCGGCAAAGTCAGCGACGCCATGTGCGGCGCCAGCCACATGATGGACGGTGACGGCGCCTCATGCCTCCGTGCCTGCGTCGGTAAGGGCTCGAAGTACGCTCTGGTCGTCGGCGACAAGGTGTACACCCTCGAAACCAGCGACAAGGCCAAGCTCGAACAGCTCGACAAGCTGGCCGACCACCAGGCCACGGTCACCGGCGAGGCCAATGGCGATTCCATCGCCGTACTCTCGGTAGCTGCAGCCAAGTAAGGGACCACCCACCTGGCCGTATTCACTTCGACACGTGGGGCCTCTTTTTTTTGAAATTACTTGTATTTTCATATTGTCGGCGCAACTCGCTATGTTATGTTTTAGCGAATTTACCTAAAGCGTCATGGGAGGAAACTCGAATTGTCTAAAGACATGGTCCCCAAGCGGATTTTCTTCACCAAGGGGGTCGGCAAACATCGCGAACGTCTCACTTCGTTTGAGCTGGCACTGCGGGACGCCGGCATCGCCGCCCAGAATCTGGTTCGAGTCTCCTCCATTTTTCCGCCACAATGCAAGCTTGTGCCGCGCTCAACAGGATTGAAATATCTTGAGCCCGGGCGAAGTGGTTTTTGCCGTCGTGGCCGAAAACTCCACCCACGAGCCGCATCGCCTGCTGGCTTCGAGCATCGGCGTCGCCATTCCCGCCGACCGCAACACCTACGGCTACCTCAGCGAGCACCACTCCTTCGGCGAGACCGAAGACGCCGCCGGCGACTACGCCGAAGAACTCGCCGCCGAAATGCTGGCCACCACCCTGAATGTCGAATTCGACCCTGACCGCTCCTGGGACGAGAAGAAAGAGATCTATCGCATCTCCAACAAGATCGTCCGCACCGCCAACGTCACCCAGTCCGCGGTCGGCGACAAGCGCGGCCTGTGGACCACGGTCATCGCCTCCGCTGTCCTGATCTTCGACTAAAAAAGTAAAACGGCCCATTCGCAGATAAGCGATGGGCCGTTGTCTTGTGTAGCGCCGGCGTCCCGCCGGCTGTCGCGGGGGCGTCTCGCCCTTGCGCTCTACCCTATTTCTTCGCCACAGCCTTCTCCTTCTTCACCTTCGTGATTCTCGCCATTCTTCCCCAGCCGCTCCAACACCGCCGCCACGATCAGCGGCAATCCCACGGTCGCATCCACAAACACCTCGCCAAACTTCCCGCCCTCGGCCGGAGGCACAAACTTTCCCCATGAAATCGCCTCACTGTACGGACTCCCCGACAATCCGCCCCAATAAACCGGCTCCGGGACAAATCCGCACTCCATAGTGATAGCGCTTGAGCGGAACATTCTCGCCCATGCGCCGGTGCCGCAACTCAATGAACGGCCCGAACTGCTGCGACCAGTTGCGCGGCACGCCTCCGCCAATCGTGAAAATTCCCAGCCGCTTCTGCCGCAGCAAAGTCGCACGCAAAATGCTCCAGGTCCTCGAAGGGATCGAAGCGCAACTTGTGCCTGCCCGCGGACTTCCCGCATGCGATTGTGCAAGCGCCACGTCCAACCCCAGCTCCGAGTCGGTAAACGCCGGCACGAACACCGGCACCCCTTTTTCGAAAGCCGATTTCAGAATGCCACGCTGTCCCTTGGCATGCTTCGCCAGATACTCGCCGATGGCATGATTCAGCTTGTAGGAACACATCATCTCGCTGGGGTCCCAGCCCTCCAGCACCTCGAACATCACCTCTTCCACGTCGTCCAGGTTCTGCTCCGGCTCCAGCGTGTCATAGACGCGGTTGTAGCCCTGCTCGTAGAGTTCGGTGTCGGGCACTCCGGGTTGTAGCGGAAGTGGGCGCGCCCGGTGGCCTCGACCAGCCCATGCGCCATCAGCGCGCCGGTGGAGACAATCGCGTTCACGATGCCGCGATCAATCAGTTCCGCGATGATCAGGCCCTGCTTGGCCACAGTCATCGCGCCGGCCAGGGTCATCACCACAAAACAGTCCTTGTCGCGGGCCATGGCTTCCAGCACGTCGGCGGCCTCGCCCAGCTGCCGCCCGGTAAACGCGGTCTTCGACATCGCCCGCACCAGGTCATCGATCGAGCGCACCTGGTCAGGTCGAGCGGTTCCAGCGGGATCAACCGGTCTTCAATCGGATCGTGCAAGTGGCGCTCAATTCCGGCGCCGTCGTGATTGCCATGTTTCAAGATTACACCCCCAAGTTGTGCTGCACTACTCTACTAGAACCGCCGCAAACTGATTGCTACCGAACTGACTACGCAACTGAGATCCGGGAACTGAAAACCGGGAACTGATATTCTATTTTCCGATTTCCGCATCAGGAGGACGCCGTGTGCCGCCGCAGAAATTCAACGTCGGACTGATGCAGATGTCGACCACGCCCGACCCCGACAAGAATTTGCAGCGCGCCATCGACAAGATCCATCAGGCTGCGGCGCGCGGCGCGCAGATCGTCTGCCTGCCCGAACTCTTTCAGACCCAATATTTCTGCCAGCGCGAAGACTCGACCCTGTTCGATCTGGCCGAGCCCATTCCCGGCCCGGTACCAACCGCCTGGCCTTGCTGGCCAAGCAGCTGCGCATCGTCCTGATCGCTTCCGCTCTTCGAGAAGCGCGCGCCCGGCGTCTATCACAACACGGCGGTCATCTTCGACGCCGACGGATCGCTGCGCGGCCTCTATCGCAAGATGCACATCCCCGACGACCCTCTCTACTACGAGAAGTTCTACTTCACTCCCGGCGATCTCGGCTTTCGCGCCTTCGATACCAGCGTCGGCCGCGTGGGCACGCTGGTCTGCTGGGACCAGTGGTATCCGGAAGGCGCGCGCCTGACCGCGCTGCAGGGCGCGCACGTCCTGTTCTATCCCACGGCCATCGGCTGGCATCCCGCCGAGAAAGCCGAGTTCGGCGAAGTCGCAGCACGACGCCTGGCGCACCATCCAGCGCGCCCACGCCATCGCCAACGGCGTCTATGTGGCGGTGGTGAATCGCGTGGGCTTCGAAACCGGAGACATCCGCGGCAATGCCGCCCCCGGAGCCGGGCCTGGAATTCTGGGGGGATCGTTCCTCTGCGATCCCTTCGGACGCGTGATCGCCGAAGCTTCGCACGACAAAGAAGAAATTCTGATCGGCGAAGTGGATCTGCACGCGTCTGGAAGACATCCGCCGCAACTGGCCGTTCCTGCGCGACCGCCGCATCGACAGCTACGCCGCCAATCACCAGCCGGTTGATCGATTGAACTCGCATGCACTAACCATAAGGCAACGCCCAAGCTACCGCATGCCCGCCGAATGGGAGCCGCACGCCGCCACCTGGCTGGCCTGGCCCCACTACCGCGCCGACTGGCCGGGAAAATTCGAGCCCATCCCCTGGGTCTATGCCGAAATCATTCGCCACCTCGGCCGCCACGAGCGCGTGGACTTGATCGTCAACAACGCGGCCTCCGAAAAGCGTGCCCGCAAGACTCCTGAAAGCGCCAACGCCCTCAGCGAAAACGTCCGCTTCCACCGCTGGCCTACTAACCGCGTCTGGACGCGCGACTCCGGCTGCACCTTTGTCGACGGCGATCCGGCGCGAGGAACCTCAGTCACGCCATCAAATGGCGCTTCAACGCCTGGGCAAAATATCCCAACTATCAGCACGACGAAAAAATCGGCAGCCTGATGGCCGAAGTCCGCCCATGCCCGAGAAATCCGCCCGCTGCACGGCAAGCACCGCGTAGTGCTCGAAGGCGGCTCCATCGACGTCAATGGCCAAGGCACTCTGCTCACCACCGAAGAATGCCTGCTCAGCAAAGTGCAGCAGCGCAATCCCGGCGATGACGCGCGCCGACTACGAAAAACTATTTGCCGATTATCTGGGAATCAAGAAATGTGATCTGGCTGGGCTCCGGCATCGCCGGCGACGACACTCACGGCCACGTGGACGACATCACCCGCTTCGTCTCGCCCGACACCGTCGTCACCGCGGTCGAGTCCGACCCCAGCGACCCCAACTACGAGCCGCTGCGCGAAAACATCCGCCGCCTGCGCGCCGCCACCGATCAGGACGGCAAGCCGCTGGCCATCATCGAACTGCCCATGCCCGGCCCGGTCGTCTTCGAGGGCCGCCGCCTGCCCGCCAGCTACGCCAATTTCTACATCGCCAACGGCATTGTGCTGGTTCCGGTCTTCAACGATCCCAACGACCGCTTCGCGCTCGACATCCTTGCCGATCTCTTCCCCGACCGCGAAATCGTAGGCATCTACTCCGGCGATTTGATCTGGGGCTTCGGCGCGATGCACTGCATGACCCAGCAACAGCCAGGACAGTCGTCAGTCCTCAGTCGTCAGTCGTCAGCAAAACGCTCAACTGACAACTGAGAACTAAGAACTGAAATCTGGTTTTCTGAAGTACTGGATTTTCGCTGACGACTGAAGACCGACGACTGAAGACTGCTATCGTTTGTACTGCGTCGGCTGCGGCCCCTTTTCCAGCATCTCGCGGTTCCAGATGGCCCCGTCGCGGGTATAGCTGGCCAATTCGAAATCCTGGGTCAACTCCAGCGCGTCGGTAGGACAGGCGTCCTCGCACAGACCGCAAAACATGCAGCGGCTCAAGTCGTAGGTAAAGTTGGTGAGTTCCTTGCGGCGGGTTTTCTCGTTGCGTTCGCTCGAGACCACAATCAGGTTCTCCGGACACGCCAGCGCGCACAAATCGCAGGCAATGCACATGGTCTCATCGGTATCGGGATTCACGTTCAGCCGCGGCGCCCCACGGTAGCGTTCCGCCACCTGCGGCCGTTGCAGCGGATACTGCTCGGTATAAATCTCTTTCGGATCCTGATAAAGGAACGTAACCTTCAATCCCTGAAGCAGGTCCACCATGAAGATTTTGCGCAGCAGGCTCGGTATCCCCATATCGCAGTAAGCATACCATCAACAGTCATGGCGGCAGAAGCCACCCGCGAACGCTCCCCGTACCTCAGGCGCCTGGTGAAGGAGCGCCCCGGAGGGGCGCCTGATAGTAGCCCAGCGCTTCAGCGCTGGGAACGGATCGCAGGATGTCGCGTCCCGTAGGGACGACTGCCACCAGCCGACAATGTTTCGGTCGTCCCTACGGGACTTCATTCGCGTGAGACGCCTACCCGGCGCTGAAGCGCTGGCTACTATCAGGCGCCCCTCCAGGGCGTGCCTTGATCAGCCTCAACAGGTTCATAATCAGGTCCACTCAAGCGTATGCTCATCACGTCTCACTTCGAATGCCCGACAATAGAAATCTCGAAGTCGCCCTGGACTATCACAACGCCACCAAGCACTCCTACGCCAGCGTCCGCTCCAACCAGCATTCCCTGGACTTCAACAACCAGCCCATCCCCTTCAAGATCTATCCGACGCTCGAGCCATCGCCCCTGCCCGCCGAGGTCCGCCAGACCGGCGTTGCCGCCCTCTCCGCCATTTCCGAGATCGTCCCTCCCCAAACCACAGCGGCCCCTGACCTCGAAGCCATCGCCCAACTGCTGTACCTCTCCGCCGGCATTACCCGCCACAGAAAATATCCCGGCGGTGAGATCTACTTTCGCGCCGCCGCTTGCACCGGAGCGCTCTACGAGATCGAGCTCTATCTGATCTGTCGTGATCTCGTCGGGCTTGAAGCCGGCGTCTATCACTTCGCCGCCGCCGAATTCGGCCTCCGCAAACTGCGCGCCGGGGACTATCGCAGCATCCTCATTGACGCCACCGCCAATGAGACCGCCGTCGCCCACGCTCCGCTAACCATCGTCTGCACCGCCACCTACTGGCGCAATGCCTGGAAGTATCAGGACCGCACCTACCGCCACTTCGGCTGGGACAACGGCACCCTGCTCGCCAACCTGCTGGCGGTCTGCACCGCCCTGGGCCTACCGGCCAGAGTAGTCTGCGGGTTCGTTGACGACACGGTGAATCGCTTGCTCGACGTCGATCCGCAACGCGAGGTAGCTTTCTCGCTGGTGCCGCTCGGCTACGCGGCCGGGCTTCCAGGACAGCCAGCAGCAACCATCGCTCCTCTTGGACTCGAAACCGTCCCCCTTTCCCGCCACGAGATTGACTATCCCCTAATGCGAGAAATGCACGCCGCCTCTTCGCTGGGCTCGCCTGAGGAAGTTGCAAAGTGGCGCGGCGGCACTCCGCTGACTCACTTCCCGCCACCCGGGGGATCCGTCGCTCATCTCCAGCCCTTATCGGACGCGGAAATTCCTCGCGACCCTATCGAACAGGTCATCCTGCGGCGCGGTTCCAGCCGCAAATTTGCCCGCACGCCAATCACGCTGGCGCAACTCTCCACCATGCTCGACCGTGCCACGCGCGGTGTCTCGGCTGATTTCCTCGGTCCCCAGGGATCGCAGCTCAATCACCTTTATTTGATCGTCCACGCTGTGGAAGGTCTCGAGCCCGGAGCCTATGTCTTCCATCGCGGCCGCGGAGTGCTCGAGTGTCTGAAGCAGGGAGATTTTCGCGACCAGGCCGGCTACCTCGGACTACAGCAAGCCTTACCCGCCGACGCCGCGGCCGATGTCTTCTTCCTGGCCGACCTGCAGCCCATCCTGCAGCCCTTCGGTAACCGCGGCTACCGCGCCGCGCAACTCGAGGCTGGCATCATCGGCGGCAAGCTCTATCTCGCCGCTTACGCGCAACACCTCGGCGCCACCGGCCTGACCTTTTTTGACGACGACGTAGCCGCCTTCTTCTCCCCTCACGCGGAAGGGAAAAGCGCCATCTTTCTGGTCGCCCTGGGCCACAGCGCCAAAAGCAAGACCTAGCGCAACCGAGCTTGGGCTTTAGCCGCCGACGAGTGCCGGCAAACCACCTCAAAGGAATTGCACCCGAACTGGGTCAATGAGTGCAATGGCGATTTATCGCCAAATGGCTCAGGCCAATTCGCCGATATTCGGAATGGATCTACAAAGTCTTGAGGAATGCGATAAGAGCTCTACGATCTTCCGCGGACAAGTCCAATCCGAAAGGGTGTCCCTTAACGGCATAATTCTTCGTGCCGTATGGTTTAAATCCGGTCGGCACATAGTCGTCTCGGAGACGGCGGGGATCAAACCAGTCCTCCAGCGTCGCACACCAGCCGCTGTGGCCAAACATTCCCCGATACCAGACACCGCGCAACGATGGAACTTTGTAATAGCCGGTCCCACGTCTGGTTTTCAGCGCGAGGTTAGGTTCGGTGCCGACTGAGAGAGTCAAAATGTCGTATTTCTTTTCGGCGTCGACTGGTGGAGCGAAACCTGTCGCAATTGTCAACTTGTTGTTGGTGTACACCGGCGGAGTGTGACACATGGCGCAGTTCTCACCATTGAAGACCCTCTGGCCCTGTTCGGCCAACGCGTCAAACTTGTTGGGATTCGGAGGAGGCTTCAGCGAGTAGATATACAGGGCCAAGGCATAGAGTTGCTCGTCGCTGTAACGGTCCCTGTCGAGATTCTCAATCTTCGGCAATTGCTTGAAGTCGGGAAAGTCGACCGGAACGAACCCATTGAAGTTGGCAAGGTCATCGCCGCCCTGATTGAGTGCGGCGTACCGCATCAAATCCACAATAGAGTGCTGCTGCTGAAGCCCCGTACGATCCAAATATTTGCGATCTTTGACTCCGATTAAATCCGGTACTTGTGCCGGGGCGAACGGACTCGTTCTATTGCGTGCAACGACTCCCGGCGGAATCGTCCGATGAACTTCGGCGATTTGTTCAAGAGGCATGTGCTAGTCGAAGGAAGAGGACCAGAAGTGATCCACGGGGTCGCGTAAAGGCTTCGTTCGAGTAGTTGGGCCAGTTTGGCGCCGGAACGGAGATAATCGAATGCGAAATAACGATCGAACGGGAAATTGCCCTGTGCGCCCTTTAAAACGGTTCCGTCTGGCATGACCCGCGTGTGGCACATCCCACACGCTAGGACCCCAATCTCCACATCTCCTTTTTTCTTCACCACGTAGCGAAAGTATGGCAGCGTGCCATCTGCGGCGACCAACGCGCCAGTCATCTCCAGAAACTTCGGATCACGAACATATAGGTCGGTCGGCTCCGATCCTCCGATTCCTCCATCGCCTATCGGTTCGTCAAAGACCTGTTCGCCGGCACTTAACCAGTCGGCGTTAGTTTCGAGCGCCGGGCATGACCCTTGTCGTCCCAATAAATTATCAGGTTCCTTTTGTTTGAGCGATTCTAAGTAGCCAGTTGGTTCGTGGCCCGCAGCATATACGGGATAGCTCTTGTAGATGGGCCGAACCGGTACACGATAGTAGTAGTCGGCGGGAACCTGTTTGGGTGACCCAATGGGATTGGCCAAAGGGATTTCGAGGGCAGTCATCTCGACGTCATCCCAAGTCTTGGGAAGCGCAGATATGGTAGGACTTGGCGTCTGAGGATGGACGACGCCCACCCAGATTTCCGAAAAGAGAAAAACGAAAACAAACAGGCAGCCTAGTCGTTTCAATTCAAGCCTCTTGGGGTTTTGACCCAGAATGAGGTCGCCGCTGAAGCAGCGCCGTCTTTGCCGCTCAGTCTAATTCATTCAAAATTGTTATGTCGCCGGAAAGGAATCAGCGTCCCAAAGGAAGGCCCAACGGCCCGACCGCCTATCGCGGATCCGTCGACATGTGCGAGTGCGCTGGTTCTGCTGCCATTCTCTCGCTCTGCAGCCTCGTCATGTCGCCCAGGCTGTAAGCTGCCGTCGTCGGAGCGGCGGTCGGCGCCGGAGCAGCCATCGGCGGCCCCGCGTCATAGAGTCAACTGTTGTAATCAGGCGTTTACACTCATTGACCCGCGGAGGGGCGGGCTGAGGGGCCCCTTGGCACAATGGCGACCTTACGCCGCTGATCTTTTAAGTGCCGACAACTCCTCGGCTTTCATTGACTTGCCCTTGCATTCCCACCCACCATAAGTCAACTTCTTGATCGGCCAAACCAGTGCTAATATTCCGAGCCGGGGATCGTGCCATGCGACCATTGATAGCGCACCGGCGGCGGTCATTCGCAACCAGTGCAGCGCTCGCCCTTTTCGGCGTGGTAGTGCTGGGCTTATCAGCTTCGCCTGCGTCTGCGCAACGACCGGACACTACCGGCGCTCCCGCGTCCGACGTGAGCAATATCCCGAAGTCCGTCAGCGATACGTTTGATCGGGCTAACTTAAAGAACAAGCCGAACGATGTTCAGATAGAAAAAACGGCCGCCGAGAACGAACCTACCTGCCTGCTCCCTCCTCTCACGCTAACGAAAAACCCCACCATTGCCGCCAACGAGCTTCGGATCTCGGCCAAGGCGAGGAAGGAATATCACCAGGCTTGCGCCGCTCTGAAGGACAAAAACTTCTCCGATGCGGAAATCCATTTGCGCAAGGCGGTTAAGGAAGACCGGAAGTATTCTGTGGCGTGGGTTACATTGGGCCAAGTGCTGACCACGCAAGGGAGAAACGACGAAGCCCGCGCTACTTGTCTCCAGGCAACCATCGCTGATCCCAAATATGTACCTGCCTTGCTTTGCCTGGCGGACATAGCCGCACGTGCACACGCTTGGGACGAAGTGCTGAAATTGACTGGACGCGCGATCGAACTGGACCCCTCAACCAACGCCGTCGCGTATGAGTACCATGCCGCCGCTAATTTGAATTTGCACAACCTGGCCGAGGCGGAGAAAAGCGGATTACGCGCCGTAGAGATTGATAAAGACCATCGCGAGGCTCGCGTGCACTTCGTGTTGGCCCAAATCTATGAAGCGAAAAGTGACGATTCAAACGAAGCTGCGCAACTGCGCGAATATCTCAAATATTCTGGCAGTGCCGGCGACAGTGCCATGGTGGAGCAGTATCTATCGAAGCTGGAAGCGCGTACGGCGAGGACTGGCAACGTCGATCTTCCGTCGGGCAACCAGTTAGAAGGTTCGGCTCCTTCATCGATGGCAGACGTGGGACCGCCGGACATCGATGCCGCAGTTCCTCCGGTAATTAACGGTGCCTGCCCGTTGACCAAGATCCTGAAAGAGGCCAGCAACCGGACTCTGGACCTGATTGAAAGCCTGCAGCGTTTTAGCGCGAATGAGCGGATTGAACAGATTGACATCGATAAGAATGGAAAGAGGCGAAATTCCATCGCCCAGGAAATGAACTATGTCGTCCAAATCGAACGGAATTCCCATGGCTACCCCAGCGTCCAGGAGTATCGATCTGGAAACACGAGTCCGCAGCAGACCTCAGTGATGGATTCTGGCACGGCAGCATTTGCATTGATCTTTCATCCCTCTCATGTAGAGAACTTCGACTTTCGTTGCGAGGGATTGACCGAACTGCAAGGGTCGGCCGCATGGCAGGTGCGCTTCGAGGAACGCGCGGACCCCAACCAGGCATTCACCGCGATCCATGTCGGCGGCTCCGTCTACTTGCCCAAGTTCAAGGGCCGGGCTTGGATCACCACCAGCAGCTATGACGTCTTGCGAATCGAAACAGATTTGGTGGCTGCTATTCCGAACATCAATCTGCAGCGAGAGCATCAGGTGATCAACTACGCGCCCGTGGAATTTTCGAAACGGCACGACCGGCTGTGGTTGCCCGAGAGTACCTCTCTCTACATTGCGTATCGCGGGCGCCGGTATGAGCGCGTACACAGATTCAGTCAATTTCAGATCTTTTCGGTTGATTCGGCGGAAGCAGTCAAGGAGCCATCACCGGCAAAGTTCCGCGATTCGGTTGCAGATATGCTTCCCCCGGCAAGCGGCCCCCGCTGGCGGATTGCTCGCCCCCGCATCACCAAAGTCACTTTACCTGCTTGGGGTCCGTGATACACTGTTGTTGCGTCTAATACCACGGTTGTGGTGCGGTTGCTCTGGTTTGTACCTGAATTCCCGCCTAATTTTCCTCCGTAAGTCTTCGGCGTAAATAAAACTGGCAATGCTAGTTGCTGCTCGCCCGGAAGCTTCGTGTGCGCGCCGCGATCGCTTCCGCCAACAGAAAAAGAGAAAAAACAATAATGCAGAGTTTTTCAGAATTACCAATCTCCTCCTATACCCAGGAGAGATTGTCGTCCCTTAACTTTTCCATTCCGACCCCGGTGCAAGCCGCGGCTATCCCGCAGGCCCTCGCCGGCAAAGACGTGCTCGCCACGGCCCAGACAGGGACCGGCAAAACGCTGGCTTTCCTGATCCCGGTCATAGAACGCCTGCTGCAGCCCGCAAAGCCGGATTCCGGTAAGCCCGGAATCGCAGCCCTCGTCCTCGTCCCGACTCGCGAACTGGCCATGCAGGTAGTGGATCAATACAACGCCTTGCGAGGCTCGAAACTGTCGCCGGCAGCCCTGGTCGTAGGCGGCCTGGCCGAAGGCAACCAACTGACCGCGATACGCAGAGGAGCCCGTCTGGTCGTCGCAACTCCCGGCCGCCTGGAAGATTTCCTGGATCGTCGCCTCATCAGTTTTCAGACTCTTCAAGTCCTGATCCTCGACGAAGCCGACCGCATGCTGGACATGGGATTTCTTCCCGCGATTGCGCCGGATCGCGAAAGTCCTGCCCAAAGACCGCCAGACTATGTGTTTTTCAGCCACGCTTGAAGCATCCGTGGCGCATCTGGTCAGCGACTACACCCGAAACCCGGTTCGCCTGGCTTTCGGCTCCACCTTGAAGCCGTCGGAGAACGTTCGCGTGCAGGCCTTCGAAGTCGCCGCCGACCGCAAGCAGGAAATGCTGCATCGCCTGCTGTCGAAAGAAACCGGACGCTGCCTGGTGTTCGCGCGCACCAAGCGCGGAACCGAGCGCCTGGCCAGGAACCTGAATCGTGAAGGCTTTGCCGCAGCCATGATTCACGGCGACCGCTCGCAATCGCAGCGCATCGCGGCCCTCACCGGATTTCAGCAGGGACGCTACCGCATTCTGGTAGCCACCGATCTGGCTTCCCGCGGCATTCACGTGCAGGACATCGCCCACGTCATCAACTACGACCTCCCCGAGGTCGCGGAAAACTTCATCCACCGCGTGGGCCGCACCGGACGCGCCGGAGAACTGGGCGTGGCCTCCACTCTCTTCGCCCGCGAACAGCGCTCCGAGTTGCATCAACTGGAGCGCACCCTGGGCATCCGCATGGAAAGAATGCAAGCAGACGACATTCCGCTCGGAAAACCGGCCCGCGTCCCAGTTCACATCGACCCCGCCGAAGCCGCAGCCCGAGGAAGAATGGTCCGCCTCCCCGGAGAAGTTCTGCAAGTCCAACTGGGAAGCTAAGCAGCTAACTACCACCACTCACGTAGGGGCGGGTGCCCTCACCCGCCCAGCGGAGCAAAGCTCCGCAGATCCCGCCAAACAAAAACGGAACTCAAAGCCCAACCAGTCCGTACCTAATCCAGGATACGTTATGGCGAAGCTCCGTCTGCTCCCGTTCTTCTTCCTCCTGGCTTTCTCCCTGCCATCAGCCGCGGGCCGACGACCTGCTCACCGCCGACACCATCATGGCCCGCGTGGCCACAAACCAGGACAGCAGCGAAAAACTGCGAAGCCAGTACATCTACCAGCAACACATTCAGATCATCACCAGAAAGGCGAACGGCAAAGTCGTGCGCGAAGAGACCGCCGACTACCATGTCGTCCCCAAGCCCGACCACACCGAACGAGCCCTGCAGCAGCTCACCGGCCGCTACCGGCACCAAGGCAAGTATGTTGACTTCAGCGGCGAGCCCGTACCCGAAGCTGACAGTATCGACGGAGACCTGATTCACGAATTCCGCGAAGATCTCACCACAGACGACTCCAAGGACGGCCTGGCGCGTGATCTCTTCCCCCTTACCACCGAGGAACAGAAAACCTACAAATTTCGTCTGCTTGACCATGAACCCTTCGAAGGCCGGCCGTCCTACCACATCGCGTTCACTCCGAAAGACGATGATGACATCGAGTGGGCCGGGGAGGCCTACATCGACGCCCGGAATTCCAGCCCATGTACGTCTTCACCAAGCTATCGCGTCGCCTGCCGTTCGGTGTCCGGGCCTTCCTGGGCACAGACGTCCCCGGCATCGGCTTCGCAGTCCACTACCGCCGTCAGGATGACGGGGCCTGGTTCCCCATCAGCCTGGGCAGCGAATTCCGCCTCCGCGTGCTGTTCTTTTTCACCCGCAACATGACCATCGCCCTGGAAAACAAAGCCTTCGAGCACACTCACGTGGAAACCAAGATCACGGGCGCGGATCAATGAGCCGGTACTCACAGGTGGAAATGGCAAGTCCTCCCACAAAAGCCGTCATCCGAGTTGCGAGGGATCCAGCGTGCAGCGGATCCGACTCTTGATCTGCACACTCCGATCATTGCATCCTGACGCCACCCCGCCGCTCCCGTATACTTTCAACATCATTCTGCTCGGGAGGCACTCATGGCTGCTCTACCAGATAATTTCGCGGACTTAAAACAACGTTTGCGGGCCAGTTGGATGGCCGGCGACTTCGGTCAGATCGCGCGCCTCAACGCTCGAGGCGCCGAAGACTTCATTGCCCGGCTCAATCTAAAACCCGGAATGAAAGTATTGGATGTCGCTTGCGGCACCGGCAATCAATCCATCCCCGCCGCCCGCACCGGCGCGCAGGTCACCGGTCTCGACCTCGCTCCCAACCTCTTGGAGCAGGCTCGCGAACGCGCGCGATCGGAAAACCTGAAAATCGACTTCACCGAGGGAGACGCCGAAAATCTCCCCTACCCGGCCGCTCACTTCGACGTAGTGCTCTCCATGTTCGGGGCCATGTTCGCTCCCCGCCCCGAGGTAGTCGCCTCGGAACTCAAACGCGTCTGCCGCCCCGGCGGCCTGATCGCCATGGGAAACTGGACCCCGGAAGGCTTCGTCGGCCAGATGTTCCAGATCACCTCCCGCCACGCCCCGCCTCCACCGGACTGTTGCCTCCGTCACTTTGGGGAGTCGAAAAAGTGGTAGTCGAACGCCTGGGATCGGGATCACGAAAGATCGCGCACCTCCAGACCAGCAAACAGGAGCTGCTCTTCGACTATCCCTTCAGCCCCGCCGAAGCCGTCGCCTTCTTCCGAAAATATTTCGGCCCCACCCAAACCACCTTCGCCCGTCTCGACGAGCCGCCCAGAAAGCCCTCGCCGATGACCTCACCCAGCACTGGACGAAAAATAACCTGGGCGACGCCAATCACACCAAAATAAAAGCCGAGTACCTGGAGGTCCACGCCACGCTGGCGTAAGGAGGCCACCACCGGCCACGTAGGGACGGGCGCCCTCGCCCGTCCAGGCCGAGCAAGGCTCGGCTAGGATTTAGGAAGTCTCTGAAAAAGAAAAAACCCGCCCGAGCGGAGCTTGGATGGGCCACCCAACACCTAGAACACTGCTACAGCGTATTCAAGAACGCCACCGAGGCCTGCCTTTTGCTCGCTGGTTAATCCCAGAGCGAAGCGCTGATTGGAGAAAGTCAACTGC
>CAVOSG010000002.1:0-545155 GCA_963698825.1 Terriglobia bacterium | reverse complement strand
GCTGTTAAACACCATGTTGTAAGCTCGGAGATGCTATTTATAAAGTCGCTTGATACTTGAATAGTTGTACCAATTACATAACTTCCAATAATGCTCATGAAAATGAACCCAATTAAAAACCATGGAAATTCAACCTTCGTATCTGAATTTTCGTCTCCAGAACCTTTTCTCTTCATCATATACATGAAAAGAAAGCACAGTGGAACTAGAAGAAAGACTCTGCCTAATTTTGCTAGTAATCCAATGGCTAGTGCATCTTGTCCTCCTGGTGCTGCCGCTAAGGCTACGTGAGCAATTTCATGTAAGCTTATTCCTGACCAAATACCATAATCTATTTCTGATAACGGTAAGAAGGGTCGTAATATCGTATAAGTAATTGCAAAAATGGTCCCGACTAATGCGATGATCCCAGCACTGATAGCGGTATCTTCATCCTTTGATTTTATAATTGGTGCCACTGCAGCAATGGCTGCTGCACCACAAACCCCTGTCCCTACTCCAAGAAGAAGTGATATATTTTTATCTGCTTTCAATATTCGAGCTAGCCCTACTGTCACTATAATTGCAAAGATAATGACGCCGGTATCTCGTACAAGTAATCCTAAGCCATCTTGTAAAACCGTACCTATATTGAGTTTGAGTCCATACAAAATAATCGCAAAGCGTAATAATCTTTTCGTAGAAAATGCTATACCTAAGCGAAGGGCCACAGGGTAACCAAAAAATTGCCGATACAAGACTGCGATCAAAATCGAGGAGGCTAACTGACCGACATGATCAAATCCAGGCATTTTTGCCAATAAGTAGCCTAGTAAGGCAATCAAAAAAGTAAAGCCAATACCACCAATCCATTTCCCAAAAGATGCGATTTTTTTTTGCTGTTGGGTAGGTTCTATATCTACCTTAGAATATTCTGTTTCCATTCCTATACCACCTTTAACCCAGATTACACCTTATTTGATTATAAGGAAAATAAGAATTTATTATACTTATCATAAGTAAAACATTATAATACAAGTAAACTGAAAAAGAGTTGATAAAAATGGATCGACAGTTACATGTCTTTGTAACAGTAGCAGAGAGGGGAAACTTTTCACGTGCTGCAGAAGAATTACACATGACTCAACCAGCAGTCAGTCAATATATTCAATCTTTTGAGCGTACTATGGGGATCAAATTGTTGGAGCGCAGTAATAAATTTGTACGCCTAAATAAAGCGGGGGAAATTGTCTATCATCACGCGAAGGAGATATTAGGTCTTTATACAAAAATGCATTACTTAATAGATGATCTAACTAATAATGCAAGTGGTTCTCTCTCAATTGGTGCCAGTTATACATTTGGGGAATATGTTTTGCCACATGTTATTGCAAAAATGCATAAGGAATATCCATTAATTATTCCAACGATTACGATTGGGAACACAAAAGAAGTAGCAAACTTGGTTCTAGGTAACCAATTAGATGTGGGGATTGTAGAAATGGAATTTAAAGATAAACACTTAGTAGTTGAACCTTTTGCAGAAGATTCAATGTATCTGGTAGCTTCACCAAAACATAGATTAGCTCAAAAAAATAGTGAAATTAGCATATCAGAATTAGAGGAAGAAACGTGGATTGTCAGGGAAAAAGGATCTGGAACTAGAAAAGTAACTGAGAAAATGTTCGGATTAGGTGAAATGAATCCAAAAAATACATTAGAGTTTGGAAGTACACAACTAATTAAAGAATCGGTAGAAGCAGGTCTTGGTATTAGTTTGCTTTCTTACTGGGCGATTCGTAAGGAATGTTCAATGGGTACTTTAAAAATCATAAACGTAAAACAACTCCCAATTCAACGTACATTTTCAATTGTATTACGATCCCCATTTCAGACTAAATCATTAAGCGTGTTTTTAGAACTATTAAGGGAAAGTAGAACAATACCCAATTTATAAAGGAGTACAGTATTCTTTACCCTATAAATAAACAATATACTTAAACAATAATATCAGATTATGTAAAAAACAGAGATGGAAAGCAGAATTCAATACCAGTGCTTATTTCTAGAATTATTTGAATGAGGTATTATGTGATAAAATATACCAATAATGGATGTATAAAATAACCATTGATTTTTAAAAGGGTTTTGTCGATATGGAGGAAAAGGTTAAGAGACCCACCTTTTATTAAAAATAAAATAAAGAGAGGACTAAAAATATGGAAGAGAATAGAATAAAACCAAAAATCATAGAAATTGTAGACAATCAAATAAAGATAAATAATCCTACGTGTACGAAGGAGACCTTGGAACGCTTGGTTAATACAGGCCTTTCAGAAAAAGAGTCAAAGGAATTAATCGGTAGAGTACTAATAGAAGAAATGTACGATATCCTAAAAAATCAAGTACCATTTAATGAGGAGCGTTATGCTAAGAAATTGGCTATGCTGCCGTAGTTCTTAGGCTTATATTTTCAATAAAGGGACTATTTTTGATATACATAAAACATCGAGGTGTCACAGGGATGGGAGGGCAACAGCAATGAATCAACAGTCATCATCTACGATGTTTTTTGCCGGATTACAATGGCTTTTTTTTATGTTTGCAAACACGGTAGTCATCCCGATCACGATTGGGGATGCATTTGATTTATCTTCTGTAGAGGTAGCTAGTGCCCTGCAAAGGTCATTTATTTTTACAGGTGTTGCCTGTATTCTTCAAGCATTTATTGGACACAAATATCCACTAATGGAAGGACAATCTGGAATATGGTGGGGATCCATTTTAAGTATAAGTGCGTCGGCATCTTCAGCTGGATTGACTGCCAGTGAAGTAGGCGGTGGTCTTTCGGTTGGGATTATCCTTTCTGGAATCCTTATAATGGTTCTTGGGGCACTGGGAATGGGCAACATATTAAAGCGTTTGTTTACACCTGTGGTCATGAGTACGGTGTTATTTTTGTTAGCGGCACAGTTGGTTGGGATTTTCACAAAAGGAATGCTTGGATTGTCGACAGGAGATCAAATAGACTTGCCAACAGCCGCTTTGTCAATATTCCTAATCATTCTTGTCGTATTCATTAATGTGAAAGGACACGCTGTCATCCGTAACTTTTCCATTTTGATTGGGATTGTAACAGGTTGGGCTATTTATGCGGCTTTCTTTCCTGTACAGCCAACTGAAGTTGTATCTTCAACAAAGATTCTCAATCTTTTTCCTTGGGGGGAACCAACTTTTAGTCTAGGTCTCATTATATTTGCTGTTCTTACTGGATTAGTAAATACAAGCAATACAGTAGCTTCAATCAAAGGATTTGAACCAATGGTTAACACGACGACATCTGATAACCAGTACAGACGGTCATTTGTCTTAACCGGTATGAATTCAGTTGTTTCAGGGGCATTTGGGATGGTTCCTTACGCACCTTATATATCGTCAATCGGGTTTTTACAATCCACTCTCATTTTTCAAACCTTGCCAATGATCATTGGGGCAGCTATGTTTATTGTTCTTGGATTAGTTCCTGCACTTAGTCAATTTTTTACGACATTACCAATGAGTGTAGGGAATGCCGTCTTATTTGTTGCTTATTTGCAGATGTTTAGTGGGGCGCTTTCTAATTTGAATGGGATAAACTTTACCCCTAAGACGATTTATCGGATTGCTGCTCCGGTTTTATTAGGCATATCCATTATGAATATACCTGTTGAGATGTTTGGGTCGATTCCACCATTAGTTAGACCGCTTTTAAGCAACGGTTTATTGATGGGAATTATATTGGCGATTATGCTTGAAAACACCATTAACTGGTCAAAATTGGACAAGGGGTAAAAAATGTTTGAACTGGGACAAGGAACTATGTCCCTAACCAGTTCCTATAATAATTCTACTAACTTATTCAATATAAATTCCACACTTGAATGTCGAACTTCATTTCGCGATTGATTTTGGAAACATTCAGTAAACGTATAGTTGATACTATTTATTTGTATGCCAAAGCAAACCATTCCTATTGGCTTTTCTTTTGAGCCACCTGAAGGACCTGCTATCCCAGAGATACCAACACCAATTTCTGCCTTTGCTGCTTTTGCAACCCCACTTGCCATTTCGCCAACTACTTCTTCACTTACTGCTCCATATTGGTCTAAAGTGTCAGGATTCACATTCACCAAATTTATTTTTGCATCATTTGAATAGGTAATAAAACTACAATTTAATACATTTGAAGCATTAGCTACATTTATAATACGTGCCGCTGCTAAGCCGCCTGTACACGATTCAGCAAATGCAATATGGTAGCCTGTATTTATTAGTATATTTACAAGTTTATCTTCGATGTTCATGGCCTTAAATCAGACTCCTCACTCTATCTTTTTATAAATGTGGAATATATCAATCGTATTGATTGTAGCTGTTTATATTTCAAAAAGGAAGATTTCCCAGAGGATTTAGTTAAAGAAGCATTATGTAGCTTTCTTGGTAGCACGGTACCTGTGTCCCATAAATAGGAGAACTAATTAACATTTTGTGAAATTAAACACATAAACTATAAAAATAGTTATCTAGATAACACAATTTTTATTAAAGGTTTGCTAAGATATAGACAGATAGCAAAGAGCTATCAAAAGTAAATGCAACAAAGTAGTATTGATTAACTCAAACTCGCAGACTAAAGTTGGCAAGTTCGCTATTCGTTGTTGTAGTTGAGGCTCGATTAACCGTTGGAGTGTCATTTGACCCTTTTTATGTGAAAGGTTGAACGTAATGTGAGAGTTGTTAATATCAACCTTAAGGAGATTATGACCTTTTATGTGAAAACATTAACAAGCTAGTAATGTTGTTAATGTTACCTGAAGGAGGTAATGATCGTGATTGCTAAACAAAATTTCCTTAATCTAGATGGACTGGAAGATTTCTCACATTTAATAAGAAATAAGTTATTGTGTTTACCACATCAAGTAGCGACATTTCAGCGTAGTCAAGTTATTTATCACCAAGGAGCAAAACTTGACAAGGTCGGCTTTATCCTAGAAGGGGTTATGAAAGTTGCTAATTATACCAATGCTGGCAATGAACTCAATCCTCATTATTTTTATGAAGGAGAAATCTTTCCCGAATATTTGTTATTTGCAGGTGAGGATGAATACATTTATACATTGGTTGCAGAAAAGCGTTCCAAAGTAATATTAGTAGACTATCAATGTTTTAAAGATTTTGTTATGTCTGATCTGGAATGCTGTCAATTATTGATTGCTTATATGGCTAAAAGAGGTTTGTTAGCAGAAAAGTGGAGATTATGCAATAGTTTTGGGAACTTAAGAGGTCGCATCGCTTACATGTTGCTAGAGATATATGGTGATTCGGATGATGGTTGGATAGAAATAAAAGATAATCAACGAATTATCTCCACAAAACTACAAGTATCACGTCCGGTTTATAATCAGGAAATGATTAAGCTTGAGGAAGAACAAATTATAAAAAGAGATAAATCAAAAATTAAAATATTAAATCGCAGAATTTTAGAAGGTTATTTATAGCATGTTAGCAATGGATTTTACAAAATGAAAAATTAGGGTAATTGAAAGATAAGATTTTCAATGAACTAGAATAGTAGGAGGAAGCTCATGAGAAAATATGATTTAGTTGTTATTGGTGCAGGTCCAGCTGGTATGACAGCTGCAATTTATGGTGTGAGAGCCAATTTAAAAGTATTAATGCTTGATCAATTAGCTCCGGGAGGACAAATTATCAACACGAATGAAATCGAAAACTATCCTGGTGCAGGTAAGATGAGCGGTGCTGAATTAGCATTAAAGATGTTTGAACATGCTCAAGAATTAGGAGTGGATTTTGATTACCAAACCGTAACCAAAATTGAGAGTCTCGAAGGCATCAAGCAAATTTACACTGAAGAAGATGACGATGTTATTGAAGCATTAACTGTCATTGTTGCGACAGGAACCCGTCCAAGGACGTTAAATATCCCAGGTGAAGAAGAATTTAAAGGCTCTGCCATTAGTTGGTGTGCCATTTGTGATGGTGCAAAATACCGTGACAAAGATGTAGTCATCATAGGAGGCGGTAATAGTGCAGTAGATGAAGGAACGTATCTAGCAACTATTACGAAATCACTAACCATTATTACGGATTTTGATTTAACAGCTGATCCTGTTTCCTCAGATTACTTACGTTCGCTTCCAAATGTAACCGTTTACCCTTATAAGAGTGTCACAGAATTTTTAGGTGAAGGCGGCCAATTCAAAGGAGTCAAATTTGTAGATAAAGAAACGGGCGACAATGAACAGATTGTCGATTGTGATGGTGTCTTTGAATATATTGGCGCTATCCCATCAACAGATTTCCTTAAGGGTACAGATATCATTGGAGGTCATGGATTTATAGAAACAAATGAAAGAATGGCTACAAAAGTTCCTGGAATTTTTGGGGCAGGGGATTGTATTAGCAAACACTTGCGTCAAGTAGTAACAGCTACTTCTGATGGAGCGATAGCTGCCCAAGAAGCAAGTGCCTATATTAAAGCATTAAGAAGAACGACAACTCAGGAGGTAGTATTAGTATGATTAAAGAATTAGTCAAAGAAGAATTCGCCGCGGACTTATCAGAAGGTTCTGTCTTAGTTGATTTTTACTCTAGAACTTGTGGACCGTGTAAGATGCTTAGTTTCATATTAAATGATATCGATAAAACATATGGTGAAAAAGTAAAAATTATTAAAGTTGATTTTGAAGAAAATCCCGACCTAATCGAAGAACATAAAGTAGAAGGATATCCAACCTTAATTATGTTAAAAGATGGAAAAGAAGTATCCAGAAAATCAGGGTTACAACAGAAACCAGTGATCATCAAAATGATTGAGGAGGCTTTATAATTATGACAACAATGACAATGGAAAGAACAAAAACAATTGGTTACAAATTTGAAGAACACTTAATTCATAAACAGGCTAAAGCAGAAGCTGCGATGTTAAAAGAGTTCGAACAAGGACAATTTACAATGCAAGCTCCTTTAATTAAATACAATCCGTACTTTGTTAACGATTTAGCAGCGGTTATGTTATTTAGAACGGAAGAAGAAACGTCTATTACGATTCGTGTATTAGGTAAAACGAAGGAAGCAGACTTTTATCAAACATTCCCTAAAGGGAAAGAACATATCATTCCTATTGTAGGTTTATATAGTGATTATGAGAATAAAATTGAAGTCTATCCATATCAAAAATATAATCAAAAAGTTGTTCATACGATTACAACACCTGAAGTAGCAGGGGCTAAATTAGTTGAATCTATGGAAACAACTCCAGAACATATGCAAGATAATGTAATCTTCCTATGTCCTGCGGTGGCTGATTTAGCTATTGCAGTCGACTATGCAGGGGATGTACGTTTAAACTTTACCGTTCCGATGGTTTGGGATATTAAACGACATCCTAATGGCAATCTCCTACTTGGATCTGAACGTTTAACGAAAATGCCTTACTTTGTATCGGGTATCTATGAAATGAGCCCAGTAGGGAAAATTTATAAAGAGTATCGTGTACCACGTGGGTATCACCATGATCAAATTACATTACCGAATGGAGATATCGTTGCTTTAGGTTGTGATTTAGACAATGGTACAGTGGAAGACCAAGCTCTTGTTATCGATAAGGATACAGGACATGTAAAACGTACGATTACATTTTCTAACTTTATTAAGCCAGGATCACAAAAATCTGGTTCATGGTCAGATGAAGACTGGTTCCACTGTAATGCGGTTTGGTATGACGAACATTCTAACTCACTAACGTTTTCTGGACGTCATATAAACGCAATGGTTAATATTGATTTTGATACAGAGGAATTAAATTGGATTATCTCTGATCCAGATGGCTGGCCAGAGGAATATCAACCATATATGTTTAAACCAGTCGGTGAAGGAGAATTTGATTGGCAGTATGAACAACATGCGAACTTAATTACTCCTTTAGGCGATGTCATGTGTTTTGATAATCACCATTTTGGAGCACAAAACCCTGAAAAATATCTTGCAGCGAATGATAGTTTCTCTCGTGGCGTGAAGTATCGTATTGATACAGATAAGATGGAAATTGAGCAATTATGGCAATACGGAAAAGAGCGCGGCAAGGATTTCTTCTCTCCATATATTTGTAACGTTTTATACTATAACGAAGGACATTATTTAACGCATTCTGGCGGTATTGCTTTCGACGGCAATGGTAACGCTTCTGAAGAATTAGGTCCTTTTGCTCAAATTGATGATCCAAACGTAAAACTGGAGTCTATTACAGTTGAAACAATCAACGATGAAAAAGTATTAGAATTAAAGGTTAAATCCAACTATTATCGTGCCAATAAGTTCACGCTTTACTCTAAAGATGGCAATAATCTTACTCTTGGTACAGGACAACTTTTAGGGTCATTAGGTGAAACACCTCAGATGGATTACGAAATTCCTGCTGAATATACAGGTGAAATGTTACCAGACAAACATGAAGCTCATATAACAGATCAAGTTGATATGTTCACATTCGAATCAAAATTTGAAAAGGGACAATTGGTCATGTTGTTACTAGAATCAGACAAAGAAACTCGTAAATACTTCATCTCTACATCTAAAGGTAAACGTGGTGCAATGTGTACAGGAACCTTCTTGCCTGATGATGACCGTGATACAAGAACCGTTGTAACGAAAGAAGGTTTAGACGGAGACTACCAAGTAAAAGTAATTGTAGATGACAAAAAATATGATACGGGTATCACACTCAGAGCTTAATTGAATAGTTAAGTAGTACAATTGATAGAAAAATAGGTGGATTGGGGATACACTTCTATTGGAATAATAGAAGAAGGCGCCTTTAAGAATTTTGAATCCCCAATCACCTTTTTATCTTTGAAAGTCATAGAAATGCCCAATTTTTATTAAATAAAGAGTAAGCCATTTCACTTTAGTTTAATGACTTCAGAAGGAGTTAATTATGAAAGATAAATTAATTACATTAATTATAATAGGATTGGCCACTTGGTTAGCTTCGTTTATTGGTGGAGACGTTTTTCCGCTTTTAGGAACCGCGATTTCTGCCATATTAATCGGAATGATTATTCGTCATACGCCATTCATCTATAACATGCTAGATAAAGCTACCAATAAATTTATAACCGCATATGTTTTAAAAGGTGGAATTGTATTACTAGGTTTTACGATGTCGATTCAGGTCTTAAATAAAGTAGGAGTCATTCTGATCCTTGTAATGACCGCAGTTATTTTTGGATCTATTATCACAAGTATCATTGTCAATAAGGGCGTTAAAGCGAATAGTAAATTGAGTTTATTGATAGGACTTGGAACGTCTATTTGTGGAGGGTCAGCTATCGTTGCTTCAGCGCCTATCATAGATGCTGAAGACGAAGATGTTGCGGTGGCGATTACGACCATGTTCGTTTTTTCAATGACAGCTTTAGTGGTTTTACCGATAATTGGTATACGTTTGGTTTTTCTGATCAATTTTATGGGATTGTAGCCGGGCTCGCGGTGAATGATACGCCATCCGTACTTGCAACTTCTTTCAGTTGGAGCGATGAAGCAGGCGAAATCGCCACACTTGTAAAGGTAGCAAAAACGTTATTCATTATTCCTATCACCCTTGGTCTTGTCTTTCTTAAAATTTATCAACAAAAAAAGAATAATTCATTAAACTATGACTCTGAAAAAGTAGGAATTATTAGCGGGGGTCAACTAAAAAGCATCATCCCTATGTTTGTAGTTTATTTTACGCTTGCATTTGTCTTTGCGAGTATTGTATCTATCCCTGCCGATGTAACAGGTATGATTAAGGATGCAAGTAAATTAATCTTTACGTTTGCCTTAGTTGCCATCGGTTTAGGAGTTCATGTTAAACAGATTATAAAAGCTGGAATGAAGCCTATAATAATAGGTGCTGCTTGTAGTTTCGCTGTAATAGGAATAAGTGTCGCATCGGTAATGATCTTTTACTAATACTAACATAGATGGAGTAGGATTCAATGAATTCTGCTCCAGTTACATAGAAACATTCAGCATTATGAACCTATAGCCTCTTATGTGAATGAGTTCACAATAGGTGATAAACAAAATGATGGAGGGAGGATTTATAATTATGACAATGACAATGGAAAAAACAAAAACAGTAGCTTATGAATTTAAAGAACATTTAATCCACAAACAAGCTAAATCTGCAGACCCCACGCGGCGAGGCCATCGGTCGCCCAAAAATGGGCGTTATCGTCGAGCGTGGGATTACCCGAGTAAAAGGATCCGACTTCGATACCGAGAGGATTGTTGTAAGGATAGAGTACGAACCAGCTTATTCCTTTGATATGGGAGTAATAAGTCAGAGGGTTGCGCAGAAAGAAGTCGTGATACCACGCTGTGGTTAGGCCAGAACTACCAAAGGTACGCATGAACACAAGGGACAAGAGCACGAAGAAAAGGCTGTCATCCCCACCAAGAGAACGTCCCATGTATAGGACAAGAGTCAACAGCGCACAAGTCCAAGAGATTTTCAGGCCAAATGAGGCGCCTTTGTCGCGCAGAATGAAAGCAAAGACTGGCAGAACGAAAATGGAGACAATCATAGACTTGGCTCCCATGGTGCTATACACGAAGATTTGTACGAAAACCCCCGAAAGGAACATGAGGGTTCGCTTTCGCACAATGCCACCTGCCATTAGAAACGGGCCGATCACTGCGGACAGCCACGATATCGCGTAATGAACGGAGCTTCCTTCCATGAGATCGTCGGCAGCATTTCTAAGATCGTATACGTCGGCGAACGAAACGATCCGAAACTTGCCACGGAAAACTACGATCACCCAAATGATGAGCCCGGCCGCCAGGCAAAATAATGCCCGCTGGTAGTTACGTGGAGATATTGAAGACGGACGAAATCTAATCAGTGGAAGCAAATAGCTCAGACCGGTAATGGCGAAGCCGGCAAACAAGGCGACCATCAATCTGGCCACTTCGGTCGCATCCTGAAGCCCCACGTAGAGCGGAACGAACATCGCTGGAATAAGAACAGAGAGGTAAAGCACCCAATAGATAAGCTGGGAGGGCCGGGTCAATTTGATCGGCATCCACAATGCGGGACAAAGAGAAAGCCCCCACGCCAGCGAGAGATATCCGACCCTGGGTTCACTATTCTCGAATCCATAATAACCAAATACCGGATACAGCCACTTCAAATACACCTGCTGGAAACAGCCAACGAACATTACGATTCCCAGCACAAGCCACGTTCGTTGCTTCCAACCCGTTTTTCCCTTCATGTTTGGCATACGGAGGTTCTGTTGCAAGCGGGACCATACCCCTAGCTACGAGCCGCGCAAAAACTCTAGTTCTTAGCTTGGAGCCCGGCCCTCACTTGGCTAAAGCATTCCTGACTCTACATAATCTGGGGAAGCAATTGGCCGCGACTCCTTATTGGTCTCAAACTGCCGTACCCTTTTTTTAATCCCGTAATGCGACAAGAGCAGATGGGACGCGTACCCCAAGAGTATGGCCGCTCCAAAAATCCCGATTGCTGAACGCGCGGACCATCCCCAGTAGTGGGTCAGCCATAGCGACCCCATCACAAGCAGAAGCCTCCCGATCTCCCACCCCAGTTGCCAGGATTGCTTTTCGAGTATGTTCAAGGTGGGAGTCAGTGGCCACGATACGAAAGCAACATAGTGCATAGCCGCCAGCCACCTGGCGTAAACGCCGGCCTCACGCCAGGACTGGCCGAATATGAATCCGAAAAGAATTGGGCCAAAGAATAGGAATGTCAGAAACGGTAGAAACCCGAGCAGCATAAGCCGTTTCACGGAGCGCATGAAGAGCCCGAGAAGTGCATTGGGATCAGCCGTGTTCAAGGCGGCAGCCTCGACACAATAAACTTGGGAAACTGCCTGCCCAATAAGTACCGCAGGAGCACCCAACACACGATCCCCCAGGGCGAACCAGCCGAGCGTCTTTGGTCCGTACAACTGAGCCATGAGCAACGGAGGGAGGCTATAGGCGGCGACCCCCAACAATGAAGAACTACTCGATAAAAAAGGAAAATGTCGATAGCGGACGGCGGCATTCCACACGGTATTCCATCGAGCAGCGCGAAACGCGCTCCGACTCCGATTCCACGCAAGGCGCGCTAGGCTAAAGCTACCCGCCACCCGCCCAATCGCGTCGCCGAGGAGCAAGCCGAGGGGGCCGGAATGGAAAAGACCCATTCCTGTCTGAACCGCTATTTGACTCCCAACCTGGGTGATCTTTGTCCCCATCACCCGTGGGTAAGCTTTTTGACGTAGTGCCCAGATACTTAGCGTCTGGTAGATTCCGGCACCGAAAATCGCAAAAGGAATCAGAGCAACGTACGGGGCCAAGCCGGCAGCGCTAACCGGCAACAGCCGATATCGATGGACTACCCATGCTAGACCACCGAACATGGCAGTCATTGCGATGACAGTACAGAATGTGACGATCACCAAACTGGCTGCGACTTCTTCGTTCTCCGGCAAAAAAATAGCCTGTTCATAGCGGAGCGTGACAGCAAGTGTGGCAAAAAGCATAAAAGCCGCATAGATCTGGAAATACCCAAAGTCCTCCACCGAATACAGTCTGGTGAGCACCGGAGAAGCCAAGACAGCCAACACCTGGCTAAACGCTGCTCCCCCGGCCAGGATCGACACGTTGCGCGAAAATGGGCCTCGCGGGAGCAATTTTTCTGCGAGGTGTTGTATCCGTTTCTTCATCGGGAGTGTCGAGGCTTTTGTTGAGACCTTTGCGTCAGCCGCAGAAGTGTGGCTGGAAGCGTCATTCGTTGTCATGGCCGGCGTCGCCACGCCCTACCATTCGACTCCAGAAGCCACGGGTCGACGCTTGCGCTCTCGAGCCGTTGGGAGTGGCCCACGGCATTTTGGAATTGACCGAGGCAAAGATTTCACGGGCTAGAACCTTGCCCGGATCCGCAGAATCTACTCGCTCCCAGCGAAGACGCGCAAAGATCGAGAATGCAGACCCGGCCATTGCGAGAAACCCGCACAAGAGCACAATTAGAAGACGGGGCGGAAAAGACTTTCTCTCCGGCACGATTGCGGCATCCAAGACTTTGACGCTGGGAATCTCCTTGGCCTCCTCAACCTTGGACAATTCGTACTGTTGAGTCAAAGTTTCAAAAACAACTTCCAGGATCTTATTTCGCCGGTAAAGGTCGAAATATGTAACTCCCAGCAGGGGCAACTGCCGAATCGACGGGTAAAGCGAATCAGCGGACGCGTCATTTTGCACGGGCAAAGCTGCAGAACTGCCGCCCAATTTGTCCATTTGATGTTGCAATTCCGCGATACGCGCCTGTATTGCTCGTACCCGCACATTGTTAGAGGTGTAGATAGCTTCCAGACCCTTTAGTTCGGACTGCGCCGCGATCATCTGCCCCTGTACCACGGCAGCCGCTTCAACCATCGCTCGCCCTTGCTCCTTAATATCGATGGCGGCAGTCTTGCTGGAAAACTGGCTCATTTCTTTTGCCGCCTGGTCCAGGTCTTGCTTGACCTGCTTCAGTCGTTCTTCGAGAAACACGCGCTCGCGATGAGCGGCAGAAGTGGAAAGTTCAGCGACCAATCCGTTTAGTTCATCAACGTAGGCTTGACCGATAGCTGCGACTCGCTTGGGATCACGGTCGGAAACCGTAATTGTGACAATGCCACTTTTGCGATCTTCCGAGAGCATCGTGTTGCCCGCCAACACTTCACGTGCATCCTCTTCAAGTCTCGTTCGGTAGACTTTCTGAAGATCGAACCGCTGCACCACCCGGTCAGCAACTGTCCGGCTATGCAGAATTCCGATGAAGAGCGCTCCCGAATTCTTGATTCCCAACAGGTCTCCGGCAATTGCTCCGAGACCACTCCCCGCAGCGCCGCCGCCAACTCTCGCGGCCAGAGCCGCGGCGAGCATTCCGCTGTTGGACTGGTTATCGGGCGGCATCAATTGAACTGTGGCCCGATACTCCTTTGGAATTGCGAATGCGATTAGCACACCAACGATCAAACCAACGCCGGCTGCCTTTAGCAGGAAGCTTCTTTGATTCCAGAGCAGACGCAGACGTTCGACCAAGCTCACGCGGAAGTCTCTGTAGGCGAGTTCGTCCAGCGAGATTTCTTGCCGCGGTGGGGGCGAAATGTCGGTGCGCCGTGTTGTCTCTACTCTTGACACTCTTTTACCCGTGAACCTTAACCAAGAATCTGGCTGCCAAGGAAATCTCTCAGGGTCTCACTTCACGATACTACGACCGCATTGCACTAATTTGGCCTGCATGTCCCTTACCCGCCAGAATCGCTACGCTGCTTCCCATCCTGCGCAAACCCAAGATTGACGAGAGGGTGTCGTCGATCTTTGTAATCCTCCAGGCGGCCTTCAAAGAGGTTCCGACCCCCAGCTTTTGCAATGCTAGAAGAGCATAGCGAGTGATGCTTCCATGATGGATACTTTGAGAATTTGGAAATGACGATACCATCGGCGCAAGTCTTTCGGCCGTTAGAGGCCTGCAGTGGACTTCTTTTTCCCTCTTGCCGAAGACTTTGATTCCTAGGGAATACCCCGGCGCCCTCCACGGCTCGATCGCCGAAAATCTTCCTCCCTCGGCCAGGATGCGGGAAATTTCCGGAAAAGCCTTCTCCGTATCAAAGTGATGCACGCAGCCACCGCAAAAAATTGCGTCAAACATGTTTGATTCAAAGGGTATGGTCTCAGCAAGTCCGACTTTGCAATTGATCCTCACCCCAGCCAGCCGGGCAAGCTGCTGAGCATATCTAGCTTCTCCTTCCACGGGGGTCAGGAGCCAAGCTTCGTCCGCTCCGCCCAACATGAACTGGATCGCGGAGTAGCCCTTGCCGCCGATCTGGAGAACTCTCTTGCCGCGTAACGGAGCAAGATAGTTGTATGCCTCCCATTCCGCGAGGCAATCATATGTGGAAGCAAGCCACAACTCCTTGGGTCGTGGGAAATCAGCACGATTGCCTGATCGCACCAGCCTAATCAAACACTGCACTGAATCGCTGGGGGACAAACTCAACTCATCAATCGACGTGATCGACGAAAGCTCATCCGCCTCCTTCGTCGCGACGTGTTCGTAAAACGTCGCTTCATCGAGTGGGATACTGCTCATTCTCGCCTCTTTTTCATCTATCTCGCAGACTAGGTTTCAGGCCTCCGACGAAACAACCCGTGCCTAGAAATCGATAGCTCACTGACGATTTTCCTTTCCCGACATCGCGCTCTTGGAATCAGCGGACCTGCGAAACAACTCTTGCGGGTGAAACCGTACTTCTACGCCCACCGTCACATCACGGTTTGAGGTAGGCTGAATCACCGGAAACAGCCAGCGCTCGTATTGGACCCAGGCGCTGAGGCCGATATTAGGGCGTAGCCAGTAGTCGCCGCGCATGCCTACGTCCGTCAGGGTACCCCCGTCAGGGATGAACTGCCAGCTGACTTTTTGATGTCTGTAGCTGAACTGTAGTCGATTTCGAGCGCTAAACCAATAGTTTGCCCATCCCTGGGCACCCTGTCCCTCTCGACCAATCCAGCTGGCCAGCAACTGTCCCTTATTAGTGTAGCCATTCAAATATCGGGAGTTGCTCGTAGAAAAAGCCGTGGCTGAGCTGCCCTCCGGCCGGCAAATCGGTATACACGCCCTCGGCGCGCAGATCGAGCTTCGGAATGCAGCGGAAGATGGGAGAAGAAGAGCCCGCCGCGGATCGCCGAACGATCCCAGTATGCGATGGGCGAAATCTGGTCGTCGGCGAAGGCGTCGCCATAGAAGGTCACCCAATCGCGAAGTTTGGGCACCCGATACGTCCAGTCCATCCCCGACCGCCGATCCCCGGGATCCATTCGCAGTCCCCGGTGCGCCATTTCCCGAAGCCGAAGAAGCTCTGTTCGAGAGTGTGCAGAGTGAAAGGCACTCCCTGTCCCGCGAAGATCACGGTTCTCGAGAAAACCAAATTCGAAATTGGGCGTGGGCTTAAAGGTAAACCTTTCGCCATGAATCAGGGGCTGCGGGTGGAGGGTGTGAAAAAAGCTGCCAGCGACGCCGTTGGGTTGGCCGGGATGGGCCCATTGATGAATTGCTGGCCTTCAATCTGTCCGATAAAGAACTCCAACCGCAGGGGCCCGAGCCAGCCCAGAATGCTGGGCAACTTGAATGGGCTGACTCGATTGATGCGGAACATATTGAGCGGCGCAGCATTGTCGCTCGAAGATCAGCGGTCCGCCGTCCCCCGGCCCCCACCACAGGCTCTGACGTCCGAACGATACCTGCCAGTTCGAGAACGCCAAACCCACGTAGGCATCCAGCACTTCGAATTGATTGACCGAAGGCTGGCCTGCATCCGGTGGCAGTTGCGTCAGTTGGTCGACCTGCTGAATGGTTTGGCGCGCCGTCAACGACAGCGCAGGCAAGCCCGCCGATGCCTGCCATTCTCCGCGGAAGTAGCCCGTCCAGCGGCCCCAGGTGGAGTATGCGGAAAAGCCATTTACTGAATTCCAACCTTGGCCGTACGGACGTCCAAAATCGTTAATCTGGGTCTGGGCAAAATGATACCCATCCCGGATCGGCAGGCCGGAAATGTACTCAGTCCGGGAATACAGGGATTCGACACGGAACGACCCGCCATCGACGGCGTCGGGCGGTTGCATTTCCGGACGAAATTCGCGTTCCAGTTCGTTGATGAGCCCCTGCTGGTTGCTGCTCCTCGTCGCCGGCCAGCTTCTCTTCGGCTTCACTCAGCAGGCGGGCGCACTCGCGGCGTGTCCAGGGCCGGTCTCCGGCGAATGCGCTGTCAATCATGCCAAACGCGGCCAGTCGATCGAGCGCCGGATAAATCCAGCTGTCGAGCGGAACGTAAGGCGATCCTTGATTCTCCGGCAAAGAGCTTCCCTCGCGCAGCCGTTCGCCGATCGGATCTCCAGTCACTGCCGCCGAGTTCGGGATCGTGGTGGCGGCTATAGACCTGCTGCGCGATGAGACTGCCTACGATGCTGCCGACAAAGACGTCAGCCGGGAAATGCTGAGCGGCTCGAATCCGGGAGTAGCTGACAAAGGAGGCCAAGCCATACGCGAAGAGCTTGGGAAGCGGGCCAGGATATTCGTGCGCGATCACTCCCGCCACTGCCCACGCCGCAGTGGAGTGTTCGGAGGGAAACGATACGCCTCCCTGGAAAAAGCGCCCGTCGCCCGTTCCCTGAAGGGGCCGCTCACGGCCCAGCGAATATTTCGCCACCTCGACCGGGAGCAGGCTGTTGAGCGCGGCTGCGCCTGCGAGCAACCCGGTCTCACGCCAGTGTTCGTTATGGGAGGGATAGCTCAACAGCCACATTCCGGCCGCGCCCCCGATCAGCGCGCCGATCCCGGCGTTGGAATAATTGCTGTATTTACTGAGAGTCTTCGGATCGTGCGAAATGCTACGACCGACTTCAGCGTCGGTCACCAAAAATCCTGCAGTAATTCCACTCAGCGGTACCAGCCATTCCGTGTCCGGAAATCGGAGCCGGGCGGGACTGGTCCAGATTTGTTTTTGATCCAGCACAAAGTCTCTTCCAAACTGCTTTGGGTTCAAATGCAAGCTTCCGACCGGCTCGGGTTCGGGGCCACTGGAAGTTCGCACAGGTTTCGTTTTGCCCTCGCTCTCTGCCGGTGCCGCGTTCTGGTTGTCGCCGGCTGATTGCTGCCCGCCGCCTTGCTGCGCGCTCTGTTTTTGCTGCGCGGCACACGCAACCGGCCCCACGACCATCAGACCGATTGCAATCCATCCGCACGCCACCACCACTGCCTTGCCCCCCCTCCGAGACTTGTTCTCATTAGGGCTTGATGTAGGCGATGGTCAGCGCGACAGACGTTGCGATCTGCGCCGCCTGCAAGGCCGTGGTCCAGTTGCGGGTCCCGATTCTTGGTGCCATTTCGGGCACGACAATCGAGTCCCCTGGTTTCAGCGATGCGCTTAGGGGATCGCCTCCCCACCATCCCGAGCTGTTGTTCTTGGCAGACAGTACCGATCCATCGGCTCGGATGACAAAAACGGCCTTCTTATCGGCAATCTGGGTCAGCCCTCCCGCCTGAGTGAGATACCACTTCGCGCTGTGACCTGGCCGGTAACTGATCGCCGTCTGGTTAAATACTTGTCCGGTAACCATTACATAGTTTGCTTTCTTGGGTATCAGAAGTATGTCGCCGTCGCGCAACTGCACATCCGCTGCCGTGTTCCGCCAGCGACTGATGTCGGGCTGGATGCGCACAACTACCCGGCCCACTGGCGCCGTGGACTCGAGTTGCGTGAGCGTCGTCTCGGTTTGCGCGATGGCAGTAAGTTTCGCATTCCTCTGATCGGCATCGCTTTCGGGAAGGGCTTTGATGTTGACCTGTTCCGCTTTGAGCCGCGTCACCAGCGCCAGGTGCGACTTCATCTCGAGATCGCGCACCTCGCGACGCATCAACACCACCCCGGCGGGATAGGCTTCGGGCGAGAAGCCTCCAGCCCTTTCCAGGACTGAGCTGAGCCGCTCACCGGGCAGAATGCCGTACGCGCCAGGGTGCTGAACCTCGCCTCGCACCGTCGCCGAAGCCGCGATGTCATTCCAACCCGGAGTTTGGCGAACGGTGAGCACATCTCCGTCGCGAAGCTGGAGGTTGCTGACTTCATCGCCCTTCAGGGCCGACGCCAACTCAACCGGTAGATTTTGGTAAGAAGTCGCAGTCTGCGGACCCAGCGCATACCGCGTAAGATCGGCTTGCACCGGGTCGGCGCTTCGTTTCAGTCCACCCGCTACGTTCACCAGATCCTCGACGTGCATGTTGGTGGTCAGGGGATATCGGCCAGGCTTGGCCACTTCGCCTTTCACGTAAACCGTCGGGGGATCGACCTTGGCGGAACTGCGGTGAACCAGCACGCGATCGCGGGGCTCAAGCAGGATGTTGTCCATCGGGTTTCCCGCCAGCGCCCCTCCCAGGTTGACGCTGAAAATCTTCATCGTGCCATCGGATTCGGTGCGGAAGAGTTGGGCGGAATCGAGGCCGGCGTCGGTGGACACTCCGCCCGCCAGATAGACCGCGTCGCGGAGGCGCACTTGGCCTGAGGTGCGGTACTTTGCCGGGCGAGCGCACTTCGCCACCTACCCAGACCGTAGGCGCTGGTTCGAAATCGTAACGGCTGAATATCCGCACCGTATCGAGGGGCTGCAGCTTGGGCGAGGTCTCCGGATTGGCCAGCGCCGCGGATAAGTTGAAGCTCTCCACGCTGGGACGGAAGTCGGGTGGGTTCAGCCGGATAATCTCGCCATAGCGCGCCGCGGGCTCAGGCAAGAGATCGCCGTAGGATGAGATCAAGTCTTTCAGGGTCATACCATCGTGATAGGAGTAGCGTCCCGGACGAAGGACATGTCCTTGCAGGTAAATCGCTTTCTCGTTGTAGGAGGCAATGGGGAAGATATGAATCTGGTCCCCGTCCTGAATCTTGAAATCCGCCATCTGTCTTGGTCAGCGACAGCGGAATTACTGGTCGGCGAAAGATCCAGAGTCAGCATGGTGCGCTTCTCGTGGGCTTCCAGGCGCTGCACCTCGATGTGCTGCAGCGCAGCAGCAGGCAGAATTCCACCCGCCAGATCCAGCGCATCGGCCAGCGTGTTCTCCCCATGCAGTTCGTAGATGGCGGGACGACGGACCATGCCGCTCACTGTGACCTGCGCGCCCAGGGGAGGAACCAGCAGAGAGTCGCCATTTTCCAGCCGCTTCAGGTCTGAACCCACACCGTGCAAGAGCAGTTCGTATGCGTCCACTTCCTGGACCAGTTCCTTGCCGCGGTAATGTTTCAGGCTGCGCAACGAGCCCCGCTGAGTGATGCCACCGGCTGCAAACAAAGCATTGAGGGGCGTTGAAAGCGAGCTGATGTCGTAGGCGCCGGGTTCGGCCACTTCTCCCACCACGTATACGCGAATGGTTCGCAGGCGGGAGAGCGAGACGTCCGCCGAGATGTCGCGGTACTGGGTGCGCAGAACCTTCTGTACCGATTCCTGCACCTCTCCCAGGGTCCGGCCGCTGACCAGCACGGGTCCGGCTTCAGGAAGATTGATCCGTCCCTCGCGATCCACGGAACGAATCATGCGCTGGGATACGCCACCCCATAGATTGATAGCCAGGCCGTCCCCGGGTCCGACCACGTAGTCTGGGCCTACAGGCAGATCCATCGGGATAGCGTCCAGCTGTCGGGTTCCGTTGCGGAAGATATCCATGCCGAAGCGTTCTGGGTCGCGGTCCCGAGAAGCGGCCTGGACGTACATGTCGTAAAGGGAAGGGATGTCGGCGTAAGGATTGACCTTATGCACCATGGCGATCGGCGGGAGGTCTTTGTCGGTTTCACCCCATCGCCCTCGGGCACCTGGAAGGCGAACCGTCCGGTTCATATCTTTGATCGAGGCGGTGGTGGAGTCGGAACGATTGCCTGACAGGGCGGACATATCGTCCATGTTCCCCCGCCGAAGCAGGGCATCGAGCCCATCCATCCCGCCAGGCGGACATACTGGCGCCCATGCCCATACTCATACCCGGACTCATACCCGCGCCCGAGCCCAAACCCATGCCCAGGCCGGAATCCATACCTGATCCCGATCTCCGCGAATCGGAGGCCAGCAAGAGACCAGAGTCAAGACTGGAAAACCCGCCAGAGTCTGACTGGTCGCTCGAGAGCCCGACGCTGCATTCGGAGCGAGTCGTTGGGAGACATCTGCTCCGGAAGAATCGGCGAACCGGAATCGGGCACTGTCATGTCCCCTGGAGAGGAGCTTCCCGGCTGCCTTCGCCTCGAAACCGGTTCATCGCAATTGATTTGAATTCGGGGGTCGCAAGGCGTGCGATCAGCTTTCATTTCCTGCCGGAGCTGTTTCCGTTCTTCTTCGGCCGCTGCCATCGCTGCCGCTTGTTCCTGGTCCTGTCGTTGCGCCAAAATGTGGGCGCGCTCTTTCATAACGAGGTCTTGCTGTTTGGCGATCTCCGAATCCGGATTCACGCTCGGCAACAGGTACCCGTAGCGCTGCACCAGGCGCGTGGCCACGGACCGGAATGCCACATCGCGGTCGAGCCGGTCAAAGATGGCCTGATCGGTCAGCAGAGAGTCCTCTACAATCTGTCCGTTGTCAGTGGCCTCCTTGGCCACCCAGCTCTTCAACTCAACCAGAATCCCGGCATCTCTCAGAAGGACCGCCTGGAGTTGCGCCGACGACGCAGCCACTCGTCCCAGGTTGTCTTTGCCTAGATCGGAAGGTTCCACCGGATGGGTGGAGGCGGAGGCGGACGCGTTTCGCGTTTCGGGTCGGCGATCGTTCTCTTCTTGCGCCCGTGCGCCCAAGCTAAGCGTCAGGGCGATCAAGGATGTCGTGAGCACTAAGAATTTTCCGTGGTAAAGCATGATCCAGCCCCTTTCAATTTCACTTCGCATCGTTGGCCGGCGACCTCGGCCGCAGCCGCACTCACAGTGCTGAGTTAGGCTTCCCATGGTCGTCCTAATTTTGGGCCTCTTGCGCAACTCGTGACCCTAACTTGCCGACGCCTCGAGCCACGCCCGGTCGGCATCCGGAACAGAGTCCGGCTTGTCACAGGAGAATGTTTTCCCCGTGTCGATCGCCTTCGCGATCGTGAAGCTGGCCTCGGTAATCTCCACCAGTTCACTGAAGGGAATCGGGGCTTCCGCCCCGGATAGCATGGACTGAACAGTTAATTCAATCTCGCGACGATGGCCCTTGTCGCGACTTGACCGGATGCGTCTGGTTTTCCTGCCTCGCGTAAGCTGCAGGACTTCAAAATCTTCCAGCCGGGCAACCGCCCCTTCGCAAAAGATTTCGAAGTATTCCTTGGGAACGCCCGGATCTCCGTTGGCCAGATAAAGCAGGTTGGCAATGGAGCGATCGGCGAAGGTGAGCGTAACCGCCACGTTGTCCCGGTTGTAACGGCTGCCATCGGGAAGCGCGCTTGCTGAAACGGTGCTGATCGGAGCCCCTACGATGGATCGTGCCCAATCCACGAAATGGCAAAACTCTCCGATGATGCGCCCGCCTTCGCTCTCCTGTTGTGTCCAGTGGGTTGCAGGAAGAAATCCGGCATTGATCCGGGCATGAACCAACATGGGTTCCTGCCGCTTGCCAAAAAATTGCCGAACTTTCTCGGTCGCAGGGGCAAATCTGCGATTGAAGCCCACCATCAGGAAGGGAGAGTGCCCGCTTCCCACGGCATCCGAATAGGCTCGCTGAATCAAATCCAGCTGCTCGCTATCTACCGCCAACGGTTTCTCCACAAACACGGCTTTGCCCTGCTTGAGGGCAGCCGCTACGTATTCCGCGTGACTGCTGTTTCGCGAAGCGATAAATACCGCATTCAGCTCCGGATCGTTCAACAATTCGGAAGGAGTTTGCGCTCGCTCGAAACCAAACTTGATCCGAGCCGACTCGGCCGTCACGCCGGAGGCAGTCGCTATGCTCGCCAGCGTGATTCCTTCCTCACCTTTGAGATTGGGGAAAATATGAGTTTGGGCAAACCCGCCTGCGCCAATGCATCCGACCCGCAGGCCGGATTCTTGCGATCGGGCTGCTGCAACCTGCACGGGCCCGGGTTTCTTGGATTCCGCGCTCTCGGAGTATTCCAAGATCGCAGTGTAGGCCTGCCCGGAGAGCAATTCCGAATAAGCGCGCTCGCCTGCCTCAGTCGGATAGCGCCGCTCGAGCAACGCCGATACGTCCACTGAACCCGATGCCAGAAAGTCGAGGAACGCTTCCATGTTGCGACGCTCGGTCCAGCGCACATAGCCCACGGGATAGTCGTTTCCGCCCTCTTCATAGCTGGAGTCATAACGGCCGGGCCCGTAGGAGCGCGACATCGTAAGTGTGAGCTCTTTGTGATAAAGCTCGCGCCGCGAAACGTCCATCCCCACATCGCCCACGACCACGATGCGGCCGCGGTCGCGAAGAATTTTGGCCGCCAGTTCGAGCGGTTCGGCGGAACGAGTGGCTGCGGTAACGATCACGGTATCGGCGCCATAGCGGGAAAAAGCAGCTACCGCTTGCGGCAAGGCTGGGTCGGATGCCAGCAAAGCCAAATGAGCGCCGAAGGCAGTGGCTTTCTCCACCCTCGACGGCTCTCGATCCACGGCAATAACCCGACAGCCCGCCGCGCGCGCCAGTTGTATCGTCAGCACGCCCACCAGTCCTGCTCCAATGATTACTACGGTCTCCCCGAACGCCAAGCTTGCCTGGCGCAGGCCTTGCATGGCGATGGCGCCGATCGTGGTAAGCGAGGCGGCGTCCAGCGCAACCGTATCGGGAATGCGCACTGCCAGGTTGCAGGGAACCCAGTTCATCTCGCAGTGATTGGCATAACCGGCTCCGCCGCACGCTACCCGGTCTCCCAACTGGAAGTCCGTTACCCCAGCACCTACTCCAACCACAATCCCCGAACAGCTGTAGCCCATTGGCGACAACGTATCCAGGCGAGTCTTGACCGTGTCATACGCGGTGCGGAGTCCGCTGGTGCGTGCCAGGTCGACCACTTGCTTGACCAGGTCGGGCCGCGCCATGGCCTTCGCGAGCAGAGATTTCTCCGAGGTTTCGACCGAGGCGCGCTCGGTTCCGGAACTGATCGCGGAGAACGCGGTTCGCACCAGAACGCCCCCGCGGCGCAGTTCGGGCGCAGGCACTTCGTAGGTGCTGATCTTTCCGCTACGCCGGTCTTCCAGGATCGCTTTCATGTTTGTCCAACAACGCGGACCTTCAAACAACGCGGTTCAGGCCACGCCGGCCATCGCCGGAGTCTCCGCGCGGATGTATTGCTTCCACCACAGCGCCAGGTTGAGCAGGTACCAGGCTCGCGGTCCATCGCGCCGCTCCAGCAACTGCATGACCGCGCTACGATCGAGGATGTCAGTCTCGTCGCAGAAGGCGTTCAGTTCGGCCCGCGCGAGATCTCCCAGGCGGTCGAAGAACCATTCATACACGGGAACGCCGAAGCCCTGTTTCTTGCGGTCAAGAAGTTCGTCCGGAATCAATCCGCGCACCGCTTTCTTGAGAATGTACTTCAGCTTGCCGTCGCGGGTTTTGACCGCTTCCGGAATGCTCATCGCCAGCTCGACGAACTTGTGATCGAGAAAGGGCACGCGCGCTTCCAGGCTCACGCCCATGCTCATTTTGTCGACTCGCATCAACAGCAGTTCCGGCAGGCGCAGGTTGAGATCGAGATAGGTCATCCAATTCAAAGGGGACTTCTCCCAGGCCTTGTCTTCGAAGCGTTGCCGGATCGGCTTCAAAGCCTCCCAGGAACTGAAATCTGCGAACTGCCGCCGCAGCCGATGGGAGAGCAGCGATCCCTTGTGGGTTTCGGTGAAGGCTTCAGCCCCGCCCCAGAACACGGGCAGTTGCTCGACGTTTCGCCGCAGCCATTCGTACTCCAGGCTCTTTTCCCGCCCCGCCAAACCCAGTCCGGCCAGGCCGATTCCCTTCAATGCACGGGGTACCGGCAGATTTCCCAAGTGCTGAAGTTGCAACCGAAGTTTCCACGAGGGATAGCCGCAGAAGAGTTCGTCCGATCCCTCGCCCACCTGGCAAACGATCACCCCGTTGTCGCGCGCCAATTTCGAAACGTAGTAGACCGGAACGCAGACCGGATCGGCAATGGGCTCGTCCTGCAGATGAATCATCTGGGGCAGGAAGTCGAGCAGATCCTGCTGGGTCAGACGGCGTTCGTGGTACTCCGCTCCCGCAAAGTCAGCCATCTGGCGGGCGTAGTGGAGTTCATTTTTGTACGACTTGTAATCTCCGTCATAGCCGATGCTGAAGCACTTGACCGGCCCGCTTTCGCCTTCGGAGAACAGGGCGGCATTCACGCTCGAGTCGATGCCACCGGAGAGAAACACTCCTACCGGCACATCGCTGACCTTGCGCAGCTGCACCGCGGTCCGAA
The DNA here is from genome assembly GCA_963698825.1 of Terriglobia bacterium. Taxonomy (GTDB): domain Bacteria; phylum Acidobacteriota; class Terriglobia; order Terriglobales; family Acidobacteriaceae; genus JAIQFF01. Next base: position 520,155 of record CAVOSG010000002.1, on the reverse strand, counting down.
GCTCGGCGACAATCCGCTCCGCAATTTCCTCTTCCGCGACATTCACCAGAGGTTCGGTGTGGTCGAGGACATCCCAGTAGCGCGACTCGGTAACATTTCCGTCCTCCCGGATCCGCATCCAACTCCCGGCGGGCAATTTGCGGATTCCCCGGAACATGGTCATCGGCGACGGCGTGGTCAGGAATGACAGGAAGTGATACAGGGCCTCTTCATCAAGGGCGCGTTCCTGTTCCGGGTCCTGCAGCAAGGCCTTGATTTCAGAAGCAAAAGTGATGCGTCCATGATGCACCGAATAGTAGAGCGGCTTGATGCCGACGCGGTCACGGATCAGCCAAAGTTCGCGCCGCCGAGTGTCCCAGAGTGCGATCGCGAACATGCCGCGAAAGCGTTCGATGCAGTCAATGCCCCACTGTTCGAAGGCGTGCAGGATGACTTCCGTGTCCGAGTGGTCGGTCTTCCACTGGTGACCGCCGACACGCTGCAATTCCGCCCGGATCTCCGCGTGGTTGTAGATCTCGCCGTTGAACGTGACCCACAACGAGCCGTCCTCGTTGCTCATGGGCTGGGAGGCTGCGGTGGAGAGATCGATAATCGACAATCGACGGTGTCCCAGACCCACACGGCGGTCCGGCGCTACCCAGGCGCCACTGCCGTCGGGGCCGCGATGCGCAAGGATTTCGGTCATGCGCTCCAGGTACGCATTACTGACCTGAAACGAACTGTTCTTGAAGCTGAGAACGCCGGCGATTCCACACATAGGGTTGGCTACAGTGTTTGCTCTGCAGAGCGTCTCAACGCGAAATTTCGACCAAGAAATCGGAACTGCGGACACTCCAGAGCTGTCAATACCAGAGTTGCCGCACCGGGGTTGTCGCACCAGGGTTATCGCACTGCCACACTCACAGCTCCGCCCTCTCACTTACAGGGCATTCGTGAGCTAACCCATTCTCAAAATAAGCAGACAGCAAGAACCTAATCGGACGGCTCAATCCGTCCAAGTCCAGCGTTTGGTTCGGGCCCTGATGCAATTACCGCTGGCTCCCTCGGCGGCACACAGTGACGTGGGTAAGCGCAGCATCTCAATCGCCTCTCTCTTCCGTGAATTCATTTTGGATGCGTTTCGGACGGGTCAACGGTCGTCCTACCCACCCGATATTCATGTTGCCAACTAACGACCCCATGGGATGCGCAGTAAGTTACCCAGCCTTCGACGAGGCGCCTACAGGCAGAGTTGGACTGAATCATTTTTCTCGTTCTGGATGCGCGTGAGGAGCTCACGCAAAAGGCGATTCTCCGCCAGCAGAAAAACGGAAATACTAAATACAGTCGTCATACTCAGGTGAACCCTCGCTTCAGGGGAAGCAGGTCCGCCGCACCGGCCCAGTCTTGTGTTGAAATGACGTACCCATTGTAGCGCGCCTAACCTCCTTATTAATCCGAGTTTTCCACAGCCACGAGCCTTTTGAGCGAGGTGATACACATCCAGCCGGCAGCGGTGCATTCTGCCCGTTGGTTGGCCTGCAATAAGTTCCGTCTGGTAATATCGGTAATCGGTTGTAACGGCGTTGAAGATGCTGTTTCTAGCTATCTTTCTTTGGCGCTTTGGAGCCTCCCCAGGAAGGAAGATGCTCACTCGGGGCGATGAGTCCGAAATGGGACCGATCGGGCCAAGAGGCGTTAGCAACTCGTTTTTTATCAACATGGCGGCGTAGCTCAGGTGGCTAGAGCGACGGTCTCATAATCCGTAGGTCCGTGGTTCGAGTCCACGCGCCGCCACCAAATCTCTCTAATGTTTTCAATTGATTGCAGCCCAGTCCCTCTGGACGCTCTTGGCCCTCGCCAGGCACTGTGATGATTTTTGTAATGTAAATCCCATAAGCACCGAATTGCGGACGGAACCCGAACCCCCAATCTGTCGAATATTATCGCGCAAAATCCAAGCGACCTGGCTGTCCGACAATCGGAACAGATTTCACACCGTCAACGAAACACAATCCTTCCGGTTTAAAATTCGGTGCAGGCCTTGGAATACGAATCTACAGAGGGATTCACCTCAACATTGCTGCCTACAACGGGACGCCACTCCGTGTTGTCGCAGGCCCGGGCACCGGCAAGACGTACGCATTGATGCGTCGCGTCGCGCGGCTGCTTGAAGTTGAGCATGTCCAGCCGAATCGAATTCTCGCAGTAACATTCACGCGCACAGCTGCAAACGATCTGGTCGAAAAGCTGGCACAACTCGGCGTTCCGCGTGCTGATCAGGTCGCGGCGAAAACGCTCCATTCCCTGAGTTTCAGCTTGCTGAGTCGGACGGCTGTATTCCAGGCACTGAATCGGGGTCAACGAAGACACCGAAACGGATGCTCTCTCCTGGCGACGCGAGGAAAAATATCAGCAGCTCAGAGTGTACGCTGGGCAAGCGTACTATCTTGCCCGTCGCCCCTCCGGCGGCATTGAAAATTCCGATCGCGGTGGTCGACGCCTCTCCATTGCTCGCGTGGGGACAATGTCAATCTTCAGGGCTCGGATCGTCCGGCGCAGGGTATTGCGGTGAATACCAAGCCTTTCGGCAGCGCTACACTGATTCCCTTTTCGATCCTTGAGCACCGTGAGAATGAAAGCCCTTTGAAACTCGTGAACTGCTTCTGAGCATCGCATACCAGCGTTATACATTTGGAAGACGACACTCTCTAGTTCGCCCTTCATTGGCAACTTCTCCTCTGACGGAACCAGTGCGTGCGAGACAAGCGTTTGTCAATCTGGGACGATAAAACGCGTGGCATCACACTAAAACTGTCACAAGTGACAGCATGGGGGCCTGCCTCTCCCTGAACGTGCGAGGCAGACTGTACTCTTAGTTGATAGTCGGGGATTTTTATACTGTTAGTTCTTACACTCTTAGTTCTTCCGGCGTCGCAGCACCGCACTCGGATGACTGTCGTAAACAGGCGATTACACCAACTACCCGGTCGATGAGTGTAATAACGATGTTACGATTCTACGCTGTAACCGCCCTGATCCCCCCTTATGTCCTTTTCAGCTGCGCTGGGTTTCTTTCCAATTATTTCACCTTCTGCTCGGAGCCAATCTTCGAGCTCGTGGCCGTCTTCATAGCCGCGTTCCTCGGGGTGAAATCGAACTCGTGGAGGTAGTGGTTATTGCCCACGACCCCGCACCCGCCCCAGAATGGATCACACCAATATCCGCCATCCGTGGTAGTGACGCGCCGCAGTTTCCAGGCTATTTGTCTCAAAGCGGTTACCTATTGGCAGCCCCCAAGAAAGTGAACCATGTTGGTAGTTTTGACAGGTTTGCTGGCCTTGGGCGGTCGGGTACCCTCAGAGCAAATCCTCGAACCTAGGGAAACATTGACGATGAAGATAAAGACAATCCTCCTGTTAGCGGTTGGTGGTTTTTTTCTCACCCCCGTACTCTCCTTTGCGCAACACAACTTTGAAATCGGCGGGTACGTTGGGGGGCAAATCAATGGTGGGGTGGATCTCTCAACTACCGTGTTTCATCGCATCGAAGTTCAGAACGGAACCAACTATGGCATCACAGCAGGTTATCTGCTTGGCGAGCTCGGCGACGTCGAGTTTCAATGGAACCACAACAATGCGGACACCACAGCCCAACCGATAGGCGGCGGCACCAGCGTCACAGTGTTCAATCTGACGCAGAACCAATACATGGGAAATTTCCTCCTTCACGCGAAGGACCGAGAGTCGAAGGTGAGGCCCTTTCTCCTAGTTGGCCTCGGAGCAACCTCCCTTTCTACCGACCGGAGCGGCGTCCAAGGGTCGACCCGCTTTACTTTTGCGATTGGTGCTGGCGCAAAATACAACATGGGTAAACATTTTGGGCTTCGGGGCCAGTTTAGATATGCTCCAACCTATCTCACCACAACGAGTAATGGTGGATATTGGTGCGACCCAGTCTGGGGTGGGTGCTGGGTAACTGGGAACTCCCACTATCTCAACGAGTTCGATATTACTGGCGGTGTCACGCTTCGGTTCTGAAGCACCTCTTGAGCGGCGGATCAGATCTTTGTCAACTGTTGTAATCAGGCGATTACACTCATTGACCCCCGGAGGGGTGCTTGGCTGGTAACTTGTTGAAAAATAAAATAGAGTAGAAAATTTCACAGGTGCTCAGATCCCCCTCGGTTCTCATAGTCCGTAGGTCCGTGGTTCGAGTCCGCGCGAGGCCACCAAAATTCACGGTGTTGATTCAGCGTGACCCGACGGCCCGCGCGATTTTCCCAAAACACCTGCTGTGAGTCAGCCATTGGCTTAATTCCTGGTAGCACCCGGGATGAACCGCTCTCCCAGCCTCGAACTCGCGCCCGATGGTAGACTGCGCGTATGGCTACCAAGAAGAGAACAAAAAAGAAGCAGACGAAGTCGAAGAAGGTAAGCGCGAAGAAGAAACCAGCCAAGAAGCGCGTAACGAAGAGGCCGGCTCCGCGGAAGTCCGCGAAGAGAACGTCCGCGAAGAAAAAGGCGGCCCCGAAAAAGACTGCGGCGAAGTCCAGCGCAAGGAGCAGGAAAGCGACCGCGCGAAAGACGGCAAAAGGGCGCAGCAGGCCAGTTCGTGGAAAAAGCGAGCGCCTCGTGGAAACGGCGCCGTTCTCGCGTGAAGGACTGAGGCCACGTTCGGGAGGGCAATCCGGAGACTTGCAGGGACTGTCCAACATCGAAGGCGCAGCTTCCGAGAGTGTGGACGAGCTCTTGGAAGAAGGGAATGCATTCGAGGCGGACGCGGTCAAGGGCGTGGAAGACGCTGGGGACGACGGCGAAGTTCACACTCATGAAGTGCCGGAAGATGATGTTCCGGGCGAATATCTGGACAAAGATTAAGAGCTGCGCTTAGAGACCCGTCGGAGTTGTTCCCAGGACTGATGCGATGGCCGGGTACATCCGGCGGTATGCGGCGTAGCTCGCTTGCATGCGCTCCAGAGCCGGCGGTTGCGGCGCCACACGTTGCGCGACTTTCACAATTTTCCTGCAGGCGGCATCGACCGAGCTCCACATTCCGGCTCCGACTCCAGCCAGAATTGCCGCGCCGAAGGCTGCGCCTTCCTCGGCTTCGAGAATTTCCACCTCGTGGCCATACACATCCGCCTGGATTTGCCGCCACAGGGGAGAGCGCGCTCCCCCGCCGCCCAGGCGAATGTTGAGCACGGGCACACTCATCTCGGCAAACAGAGTGAACGAATCTTTCAGACTGAAAGCTACGCCTTCCAGGATGGCGCGCACGACGTGTCCCCGGGTGTGCGACGCGGTCAAACCGATCAGGGCTGCGCGCGCGTTGGGATCGAGATGCGGAGTGCGTTCCCCCATCAGGTAAGGCGCCCACAACAGGCCGTCGGATCCGGCCGGGACTGCGGCCGCCTCGGCGGTTAGACTTTCATAGGGATCGCGCTTCTCATTCGCAAGGGAAGCGCCGGCGCCAAAGGTGTCGCGAAACCAGCGCAGTGAAAGGCCCGCGGCTTGCGTCACTCCCATCACGTGCCAGCGCCCGGGAACGGCATGACAGAACGTGTGCAGCCTTCCCCTCGCATCGAGCGCCGGACGGTCCGTCGCGGCGAACACCACTCCCGAAGTCCCGATGGTTGCGCTCACCGCGCCCGCGGTTACGATTCCCATGCCCACCGCTCCCGCGGCCTGATCTCCGGCTCCGGCCACGACGGGTGTTCCCGCATGCAGACCGGTAGCATCGGCCCCCGCCGCAGAAATTTTCCCGCAGACTTCCGGCGACTCGAATAAGCGCGGCAGCAGCGACTCTTTTATCTCCGCAGCCTGCATGACTTCCTGCGACCAACGGCGTTTCGCGACGTCCAGCAACAGCGTGCCGGAGGCGTCAGCCATGTCGGTGGCGCGATCGCCGGTGAGGCGGAAGCGGACGTAATCCTTGGGCAGCATGACGGAGCGGACACGCTTCCAGTTCTGCGGTTCGTTTTCCCGCACCCAGAGGAATTTTGTCAGCGTGAAATTCGGCAGCGCAGGATTGCAGGTGAGCTGGATAAGATTTTCAGCGCCGATTTTTTCCGTCAGATCGTGGCATTGTTTTTCAGTGCGCACGTCGCACCAGATGAGCGCCGGCCGCACTACCTGGTCGGACGCGTCCAGCATGACGGCGCCATGCATCTGACCGGAAAATCCGACGCAGGCAATCTGATCGGCGCGCAACCCCGCACTGGCCAGGGCTTTGCGCACAGCAATGCCGCAAGCCCGCCACCAGTCTTCGGGATTCTGCTCTGCCCAACCGATTTGCGGCGAGGCAAACGGGGCGTGCTCCTCGGTGGCGGATGCGGCGATGCGGCCGTTCTCGTCCACGATCACGGCGCGCGTTCCGCCGGTTCCGACGTCGATTCCGAGAACGTGTGCTGGCATGAGAGATAAGGTTTGGGTTCTTACAGGTTAAACGCCGCCGTAGCATAACACGATGTTGAGAGCTCGGAGGAGAGTGGTGGCGTTTTGGAAACAGCTTTAACCACCAAGGACACGAAGGTCCACGAAGGAAGGCCCGAGACTAAGGCCTTGTACTTCGTGTCCTTCGCGGTTAGTTGTCCCCGTAGTATCCATCACGGGATTGCACGATAAGATCTTTCGGCTTCGCGGCAAGCTGAATCTTGTGATATCCGGATGCAGCGGCATTTTCGCGGCTGGGAGTGTAGCCCAGGTTGTATTGATTACGCAGCTCTTCCTGAATCTGAGAGTAGATTTGCTGGACCGGCTCTTTTTTGGAAACTTCAAACATCCGTCCGCCGGTTTCCTTCGAGATCCTCTGCAAAATCTTCTTGCCGTCGGCGTGTTCTTCCGGGAAACGACGGCCGCCTCCTCGTCCCCCTCCGCCGCGACCCATTCCGGGGCCGCCCATTCCAGGGATGCTGATACCGGTGCGGCCAAAACCTCCGCCATTTCCGTAGGCGTCGTCATCCTTAAAGAGAATGGAATATACGAGGGTATTGGCTCGCTGGGCAGACTCGATGGCCGTCTCCAGGCTCTCCTTGCTACCAGTATCCACGCCGTCCGAAAGCACGATCAGCGCCTTGCGGCCGGGCTGCTTCTGCATCAATTCGTCGGACGCCAGGTAGACCGCGTCATAGAGAAGAGTGCCGCCGCCATGACGGCCGGAGCCGCGGCCCTGGCCGGAGCCCGATCCACCGCCGCCCCCTCCATTGCTGGCGCGGTCGAGGTGTGGAGTTTCGAGCGACTCCAACGCCGCCCGCAACTTTTCATGCGATGCGGTGAGGTCCTGCAGCAGCTCCACTTCGCGATCGAAGTGAATGACGAATGCCTTGTCTTGATCTTCGCGCAACACTTGCGCCAGAAAGCTCTGACTGGCGTCGCGTTCCTCGCTTAGCACGCGCCTTTGGCTGAGGCTGGTGTCTACCAGCAGGCCGAGGGTAAGCGGCAGATCGGTTTCGCGGGCGAAATACTTGATGGCTTGCGGACGGCCGTCCTCGGTCAAAGTGAAGTCATCTTTGCCCAGGGTGTTCACGATCTTGCCGTGCTTATCCCGCACCGTGGCCAGTACGTTCACCACCTTGACCTGAACCGACATTGTGGTCACGGGCTGATCGGGCGAATTGGTGGCGGCAACTCGCTGGTTGGCGGGCGGCGAGCTGTTTCTGGTTTGAGCCTCGCCGGCGGATTGCGCGACTGCGGTGCTGAAACCGAGGAGGGTGATGGCGCACAATGCCACGAAACGGTCGCAGCTCAACTTCACTGGAAGGCCTTTCTGAATCTCGGCGGACCGGCAATGCCGGCGCTCGACATGCCACGAGACGATTTGCTCCGTAGTGGTGAGAACGCTCAACAGCAGGAATTGGTTGTGAGGTGTGATCGTAAAAGTTTGTAAAGACGACGATCCTTGACGCTGCAGAGATGCGCTGAGCCCAAAAGTTCCTGACACAGCGAAACCTAAACCAGAATGCTTCTCTTGTTCCTGAGTCAGGTTTGGGAGGCCGGGAATTCTCATTTCGGAAATTGTTGTGTTATGGGAAGTTGGTCAAGCCCTTGGCCAGAAGGTATAACTTGAGACGCATTCCAGGTAGAAAGGACGAATCAGAGACGATGGACGATGCCTCAGAAGTTGCGCTGCCGATCGGCCCTCGGGTGGATGCTTCTCCCGCCCGCCGTCCCGCGCGGATTACGATCTCGGGGCGGCTGGTTAGGCTTGTGCCCCTTGACCCGCGGGCCCACGGAGACTCCCTCTATGAAGGGACGCGGGGCGAGGCCGGGGACCGGCTCTGGCAATATCTTTTTGAGGGACCGTTTCCTGATCGAGCCTCGTTCGACATCCATCTGCAACGAATGGCCGCCTCGGAAGATCCTTTGTTCTTCGCAATTCTGGATTCGCTTCCGGCAGTGCGGTGGGATATGCCTCTTATATGCGGATCGAACCCGTCCACCGCGTGATCGAAGTCGGCAGCATCCTGTACACCCCGCGGCTGCAACAGACTCCACTCGCCACTGAGGCCATGTATCTGATGGCACGGCACGTCTTCGAAGCACTGGGATACCGGCGCTACGAATGGAAGTGCAATGCACTGAACGCGCCGTCGCGGCGGGCCGCGCTGCGCTTTGGTTTCCGGTTTGAAGGGATTTTCCGGCAGCACATGATCGTCAAAGGACGGAACCGGGACACCGCATGGTTTTCCATGCTCGACTCCGAATGGCCGGTGCGCAAAGCAAACTTTGAACGCTGGCTCGATCCCTCGAATTTTGGCCCCGATGGCCGGCAGAAGTTGGCCCTGTCGCAGCTCAACGAAGGTGCAGAACTATGAGGAGTCGGCGAAGAGTTTGTATCAGTTACGCCGTCGCTCTGGCGGATCGAGCGACAGCCAACCGCAGCGGCTGAAGCCGCACAATGTTTTCAGACGCTTGCGGCCCGACTGAAGTCGGGCCCTTCCCAAAAGCCACCCTTCCCAAGAGCCAGACTCCGAAAAGTCTCCTCCCCGAAATCCCCCTCCCTAAATTCCCGCGACCTAAAATGCCGCGACCCAAGAAACCGAACCTGCAAGGGCTTTTACGACGGTCGCAATTCCGGCTTTACGACGACCGGACCTCGCAATTCCGGTTTTCCGACGAAGGACACGATTTCCTTCGCAAACGTCTCATTTCAGGGGACAATCTTGCCAGAGTAGAACAATCAAAGCGGGTACCGAGGGAGGAGTCTGTCGGCATGAGTTCTCCTGCGACTGGCCAGTCGATGGGTCGGGTGCTAATTGTGTGCGACGATTCGGCGGTGATCCAACCACTGGCCGAAGGCATGCAGCAATTCGCGATAACGACCGAAGTCTGTGTGAACGTGGACATGGCGCTGGGCTTGATGAGCCGCCAGAAATTCGAGGGAATCGTCGTCGACCTCGGACTGGAGCACGCGGATCAAATGCTGCAGCAGATCCGTTCTTCTCCTTCCAATCGGACGGCCGTTACTTTTGCCATTACCGATCCAGGCAAGCCCATGAAGTTCGAGAGCCAGCCCAACTTTTTCATGGAAAAGCCACTTTCCACGAGTGCAGTGGGGCGGACATTCAAGGCCGCATTCGGCATGATCGTGCGCGAGCGGCGGCGTTCCTTTCGTTGCCCGATTGCGATTCCGGCGGCGGTCCAGACCAACGGCACGGAAGTCGATTGCCATCTGGTGAATATCAGCGAAGGCGGACTCGCCATCTCGCAATCGCCCTCCCTGAAGCCAGGAATGCAAGTGAGAGTTCTTTTTACGTTGCCCGGTCAGCCGGTTCGTTTCAAGGTGGAGTCTGAAGTTTGCTGGTACGACGAGAAAGGCCGCGCCGGGCTGCGTTCGCTGATGATTCCATCCGAGCAGAAATCCACGCTGCAGCAGTGGCTGGCGGTCAAGCTGGAAGAGGCGCTACCGGAATCCGTGGCCCGGCAGTTTCAGAAGCAATAAGCCCTGCCACATATTGCGGAGAGTACTGCGCCTTACGGTTTTCACCCGGTTTCGTCCGGTTTGTTCCTGCATCTTGCCAGCCGCAGCCGGTCTTCACCGCCGCATCCTTTCCCGCGATTACCCTGGACACATGTACGTAAGGACAGGTAACCGGCCTCGCCATTACGTGGCCTGTGGCGTCTGTATTTCGGGCACTTCGTAACTTGTGGCTTCGACCCCGCCAAACTAGCCTCTTTACTATGTGGCCACACGCTCTGCTGTTCTCCTCCGACGTAGAGGCCTCGCGCGCCCTGAGTCATGCTTTCAGCGATCTCGAGTTTGAGGTTGAATCCTGCCCGGAAATCTTCAGCGCCGTAGAAAAGATCACCAGCCGCAGTTTCGATGTGGTGGTATCCGACTGGGATGAAGGTCTGGAAGCTGTCTTCCTGCTCAAGACTTCGCGCGAGCTGAAGGCCAACCACTCGGCCTTCACCATAGCCATTGCCAATACGGAGGCGGCCGTCGCGGCGCGAGAAGCGGGCGCTGATCTGGTCTTGAGCCGGCCACTGGTGCCGGATGAAATCAAGTATGCCCTGCTGACCTGCGACCCATTTCTTGCCCAGATGAAAACCTGGTTGCCGAAGTTGGGCCCGTCCCCGGCGCAGGATGCGATCGCGAACCAGGCCTCGGCTCAGCAGACCCTGGCTGCAGAAATCAAGATCCCGGAAAATAAAGGTGTCGAAAGCAAGGCTTCCGATCCTTTGCCTCGCCTTCGTGCCTGGCCCTCCCCTCCTCCCCCACGCCCCAAGGAGACCGTTGCGCCGGTGGTCGCCGCCGAATCCATTTTTGACGAAGATCTCTTGTACCGGTCGCGGGTACAAACTCTATTCAATGCACCGGAGCCAAGCTTTTCGTCGTCTGCGGCGCCAAAAGAAAAGCGGCGCAGCCGGGTCCTGCCAAGCCTGGCGATTGCCGTAGCTTTTGTTTCCGCCGGTTATGTATTCAGCGAACCGCTGCGCGGACAGGGTACGACGACTTCCGTAGCCCGGATTTGCGGGCGCATGCTGGAGCGTACCCAAGTGTGGTTGCAACGGCCCAGCCCCAACCCGAGGCCCGGCGTCCGCGGTTCAGGTGGCGGAAAACGAGGGTCCGCAATTCGAGACTCCGGGCCACGCGGTGTCGCGTATTCGAATCACTCCTGTACGAGACCCGTTTCAGCCCGCCCCAGCCACCACCTCTGCGGAGAGTCAAAAACCGGCTCATGTGGAAACTCAACCACCGATCCAGCAACCGGCCGCATCCACAGCACCCGTTAGCATTCCGGAGAGCCTGAAGAATCCGGTGCAGAGCGCGACCCTGCGCAGCGTAGCAGGGCGGGTAACGCCGTCCCTTCTCGCCGCTCTCGAACCTGTGTCCTTGTCGGAAGATCTTTCCCGCGGGTTGCTGCTGCGAAAAGTCATGCCCAGCTATCCCCAACAGGCGATTCAAGCAGGGCTGCAGGGTGCAGTCGTATTGCAAGCCTGGATTGGCCGCGACGGCAGCATTCAGGACCTCAAGCTGGTGCGCGGATCGTTCCTTTTGGGTCAGGCGGCGTATCGGGCAGTGAAACAGTGGCGCTACCAGCCCTACCTGATCAACGGCCGCGCCGTGGAAGCGGAAACCTTCGTGACGGTTGATTTCAAGTTGCCGCAATCGGCCTCCACTCGAAACCCCTAGCCTGTCAAGGATTTTCACCGATCTTCAAGGATCACGATCCTGTTCGCTTGTCTCGGTTTATCCGCGTAAATCCGTGCAGATCCGTGGCTACTTTTGAAGCCGCACCTTCCTGATCAACGAGTTCACAACTTTTTACGTATTTTTACCCCCGATTGACACCCGCCTGGCCCCATTTGACTATGTTGGTTGCGTCCTAGTGGAACCGAAATGACAATGAAACGGCGGAACGAGAAAACCCGAGTGCTGCTGGTGCTGGAGCTCGCGGTTGTATTGCCCGCCGCTGCCCTGGTGATCCTGAGTGCCTGGCACGTGCAGCACATTCAGCGTGACCACGCGGTCGAAGCCGCCATCCAGCGCGACTTCAGCCAGGTGCTGGTCATTTCGGAAAAGCAGATCAACCACAAGGCCTACGAACTGATGGACGACGTGCGCGCGGATTTTCCCGAGCCCAGTGAGGCCTGCGGTCCGGCGCTGGACAAGATTCTGGCCGGACATCCCTACGTGGCGCACATCTTCGTGTTTTCCCCCGAAACCGGAATTGTATTTCGCTCGCAGCCTGAACGATTGAAAAAGGACCAACTGTTCAGCGAGGAAGCTGAGTATCTGAACAAAATGTTCGGGGGCTGGCTGAGGATCGACTTTCCCGATATGACGGAAAGGCTGGCGCACAACCAGAAAAGCGGATCGCCTTATTTGTTTGAAGGGGAGTGGGTGCCGCGCGGCGACAAGAAGGTTTACGAATCCACCGCCCTGTTTCTGGTCAAGGACATAGACAAGAAATCGCACGCGATCGCGGGCGTGGCCTTTGACGCCGACTACTTGAAAGATCACTTTTTCCCCGAAATGCTGGATGACGTCATTACCCGTAACGTGAGCGACGCTCAGACCGACAAGAACCACGCGGTCATGATGCTGCGCGGCAAATATGATTCCGCCGCCCTGGCGCAATCCAGCGGATGGGACGGCGGCACGCCCGAGGTAGAACGAAACCTGGAAGGCGCCTTCTCCGGATTGACGCTGGCCATCAAGTTGAAGGGAACCACGCTGGCGGCCATCGGTGAACGTTTCGCGCGCATCAGCTTTATTACCCTGGCCGCTCTCTCCCTGGTGCTGGCCGGCGGCATTGCGCTGACCTACCGCAACGTGACCAAGGAAATGGCGCTGGCGCGATTGAAGTCTGATTTCGTTTCTAACGTTTCACACGAATTGCGCACTCCGCTTTCGCTGATCCGGCTGTATGCCGAGACCCTTGAAATGGGCCGGCTCACCAGCCCTGACAAATATCAGGAGTACTACCGCATCATCCGCAAAGAGAGTGAACGGTTGACCGCGCTCATCAACAATATTCTCGACTTCTCGCGCATCGAGGCGGGACGCAAGGAGTATGACTTCCGCGAAACCGACCTGAGCGAACTGGTGCACAACACGCTCGACTCCTATCGCTACCAGCTGGAGCAGGGCGGCTTTCAGTTTGAAGAGAAGATTGACGAGGTTCCGCCCATGCGGGTGGACCGCGAAGCCATGGCGCGGTCACTCTTGAACCTGGTGAACAACGCCCTCAAGTATTCGCAGGACAGAAAGTATATCGGCGTAAATCTTTATCGCGACAACGGCTCGGTGAAGCTGGAAGTGGTGGACCAGGGCATCGGAATACCGCATGACGAGCAGCAGAAGATTTTTGAGAAGTTTTACCGCGTCGGCGATCCGCTGGTGCACAACACCAAGGGTAGCGGCCTGGGCTTGTCGCTGGTGCGTCACATCGTGCAGGCCCATGGCGGCGAAGTTTCGGTGGACAGCGCGCCGGGCCAGGGCAGCAAATTCACCATCGTGCTGCCGGTTAAGCCCGCCCAGAGTCCAGCAGCGTCAGCGTAGCGGCAAGTGGCATCGGCGATTTCATGGAGCGCGAGTCAGCAGGGTAGCGGCAGGGACCACGACATGATCAGAATCCTGATTGTCGAAGATGAGCCCAACATGGTGGCCGGGCTGCGCGACAACTTCGAATTCGAGGGATACGACGTCATCACCGCTCCCGATGGCGTGGCCGGCCTGGAGCGGGCCCTGAAGGAAGCTCCCGACCTGGTGATCCTGGATGTGATGATGCCGCGCATGAGCGGCCTCGATGTGTGCAAGCAGCTCAAGGCGAAGCGGCCCTCGGTGCCGATCATCATGCTTACGGCGCGTGGCCAGGAAGTGGACAAAGTCGTTGGCCTGGAACTGGGCGCGGATGACTACGTGACCAAACCGTTTTCCATTCGTGAACTGCTGGCCCGGGTGAAGGCGGTTCTGCGCCGCGCCAAGAGTGCTCCCAAGGAGCAGGAGCGCTATTCCTTCGGCGAAGTCGAGGTGAATGTGAAGAGTTGCCAGGTTTCGCGCCAGGGCAAGGCGCTGGATTTTTCGGCCAAGGAATTCGATCTGCTGAAGTATTTCCTGTGCCATCCCGGCGAAACTTTGAGCCGGGACCGCCTGCTCGAGGATGTGTGGGGTTACGACCGTTTTCCTACCACGCGCACCGTGGACGCGCATATCGTCCGCTTGCGGCAGAAGGTGGAACCGAAGCCGGATGAGCCTCGCTTCATCCTCACGGTGCACGGAACGGGTTACAAGTTTGTCGGGTAAATGGAGATGATTGTGCCGGAGATCAGTAAAATTCGCGCCACGTCATACCTGGATCGCCCTGCGCTCGCCTCGGTGACACCGAGCACGGCGAGCACGCCCATCCGCGTAGATGATTCCGCGCTGATTCGCCAGGCTCAGCAGGGCAACACCGCCGCCTTCGAAGAACTGGTGCGCCAGTACGATCGCGCCGTGCTTCGCCTTGCCATTCATCTCACCGGCTCGCCTGAAGACGGGCAGGACATTTATCAGGAAGCGTTTCTGCGGGCCTACATCAACCTGGCGCGTTTCCGTTTCGAGTGTTCGTTCTATACCTGGATCTATCGCATCGTTACCAATCTTTGTCTGGACCATTTGCGCAAGAAGCATTCGCGCGGCCGGGACTTGCATACCACGCTTTCGCCGGAAGGCGAGCAGGAAGATATGCTTGAACGCATGCCCGACCACAGCCCCGCCGCCAGCCCGGAGCGCAGCTTCGCCGGCCGCGAACTGCAGCAATGCATTCTCCGCGCCCTGGGCCGGCTTTCACCCCGCGAGCGCATGGTGTTCGAACTCAAGCACTACCACGGGATGAGGCTGCGCACCGTTGCCGGAATGCTGAATACCACCGAAGGCACGATCAAGAACACCTTGTTCCGCGCCACCCACAAACTGCGCACTCAGCTTGCGGAAGTTCGCTGACGCAAGAGCGAGCCTTCCTTATATCGCTTTAACAAGCAGCCGTCGAGCTGCGCTCGACCGGGCGGGCGGGGGCGTCCGCCCCTACGTGATTGGTGGTGGTGGAGGCTCCGGATCGAAAGCTTGGTCCAGATAAATCCAGAGCACGCGGGCGAAGAGTGAAATGCTCGGAGCGAGCGGCAGGAATAACACCACCGCCCAGATGACGTCCTTGGTGATCCACCAGCCTGTAGTAACCCACAGCAGTGCCGCGATGACCGCGATGGTGATCAGCGCCAGGCCAAAGCTGATGTACATGGCGCCCAGAAAATAGCCTTCTTCACGCTGGAACCTGAGGTCGCAGACCGGACAACGCTGGCGCATCTTCGGGAAACCCCGGAAGATGGAGTAGAGAAAAATCCCTCCCATGCGACAGCGGGGACAACGCTGCTGAAGAATATCTTTCAGTGTTGACGATCTTGTAGGGGTTGCCATCCGCCGATTCTTCGATCCGCCGATCCGTCGGATCGTGAAGACAGTGTATCCGCTGTTTCGGAAAGCCGTGATCTTGAAAGTCGGAGTGAAGCTTACTGTTGCGGCGGGGCGTCGTCGGCAACCACGACCTGCGCCTTCGGGGCGGCTACATGAGCGGCGCGGGCTTTACGTGCGATTTCTCCCAACGACGGATTCAGCGGCGGCAATGCCTTCGGCTGTACCACGGGAGCTGTGCGCTGGGACGAGCCTGTGGCAACAACTTGCTCACGAGACGTGCCTGACGGCGCGATCGGATCCTTGGCCACCACGGCACGTGTTGGCTCCTGGGCGAATGCGGAAGCTGTCAGTACCAGACCTGCGATAAGTAGCGATGCTGTTTTCATAAAATCAAATGCTCGAATCTATGCTCGTCCGTTGAATCGGTACCGTTCCGCTATAACAGGATGCACGTGCAGGGCCGGACGCAGTATTTCCGTATCTCTTTGTAAACACAGTAGATACACACACACATCGAGCTGCCCCGGAAGGGGCAGTGGAACATGTTTTCCTCGGCTTGGCGGAATTGTCTTTCCACGCTCTGGGGCAGATATGCTCAGGCCTTATTGAAGCTAAATTCGGGTTTCTTTGCGGCCTTTGCGGTAAAGGCGTTGATCTTTGCCTGCATCGTCCAAAAACCTTTAACCGCAAAGGCCGCAAAGAAAATCCGCAAAGAACGCAAAGGGGCCGCAACCCGGAAACTCTTCCAACGCTTTAAACTGTAAATTCATGACGTCGTCATCCATTCCGTCCACTCATCCTCTGGTCGAGCCGGAACTAGTTCGCATTCCGGAAGGCTGGTTCTGGATGGGATCTGAATCCGGGCAAGACAACGAACGGCCGGTTCACCGAGTGTGGGTGGATGGATTTCGTCTCGCATCTTGCCAGGTAACGAACGCCGATTACGCGTGGTTCGTGCGCGCAACGGGAAATCCGGCCGCAGTGTTTTCCGAAAATCCTGATTTCAGCCATCCCAAACAACCCGTCGCGGGGGTTTCCTGGTTTGAAGCAGTGAAGTATTGCGAATGGCTCAGCTTCAACACCGGCCGGAGTTATCGCTTGCCCACGGAGGCTGAGTGGGAGTGGGCGGCGCGAGGCGGCGTCGAGAACCAGCTCTATCCCTGGGGAGACGCGCCACCGCAGTCCTTGCCCGACTATGAGAAGCGTTGGAAAAAGGGGCCGGAGCCGGTAGCGCAATACACTCCGAATGCATTCGGCGTGTATGACATTTGCGAAAATGTCCACGAGTGGTGCAGCGACTGGTATGAACCGGAATACTACGCGGTGTCACCCGAGCGCAACCCGGCGGGCCCGGAGCAGGGCACGCGGCGAGCATCTCGCGGGGGCTCCTGGCGGCATCACATCAAAGCCACGCGCTGCGCCGCCCGCTCCAGCATCCCGCCGGAATTTCATTACGCGGACTACGGATTTCGCGTGGCGTGCGATCGGTAAATATCCTATCGGCGATTAGATCACTAACCCCGGCTGCTCCCGCTTCCCGCCAGCCAGCGAAAGAACATGTTGACCAGGGCGAGAACAATCGCTCCCACGAAGGCGGAGCCAAAGGTGTCCACATGGAAGCCGGGCACGACCGCCGAAGCCAGCTCGATCATGGCAGCGTTGATCACCAGCCAGAACAATCCCAGGGTAAGCAGCACCAGGGGGAAGGTAATAATCTTCAGGAAGACGCCCAGCGTCGCGTTAACGAAGCCGATCACCAGCGCCGCGATCAACGCCGCCAAAGGTCCGCTGACGTGAAATCCCGGCACCAGCCGGGCCACGATCCAGACCGCCAGCGCGCTCAATGCCCAGTTCAGGAGATGTTTCATGGTTCTCTCCGAAAGCAAACGGTGAATATAGACCTCCGCAAGGCGAGGCGCAACCGGCTGGAGAATGCGGGTAAACCGGAGAATCCTTTGTGACCTTTGCGGAACGAACCCAATTCGTGCGCTGGTTTTCCTAGGAGGGGTCCTTCCGGCGCAACAGGAGCGCTCCCAGTACGCCACCGAGGCCGGAGAAAATCACAAAGGTTACCAGCGCTCCCATGGTCAGGAGCAGGACGAGTCCTTGCGGAGATTTGAAAAATTCCATGGCTTGCAGGGCCTGCGGGTCGGGATTGCGGGCTGCGGCTTGTTGCACTCCTTCGATCAACTGCTCTCGAATACTGTCTCCGCTGTGGAACACGAGGATGCGGAGGGAGAGCACTGCGGCGAAAATTGCGCCGCCGAGGATGCCGCTTACCATGCCCAGGCGAACTCCCATCCCAGCCGTGATCCTGGCCAGAGGAATCCGGCGCCGGTAGAAAACTACTGCCAGACTGCCGCCGATGAGGGCGCCCAATCCAAAGCCCTGCAGACGCGTCATCATCAGCACGGCGGCGATCAATCCGGCCAGGGCCGTGGCGGGCAGGGCCTGGGACCATTCAACCCGGTTGCGCAGCCGGGAGCTGAAATAGGCAGGCAGGGGCGAAAGTGAGGCATCAGAGGCGGTCGCGGACGGCATTGCAGCTTTCAGGAACCGCAACCCTGATCTGCGGTGCACGGCACTGCGGGCAAAAGGCGGTTCCCTGTTCCACGGCCGCGCCACATTGATGACAGGGATACTCCACTGCTTTTCAAGTTACAGCAGGGCGGCGAGGAGAGGCAAGGAAGCGGGGAGATTTCAGATTGAAGATTCTAGATTTCAGATTGAAGAAGCCTTAGGCTCGCAGAGATTGGAATCTGCGGCAGATCTTTCGATCTGAAATCTTCAATCTGAAATCTAGAATCTGAAATTCCTCAGACCTTGTCCTTGCCGCCGTGCATTTGGATGTAGACCAAGCCGAAATCCGAGCCTTTGCCGTTGTCTCCCGCTTTGACGGAGACGATGTGTTGGTTGTGCTGGGTGCCGACTTTTAGTTCGACTGTCTTGCCGTTCTGATCGTCCTCACACTTCAGTTTCGAATCATCGGAATCATCCCCTGGGTTCATGCTGGCGCCCACGTGAGCCTCGCTGGTATGGCACTCCAGCACGCTGCCATATTTCTTGAGCTGGTCTTTGTAGTATGCGACGACCTTCTCGGGCGGATCGTCGGAGAGAAATTCGATGGCCACGACTTTAAGGCCGAACAGGCCGCTGGAAATATTGACGTGCGCGCTGTTTTCATCGCCGTCGTCATCCTTCTCTTTCTCCCTGCGGCGCGCGCCAGGATAGACCGGGAGGCCGACATCGCGCACGTCCGCGTCTTTTGCGACGTGAAGCGCACCCACCGGTGTCTCAATGTCCACCTTCTTGTCCTCGCCCCTCACCGCTTTTCTTTACGTTGACATTGCACCCGGGCAGAGCCAGCAAGGCGCCGAAGACCAAACTCAACATCAGGACTGAATTAACGTCGATTCGCTTGCGTATGCGCATTGTGTGATCCTTCTTCTGCGACTTGCGGACGCTCGATGCCGGAGCCGCGTTGAGCGACATTGGGAATGCTGACCGGCAGGTGGCCGCGAATCGCGATTTCGCCGAATAGAGCTTTGACCGCGCTGACTTCCGAAACGCTGGCATTGGAAAAAGTACAGAGATAATTCTGTATCGCGGGAAAATCCTGCGCCACGTAGGGATTCCCCATGGCGAGAACCGCGGTCTTCTGCGCGGCCCGGTCGAGCACCGCCTGCAGCAGGGTGCCGCTGGCGTCGTTGAGAGCAACCGAGTTGGTCAAACCGTTCGCTCCCTTCATGGCCTTGCCGGCGGTGGGAACAACGTACACAGCCGCAATCACGGCCTGTGCTTCGCCCACTGCTTTCAGGATTTCGTCCGACAGGGCAGCGGCGATGCGTGGATCCACATAAATCACGTTGGCATCGGGCACGCGAGCTTTAATCGCGCGCTCCAGGGCCCGGCCAGAGTCGGTACGCACGTCCTCAGAAAGCACCAGCGCTACCAGTCCGTTGCGCACCTCTTCCACATGTTGATACGGAAGGCCGTCCTTCACAGTTCCCGATTGTTTCAGCGGCAGCAGCTTGCCGTTGTCACGGACCAGGGTGACGGCGGCGTCAGCAATCTGCTGCCCCAGGGCCAGATTTTCCGGCTTGCCGATGACTTCAGGGAGCGCATTCACATCCACCAGGCGGGCCTGGTTCAACCCCAGAGAGGCCTTTGCTTTCAATAGCTTGAGGACGGACGCATCCAGTTGGGCGGCGGGAATCTCTCCGCTGCGGGCGGCGGCCAGGACTGCGTTGTACGACGCTTCCAGGTCGGCGGGAATGAGCAAGAGATCGTTTCCAGCCTTGAAGGCTTCCACAGCGGCGCGACCGATGTTGGCCGAATAAAGACGGGTAAGGCCGGCCATGTCGAGGGCATCGGTCACGACGATTCCCTGAAAACCGAGTTGGTGCTTGAGCAGATCGGTGACGATCGCCGGGGAGGTTGTCGCCACGCGATTGGGGTCCGGCTCAAGTGCCGGAATGGTGACGTGCGCCACCATGACGGAATCGACTCCTGCGGCGATGGCCTTGCGGAACGGCGCCAGCTCGACCGAATTTAGGCGCGCCCGATCGCCGGTGACCTGGGCCACGCTGAGATGCGAGTCGGTGCCGGTGTCGCCGTGGCCGGGAAAATGTTTTGCCGTGGTCATCATTCCGCCGGCGCGTGCTCCCCGGATGTACGCGGCCACAAGATCTCCAACCTGCTCGGGATCCTCTCCGAAGGAACGCGTGTTGATGATGGGATTCGCGGGATTGGAGTTCACGTCGGCATCGGGAAAGAAATTCCAGTGCACCCCGATGGCGCGAGACTCCTGGGCGGTGATGCGGCCGAAGGCTTCCGCATAGTCCGCTTTCCCCGCGGCGCCGAAAGCCATGGCGTGCGGAAAGGTGGTGGCGCCGTGAAGACGCATGGTGACTCCGCGCTCAAAATCAGCGGCGAAGAGGAGCGGCAGTTTGGAATCCTGCTGCAGACGGTTGAGCAGTTCGGCGGCCTCATAGGGCTGGTTGCGGTAGAGGAAAGGAGGCTCCCAGCGCACCGTCATGGCGAAGGAGCCGACGTGATACTTGCTCATGCTGTCGCGCAGCTGCAGATACTCCGGGCTGTTGAGGTTGAGAAACTCCGCCCGCACCCAGACCATGAAAAGCTGTCCGACTTTTTCTTCCAGGGAAAGCTTGCGCAGGGTCTTCTCCGCCCATTTTTCGCCGTCGCGATCGAGATGCACCGGCCCTGGCGCTGATATTTTTCCTTCGCCAGGCTGGTCACGCAGGAGGAGAGGAGCAGGAAGAAAACAGCCACATATCGCATCATGGAAGGACGATAGCATGGAGTTTCACCGTCAGGTAACTGCCGTTGCAGATGCTTTGCGTCACGAGGGAAGGCGTAGTGCCGGCATCTTGCCGGCTGTCCCGAGGGCGTCTCGCCCTCGATGCGGCGGGCGGGATGCCCGCCGGGACGGCGGCGCTACGAAATTAATTCCTGTGAGCCCTTTCCGCAGCAAACTTTTCCACGCGCTCGCGCACGCTGAGCACATGCTTGGGCAGCTTCAGGCGGCTGCCTTCTTCGAGGATGGGAATCAGCTTGTCGAATTCCGGCCCGGAGTGCGAGCCCGTGATCACGATGCGGATGGGATGAAACAACTCTTTTCCCTTCGTCCCGGTTTCGGCTTTCACTTCATTCACGATCTGTTTGAAACGTTCCGGAGAGAGTTGGGCGGCTACGGCCGATTCGTCTTCCAGAATCTTGACCGTGAAGCTGTTCAGGACAGCTTCGGTATGCGGCCAGGCCAACACCTCGGCATTGTCGGGCGCGGCCAGGGCAGCTTGCGGAGCGTAATTGAAGATCAGTGAGGCGCGTTCGGGCAACTGCTCCAGGCGATCGACGGACGGAGCTAATAACTCCGTGAGGCGCGGCGAGCCAGACTCGAATCTGGTCATCCAGGTGAATCTGCGGAAAGCTCTCCGCGCTCAACCACTTCGCGTCTTTAAGCTCGATCCATCCCTTCTGGGCGAGGAACCACGCGCTTAACGCGATAAGATTTCCGGCTGGCCAGGTCTTGATGTAGTGCCGGTTCAGCCAGTACAGCTTCTCCATGTCGAAGACGGCCGGCGAAGGCGTCACCCGCTCCAGCGAAAATTCCTTCTTCAACTCCTCGGCAGAAAAAATTTCGCGCGTGCCGCCGGTCGGCGCCCAGCCCAGCAGCGCCAGATAATTCACCAGCGCCTCGGGCAGCACGCCCATGTCGCGGAAATTCGCGATCGAAGTCGCGCCGTGCCGCTTCGACAGCCGCTCGCGGTCGCTGCCCAGAATTGTCGAAAGGTGGGCAAACTCCGGCACCGGCCAGCCCAGCGCTTCATACAGCGCCACCTGCTTGGGCGTGTTCGAAAGATGATCGTCGCCGCGAATCACGTGCGTGATCTTCATCAGCGCGTCGTCAATCACCACCACGTAGTTGTAAACCGGCATCCCGTTCGAACGCAGAATGATGGGATCGCTCACCACTTCGTTGGAAAACTCGACCTCGCCGTGCACGATGTCGTGAAAGCGGATGGGGTGCTCGGGAATCCGCAGCCGGATGGCGCAGGCTCTCCCGCGGTTCGCGCGTTGCCGGCTTCCGCCGGATCGATGGCGCGGCATTTGCCGGAATAGATGGGCTGGCGATGCTCGGCCTGCGCCCGTTCGCGCTCCTTCTGCAGTTCTTCCTCGCGTGCAGAAGCACAGATAGGCTTTGCCTTCGCTGATCAGCCGCTCGGCATGTTCGCGATAAATATCCAGCCGGTCGGACTGCCGATATGGGGCATACGGGCCGCCCACGTCCGGCCCTTCGTCCCAGTCGAGGCCCAGCCACTTCAGGTCGTCGATGAGCTGATCTTCAAAGCGCGCCTCGCTGCGCTCGACGTCGGTGTCTTCGATGCGCAGCACCATGGTGCCGCCCTTCTGGCGGGCAAACAGCCAGTTGAACAGCGCGGTGCGGGCATTGCCGACATGAAGTTGCCCGGTGGGAGAAGGAGCAAAGCGGACGCGAACAGGAGAGGTTGGAGTCACCAAAAGATGTTAGCAGACCACGGTGAGGGGCCAAACTCGTAGCGCCGGCGTCTCGCCGGCTGTCCCGAGGGCATCTTGCCCTCGGCCGTTTGCGGAGACCCACCCCGATTCGGCGCTGCCAAAACCACGCGGGCGAGGGCGCCCGCGCCACACAACCTGTGCCACACTACAGCTTATTTTCGGGGCGCCATGTAGGTTCTGGTGATGCGGTCGTGCCAGCAGAGACGATCTTCGTCGAGGAAGCACCAGGCGTAGCCGAGTCCCAGCGACAATCCGGAGAGCACCGACGTCAGCACGCGCCAGCGGCGAGTGCGGAGCGGCACCGGGCTGCCATCGAAGCGATGCAGCTCCAGCCGGGCCAGCTTCAAACCGGGCGTAGCGCCGCTGTAAACCAGCAAGAGATATTGGTAAGCGGACCACAAGAGTCCGAGCAGCAGCGCGGCCGTGCTGGCTATTTTGCCCAAGGGCGGAAGTTCAGCATTGATGCGGAAGAAAATGTAAGCAAAGGCCGCGAACCCGGACATCACCAACGTAGCGTCGACGGCGGAGGCGACCATGCGCCGAGCCATGGGAGCTGCCTGCAACGGAATCTCGAAGCCCGGACGCCTCTCGTTCTCAGGCTTTTCCTCGGGCTCGATCAGCATTCCTCCCAGAGCCGGGGGAGGCGGCGCCAGCTCAGGCGCTTCGATGATTCGCGGACGGTCGAGCACCGGTTCGGCCAGTTCGTCGAGCGCCCGGGGAGCCGGGCTGTAGCTGGCAAATTCAATCACCTTGGCGGTAGTTTCGGTGGTCGCGGCGGGCAGTATTCGCGGATAGCTCGTCCGCACATCGTTCGCAGCAGAATCGTTGGTTCGAACGTCGCCAAGATCCGCCAGAGTGATGCGGGGAGCAGACGCGGTTGGCGCATACTCGGCTGGCTCACGCGCAGCGGGTGATTGCAGCGAGGTCTCAGCCGGAGCGTTCGCGGCTGGCTCGGTCTCGAACTTCAATTGCAGCGAGGGATAGCGCGGCTCTCTTGTCCGCCGCCGCGCCCGGTAATGGCTCAATCGATCTGCCACCTCGCGCCGCCATGCATCGGGATCCTGCGGCTGGGGTTCGGCTGGCACGAGCGGCGTTGCCGATTCCGAAGGCTCCGCGCCGCTGGTTTCCGCCTGGCGCAGGAAAATCCCAGGTTCAGTCTGATTCGCAATCTCCGGCGTTTCATCTTCCACAATAAATCTGGGTTGGGTAAACCGGGGTTGAGAAAATCTGGGCTGAACGCTGGACGTAGTTTGCTCCAGGCTGGCAGCAAATTGCTGCTCGCTGGCATCGTACGCTTCAGGATCAATCAGGCTTGCTGAAAGGTCGTCGCTGGCGCTGGTCGAAACATCGGGTTCGAATCTTGGTTTCATGAAGGAACGATCGAGTCCCGTTGTTGGAACTCCAGCGGCGGAGCGATTACAACGCGGCAATGTATGCCCAACGCTTCTTCCGGCCCTATGTTCAGCACTATGTTCAGCACTGTGCCCAGCACTCGGCTGACACTTTGCCACTCGGGCTGGGCCGTGCTAACGTCACCTTACCCCACCGTGAATTTCGTCACCAGGGGTTTCGTCCGCTTGCGATGACATCCCGCACTCGATTCCTTATCACGGCGGCGTTTGTTTGTCATCTGCTACTCGCTCCGTCCGTAGTTACCAGCCGGTTGCTTTTCGCGTCAGAACAGTCCAACTCGCAATCCGCATTGCCCTCGGCGCCGTCTACTGTAAAAGAGCAGGACGTTACCATCCGTGCCTTGCAGCAAGAGAAGGACGGCGTGGTTTACAAACTGCGCGGGCAAGCGGAGATCCACTACGGCACCTACATTCTTTACGCCGATTCGCTCGACTACAACTCCGACAGCGGCCAGGCGGTGGCGGATGGTCACGTGGTCCTCGATGGCGGGCCGAACGACGAACATGTCGAGGCCACGCATGCCACTTACAATATTCGCGCCGAATCCGGACGTTTCGAGCACGTGGTGGGAACCACGGGCATGCGGCTGCGAGCGAAGCGTGTGATCCTGACATCCACCAATCCCTTCGCTTTCACCGGCGGGGTGGTGGAGAAGACCGGACCCGACCACTATGTCGTCTACGACGGAACCATTACCACCTGCGAGCTGCCTCGTCCCAAGTGGGAGTTCAACGCGCACAAGATTGTGGTGGACGTGGGCGGCAATGCCAGCATCTATCGCAGCACGTTTCGGATTGAAGGCGTTCCGGTTTTTTATTTTCCCTTCGCCACCCATCCGGTGGAACGGTTGCCCCGGCAGACGGGATTGCTCATTCCCAACATCGGAAATTCTTCCATCAAAGGGACCATCTTCGGCGATTCCTTTTTCTGGGCCATCAATCGCAGCATGGACTTGACCGCGGGAGCCGAATATTTCACCCGGCGCGGCTGGGCGCCACAGATAGATTTTCGCGCCCGGCCGTCGGAAAACGCTTATGTCGCCCTGAACTACTTTGGGCGTCTTCGACCGCGGCATCTCGCAACCGCCGATCGTCCAGAACGGTCAAACCATTCCGCAGCCGCCGCTTGACCAGGGCGGTCACGAGGTACACCTCAACGCGGAAGATACGTTTGCCCACAACCTCCGCGGCGTCGCCAGCATCGACTACCTGAGTTCTTTCGTATTTCGCCTCGCCTTCAATGACGTCTTCAGCCAGGCGGTGAACTCGGAAGTAAAGTCGGAAGCCTTTCTTTCCAACGCTACCCGCGGCTTTTTCTACAACGGCTCCACCCAGCGCTACCAGAACTTTGAAAGTACGACTCCGGGCGATGTCATCACCATTCTGCATGCCCCCAGCGTGGAGTTGTCCAGCGTGGATCACGCCATCGGACACTCGCCTTTTTATTGGTCCTATGATGCCGCGGTGGAAGGGTTGTCGCGCAGCGAACCCTCGTTTCGCACGGCTCCGCTCGTCGGACGCTTTGACCTTCGCCCCACGCTTTCTCTTCCTTTGGTGCTGCACGGTTGGTCGGTGCGTCCGGAACTTTCCCTACGCGAGACTTTCTACACCCAGCAACTCGTCCCCAGTGCCGGCGGAGTCGGGGTAGCGCGCAGTGACGTGATCAACCGACGGGCGGTCGAGGGCTCCATGGAAATTCGTCCGCCTGCTCTGGAGCGCGTTTACGACCGCGAAGTGTTGGGACGCAAATGGAAGCATGTCATCGAGCCCCGCGCCACTTATCGCTATGTCACCGGCGTCGACAATTTTTCCCGAATTCTGCGCTTCGACGAACGCGACATCCTGAGCAACACCAGCGAAGTGGAATATGCGGTGGTAAACCGTCTTTACGCCAAGCGCGTGAACCCGAAACCCAACGACTGTGAAGCCGCCGGCATGTCAACTCTGGCCGTGGGCCGCCCTCCGGTGGAGAGCGCGATCCCGTGGGAGCGGCCGGAGCGAGAGGACATTCTCTGCCAGCCCGAACCAGCTGTGCGGGAAGTGATCACCTGGGAATTGGCCCAGAAATACTTCCTTGATCCCACGTTCGGTGGGGCGCTGGTCCCCGGCCAGCGCAACGTGTTCACCACGACCGCCGACTTCACCGGCATCGCATTCCTGACGGATGCGCGCCGGCTCTCACCTCTGATCTCCCGGCTTAAATTCCAGGCGACCAGCCGGACCGAAGCCGAGTGGGACATTGACTATGACTTCAAGAACGACCGCATCAATGCCAGCACCGCCTTCGTGAACTATCGTTTCGGGCCGTACACCATCGGCGGCGGAGACGCGTATCTGCTGGCGCCCAGCGATACTCCCACGCCGGCCGCGCAGCAGGCGTTCAATCAGTTTCGGGTTCTGTTGGGATATGGACAGCCCAACAAGCGTGGATTCAGTGGAGCCGCCAACCTGGGGTTTGATGCCAATCTAGGCTTCCTGCAGTATTCGGCGGTGCAGATCGCCCACAACTGGGATTGCTGCGGTTTGAGTGTGGAGTATCGCCGCTTTGCCCTGGGATCGGTCCGAAACGAAAACCAGTTCCGCTTCAATTTCGCCCTGGCTAACATCGGCTCCTTCGGAAACCTGCGCCGCCAGGAAAAATTGTTCTGAAAATGCCCTACTGCACTGTGACTGTGACCGTCGCCTGGCTGCGTCCAAACTGGTTCGTCGCGTAGAGCGTGTAGGTCGTAGTTTGGGACGGTTGCACGGTCACGCTGGTGCCGCGTACCGCTCCGATCTGCGGCGAGATGATCACGTACGTGGCATTGCCCGCATCCCAGGACAGAGTTGTACTGCTACCCGCGCTGATCGTGCTCTGCGCCGCGGTAAAGCTGGCAATGTTCGGAGCCGCTCCCGTCGGCACATTCGAAGAAGTGTAGACCGTATTCATCTGTACTACTTCAAATGCCGAGGCGGTCACCTGCCCGAGGTTGTGCAGATCGTCATTGTCCCAGCGATTGTCGGGCGCGCCACTGATGTACATGGCGCTGCCGTTGTCGGCCAAGATCAGTCCATACTTTTTCATGGCGGACAGAATCACCTGCATGTTGGCGGAAAACCCTGAAATGTCATAGCTGGCTTTCAGCCGCAGGCGCATGCCCATGGGCGGAGCGCTCGTACTCGTCAGGCTGGACGCCCAGTGCGTGGCAGGTAACACCATCGCCGCCCGGCTCTGCGGCACCGTGAAGCGGATGGCGTGCTGAATCTGTCCGGCGGCCACTTCGTCGTAGCGCACCAGTCCGGGAAAAATCGGCAAGCCGGCGGCATCCGCGGAAGTCCACGTCCAGGGACGCTGCTCGTCGCCCAGCAAGTCCCAAACCGCTGTTGAATCCGCATTCCACGTTCCGTTTCCGTTGGGAACGGCGCTGAACAATTCGTAGAGAAAGCAATTGCTGTTATCGAGCACCAGCACGTGCCGGTCGCCACCCGTCGGATTGGGGCCGCCTTCGATGGGCGCGCTGGCCGGTATCGGCATCGGCCCCGGATCGCTTTCGGAGCCATAGGCCCCGAGAATGACGTTGACCGGCGACTGGTTGCCGCTTACCACCGAGTACGGGATTCCGATGATCGAGTTCTGGTACAGTCCAGCCCCAAAATCAGCATGCATTCCGGCGCCGGAACCGATGAAATTGATGATGGCGGAGGAGTTGGGGTCCACCGGTGAAGCGGAGATATCCTGATTCCATAAGTTGTCGCTGGCGAAGGGACGGAACCCGTTGAGGCTGGCGCCTTGTCCCGTGCTCATCGCGCTGCACGCGCTCTGGTTGTTGCCACCCGAGCCGGAGCCGCTTCCGCCGCCAGACCCGCTGCCGCTACCAGATCCACTGCCGGAGCCGGTGCCTCCAGACGATATCGTCGAGCCCGCCAGGCCCCCGCCGCAATTCGCGCAGGCAAGTGCCAGGGCCAGCGCGCCGGTGGCGGCCAGCAACCTCTTCCAGGAAAACGTCATGCCCCTATTGTCACAGGAAACAGCCGCGAAACCACGTGATGTCAGGTCATGCCCCAGGGAAAATCAGGACATGTACTCTTAGTATCTGGCAGGCAGGGAGATCCCACGCAAGCCGCGGCGGGCTTCAGTTTGAACAACTCTGTTCATCCTGAAGCCTCGCTCGTTTGCCGACATAAGCCTTTCAATTCTTAAGTTTCTGCCGCTCGCACGCCTCCACGGTTTTCGTCGGGTCCACGGCTTCACCATCCACTTGCTCATTGATGATCTTTCCCGATTTATCGATGAGGAAGGTGGCGCGCCGCGCGGTTTCCATCGGAACACCCTGGATATCAAGCTTCTGGGTGAGTCCGTAACGGCTGGTCACCGGGCCACCCCAGTCCCCGAGGATGGGGAAGCTGACTCCGTTTTGTTGGGCAAAGGCAAAATTCGAGAAGGGGCTATCCATACTCACACCCAGAACCTGGGTGTCTGCGCCCTCCAGCTTGGTGAGATTCTGCTGAAGAGCTTTCATTTCCCGGGTTCAACCACCGGTGAAGGCAAATACAAAGAATGCCAGGGCGACATTCTTCTTCCCCCGGTAGTCCTGCAAAGATACTTTCTTCAGTTCTTTGCCATCGAACGCCAGCAGGGTGAAGTCCGGGGCCATGTCACCCACTTTCAACTTCATGGGTGGAGCTTCTTTTTTCTCACTGTTGTTTTGAGATTTGTTTTGTGCCAGCAAAGGATGGGAAGAAGCTGACACTAGACCAAGGCTAAGCATCAACAAACCGACGATCTGCTTTATCTCTTTTTTCATACGTGCCTTCCTGGATTGCGCTGAGCAGGTACAGACATACTTGCTCATTCTAGACCCAGAAAGGCCGGCGAAAAAGCGCTAAGGCGTTCAATATCCGTTGACCCTTCAGTTCCTGTCAGCTGGGTCTAATGAGCCTTGGTTCGTCGCGGTCCAAATCATTTCTGCGTCACCAGTTCAGAGTCGAGTGGAGGAACCAGGGGAGCAATGCCGCCATCCGCGAGTGAGCGATTCAAGGCGGGAAGATCATCTTTCATAACTTTCTGATAGTCAATATCCACTGCTGCCATTTCTGTTTCGAACATCTGAAGTAACTGTAGCTGGGTATCGGTCGGGGAAAAGTCGGCACCTCCCGCGACGTCCCCGCCTCCGGTCCCGACCTCCGCGTTAAGCCAGATCAGATTAAGATAAACCTTGTAAGGCTCGACGAAGTACTTGTCATCGCTGTTGAGGAGCGCCGGCGACACCAGCTTAAATTCGATCCTTTGCAGCTTCTTGTCCAGGTCTTCGGTGGCTTTCAAGAAGTCGGCTTTGCGTTTTGCCCGAGCTTCATCCAACACCTGTGGCGGGGCGGGTGCGGGTTCCCCACCTTCGTCGTCATCGTCCTCGTCGATCTCAGGCTTCTCTTTTTCTTTCTTCTTAGGCGGTCGAAGCATAGTCTCGATCACCTCGATCTGCTTGCGGAGCCATTCGATTTGGTTGACAGTATCGGAAACGCGGTCAATGTCAGTGTTGATCCGGAGCAGCGTCTTCACCGAGAGCTCAATGTCGGCATCGGACCCGGGTGCGCGAGGGTCCCGCAAGATGGTGAGAGGTTGTTTGTAGGACTTGTCTTCGATCTTCAAGCGTACCGTGTACTTTCCCGGCGCAACGACGGGGCCTGTCTCCGCCGGTTTCGTCCCCCAATGGGTGATCGGTCGCGAATCGGAATCGCGGAAGCGGGGCTCATCCCAAATGTGCGGATTGTCCGGGGCCGTCGTCCGCAGCGCAATCAATCGGGGAGATTCGTAGCGCAGGTCCCACGGCACACGGTTGATGCCTGCGCCGCCTTTCGTTTCGAGGGTCCGGATCACCTTACCTTCCGAGTCCAATATCTCAATGTGGATCGGATCTTTCGGCACCGTCGTGAGCGAAAAATTGAGCATGGCCTTGCCGCCGCGGCTGAAGCGGTAGGTGTGGCGCGGCTCAAACAGGACGACCGCGGCGTCAGCGTGATTCTTTGCCAGCTGTTCCAACGGCGTGATGTCGTCGAAAATGTAAAGGCCTCGTCCGTAGGTGGAAACGACCAGATCATGAAAGTCTTTCTGCACCACGGCCCACGTCACAGGCGCGTGTGGTAATCCGGTCTCCAGCGCGGTCCAGTGGCCTCCGTCATCGAGAGAGTAGTAGAGACCATTTCCCGTGCCGGCAAATAGCAGGCCCTCACAATTGGGGTCTTCGGCGATCGAGCGCACATACGATAAAGAGTGTCTTGGCAGGTTGCCGCTGATCTGCTTCCAGGTTTTGCCCAAATCCGTCGTCTTGTAGATGAACGGATCGCGATTATCCATGAGATGGAAATCAACACTGATATACGCGGTCGCGGGATTAAAACTCGATGGCGCAATGCTGGTAATCGTGCCCCACGGAGGAAGCCCTGAAATATTCTTGGTGACGTTGGTCCAGTTCGCCCCATCATTGGTGCGCCAGACCTGCCCATCATTGGTGCCCGCCCAAATGAGGCCCTTCTGAAGTTTGGAAGGCGCGATCGCGAACACAACTTCTCCGTAGAATTGCCCGAGGTTATCGCCGACGATTCCTCCCGACGGTACGATGCGAGCCGGGTCTTGGGTGGAAAGATCCGGGCTGATGACCGACCAACTCTGGCCGGCGTTCGTGGTTTTGAAGATTACCTGACAGCCGTAGTAGACGGTGTTGTGGTCAAAGGGATCGACGGCAAGCGGCGCCGTCCAATGGCAGCGATACTTGACATCGTTTGGCGGTGAATCAAGCGTATGCATCCACGGACTCACGGAGCGCGCGTGCTTGGTCCGGGCGTCCCAGCGGGTGACTTTATTCCCATAACAAGTGGCCCACACGACGTTCGGATCGGCTAAATCCGGAACGGTGAAACCTGATTCGCAACCGCCCATGGCGTGATCCCAGCCGGTTTCCCTGGAATCCACGGGCAGACTCGGGCCGCGCATGTTCCCGTCGTCTTGCATGTTGCTGTAGAAGTAGTAAGGAATCTGGTTGTCGACATCGACGTGGTACATCTGGCCGATGGGCAAAGTAGCCCGGTGAAACCCGCGACCGTGTACGGTTGTGATGTTCAAGCCGCCATCATCGGTGATCACAAATCGATCGGCATTGGTGGGATCGAACCATATATCGTGCGTGTCTCCGCCCCAGGGGACTTCTTTGAAGTTCTCGCCTCCATCCAGCGACTGGTGGAAGGAACTGTTAGCGACGAAGACTTCATTGTCGCTGGCCGGCGAAATGGCCACCCGAATGTAGTAGCCGGCTCGTCCAATCAAGGCTCGCTGGTAGTTGATCGCCTTCCAGTGTTCTCCTGCATCGTCGGATCTCCAGACTGAACCCTGATCCTTGGTCTGGATCAGGGCAAGGACGCGATTTGAATTTGTCGGGGCCACTGCGACATCGATCTTCCCCAGCGGGCCGCGAGGCAGACCGTGTTCTTCGAGGCGAGCCCACTTCGTTCCGCCATCGCGAGAAACATAGATTCCGCTGCCAGCTCCGCCGCTGAATTCGCCCCAGGTATGCATCTCCACTTGCCACATGCCGGCAAATAACGTGCGCGGATTGTGCGGATCCATGGAAAGACCCGAGCAGCCCACATTTTCTCCGGCAAACAGCACACGTTCCCAGTGCTGACCGCCATCCATGGTGCGGAAGACGCCCCGCTCTGCTTGCGGCCCCGTAGCGCGCCCCAGAACGCACGCGAAAACGATGTCGGGATTTGACGGGTGGATGACGATACGTCCGATGCGGCCGCTCTCCGGCAGTCCGACGTTGTTCCACGTCTTGCCGGCATCAGTCGATTTGTAAATTCCATTGCCCATCACGTCGCTGTCGCGAATCGCCCACGCCTCGCCTGTTCCCGCCCAGACGATGCTCGAGTCAGAAGGAGCTACTGCCAGAGAGCCGATTGCCGCGACCGGTTGCTTGTCAAATATTGGCGTCCAATGATTCCCGCCATCCGTCGACTTCCACACTCCTCCAGAGGCCGCTCCCGCGTAGTACGTGCTCGCATCCCCGGGCACGCCGGCCACAGCCGCGATGCGATTCCCCACCCTCGGGCCCACAAAGCGGAATCGAAACTGGCCTTCCTCATCAGTGTCCGGTTGTTGCGCATGCGCCGAAACTATACTGCCCAGAACTGCAATAGCAGCAAGACAAAGCGTCAGTCTTCTGATGAGCATTCTTGGAGCCTCCGGCTAAACAGCGTGCAATCTTACATCTCTGAAGGCGAGGGGCCAAATTGACCATCCGCCAGAATCCGCTGGTGCAGAACCGGACTTGGCGGCACATGGAACTTCTCTAGGCAGCAGGTTGGCACAGCATCTTTCGCCGGTGTGTCGTCAGCAGCGTCGACCAGTGCGATGCGACGGAAAAACTCGAAGGGGATCCCGCTAAAGCGGATAAACTGGAGTGGGGTCGGGTCGAGAACGCCCCCTTCTAAGCCCCTTTATTTCGTAAGTTGCTGAGGGCCCGTAGCTCAAACGGATAGAGCATCGGATTTCTAATCCGACGGTTGCAGGTTCAATTCCTGCCGGGCCTACCATCTTCCCTGCATTCTGAATCGTCCGCCTGCGACGCCTGGCAGCTTCCTGGACTACTTCCGCACGCGATGCTCGCAGTTTGTAGTGTTAAGGCAGGAGTCCGGCGTCTGCAATCGCGCTACCGGCTTTCCGCCCACGATGTGCGATTCGATGATTTCATCCACGTCGGCCAGGGTGACCCGGCTGTACCAGATCGCCTCCGGATAGACCACCAGATTCGGGCCATGCTCGCATTGATCGAGGCAGCCGGACTGGTTCGCTCGCACTCTCCCCTTCAGTCCGCGCGCGGCTAGCTTTTCCTTGAATGACTTTTGCAGCTCCGCCTGGCCGGCAGGATCGCAACAAGGACGCGGCGCGCCCGGCGGCCGCTGGTTGCCGCAAATAAAGATATGCTTCTCAAACTTCGGCATATGGAAAATGTATCGGATTTGCGAGGTTCGTGCTTCTAGCGATTGCTTTGCGGGGACGGTGAGAAGAGCTTCTGGCAAGCAGCGTAGCGAGAAACTAGACAAGCTGGAAGCTAGAAGCCAGAAACTGGAAACTGCTGTTCCTAATCCCTCAGCGGGACCATGTTCTTGTCGCCCTGGCAAAAGGTGGCGACGCGCAGCAGTCCGCCTTCGGGTTGCGGCAGGAGTCTGACCGGACCGTAGCAGTAGACGGCGTGGCCGTTTTCAGCGAAAAACCAGCGGCCTCCCTTGCGGGCGGACTCTTTCGCCGCGGGTCGGCCCGCGGGTGGCTTCGGTGGCGGAACTGGGCGCCAGCCTTGCAACGAAACCGACAACAGTAGGGTCGCGAACACTTTCATGCCGAATTACCTGGGGCCTGAGAACCGAATCGAGATCGCTAAAATCGAGATCGTTAAATTGAGATCGTTTAAATTGAGATCAGTGCCCGGCGTTCATCCACTTCGTCCGAAGTATCCTTGGGAGGCTTCTGCGGAAGCGGTCTGCGAAATTTGCTTGTGCTCTGATTTTTCGCGCCGGCTCGCGGCGACTGCGACGTCGGAGATTGCACTTCGGGATTTTTCGGCGCCGCTTGTGCCGGGGATTTCATTTGCGTCTGGGCGCGCGCCCGGTCTTCGGCCTGCTTTTTCAGATTGGCCTTCCCTTTTATGCTGCTCAGCTGCGCGCTGTCGCTGAACAGATCTCGAATGAGGGCGCGCTGGGAATCGATGGTTCTTCCCTGTTCCACAACCAGCATGGTCAGCAGGCCGTAGGAAACGATGAACAAGACGGTGAGCACGGGAAGGAGCGTGAGTCTGGACTTTCCCACCGGCAAATGGCACCCCAATCTCTAGCCCGCGAAGCCAGCGGGCGCAGGTAGAGATTGCAGCTTGGAAGCCAACAACCGTTTTCCTCGTAAGGCATTGCAAGACAGCGACTTAGCGGTGGCAATGCGGGCCACCGACCGAGCCCCCAAATGCAAGTTGCTGCACTTTATAGGTAACCGCGACGGGTTACTCGAGTGCCACGGAACGACCGAAACCCACGTCAGACAAGGGTTTGGTCGCAGGCGTACTTTCTCCGGGGAGTTTCGCCAGTCATCGAATCCAGCCGCGCAGGGCGGATTGCGCATCTCAACCCCTTCGTCCCAGGCTTCGTTCCCTGCGAAGGGCGGCCCAGCGGTGCTTGGGTAGACACTTTCGGATAAAGCTGGGAACGGCCAAAATTAGGTAAGACCTCGGTCTTGTATTTGCCAAATGTCCCCGAGAAGAAGGATGCCCTCATGAAGAAAGTCGCAGGCCTGATGTGTGGAATGCTGCTGGCCACGTTCGCCTTCGCCCAGCAGGAGAACACCGACGTCCAACCGATGGATCAAACTCCGGTGTTCCGCGTGAATGTGGTTTCGCGAACCACCAAAGCGGTCAACTATCGCCATCGCGGCGGCTCCACGACCGTGGATATCAAAGGCACGAGCCTGATGCCGGAAGTGACCGGCAAAGCCAAGGTGGAAGGCAAGAACGGGCGCCTGCAGATCAACATCGACATCTCCAAGCTCGGGCCGGCCAGCCGGGTGGGTCCGCAGTTTCTGACCTACGTTCTGTGGGCAATCACGCCCGAAGGGCGCGCCCAGAACCTGGGCGAGATTGTTCCCGATGGAAACGGAAAGAGCGGCCTCGATGTGACCACCGACCTGCAGGCCTTCGGTCTGATCGTGACCGCGGAACCCTACTTCTCGGTCATTCGCCCCAGTAACGAGGTGGTGGCGGAAAATATCATCCGGCAGGAGACCAAGGGCTTCGAAGAAGCGATTGACGCCAAGTTCGACATGCTCGAAGGCGGCCAGTACACCGTCGACATGCCGGCCCAGCAACTGCCCTCGGCAACCGCCGACCCCAAAACGCCGCTGACCTTGCTCGAAGCGCGCAATGCCGTGGCCATCGCCAAGGCCGCGGGCGCGGCCCACTATGCGGCGGATAGTTTGAAGAAGGCGCAAGACTATTTGGATCGCGCGGAAGACTATCTCAAGCGCAAACAGGGCAAGACTCCGATTGGGACAGCGGCGCGTGGCGCCACCCAGATGGCGGAAGATGCCCGCGTGTTGACCCTCCGCCGCAAGGAGCAGGAACGCATCGCCAACGAAAAGCAGGCCATGCTGGACAAGCAGCAAAAGGCAGAAGCCGAAGCGGCAGCCTCCGCCGAAGCCGAGGCTGCGGCCAAGGCCCGTTCGGATGAAGATGCCCGCCGCCGCGCCCAGGCTGAGCTTGACCGCGCGGCTGCCGAAAAGGCGCAGGCCCAAGCCCAGTTGCAGCAAGCCCAATCCGATGCCGCTCGCGCCGCAGCGCAAGCGGAGCAGGAAAAGGCCCAGGCCGAAGCTGACCGGCAACGTGCCGCAGCCGCCGAGGCGATTCGCCAGAAGGAAGAACAGCGCCAGCGTCTGCTCAATCAACTCAACCAGGTTCTGGAAACCAAGGACACGGACCGCGGCCTGGTGGTGAGCATGCCCGACGTGCTCTTTGACTCCGGAAGTTACACGCTGAAACCCGCCGCCCGTGAGCGTCTGGCCCGAATCTCAGGCATCGTGTTGGCGTATCCCGATCTGCGCCTGGAGATCGAAGGCCACACTGACAGCGTGGGCAGCGACGCCTACAACCAGACGTTGTCGGAGAAACGCGCCGCGTCGGTACGCGACTATCTCGTCAATAACAATGTCTCGATCAACAACGTGATTGCGCGCGGCTTCGGCAAGACTCGTCCGGTTGCAGATAACGGCACTGCCAAGGGCCGCCAACTGAATCGCCGGGTGGAAATGATCGTTTCCGGCGACGTGATCGGAACTCAGGTCACGCCTGGGGCCACGACGACGCCAGCTCCGCCGCCGCAGTAGGACGCGGCTTCAAAACGATCAGTAGACCCGTCACAGATCGGGCTAGGACGAACCGGTGACACATCGCGATTACACTCATGGATCGAGTGAGTGTAATCGCCTTTTCTTTTCCTTTTTTGCCGCCTTCTGTTACGCTGCCGTCGTTTACAGGAGCCCACTCGTGACTGGACCCAGCGGCCTCAAACTTCTTGCTCTGGTTTTTCTTTTTTCGGCGCCGAGCACCCTGGTTCACGCCCAGCAATCTGCTCCACCGCCACCGAAGCGGGTTGCCATTCGCGCTGGACGACCTGATTGACTGCAAGAGCGACGCCCCCATTTCGAATGCTCTCATCCTGATCGAGGGTGACAAGATTCTCAGCGTCACTCCGGGCGGCACGCCACCGCCGGGCGTTGAACTCATCGATCTCTCCAAGGCCACCGTCCTTCCCGGCTTCGTGGATGCCCACACCCACGTCCTGCTCCAGGGAGATATCACCGCGGAAGATTACGACAAGCAACTGCTTAAGCAGTCCATTCCGTACCGCGCCATCCTGGGGGCTCGCAACGCGCAGATCGCTCTTGCCCATGGCTTCACCGCGCTGCGGGATCTAGAAACTGAAGGCGCGATGTATGCCGATGTTGATGTCAAACAAGCCATCGCCAACGGGGAAATCCCTGGCCCACACATGCAAGTGGCGACCCGGGCCATGACGCCCACCGGCATGTATGGCCCGCTGGGATATTCCTGGGAAATTCGAGTGCCGCAGGGAGTGCAATACGTCGACGGTGCGGATGAAGCCCGCAAGGCGGTTCGCGAGCAGATCATGTTCGGCGCGGACTGGATCAAGTACTACTCCGATCACGGCTACTTCTTCGGGCCCGATGGCGTGCTGCACAGCCACGTCAACTTCACCGACGAAGAGGCCAAGGCCATCGTGGATGAAACCCATCGCATCGGGAAGAAGGTGGCCGCGCACGCGATCGGCACTGACGGCATCGCCGCCGCGCTCCGTGCGGGCGTTGACACCATCGAACATGGCGATGGACTCACCGGGCCGCAGATGGACGAAATGGCCCGCCGCGGCATCTACTGGGTCCCCACGATCGCAGTTGGCGCTTATGTGGCTCCCGGCCGCCAGGGCAACTGGCCAAAGATGGTGGACACTGAAAAAGCGGCGTTTCAACTGGCGCTGAAAAAGGGAGTGAAGATCGTTCTCGGTACCGACGCCGGCGGCTTCGACTGGAGAGAACTGAACGAAGCCAAGGAATTCGAGTACTACGTCACGTACGGCATGACGCCCCTGCAAGCGATCCGTTCCGCCACCACCACCGCCGCTGAACTCCTGGGCTGGTCAGACAAAATGGGCACCATCGAAGCCGGAAAGTGGGCCGATCTGGTGGCCGTCTCGGGCGACCCGCTCAAGGACATCACCGAACTCCAGCGTGTCAAATTCGTAATGAAGTCGGGCGCTGTCTTCAAAAACGACCTTCAGTGATTTCAGCGCTCCTGTTCACCACACCCGGCAGGCATTGACCGGCATCATAGGCTGACCGGTCTTACAGCCGAAGGCCTTGCCGAACTCCGGCATGTTCTGCACTACACCGTTCGCCCGGAATTGCCGGGGCGAATGCGGATCGGTCTGCACTTGCAGCCGGAGCTGTTCGGACCGGGTCTCGCCGCACCAGTTTTGCCCATGTCCCAGGAAGAACTGCTGGATGGGCGTGTAGCCGTCCTGCGCTTTCGTCAGGTCGATGCTTTTCTTTTTTGCATCGGCCAGGAACGCAATGTAAGCCAGCCGCAGCCCGCCATTGTCGGCGGTGTTTTCGCCCAGCGTCAGTTTGCCATTTACCTTCACATCTCCACCGCGACAAAGTTGCCATACTCCTTCACCTCGCAGTCAGCTTTCTCTTCGAAGTGTTTGCCGTCCTCGGGGGTCCACCAGTCGGCGAGGTTTCCGCTGGCGTCGAATTGCCGGCCTTCATCGTCGAAGCCGTGGGTCAGTTCGTGCCCGACGATGCCGCCCACGTGACCGTAGTTCGAGGCGTCTGACGCGTGACTGTCATAGAGCGGCGACTGCAGAATAGCAGCCGGAAAGTTGATGTCATTCATGCTGGGATTGTAGTAAGCATCCACGGTGGACGGACTGATCAGCCATTCGCCGCGATCGACGGGCTTGCCGATCTTCGCCAGTTGGCGGCGGTTCTCGAACTCGGTGGCGCGCAGCACGTTTCCGAAGGCATCGTCGCGCGCGATGGTCAGTGCGGAATAATCCCGCCAATGATCCGGATACCCGATCTTATCGGCCACGGCCCGCAGCTTTTCCTTGGCTCGGACTTTGGTCGCGGCGCTCATCCAGTCGAGAGTGTCGATGTCCTGGTCCATCGCGCCCTCGATGTCCTCCACCATTTGCAGCGTGGCCTGCTTGTTGGCGGGAGGAAATTCCTGGGCAACATAGACCTGCCCCAGGGCTTCACCCAGAGCGGCGTCGGTGGCTTGCACGCAGCGCTTGTAGCGGGCCCGCTGTTCCGGTTGGCCCCTCATCTTGCGGCCGTAGAAATCGAAGTTCTCGTCGTCGAGCGCCCTGGGCAGTACGTAGCCCGGGGTCGAAGTGATCAGTTGCCAGCGTAAATAAGTCTTGATCGTTTCCATGTCGGTGGAAGCGAGCAGGGCATTCAGACCCTTGAGGAAGTCGGGATTGACGACGTTCAGTTCGGTGATGTGTACGCCCGAGGCCGCCAGAAAGCGATCCCACGCCAGGCCGGGCGCCAGCGTCGCAAGTTCGGAGACCGGCATCAGGTGGTACACCTTGTTGGGATCGCGCCGCGAGGTCACATCCATGGAAACCTTGGCCAGCGCGGTTTCCAGTTGCATGATGGCTTGCGCATCGCTGGCCGCTTTGCTCTCCGCTTCGCCCATGAGCTTCAGCATGAGGGCAACGTGTTCCACATATTGCTTGCGGGTTTTCTCCGCCGCCTCGCCCTCGCGGAAATAGTAATCGCGTTCCGGCAAGCCCAGCCCACCCTGATCGACGGCCGCAATCTGCTTTCTTGCGTCCTTGAAGTCCTGTTGTTCGCTGAAGTTCAGAAATGCATTTACACCGATGAGTTGAAAGTGGGCCAGAAATTCGGGCAGCTCGTCCTTGCTCTTGAGCGCCGCGATGCGAGCAAGTTCCGGTTGCAGCGGCTTCAATCCCCGCTGGTTGATAGTTTCCACATCCATGCAGGAGGCATAGTTGTCGCCAATCTTCTGTTCATTCGCAGCGCGCCCAGCCCCGCCCGCGGCAGCCTTCTCCAGCATGCTATGCAGCACGTATTCGGTATGGTCGGCCACGATGGCGCCCGTCCCATAGGCGGAGCGGTCGTTGGGAATCGGATACAGCTTGGAGAAATTGCCACAAGCGTACTTGAAGAAATCGGTGCACGGGTCGGCTGTGGTGTCGATCAGCCGTTTGTCCAGGCCCGGCAAGAGTTCGACGGCCTTTTCCGCCGCAGCCTTTCCAGCGCCTGACGTCTGCGCCAATGATGCGGCGCACAAAGCGGAGACCACCACCATCGCAGTTACCATTTGCTTGATCATCAATTTTTCCTTTGAGATTTGGCGTGCACGCAGAAAGGCCCAGGAATTCGACGGGCCGGAGCGGAATTTGTAAGCAGGTCAATCAAGAATATCGAAAATTCAGGGGCGGATTTTCTTTGCGGCCTTTGCGGTAAACTTGGCGGCCTTTGCGGTAGAGCCTTTGATCTCGACGTCCGTCAGCTTGATCGAGGGCTTACTTCCCACCCATCAGCAGCTTGGCAATCGTGGCCAGCTGCATGTTCGAGGTGCCTTCGTAGATTTTGCCGATCTTCGAATCGCGCCAGTACTTCTCCACCGGATAGTCTTTGGTAAAACCGTAGCCGCCATAGATTTCGATGGCCAATGACGTAACCCGTTCGGCCACCTGCGAGCAGAACAGTTTCGTCATGGCCGCTTCTTTGACGAAGGGTACGCCGGCGTCTTTCATCCGCGCCGCGTTATACACCATCAGCCGCGCCGCCTCGATTTCGGTGGCCATCTGCGCAATCTGGAACTGGATGCCCTGATAGTCAGAAATCGGTTTGCCAAACTGTTTGCGCTCCTGCGCATACTTGGCCGCGTATTCCCAGGCGCCGCGCGCCACTCCCGCCATCTGCGCCCCGATGCCGATGCGGCCCTCGTTCAGGGTCTCGATCGCAATCTTGTAGCCTTTGCCCACTTCCCCCAGCACGTTGGATTTCGGCACCTGGCAGTCTTCGAGAATCAGCTCGCACGTGGACGAAGCGCGGATTCCCAGCTTGTCCTCTTTCTTACCCACGGTGAATCCCGGAAAGTTCTTCTCAATGAGGAAGGCCGTAATTCCCTTGTACCCGGCCGCAGGATCAACGGTGGCAAACAGCACGAAGAGTCCGGCTTCCTTGCCGTTCGTGATCCACAGCTTGCGTCCGTTGAGCACGTAGTCGCTGCCCTTCAGCGTGGCCCGAGTCTGCAACGCGAACGCATCCGATCCCGAACCGGCTTCGCTCAGGGCATAGGCGCCACAGGTGTCGGACGCCATGCGCGGCAAATAGCGCTTCTTCTGCTCCTCGTTGCCCCAACGCAGCAAGGCGTTGTTGACCAGGGTGTTCTGGACGTCCACCACCACCCCGGCGGAGGCATCGACCCGCGATATTTCTTCGACCGCCAGAATCGCCTCAAAGAACTTGCCGCCACCGCCGCCGTACTGCTCGGGAATCTCAATGCCCATCAGGCCGAGCTGGAAGAATTGGCGAATCAGATCCTGGTCGAAGACGCCCTTTTCATCCATCTCTCTCACCAGTGGCCGTAGTTTCTCCTCGGCAAACTGGCGGATGTTGTCACGAAACATGATTTCGTCTTCGGTGAAAGACATCAGAGGAGCCGGAGACGGAATTTGCAGGGTTGCGTCAGGCATGGAATACCTTCAAAGAGGAAGATGGCAGACTCTGAATTCTAGCACTCGCCTCACACCCACGAGACACCTTCAGAGCTCCCCGCACGGTCAGCGGTGAACTCCTCCACGAACTCATCGGGGCAGGCAAACAGGTCCTGAAGCGGCGGAACCTCGGCGCTGGCAACCGTCGCCCCCTGGGAGGTGAGCTGCAGGACCGTGTATCCGGCGGTTTCGAACAATGCCATGGTCTCGCGCAGATTGGTTCGCTGCAGGTATTCAAACATCACCACCCGTGGCCGGTGCCGGCGCAGGCAATCCATCATCCCACGCAGCACGCTGTTCTCGTGGCCTTCCACGTCAATCTTGACCGCACTGACAGGATACGGCAACGCGTGCTCCACCAGGAAGCGATCCAGTTGGGTACAGGGAACCGTACGCGTGGGCGCGGAAGTCGAGAAACCGACCACGGTGCGGTTGCAGCTACTCACTCCGCCTGCGTCTTCGAACTCGACACTTCCCGTCGTGTCCGAAAGCGCCACCTCGTGGACTTCGAAGCGCAAGCCATTGAGCGCCAGGTTGGCGCGTGCGCGCGCAGCCGCCAGGGGATTGGGTTCGAAGAGGAAGGCATGCTGAACTTTGTCGGCGAGCAGAAGCGTAACCAGTCCCACATTCGCTCCCACGTCAATCAGAGTGCCGGGACGGATGTGGGCCCGCAAGTAGAGGATGTCCCGCGAGTCCGGAATGCGCATGTAGACCGCGCCCGACGACACCTCACAGTCGGGGTAGGCGCGGAATCGCAGTCCGTTGAAAAGCCCGACGATGACCGGCTTGCGCGTTACCCGCTTCCAGAATTGCCAGCCCAAGAGAAAAAACAGGCGTTTACCGCGTTGCCCATGATTGGACGGCTCACGCCAAATCGAGCCCAACACGTAGCGCGCGTTTTTCAGAAAGGATGGCAAGGGCCTTAGGCTACCGAGGACGGGGAAACTTGCTGCACTACGGTGGTGTGGGGCCCTTGTTGCCCGAAAAGAAGCTAGGCCTGCTTGCCGCCCTGAATGAGCTTCAATCCGTCTGCTTGCAGAATGCGCTGGATCTGGCTGCGCGCGTGGACCGACCAGGGTCCGGCCGTGTCCAGCTTCACATAGGCGCGCCAGTGCTTCAGAGCTTTGCGCGACTCTTTGATTTTTTCGTAGGCCAGGGCCAGATTGTAGTGCGCGTCGGCGTAGGTGGGCGCGAGTTGGAGCGCCGTCCCATAAGTCTGAATCGCCTCCGCTACTCTGCCGGTTTCGTCCAGCACATTGCCCAGATCGAAGTAGGCCAGGGCATAGCGTGGATCCACCTCGATGGCATGGCGGTAGTGCTTTTCCGCCAGCGAATATTCCTGGCGGTTGTAATGCAGAGTGCCCAGGTTGATATGCGCGGCGGCGTGCTCGGGATCGAGCTCCAGAACCTGCTGGTACATCTCGATGGCCTGCGATTGCTGGTTCGGATCTTCCTCGAGCGCAATGCCGCGCGCAAACAGCTCGGCCGCGTCGTTCGGCGCCGCCTCGGCGCGGCTGGAGATTGGGGTGCTCGAAACCACTCGCTGTCCGGGAGAGAAGTCGAACATGAACTGGCCGGCTATGGGCTCAACCACTTTGCCCTTGTGGCGGAATGCAATCCGGTGACCGGTGCTGAAGGCCCCGGCTTCGAGAAGGGGATTCTCCATCCCGGCAACCTGCTTCAACATCGCTTCTAGAGATTGCCGGATCACTGCCGGACGCACCTTACGGGCACACAGGTCCCGCACTTTCTTGACCTGCAGGAGTTCGAAGAAAGAATAGTTCTCCGCCGCCGCCACCAGCCCGGCTTTTTCCCAGGAGGCCAACTGGCGCGAGGTGACTCTCAGGATGCGCAGCAAATCCGCTTGACTGTATCGATACACGATAGTTATTGAACTCTCACAATATTATCGGGAAAGTTACTCCCCGTTGGCAAGTGGAAACTAGCTCGCAAAGGTATCTCAGCAGACAACTTGCCCATAATGGAGTGCAAAAATCGTGGAAAACTCGCAGCGCAAACACTTGATGACATCAACCGAGTCGAGAGCCGCACCAAGACGACCTACGATCCGGTAAACTGCACGGCGTAATGATGTTCGCCACAGGACTGCATGGAAGAGTCGCCCTATCCCCGCCCGCACGATGAGTGACACTTGTAGCAGGTGCGGTTAAAATTTCGGTCGAGGGTGTAATCCTGTTTGCAGCGTCAAATCAGAATATGCCATGGCCACCGCCCAACGGAGGAACAATCGATGTCGTTTCGCCAATGGCTTTCAGCATTTTTCGTTTTTCTCCTTGCATCTTCTCCAGGGCGCGCACAAGAACCGGCTTACCTGAACCCGAGCCTTTCACGCCAGGAGCGCGCACACGATCTTGTGGGCCGCATGACGCTCGAAGAGAAAGCCGCGCAACTCGAAGATTACGCCACCGCGATCCCGCGGCTCGGAGTTCCTGACTACCAGACCTGGAATGAGGCTCTGCACGGCGTGGCTCGCGCGGGCTACGTCACCGTCTTCCCCCAAGCCATCGGCATGGCTGCCACGTGGGACCCCGCGATGATCCAGACGATGGGGAACATCATCAGCCAGGAAGCCCGCGCGAAATACAACCAGGCACAGCGCGAAGGCAATCACCGCATCTTTTTCGGACTGACCTTCTGGTCTCCGAACATCAACATCTTCCGCGATCCACGCTGGGGCCGCGGCCAGGAGACCTACGGCGAAGATCCGTTCCTGACCGGCCGCTTGGG
Organism: Terriglobia bacterium; assembly: GCA_963698825.1. Classification (GTDB taxonomy): domain Bacteria; phylum Acidobacteriota; class Terriglobia; order Terriglobales; family Acidobacteriaceae; genus JAIQFF01. The sequence continues at coordinate 476,719 of CAVOSG010000002.1, read as the reverse complement.
CAGCGCCTTCATCGCCGGCGTGCAGGGTCCTGACCTCACTCACCTTCGAGCCGTGGCTACGAGCAAACACTTTGCCGTGCACTCCGGCCCTGAGTCGACGCGCCACACCGTCGACATCGAGCCGACGCCGCGCGACCTCGAAGAGACCTATCTGCCCGCCTTTCGCGCCACCGTCACCGAGGGCAAGGTGCAGTCCGTGATGTGCGCCTACAACTCGGTGGATCAGTTTCCCGCCTGCGCCAACAAGATGCTCCTCCAGGACCACTTGCGCCAGGCCTGGGGCTTCAAGGGCTTCGTTGTCTCCGACTGTGGCGCGATCGTCGATGTTGCCAACGGGCACAAGCACGCCGCCGACATCGAGCACGCTTCGGCCCTGTCGCTCCAGGCTGGCACCGACCTCTCCTGCAGCATCTGGTCGCCCGGCTTCAATACGCTGGCCAACGCGGTGCGTCACGGCCTGGCAACGGAGGCCCAGGTGACCGCCGCCGCCGAGCGACTCTACACCGCGCGCTTCCAGCTTGGATTGTTCGACCCGCAGGGCTCGAATCCTTTGGACAAGATTCCGTACGCGGATGTGGCTTCCGATGCGAATCGCGCCCAGGCCCTCAAGGCCGCCGAGGAGAGCATCGTGCTGCTCAAGAACGATGGCACGCTGCCGCTGAAGCAGTCGGCGAAGCGCATCGCAGTCGTCGGCCCCACCGCCGATTTGCTGACCTCCATTCTCGGCAACTACGTTGGTACTCCCGTGCAACCGGTCACGCCGCTCGACGGCATGCTGGCTGATAGCAGCCGCGAGGTTCTCTACGCTCAGGGCTCCAGTCTGGCTGCGGGCTTCGCAGTCCCCATCCCGCGTACGGTCTTCGACATCAAGAAGGGCCTGAAAACCGAGTTTTTCGCGACGCCCGACTGGACAGGCCGCCCTGTGGCCGTTGTCACAGAACCCGCCGTCCAGGCAGACTGGGAGTATGCCAAGCCTGCGCCGCAGTTGGAAGCCATCAACTACTCGGTCCGCTGGTCTGGCACCATCACCGCACCCGCGGCCGGCCACTACGTCTTTTCGCTCGACCCCGGAAACAGCTTTCCCTACTCGCCCAAGGAGTCATACCGGTTGATCATCGATGGCAAGGTTCTCGGCGAGGGCTCGCTGCGCCAGCAATTGACTTCTCAGTATGGGCGACGTCAAGGCAACGATGATGGGAGCATCGCCCACAGCACCGCCGTTGATGGAGTCGCCCAACCCGCCGTCGATTCCTTATGACTTTGGCGACACCCAGCCGCACACGTTTGTGCTCGAGTACTCACACTCCGGCGACCGTGCCGGCGGCGGCGTAACTCTTAAGTGGGAAGCGCCCGCGCAAGCCCAGCTCGACGAAGCCGTAGCGCAGGCGAAGCAGGCCGATGCGGTCGTTGCCTTCGTTGGCCTCTCGCCCAATCTGGAGGGCGAAGAGATGCGTATCAAGATTGACGGCTTCAGCGGTGGCGACCGCACCAGCATCGACCTGCCCGCGCCGCAGCAGAAGTTGCTGGAAGCGATCGCGGCCACAGGGAAGCCGCTCGTCGTCGTGCTGCAGAGCGGCAGCGCCGTGGCGCTGAAGTGGGCGAAGGATCACGCGAACGCCGTCGTCGCGGCCTGGTATCCCGGTGGCGAGGGCGGGACCGCCATCCGCCGTACGCTCGACGGAACCAATAACCCCGCTGGCAGGCTGCCCGTGACTTTCTACGCAGGCGTCGACGATCTGCCGGCCTTCGCCGAATACTCGATGAAGAACCGCACGTACCGCTACTACACCGGCAAGCCGCTGTGGGGTTTCGGATATGGGCTGAGTTACACGAAGTTCACCTACGGACCGGTGAAGCTTTCGGCTGAGTCGTTAAGAGCTGGCGATCCAATCACCGCAACTGTCACCCTGACCAATGCAGGAACTGTGGCCGGTGATGAGGTGGTGGAGGCTTATGTGAAGACCCCGCAAGCCGATGGACCGCGTCACTCACTGGTGGCTTTTGAACGTGTGAATCTGGCGCCGGGCGCGAGCAAGCAAGTGACGCTCAAGATTGATCCGCGGTCGTTGTCCAGCGTCGACGAACAGGGCAACCGAGCGATTCTCGCAGGCAAGTACTCCCTAACCGTCGGTGGCGCACAGCCGGAAGAGACCGACGCAAAGTCGGAGGCTGCCTTCGTCGTGAATGGAACCGCAGCCCTGCCAAAGTAAGCGCAACTCACCTCACAATCCACGTCACGGTGAGTTGAGGGTGGAATGAAGCTGGCAGGTAAACTATTGAAATCTGGAGCCGACGAGCGGACTTGAACCGCTGACCTGCCGATTACGAATCGGCTGCTCTACCAACTGAGCTACGTCGGCTTGCTTCGATTCTAACAAAGGCGGCCGTCCGTCTTCAGTCGTCAGTCTTCGGTCGTCAGGAAATTCAAAGTCTCATTCCAACGAAGCTCGTTCTGTGCTGACGACTGAAGACTGATGACCGACGGCTGAAAAAAAAGACCACCCTGGCAAGGGGTGGCCTCTTCTTTTAAGGGAGAATAGTTCCAACGGGACAAAATCCGTCAAAACTTTCTGGCGAAATCTTATGAGCCGAAAAAGGGGGGTGTCAAGGGATTTTTGGGAAATAAATATCTTTGGATTCAATGACTTACAAAATAGGTTAACAGGGCTGTGAAGCCACCCATTTTGCAATTTTGTCCCGCTTTCGCTCGCCTAAACGGCTTTGATTGATGGGCTTACCTTGGAATCGGAGCCCCCGTCCTGACCCTCGGACAGGTTCAGGGCGATGAAATCCGTCGGCTTTTCTCGATGCAGAACCCGCTCCGGCAGAATGTGATTGAAAAAGATACGAATGCCGCCAAAAGCCAGACCGGCGACGCCTGCGAATACGATCAGAATTCCGCACAGCAGAAAAACGTTCAGCAGCAGATTGCCGATGTTGTTCTTCTTGCCCTGATAAGTGTTTTCGTTCCAGGTGACGTCGGCTTCGTAGTTCACCGCGCTCAACAGCGCTCGCGCCTCTCCTTGCGAAATCGCGCCGGTCGCGATCACGACCATGGGACCAGTACGCTTGTCGAAGATGGGCCCTGCAATCGCGATTGGAGTTGTGGGCTGCTGCTGCGCGTTCCCTGGATTGGCGGGCTGGTTGGCGGCATCGATCCGGCGCAGGTGCTCGGCTGCCAGTTGCGGCGTCGGATACGCGATCAGCATCAGGGTCGCGAGCCCGTCCGCGGTCTGATACGTACCCAGGGCCACTTCGGCGCTGGCGCTGAAGTCCACCAGTTGCGCGGAGAGCGGAGCGCTGATCTTTTCCAGGCCCGCCGGACCCACCACGTATTTCGCGCTGTTCTTCACATAACCTGACTTGGGCAGGTACTGCGGCAGGATGGGCAAATTGCGCGCGTTCCCGGCAGGCAAAGGCAGAGCCTCGGACAAGTCTCGAAGTTCAGCGGCCGACATGGCGCTCAGTTTCTCGAATACCGCGTCCACGAGAATGTTTCCGCGATAGAACAGCACCCGCTCGTTCAGCGATGCGCCCTGGTCCGGGACCGATTCCTTCAGCATCTGCGGCATCTTGTAGTACGTGAAAGCGCCATATGCCCCGCTGGCATCCGCGAAGCGAATGGCCTTGAGAGCAACCTTGCGCCCGTCATCGCGAACATAAGTGCCGGATTCGAAATCGGTGAAGCCGTATTCTTTGAGCAGAGCGGCATTGACCGGATCGGCAACGGCGGGATCCTGGCTGACGCGGGTCGGGTCGGAGACATGCCATCCCGCAAACTGCGGGGGAAGAATGGAGACCGGCGCGGCCGGGGCCGGTGTGGTCGCGGGCGGCTCGCCCGCGAAGGCAGCACCCAAGCTCAAGCCAAGAAAAATCACCACGGAAATGAATTTGGTACCCATAAAACAGTCGGGCCAAGCGCGGAAGAGCCCTGTACTGCTTAGACTACAGACGGGCGCGGAAAGTTTCCATCAGGGCAGGCTTGCGGTCGCGGTTTTCTTTGCGTCCTTTGCGGAATCTTCGCGTCCTTTGCGGTTAAAAGCGTTTGATTTTGCCGCGAGAAGGACAAAATCTTGAACCGCAAAGAGCGCAAAGAAAGGACGCAAAGGTTGCATGGATGGTGGATCAGCTGTGTAGACGCGCAGAGAGCCTGAACTACTGGCTCCCGCCTTTATCAATCCGGCTGGCGACTTTCACTCCGCTCAACCCGCTCACGTACTTGGAGATTCCCCGATAGAGCGATTCCGCGATGCGCTGGCGATAGTCAGCGGTCTGCAGCCTGCGTTCATCGCCCGGGTTGCTGACAAATGAAATCTCAGCCAGGATCGACGGCATGTTGGCCCCGATCAGCACGATGAACGGCGCTTTCTTGACCCCACGATCGCGAATGCCCGGACTCTTGACCGCCAGTCCGCTGTGCAGGGCGCGCTGCACGTTGGAGGCAAATTCGCGCGATTCGTCGATCTTTTCCTTCAATGCGATCTTCTTCACCAGGTCCTGCAATTCGTGGATGGACTTGTCCGAGGCCGCATTCTCGCGCGCCGCCACATCCAGCGCTTCCGCCGACGAGGTGAAGTTCAGGTAGTACGTCTCCACGCCCCGCGCGTCCGGATCGCGACTGGAGTTGGCGTGAATCGAAACGAAGAGGTCTGCCTGCTCCTGATTGGCGATGGAGGTGCGAGTTTCGAGCGGAATGAACGTGTCGTCTTTGCGCGTGTAAATCACGTCGGCGCCCAGCCGCGCCTGCAGCAACTTGCCCAATCGTCGGCCGACGTCGAGCACCAGGTCTTTTTCCTCCAGGCCATTCGGACCGATGGTGCCGGTGTCGTGGCCGCCGTGGCCGGGATCAATCACGATCTTGCCGATTTTCAATCCCAGGGCGCGGATCAGTGAGCGGTCCCCATTAGCCGTAGGCGAAGCTTCGCGGGCGTCCGGGTAAATCACTGGCGGCTTGCGCTTGCTGCGACTGGAACTTTTCGAAAGCGTGGGCAGCGTGATCGGCGGCGCGGGCAGCGCGAGCGGCGCTTTCTCCGTGGGCTTAAGCTGCGGAGGATCGAGTTTAGCCACAGTGACGGGGCTATCGCTCATCATCATCATCCGCTTCCACCACTATCTTCTTGGGGCCAATGCTGCTTGCGGACGCCGTCTTGCTGCCTTTTTCTCTGACTTGCGGCTTGGCTTCCGGATTCTCGATAGGCTTGGGCGGAGCTGCTACGGCCGTATCCGAGGTGTCGGCAGCCTCGTCACCGGCGGCGGCAGGCTTCACGGAGGTTTCCCGCGCGCTCGCCTTGCCCTGCGTGTCTTTGCTGTGAACATCGCCGTGAACATCAATGATGAGCCGCGGCGGATCCGTCAGCAGGAAGGTGGTGTACTCGGAGCGATCCGCCACCTCCAGCACGATCCGGGACTTGCCCGGTTTGAACTGCGCCACCCGAATTTTTTTCAGCAGCCCGTCATCCACGTCGAAGGTCTTGCCCAGTAAGTTCGACCTCAGATCGGTGTCGAGCAGATCGAAACAAAGTCGCTCGGGATGCGCAATACGCTGCGACTCAAACTTGATGTCCCTTTCGAGGCCAATGGCGACCCGCGTATAGTCCGGGTTCGACCAATGGCGGATGCTGGTTACGTGCGCCGGCTTCCGCGATTCCTTCGAGCCTTCAGCGTTCAGATCAGTCGCAGCCTTTTCGGCTGGAGCCGGCCGCTCGCTCTTGCTTGGACCTGTCTTGGGAGCCCTTGCCCGGGGGGCTGGGGAATCGTCGTCATCCGCGTCGTCTGAGTTCTGGCTCTTCGATTTCAAGCCGGCTTGCTGCACCGGTTCGGCGAGCGCCTTGCGAGCCTCGTCGGCCAGACGGTTGTGGGGATAACGATGGAGAAATTCCTCAAATGCCAGCTTGGCCTGGGCCCGGTCTTTGAGATCGTCCTGGTAAATCTGGCCAATGGTAAAGAGCGCGTCGATGCGGTCACGGCTGCCGGGATACTCCCGGCGCAGGAATTTGTACTGGCCGATGGCAGCGCGCAGAATTTTGTCGTCGTTAAAGTGGCGGCCCATCTCCGACAGCAGCTCGGCAACGGCAACCACGCTGGGGTCCGCCTTGGAGGAAGCAGGCGAGCCGTAGTACACGCGGCGGTAGGCTGCAATCACGCGTTGGTATTCGCGGCGGGTTTGCTGCGCGGAGGGAAGGCTTTTCAACGCCTCGCGCATGTGTTCGGCGGTGGCATATTGCCCGCGCGCCCAGGCCTCAGATTTCCCCCGCGCCTGCACGGGCAGCACCGGGAGCAACAGCAGGAGCACAGCCCCACCCAGACGCAATGCGCGTTGGCCTCGATCGGAGTTCTTCAATTTTCCAGCCTGTTAACCCGTACTCGCGTAGCTCGCAAGAGCTGTGTTGACTACCTACCCTGTTATGCAGATGCGGATTCCCTAGTCGGTGTTGCTGACGTTCAGCACGCCCCGGTCATCCCGCTTCATCCGCACCGGCTCATGGACTGGATTGCTCAGGATCTGATAGCCCGGAGCCGTCCCGCCGTAATAGAGCTGGGTGATCCGCTTGACGTAGTTGCGGGTCTCGCGGAAGTGCGGCACTCCGGCGCTTCTCGCCACTGCGCCCGCGCCGGCGTTATACGCCGCCAGGCTCAGTTTGACGTCGCCGCCATAGCTTTCCATCAGCCGCTTGAGATGGCGGACGCCCGCATCCACGTTCTGCTGCGGATCGAACGGGTTCGCCACCTTCAGCTGCCGCGCCGTTTGTGGCATCAACTGCATCAGCCCCATCGCCCCGGTACGGGACACCGCGTTGGGATTGAAGTTCGATTCCACCTTGATGACCGCGCGCACCAGACTCGGATCCACGTTGTGCCGGGCCGCCGCCTGGTCAATGGCGGCTTCGATTTCCTGCTGCGTGAACGGCTTGCCGCGCACGTAGCTGGAGACTTTTTCCGAGGTGCTGACTTCAGCTGCCGCCGAACGCGCCGCCCGGACGTTGGCCGATGCCACCGGCTTCCAGCGATGTGCCGTTGGACTCCAATACATCAGACCACTGGTTTGGATCTCGGGAGCGGTCGAACGCCGGGGCGCCGTGATCGGCGTCTCGTCGTTGACGTAGATCTTGCGTCCAGAGCTGTCTACGCTGGCGATAATGCTTGCGGAACCGGCTTGTGCCCGCAGGTATGGCGTTGCGAGAGAAAGGAAGGTCGCGAGTACAGGGCTAGCCATCAGGGCGATTTGCAGGCGTTTTCGCATAGCCGGGTTTAGTGCTTGCACGCGGACAGACAAATACCCCGCGCCTACCTACCCGGAACCTGACGGAGAAAACCTACCAGAGTGAACCAATTATAGGCTGCGGGTGGGGTGGGAGCAACGACTCTAAAGACCAATAGAACCACCGAAGTAATACAGCAATTCATTGAAAATATAGATATTTACCGCGACCACTGGTTACCTCGCCAGGCCGCGGCCAGCACGGCTTTGGTCGGGATTCACGCCCGGGCCGCTTTTACCTCCTTATGGCGGCTGTAGTAGGCTGCCTGCGTCCCCATTCATCCCATCATGGTTCATCCCATCATGAACGACATCGCCCTGCCGACCCGCGAAGCTCCCGACTCGCTGATGCTCTACGGCTTCTGGTATCGCGCCCTGCCCGGCCGGCAGGTGGGCGGAAGCCAGTTGCAAAAGGCCATGCTGCTCGAAACTCCGCTCGCCCTGGGACGCGATCGCCAGGGCCGTCCCTTTGCCCTGCATGACGCCTGCCCGCACCGCGGCATGCCTCTTTCCCACGGCAACTTTGACGGCCAGCAGGTGGAATGCAGTTATCACGGCTGGCGCTTCGACGGACGTACCGGCCAGTGCCAGCTTATTCCGTCACTCACCGAAGATCAGAAGCTGAAGATTGACCGCATCTATGCCGGCAGCTATGCCTGTGAAGAGCATGACGACTTTATCTGGGTTTTTATCCCCGAGCCGGCGGCGCCGGGAGCCGGATTTACCAAAGCTATCGAGCCGCCGATGCCTGCGCCTCGCGTTCCCACTTTCAGCGAGAAGTACAAACTGGCCTACCTGACTGCCGACCTGCCGTGCACCGTTGACCACGGAATCATCGGGCTGATGGACCCGGCGCATGGCCCGTTTGTCCATCAAGCCTGGTGGTGGCGATCCCGCGCCAGCATTCACGAGAAACACAAGAACTTCGAGCCGATTCCGAACGGCTTCCGCATGAGCGCGCACACGCCCAGCTCGAACAGTGCACCCTATAAATTGCTGCGCCTGTACGCCGACGCCGAGTCGATCACCACGACCATTGATTTTGTTCTGCCCAACCTGCGATTGGAAACCATCCGGGCGGGCAAGTACTGGTTCTCGTCCCTGACCACGGTGACGCCCATCACCCGCAGCCAGTGCCGCATTGACGTGGTCGCGGCGTGGAACCTGTTTCGCTGGGTCCCCTTCGGTCCGCAATTGCTCAAGTTTGTATTTGCGAAATTTGTCGAACAAGACCGCAGAACGATGGAGCAACAATCGGAAGGCCTAAAGCACAATCCGCACCTGATGCTCATTGATGACGCCGACCGTCCCGCCAAGTGGTATTTCGGATTGAAGGCAGCCTATCTGGAAGCGCGAAAAACGGGAGGCGAGATGAAACATCCGCTGGCAGGCCCAGTCACGCTGAAGTGGCGAAGCTGAGAGCTCAATCCTGCACCAACCAGTCCATGGCCTCTTCCCGCGTCTTGAAAGTGGGCAAGTCCCGCTGCGAAAACGATTTCAGGTGCTCGTAGAAAACCTTGGGCAGGTTTTCCACTCCCACCCACGCAGAACGCTTCAGGTGAGGCCGGTCGAACACCAACGCAGGCTTGATACGCTCCAGACTCTTCTTGTCGAAATTCGAACCCGTGAAATCCGCCAGCAACAGCACAGACCCCCGCGGTTGGGTTGTAACCTGCGCCGGGACCAGAGCAGACAGCTCTTCCAACTGTTCAGCCGTACACTTCGTGCAATCGACCACAAGAATCTTCTTGCCCTGGTGGCTGACGAACCGGATGCGGCTTTTCATGCGCACCTCGTATCCAACTGAGAACCGGGAACTAGTATCTGACAACTGGGGTTAGCTTCCCAACAGACTTTCCACCACGCCGTATACCTCGCCCAGCGCGGCATCCAGCGCCGCAGGATCTTTGCCGCCGGCTTCGGCGAGGTCAGGCCGGCCGCCGCCTTTGCCGCCGACTTTCTGGGCCACCGGGCCGATGACTTTTCCCGCCTGAATTCTTCCAGTGAGATCTTTGGTGACGCCCACGATCAGTGCGACGTTCCCGTTGGTCGCCGAACCGAGCACGACCACGCCCGATCCCATCTTGTCGCGCAGTTGGTCGACCAGCGTTCGCATCTGCGCGCGTTCCAGATTGTCCACCCGGTGCGCCAGCACTTTCACGCCGCGAACGTCTTTGATCTTGTCGGTCGACGGAAGCCACGGTGGACGATGCCGACTTCATGCGCGCCTGATCGAGTTCGCGGGCCAGGCGCTTGATTTCGGCGTCTTTCTTTTCGAGCTCGAGCTTCAACGCTTCGGCCGGCGACAGGGAGGCCTGTTCGGATTCGGGTGCCCCATCCTTTCGCGCTTTTTGCGAAAGGGTCGGAGCCGACGAAGCTCGACACCACATTCTCCAGTTGATGATCTTGCTGAAAGTGATGCAGCGAACCTTCGCCGGTGACGGCCTCGATGCGGCGCACGCCCGACGACACGCTGCCCTCTTTCAGAATCTTGATCAGTCCGATCTCGCCGGTGGCGGCGGTGTGCGTGCCGCCGCAAAGTTCGGTGGAGAAATCGCCGATCTTGATGACGCGGACTTTGTCGCCATACTTTTCGCCGAACAGCGCCATGGCGTGATATTCGTTGATGGCGACATCGATCGGCACGTTCTCGATGACTTCGATCTTTCTCGTTGCGCAGCACTTCTTTGTTGATGAGGTCTTCGATGTCCTGCAGCTCTTCGTCGGCCACAGCGGTGAAGTGCGAGAAGTCAAAGCGCAGATGATTGGGCGCGACCAGCGATCCCGCCTGCTTCACGTGCTTGCCCAGCACTTCGCGCAGTCCGGCTTGCAGCAGATGCGTGGCGGTGTGATTGCGCATGGTGGCCTGGCGAATTTCGGTGTTGACCACGGCGTCGACCTTGTCGCCCGACACGAGAGTGCCCGACCTTCGCGTTTTGCGGAGGTGGGATTCCACGACCTGATGCGCCCGCACTCCCTGGACTGGGTAGTAGCATCCCTTCACTTCGGCAACGACGGTGTTGTGATCGTCGCTGTAAAGCCATCCGCGATCGCCGACTTGGCCGCCGGATTCGGCATAGAACGGCGTGTGGTCGAGGATGACCTCGCCTTCTTCGCCGGGCTTTGAGTTCCTGCGCGCCCTGGCCGTTGTGGATGATGGCGAGAACTTCGCAGCCGTCGGAGCGGGTCTGGCGGTAGCCTTCGAACTCTGATTTCGGAAGTTGCTGATAGGCGGGGTTCGCAGTCTGCTTGGCTGCGCCTTTCCAGGAGGCGCGGGCGCGGTCGCGCTGCTCGTCCATGGCGCGATCGAAACCGCTTGATCGAAAGCGATGCCCTGATCGCGAGCTGCATCCTGATGAAATCCAGTGGCATGCCGAAAGTGTCATAGAGCTTGAATGCCTCTTCGCCAGAGAGCATGCCGAGTTCTCGTGCTGCGAAGTCAGCGGACTTCGTAGCTTCAGTTCTGACGCATCTCAAGCCTTATCGGTTGGTCAACCGTCGTCTTGCAGTCGAAGCGTCTGCCTCTAGCTTCTCAAGTCCGATATCGAGCGTGTGGCAAATCGTTGTTCTCTCCAGTAACACGGTCTTCGACACGCGTTCCGCCGTTGTCCTTCAATTCGGGATACGCATCCTGCATCAGATCTCGCACCGCAAAGACCATCTCGTGCAGAAACGGCTTCGTCTGTCCCAGCAATCTTCCGTGCGTGATCGCTCGCCGGATAATCTTGCGCAGCACATATCCGCGGCCTTCGTTCGATGGCAGCACTCCGTCGGAAATCAGGAACGTTGCAGCGCGCGAGTGGTCGGCGATGACGCGCAAGGAAGCTGCAGACTTTGAACTAGTCGAGCTTCTGCTCGGCTGCGGCAATGCTCCGTCCCTACATGGCCGTAGTGCTCCTGTCAGTTCCGCCGCTCGCTTGATCAGCGGCGTGAACAAATCCGTCTCGTAATTCGAAATCACGCCCTGCAGCACCGCCGTCACCCGCTCCAGACCCATCCCCGTATCAATCGACGGCTTGGGCAGCGGATTCAGCTTGCCGCTGGCATCGCGGTCGAACTGCATGAACACGAGATTCCAGATCTCGACATAGCGGCCGCAGTCGCAGCCGAATGCGCAATCGGTGTGGCCCTGATCGGACGCCGCCACGCCCATGTCGTAGTGAATCTCGCTGCATGGGCCGCAGGGGCCGGTGTCGCCCATCTGCCAGAAGTTGTCTTTCAGGCCCATCTCGAAGATCCGATCTTTCGGCACGCCCTGCGCCAGCCCACAAGTCGTAAGCCTCGGCATCGCGCGGCATCCCGCCTTCGCCGTTGAAGATCGTCACGTACAGCTTGTCTTTTCGATGCCAAACCATTGCGGGCGAAGTGATCAGCTCCCAGGCGTAGGCGATGGCATCTTTCTTGAAATAGTCGCCGAAGGAAAAATTTCCCAGCATCTCGAAAAACGTGTGATGGCGGTTGGTGAAGCCGACGTTTTCGAGATCGTTGTGCTTGCCGCCGGCGCGCACGCATTTCTGCGAAGTCGTGGCCCGGTTGTAGTCGCGCTTTTCCAGGCCGAGGAAGACGTCCTTGAACTGGTTCATGCCCGCGTTGGTGAACAGCAGCGTGGGATCGTTCTGCGGGACGAGCGACGACGAATGCACCTCGCGGTGTCCCTTCTGGACGAAAAAGTCCAGAAATTTTCGGCGAATTTCAGAGCCAGTTGAGCATGATTTGACATCCCGATTCTAGCATCGGCGACAGGTCATCGCCGGATCGCACCGATGTTCATCCGTCACAGACAGGCGGCGGCAATGCCGTAGATTTCAGACGTCCCTACGGGACGCGCTTTCGGCTTGATCGATGGCAGCCCGCCAGTGAACTGGTAGGCTAGGTGCAGCACATCTGAGCACGTCGTCCCGGGCAAAACGTCCCGGAGGGACGTTTGATAGTAGCCCGGCGTTTTAACGCCGGGTGGGCGAGGCAAAATGATTCGCGTCCCGTAGGGACGCCTGAAACCGCGGAGGGCACGATGTCCCACACCCATGTTTCCGATCTTGTCCATTGCGTCTTTTCAACCAAGGAGCGGCGTAAATTGATTCCCCCCGAAACCCAGTCCGAACTGTGGTCATTTATCGGCGGAATCGCCCGCAAAAAGTGGTTTCAAAACACTGATCGTGGGTGGCACGGAGGATCACGTGCACATCCTCTTGTCTTTGCCCGCCACCGTGGCTCTGGCCAAGGCGGTGCAACTGCTCAAAGGCGCCTCGTCGCGGTGGATGAACGAGACCCATACCAAAGGATTTTCCTGGCAAGAGGGCTACGGCGCCTTCACCCTCGGAGTTTCACAGAAGCCACGCACGATTGACTACATTAAGCGACAAGCAGAACATCATCGCAAGCGCAGTTTCGAAGAGGAGTTTGTCGCGTTTCTGAAGAAGCACGCGATTGAGTACGATCCAAAATACGTGTGGGGATAGATTTCAGGCGTCCCTACGGGACGCGGCGAATTCGCGGCAGCCACCCGGCGTTGAAACGCCGAGCTATTATCGGACGTCCCTCTGGGACGTCGTGGTCTGCGACTCTGGGCCCGCCGGTGAACTGGCGGGCTATTCTCGACGTTCTTCACGCTGTGATCAGCTACTTCACCGCGTCGGCGGTTTTCTCCGCGCCTTCTTTACTCCGTGGCCGACGTCCTTCGCGCCCTTCTTGATGCCGTGCCCGGTCTTCTTGGCCACCTGTGCCGGTATCCTTGGCCGCGTCCTTGGTGGCGTCGGCGGTCTTGTCGGCGGCCTTTTCGGTTCCGTGTTCGGTTTTCTTGGCCAGCTTCTTGGTGCTCGTGACCTGTGTCCTTGGCCGCATCCTTGGTGGCGTCGGCCGTCTTGTCGGCTGCCTTGTCGGTCGCATGCGCGGTTTTCTTCGCCGCCTTCTTGGTGGCGTGGGCCGTATCTTTGGCTGCGTCCTTGGTGGCGTCGGCAGTCTTGTCGGCCGCCTTGTCAACGTCCGTTTTGACGTCTTGCGAGTAGGCGAACGATGCCAGACCGAGTAGCATCGCCGCGACCACGATTGTCCATTTAGTCTTCATAATTCCTCCGGTTGAGTGAAACGGGTGACAGGGAGTATCCAGTATTTCCGGCGCAAACGCAACGCTACGCTCCACTGGTCTGATTTCCTTTGCGCCCTTTGCGGATTTTCTTTGCGTCCTTTGCGGTAAAAGGGTTGCCCTGTGCCTGCATCGTCCAAAAAATCTTAAACCGCAAAGGTCGCAAAGAAAATCCGCAAAGAACGCAAAGGAAATTGAACTCAAGGCACAAGACCATGAGTGCGGCCATCCCCTTTGCTATTCCAGTTCGCCCTCCAGCGCGGTCAGGGTCTCATCATCCACATCCCACTTTTTGAGGATGGCAAAAATCGTCTTGGCCCCGAAACCGGCGCGCATCAGCTGGCGGAAAATGCGGGCGGCTTCCTTCTGGCTCTTCGGTTTCTTCAATCGCTTGCGCTGCAAATAGTCGCGGGCCTGCTTCTCTTCGTTGACTTCGTCGTAGACCGCATCCACCGCCTTGTCGATCACTTCTCCGTGGACTCCCTTCGCCTTCAGATCGGTGATCACCCGCCGGCGTCCGAACTTCTCGTTGTCGCGGCGGAAGGACGAAAATGCGGCGGCGTATTTGGCATCGTTCAGGTAACCCTGGTCCTTCAAACGGCGAATCACCAGCTCCACCAGCGTTTTTCCGTATTCCGTCTCGGCTTCTACGCGCGGCCGCAGCAGGCGTTTGAGTTCTGCTACCGAGCGCATGCGGCGCGCCAGCGCGCCCACCGCATATTCGTAAAGCACATCTTCGGAGTCGGTCTTTTTGGGACGGGGAAAAGGCATACCCAGCGACTTTGTTTCAGCAATGTAACTTGTTGTAAAAGTGTTGTAAAAATTGCGCTTAGCGTTCTAGCCGCGACAAAGCGCGGAACTCCTGTGCTGCCAACTACGTATACACCAGAGACGGCTGAAATTCACGAAGTGCACCGCCAGACAGGGTGTTGACCTTCCCGCAAGCGAGTCGTCTATGATGAAAAGGCGATCACACTAGAAAAGAAAATCACAACAAAGAAGAAGAACGCGACAAGAAAGACGGAGTCAGTCATGTTAACCCTCGATGTGGAAACGAACAGCGAAGTGGCGGTGGTGCACTGCAGCGGGCGCCTGGTGCGCGGAGTGTCGGTTTGCACTCTGAGGAATGCGGTGGTGTCGCAGAAGACGACGCGCATTGTGGTGCTGGACCTCTCGCAGGTGGAGTTCATGGACGCGGGTGGACTGAACGCGCTGGTGTCATTGCATCACTGGACCTGCAGTCATGGGATCCAGCTCAAGCTGGTGCATCCGTCCGGGCTTGTCCGCGAGATGCTGACCCGAACCCGTTTGAACCGGGTGTTCGATATCTCGTCTCTGCACGACGTGCTGACCATCCTGGGCGGCGCCGACTGTCATCGCGCGAAGTACGCCTCGGAATATTGGCTGCAGCAGCCGGCTCTGGCGGCAAAATAACGTTCTGCCTTGTGTTTTGGGTCAAGAAAACGGGGCACGCATAAAGCGTGCCCCTGGTTTTTGGAATGGAGAAGACCTCAGCGACTGCCGCCGAAGCCTGTCTGCTGCATCGCGTTGCGTGAAATATCGCTGGTGGAGGAGACGCCCTGCATCCGCAGCTTGAAGTCGTCGGCGTTCGATGCGTTCTCCAGAGCGGTTTCGTAATTGATCAATCCTGCCTGGAACAAGTCCCATAGCGACTGATCGAAGGTCTGCATGCCGTACTGCGAAGTTCCGGCCGAGATCGCATCGCGGACGGCGCGCGTCTTTTCCGGAACCAGAATGCACTCGCGAATGTACGCGGTGTTGATCATCACTTCGACCGCGGGCACGCGGCCGTCGCCGTCGCAGCGTCGGACCAGGCGTTGGCTGATGACGGCGCGCAGCACGGCTGCCAGCTGCAGGCGAATCTGCTTCTGCTCCGGCGGCGGGAAGATGGCGATAATACGGTTGATGGTTTCGACCGCGTCCAGCGTATGCAACGTCGAGAACACCATGTGGCCGGTTTCGGCGGCGTGCAGCGCGGTGCCGATGGTTTCCAGGTCGCGCATTTCGCCGACCAGGATGACGTCGGGATCCTGACGCAGGGAAGCGCGCAACGCCGCGCCAGAACGAAGGCGTGTCCACTTCCACTTCGCGCTGGTTGACGTAGCCTTTCTTGTCGCGGTGCAGAAATTCGATGGGGTCTTCGATGGTGATGATGTGTTCGGCGCGGGTGGAATTGATGCGGTCCACCATCGCGGCCAGTGTGGTCGACTTACCGGAACCGGTGACGCCGGTGACTAGAATCAGGCCGCGCGGCATTTCGCAAACCTGTTCCACGATCTTGGGCAGATAGAGTTCGTCGAGGGCGCGAATCTTGGTGGGGATGACGCGCAGCACCAGTCCCACGTTGCCGCGCTGCTGGAAAACGTTCACACGGAAGCGGCCCAGTCCGGCTACGCCGTAGGCCATATCGATTTCGGTGCTCTCTTTGAACTTCTGCTTCTGGCGCGCCGACATCATGCTGAAAGCCATGGTCAGCATGTCTTCGGCGCTGACGCGCGGCTGGTCGGTAAGCGGACTCAGGTCGCCGTCCATGCGCAGATGGGGATAGTTGCCTACCTTCAAATGCAAGTCAGAGGCCCGGCGCTCCATGGCGATGCGCAGCAAGTCATCAATATTCATTCGACACTTCCCCCAAATAACCTCCCGTATGATGACTCGAAAAGTCACTCTGCCCAAGATGACCTAAGTAACGAAAGAGGGCGCGGCAGGGACAGAACCTTTGGGCCAGGGAATGGCGTAGTAGGCACACATTCCAAGCTGGTCATCCCGGGCGAAGTCGAGGAACCTTGTGCTTGCCGTCTGACATTGCGGGCAAGTCGCGGGCGCTCGTACCCTGCCCGCAGAGACTTTGCCGGCTCAGTCTGACTTGACTTAGTCCATAGACTTAGTCTATCTTTGCTGCATGGAAGTAAACATTCACGAGGCCAAAACCCACTTCTCGCGCCTTCTGCAGCGCGTGGCCAATGGCGAAGAAGTGACCATCGCCGTGCGGGAGTTCCCGTCGCCCGCCTGGTCCCACTGGTTCAGAAACAAAATGTCCGGCCGCTGGGCTTCGCCCGGGGTGAGGTTTGGGTCGCGGATGATTTTGATGCGCCCTTGCCGGACGAATTGCTCAAGCAATTCTACGGGGGGACGCTGCCCAAACTGATTGACGCTCCTCGCCGCAAGCGCAAATGAAATACCTATTGGATACCGTGGCGTGGCTTTGGAGTGTCCATGCTGACGAACGCCTCGGTGACAATGCCCGGGAAATTCTTGCGAATGGAAAAGAAGAGATCTATCTCTCGGCTGCGAGTTCCTGGGAATTGAGCATCAAGATGCGACTCGGGAAATTGAACTTCCCCGGACCACCGGCGCAAGTCGTACCGGCTTTCATGGCGAAGCAGGGCCTTCTCGCCATCGCGGTGACTCACTTGCATGCGGTAAAGGTGTACGACTTGCCGTCGCACCATTCCGATCCCTTCGACCGCCTGATTATCGCCCAGGCCATGGTGGAAGAAATGACCGTGCTCACTTCCGACCGCGTATTCGAAAAGTACCCGATTGATGTGGTCTGGTGCGGGAAATAAGGCGCCTGGCTTGGCATGCGTAGGGGCGGGTGCCCTCACCCGGCCGGCGAGGCCGGCTAGTCGATGTCCGCGCGAACGCCTTCGAGACTACCAGAAACCTTTGGCGAGCTGTGCTCGCCTTCCCGGACGAGGGCGTCCGGGCCTACGTGTCTCCTAAACGCCCACGGGCTGCTTGCTGCCTACCGGCACCGGCGTCAGCCAGTTGTACTCGTCCGGCTTCTCGCCTCGGACGATGGCGAAGAACTCCTTCTGAATAGCCTTGGTGATGGGGCCGATGGCGCCCTTGCCGACGCTGATCTTGTCCACCGAACGAATCGGCGTAACCTCCGCCGCGGTACCGGTGAAGAAGGCCTCGTCCGCGATGTAGAGCAGTTCGCGCGGAATGCCCTGTTCAGCGACCGGAATTCCCAGTCGCGCGCAATCTGCAGCACCGAATCGCGGGTGATGCCGGGCAGCACCGAATTGCCCAGCGGAGCCGTTTGCAGCACGCCGTTGCGCACCATGAAGACATTCTCGCCCGAGCCTTCGCTGACGTAGCCGTTGGCATCGAGCGCGATGCCCTCGACATAGCCGTTGATGATGGCTTCCATCTTGATGAGCTGCGAATTCATGTAGTTCGCGCCGACTTGGCCATCGCCGGCAGAGTGTTGGGAGCGATGCGGGTCCAGGACGAGACGCAGACGTCAGCACCCGTGGTCGGCGTCCGTGCCCAGATACTTGCCCCAGGGATAGTTGCAGATGTAGACCTCGGTGGGCGAGTTAAACGGATTGACTCCGGCTTCGCCGTAGCCGCGCAGCACAATCGGCCGGATGTAGCAGGGCCAGACACCGTTGTTCTTGACCACGTCCGACATGCCCGCGATCAGCTCTTCCACGGTGAAATCCACGTCAATGCGATAGATCTTGGCCGAATCCAGCAGCCGCTGCATGTGTTCCTTGAGCGCGAAAGATGGCGGGTCCGCTGGGCAGGGCGTAGCAGCGAACGCCCTCGAAAACCGACGAGCCGTAATGCACAACGTGCGACATCACATGAATCTGGGCGCTATCCCAGGGAATGAGTTTGCCGTTATGCCAGATTTTCTCGGTCTTCTGAATCGCCATGAATACTCCTACTCGGGCTACGGAAGAATTATAACCGAGGCGACAGGGCCGGACCTACGCAGCCTCGCCGGATCAAGGACACGCTACGTGGGAATAACTCGATTCTGGATGAAGCGAGTTCGAGTCGGAACCTTAGCCTGCTTCCCGAACTAGGGTTCGAGCGTCCCTCGGCTGGAAGTTCGGAGCAGTGCGGACAGTTCTGCGGCCCGCACGCTGTTCCGGACTTTTCATCTCCGCGGAAATACTTCCCTTGGCCGCTGTCATCTCCGGCATGGCCGCGTAAGGCTTGCTGTAGTCGTTGGCCGCGTTCCAGAACAAGAAGCCGATGCCGCCTTTGTCCTTTGCCGTCAGCACCTGGGCTTTGATGTATTCCGGCGAGTAGGTCTTGGTCCGCCAGCGGAAGGCCTGCAGCCAGGGACGGATCACCACGCCGCTGCCCTTGGTGATCTTTTCAAAGCGGTCCATAGACTCGCCGATAAAGTGCTCCGGCGCGTCTCCGGGATGGGCAATCCCGTCCATGCCGAAGAAGTGCGAGGGATAGATCATGGGCGAAAGCACGTCGCAATACTTCGCCATGCGCACGATGTCCTGCCCGGTGTGGGCCAGGTCCACCGGACGCTGCCAGGCCATGATGCCGAATACATCCAGCGACAAGCAGCGCGCCGGTGGGATGAAGCTCGGCATAGGCGTGTTTCAGGAAGTCGGCAATCACGTCGGAGCGGTGCCACTCCGGATGCTCGGTCTGAAAGTAGAAGCTGGCGTCTTTCTGATCGCCTTCGGCGGGGAAGCGCACGTAGTCGAACTGGATTTCGTCCGCGCCGGCCTCAGCCGCCTTCTTGGCCAGAGCGATGTCGTATTCCTGCACTTTGGGCTGCGAAGGATCGGTCCAAACCAGCTTGCCGTTCTCGCGCCAGGCCTGTCCGGTCTTGTGCGACTTCACCGCCAGTTCAGGATGCGTCACCACCAAGCGCTGATCGCGGAAGATGGCGACGCGCGCAATGGCGTGCATGTTCTGCGAATGCAGGAAGTGAATGAACTTGGGCAGAGTCGTGAAACGAAGACGTGATGACTGTCCGAGCAGCGGATGTCGAACGGAATATTCACGCTGCCATCGCTGTCCTTGATATCAAACACCACGGCGTTGCCGCCCACTTCGCGCCAGTGGCGGATGATGCGGATCCCGTGATCGCTGGCCGCCATGATGCCCAGTGAGGTACATAGCCCGCACCTCGAAATCGCGCGCGACCGGAACCGACTTCTCGACGATCGGCGCGGGCAGCATTCCAGGAACGATCACCGGCTGACCCGCCTTCAGGAAGGTGCCTGTGCAAATCGCCGTTGGCCTTGCGCATGGCCTCGCTCAGCTCGCTGGACGTCAGGTAAGAGGTCTGCGCAAGATAGTGCCGCGCCACCAACGGGATCTGTCGCCGCGCTTGGCCACGTACAAAGTGCTGCCCGGCGGCGCTACGGTGCACCAGAGACGGCTCCGGCAGCCTTCGGCACCAGCGGAGTCGCCGGCCGCGACGTGCGCAGCAACTTGGGCTTCGCGGTCTGCGCGGAGGCCGCCAGAAACCGCCAGGGTAATCAAGCCGAAAGTGAGAAAAAAGCAGGTAGTTGCAAGTGATCTTGGGCCCGTTGACGCAAAGTATTCTCCGTGGAGACCGTTGGTTTTCACGGATGCTACTGTCGGTCAATTCAGGGGGCCAGTTAACGTCGGGCCAGTGCCAGCCGGGTTGCCGCCAAGCAGGCCCCAGCTCCACAGGAACTTCCGACGGAGTGGCAAAATTTTCTCTTTCCCCTAACCCAGGTGCGGGGTAACCGCGTGCCGTTTTCCCTCCTTCAGCATCTAAACCATGACAGAAATTAGGAATTAGCGGTTCGCCGGGGATGGAGAGTCGTTTGCAGTAATGCGCAGTGCCGCAGCGAGGAGAGTGACAAAATTTGTCTCTCTCATAACGAGACGGCGGACCCGCTCGTCCAGAAGTACAGGGGCCCAGGAAAGGACACGCAGGGCCAGACCCTATATGAAAACCGTCGTCAACACCATGCTCGACCCCACGCGCCGCAGCAATGATGCCAGAGAGTTCGAAAGCGCCCTTCGCCGCAGGATCGTCGGTCAGGACCAGGCCGTCGAGAAAGTCGTCGAAATCTATCAGATGTTTCTGGCGGGATTGAATCCTCCGGGACGCCCGGTTGGCAATCTGCTGTTTCTTGGGCCCACCGGCTCGGGAAAAACCCGGGTGGTCGAAGCCATGGCCGAAGCGCTGTTCGGCGACGCTCGCGCCTGCATCAAGATTGACTGCGCCGAATTTCAGCACTCCCACGAAATCGCGAAGCTGATCGGTTCGCCTCCGGGATACCTGGGCCACCGCGAAACCCATCCGCTGCTGACCCAGGAAGCGCTGAACCAGTGGCACACCGAGAACTTGAAGCTTTCGATTCTGCTGTTCGACGAAATCGAAAAGGCCTCCGACTCGCTCTGGCAGTTGCTGCTGGGCATTCTCGACAAAGCGACTTTGACCCTGGGCGACAACCGCCGCGTGGACCTTTCGCAGTGCATCATCATCATGACCTCGAACCTGGGGGCCGGTGAGATGAGCAACATGGTGGACGGCGGCCTGGGCTTCGCTCCAAAAGGCCACGCAAGTGGACGCGGCTTTTGACGACAAGATCAACCGCACTGCGGTGGATGCAGCCCGGCGCAAATTCACCCCGGAGTTCATGAACCGCATTGACAAGTCCGTCGTCTTCCGCACCCTGCGCTCGGAGCACTTGCAGCAGATTCTGGAAATCGAGCTGGGCATGGTGCAGCAACGCATTCTGATGGCATCCGCGCATGAACCAGTTCGTCTTCAATTGCACGCCGAAAGTGAAAGAGCTTCCTGCTGCACGAGGGCACCGATCCGAAATATGGCGCGCGGCACCTGAAGCGCGCCATCGAGCGGCACATCGTGTTCCAGCTGGCCAACCTGGTCGCCACCGGGCAGGTCAAGCTCGGAGACTTCATCCGCATCGACATGAATGCCGAAGGCACGATGATGTTCGTCAAAGAAGCCGAGAACGCCATGGTTCCCATGCTGCTGGAGCGCCAGGGCGCGGCTGCCGGAGCGCTTCCCGTGGCGCGTCAGGCACGCACCGTGGCCCGTCGCGAATTTGGCGCGACAGGGACGCTGGACAGCAAGTAAGTTTCACGAAGTAAAGCACATAAGGTGCCGGGAAAATCGGCACCCTTTTCATTTGCCGTCACCACCGACCACGTGGGGACAGCCGCCCCCGGCTGTCCTGGCGGAGCGAAGCTCCGCGCGCTTTTTCTGCCCGGACAATCTGTCGAGCTTGCGCTCGACCTGGACAGCCGAGGGCGGCTGTCCCCACGTGGGCCGGTGGTGGTTTGACGCGTCGTGTTACAAATTAGGCCTGCTTTGGCAGAAAACGACAGTGTTTGGGCATCTAAAATGAAACGAAAAGCAGAGGATTTATGAAGCTCAGCTTAATCCCAGCACGCTGCCTGATATTGTCGCTCGTTTTTTCTATCATGTTGCCGCCTGCCCTCGAAGCGCGCGTCACACCCTCCAACGGCTTCAACATGTTCTCCGCGCAGGAGGAAGTCCAGGCGGGACAGCAGTCCGCTGCCCAGGTCAGCAAGCAACTGCCGGTGCTTCCCGACTCCGATCCGGTCAGCATTTATGTGCAACGCCTGGGACAACAACTGGCCGCTCACGCTCCGGGGGAGAAGTGGCCGTACACCTTTCACGTGGTCAATCAAAAAGAGATCAATGCCTTCGCACTTCCCGGCGGACCCGTTTTCGTGAATGTGGGGACGATCCAGGCCGCGGACAACGAAGGGGAGCTGGCCGGCGTGATGGCCCATGAAATCTCCCACGTGGTGCAGCGGCATGGCACCCGGGCCGCCAGCAAACAGATGGCGGCGCAACTGCCTCTTGCCATCCTGGGCGGAGTCATGGGACAGGGTGCGTTGTCGCAAATGGCGCAGCTCGGGCTTTCGTTTGGAGTTGGTTCCTACTTCCTGAAGAACTCGCGGAAGTCCGAATCCGAAGCCGACCTGCTGGGCACCGATATCATGTACGACTCGGGTTTCAATCCGCGCGCCATGGCGGACTTCTTCGCCAAGATCCAGGAAGAGGGCGGGGCGCGCGGCCCGCAGTTTTTCAGCGACCACCCGGACCCGGGAAACCGCGCCCAGGCGGTGGCCAAAGAAGTCTCCACATTGCCCAGAAAGTCCAGTTATCGCAGTGACAGCGCGGAATTCCGCGATATCAAGCAGCGCGTCTCCGGCATGAAGCCGCTCACCGCGCAGCAGATCGCGGAGCGGCAGACGCCGGCCATGAACGCGTCTGCCGGCGACATCCGGCCCAGCGGCAGCCTGCGCAACTTCAGCCATCGTGATTTTTCTATTTCTTATCCCGACAGTTGGCAGGTCTACGGAGATCAGAATTCGGCGGTCACAATCGCTCCCCAGAGCGGAGTCTCACAGAATGCGGTCGCATACGGCATCATGATCAACACCTTCCAGCCCGAAGACGCCAACGCCAGCCTCGATCAGGCGACTCATGAGCTGATGGCATCGTTGCGCCAGTCGAACCCCGACCTGCGAACCATTGGACAGGACGAGAATATCCGGGTAAACGGCGTGGCGGGGAAGTCGGTGGATTTGATCGGAACTTCTCCTCTGCGCGACCAGAGCGGCCGCGCCACGCAGGAGCGGGATTGGCTGGTCGCAGTCATGCGCAGGGATGGCAGCCTGTTGTATGTCGTGTCCATCGCGCCCGACAAGGACTTCGAGTCGCTGCGCCCCACGTTCGAGCAGATGCTGAAATCGCTGAAGCTGCGGTAGAAGAGCGGACGTCAGACTTCGGGCTGTCGGGCGCCGGACCTCGGACTTCAGACCTAGGCTTCGGACTTCGGACCTCAATCAAGTCTTAAACCGCAAGGAGTCCGCAAAGGATGGCGCAAAGATGAAAGGAATTGCTGAAGACTGACGCCGACCGACGACCGTCTACCCGCCCTGCTTCAAATCGGTGAGCACCTGCCGCGCGATCTCTTTCAGCGTCTCGAAGACGCCGGGCCCTTGGAAGGCCACGGCTTCGATCATGGGTTCGTTCTTGCGGCGAAGTTGTTTGGACAGGGCGTCCACCGGCAGCACGTTGGGCAGATCGCGTTTGTTCAGTTGCAGGACGTAGGGAATCTTGTTGAAGTCGTAGCCATGTTCCTTGAGGTTGGCCATGAGGTTGTCGAGGGCCTCGACGTTGGCGTCCATGCGCTCTTCCTGCGAGTCGGCCACGAACACAATCCCGTCCACGCCGCGCAGAATCAGCTTGCGGCTGGCGTCGTAAAAAACCTGGCCCGGAACCGTGTACAAGTGAATCCGCGTCTTGAAGCCGCGCACTGAACCCAAGTCGAGAGGAAGAAAATCAAAAAACAGGGTCCGTTCCGTCTCCGTGGCGAGGGAGATCATCTTGCCCTTCTGCTGCTCGGCGGTCTTCTGATAGATGAACTGCAGATTCGTCGTCTTGCCGCCCAATCCGGCGCCGTAGTAAACGATCTTGCAGTTGATCTCGCGGGCTGCGAAGTTGATGAAACTCAAGACTTCCCTCAGAACCGGTGGCAAACGCTCGCAACAACGCGAGCGTCTCCCGGTTGAAATTTGGCTTGATGCTGCTGGTTTTATATCACACGGCTCGGCATCTACGGCAGGTTACGCAGGTTACTTGTGGAACACCATGCCGGTTGGAGCCTGATTTCAGATTGTCGATTCTAGATTTCAGATTGAAAACCCCGACTGGATGCGCTATCTGAGAACTAAGAACTGCGATCTGAGAACTGAAATCTTCAATCTCTCAGAATCGGAGCTCCAATCCGAGATCTGCAATCCCCAGCCTCAGCGCGACAATCCCACTGGGTAATAGCCCTCTTTCGCGGTGACCTTCAGATCGGGACGCGACACCCGCACCTCGATCTCGCGGTGCGTGCTGCTGGGAGTGGAGTGGGTCAGGTATCCCAGGGTGTACTGGTTGCGGGCGTCGCCCAGGGCACGGGCGTAGGTGGTCTCGATGACGTCGCGAGTATATCCGGACAAGATCTCGCCGCCTGTAGCGTTGGCATACCTGGGCAGGATATTGCTGTAGCCCAGGCGTGAACCCGTGAGCGGCACATGCAGCTTCTGCAGTGAGCCGTATCCAGGAATGGCCGACGCTTCGACGGCCACGCCGTAGACCTGAATTCCGGTCGAGAGCAGGACCTTCAGGGTATCGGCATAGCTGGCATTGCTGCCGTATTCGCGGCCATCGCTGATGACAAAAATCACCTTCCGCCGCGCCTTGTCGCGCTTGCGCAGGTCGAGGGCCGCAGCCACGATGGCATCGTTCAGGACATGCGATTCCTTGGGCGGGTTGATGGTTCGGGGGGCGCCCGTGTCAATCGGGACGCCGTTGACGATCGGCCCTTGAGGCCCCAACGGACCACTGACTACCGGCGGCCCGTTATTTCTGCCCGTCACCATCTTGAGACTGTCCAGCGCCGCGTTCAGTCTGCGGCCTACTGCGGCAAAGTCGGTCACCTTGGACACGCTGGTGCTGTAAGTGTAGAGCGAGACTTCATCGAACTGACTGAAGGCTCCTTGCAGGGCCGTGAAGGTCTGAATGACCTTCTGGACCGCGACGTCCTGCATGCCGGTATCAAAGAGCACAGCCGCCGACAGCGCAAAGGGATCCGTCGTGAAGAAATTCAAATTCTGTTTCTTGCCGTCCTCAAAAACCGCAAAGTCCCTCGACAGCAGGCCGTTAACCAGGCGTCCGGAATCGTCTTTCACCATGACTGGAACCAATACCTGGTTGACGTTGGTCACGATCTTGTACAGGTCTTCATTCCCCGGGGCTCGTTCCACCGGGGCGCCGCCAGCCGGGACGGTGGTTACATTGAACGGCGGGGCAGGCGCCACTCCGGGCGCATAAACCGGGTCTTCCGTGGAGCTGGTCGGAGGCGCCTGGTTCGCAGGTGGTGGGGGCTGATCCGGAGGAGTCTGGTCCGGCGGCGGACCCTGGTTTCGGGGTGAACTTGGCGGGAGGGTGACAGGAAACGGCCGCGAGGCAGAAGGCGCATCCGGAATGTCCTGCTTGGGTTTGTCCTGCTGACCAGCCATGGTGCCGCAAACCAGGCAAAGAACCATCACCGCCGCCAAAGCCCTGCACGTTCTACTCATCACTGAAACCACGGGACCCCTCCGCCTGCACGGCCACTCCCTATATTTCAGATGCTGAAACCGGTCATTTCGTGCATCTAACCCTGATGGCATAGACTAACAAAAAGCGCGGGAGAATATCTGGATGGCGAAGGTCCGCAGAATTCAGGCATTTGCAGTCCCCCTGGTGGTAGCCATACTAGCTGCCGCCCCGCTCACCGTAAGCCGGGCTTTCGCTCAAACGCTTCCCCACCTGGCTGGCACCCCCGACCCCGACAAACCGGATCAGGACCAGAGCCAGGATCGCGATCAAGCCGTCAGCACTCTGAAAGTCAACGTCAACGTGGTTCAGCTCTTCTTCAACGTGAAAGACAAGAAGGGAGCGCTGATTCCCAGAATGACCAAGACCGATTTTCAGGTGCTCGAAGACAGCAAACCCCAGACCATCAAGTACTTCACCGCCGAGTCCGATCTTCCCCTGACCCTGGGCATTCTGATCGATTCGAGCGGCAGCCAGCAGCGCGTGCTCGAGATGGAGAAAGAAGTTGGCGCCAACTTCCTGGGCGAAATTTTACGGCCCAAGGACCTGGCCTTTGTCATCAGCTTCGATGTCGATTCCAATCTCTTGCAGGATTTCACTAACTCGTCACGCCGCCTGCGCGAGGCCCTTTACAGCGCACGCATCAACGCGCCTCCATCCAGTTGCGGCGGCCTTCCCGGACAAGGCGGCGGGCCGGTACCGTGTGGTTCCGGCGGGCCCAAGGGCACCGTGCTCTATGACACGGTCTACCTGGCGGCGCACGATCAGCTCGCCAAGGAAGTTGGCCGCAAGGCCATGATCCTCCTCACGGACGGCGAAGACCAGGGCAGTCAATACAGGATCACCGATGCCATTGAAGCGGCCCAGAAGGCGGACTCAATCTGCTACGTCCTGCTGATCGCGGACCGCGGCTTTTACGGCTTCGGGGGATACTCCGGCGATCGCGAAATGAAGAAGCTGGCCAACGAGACCGGCGGCCGCGTCATCGACGTGGGCAACAAGATGGAGAAGCTCAAAGAAGCGTTCGACCAGATCGCGCAAGAACTACGCAGCCAGTACAACGTCGGCTACACTCCCACCAACACCGCTCTGGACGGCACCTTCCGCCGGGTAGAGATCCACACCGAGAAGAAAGATTACAAGATCCAGGCGCGCACCGGATATTACGCCGTGCCCAAAAGGGACTAGCGAAATTGGAGAGATTCGGGTGCGTCCAGCCCAGGAGAGAAGCCTAGTGGCAACTGCACCGGCAAGCCTGCTTGATTTTGCCCGTCGCTACACTGCGGCATGGTGTAGCCAGAATCCCGCAACCGTCGCTGCCTTCTACTCACCGGACGGCTCGCTCAGAATTAACGGCGGCGCAGCAGCCGTGGGAAGGCGAGCCATCGCCGACGCGGCGCAGGAATTCATGACCGCATTCCCCGATATGCAAGTGCTCATGGACGATCTCGTGATTCAGAACGGTCTCCCTCACTTCCACTGGACGCTGATCGGCACCAACACCGGGCCGGGCGGGACGGGGCGGCGGGTGCGCATCAGCGGATTCGAGGAGTGGAAGATCGGCGCTGACGGCCTCATCGTCGCATCGCTCGGGACCTTCGACAATGCCGACTACCAACGTCAACTCGCCGGCTGAAGCGCAGTCCTCCCAGGCGTCATGCTGAGCTTGCGAAGCATCTGGCGTGGAGCGCCCATGAACTTGGGCAGCAAAGGCAGCGACGCGTGCCGAGTCCGGGCAATCGTTCAGACTGAGCCATCACCCCTCTTCCCTGTACATTTCAGAAATGAGCAGTACAATAACGCCGCACAACAGGAGCCCCGCCGCCGGTCATGCGCTTTTTCAATGAAACAGCCGCCTGGGCGGCCCTGAAGGGATTGGGCCTGGGGCTCGGCCTGATCGCATTGTTCTCGGCGATCCTGCTGCTCTCCGATTTAGGTCATCGCAGGACGGCCTCCGCGGCTGCCCCCATGGCCGCCGGCCAGGCGGGCGCAACCGGCAGGACATTCAAAGCCGCCATCGTATATTTTGCCCGCGACATCGGTACCGACCAGTGCATACAAGGCCTGATTGACGGCTTGAAAGCCAGCGGCTTCGACGAAGGGAAAAATCTGGAAATTCGCCGCGCCGATGCGCAAGGCGAAATGATCAACATTCCCGCCATCCTTCAGAACTACGACAACTCCGATGTTGACCTGATCATGACCATCACCACGCCCTGCCTCGCGGGGGCGTGCAACAACGTAAGACACAAGCCGGTGGTGTTCACCTGCGTGACCGATCCGATTGCGGCGGGAGCCGGAAAGAGCCGCGCCGAACATTTGCCATTCGTTACCGGCGTGGGCAGCTTTCCGCCGGTGGGCCACACTTTGGACCTGATGCAGAAACTGGTTCCGGGCTTGCATGCGGTGGGAACCATGTACAACCCGGCGGAAGCCAATTCGGTGAAGGAGCTCACGGTGGCCCGCGACGTATTTCGCAACCGCGGCGTGAGGCTCGAGGAGGTTGCCATCGCCGGATCGAATGAAGTCCTGCAGTCGGTGCAGATCCTGGCCGGACGCGACATACAAGTCGTGTGGGTGCCCGGCGACAACACTGCGATCGAAGGATATGAAGGAGCGGTGAAAGGCGCCCGGGATGCGCGTTTGCCCCTGATCACCGATGAATGTTCTTCCCTGTCGCGCGGCGGCCTCGCCTGCCACGGCATCAGCCTGCACTCCGCAGCGGTAGCTTCTGGCAAGCTCGCAGGCCGCGTTCTGCAAGGCGCGAATCCGAAAGACCTGCCGCTGGAAGAAGTGGCCGTCGAGGAAATGGCCATCAGCCGCGGCGTGGCGGCACAGCTGGGTCTGACCATTCCGCCGGAGTTCTCGCAGCATCTGACGCCCTAGCCATCTTCATGGAAATCGTGACCCAGCAACTCGGCGATGTGCTCGAAGTGAAGGTGAGAGGACGTCTCGACAACTATTGGACCGAGCACCTGCGCCGCAACCTGGAGGAGATCGTTCGGGGAGGAGCGCACGGCATTCAATTGAATCTGTCAGAGATCGCTTTTCTGAGCTCCGCCGGCGTCGGTTTGCTGGTCAAGTTTCACACTCAACTGAAGAGTATTGGCGGCAGTTTCGTGATCACCAGCCCTTCGCCGCGAGTGAAGCAGGTACTGGATCTCTGCCGGCTCTCTACCATCTTGATTTCCGACAGGACTGTGGCCGCGCCCGTGGTGCACCAGGCGGAAGTGCGCCGCTTTTCTTCGCCGGTCGCGTCCTTCGAAGTGCTGGAATGCGCGGGAGAGAAAGCGCTGATCTGCCACCTCATCGGCGATCCGGGATTGCTGGAAGGTTGCCGGTTCGGTCCCGAAGACTGCCGGACGGTCGCATTCCCGGCGGCCACATTCGGGCTCGGCCTGGGAGCGTTTGGCGACGGCTTCGAAGATTCGCAGGCGCGCTTTGGGGAATTCCTGGCGGTGGGTGGTTCAGCGGCATATCTGCCGACTGACGGAACCAACGTGCCGGACTTCATGGTCTCCAGCGGTGAACTGGTGCCGGAGATGAATGTTCTCTACGGCCTGCGCTGCGAGGGCGGATTCACCCACGTGCTGCGCTTCGAGGCCACCAGCGTCGACAGTCCCATTTCATTGACCGAACTGGTGCGCACTGCGCTAGAGATTTCTGGCGCACCGGCGATTGGAATGGTGATGGTGGTTGAATCGGCCGGCCTGGTAGGAGCCTCTCTCCGCCGCTCCCCGGCCGCAGCTGCCGGGTTGAACGGCGCTCCATTCAAATATCCCGAGATACGCTCCTGGCTGTCGTTTTCGACGGAACGACTCTATTCACGATCGCTGGCCCTGATCTCCGGAGTTGCGGCCGCCTCTGAATGTGCACCGTTAGCGCCCGTGCTTCGGCCCGTTGGAGGCGAGGCGTGGCCCCAGGGACACTTCCACGCCGCGGCATTTTCCTATCGTCCACTTAAGAAAGGGAGCGTCGATCTGAATGCTACGGTCACGACCATATTCGAGACCGAGACTCTGCAAGGCGTGCTTCACTTGCTGACCGATGACCGCGAGGCGGCCGGGCCGCAGCAGAGCGAGTTTGTGCGCGGCGCGTGCTGGATCGGTGCGGCATCCGAGATCAAATGAAAGATCAGCATGAAAATGAATGAGCTAAGAACGGAACCTTCATGAGTCTCCTGATTGGCACGTTCACCATCGGGTGCATCCTCTCGCTGCTGGCCCTGGGCGTGTTCATCAGCTTCCGGATCTTCGCCTTTCCGGATATCACGGCCGATGGTTCGATCACGCTCGGCGCAGCCGTTGCTGCAACCCTGCTGGTTCGTGGCGTGACCCCGGCGCTGGCATCGCTTGCCGGTTTCGGTGCCGGAATGCTGGCGGGAGCTTGCACCGGCGTGCTGCATACGCGCTTCAAGATCAACTCGCTGCTTTCGGGAATTCTGGTGATGACCGCGCTCTACTCCATCAATCTTCACATCATGGGCAAGAGCAACGTGCCGCTGCTCACGGTCACCACGATTGCGACGCAATCGGAGCGGATCGGGACGAAGACTCATGGGCGGAGCCACCAGCTTTGATCTCGCGGGATGGGAAGTCAGCGTGCGCGACGCTTCCATGCTGGTCGCGATTCTGCTGGCGGTGGTGCTCACGGGCTCACTGCTGTACTGGTTTTTTCGCACCAACCTCGGCATGGCCATGCGGGCCACGGGGGACAACGTGCAGATGATCCGGGCGCTGGGCGTCAACGACGCCAACATGATCGTATTCGGCGTGGCGATTTCGAACGGCCTGGTGGCGCTCTCCGGAGCGTTGCTGGCGCAGTATCAGGGATTCGCCGACGTGGGCATGGGAATCGGAATGGTGGTGTGGGGGCTGGCCAGCGTCATCATCGGAGAGGCGCTGGTGGGAACGAATCAGCTGGGCTTGACCATCATCGGCGCGGTGATGGGCTCCGTGCTTTTCCGCTTGCTGGTCGCCGTGGCCTTGCGCTGGGGCCTCAGCCCCAACGACCTGAAGCTGATCACGGCGGTCTTCGTCTTCTGCGCCCTCATCGTGCCGCAATTTCTTCGCAAAAAGCGGCTGCGGAGCGCGCATGCTTGAAGTCCAGTCGGTATTCGAAGACATTCCATCCCGGAACGCCCAACGAAGTGCGTTCCCTGCGCGGCGTGAACCTCAAGCTGGACGCGGGCTCCTGGGTCATCATCATCGGGACCAACGGCTCGGGGAAATCCACCCTGCTGAATGCCGTCGCCGGTACCTTCCTGGTGGACGAAGGAACCATTCGGCTGGCGGGGCATGATGTGACGCGATGGCCCGAGCATGCGCGCGCCGCGCTGATTGGGCGCGTGTTTCAGAATCCATTCAGCGGTTCATCCCCCAGCCTCACCATCCAGGAGAACATCAGCCTGGCCGCGCGCCGCGGCCTCGCCCGGGGTCTCGGTTGGGGATTGAAGCAGTCGCTGGTGGCTAGAATGCGCGACGAGGTCGGCCGCCTGAACATGGGGCTGGAGGACCGGCTCGAGAACGCGATCGGAAGTCTCTCCGGAGGACAGCGTCAGGCGCTGACGCTGCTCATGGCGACCTGGCTGCGTCCCGAACTGCTTCTGCTGGACGAGCACACCGCAGCCCTTGATCCCAAGAGCGCGGACCTGGTCATCGCGTTGACCGAGCACGTGGTCGCGCGCGACAAGCTCACCACCCTGATGGTGACCCACTCCATGCACCAGGCGGCAAGTCTGGGAGACCGCCTGATCATGATGCACCGCGGACAGATCATCCACGATTTCCAGGGCGCGGAAAAACGGCGGCTGCGTCCCGACGACTTGCTGGCACGCTTCGAAGAAGTGCGCCGCGCCGAACAGTTGGACGAAAGCGCCGCCCAGATGCTGGCCGAAAATTACGTTTGAGCGGGCGGATATTTAGCTTGCTTTGCCCTCTCGCGCCAGCCGCGCCTGGGTGACGTCGTAGCTCTCACCGTAAATCGACGGCACTTTCGCTCCCATGGGCCGCAGATACATGGAAAGCTGCCCGCGATGGTGAATAGTGTGATTCACCGCAACCTGCAAAAAGGAAGCCGCAGAAAGCTGGAACAGGCCCCGGAAGTCGATCATCCGGGCCAGCTGTTCACCACTGGCTGTTTCGAGCTTCGGTAGACTCGCCGCGAAGCTCTCATCAAACCAGGCGGCAATGCCCGCGGAATCCTTGATCGCCTCGGGCCGGTGAATCGGACTGAAATCAAATCCCCCCACAGGTATTCCGTTCAGAAAACGCTTTTCCGCCGCTACGATGTGCCAGGCAAGTTCCAGCGCAGTCTTCGAAACAGCGTCGGGGCGATAGTCGCCTTTGTTCAGGGGAATGGCTTCGATCACTCGCTTGGTGGTCAAGTGTTCGCTCTTGAGTGTGGGGAGCGCTAACGTCAAAATTAATTTGGCTTGATCGGGCGTGAGCTGCGGAGAAGACATGAATTCAATCCTTTCAACACTTTTGTCACTGCTCGATGCGAGCAGAAAAAAACTACGGTCGCGGGCGCCCCTGGCCGGTCCTTCACCCGGATCACGAACTTCAGGCCCGACCACACCTCATTCACGGCGCAGACTTTCACATCCACCAGCCCAGCAACCAGCCCGATCCTCCTGACATCGTTCTCATTCAGGTCGGTGACGACGCCGGAGGTTTTCTTCGGCCAGCTCACCCATAGCATTCCGGCAGGCGCCAGGCGGCGGGCAAACTTCGGAAACTGTTCCTTCATCTCTGCCTGACTCTTGAGGAAGATCATGGCAAAGTCCAGCGCGTCCTGGCCGTCCTTGACCAACTGACAAGCGGCCAGCGCATCCTTCAGCTCTTTCCTCACGTCGCCGGGCAACTGGAGAAACGCCACCCGGAGTTGCGGTTTCAGGCCAAGTTTTTTGGGAAGGGGAGTGCCGGAGTATCCTGCCATGCGGCCCGCCTATTGCGTGGGCGCGTAGTAACCGCGCTTACTGCGCACGCGCAAGCCTTTGTGGTTTTGCGCCAGGATCTCAATGGTATGGAAGCGGCCGTCGGCCCGCAGGTCGGCGGGCTTGTAGGAAAGCGCGTACTGGCTGCGCAGCTCCTCCTGTATTTCCACGAAGGCGTCGGCCACATCGTTGAGCTGAAAAGGAAAGAAGGCGCGCCCGCCGGTGGCTTCGGCGATCCGCTCCAGGACTTTGTCGCCGCTATGCCTGGCGCCGCCCGTGATATTGGTGCTGATGGTGTAGATGATCACGTCCGCGCGCTGCGCCATGTCGATGGCTTCCTCGCGGGTCACGTGGCTCATGTTGTCGTCACCATCGCTGAGCAGAATGATCGCGCGGCGTACCGGGCCGTTCTGCTGCTGCTTTCAGCAGCTTGTCGCGGCGAGGCAAAATACAGCGCGTCGTACATGGCCGTACCGCCGCCAGGCCGCAGCGCGCGCACTCCGCGCGAAAGCGCTTCCGTGTTGTCGGTGAAATCCTGCGTGACTTCCGGGGTGACATCGAAGCCGATGATGAATGCCCGGTCGTATCGAGGCCGCACCGTCTGGTTCAGAAACTCAATGGCCGATTCCTGCTCGAACTTGAAGCGATCGCGCACCGAGTTGCTGGCATCCACCAGCAGCCCGACTTGAAGCGGCAGATCGGTCTCGTTGTGAAAACTTCGAATCTGGTCCGCCGGCTTGCTGTCGTCGATGACCGAAAAGTCGGCCTTCGCCAGATTCTTCACGTAGCGGCCGTGCTTGTCGGTGACGGTGAATACGACATTCACTTCGTTGACCGTCTTGGTAATCGTGGCGGCGGCATCGTCGGACGGGTTCGCGGCCGGCTCAGTCTTTCCCTGAGGCGAGGCGGTCGATTGCGAGCTTCGCGTTCTTGGCGGCAGGCGAATCGGCGGGAGGTGTGGAGGTCGACTGCGCCTCGGTCGCTGCGGGCGCAGCTCGGCGCTTGTGGTTCCACCTTCGCCGCAGGTGCGGCGGGAGCGGGCGGAGGCGGCTTGGGCTTGCTCCGCTCCTGCTGGACCGCTGACGGAGCGGAAGGCAGGTCGTCTGACCCGAATTCTGGGCCAGGACCGCCTGCCGCGAACAACATGCTGCCCAGCAACCAGGTAGATGCCGCGGAACTTCATGAGGCCTTAATTATAGCCGCAACTCCGCTCCGGTTCACCCACCGAGTCTTTGCAGGAAATCACTCCAAGTTCATGCCGGCAACGGGGGCGGAAAAAGACAAGATTCGCCGCTCCGCGGATGCTGAAACTGCAGGGCCGCGGCGTGCAGAAAATTTCTGGGCAGCGAAAGGCTGCCGGCCTGCTTGCTGCGAAGCTCGCGCGGAGCGCCGTACAGGGTGTCTCCCACGACCGGATGCCGCAGCGATGCGAGATGGACTCGAATCTGGTGGGTTCGCCCGGTATCGATCTGCACTTCGAGCAGTGTGAATTTTCCATAGGGCGAATCCAGCCGGCGCTCGACCTTGTAGTGGGTGATGGCTTCGCGTCCGCCGGACCGCAGCGTAGTCATGCGAGTGCGCCGCACGCGGTCGCGGCTGATGCTGCTGCTGATCGTCCCGCGGTCTTGTTTCATCCAACCATGCACCAGCGCGATGTACTTTTTCTTGACCTGCCGCTTGACGAACTGGCTGGCCAGCCGGCGATGCGATTCGTCGTTCTTGGCCACCACCAGCAGCCCGCTGGTGGCCTTATCCAGGCGATGCACGATCCCGGGACGCAGTTCGCCGCCCACGGAAGACAGTTGACCGAAGTGATGCAGCAGCGCGTTCACCAGTGTGCCGCGATTGCGATCGTCTTCCGTCGCACCGGCTCCGGCATGCACCGTCATCCCAGCCGGCTTGTTCACTACGGCAAGATCGGCGTCCTCGAACACAATGTCCAGGGGAATGTCTTCTGCTATTGCCCGCAGAGGCGGCTGCACCGCGGATCCGAGAACGGAGATTCGCTCGCCCCCGCGCAGCCGCAAGGACGCCCGCGCAATCGCATCATTGACCAGCACGAGTTCTTGCTCGATGAGTTGCTGCACCCGGGCGCGGCTGGTTTCAGGAAGATGCGCCACCAGAAACTGGTCCAGCCGTTTGCCGGCGTCGTCTGAGTCGCGGCAATCAAGAGTGGAGACATGTATGGCGCGGGCATTCAGCCGCGGCTCGTCCCGCTAGGGCCTGAGGATTCTTGCTCGACCTTACCGGTCTGAGATCACGCTGCGCGTGAGCCGGTACGGCCCTCGCGGACGATTTCAACCACCAGATCAGCCCGCCCGTGATCACCAGGCCGATCGAAATCAACTGCGTCCCGGTCATAATCCCGCCGAAGACCTCGCCGCGCCCGGGATCGTCGCGGATAAACTCCAGAAAATAGCGCGCCACTCCGTAGAGCATCAAGTATGCGGCCAGCACCTGTCCATCGAACTTCTTGCGCCTGAAGAGCCACATCAAGATGAAAAAGTTGGCCAGCTCGACCGCCGCCTCAAA
This sequence comes from Terriglobia bacterium, assembly GCA_963698825.1. Classification (GTDB taxonomy): domain Bacteria; phylum Acidobacteriota; class Terriglobia; order Terriglobales; family Acidobacteriaceae; genus JAIQFF01. The sequence goes on along the minus strand of CAVOSG010000002.1, from coordinate 441,984 downwards.
AAGCTGCGTAGGCTCGAGCGGAATTCCCAGAGGCGTGTAGGAATTCAGATTCGCAATCGGGTTAGTGAAGGTAACGCCCCAGAAGTGAGTCGTCGGCTTGCCATAGCAACAACCGGCGGCGAAGCATCCCACTCGTCCGATGGCGTGCCCCAAGGCCAGACCGGGCGCGAACGCGTCCCAGGTCGCGAGCGCCGGCATACGATGTTTCCGGATATACCAGACCGCGGCCGCGGCAGCGCCGAGCAGTCCGCCGGAGAAAACGCCTCCGGCCTGCAGGGTTGAGAAACTGAAGATGTCCCCCGGATGGGTCGAGTAGTAGCTCCAGTCGTTGACGATGTACAGAATCTTGGCGCCGATAATGCCGCACAGCACGACCAGAACGCCCAGGTTCCAGGCGTCGTCGGGATCGATCCCTTGCTTGCTCGAGTTGCGAACGCTGATCCAGAGCCCGACCAGAACTCCGGTAGAAACCAGCAGCCCGTAAGTGGGAAGGAAGAACTTGCCGATATGAAAAAGTTGGGGAAACACTGTTGATCTAGATGCGCAGCCAGGTGATTTTGTTACAGATCGAAACTTATACAGATCAAGTTTAGCAGGAGCGGGCAGGAGCCGCGCTTGGTAGATTGAGAAGCCGACCCACTGTGCCGTGTGACGGGCCGAGAATGAACCCGTCGGTAGACGTTGGGCGCCCGCCGAGACCCTTTAGGCATCTCCGCATGGCGGAGCGTTGCACACCGGATCCTAGTTCGAGTCGAGCTCCCGTTCATTCAGCATTGGTTCAAAAATCGGTAACCGCCATCACCAACCCGGCAGGTCGGCTTTCAGTCTGGATGCTAGGGTAAACATCCCCGCATTGGCAATAGGGTGGGCGTAAAAAGTTGGCAATCAGCTTGCCAGCGACTTTCGTAAGGGGAGAATTTCCAAGCTACAACCCATCAACCACGAAGGACACGAAGTTCCACGAAGGAGATCTTGTTTCCTTCGTGATCCTTCGTGTCCTTTGTGGTTTACGGTTTAGCCCGCTTTGCGCTTATCTGCCAATACTTCATCGAGCGCACTTGAAAGATGTTGCGCGCGGCGCAGGTAGTCGCCCGATCCCACATCCTGGTTCCGCTTCACCAGATGATATTCGTCGGCGATATTGAGCGCGGCCAGCACGGCCAGGCGCGCCGTGTCCACAGTGTGCGTCTGTTCCGCCACCGCCCGCATCTTGCCATCGACGTACTCCGCCAGCCGGAGAATGTATTCGGCGTCAGAGCCGCGGAGGTTATAGGGTTGGTCGAAGATCTCCACCCGGACGGCGTTGTTGCTGGGATCTTTGATCGCGGTGTGTTTGGTGGCCGTTGCCATACTTATTTCTCCTCAGGACGGAGGCGGAACCGAATCAGCTGACCGCCTGCTCCTCGGAAATGGATTCGATCTGACCCAGCATCTTCTCCACGCGGCCGCGGATCTCTTCCCGCTCTTTCCGCAACCGCACCATCTCGCGACGCAAACCGTCCAGCTCTTCTTCGCGCTCTTCCAATTGCTGGCGCAGGCGCTGAGAATCCCGCTCCGCCACCGCTCGGGCCTCTCGCGCCGACTTGTACAGCTCAATGGTGCGATAAACCTTCTCTTCGAGCGCCTGAAAATCGTCAGCCGGAACCTGGGCAGATACCCCTTCAGCCGTTCTCACCGACATGGTGCCACCACTTCCTCCGGAGAATTTTGGAACTTGAGCGCAGTATACCGCAGAAAACCTGTGAATCAATCAGATGCTTGTGGGGTGTGGTCGGTTGGTCGACTGGGTCGCGTGGCGCCGGCGTCTCGCCGGTCTCGCAATTGGGTCAAACTACTTCCGCGCTGTCAGCTTCCGCAATTTGTTCGCTGCGGCATCCAGCGTCTCATCGCGCTTGCAGAAGGCGAACCGCACCTGCTGCGAGCCGTCGCGCGCGTCGTTATAGAAGCTCGATCCCGGCACGGTCGCCACTCCGATATCTTTCACCAGATATTTTGAGAACGCGAGATCGTTCGCGAACCCGAAAGCGCTGATGTCGGTCATGACGTAGTAAGCGCCGCGCGGAAGAAAGCAGCGGAAACCAACTTCATTCAGAACCGGGATCAATCGGTCCCGGCGCTTGCGGTATCCGTCAGCCAGTTCCTGGTAATAGCTCGCCGGCAAACCCAGCGCCGCGGCTCCCGCCTCCTGCAAGGGCGCGGGCGCGCCCACGGTCAGAAAATCGTGCACCTTGCGAATCGCATCCGTGATGGCGGGCGGAGCCACCGCCCAGCCCACGCGCCATCCCGTCACGCTGTAAGTCTTCGACAAGCCGTTGATGGTGATGGTGCGCTCGCGCATTCCGTCGAGCGCTGCCATCGAAATGTGCCGCGTGCCGTCATAAAGAATGTGTTCGTAAATTTCATCCGTGATGGCCAGAACGTTGAACTCCACGCACAGGTCGCGGATCAGTTCGAGCTCGCTGCGGGTAAACACCTTGCCGGTAGGGTTGTTCGGCGTATTAACGATGATGGCCTTGGTGTGCCGGTCAAACGCGGCGCGCAGTTCGCGCTCGTCGAAGGTCCATTCGCCGTCGGGCGTGGCCGGCGGACGCAGCTTGACGAATCGCGGCTTGGCCCCGGAGAGGACCGCATCCGGCCCGTAGTTCTCGTAGAACGGCTCGAAGATCACGACCTCGTCGCCGGCGTTGCACACCGCCAGCAAGGTCGAAATCATGGTTTCGGTCGAGCCGCAGCAGACCGTGATTTCGCGCTCGGGATCAACCGCGATGCCTTGCCACAACTGCATCTGCCGGGCGATCGCGTTGCGCAGATTCTTCGCGCCCCAGGTGATGGCGTATTGATTGACGTCGGCGGCAATCGCCTCCTGCGCCGCGCGCTTGATCTCCGCGGGAGCGGGAAAATCGGGAAAGCCCTGCGACAGGTTCACGGCGCCATGCAGCATGGCCTGGCGCGTCATCTCGCGGATGACCGACTCGGTAAAATGCGCGACCTTGTCGCTGAGAAAAGACTTCTGTTGGATGGCTAGTTCTGCCATAAAGGGAGCCTAGCACATTGGGCGGGAGCCACCACAGTCCATGTGGGGACGGGTCTCCGACCCGTCCAGGCCGAGCAAGGCCCGGCAAAGGTCGAGTGGAATCTATTCTCCTAAACTAGGCGTCATCCTGAGCTTGCGAAGGATCTGGCGCGCAGCGTATCGATCCTTACCGGCGTTTAAGACGATCCACGCCAGATCCTTCGAGACTGACGTCTCTCAGGATGAAGCAGTTTACGGGTCGTTCGCAGATCCCTGGCGAGTTGCGCTCGCCCTGGCCGGGTCTGAGACCCGGCCCCACATGGGCATTCCTACTGCCCACTCCGCCCGCGCACGAAGAACTGCTCTTTGTCCATCTTCGCCGGCACCGCCACATCGAAGAACCCGACCATCATCTCCTGATACGTCTGGTCGCCCCAGGTCACGGTCGCACTCGGATCGGGATTGTGCGGATTGTTCCGCGAGTTGTCATACCACGCCACTGCGCGCAGCCTGGTTCCCGCCTTCAGCACTCTCGGTTCGGCCAGGCGATAGCTCAACTGCCAGTGAAAATGATAGTTCACGCGCAACAGCATCTCGATCGAGCCATCGGGCCGCACGATGTCGTACTCAAACCTTTTTCCGCGCAGATGCATGTGCGGAAACAGGCTGAGCAGAGTGCAATCGTTGGGCAGCGTGCCTTGCACCTCGACTCGAAAATCATCCGCGCCGGGCGGAATGATGAAGGCGTGGTCGTTCAACTGCAGCGTGATGACGCGCTGCGCCGGCGGCGACTTTGCAAATACCAGTCCGATGCTGGTCTGGTCGCTGCCCGCGCGTGCCGTTCGTCGTGTAATGAATCTGGAACACCAGGTCCGATCCCGCCGGAACGAACTTCGCCATCCCATCCGGCCAGCGGTCCGGCGAACTGCCCGGCGCGTACACCAGCAACAAGTCGCTGGTGGTTCCATGCGCCTCCAGCCGATCCTGCGGATCGCTGAGCGTCGAAGCCGTGAACGGCACGCCGACCGGCGCGTGTCGCAACCACTTGGAATCCGGCGGCCGAATGTAGACCACGGCATGATGCACATATCTGCGGGCTGGAGGGATGGACCTCCGCCATCTGCATCCACTTGTCTTCGCTGAAATGCGTCGGCACGATCTCGTAGGTGTATTCCACATCGCCATTCGCAGGGATCGCGACCGGCTTGGGCATGGGCAGAACCAGGTCGGGCTTGGCGATGTTCCATCCTTCCGTCCAGCTGCGGTGGCGCGGGCGCATCATGCGGATTGCCCGCCGGAGTGCCGGCTTGCGACCCACGCCAGCATCGTCGAAATCTGTTGCGGAGTGAGCGAGGGATCGTTGGAGAAGTGTCCGAATCGCGGATCGGCAAACCACGGCGGCATCGTCCCGCTCTGGATGGCTTTCGCGATCGACGGCGCCCATGCCCGAGTCTGCTCGTACGTCACCAGAGGCATGGGCGCGACTTCGCCGGAACGATGACAGCTCTGGCAGTGGTCTTGCAGGATGGGGAGAATGTTTTTGTAGAAAGTAGGCGCGGGCTGTTTCTGCGGAGAAGGCGCGGCTGTTGCAGCCAGAAGGGTCAGTGCGACGAAGACCACTATCAGAATGAGGCCGAAACGCACGCTAATAGTGTACTAGCCTGGGTTTTCTCTTGAGGTTGTCGATGGTTTACGCTCTCAACTTCCCGCCCAACCCTTCCAGCGCCTTGATGATCTGTGCCGACCACTGTGCCACTTCATCTTCCCGCAGCGTCCGCTCGGAGGATTGAAATCGGGCCCGCAGCAGCACCGAATACTTGCCTGCCGGAACATTGCCGCCGCGGAAAATCTCTGCCGGAACAAAGCTGCGCAATTGAGTCAGGCTAAGTCCGATGACAGTCTGGTGAATCTTCTCGAAGGTCACGCCATCGTCGAATACGAAAGAAAAATCCCGCTCCACTGCCGGATAGCGCGGCAAAGGCTGATAGCGGATTGCGCGCAGGCCCTGGGCGTAGAGCCGGTCGAGATAGAGTTCCGCAATAAACACGCTTTGGCGGAGCTTTCGCGCGGCGGCAATCTCGGGATGGATCTGCCCAAACTGAGCCACCAGAGCGCCATCCATCACCGCCCGCGCCGATTGTCCGGGATGATAGTACTCCGCCGTCCGCGCATCGTACTGCAACGACTTGTGCTGAAAAGCATGCAGCAAATTCTCCACATCACCCTTCAGATCAAAAAATCCCCCGTCGCTCGAGCCCCACCCTTGCGCTTTCTGTACGAGCGGGCAAGTGGCGCCCATGCAGATCTGTTTGGGTTCGGCGGTCGCCGCTCCGGCCGCGACAAATACGGAGCCCGCTTCAAACAAGCGCACGTCATCCGCCGCCGCGGTTGAGGTTGTAAGCCAGCATGTTGAGCATGCCGGGCACCAGCGAGCTTCGCATCACCGACGCTTCTTCGCTCTGCGGATTGGCCAGCTCGACCACCGGCGCGCGAGGAAAATGCTTCGGCATCGTCATGCGAGATAAACGTCAGCGACACCGCCTCGTCGTAACCCAGGGCCAGCAGTGAGCTGCGAAGCTTTGTGTCTTTTTCGGCATCCGGGGTCTCGACCACGGCCCCGGCAAACGCCGGCAGGGTGTTCGCGAACTTGTCGTAGCCATGCAGGCGCGCGATCTCTTCGACCAGATCGATTTCGCGCTCCACGTCCAGACGCCAGCTGGGAATGTGGACGGTGAAGTCGGGATCGCCGCCGCGCTCCGGCATCAACTCAAAACCCAGTTGCTGGAGAATGCGGAAAATCTCGTTGGTCTCCAGCTTCTCGCCGAGAATGCGGTGGACTTCCGAAAGATGCAAAGCCACGGGAGCCAGATCCACTTGCCGCGCGACCACGTCGATCGCTCCGCCGTGCGAGTTTGCCTCCGGCCGATTCGAGAATCAGCTCGCGCCACCCGGTCGCAGGCCATGGTCGTGGCCTCGAAATCAGCGCCGCGCTCGAAGCGATGCGAGGCATCGGTATGCAGCCCGTGGCGCCGCGCACATCTTGCGGACCGTCGCCGGATCGAACCATGCGGACTCGATCAGAATGTTTTTCGTCTTCTCCGTGATCATGGTGTCGAATCCGCCCATGACTCCCGCCAGCGCAACCGGCTTCACGGCGTCGGCGATGACCAGATCTTCCGGCGTAAGCTTGCGCTCCACCCCGTCGAGCGTCTTCAGGGTCTCGCCGCTGAACGCCCGCCGCACCAGAATCTTGCCGCCCTCGAGCAGATCGAGATCGAAGACGTGCGTGGGATGGCCCATCTCCCACAGCGTGTAGTTGGTGGCGTCGGCGGCGTTGTTGATGGGGCGCTGATCGACCAGCAGCAGCCGCTTTGCCATCGCTTCGGGCGACGGCTTGATGCTTACACCGCGAATGATGCGCGCGGTATAGCGGGCGCAGCCGGTCTGGTCCGCGATTTCGATCGATGAAATCGGCGCTTGCCAGGCGGCCGCGGGCAGCTTCGAGTCCGACCGCCTGCAGCGGCAGGTTGTAGATCACCGAAGCTTCGCGCGCCACCCCGTAGTGGTTCATGGCGTCAGGACGATTGGTGCCAATCTCCATCTCGAAGACGGCGTTCTTGCCTTCGCCGCTGATGCTTCGACCGCGATGCCGACCGAAGTCAGGTCCTGGGCCAGGCGGCGGTCGTCCACCTTGGCAGTCAACGAACTCACGCAGCCATGTGGAGAAAGTTTCATTTGAAGCTTCTAGCTTCTAGCTTCTCAGCTTCTAGCCATAGCGTCGGCCTTTGCTCTTCGCTAGAAGCTAAGAGCTAACAGCTAGACAGCTCTTATCCAAACTGTTCCAGAAATCTCACATCCCCGTTGAAGAACAACTGAATATCATCCACGCCGTATTTCAGAATCGCGATGCGGTCGGCGCCCATGCCGAAGGCGAATCCGCTGACCTTTTTCGGATCGTAGTCGACAAAGCCGTACACGTTCGGATCCACCATGCCGCAGCCCAGAATTTCGATCCATCCCGTCTGCTTGCAGGGACGGCAGGGCTCCGATCCGCGCTTGCCGCTGCCTCCACAGATGAAACAAGACACCATCATCTCCGCACTGGGCTCGGTGAACGGAAAGAACGACGGACGGAAGCTGGTCTTCACGCTCGATCCGAACAGCGCCTTCATGGCGTGATCCAGCGTGCCCTTCAAATCGCAGAAAGTGATGTTGGTATCGACCGCCAGCCCTTCGACCTGATGAAACATGGGAGAGTGGCTGGCGTCGGGCGGATCGTTGCGATGCACTTTGCCCGGAATCACAATTCTGACCGGCGGCTTCATCTTCTCCATGGTGCGAATCTGCACCGGCGAAGTGTGGGTGCGCAGCAGCAGCCGGTCGCGCTGCGGCTTCGATTCCTGACTGGCGATGAACAGAGTGTCCTGGGTATCGCGCGCCGGATGGTTCGGCGGAAAATTCAGCGCCTCGAAATTGTAGTAGTCGGTCTCGATCACCGGCCCTTCCTCCACCGAGTAACCGAGATTGCGGAAGACAGAGACGATCTCGTGCATCGTCTTGATCACGGGATGCTCGGAGCCGAGGGGGCGGCGGATGCCGGGGAGCGTGATGTCGAGGGAATCGGAAGCCGTTTTCGCGGAAGCTCCGCTCGAGACACGAAGTTTGAATGTTCTCTGCTTCGTGCTACCGCTTCTTCGACGACGCTTCTTGATCTCGTTGACTCGCTGTCCCACTTCGCGCTTGGCTTCTTTCGGCGCCGCCTTCAGCCACAGATCGTTGATCTCGGTGAGCACGCCGTTCTTGCGCGCCATCCAGCGGTCGCGGAATGTTTTCCAGTCGGCCTCAGTCTTGACGGCCGAGGCCTCCTGCTTCAGCGCAGCAAGGAGCTTCTCGGCGGCCTTGTCCAGCGCGGCTGCGGAGAAGCTCTTCAGTTTGGGGACGGTGTATGCCACGTTTTCTTTCGAAATTTCCCAATCGCTGAAAATGGATCGGAATAAAACAGCGAACCTCAGCGGCTAAAGCCGGATTGGCCTAGCGGCGACTGAGCGTGCTCGACCGAAGGCAGCGCTCCGACAGTCTACAGCCGCGAAGCATGCTCAGCTTGGCTAGAAGCTAAAGAGCTAGAAGTCCTACGCTGCCTCACCGAGGGCGCCCTTCGCCTGCTCGGCGAGGCTCTTAAACGCGCCGGGATCGTTCACCGCCAGGTCGGCCAGGATCTTGCGATCCAGTTCCACTCCGCCCTTCTTGAGCCCGTGGATGAACTGGTTGTAGCTCATCCCGTTCAGTTTGGCGGCGGCGCCGATGCGCACAATCCACAGCGAGCGGTATTGGCGCTTCCGCTGTTTGCGTCCGGAGTAGGCGAACTTCAGGCCGCGTTCGACCGCTTCTTTGGCGGAGCGGTAGAGTTTGGATTTTGTGAGGAAATAGCCGCTGGCGCGATCCAGTATCTTTTTGCGCTTGGCGCGGCGTTTGGTTCCCCGTTTTACACGAGGCATGGGTAGCTCCTTTTTAATTTCAAGTTACGGCGGCTGGAGGTAGGAGACTTGAAGGTCTGGTTGCCTCTTCACACGCCTGGGCTGCGTCTTCAACTCTACTGGCAGCCACCGCATCGCGGGCGAGGGCGCCCGCGCCACACAAACACAAAACTTCTAGTACGGAATCATTCGCTTGATCTTGGGAGTGTCCGCGTCGCTGACCAGGACGGCCTGGCCCAACTTGCCTTTACGCTTCTTGTTCTTCGAAGTCAGCATGTGGCGCAAGTGCGAATGATGGCGCTTCACTTTTCCCGTGGCCGTCTTCTTGAAGCGCTTGGCGGCGCCCTTATGTGTTTTCAGCTTAGGCATAATCCTCGAATTTCTGGCTCCTGGCAGCTGCACAGCCATGGGGCTGGCAATTGCTGATTTCTTAAGCTTGATTCACCCGGCCTGGGGCCGGTTGCGACTGCGCCGGCTGCTTCTGTCCGGCATCTTTCTTCGGGGCCAGGATGGCGTGCAGCGTGTTGCCTTCCTGCCGCGGCCGGAATTCCACGATGCCCTTGTCGGCGATGTCCTTGATCAGCCGCTCCAGGATTTCGCGTCCCAGGTTGGTGCGCGTCATCTCCCGTCCGCGGAAGAAAATCGTCGCCTTGACCTTGTCTCCGTCGTCCAGAAAGCGCAGCACGTGGTTCTTCTTGGTTTCGTAGTCGTGGTCGTCCACATTGATGCGGAACTTCACTTCCTTCACCACGATTACTTTCTGATGTTTCTTGGCTTCGCGTTCTTTCTTTTCCTGCTGGTACAAGAATTTCCCATAGTCCATGATGCGGCATACGGGAGGAGTCGCGGTGGGCGAAATCTCGACCAGGTCCAGGTTCTTCTCGCGGGCCATCTTGAGCGCATCGTAGGGAGTCAAAATGCCGATCTGCTGGCCTTCGTCATCAATCACGCGGATTTCCCGCGCCCGAATGCGTTCGTTTGTGCGGATAAAGCGTTTATCGATACAACCCTCCGTCAACTACAGGCGAATGAGACAGGAAAAAAGTATAGCACGGTGGCCGTCTGTCGTCTTGGCTGAGCCGACGCTGAGGGCGATCGGCCGCGGCGAAATCAGGCCGGAATGGAAAAAGCCACGGCAATTGGCCGTGGCTTCTATCCGTCAGCCGCAATCCCGGTTAGGATGCGCGGCGCTTTTCCACGTCCTCGGATTCGTCACGATCGGTCGTGCCGCTGTCCTGGCCAGGCTTTTTCGTGGTCGGATCCTGCGGATTGTAGACATGCTCTCCGCTCTGATACGGCTTCTTGTTGGGATCGGCGTTGCCCGGATTGTCCTGCTGCCGTTGTCCCGGATTCTGCTGGTTCTTTTCGGTTTCGTTTCCCATGAATGGTTCCTCCATAAAAAGTTAATCGCGGCACACGATTTCGTGTAACGTCGGGAGCTTAGGTGCGGAAACTTGGTTTGGGGTAGCCTGGTCGACAAATTTCTTCTGTCATTGGCTGGGCCTGTTCCAAACAAGGAGGACTCCAAGATGAAACGCTGCCTGTTTCTCGCTGCCAGTTGCCTTTTGATGACGACGCTGTCCTTCGCCCAGTTAGGGGATATCGCCAACCGCCTGGGGCTGGGAGGTTCGACACTCAGCGATACCAAGATTTCTTCAGGGCTGAAACAGGCTTTGCAGATCGGCGCGGAGCAGTCCGTGAAACTCACCGGGCGGCCCAACGGATATTTCGCCAATCCCGACATCAAGATTCTGATGCCCAGCAACCTGCGGACCCTGGAAAAGGGTCTGCGCATGGTGGGCTATGGCCCCAAGGTGGACGATTTCGTTCTCAGCATGAATCGGGCGGCGGAGGCGGCCGCTCCGGCAGCGCGGAAAATCTTTATCGACGCCATTACGGCCATGTCCTTCGATGACGCGCGCCGGATCCTTTCGGGCGGTGACACAGCCGCCACCACCTACTTCAAGGACAAGACCACGCCGCAACTCACGGCGGCCTTCCGCCCGGTGGTCGAGAAGACCATGGCCAAGAACGGGGTCACTCAGCAATACAACACGCTGGTCTCGCAATACAAGTCTCTGCCTTTCGCCAGGAATCAGGACTTGGACATCAGCCACTACGTTGTGGCAAAAGCGCTCGATGGGCTCTTTTTCGAACTGGGCCAGGAAGAACGCAAGATTCGCCAGGATCCGGCAGCCCAGACCACCAACCTGCTCAAGGAAGTATTCGGGCGCCACTGAGCTTTCCTTGGCGTACTTTGCGGACTCCTTTGCGGCCTTTGCGGTAAGAGCTTTTGACCGCAGAGCCGCGCCAGGACGAGAGTTCGACCAACCGAAAATCAGCGTGTCTTTGCTCAGCTGTTGCCACATGCGGCGTCCACCTTGCCTGTCACCGTAACTATTTGACAGAAATAGTCACGGATTTTGGCAAACTTATGAAAAATAAAGCATCTTACTGGTTCTGAGGCGGCGTCGAACCATTCCAGTCAAGGAATAAGGGCTCTGCTGTATGGTTCCGCCGCAGCAAATGTGGCGTAGTGGTCACAGCTTTGGGCCTTGAACAGTGCTCGTGCAAGCCGCGCCTATCTGGCCGGCGCGGATGAGAGGAGAAGCCATGCCCACCCGAATTTTGATCGCCGATGACGATCCCACCATCCGCTTGTTGTTGCGCCGGTTGCTGGAACAGAAGCAACCGGATTGGGAAGTTTGCGGCGACGCCGGCAACGGCGTCGAAGCGATCGAAAAAGTTGAGCAACTGGAACCAGATGTCGTGGTGATGGACCTGGGCATGCCAATCATGACCGGACTGCAGGCCGCACCCGTCATTGCGAAAACCCATCCCACGCTGCCGATGTTGCTGATCAGCGTTCAGGAGGTATCGAAGCAACTTGCGCGGGAAGCCCGCCGCGCCGGGTACCGGGGCGCGGTGACCAAGAGCAGCGGCAACGAAGTGCTAAGAGGAATTGAGGCGTTACTCCGGCACGAGACCTTCTTTTACGCAGAGGATGGGGCTTCGGCTTCCGCCCTGTAAGACTTCCTCCTAGTTCCTTTCCAAACGCTCGTCACCCCTCTTCATTTACCGGTCTCAAGGCTAGCCAACCGGCGGAGCATCAATTTCATCGAAGTCCCGAGGTAATGGACATGCGCTCACTGCGAACATTTTCCTGGCTTGCGATTGCGCTGGTATGCGGATTTACCGCATGCGCCCCGAATCAAAATCCCGACGAACTGAAAGAGAAAACTGCGCGCGCCACCGCCGAACTGAAAACAAACGCCAAGGCCATGGCGGAAGGAGTGCGAGAGGGTTGGAGCCGGGACAAGCCGCTCGACATTAATTCCGCGACCCGAGAGCAGTTGCTCAGTTTGCCGGGTGTAACCGGCGCGGAGGCGGATGCCGTCATTGCGGGGCGTCCCTACGCGGAACCGAGACAACTTGTCGACTCGCCACATCCTCTCGCCGAGCCAGTACGACAAGATTTCCGATCGGCTCACCGCGAAGAAGTGACACCAAGAATTGAAGAGGCAGGCTCTGTTGGCCGCGTGCCAAACTAGCCGGCGATGCCCACCAGCTCTCCGTCTGAAATTCCTTCGACCTTCGCCGGAATCCAGCGATTCGGAGGATGATTTCCGCGCAGACGTATCGACAAATAGTTGTCGGTGAGTCCTTCGGTGTACTCGCCTTCCTGGTCGCTGCCCGCGATGTTCAGTGTGATGGCCTCAATCGTTCTGCCGACAAAATTGTTCATGAACGCCATCTTCTTTTTGTCGGCGATTTCGCGCAGAATGCGATTGCGCTCGCGGGCGACGTTCACCGGAACCTGTTTGCCCATGGCGGCGGCCGGAGTTCCCGGACGCGCCGAATATGTAAAAACGTGCAGGTAGGTGAGAGGGAGATCTTCCACCAGGCGCCGCGTCGCCTCGAATTCCAGGTCGCTCTCTCCCGGAAAGCCGGTCATCACGTCTGCCCCGATGGCGGCGCTGGGCATGGCGGCACGAATCTTCTCGATCTTTTCCCGATAGTGCCAAGGGCGATATTTGCGGTGCATGCGGCGCAGCACGGCATCGCTGCCGGACTGCAGGGGCACGTGCGCGTGCTTCGCAATGCGCGGAGAATCGGCCATCAGGTGAATCAGTTCGTCGCTCCAGTCCATGGGTTCGACCGAACTGATGCGAAGTTTCTCCAGCGCGGTCTGCGAGAGAATGGCGCGGACAAGATCTTCGAAAACCGGCCGTCGGCCATCGGTCGTCTGGTCGTTGGCGTTGGTCTGTCCTGAGGGCTGATAGCTGAGAGCTGACGGCTAAGTCCCTTCCCCATCGGCCCAGGTTGATTCCGGAAATTACCACTTCGCGATAGCCAGCGTTCACCAGCGTTTCCACTTCGCGAATCACTTCGCCCAGTTGCAGTGAGCGGCTCTGCCCGCGAACGTAAGGAATCACGCAGAACGAGCAGCGGTTATCGCATCCATCCTGCACTTTCAAGTTGGGACGCGTGCGCTCGTTGGCGGCATCGAACACGGGAGCGGCCTGGAGTTCGGTATGGGCGAAGATGTCGGAAACGAAAATCGGACTTCGGGCGTCAGACTTCGGACTTCGGCCATTCGGACGTCAGCTGCGTACAGTGGGACGAAGCCGTTTGCCGGAGGAGTCGAACTGGCGGTCGAAGGTCCGAAGTCTGAGGTCCGAAGTCCGAAGTCCGACGTCCGACGCCCACAATCTCCGCCAACTGATGCTTATGGGAATTTCCGATGACGCTGCTTACGCCGGGCAGGGCGGCGATTTCTTCCGGCGCGCGTTGCGCGTAGCAGCCGGTCACCACAATACGGGCGTCCGGATTTTTGCGATGAATACGGCGGATGGCGGCGCGAGCGTCCTGGTCGGCAGCGGCGGTCACAGTACAGGTATTGAGGACCACGAGTCCGGCTTCCGCGGCCTCGCCGGCTCGCTCCAGCCCGCGCTCCCGCAACTGGCGCTCTATGGCGGCGCCGTCCGCCTGGGTAGCGCGGCAGCCGAAATTTGCCACGTAGAAAGTTGCCACGTTTCTATACTAACGTAGCCGACGCGGCTTCGAGCGCGAGCGGCGAAAGACGAGCCGCCCCGGCTCCGCCTCCTGGACTTGGCCACGGGCAGACAAGATTCGGATTGGAATCGGGAAGGCGGGAGGAAGAGGAGCCGCCGACTCGGACAATCGTCTACTAGTTTTCGATCCCGCTCAAGCCGTTGCTGGTTGCCGCTTCTGCTGGAAACACTCCCGGCAGAATACCGGACGCCCCTGCGTTGGTTTGAAGGGAACCGTGGTTTCCTTGCCGCACTCCGAGCACGTGGTGCGCGTCTCCACTTTCGCGAAGCCGTTGCCTTGCCCCGAAGGTGCTGCCCCCAACACCGACACGCGTTTGGTCTTGCAAGCCTTACAACGTTTGGGTTCGTTTTTGAATTGCTTGTCGTGAAAGAACAACTGTTCGCCCGCGGTGAAAATAAAGTCCGAGCTACAGTCGATGCATTTCAATACCTTGTCCTGAAATTCCATTTGAGAGATGCTCCCTTCACCCCATTCCCCGAGACCTCGCAGACGAGCTGCGTAACATGCGTGGACTCAGGATCGTTGCCCCCTCAAGCTACGCCCTGGAATACCCCTTGGACTCGGCCCGCCATGTCGAATCACAACATGGATTACTTCTTTACACTTTTTGACAATCTCGAACGGACAAGGAAATGGGCCGCCACAAGGCGTGGCAGCCCACGAATCCCTAGTCTTGTTCTTTGCGTGCTTTCTTTCTGCTGCGCTTGCGAGCAAGCGCTTCTTTGACGCGCTTCTTCTCGCCCGGCTTCAGGTAAAAGGAGTGACGCTTGACCTCCTTGATGATGTCTTCCTGTTGCACCTTGCGCTTGAAGCGACGCAACGCATTTTCGAGGGACTCGCCCTCTTGAAGTCTGACTTCTGCCAACTGAACTACACCCCCAAACCGGTCCCGTTTGGACGGGGATAGTTATTGCAAGGTTCCCCACTGCAAGTCAAGTAGTATGTGGCATTTTCCGCCAGGGCAAATGCCCGCTACGCCTCCGTCTATCGGCCCTCTTTGACCCTAGTAAATCAGTTTTAGGGCGAGCTGGATCTGCCGCGGGGCATAGGCGTCGGTAGCCCGCAGGAAGGTCGAGGGCACGCGGTATTGTGCGGGGAAGATATTGATTCCAATGGTCTTAGTGGTTTGCACGAACTGCGCCGAGTTGGTCTGGAAGCCATCCTGTGTGATCTGGACCCGCTGATTGTCGCGGTTCAGCAGGTTGAAGGACTCGGCCATCAGTTCCAGTTTGACGCGGTCACCGGCATAAATTCGTCGCGAGATGCGCAAGTCGGTGGTGGCGTAGTCCGGCCCGACCAGCGAATTGCGGGAGACCCCGGGAAGGCGGTCGTTGCTGTTGTTGCCATCCTGGTTAGCATCGCCGGTCACGGTGGCGCTCACCGGCCTCCCACTGCCGTAGGTGAACACGCTTGCCGCCTTCCAGTTGTTGAAGAATCTTCCCAGCCACTCATGATCGCGATGAAAGGGTTTGGGTGCGACGAACGAAGGAGAACACGAAGCGCTGCCGTTGGTCGGTGACGCTGGGCCCTTTTCCGAGTTCGGCGCGTACGAATTTTGCACCGTGGCGGGACGCCCGGCTACCAGAGCGTCCTGACCGTCATCGATGGCGTGCGCGAAGGTATAGGAGAGCATGAAGTAGACCCCGCTGGTCATGCGGCGGCGAATGGAGAGGGTGGCGCCGTTGTAGACGCTCGAGGCCGAGCTCTCGAAGACATTGATCGACCCCAGTTGCGGAATCGGACGCGCCAGCGGATTGATGCACGGCGGAAACGGGCAGGTCAGCGACTGCGTGGGCTGAAAAGTCGAGAAGGACTCAACGTTGTCGTACGTGCCCAGAAAATTCGTGCCGGACGCGTCGTACACGGGATACGACACGTTCACCGGCGGCGGCAGATTCACATCCCGCGCCCGGATCAGGTCCACGCCATGCACATACATGTAGGAAACTCCCACCGCCAGGCGGTGCGCGACTTCGCGTTCCAGGTTGAGGCTGGCCTGCTGCACTCGCGGGGTTTTGAAGTTGTGCGAAAACGCGGAAACATCCGCCTGCTCGAGTTGCGCCAGGCCCGTGGGCAACTGGCAATCCGTGGCACTCACAGGACAGTTCACCAGGGGGTTGGGGTACTGGGGGAAAATCTGGTGATCAAAGAAATTATTGTTGTTGAGGAACAGGAAATTTCCTGCCAGCCCGTTGTCGCTTTGAATCGCGGAGGTGTAGATCTGCGGAATGCGGGTGTAGAAGAGGCCATACCCGGCGCGAATCACCAGCGGCCGATCATTTCCGATCGAGTATGCCAATCCCACGCGGGGCGCGTAATTGGCGGTGTTGTACGGCACCCGGCCGGCGTCCGGCCACAGCGGATTTGACTGCAGGCCCTTGGTCGTAAAAGTCTGCAAGTCATAGCGCCCGCCCAGGCTGAGGGCGAAGTGGTCGGAGACGCGGATCGTGTCCTGCAGAAATCCGGCGTACTCGTTCGTATCGGGATGCGTGACCGCCGGGCCGAAACTTTGCATGTAGTAGTGCGGCACTTGATGGGCATAGGCCCGCAGGGGCGTGAGTTCCAGGCCTGCTTCCTGGGGTTCGAAGGTGAAAGGATTCACCTTGATGGGATCGAAGATGTACTCTCCGCCGCCCAGGGAGGGAAAGAAGTTATAGATCCAGGTCAGCAACACATCCCCGCCAAACTTCCAGGAATTTCTTTTCCCTTCCACGCTCAAGGTCTCCGCCAGATGCAGGCGGTGCTCGCGAGTCTGGCGGGGAAGGATGGAGGAACGGCCGAAGCCCTCGATCAGGTTGGGAATCTTGGTCAGCGGATCGGTGCTGTTCGGGACCGAGGACTGTAAGTCGCGCGAGAATTGCGCGTGCAACCGGTTCACCACCCGGAAGGAAAGATTGCTGGTCAGCGCCAACGCACCGCTTTCCGTGGATACATCCTCTTCGCCGTTGTCGCTGATGCCAAAGTTAGTCAGCGGGCTGGCGGGATCGAGGAAGACGTTGTTGTGTCCGTAATAGCGCGACGTGTTCAACCGCAGAGAAAGATTATTGTGCTGATTGAGCACGAGATCCAGCTTGAAGAAGCCGGCATTGCCCAGCATCGAGGATGGAAACGTTCCGGCCTGCTTCGAAAGTTGCGCCGCGGTGGCGAATACCAGCGCCTGGTCGGTGGTTTCATAGTCGCCCGGAGTCGCCGGCCCAGCGCTGGCTTGGGGAACCACCACCGAACTCCCGTCGGCAAATCGCACCACCGCGGGAATGTGGAAGATGTGCTGGTCCCAGCCCGCAAAGAAAAATGCGCGATTGCGCCGGATCGGACCGCCAAGGGTAAAACCGAACTGCTGTTGCTGATCGTGCGGTTTGAAATCCATGAAAGGATGCGTGGCCGAAAGCGCGCTGTCGCGCATGAAGTAGAAATCCGTTCCATGCATGCGGTTCGAGCCCGATTTGGTGACCACGTTCACCACCGCGCCTCCGGCCCGTCCCAGATCGGCGCCGTAGGTGTTCGAAGAAACGCGAAACTCCTGCACCACCTCATTGGAGAACTGGTAGGGCGCGCGATAGCGGCCACGGGCCTGTCCGAAAAAGGCGTTGTTATTGTCGCCGCCGTCCACCAGATAGCTGGACTGGAAGCCGCGGATGCCGCCGAAGGCAAGATCGCCGTTCGAGCCCGAAGTGAGCCCGCGCGGGTCCTGCGTGACTCCGGGCGTCAGCAAAGCCAGATCGGTGAAACGCCGCCCGTTGAGCGGAAGTTCATTGACGGCGCGCTCATCAATCAGCGAGGAGAGACCGCTGGGCTGGCTTTCGACCAGCGGCGGTTCGCCTGACACCGTGACCGTTTCCTTAGTCCCAGCCACCGCCAGTTTGAATACGAGTTCGGCGGTGCCTCCTACATCTACATGCAGCCGCGGAGTGGTTTGGGGCGACATGCCCGGCGACTCGGCACGCGCGGTGTAGTCTCCCGGCAACAGCAATTCGAAAGCAAAGCGGCCATCGATGCCGGTAGTCGTGTCGTAACGGAAGTTGGTAGCGGTATTGACCAGCACAACGCTGGCGGCGCCAATCCGCGCGCCCGCGGAGTCACTCACGGTTCCACGAATTGCGCCGGTGGACGTGTCCTGAGCCGCGGCTGCGGCGGCCAATAGCAAGAATGAAGAGACCGAAGCAAGAACGACGGCCGCTCGACATAGACTCGCACCTGCGATTGAATCGAATCGTGAACGAGTCCAGATCTGAGAAGGGGACTTGCTGGGTATATCACGGAGATCGTCGGCCGTCTGTGACGGGCAAACTATCTTTGGGAAGTTGTCCCGTGTTGGGCATCGCGGAGCGGCGGAGCCACTTCGTATAACGGCGATTGTCATCCTGAGCGAGTTTGACCGTCCGCTCGCGGACGGTCAGACGAGCGAAGGACCCCTTTAAGCTAGAGCGCCGCCGGCGGCTTTAGGCGTTGAGGCCGGGCGGCCGGAAATAGTTCCGGGTGAGAGATGAAAGTAGCTGGAGCCACTAGGGGTCCTTCGAGCTGCGCAGCTGCTTCGCGAAGCGAAGCAGCCACTCGCTCAGGATGATAGGCGGTTATTGTGTTGGCAGCTTCGCATACTCCGCTTTGGCCTGCTTCAACACGGGAACATTCGCATCGGCATCTTTCCATAACGCAAGAAAATCCTGATACGCACTTCGGGCTCTGGCGGTGTCTCCCGAGAGCGTGTAGGCACGGGCCAAGCCGAGATGTGCCAGCGCGCCCGTCCAGCAATTCCACACAATCCCGCTGTGGTCGACAATTTTCTGAAACTCGGCGGCGGCTTCATTGCCCTTGCCGGCCGCGAGATACGCCTGGCCTCGCACGTACACCGGATACAGGCAGGAAATATTATTGATGAACTGGATTTGCCCCAGGTCGATGCGGGAAGCGGCTTCGAGGCGCTCGATGGCGGCCGCTGGATTCTTCCGGTTCAACTCCAGTTGCGCCTGAATCGGCGGGCAGCCAGAGTGACTGCACCTGGGTATCGAGCGGAAAGTGATGGTCCAGATCCCGCGCCAGGGATTCCGCCCGCGCATTCTCCCCAGCCATGGCGAACGCCAGCGCCGCTTCCAGTTGCACACTCTGACTGCCCGGCTCCAGCTTGAGCGCCGCCTCGATATTCTTTCGCGCTTCCGCCAGGTTGCCGAAGGCGGCTTCGCGCAGGGCCTGGTTGTCCTGCCAGATCGCCCCATTTTCCTTGCTATCGGTCCGCACCGCGGATTCAACCGCCATCCTGGTCAGCTCCCGCGCCTTATTCAGATGGCCGGCATAAGCCTGTGTGTCGGACTCGAGCGCCAGCCCGAAATGCTCCGCATCCGGCTGGCTGCGAAACCACTTGGCCTGCTCCTCCATGCCCTGAGAATCCTGCGCCAATAAAGGCAAGCGCGTACAGTTCGTTGCGCAGGATGTAGTCGTCGAGATTCAGGGCCAAGGCGGCCTTTGCCGTCTGGCGCGCCTCGTCAAAGCGCTGCAGGGCCAGCAGGCAATTGCCCAGATTCATGTAGGGAGCACCCACATCGGGAGCGAGACGGAGGTTCTCGCGGTGCGCCTCCGCCGCTTTCTCGTACTGGGCCAGTGAGGCGTAGGTGATGCCGAGAGCGCTGTAGGCTGGGTCGTCGCGCGGATAATTCTCAATCCACTCCTGATAAGTCTGCGCCGACTTGTCCAGTTCGCCGGTGACGAAACGATAGTAGTCCGCCGCAATCGCGAGTTTTTCCCGTTCGCTCGAATGGGCACGAAACTCGAAGGCCTTGCCCTGATACTCGCTGGCCCGTCCCAGTTCCGCCAGACTGGCATAGCTGTTGGCCAATCCCCGGTAGGCGGCGGCAAAATTCGGGTCCAGTTCGACGGCGCGCTGATAGTAAGCGATCGACTGCATCGTGCTCTTCTGCATCCCCGCCCGCACTCCGAGGCTGAACTGCTTCAACGCCTCCAGCGACGAGGTAGTGGCCTGGCTCAGAGGCACATCGAACTTCTTGACCGTGGCCAGCGATTCGCCCAGTTCGCCACGCATCTTCGCAGCGGCATCGCCCAGCGTGTCGAGCACTTTCTCCTTGCTGTCGGCTGTAGCCTGCTCCTGCGCCAGCATGTCCCCGCTGCGGCAGTTCACTGCGTTCAAGCCAATCACATATTGATTGCCCAGAGGAGCGATCTGCCCCGCGATGTAGGCCTTGCTGCCGGCACGCTGGCAAACTTCACGCGCGACCTCCGGAGTGAGCGGCGTGTCCTCGGGACGAGTCATCAATTTGAGCGTCGCGCCCACCTTTCCACCCGAAACAACATTGAGAAAGGGCGACTGGCGCAGCGCGACGCTGAGAGTTTGCTTGAGTGTGTCGTCGAAGACGGGATCGCGAGTGGAGTTGGCGAAGTCGGCCAACACAACCGTGTCACGTTCGCTAAGGGCTGTTGTCCGGTGCGATTGGCGGTAGAGAAATCCTGTTACAGCCCCGATGACTAGAGCGAAAATCAAAATCCAGCCGAGCTTTGCTCGACCCGGACGGCCAAGCGCCTGCCCTGAGCGAAGTCGAGCGAGCGTCTCCCCGTGGCCGGTGACGGCTACGTCTCCGATGGTTTCGTCATCGTCCACTCGCGGCGGCGTTGCGTTTGCCGACCGCTGGATGTGACGACAGTTGAAACGCCACCGCCCGACCTTCCCGAATCAGTATCTCGCTTCAGCTTCTGCAAATCGTTTCGCATCTCCGCCGCGGACTGGTACCGCACCTTACGATTCTTTTCCAGGGCGCGATTGATGATGGCTTCAAGGCGCGCTGGCAGGTGGTGGTTCAGGCGCACCGGCGGAACCGGCGCTTCGTACAAGATGGCTCCGAAGGTTGATCCCGTCGTCTCCCGCTCGAAGGGCTGGCGCCCGGTGGCCATTTCATAGAGCACCACCCCGAAAGAAAATATGTCGGTGCGGCCATCCAGGGCCTTGCCCGAAACCTGTTCCGGCGACATGTAGGCCACGGTGCCCATCATGCTGCCGACCACGGTCAAGTCCTTGAGCACGGTGGGACTGTCCGAGTCAGGCACGTTGGCGGGCCGCTGCCCGCTGCTCATCTTGGCCAGACCGAAGTCGAGAATCTTGGACAGCCCGCGCTTGGTGACGAAAATATTTGCCGGCTTCACGTCCCGGTGGACAATGTCCTGGGCATGCGCCGCATCCAGCGCATCGGCGATCTCGGTGCCGATCGAGAGCAGGGCCTCAAGCTCCAAAGGCTGGCCCCCGATGCGGTGTTTCAGGGTTTCGCCATCCAGAAACTCCATTACGATGAACCATTGCCCATCATGACTGCTGATTTCGTGGATGGTGCAGATGTTGGGATGATTCAAGGCAGACGCGGCACGCGCTTCCCGGCGAAAACGCTCCAGCGCCTGGGGATCATGGGAGACTTCGTCCGGCAAGAATTTCAAAGCCACGAAGCGGCCCAGCATGAGGTCCTCGGCCTTGTACACCACGCCCATGCCTCCGCCGCCGAGCTTTTCCAGGATGCGATAGTGCGAAATAGTTTGGCCGATCACAGGGGAGCCTATGCCGTCCAGCGATGGTAGGAGCAGAGGGAAAGCAAGTCAATCGAAGCGTGGGATGGCTGCGCGTTCCATATTTTTGACTTAGCCGCGAGAGCGGCCTACTATTCCCCGCACCCGCCCTCATCCTTAGGGCTCTCTCACGAGAAGAAATTATGAGAAGAAGCATGGCGCGGAACAGCTTATTCCTGGCAGCCCTCGCACTGTTTGTGGTTGTCACCTCGGTGATGAACGCCGAGGGTCAACCTACACCCAGCCGTACGAACCGCGGCGAATCGTCAGAGGCGAGCATGGACCGGGATCTTCTCGAAGTCAGCATCCCGCGCCTGCAACAGCTTTATGCGAGCCACAAGTACACGGTCACGCAAGTTGTGCAGTGGTACCTGGCCCGGATGGCAAAGTACGACGGGATTTATCGCGCGGTGGAGACGCTCGACTCGAAGGGAGCGATCGAGACCGCTGCGCGTGAGGATGCTGAGGCGCACGCCGGCGGACCTGCCTTAAAACCGGGTCCTTTGTGGGGCGTGCCCATCGTGATCAAGGCCAACACCAGCATCGCGGGCCGGATCACGACGGACGGCTGGCAGGGCTACAAAATTCGCCGGACTGAACTGGTCGCCCCGAGAGACGCAACGATCGTGGCGAAGTTGAAAGCCGCCGGCGCCGTCATTCTGGGCCAGACCAACATGCCGGACTTTGCCGCCAGCGATACCAACCGAAGCACCTCTTTCGGACGCACCGGCAACGCTTATGATGTCCGCTTCAGCCCCGGCGGATCCTCGGGCGGAACGGTAACAGCCGTCACCTCGAACTTCGCCCTGCTAGGCAATGGAACCGACACCGGCAACTCCATCCGCATGCCTGCGGCGACCAGCTCTGTGGTGGGCGTATTCCCCACTCGCGGCTTGGTGAGCACCGCCGGGATCGCGCCGCTCGATTGGCTGCTCGACAATACCGGCCCCATCGCGCGCAACGTCACCGACGCTGCCATTGCTCTGGGCGCGATGGCCGGGGAAGATCCTCTCGATCCTCGCACGGCTGGTTCCGCCGCCCAGGCGCAACTCGGTCCTTATACGAAATATCTAGAGGCAGACGCGCTGAAAGGGAAGCGCTTCGGCGTTCCAGCCTTCGTCATGCACGGCGCCGGTATACCCTTCCAGGGAATCCCGGCTTCTCGATTTCAGAAACCGAAGCCGCCAAGCAAAAGGTTGCGGCGCAGGTCCCTCTTCGGCCCGAGACGCGCCAGGCTTTCATGACCGCGATTGAAGGGCTGCGCGCAGCCGGCGCGACGGTGGTCTTCGACGACTCCATCCTGCCGGACGGCTTTGCCGACACGATCAGCCGGGTCGGCACCACGCCTTACATCCGTGAGGGCACAGACAATTTTCTCAAGACGTTTGGGCCGGCCCAGTATCACTCGGCCGCGGAGTACGCCAAAGCAGTCGGCTCTCCCCTGCCTGTGACGATTATCGGAGGAAGCATGGCTGGAGCCCCACCGGAAGGCGCTCCGGAGGGAAATATTTCAGTGGCACAGCAAATTCTCGAAAGCGATCCCGAAGCAGAGGCCAACTACTTCGGGCCCCGGCGACGGGCTCTCGAAGCCTATAACGAAGTATTCGAGCGGCTGCATCTCGATGGGCTGGTCTATCCTGCGATCCAAATGCCGCCGCCCGATGAAACCATGTCGCAGGATGGCCGGCTCAGCGAAGGGCCCCACAGCGATACCTGCTGGGTCAACATGATCGGCATTCCCGCTGTGGTTGTCCCGGGAGGCTTCTATCCGGATGGCCTGCCCTTCGGCCTGGAGATTTCAGCGAAGCCCTGGAGAGACGGCGACCTACTGGGCTACGCATATGCGTATGAGCAGGCTACAAAGCATCGTCGCCCACCCGTTCTGGTTGAACACGGCTTGCTTCCAGCCGCGCGCTAGCCGTCGCAAAGTACAGCTACGCTCATCACGCCTTGAGCTTGCTTTGCACCAGTTCTTCCACCCGCTGCAACACTTCGTCCTCGGATAATTTCGTCGAGTCGAGCAGGAGTGCGTCTTTGGCCGGGACAAGCGGAGAGGTGGCCCGGGTGCGGTCGCGGCGGTCGCGCTCACGCAGTTCCGCGACGATGGCGTGCGCCGCTGCTCCGCGCACATCCTGCTGTTGCAAGCGGCGCTGCTCGCGCACCACCGGGTCGGCATCGAGAAAGATTTTCACATCGGCCGCGGGAAAGACTTTGGTGCCGATGTCGCGGCCTTCCATGACGATGCCGCCGCCCGCGCCCATTTCCTTTTGTCGCGCGACCATCCACTGCCGCACCGCGGGATGAACCGAAACCCGCGAAGCCGCCTCGGTCACGTCAGGCTCGCGCACCCGCTGGCTCACGTCGCGGCCGTCGAGCAGCACCCGATTCCCACTCGCGCCCGGCTCGAGAAGGATGCGTGTGTTGTGCGCCAGTTTGTCCAGGGCTGACTCGTCGTCGAAGGAGACATCCCATTCAATAGCTTTTAGTGCCAGGGCCCGGTACATCGCTCCGCTTTCCAGATTCACGTAGCCCAGTTTGCGCGCCAGGCGCGACGCAATCGTGCTCTTGCCTGCGCCGGCAGGACCGTCGATGGCGATGATGAGTTTGCGTGCGGAGGGTGCGGTCATCCCGGGGAATAATAATTGTACACGGCGGGAAAGACGTTCTTTTGTAGCGCCGGCGTCCCGCCGGCTGTCGGGCGGGCATCCTGCCCGCCCATTGGGGCCGGCCGGAGGCCGGCGCTACTCAACTTCCCTACCACACTCGACATGCGTTGGCGTGGACCATCGGCTGTCCGGCGCGGCAGCCGAAGGCGTGACCGAACTCCGGCATATTCCCCACCACATTGTTCACGCGATACCGGGCCAGCGAGTGTCCCTGCGTGATCACCAGGGTGCGAGCAACCTCGGGACGCACTTCGCCACACCAGACGTTGGCCCATGAGAGGAAGAAGTTCTGCAATTCAGTGGCGCCATTCGCGGCTGGTTGGTCCAGATCTTTGCCTTGGGATTTGAGTGTGTTCGCCAAACCCGCCAGCGCGATGTGGACGCCTCCGTTATCGGCGGTATCTTCTCCCGCGGAAAGTTTCCCGTTCTGCTTCGCGCCGGCTTCGGGGACATCCTGGGTGTACTCGTCGGTGATGCACTTGTCGCGCTCTTCGTAGTTCGCGGCGTCCGCCGGGGTCCACCAGTCTTTCAGATTGCCGTCGGCATCGAACTTGCGTCCCTGATCATCGTAACCGTGGATGATTTCGTGCCCAATCACACCTCCGATGGCGCCGTAGTTGGTCCCGTCGCCGGCCGCGGCATCGAAAAATGGCGGCTGCAGAATCCCGGCTGGGAAGTTGATAGTGTTGCTCGCGGCATCTTCGTAGGCATTCACCGTGGGCGGCGTCATGCCCCACTCATAGCGGTCGGAAGGTGTGCCGAACTTGGCGATCCGGCGCTTGATCTCGAAGGCCGAAGAGCGTTGCACGTTTCCCAGAAAGTCGTCGCGCCGGATCTCAACCGAGGAGTAGTCGTGCCAGTGCTCGGGATATCCGATCTTGTCGATCTGCGCGGCCAGCTTGGCATGTGCTGCCTTTTTGGTTGTGTCTGACATCCAGGTCGCGGCGTCGATGTCCTGATCGAGCGCGCTCTTGACGGCCTTGACCATCTGCAGCATGCGTTCCTTGTTTTCCGGCGGGAAATACTTGGCAACGTAGGCCTGGCCGACGGCTTCGCCCAAGTCGGTGTCGGCGTAACTGGAGCAGCGCCGCCAGCGCGGCTGAAGCTCCTTGGTGCCACCCAGAGTGCGTCCGAAGAAATCGAAGTTTTCCTCGACGAAGGGCTGGCTGAGCGAGGATGCCATGGCGTGCAGAATCGACCAGCGCAAATAGGCCCGCCATTGTTCGACCGAATGCGACTGCACCACCTTTTCCATGCCGCGGAAGAATCCGGGCGCGAGCATCATGTATTGCGGCGAGGCCGGGGCCTGCATGGCGGCAAAATAACGCTTCCAGCTAAAAGACGGTGTCAGCGCCTGGATCTGTTGCAACGACATTTTGTTGTTCTGGTTCTTGGGATCGCGGCGGAGAACGATCTCCATGGCCGCCTGGGCCAGTTCTGTTTCCATCGCCAGCACGGATTGCGCGTCCTTAGCCGCCTGGGCGGCGGGCTCACCGCTCAACTCCAGCAGACGGGCTACGTGCTTCACGTACTGGTCGCGAATCTCCTTCGATTTTGCATCGTCATTCAAATAGAACTCCCGGCCGGGCAGCGCCATCCCGGACTGATCGAGCGCGGCCAGGGTCATGCGAGCGTCGTCGAAGCCGGGCTGCGAATACACTCCGAACAGAACCCCCTGGTAGGCCGCGTCGATAAAGCTCAGGTTGGCGGGGCGAATCATCTGGTGGATGGAAGCGATCACCTCCGGAAGCTGAGACTTGTTGTTCAAGCTCTCGATGCGATGCAGTTCGGGTTGCAACGGGATGAGGCCGGCCTTGTTGATGGCATCTTCATCCATGCAGGAAGCGTAGTAATCGCCAACCTTCTGCTGCACCGGCGTCCGGTTTGGCGAAGGCGTCGCCGCCTCTTCCAGGGTGTTGTGAATGGCGGCAATGTTCCAGATGGCGAGCGAGTTGAACGTGCCCCACCCTCCCTGGTCAGCAGGGATCGGGTTGGCCTTCATCCACTTGCCGCACGCGTACTGGAAAAAGTCAGAGCAGGGATCGAGAGTCTTGTCCACCTGCTCGATGTTGAAATGTTCCAGAGCCGGCATTGCCGTGGAAGCAGTTTGAGCAAAGGATGTGGCGCAGATTGCGAAAACGACTGCTAGAGGAATGATTGCCTGAGGAATGACCAGACGCATGGATATACCCTCTCCGAGCCAGATGGCCTGTACTTAGACGCACAACAATGAAAATGGTAAGTGGCGGTAGGAGGTCTGGCCACGGATTTGCACGGATGACACGGATTTTTCTCTTTGATCTCGATCCGTGACAATCCGCGGAAATCCGTGGCCCAGTTTGCATTGGCGGCTGCTAACCATGCCGAGACACTCTTGTCGGACGAGACGGATTGGCGCTGGCTACGCGGTCCTTGGCGATGACCGGGGCCTTGGGCTGCGCCAGCTGGATCAGAGAGCGGGTCGCCGACGCGGATGAAGTCCAACTCCCGCGCGGACTGAAGCGCATGGATCGCTTCCTTCACCTTGGAGCGGGGGACGAAGTTCCCGAAAAACGATTCCACTTCCTGCTGGTCGGCGGCGATCACGCAGTCCAGATATTTCGACAGCAACGCCGACAGCGCTTCACCCACCGACAGGCCGATGCCTTCGCGGACCGCGTCCGGCGCCCAGCGATAGAGCACATCCCAGGACGCACCCTCTTCGGGTTTGTAATCCACCCGGGTAATGCGCAACTTCGACCAGAGTTCGCCCAGCGCGTGATCGAGCGCAACGAACGAAATACTTCCGCCCAGGTCTTCGCGCATTTTCTGCTTGGAGATCGGGCCGGCACGGCGGATCAACTCGAAAGCGTCGCAGGCCAGTTGAGAATATTCCGAGCGCGGTTTGGGCTGCGGCGTCTGCTTGGGATTGCGCTCTCCTACCAGGGCATAGAAGTAAGGAAAGATCGATCCGGCAACCAGGAAAGCGTTGTTCTCCTCAAACTGATTCGCCTCGTAGGCATCGTGATTGCGCAGCAGGCGCACCATAATTTCGGTGGCCTCGCGGGCCCGCGGATCGGCGTATGCGTGCTGCTGCATGGGCAAGTGCTTGTCCGATCCCGTCCACGCGCCGATGAAGGTGGGAGCCAGCAGCGGCTTGCGCATGGGATACATCAGGCAAAATCCGACTGTCTCGAGGAAGCGCTGGGCATCCTCAAGCGTGCGCAGAGGCACACCGTTCAGCCGCCACCTCTCCCGCCGAAGTTGATCGAGTTCCTGGTCAGTCATGAGAGCAGCTTTTAGCTCTTAGCTCTTAGCTCTTAGCTTTTAGCTTTTAGCTCTTGGCCTTTAGCTTGTTGCCGAAACCTTCACGTTCTCGGCTTCGGGTCCGAGCGCATTGCGGAAACGACTCGCTAAGAGCTAATGGCTAAAAGCTAATAGCTGATTTCAAATTCTCTTAAACGCCTTCTGAATGTCCTTCATCGAGTATCGCAGAACTACCGGCCTTCCGTGCGGACAGGTCATGGGACAGTCGGTTTTCGCCAGCTCCGCCAGCAGCCATTCCATTTTGTTTTGTTCGAGCGGCATGTTGACCTTGATGGCGGCGTGGCAGGCGATGGAGGCTGCAATGCGCGCTCGAATCCTGTCCAGATTCAGGGCCTGCTCCTCGCGGGAGAACTGGTCGAGCAATTCATGCAGCATGTGTTCGACCGAGGAGGCGTCCACCCCGGCGGGTGCGATTTTTACCGCGATGCTGCGGGCGCCGAAGGGTTCGACTTCGAATCCGTTCTTCGCCAGCTCGTCGGCGATCTCCGCGAAGACGGCCTGCTGCGCCAGCGTGAGTTCGATCACCAGCGGCAGCAGCAGACGCTGGCTCTCAACTTTTTGCGCGGCCCGCTGCTTCAGGATTTTCTCGAACAGCACGCGTTCGTGGGCCACGTGCTGGTCCACAATCCACAAGCCTTCGGGATTTACCGCCAGGATGAAAGAGTCGCGAATCTGGCCCAGCGGTTTGAGCGAAGCCAGCGCCGGAGCCAGATCGCTCGCAGCTTCTGCTTCGTCGGGAATCGGCGGCGCGCAGCCATCGTTGGCAATCGCGCTCGGCACAGGCTCGGGGGCCCGCACCAATGACAGCGCGGCATTGCCTTCGACCGAGATGCCTTCTCCAAACTGGAAGCGCTCGTTGATCGGCGGCGGAACCGGCGCTTGCAGGCTGAACGGCTGCCAGACTGCAGCCGTGTGGGGCGAGCGCCACGAGGCGGCATCGGGCGCTGCGCTATTCGGCGAAGCAGCGCGGGTTCCGCCGAGCGACGGGCTCGCAGTAGGGTGGGCGCTGATCTCCACCGCAAACTGAGGCACGGGGCGCGCCTTCATCAGCGCCGCGCGGACCGATTCGCGCACGAAGTCGTGCATCACGCTCTGCTGCCGAAAGCGCACCTCCGTTTTCGACGGATGCACGTTCACATCCACCTCGCCGGTGGGCAAGTCGAGAAACAGCAGCACGACCGGGAAAACCGTCGGCGGCAGAATGTTGCGGTAAGCCTCGATGATGGCGTGCTGGATGAGCCGGTCGCGGATGAGGCGTCCGTTGACGAAAACATAAATCGAGTTGCGATTCAGTTTCTGGATTTCGGGCTTGGAGACAAAACCGTGGACGCGGAATTCGCCGAAGGAAGACCCTTCATCCTCGTCGCCTTCCTCGTTCTCCGGCTTTTCGCGGGCGAGGGCGCCCGCGCCACCCTGAGCTTCTTCCCTTCGCCGCCAGGGCGGGGGTTGCGGCAAGCCGATGCGCTCGAGCGGTTGCACTGCAGCAATCGGAATCAACTGGTCGAGAACTTCTTTGCCGAAGACCTGGTACACGCGTTCGCTGTATCCCGCTACCGGCGCGGCCACCAGCATGGCATGGGTGGCGGAGTGCAGCTCGAAGTGCTTGTCGGGATGGGCCAGCGCGTAGTGGGTCACCAGCGATGCAATATGAGAAAGCTCGGTGGATTCCGCCTTTAGAAATTTCTTTCGCGCCGGAATATTGAAGAAAAGATCGCGGACCTCGATGGACGTTCCCGCCGGCAGGCCCGCTTCCTCCACTTTGAAAATCTTTCCGCCGTTGATTTCAACCACCGTCCCCGAGGCCTCGTCCGGCGCGCGAGTCTCCAGCCGCAGGCGCGAGACCGATGCGATCGAAGGCAAAGCCTCTCCCCGAAAACCCAGCGTGGCAACGCTGAGCAGGTCTTCCGCATTCTTGATTTTCGACGTAGCGTGGCGCTCAAAAGCCAGCAGTGCGTCATCGCGCACCATGCCGCAACCGTTGTCGGTGATCTGGATCAGCTTCTTGCCGCCGGCCTCAACCTGAATCCGGATGCGGGTCGAGCCGGCATCGAGAGAGTTCTCAAGCAGTTCCTTGACCACCGACGCCGGACGTTCCACCACCTCGCCGGCGGCGATTTTGTTGGCAACGTTTTCGGAAAGGACGTGGATTCTGCCCATGTTGAGTTTCGGAGTCAGTGTCGCAGATGAAGGGCTGAGGAAGCAAAGCACGGAGAGGCGCGTCGCAGCGAATCCCGGCACTGACACGGCTTGGGAAGCGGTTTGGGTACTTTTTGGGGAAGCGGTTCAGGGAAGGAGCTTGGGAACGAAGGGATGTGGGGAAGGGCACGAGTTCACTCGTGCCATCCGCATGGGACAGCGGCCGCTTCAGCGGCTGAGGTTTGCTTTTCTCAAACGCTACTCGTCATTCGAGGGCCGGGCTCCAGCGGACCCCAGCGGCTGAAGCCGCCACGCTTGTCGACTAGTTGGCACGACTGAAGTCGTGCCCTTCCCAAAGGCGTACGCTGCCCAAATTCTTGCCCTTCCGGATTCGTACCCGTCCCGAGTTCGCACGCCCCCGAATTCGATGCTCTCCTAAAATCGCCCCTACGCATCCCTAGGGATGCATCTCGATCGACAGCGTAGTTTCAACGGATGCGGGTTCGCCACGCACCCGGTAGGGCCGGAAACGCCACCATCGCGCTGCGTCCATGGCCGCCGCCATCAGGCCGTCGGGGCCGCTAACCGGATGAATGTTCACCACCGTACCATCGGCGGCAATCATCACGTCGAGCACCACCGTACCCTGGAGATTGACCCTGCGAGCGGCTTCGGGATAGATCGGTTCCACTCGCCGGATCAGCAGACGCTCCATCACTTCCGGCGGAACTTTGGCAGCCGGGGTCTGCGCATGCACATCTCTTCGCGCCATGCGCGCTTCCAGCTGCTGCCACCCGCGATGCCATTGCCATGCGGCCCAGCCTCCAACCACGATCACCAGGGCCACGGTCAGGCGCAGCAGTCGCTCCATCTGCACATTGCTGACCGGCCGAGCTGCTGGTTGACGGCGTGTCTGCATGGCCTGCGCCGGGGCCGTCATCTTCGTCGCAACAGAAGTCGCAGCGGGGGCGGGATTGAGAGGGGAAACCGCCGTTGGTTCGAGCGTCGGCAGAGGCTGGCTGGTTCCCGCCCAGCGCCGGATCATGGACCGCTGATCTTGCGACAGCCCGAGAAATTCGAAGCCGCAACGGAGCTGGTTGTGGTGCCTGACGACTGCTTTGGTTTGCAGAGAGTGGCCGGCGTTCGGCAACTGGAACTCCACCGCCACCCATTCGCCCAGCTGAAGCTCCGCCGCCAGCACCGCGGCCACGCCGCCTTCACCGAGATCGAGCGAGCGCCCCGGAATGCTGGCTGGAGCTCCGGAACGCAGCACCGTGATATCCACCGGAACGGCCACGGCATAACGAGGGATGCGGCGACGAATTCCGCTGAAGCCCGATGCAGGGTGTCCCGAAGCGGTCATATTCCTTGTTTCTTGTCGCGATGAGGCTAATCGAGCTCAGCGGCGCGGTACAACCCGGTGAAGAGCTCCCGCTGGTCGAGTAAGCCCGGGTGGCATGCCCGCAACTTCATCGCTGCAATTGTCAGGGCTCCAATAAAGCTATAGCCCGGAGCAAGGCTCCGGGCCAGATTCATTCGTACCCTACCATCTGCGAGATCTTGCGCCCAAGCCCTTCTACGGCCAGCGCTT
This sequence comes from Terriglobia bacterium, assembly GCA_963698825.1. Classification (GTDB taxonomy): domain Bacteria; phylum Acidobacteriota; class Terriglobia; order Terriglobales; family Acidobacteriaceae; genus JAIQFF01. The sequence goes on along the minus strand of CAVOSG010000002.1, from coordinate 411,168 downwards.
GGCGGTATCTTCCCACCCCGCTGCGCGGGCTGCCTGGGGAGCGGCATTGACCGCCGGTTGCGGAATTCGGATGGGTTGCTGGGGCGTAGCCGAGGGAGTCAAAGTCGGCTTGTTGTCACTGCCGGCTTCCTTGTCCTCCGACAGGAGCGGGGCCGCCACCCGCAACGCCTCTACCTCTTTTTCCAGCCTGGACAGCTCAAGCTCTTTCTGTCTCAGAACCTCATAAACGTTCTTCATGCTTCGGCACCTGGAGAACTATAGAAATTGCGACGATTAAGTCGAACTCTATCAGTTGTTTCGGTTTTGTCAAGAAGTAAGAGGGCGAAGCGAACCAGTGTTGTCTCGGGCTTTATCCAACGGCTTTTCGCTGGCGATGTCAGAGCGCAACAATGTGTCTTGTTTTGTAATGAAAAGCTAAGTTGGCAAAGAAATCTGAGCCAGGGAACGGAATCCAAATTTGGAAGGAAATTCGCCATCGAAAATATGGAAATCCGCATGGCGCGCGGCTCCGAATGTAGAAGCAGAAGCGGAGTTTCGCAGCTTCAGCCCTGAATCAATTTGCGCACCTTTATCGTCTCGATTTTACATTTCTTCACCTTAACCTTTCCTATCTCCGCGCGTCTAAGCGAGCAGTACTGACCTTTGCGCGAGGTGTATGTCGCGCACGACTAAATCGATTGACTAGATTTCGAGACCGAGCCACTGGGATGGAACTAACAGCGGGCCAGTCGCGTATAGAAGGGCAAGGGATCGTGTGGCTTCGGACTGGGGCGCCGCAAGACATGCCGTCGGCAAGCCGGTAGTCAGCTCCGGAGGATGGGTCATGGACATTGGGCGAGGTGGGGGCAACGGCGCGAGCAACAGAAATCTTCCCGGCAGTTCAGATCCTCATGTTCAGGAAGTAGTGAAGGCGGCGCACGAGGAATTGCGCCAGCTTATGCGTCAGCGCGCCGATGTGATGAAACGCATCGGAACGGTGAAGCAAACCATCGTTGGACTGGCCAACCTGTTTGGCGATGAAGTTCTGAGCGAAGAACTGCAGGAACTGGTGGATCGCAAGAGCGGAGGCCGCCAGCCCGGCTTCACCAAAGCCTGCCGCATGGTGCTGATGGAAGCGGCGCGCCCGCTGGGCGCTCGCGAGGTCTGCGAACATATTCAACAGCGCATCCCGCCAGTATTGCTCCGCCACAAGGATCCGCTGGCTTCCGTCACTACAGTACTCAATCGCCTGGTGGAATACGGGGAAGCCCGCACCGTGGTGCGTGAAAACGGACGCAGGGCGTGGCAGTGGGTAGCCGATCCCGCCGATAGCGGCTTCGCATCCGACCGCAGCAGTCTCCCCATCTCTGATTTGTAAGGAATTTTTGGTAAGGAATTTTGTGTGGAGCGGGCGCCCCGCCCGCTCGAGGCCGTAGGCAACCCAGAACTCACATGGAGCCGCGGCAAGAGCGCAAACTAGGATCTCGCAAGCTTCCGAACAGTCTCCGAAAGCCACGCCAGGCCGGCCAGCTGCAACCCATTCCAGATTCTTGATCGCCTACGGCCGCACGCGGGCGAGGGCGCCCGCGCCACACCAGCTATGCGCTACCCCGGCAGCAGCATGCCTTTTTCCAGATGACGGGTCACGTGCGCGTAGGACGCCGCGTGGGGATCGTGCGTCACCATCACGACGGTCTTATGAAAGTCTTCGTTCAGGCGTTTCAGGATTTCCAGCACTTCGGTGGCGGAGTGGCTGTCCAGATCGCCGGTGGGTTCGTCGGCCAGCAGCAGGGTGGGATCGCTCACGATGGCGCGGGCAATGGCTACGCGTTGTTCCTGTCCGCCAGAGAGTTGCTTGGGAAGATGGCCGACGCGATCTTCGAGTCCAACCAGTTTCAGCGCCGTCATCACGTGATCGCGCCGCTGTTGCGCCGAGAGCTTGGTCAGCAGAAGCGGAAGTTCCACGTTTTCAAATGCGGTGAGAACGGGGATCAGATTGAAAGTCTGAAAGACGTAGCCGATGTGCTCGTTGCGCCAGCGGGCCGACTGCGCGTCGCTGAACCGAAACACATTCTCGCCCAACACCAGCAGTTCGCCGGCCGTGGGCCGGTCGATGGCGGCGATCATGTTCAGCAGCGTGGTCTTGCCTGAACCCGAGGGTCCCATCAGGGCCAGAAATTCTCCGCCGCCTATTTCGATGGAAACATCGTCCAGGGCCTTCACCTCGAACGCATCGCGCTTGAACACTTTGCTCACGTTGCGGGCCTGGACCACCTTGGTCTGAATTGCGGTATGGGGAACGGTAGCTGCGCTCATGACTGTCCTTTGATCTTGATTTTGTCGCCGTCTTTCAAATCACTCAGGCCCGGAAGTGATGACGTCCTCGCCGCCGTTGAGCCCCTGCACCAGCACGCCTCCGCTGCGCTGTGACAGAATTTTCACGTCCCGTGCCACGGCCTTGCCGTCGAACGCGAGAAAGACGATCTTCTTGCCATCGCGATCGTGAATCGCAGGGGTAGGCACGAAAACACCCTGAGGCTGGGAACTGGTGTGTTTCGCTTCATCCGCCAGAAATTTGACGGTGGCGTTCATATCCGGGCGCAAATACTCGTCCGGATTCAGAATTTGCACTTTCACCTGCACCGTGGCTTTGGCGCGATTGGCTTGCGGCGAGATTTCCGCGATGGCGCCGTCCCACTTGCGGTCCGGATAGGCATCCACGGTGACCACGCCTTTTTGCTTGGCGCCAAGCCGGGCGAAATCGTCCTGCGCGATATCGAGTTCCACCTGGAGATCGTTGAGATCGGCCAGGGACACAACCAAGCCCTGCGGACCGCCCTCTGCCGTGCTGGCAAATCCCGAGGTCACCAGCTCGCCCTTTTCCGCCGCCCGCTCCAGAATCGTCCCGGTCACCGGCGCTCGAATCAGCGTTGCGTCGAGCAACGACTTGGCGTATGCGGCCTGGCCCTCAGCTTGCTGCAGGGCGCCGCGGGCGCGCGCAATCTCCTCCTGCCGCGGACCAATCCTGGCCAGCTGAAAACCCTTGTCCAGAGAATTCACCCGCTGCTGGTCCGACTCGAACTTCGCCGTCGCATCGTCCAGCGCTTGTTTCGAGAGCACTCCTTGAGTCACCAGGTTTTGAGTACGGTCGAGCGTGATCTTGTCGTTGACCAGCGTAGCCTTGGCTTCATCCAGATTGTGCTGCGCTTGCTGAATTTCCTCCGGACGCGATCCATTCTGCAGCTCTTCCAGATAAGCCCGTGCATTTTCAGCGGCGCCACTGGCCTGCGCGTACTGCGCCCGGAATTCGTCATCCTCGAGGCGGACTAACACCTGGCCCTCTTTGACCTTGTCACCTTTTTCCACGCCGATCCACTTCACCCGGCCTGTGACTTTGGAGTTCAGGTTGATTTTGTGGTGAGCCACAATGTAGCCGGTGGCGGAGAGAACTACGCCGCCAACGTCGTTGCTCTGCTGCGCGGAAGCGCGCACCACTTCCACTTCCGGGCATCCTTCGAGAACAAGCGGTAGGCTACCGTCACTAAACCGAGCAGCACCAGCACGGCGATCCCGATCAGGATGTAGCGCCGGGCCCACACCGGAGGTTCGCCCTCGCCGCCGGTGCGCGCCGTGCGGTCAATGCGCAAGCTGCGCAGGTCTTCGTGTTTTGCGTCAATCGGCATATGTTTGTGTAGCGCGGGTTTATGTAGCGCCGGCGTCCCGCCGGCTGTCCGGCGGGCGTCTCGCCCGCCAATCACGAAAGTGCTCCTAGTCCCGAAGGGCTGAGAGGATGTCTCTCCGCGAGGCGTGCCAGGCCGGTGCAAACCCGCCCACCACGCCCATGATCAGGGCAAAAATCACAGCGCTCATGACCACGGCCGGCGTCATTTGCAGGCTGAACACCACCTCGCTGAATGTCACCTGATTTTGTGTTCCGGTCGTCATCCCGTTGAACGGCAGCATCAGAATGAGGCCCAGGGTCGCGCCCAGCAAGGACAACAGCAACGACTCCAGCATGAACGAAGTCAGAATACTGGGCCGCGAAAACCCGATCACACGCAGCGTCGCGATCTCGCGCCCGCGATACGCCACGGCGGCATACATGGTATTGGCGGCTGCAAAGCACGATCCCACCGCCATGATGAAGGCCACGATCCAGCCCACAATTTTGATCGGTCCTCCCGACTTGGTTTGCGAGGCGTAGTAGTCGGGTTCCAGCAGGCCATTGAGCTCCAGTCGCTGATCGTCATTAGCGCGATTCTTCAGCGCCTGGGCCGCCACCGGATCGGTCGCGCGCACCAGCACCGACGAGTACACCGTACGCTCGAAATCCGTCACCAACTGGTTGATGTCGCCCCAAATCTCGGAGGCGTGCGCCGTGCCGCTGGCGTCGAAGATGCCGACGATCGGCCAATCGCCTTTGCCGATGTGCACCGAGTCGCCGATGTTCGCGTGCTCGAAACGCTTGTTGATCGAACTGCTCACCACCACTTCGCGTTGCCCGGGCGTGAACCAGCGCCCGGAGACCATCCGAATCTGGGGCCGCATCTCGATTCCAACCGGCGAGAGGAAGCGAGTGGTCACGTTGGTCTCCCCAATTCCGCCCTTGCGCGGCAGCACCACAATCAGGATGTCTTCTCCAGAAACCAGGGGCTCGCCTTTGGCGTTCCTGGCAACGCCGGGCAGTTCTTTCAGGACTTGAAAGGCATCCCGTGAAACTCCGCCCGCCGCCAATTCCGAGTCCGACCCCTTGCGCAGCATCAGCACATTCAGAGGGTCCCCGGTGCTGCCGAAGGCACGACCCAGGCCTGCCAGCAGCGCCATGATGAACACCGCGGTGGCAACCGTGAGCGCAATGCCCAACGCGGTCATGATGGTGAGGCTCTTGCGCAGCCGCAGATTGCGCACGTTATAGCTGAGAGGGATTGCCATGGATGTTCTCGTCCTTATCCGATGTGCCGCAACCCATCGACGATGTTGACTTTGGCGGCGTGATAGGAGGGGATGAAAGAACTCGCAAATCCCACCACAGCCGCGATCAGCAAGGCTACCAGCATAGTGATTGGAGTAACGCTCATGCGAGCGAACATCCCACCCTGGCTGGCCATCGCCTTTACGACAAAGACACAGATTGTTGAGCCGATCAGCCCTCCCACAAGTGAAAGTGACACCGCCTCGCCCACAAACAATCCCAATATGCTGTTCCGAGTGAAACCTAGAGTCTTCAATACCGCTACTTCCCGCGTGCGCTCGCGAATCGACATGGCCATGGTGTTGGCCGAGACCAGCAGGATGGTGAACACCACCGCCAGGCAGATGCTCATGATGAAAGCCTTGATATTGCCCAGCATCCCGATGAAGCCTAATTGGAACGCATGTTCGCTTTCACTCTTGGTCGGACGATCGGCGTTGCGAAACTCCTCATCAATCGCTTGCGACACACGCGTGACGGAATCCGGTGAATCGGCCAGAACTGCGAAGAACCCTTCGCTGCCCTTGAGTCTGGGGAAGCCTTCGTCAATGTAGTCTTTGTTGAAGTAGATGGTCTGAGTGGGATTCGCCGGCGTGAAGATTCCCCGGATGGTCAACTCCAGGTTAACTGGGAAAATCTTGCCCGTAATATTCAGGCGGTCGCCAAGCTTCCAACCGAACTTGTTGGCCAGACCCACATCCACGATGGCGCCGGCGCGATCATGCTGCCACGCTTCGAGCTGGTCGGCGGGTATCTTGTAGTCCGGGTAGACCTTCATGAGTTCTTGCGGGTCGGTGCCAAACTGGGCAAAATAGTTGTTGGGCTTATCGTCTTTATATTGCCCGCCAAACCACTGCTGATTCACCACTTCTTTCACGCCCGGAATCGCCTGGATCTTCTGCTTGTAGTAGCTGGGTAAATTGAACACCAGAGACACCTTGTGCCGAACGATCAGGCGCTGCGCCGATTCTTCCGTCGGCGTGCTGTCATAAAAGCTGCGCCAGATGGTGATGAGGAAGGTCAGCAGCAACAGCGAACCGCCAATGCTGAGAACGGTCAGGATGCTGCGGCGCTTGTTGCGGAAGGCGTTCTTGGTGACAAAACGGGTCAGGGTCATGGCGAACTCCGGGGCCTACAGGACAAGGGCACGGCGACGCCGCTCCCCCAAGTCCTGCTAAGATAGACGAAAAAGTCTGGGCTAGGCAACCAGTGGCCATCGAGAAAAGCGGAATCCTCTCAATCCCCTTGGCTGCATCTATTTGCAGAACCTAAGGCTTTCCCAACACCCGGCAAGGCTCTGCTCCGCTCCGCTCGACACCCCAGCCAGCCGTCTGTACGTGACCAGAGGTGGTTGCTCCGTGCTCGCTTCTGTGCTAACTTCGCCCGTCAATCGTCCGATGAGCTTCCTTTTCAAGCACGGCAAATCTTCCCAATCGGCAGGTCGCGAGCCGGTTCAGGCCGAGGTTCCGGAGCTCCACTCTGCCCAGCTGGCCGCTGCTTACTACGGAGAGCGCCTGGGAGGGGACCTGCATGACTTCGTTCGAGTCGCTCCCAACCGCGTGATCTTCGGCCTGCTGGATATGGCGGGACGCCTGGAAGAGAACCAGTCCGTTGTTTCCGCTGCCCAACAAACCTTCCGTAGCCGGTCGCCGGAACTGTTCTCGGCGGAGGACGTCAACGAAGCCGACGCCATGGCCGAACTCTGTCTCGAACTCAACCGCGCCATCATGTCGGCGGAGGGTGGTATTCGCTCCTGCCCCGCCTTTGCCGGCTGCTACAACGAAGACCTGGGCACCATCTGCTACTTCAACGCCGGACACACGCCGGGACTGCTACGCGATGTCACAGGCATCAGCGAACTTCGGGCCACCGGCCTGCCCCTGGGACTGTTTTCTCACGCCACCTGCGAGGCCCCGCTGGTTGCGCTGCCTCCCGGCGCCGCCCTGCTGTTGGTCTCACGGGGACTACTCGAAGGCCGCCGCCGGCGCGAGGAATTCGGACTCGAGCGGGTCAAGAGCAGCATGCAACAGACCCCCAACGAAACCGCGAAAGGCCTTTGCGCATCGGCAATCGACGGCGTCCAGCAGTTCATGCGCAAGCCCCCGGTCCACAATGATGTGACCGCCCTCGCCCTGGTACGAACGGCAAATGCCAAAGCCTCGCAGGGCGCCAGAACTAGGGGCCACCGGTAGCGCTTCCGCACTGCGTCACGAAGCTTGAAATCGCGGGGAAGGGCACGGCTTCAGCCGTGCCACAAGCCATGCCACGCTCCGGCTTTAGCCGCTGAGGTTCGCTTTTTCGGTCGCGAACAACATCGGCATTGTTCCGTACTTACCGTTTCTTCTTTCGGACCGGCGCATCCTGCGCCGCCGCATTCTGTTTCGTCGCCTCCGGCGCCAGCTCATCCGCGGTCACGAATATTGGTTCTATGTCGGTGGGAATCCCCTGCAGCCGGTCGAGCGACTTCCGCAAGGCCGGGCGAATCACTCCCATTTCGTCCTGCAGCTTCTTCGCGCCCGCGTAGTCTCCCTGAGCTTCGACAGTCAGCAGATCGTGGTCAAGATCGCGCACGCCCTGCTTGAATTTTTGCACGTCGAGAGCGAAGGTCTGGTCCTTCTGTTGGCTAAACGCTCCCTTGTCCATGAGGTAGTTGAACTGGATCGCCATCCCCTTGCCATGAGCATCGTTCAGGCCGAAGCGCAGGCTGCGGAACATCGAAGCCAGATACGTCGTATACAACTGCCGCTGCGCCGCTTCGTCGGACGGCAGCACGCCGGACAATTTCATCTCCTGGGCATGGTCCATCATGTACTGCAGCGCGAACAGCCCGGTGACGTCAGCCTTTGCCTCTTCAATGGCGCTATAAAGCTCTTTCATTTCGGCCCGCGGAGTGGTGTCGCGCCCGTCCACTTTGATCTGGTGCGGCCCCAGACCATGCATCAGTTCGTGGGCCACGATGTGGGTAAAGAACGACTCGAAGTTCACATCCCGCGCGGCCGCCGGCAGCATTCGCCGCGCAATGGGAAGCAGGACGCTGCGGAACTTTGCCTCCTGCACATTCTTGAGCATCACCCGCTTGCTGCCCTTCTGATTCACCACCCGCTCATCATTCGGCAGATTGTAGGCCGCAGTCGCAATTCCTTTGTTGCCGTCTCCCGGAGCACAAGATCTCGTCCACCACGCGGATCGGCGCCGCCGCGCCCAGCTTGGGATTGCGGTACTGCGGATCGATGGGCAGGTTGTCCTCGATCTCCTGCAGATGGGCGCTCAGGGCGGAAAACTTTGTGCTTTCTTCATCGTCCCGCAGGTTCAGAAAAGTTTCGAAGGCCGCTTTGTAGCCAAAGATTTCGTCCTTGTAGGTTTCGTAAGGGCCAATGGTGATGTCGATCGGCGCATCCAGATCCATCCAGGCCAGGTCGCTGGCGTAGTAATCGTTGGAGAGGAACGCATCCGCGCGCAGGTTGAGAAAATTCTTCAAGGAATCATTGTCGGTAAGGCGCGGCCGCCTCTTTCAGCAGGCTGGCGGCGCGGGTGAGCTCGTCTTTGTACTCTTCGCTGTAGGGAACGGCTTCCAGAGTTTTTGCGCCGGCATCGTTCTTGCGCCGGATGACGGTGAAAAATCCCTTCGCCTGATCCTGGCCTTCCTTCGACAAAGAGCCCACCCAGGTCTCGAATTCACTCCTAGTCATGTCCTCGGGATAGAAATTTGCGCCCTTCAGCTTCTCGGGAGGGACGCCGGGGAGAAACGCCCGGAAGTCATCGAGCGCGCCCCAGGGACTCTTGTTGATCCAGAAATATTGCAGTCGCGCTTGGCCCAGCGCTGTCTTGTCCTTCTGCAGCCGGGAGTAAAGAGCCGGATTGCCGCTCCAGTACTGCCGCAGAAAAATGTCGTCCACGATCCGGCCGGCTTCAATCAGTTTAACCAGCGCCTGCCGGTCGCCGGTCGAGAGCTTCGATGTATCCACGCGCATCTGCGTGGGCGCAAAGCGGGCGGTCATACTTTGCAGCTGGGCCAGTCCCGGTGGCGGTGAACTGGTTTTCCGGGCTCTGACTTTGTCTGCCCTGGCGGGAACGACGGCAACTCCGAAAAGAATCATGAATCCGAAACATGCCAGACGCCTCATTCAGGTCTCCTCACCACCGCACGCAAAGGTGAACACCAGATAAATCTTAAACGGTAAAGCTCCGAATACACATCTTTGCGAACTTTGCGGTTAGGCTTTTGTAGCCCATGGCAGGTGGTCGCAGACCCGCCTCCAGAGGTACAATTTACCGCAGGCGGTTAGTGTCCCGATCTTCTGACTTGAAATTACGGCCGCCTTCATCACTATGCGAAAACTACTCTCCTGCTTGTTGCTGACTAGTGTAGTTGGCCTTCCTCCCCTTCTGTACCCTGACACCGTAGTCGAGGAGATTGTAGCCCGCGTCAATAATCAGATTGTTACCCGCTCGGAGTACCAGCGCAGCAAAGAGGAATTGAAGCAGGAAGCGCAGCAGCAGGACCCCGCCAATGCCGACAAAATCGTCGCCGAGCGCGACAAGGACGTTCTGCGCGATCTGATTGATCAGCAATTGCTGCTGGAAAAGGGCAAAGACCTGGGCATTACCGCCGACACCGAAGTGATCAAGCGGCTCGACGAAATGCGTAAGGAGATGAAGCTGGATCGATGGAAGAGCTGGAAAAGGCCGCCCAGTGCCAGGGCATTTCCTTCGAGGATTTCAAGCAGAACCTGAAAAACCAGATCATCACCCAGCAGGTAATCGCAAGAGAAGTGGGCTCCCGGATGTCCGTCACCAAAGAAGAAATACAGAAATTCTACGACGAGCATAAGAGCCAGATGGAGCAGCCGGAACAGATCCGCCTGAGTGAACTCCTGGTCTCGACCGAGAAGAAGGACGCCGCGACGGATGAAGCGCAGCAACTCGCGGCCGCGCAAGCCAAGGCCGATGGCCTGCTGGCCCAGATTCGCAAAGGAGCCTCGTTTGACGAGGTCGCCAAGAAAAACTCAGATGGCCCCACCGCCGCTCAGGGCGGCGACCTCGGTTACTTCAAGCGGGGCACGCTGGCCAAGGAACTCGAGGACAAGACTTTTGCCATGAAGCCGGGCGAGGTTTCCGACGTCATCCGCACCAAACAGGGCTTTGTCATCCTGAAGGTCGCGGAACACCAGCAAGCCGGCGTACCGCCGCTGAGCGAGATCGAGCCCAGGGTGCAGGACGCCATCTACATGCACAAACTCCAGCCCGCATTGCGCGCCTACCTGCAAAAACTGCGCGAGGACGCTTACATCAAGATCGCAGACGGCTATGTGGATACCGGCGCCAGCCCCAACCAGACCGCGCCGGTCGAAACCAGCGCCAAGGACCCGGGCGCCAAGGAACTCAAGAAAAAGAAGAAAAAGTTGGGCATCATTTAGTTTAAGCTGGGCCTGACTACGAGGAGCAGGACTGAACGCCGGATTCAGCCCGTCGGGTGTCGAATCCCCGGCGGCCTCCGGAATCGAGTGACAGGCCGTTATCTATGAAGGAATTTTTCGTTTCTGACTGCGTCCAGCACGAGAACAAAATCATCACCTCCAGCTTCGTGGTGGTTTCCAACCAGGTCAAACCCAAGAAAAGCGGAGAGCCTTACCTGGCCCTCACCCTGGGCGATCGTAGCGGCCACATCGAAGCCAAGATGTGGGACAACGTCGAGGACGCCATCGACGGCTGTACTCAGGACGACTTCATCAAGGTCAAGGGCCTGATCAACAAGTACAAGAACCGCTTCCAGATCACCATCCACAAACTGCGCCGCCTGGGAGAATCCGAAGTCGACTTCGCCGACTATCTCCCCAAAACCACCAAAGACATCGGCGAGTTATGGCGGACCCTCGCGGGCTTCGTGGCCAGCTTCAAGGATCCTCATCTCAAGGCGCTGGTCGAAGCGTTCATGGCCGACCCGGAGATTGCGGAGGCTTACCGCAATGCCCCCGCCGCCAAGACCCTGCATCACGCTTTCATCGGCGGTTTGCTCGAGCACGTGGTTTCGCTATTCAACTCCTGTGACCTGATGTGCCGCAACTATCCCGATATCAATCGCGACCTGCTGCTCACCGGCGCGTTCTTTCACGATATCGGCAAAATCCACGAGCTCACTTACAATCGTTCGTTTTCCTACAGCACCCGCGGCCAGCTGCTGGGGCACATGATCATCGAACTGGAGATGCTCCAGGCCAAACTGCCGCGAGTACCTGGGTTTCCTGAGTCCTTGAAGACGCTGGTGGAGCACCTCATCATCAGCCACCATGGCCAGTACGACTTCGGCTCTCCCAAGCTGCCCATGTTCCCTGAAGCCCTCATGCTGCACTATCTGGACGATCTCGATTCCAAGATGGAAGCCATGCGCGCCCAGTTTGAGCGCGGCGGAGAATCGGAAGGCGCCTGGACTAGCTACAATCCGTCGCTGGGGCGGCCCCTGTTGAATACGGCGAAGTTCCTCGCCGCCCAGACCTCGGAAACAGAAGACGAGAGCTCCCTCGGCGCAGTGGCGGCGGATGATGCGCCGCTGGAGTCGCCAGCGCAAAATATCGCGGCCCCGCAAAAGGAAGACCTACAAAGAGAAGAAAAGAGCAGCGCCGCCATGACATCCGCGGCGCATGAGGATAAAATCTAGGCGAATCTTTTCCAGACCCACGCCCGCGTCCCGTTAAGCATATTGTGCGTAATCTGACTTTCTGATAGACCATCCCGACATGGAGGGAATCATGCGAATCCGTTTGACAGCACTCACCCTGGGTCTCTACTTATCCTTCGCTTTGCTGGGCTGCAACAAGCCGGCCGCCCCCGCAGACTCGAACTCCACTTCTTCCAGTTCGGCGCCGTCGTCGAGCGATACCAGTAACAGTTCCGCCGCGCCGGCCGGAAACATGGCCAACTCCTCTTCCAACAGCGGTGGTTCGAGCATGTCGAATTCGGCCATGTCGAATACGGCCATGAAGAGTATGAAGCCCGAAGCGCCGAAGCCCTTGGTGGTTCCGGCCGGCACCGTATTGACGGTTCGCCTGGGACAAGCGGTTGGATCGAAGATCAGCACGGCGGGACAGACCTTCACGGCCACCCTAGCCAGCCCGGTTACGGTCGAGGGCAAGACAGCCATCCCCGCGGGGGCAAGCGCTTCCGGAACCGTGGTTGACGCCAAGCCGCTGGGCCGATTCAAGGGCGGAGCGTCACTGCAGTTGCGCCTGACATCGATCACCGCCGGGGGCTCCGAGCAGTCCATTTCCACCTCTTCCGTGGTCCGCACCGAGACGGGCAAAGGGAAACGTACAGCCGTTTTGGCCGGCGGCGGCGCGGGCCTGGGCGCGTTGATTGGCGGCCTGGCCGGCGGCGGCAAAGGCGCGGCCATCGGTGCCCTGGCGGGCGGCGGCGCAGGCGCAGGCGGTGCGGCGTTCACCGGCAACAAGGACGTCGTCCTGCCAGCCGAATCCGCGCTCAGCTTCAAGCTGGAGCAGCCGCTGGAAGTGAAGTAGTCGCGCTCGGCGCAAAGCGAAGCGGTGTAAGAATGCAGCCCAGGGCGCAAGCCCTGGGTTAGCTTTTGCCGCGAGCAGCGAAGGAAACTGAAGCATGTTGAACTTCTCTCAATTCCGCCTCGTGTCCTTCGATTGCTACGGCACTCTATCGACTGGGAGACCGGAATCTTCTCCGCCTTGCGTCCCATTCTCGCGAATCACAGCAAGAACATCACCGACTCCGAGCTCTTGCGCGTTTACTCTGAATTGGAATCCGAGGCCCAGCGGGGCGAATTCCATCCTTATCGTGAAGTTCTTCAATCGGTCGTCCACAGTTTCGGACAGCGCCTGGGATTCATTCCCACCGAATCCGAAGCCCGCTCACTGCCCGGCTCGATGCACACATGGCTACCCTTTCCGGATACAGTCGCGGCCCTCGACAAGCTCAAGGCGCGTTACCAGCTCGCGGTCATCTCCAATGTGGACGATGATCTCTTTGCCCCAACCGCACGCCGTCTCCAAATTCCCTTTGATTACGTAATCACAGCCCAGCAGGCACGCGCCTACAAACCGTCCCTGCAGATCTTCAAGCTGGCGCAGCAGCGCACCGGCGCCGCCCCGGGCCAGTGGCTCCACGTAGCCCAGAGCGTTTACCACGACGTAATTCCGGCGCAGTCGCTGGGCATCGCCACCGTGTGGGTAAATCGCCCATCCCCGCGTCCCGGATCAGGTGCCGCCAAAGCCGCCTCGGCCCAACCCGACCTCGAGGTGCCAGATCTGCAGACCCTCGCCCGTCTATCTGAGAACTATGAACTGAGAACTGAGAACTGAATTTGTAATTCCCCCACGCTGTTAACCTTCCGAGTCACCTCAGTATTAAACTGATAGGGATTCGTTACAGGAATCGAATCGGAGACCCGAAAGATGGTAACCACCACCGCCCGCTCCAATCCCCTGTCCTATTTGACCGACCAACTGAACGATCTCAAAGCCAAGGGCACGCATTTCCGCCTGCGCGTTCTCGACGACGAGCAAGCCGCGGTTTGCACCTTCGACGGCAAGAGAGTCATCAACCTGGCCTCGAACAATTACCTCGGCCTGACCACTCATCCCAAGCTCCGCGAAGCCGCGCTTGAGGCCACTCGCAAGTACGGCGTCGGATCGGGTGCGGTACGCACCATCGCCGGCACCATGAAAATCCACATGGAACTGGAAGAGAAGATCGCCCGCTTCAAGAATGTTGAAGCCTGCGTGGTCTTTCAGTCGGGATTCGCGGCCAACGCCGGCACGGTGTCGGCGGTGCTGGGCAAAGAAGACTTCATCATCTCCGATCAGTTGAATCATGCTTCGATCATCGATGGCGCCCGCCTCTCCCGCGCCAAGATTCTGGTCTTCGAACACAAGAACATCGCGCAGGCCGAAGAGCGTCTGGCCAGCATCAAAGACCAGCCCGGCAAGAAGTTGCTGATCACCGACGGCGTCTTCTCCATGGACGGCGACATCGGCCCCCTGCCCGCGCTCTGCGATCTCGCGGAAAAATACGGCGCCATCATGATGGTGGACGACGCCCATGCCTCCGGCGTTCTGGGCCGCAACGGCCGCGGCACGATTGACCACTTCAAAATGCACGGCCGCGTGGACATCCAGGTCGGGACTCTCTCGAAAGCCATTGGCGCGCTCGGCGGCTACGTCTGCGGCACCCGCGATCTGATCGATTTTCTCTATCACCGCGCCCGGCCGTTCTTGTTTTCCACTTCGCATCCGCCATCGGTCGCCGCCACCTGCATCGCCGCCTTCGATGTCCTCGAAAGCGAACCCGAGCGCATGGAAAAACTCTGGGAGAACACTCGTTTCTGGAAGAAAGAACTAGGCCTGCTCGGCTTCGACATCGGCGGCAAGACCACGCCCGCCAGCGAAACTCCGATTACGCCCATCATCATCGGCGACGGCAAACTCACCATGGATTTTTCCCGCGAGCTGTTCAAGGAAGGCGTGTTAGGCACAGGCATCGCATTCCCCACGGTGCCCGAAGGCAAGGCCCGTATCCGCACCATCGTGACAGCCACGCATACAGAAGAAGAATTGCAGCAGGCACTGGAAGTGCTGAAGCGCGTAGGGAAGAAAATGGGGATTTTGAACTAAGAAAGCTTCGTGCCCTTGACTGTGTGGGGCGGGCGCCCTCGCCCGCCGCTTTCGACTTTGACTTGCGACCACTGCCTTGCCTTACATCCCAAGCGGGCGCCCGCCTCACGCGACTATTGGCTCTTTACCGTGCCCTTGATGTGAATCTCGGCCTAGCGGGCAGCCGAGGCGAGCTCCCGCTGAACGACGGCCTTGTTGGTTTGAGGAAATCTGGCCTTAGCTTCGATTCCCAGCCGCCCGGCGTAATGAAGCAGCTTATCCACGCTCTTGTTGGCAATCTTTCCGTTGAGCAGTTCGCTCACTCGGGGCTGCGGCTCTCCCAGAATAACTTGCAGTTGCTTCTGCGAATACTTGCGAGCGTGCTTCAAGATGGCCTGATATAAGTCAGCCTTGAACTTCAGAGCTGTGGCTGTCTCCGGCGAGAATCCTAAGTCATCGAGCACGTTGTCTCGCGTGACGTGTGTCGGTTTAGTGTTCCCGCTTGCCAAGCTTCTTCTCCTCTGCCATCCGTTCCTTTACAGCCTTGAGACGCCGTCTCGCCGTATTGATTTCTCTTACCGGCGTTTCGCGGCTCTTCTTCTCGAAACAGTGCAGCACATGCACTACGTCGCGGACTCTCGACAGATAGATCACTCGGTACCAGGCGCGCTCGTCCTGATCTCGCAGTTCGAAAACTCCCGGCCCGACTGTGCTCATCGGCCGATAGTCTGTCGGTTGCTGTCCCTGTTGCAAGAGGCGCAACTGAAATCCCAGGTTCTGTCGCGCTTCCTCCGGGAAGGAGCTTATGACTTCCTTAGAATCGCCTTCCCATGCAATCAGAGCGTCTTTAGGAAGCGCGGCCATCTATCTGCCATAAGAAAAGCATACCAAATATACAATACTTTGTATATCAAGAATCCTTGAAACCTTGGCGCTGCACCACAAATGTGTTGTAAACAAGCGGTTTATCGTCCTAGTTCGCTCATCTTCTGCGAGGAGAATAGCGCATCAATCTGCCCGGTACACAACCTTCCCACCCACAATCGTCGCCACCACTTTCCCGGTCAGCTGCCCTCCGCCGAACGGAGTATTCTGCGACTGCGAGTGCGACTTGGCCGCTTCAAATGTCCAGCGCTTCTGCGGATCGAAGATCGTGACGTCGGCATGGCTGCCGCGCACCAACGTCCCGCGTCCGCGCAGGCTGAACACGCGCGCCGGGCCGGAAGTAAAGAGCTCGACAATCCGGCTGAGCGGAATCTTGTGTCCGCGATGAAGGTGAGTGATGGCGAGGCCCAGCGCGGTCTCCAGGCCCGGTAATCCCGAAAGCCGCGCGCTCGAACTCGATGATCTTTTCGTGCGGCGCATGGGGCGCGTGGTCGGTGGCGATCGCATCGATGGTGCCGTCGGCCAGCGCCACCAGGATGGCTTCGCGATCCGCGTCCGAGCGCAGCGGCGGGTTCATCTTGAAGTTGGTGTCGTATTCGCCGACATCGGCGTCGGTCAGAGCGAAATGGTGCGGCGTGACTTCGCAAGTCACATGCGCCTTGCTGCGCTTTCCCCGGCGCACCGCCTTGAGCGCGTCGGCGGTTGAAATATGCGCCACGTGCAACCGCGCTCCCGTGAACTGCTGCGCCAGTTGCACATCGCGCTCCACCACCGAAGCCTCCGCCGCCGCCTTCATGCCGCGCAGCCCCAACCGAAACGCGGTCGGACCCTCGTTCATGGAGCAGCGATCGGTCACGCGCGTGTCCTCGGCGTGCTGAATCACCGGCAGATTGATTTCCGAGGACAAGCGCAGCGTCTCGCGCATGACGCCATCGTTGAGGATGGGCTTGCCATCGTCGGTGACCCCCACGGCCCCCGCTCGCTGCAAAGCGCGGAAATCGGTGAGCACCGCGCCTTTGCTGGCATGGGTCGCGGCGGCGATCGGAAAGACGTTTACCACCGCGCCGCGCTCCGGCTGCTGGAGCCAGGTGACCCACTCCGGTGAGTCGACGACAGGCTGCGTGTTGGGCATGCAACAGACGGAAGTGAATCCTCCGGCGGCGGCCGCCGCGGTCCCGGTGGCGATGGTCTCTTTGTAGCCCTGGCCGGGTTCGCGCAGATGGACGTGCAGATCGATGAATCCTGGAGCAACAATCAGCCCGCGCGCATCGAATTTCTCGTGCGGCGGTAGCGCGCGTCTTGCCCGGCGGCGCGATCTCCGCCACCTGTCCGTCACGCAGCAGGACGTCCATGAGCGCGTCGATCTTCGCGGCGGGATCGATAAGCCGCCCGCCCTTGATCAACAAACTGTAATTTTCTTTTCTTGGATTCAAATCGCCTTCCCGACTAAAGCATCCTTCGATCACAGAGTCACAGAGAACCACACCCAGGCTTGCTAAAATCCCAAGCATTCTCCGTGCCTCTGTGTCTCCGTGGTGAAATGAGCTTCTCATCTCGCCTTCCCCAACGCCTTCGCCAGAATTGCCATGCGCACCGGCACTCCGTTCCGCACCTCTTCCACGATCGCCGACTGGGGACAATCCGCCACCTCCCAGGTCAACTCCAGCCCGCGAATAATCGGCCCGGGATGCATCAGCATGGCATCTTTCTTCGCCAGCTTGAGGCGCGGCATGGTCATCTGGTAACGGGCCACATAATCCTGCAAGCTGATCTTCGTCCCGGCCAGCCGTTCCTTCTGCACCCGCAGCACCATGACCACATCCGCGCCGTGGACCGCATCTTCCACCGTCCGCGTGATGTGCAGACCGGGCGCAAGGCTGAGCGCCGTCTCCGGCAAAAACTCCGGCGGCCCGCACAGCGTAATTCGCGCGCCGAACTTGCTCAGCAAATGGATTGCAGACCGCGCCACCCGGCTGTGATAAATGTCCCCCACGATGGCCACCTGCAAACCCTTCAGCGTCTTCTTGTGACGCAGAATGGTGTAAGCGTCGAGCAACGCCTGCGAAGGATGCTCGTGCATTCCGTCGCCGGCATTGATCACCGGAATATCCAGATGCCGCGCCATCAGCGCCGCCGCGCCGGCCTGGGGATGGCGGATCACGATCACGTCCGCGCCCACCGCCCGCAGCGTGTAGGCGGTATCCAGCAGCGACTCGCCTTTCTCGATGCTCGATCCGCTGGAGAGCACCAGCGTGGTCATCGCGCCCAGCGACTTGGCCGCGATTTCAAAGGAACTGCGCGTGCGGGTGGAAGCTTCGTAAAACAGCAGCAGCACTCGCTTGCCCCGCAGCAAAGGCCGAGGCTTGAGCGGATTCATCCTCCGGGCCAGTTTCAGCAGGCCCAGAATCTCCGGTGCTGCGAGATGTTCGATTCCCAGCAGGGAGCCGCGAGCCGCTTGTTTCATGTTTCGCCAGGGCCAGCCGGAGTTTTCGGGCTGAAGATTTCAGATTGCAGATTTTGGATTGCAGATTTGAGATTGACGCTTTCAAATCGTAGATCCAACCGGATAATCGGTGATCACCACAATCTGAAATCAACAATCTTCAATCTGAAATCCGGTTCTCCGCATCAATCTTGCCGTTCGACCAGAAGAACCTTCTCCGCGTCATCCACTTCGCGCAGCTTCACTTCGATGATTTCCCGGTCCGAGGTCTGCACCTTGCGCCCGATGAATCCCGCCTCAATCGGCAATTCGCGGTGTCCGCGGTCGATCAGCACGCACAGCTGCACCTGTTTGGGACGCCCTTCGCGAAACAGCGCGTCCATGGCGGCGCGAATCGTTCGGCCGGTGTAGAGAACGTCATCCACCAGAATGATGTTCTTGCCGGCGATGGTGAACCCGATCTCGGTCTTCTGCACCACCGGTTTCGGTCCCAGCGTGGAGAGATCGTCGCGATACAAAGTGATGTCCAGCGTGCCCACGGGCACCGGAGTCTTCTCAATGCGCGAGATCATCTGCCCCAGGCGCTGAGCCAGCGGCACTCCGCGCCGCCGGATCCCCACCAGTCCAAGGTCGGCAGCGCCGTTGTTTTTCTCGATGATTTCGTGGACCAGGCGGACCAGAGTGCGCTCAATTTCCGACGCCGACATCAGTTGCGACTTCTCACGCAGGCCGGCAGGACGGGCAGATATTTTCGCAGTCATAAACGCTGCATCATACGCGGGCGACCTGATCGGGGGCAAGGTCGCTCAAGTCCAGTCACAACCTAACCCCCACAGAATGAACGAGGTGCGCACCAACAACATTCCTCCGCAGCTCAAAGAAACCGCGCTCCTCCCGCCGCACCAAGCTAAACCAGACAACTCGAATGGCCTCGGCCGCAACCAAGTTCTGACAGCAACGCTCACCCTGCCAAGGAGGCAATGGAGCTATGCAACCCAGATCCCGGTATCTCAGTTCGCTGCTTTTGGCCGCCGCATTTTTCGCGCCCGCAGTCACTATCGGCTGCGCCCATCGCTATCAAGACTCCTACTACAACGACTATCATCGCTGGGACCGTGATGAGAAGGTTTACTACAACCAGTGGGTCATCGAAGCTCATCGCGACCACCGTGACTTCCGCCACCTGAACAACGACGAGCAAAAGCAATACTGGGAGTGGCGCCACAACCATCACAGATGATCATGAACCGCCACCGACCGCGTGGGGACGGCGCCCTCGCCCGCGCTTTTCACCCGCCCGGTTCTCGCCGAGGCACTGGACGCACACTGGCACAATCTATGGTTGGCGCACGCGGGCGGGGGCGCCCGCGCCACACTCAACTCTGATGTCCCAAGGTCACAATCCCCAAAATATCTGCACCTCCCCATGAGTTACACTATGAACCTTTTCACCCGACTCTCAGGAGGATGCAGCTATGCCCGAAGCCACCCTCAGTGGCGCCGACTTCAAGAAGCAACTGCGCGAAGGCTCACCCAAGATGGGTCTGTTCCTGAACGCGCACAGCCCCACCGTCGCCGAGCAACTGGCGCACAGCGGCTATGACTGGCTGCTGGTCGATACCCAGCACGGTCCCATGGGCTACGAAAAACTTTCCGCCATGCTGTCCGGAATTTCCAACGGCGGCGCCAAATCCCTGGTGCGCGTCGGTGGATACGACGATCGCCCCGGCATTCAGCAGGCGCTCGATCTCGGCGCCGACGGCGTTCTCGTCCCCTACATCAACACCGCCGAAGAAGCGCGCCAGGCTGTCAGTTGCACCAAGTATCCCCGGGTAGGAACGCGTTCGGTCTACTTTCCCCAGCGCAGCATGAACCGGGCCGGACTTCTGGGATACGCCGGCAACTTCAACAACAACGGCATCGTCGCGCTGCAGGTGGAAACCGCCTCCTGCATCGACAACATCGCTGAAATCGCGGCCGTGCCCGGCGTGGACATTCTGTTCCTTGGCCAGAACGATCTGTGCATGTCGATGGGACTCTACGAGAAGTACGAATTCCCCCACATGTACACCTCGCCGGAACTGGGCGCCGCCACCCAAAAGCTGGTCGACCACGCCCGCAAGAACAATCTCATTCTCGGCCTCTTTCTTTTCGGCACTTCGCGCGTGGGCGAGTTCCTGGAAAAAGGCTTCACCTTCATCAGTATTGGCAATGACCTGCACCATGTCCTGACTCAAGCCGGCGCCTATGTAACGGACATGGAAAATATCGCCAAGGAAAAAGGAAAGAGCTGGAAGCGGAGACCGACCGCGCTTTTCTAGGTTAGGAGTAAGTCGGAATGTGTGGCGCGGGTGCCCTCGCCCGCGCAACCGCCTCCACTGCAACGAGGCGTGCCCCCAGGAAGACGTGTCTCCTCATCTATTATATCTACGCTTCTCTCAGCTCCCCGGCGTCTGCACTCCCATCTCTTTCCCTAGACCGATTTGCTGGTTTTGAAATTCCTCCAGAGCCTTCTCCAACCTGTCCGCTCCACTGTCAATGTCCTCGGTGCCGGCTTTCGCCGCAAGTTGTCTTTCCAGTTCCTTCCACTGCTTGCCCACGTCCGCCTGCGCTTTTTCCAGCTTCTTAGCCAAATCCTTCAACCCTGCTTTCTGCGATTTCGTAAAGCTTTTCATGAAATCCTGATTGCCTCCCTGGGCCTCTTCCACAGCTTCCTTCAAGGATGCGCTCTTGCGAACGAAGTCAGTCACAGCCTCAGCCTTTACTCCGGAGAGGTCCTGCGCCATCTTTTTTGCCTTCTCCGTGCTCTTGATCAACTCCTGGAAATGGGAGGCCTGGTCAGACGTAGCCTGCACCGCCAGCGCATGATTGAAATCCGTCAAACCCGCGTCGCTGGTGTCACTTGCAGCCCCGGGAGCTCCACGGCGTCCGCCACCACCCCCATGCCCGCCATGCTGCGCAAGCAAATCGGGGGCACTGACTGACAGCATGATTCCCACCGCCAGCACCACAGCTCGTTTCATAGCAGTTTTCCTCTGGTGCGATCGAAGAAGTGATTGACCGGTCAATTCTGGGTCAGTCTATCTTAGGAAGCAGCCGCTTTTCCCAGTGTAAAGAGAAGGTCAATTCCGGCAAACATTTGTAAATTCCTGGGGCCCGCCATCCCCATCTCCCCACATGGAAAAAGCCACGCCCACTTCTTGGCGTGGCCTTGATGATACAAACCACTGGAGTCTAGAACAAATTCCACAGGAACATAGAAAAGATCAAGATACCTAGCACAGATTTAGCACAAGCCATCACGTGTGCCGCACAAAACTATAACGAACACGCTCACCCGCTACCCTCGTGCATCTCGGATACCCAGAGGACACATGAGCAGCACAGGCCGCCCTACCGGACTGGTTCGTCATACTGTCCGAGTACTGTGATACGCACACATCGTGATTTACTCACCGCGCCATTGGTAATGACCAGCGCCATTACGCAATACGTGCCTACGGTCTTAGCGGTGAAAATCCCGTCTTGACTGATGCTTCCTCCGTGCTTTTGCATCACTATCCATATGACCTCCGCTCCCGGTTGCGCACCCCGAACGTCAGCTGAGAACTTTTGCGATTGCCCGGAGTTCAAAGTTACGTGAGTTGGCTCGACGCTTACCGAGATGGCGCCTTGTTGGGCTGTATGAGAAGTGGCGAATGCGAGAATCACCGAGAGGCAAACCAAACGTGAGACCATTCGCGCCTCGATTCACAGACTGCGGCATCGAGTATAGCGCTAATTCCGCGTTGTCCGGCCGTCTCGACGTCGATGACAGGTTGGTAGACCGCCCGCGGGATGCGGACGGTCCGGTAACGACGGTAGCGCAAATCTGGCACACTTAAATGGTACTAGAGTGTATCGCCATGAATTTAAAATGCTTAAGGCCACTAAAAAAGGTTCCACAGGAACTGGTTGTAGACGTCATGGTGATACTGCACTTCCGGCGCCTTCACAAATGTTCCCAGCAGGCGCGGACAGCGGTCCGCCGCGGCCTGCTTCAACTCCGCGTAGCGGCCTTTCACATCCTCACCGAAAAGCTCGGTCGTCCACTCCGCCTTGTTGAAATTCGCCAGGGCATCGTAGATGTTGTCTGGTAGGTAGCGCTCCGCCTGGCGCAGATTTTTGATCTTCGCCGTGTCGCCATCGATGCCCGTCTTGAAGATCGAGAGCATCACCATGTAAGGATTCGCGTCCGGGGCCACCGAGCGAACCTCCACGCGCATGCTCTTCTCGTTGCCGATCGGAATACGGATCATGGACCCGCGGTCCACCGCCGACGCCTTGATCTGATTCGGCGCCTCAAAGTGAGGATCCAGCCGCCGGTAAGCATTCACGCTGGGATTGAGCAGCAAGCAGATGTCATTGCCGTGGGTCAGAATGCGGTCCACGAATGACCAGCCCAGCTTGCTGAGTTTTTCTTCGCCCTTCGGGTCCCAGAACAGGTTCTTTCCGCCCTTGCTGATGGACACGTTGGTGTGCATGCCACTGCCATTCACGCCCACCACCGGCTTGGGAAGGAAGCTGGCGGTCAGACCCATGTGGGTCGCCACCTGCCGGCAAACCAGCTTGTAGATTTGGATCTGGTCGGCCGCGGCCACGACTTCGCCGTACCCGTAGTTGATTTCAAACTGCGAAGGCGCAACCTCCGGATGGTCTTTCTCGTTCTGAAAGCCCATGGCGCGCTGCACTTCCGCCGTGGTGTCGATAAAGGTCCGCAACTGGTCACCGGGCAGCGAGTGGTAATAGCCACCGGTATTCACGTACTCGAATTTTCCGGTTTCGTTGTAGCGCCGCTCCGCGTCCACCCCCTTGAACAGGAAGCCTTCAATCTCATTGGCCGCATTCAAGGTGTAGCCTTCATCCTTATATTGCTTGGCGGCATACAATTTCAGGATGCCACGAATGTCGGCGCCATACGGCGTGCCGCCTTTGTCGATCACGTCGCCAAAGACCAGCACTTTGCCGGAACCGAAAAAGTCCGCCGGCGCCCAATAAAACGCCGCCCAGTCGATCCCCAATCGCAGATCGCTTTCCCGCTGCGCCGTGAACCCGCGGATGGAAGACCCGTCAAAAGTCAGGTTGTCCCAGCTCTTGATGAGGAACTTCTTGTCGTAGTCCAGCATATGCAGCCGGCCTTCGAGATCGCTGAAAAGCACGGTCACCGCCTTGATGCGCTTTTCATCCGTCAGATACTTGAGCCGCTCCTCTTGAACCTTATGCAGGGCAACGCGATTCTTGCGCTGCTCTTTGGCTTTCAGATTCAACTGTTCGAGTTCGTCATACGACAGCGCCAGGAAGTTGCGTAGTTCGTTCGACATGAATCTCCTTAAGTTTGACTATCGCTCTGACCTACAGTGGGGATGGCACGGCTGGTTCGCAAATATCAGGATATCGCGAGGCCAAGCCCGCGGCTAATTAAAAAACCTTATAAGCCGTATTGAAGAGATTTATTCAAAAGCCGTCGCTCCCGGCGGAGCTTGGACCGGGGACCCCAACGCCGAGCTCGCCGTGGTCAATCCAGGGGCAGCAGGTATCCCGGTGTTCGGCCTAATCGCCCGCCGAAGGCTTGGGCGTCAAGCACCGCCATGTCCCAGGTGATCCATGAAACCGGCGTCAGCCGTAGGGTGACATCATCAAACGATTCAAACACCGGCCCGATCTGAGGATCGGACATCGCCGCAGCGCTCATATACCGGCTGTGTATGCGCCGATTTATTTCCTGGGACTGGCTGCCCGAAATGACTTCCACGTTCCCGGCAGCCGTGACACCACGCTCTGTCCCTGGTTTTCGCGAATCCACCATCAGCGAGGCCTTCGGCCGCGCCGCCACATTACGAGCTTTCTGCGTCCGGGAAGATGTCGCCACGTAGAAGCTGCCGGACTCGAACAGATACCAGACCGCAGTCAGGTGGATGGACCCATCGGCGTTCTCGGTTCCGAGGGTTGCTATGTAACGTCCGCGCAACAATTCCTGGAGAGCCGGGTCCAGTGTTCGAGTCGGCATTGTTCCCTCCGCTGCCCTCTCAAGGCTTGTCATCCCGAGCGAAGTCGAGGGACCTTGTGTTTCCGGGCCCGCATCTTCTCACCCACAGACACCCCGCGCGCTACGGGTGGCCTAATAAAGTATCGATGGAAGAAAAGCCCCTGCGGGCTCTTGGTAAAAGCCAACGGTCATGAGCGTCATGGGCTGCACCACGCGGAGACCGTTCTCCAGGCACCATCGAAACAGGCCCGCATTCCGTGTCGGGACGAGAATGCCCGGCCCCGCGAACGAATCGGCATTTGCGATCAGCGCCTGAACATCAGCGTTCGTCTCTCCCAGCATGTGTCCGAAAAAGCCAATCGAAGTGGAATACGCGACGATTCGGCTATCTCGCTCGGCGACAACTGCTGTGCCTTGTCCGATTGCGTCGCGCAGCTCGCCGCTGCGGTCGTGACCATGCACGCGCAGGCAAAGCCGGTCGCACTGCTCCACATCCGATACCCGTGCGGGACGTACGCTGTAACCCGGAGTCGCCAACTTGATCGCCGGCCCCTGCATCGCGGATATCGGCTCCCGCGTATCGAACCCCAGCTTGGTGTAGAGAGAAAGAGACCGGTTGTGAAAGGCTGCCTGCAGCAGGCGAGCGCCCTTGAAGCCGCGTTCCGTCGAGCGCGCCAGCACCGCTTCCATCAGCGCGCGTCCCACGCCTTTGTTCTGCACCTGCAGGATCGATCGTAATCGGCCCTACGCCCGCAATCGCCGAGCGCTCGTCAAGACAGTTGCTGCCCAGAATCTGCCCGTCCGATTCCGCCACGACACAATAGAAACCCGGATGGCTGAACATCATCGAAAGAACGCCAATCGCCACCTCAACCGACGGAAAATCAGGCGGAAAAGCGTGCTCAGTCGAAATCTTGGTGAAGGCGTCATAGCAGATCCGGCCACAGACCGGCGCGTCCTCCGGCCGAGCTTTGCGGACTGCCACAGGTGAACTCTCAAACGCAGGCTGGCGCAACGTTGCCACAAATCCCCCAGACTGGACGCGGAAGTGTATCGCAGATGAGGCCGATGTTTCCAGATGCGAGAATCGAGCCTCAAACTAAACTTGCGGCGCCGTGCGTTTGCAGTAGAAAACTAGCAATAGAAGATAGAAATAAAACTGAGTCAGGATTCATTCAGACACAAAATTCTGTCACCAGTCACAGACATTCATTTGACAAACAAGTGACACGCCCCGCGAATCAATCCTACCGGCCCTGAATCAAACCCTACAACGCACTGAAGACAGTCTTCACGAACATGCCGCGGTCTCGAGGGGCAAACCAGCTACGAGGCCGCGGATCCAAATTGACGCAGTCAAACTTACTAGGAGAAAACTGATGAGTCTTTTCGCAAGCAATCGCACAACTATGTCGTTCGTGAAGCTGTTCTCGCTGGCCGCTGGTATGATCACTGCTCTCGTAGTTGCACAGCCAGTCGCGGCACAAACTAATGATATCGCCGCAAAGCACTTCGTAGCGCCAACCGTGTTCCAGGCAGCTGGCCCATCCGCATCATCGATTCAAAGTACTGTAGACCAGTTTCGCGCGGCTCTCGGGGCAACCAACAATGTCAATAATCCCGGACCGCTGACCAGCGGCCGCCGCGAAATCAACTGGGACGGCGGTAGCCCGACCAACGCAGCCACTACTCTTACCGGCACTCCCTTGACCACGTTCCTGAACACTCGTGGCGCCAACATCACCACACGCGGAAGCGGATTTGTCCAAGCGCCGCCGTCGGGCCTGGCCGACACGTTTGGGAACTCGAGCTACGCCACGATTTTCCACGCATTCAGCCCGCTGCGGCTCTTCTCGCCGATCGGAAGTAACGTCACCGAAGTCGAGTTCTCCGTTCCCGGCAGCAACGGCAACACACCCGCGGTTTCCACTGGGTTCGGCGTGGTCTTCACCGACGTCGACTCACCGGACGGCAGCCGACTGAGAGACAGGACAGGGAACCGCTTCCCCAGCACGCTGATCGAGTACTACGGCACCCGAGGCGAGTTGCTTTTCACGAGCAACGCGCCGGCTTCGCCGGGCGACGGAAACCTGTCCTTCATCGGCGTTGTCTTTGCCGACGCTCGTGTTGCGCGAGTGAGGATCATAGCCGGCGACACAGCGCCGGGCCCGAATGACGACCGAAGAGACATCGTCATGATGGACGACTTCCTCTACGGAGAGCCAACGCCCTACTAAGTCGAACCTATCCAGAGGTCCGACCCAGTGAGTGCCCCGTCCAAGCTCCGCTTGGGCGGGGATTTCGTGCGAAATCTCCCAAGTCTTGTCATCCCGAGCGAAGTCGAGGGACCTTGTGTTACTGCCCGATCAGCGCATTCTGAGTTACGACAACGACTAAGCTATGAAACGAACTGACCCACAACCCCGATTCCTCGGTTCGTGGTTCCATAAGCTGCCCATTAACGGAAAAGGCCACGCTGCCTTTCGCAACGTGGCCTTGATTTATGCCGGCAACGACCTACTCTCCCACACACGTGTGGCGCGGGCGCCCTCGCCCGCGAGGACCTGTCCCTCGGCAAGACCGCATCCTTCCGCAAGCATTTACGTCCTTATGTTCACATGTCACAGACAAAAGATCAGTGGGCCGGTTACCCTGCAGGCTGAAGGCGGCCGGGGCGGCCGCCCACACAATCAATCCTGCATGTCTATCAGCCAGACACTTGCGAAGTACCGGTACCGAAGACGGCTCCCGCATTTGCAAAAGGCGGACGCGGCCCTGTTTGTGACTTTCTGTACCGCTGCACGGGTGAACTTACCCGCGGAGGCTCGCGACCTGGTTCTCGAACATTGTCTGCGCGAACACGAAAATAGCAGAGTTCACCTTTCCGCTGTCGTCGTCATGCCCGACCACGTCCACCTGCTCTTCGTGCCTCGGCGAAATACCGACGGCTGGCCGTTCCCGCTGGTTGACATTCTGCAGTGCTTAAAGGGAGCAACGGCTCATCGGATCAACAAGCTTCTCCACCGGTCAGGGCCGGTATGGGAAGAGGAATCGTTCGATCACGTGCTGCAGTCAGATGAGAGCCTGAAAGAAAAGTGCGAGTACATCCGGCAAAATCCCGTGAAGGCAAGTCTGGTGGACCGAGCGGAAGACTACAAGTGGTTGCGGTGAGCCCGGATGCTGGAGGTTAAGCCGCCCTGGCGGGCGAGGGCGCCCGCCCCACACTTTCGCGTGCAGTACAATCGGCCCTGCGGCGCTCAACTTGCGACGCTCTGAGGGCGTCAGCGAAGCGGGAGCCCGCAGCCGAAATCCCGAGCGCATTGTGCGACGGGATCCCATTCCCTGAGGAGCCTAGGATGAAAGTCGCACTCGTGCTGATTGTAAGCATATTGCTGAGCCCACCCGCTCTAGGAGCGGGTCCTGAACCTTATCTCAAATCTGCTCCAATGCCGTTTTACCCACCTCTCTGTCGCCAGGCGCGCATTCAAGGAACGGTAACCGTGCGTTTCGTCGTCAACGAGCAGGGTGACACATCGGATGTTGAGGCGGTCACTGGACACCAGATGCTGCGAGAGGCTGCGATTCAGAACGTTCAGAATTGGAAATTCGCTTGGGCGCAACCTTGCGCCTGTCAGGTAAAAAGAGAAGTGGTGTTTGTATACAATCTTTCCGGCGACTGGGTTGACGAAGACGGACCCGCGGCTGTGGTCAAGTGGTTTGGGAAGGCACCGGTGACTCGGATAGAAATCCAGGTCGGTCAACCGCTAGTCCAACCTTGAAGCTAGGGTAAGCCCCCAAACGGAAAAGGCCACGCTGCTTTCGCAACGTGGCCTTTATTTAAGCCGGCGACGACCTACTCTCCCACACACTTTCGCGTGCAGTACAATCGGCCCTGCGGGGCTTAACTTCCGTGTTCGGTATGGGAACGGGTGGATCCCCCGCGGTAAGATCACCGACATTCGTAGCGGCTAGCTTCTAGCTCCTGGCTATTAGCTTGGTCATTGCCAGCGGAGGAGCACCAGCTCAACTCCGGCAAAACCCACCGCAAACTTGTCGTGCTGCCCACTCCGGAGCGCCAGCCCTCAACCCAACGATGTTGAGCTAGAAGCCAGCAGCCAGAAGCTAGCAGCTGCTTTTCAAAGATCGTGAGGTCGATGCCTCACAACTGAATAGATTGGGTGTGGCTTACTTTCTTCTTGGTTTACTTCCGATTTCAACCACTCTACTAAGGCTAGCTTGCTTTCACAAACTCGTCGGCGCCCAGTGTCAGCGTGTTCTTCTAATTTCCGTCCAGGTTCGGGCGGAGTTGGAAAAACGCTGCTTTCATTCAGCTCAGGTTCTAGCTGAAGGCTGAAAGCTAAGAGCTGACAGCTGGTTTAATGCACCGAGTAAATTTTATGGTCAAGCCGAACGGGCGATTAGTGCGGGTAAGCTTCACACATTACTGCGCTTTCACTTCCCGTCTATCAACCAGGTGGTCTTCCTGGGCCCTTCTTATCCCTTACGGGTTGGGAGATCTCATCTTGAGGAGTGCTTCCCGCTTATATGCATTCAGCGGTTATCACAACCGAACTTCGCTACCCAGCTATGCCGTTGGCACGACAGCTGGAACACAAGAGGTTCGTCCATCCCGGTCCTCTCGTACTAAGGACAGGTCCTCTCAAATCTCCTGCGCCCACAACAGATAGGGACCGAACTGTCTCGCGACGTTCTGAACCCAGCTCACGTACCGCTTTAATAGGCGAACAGCCTAACCCTTGGAACCTTCTACAGCTCCAGGATGCGATGAGCCGACATCGAGGTGCCAAACCGGAGCGTCGATATGAACTCTTGGCTCCGATCAGCCTGTTATCCCCGGCGTACCTTTTATCCGTTGAGCGATGGCCCTTCCATGCAGAACCACCGGATCACTAAAGCCTACTTTCGTACCTGCTCGTCTTGTAGGACTCGCAGTCAACCACGCTTATGCTTTTGCACTCGTCGGCTGATTTCCAAACAGCCTGAGCGTAGCTTCGCGCGCCTCCGTTACCGTTTAGGAGGCGACCGCCCCAGTCAAACTACCCGCCTTACTATGTCCCTCTCCCGGTTTACGGGAGTAGGTTAGAACCACAGAACTCGCAGGGTGGTATCTCACCGGTGGCTCCTCCAAGCCCGAGAGCCTGGAATCAAAGCCTCCCACCTATCCTGCGCAGCAAGTGCCATAGTTCATAGTAAAGGTATAGTAAAGGTGCACGGGGTCTTTCCGTCTAGTTGCGGGCAACCGGCATCTTCACCGGCACTACAAGTTCGCCGTGTCAGTCGGCAAGACAGTCGCACTTTCGTTACGCCATTCGTGCAGGTCGGAACTTACCCGACAAGGAATTTCGCTCATTCGTCTTACTCCGTTTCCAGAGAAGCTGGACTTTATCTTTCGCACCCTGTGTTCATGGTCGCGGCTATCTCTCGAATTTTCGAGATACCCGCGATCGACAAATGCTCTCTGTTACTCATCAGCAGCAGGATTTTTCTGAATTTAATGAAATCAACTCTCTTCTTCGACTTAAGCGGATGCTTATCAAAGAAGGGAACGATCTGTTGGTTCAGATGATCCAGACTCCGTACGCGATATGCCATTCGTTCACCGTGATTCGTTCGAACCACGCCACACCCAAAAAACTTCTTGAGTGCGTGAAGTAACTGGATATCCCGTTGGTGTTGTACCACTGTGAATTCAGGGAGCACCTGAAATCCAGAAGTCATCTCCGGATGAGGATTGATTCCGACGAAGAAACAACCTTCGCCGTCAACAAATCCGACCACCCATTGCGCTTCCAAATTCCCAGGATGCGGCTGAACGTGAAGTCTCTGAGGGTTCTCCATTGCGGAGCCTTCCCTGCGGATTGTCCCCTTGTCCGTCGGATTTTGACTGCTGTCGGTTAGGACAGCGAGTACCGAGCGGCTGTGTGAGGAGTTTCCCGCATATAGTTCAGTTTTACTAAGGCTAGCGAATTCGTTAACCTTAGGACCGTTATAGTTACGGCCGCCGTTCACTGGGGCTTCAGTTCGAAGCTTCACCTTGCGGTTGACCTCTCCCTTTAACCTTCCAGCACCGGGCAGGCGTCAGCCCCTATACGTCGTTTTCGACTTTGCAGAGACCTGTGTTTTTGTTAAACAGTCGCAGTGCGCATTTCTCTGCGGCCTCTTCGGGCTATAAACCCTAGTGAGGCACCCCTTCTCCCGAAGTTACGGGGTTAATTTGCCGAGTTCCTTACCAACTGTTCTCACGAGCGCCTTAGGATATTCTCCTCGTCTACCTGTGTCGGTTTGAGGTACGGATCCCTTATCTTCTCCTTAGAGGTTTTTCTTGGCAGTGTGGAATCAGCAGCTTTCCTCCATACGGAGTACTGTTTTGCGTCTCAGTGATAACTTCCTCGCGGATTTTCCTACGAAGAACACCTTACACGCATCAACCGTCATAGCCATAGGACGGCCTGCTTATCCTACTGCGTCACCCCATCGTAATAACGAATACAAGGGAGTTCCGGAATATTAACCGGATGTCCATCGGTTACGCCTTTCGGCCTCACCTTAGGATCCGACTGACCCTGAGCGGATTAACCTTTCTCAGGAAACCTTAGACTTTCGGCGCGGAGGGTTCCCACCTCCGTTATCGCTACTTATGCCGGCAGGGTCTCTTCTCAACCGTCCACCAGTCTTTTCAGTCTAGCTTCAAACTGTTGAGAATGCTCTCCTACCACGCACACCCGTAAAGATGTGCATTCGCTGCTTCGGTACCAAGCTTGAGCCCCGTTATATTGTCGGCACCGGACCGCTTGACCAGTGAGCTATTACGCTTTCTTTAAAGGATGGCTGCTTCTAAGCCAACCTCCTGGCTGTCTGGGCGTTCCGACTTCCTTTCCCACTTAGCTTGAATTTGGGGACCTTAGCAGGCGATCTGGACTGTTTTCCTCTCGACGACGAAGCTTAGCCCCCGCCGTCTGACTCCCGTGCTTGTTGTTCTATGGCATTCGAAGTTTGATTGGATTCTGTAAGCTGGAAAGCCCCATAGTCCATTCAGTTCTCTACCACCACGACAAATCACACGAGGCTAGCCCTAAAGCTATTTCGGAGAGAACGAGCTATCACGGAATTTGATTAGCCTTTCACCCCTACCCTCAGCTCATCGGAGCTTTTTTCAACAAACACCCGTTCGGCCCTCCAGTAGGTTTTACCCTACCTTCAGCCTGGCCAAGGGTAGATCATCCCGCTTCGCGTCTATTCCTGCCAACTGATTCGCCCTATTAGGACTCGCTTTCGCTACGGCTCGCTTTCGCTTAACCTTGCTGACAAGAATAACTAGCCGGCTCATTATGCAATAGGCACGCGGTCAGACTTTCCGCTTGCGCGGCATAGTCCTCCCACCGTTTGTAGGCACACGGTTTCAGGTACTATTTCACTCCCCTCGCAGGGGTTCTTTTCGCCTTTCCCTCACGGTACTGGTTCACTATCGGTCAGAAGCTAGTATTTAGCCTTACGGGATGGTCCCCGTAGCTTCCCGCAAAGTTTCTCGTGCTCCGCGGTACTCAGGTATCGACTTCGAGTCCAGTTCGTTTTCGCCTACGTGGCTATCACACCCTATGGCTCCGCTTTCCAGCGGGATTTGGCTAACGACTGGATTGTTAACTCTACTGTTGTCGACCCTACAACCCCGGCCACACCCGAAGGTATGACTGGTTTAGGCTAATTCCGATTTCGCTCGCCACTACTTTCGGAATCGAGGTTTCTTTATTTTCCTCCAGGTACTGAGATGGTTCACTTCCCTGGGTTCGCTCGTTCCCAACTATGGATTCATTGGGACGTACACAGGTTTTACCTGTGTGGGTTTCCCCATTCGGAAATCCCCGGATCAATGCCTGCTTGCGGCTCCCCGAGGCTTATCGCAGCTTGCCACGTCCTTCATCGCCTGCTTCTGCCAAGGCATCCACCATGCGCCCTTAGTAGCTTGACCATAAAATTTACTCGACACACGGGCGGCTTCGCCGCCAGCTCCTAGCTTTTGGCTATTAGCTTTTAGCTCAACCTCCCACACGCCGCATCAACTCTATGGGCCTGTCTGCCTGCTCCTCGCACGGAATCACTGCTTCACATCCCAAATTTCTTGCTCCAGATAAATCCAGAACTCGAAACCCGAAATGCGAAACTCCTCCGCACACCAGCAGGCTTCTCTCTAGGCACTCATAAAAATTACAGCCTTGTAGATTGCCCAATCTATTCAGTTGTCAAATATCGTCCTCACCAGCTTGCGCTGGATCACCCTGCCTCAGCAGGTATGGGTCTTACTCGACTCCGAAGTGTGCAAACTTCGAAAGTCTTTCCAACCCAATGTTCGGCGCCAAGCGACTTTCTTGAACCGTGAACAGAATCATGGTTGTCACAGTTGACGCCCAACATCGGGCTAGTTGTTTGATTGAGCTTTGGTGGAGCTGACCGGGATCGAACCGGTGGCCTCCTGGTTGCAAACCAGGCGCTCTCCCAGCTGAGCTACAGCCCCATAAAGGCTGCTAGCTTCTGGCCACTAGCTTCTAGCTAGGAGCCAGCAGCCAGTAGCTGCTTTTTTGGTGGGCCTGGGTAGAGTTGAACTACCGACCTCACCCTTATCAGGGGTGCGCTCTAGCCACCTGAGCTACAGGCCCGGTTACTTGCACAATCCGGAGCCTGAATTTTATCACCGGCTCCAGCCACTAGCCGCTAGCTTCCAGCCAAATCTTTTTGTCTTCAATAAGACGCCAAGGGATTTAGCCAGGAGCTAGAAGCTAGTAGCCAGAAGCTCAATTTATTTTCGAGGACAAGGTTGAACGCGCATCCCAGCTAAGCCGGGACTGACCATCATGCGGTAAGGACTCGAGAAAGAGAGGTCCGAACGAGGCTCCCATCCTGCTTCACAGGTTTACCCTTGCGGGTTATCAAGAAGCGGGACGGGGTACATGGCAACATCTTCCGTATGTTTAATTTCCATTGTTTCACCAGCCGAAGCTGGCAAAAGAGTGGAACCGCGGAAGTGCCATGACGTTCTCTCTTAGAAAGGAGGTGATCCAGCCGCAGGTTCTCCTACGGCTACCTTGTTACGACTTCACCCCAATCATGAACCATACCTTGGACGGCTGCCCCCTTGCGGTTGGCTCACCGGCTTCTAGTGCAGTCCACTTTCGTGATGTGACGGGCGGTGTGTACAAGGCCCGGGAACGTATTCACCGCGGCGTGCTGATCCGCGATTACTAGCGATTCCAGCTTCATGGAGTCGAGTTGCAGACTCCAATCCGAACTGAGGCCGGCTTTTTCCGATTAGCTCCCCTTCGCAGGTTTGCGACGGTTTGTACCGACCATTGTAGCACGTGTGTAGCCCTGGACATAAAGGCCATGAGGACTTGACGTCATCCCCACCTTCCTCCCCGTTATCCGGGGCGGTTTCGCTAGAGTGCCCAGCTTGACCTGATGGCAACTAACGATAAGGGTTGCGCTCGTTGCGGGACTTAACCCAACATCTCACGACACGAGCTGACGACAGCCATGCAGCACCTCCACAGCAGTTCTTGCGAAAAGGGATATTTCTACCCCGGTCCACTGCGCTTCGAGCCCAGGTAAGGTTCTTCGCGTTGCGTCGAATTGAACCACATGCTCCACCGCTTGTGCGGGCCCCCGTCAATTCCTTTGAGTTTCAGCCTTGCGACCGTACTCCCCAGGCGGGATGCTTAACGCGTTAGCTACGGCACAATCGGATTGGGTACCGATCACACCAAGCATCCATCGTTTAGGGCTAGGACTACCAGGGTATCTAATCCTGTTTGCTCCCCTAGCTTTCGCGCCTCAGCGTCAGAAGTGGTCCAGTGCGCCGCTTTCGCCACAGGTGTTCCTCCCGATATCTACGCATTTCACCGCTACACCGGGAATTCCACGCACCTCTCCCACCCTCAAGCACGGCAGTTTCGCCTGCAGGCTCTAGGTTAAGCCTAGAGGTTTCACAGGTGACTTACCGCACCGCCTACGCGCCCTTTACGCCCAATAATTCCGAACAACGCTTGCCCCCCTCGTATTACCGCGGCTGCTGGCACGAAGTTAGCCGGGGCTTCTTCCACCCGTACCGTCATTATCGTCCGGGTCGAAAGGAGTTTACGTCCCAAGGGACTTCATCCTCCACGCGGCGTTGCTGCGTCAGGGTTTCCCCCATTGCGCAAAATTCCCCACTGCTGCCTCCCGTAGGAGTCTGGACCGTGTTTCAGTTCCAGTGTGGCCGTGCGCCCTCTCAGGCCGGCTACCGATCTAAGCCTTGGTGGGCCATTACCCCGCCAACTAGCTAATCAGCCGCGACCCCCTCCTTAAGCGAATTGCTCCTTTGATCTTCAGTTCTTCCGATCCGAAGATGTTATGCGGTATTAGCCCCGGTTTCCCGAGGTTATCCCCCACTCAAGGGTAGATTGGTCACGTGTTACTCACCCGGTCGCCACTTTACTCATGGATTGCTCCACTTTCTCGTTCGACTTGCATGTGTTAGGCACGCCGCCAGCGTTGATTCTGAGCCAGGATCAAACTCTCGTTTGAAACCTGTCGTCTGCCGACGGGTAGTTGGCAGACTGACTCAGCTTCTAGCTCTTAGCTTTTAGCTCCTGGCTTACGCCAAAAACAAAAACCTCGAACCCAAAGCCAAGCCGACCACCCTCGCGCTCGAAAGGCGAGAATGGCTCTATCTTGTGAGATCGCTCGGATTTCAACCCGAGCCTTCCTCTCACGACTGGCACGTTCAACCTAGTTGTCAAAGAACCGATCCGCTACCGCCTGAGCGGGCGCTTTCAGTTCAGAGCAAATCTGCACTCACGCGAAGTCGCGATCACACAAATCTGCCTGTCCTCGAAACTTGTACAAACTACGCGTCTTGCGCGGCTACTGTCAACCCGTGGCTGGCACAGGATATCCACCTGTTTTCCACAACCGGGGAGCTAAACCACTCATTTCAGAGGAGCTCTGGGCACGCGACGAAACGCATCTTCCACAGCGCGCCTATGCCATTTCGGCACAAGCCGAGGCGGAAGAGCATCAGTTTGAAAAAAGATCACTTGGAGGTTCTTGCGAACAACGCATAAAACCCTTCGAGGAACCTTGTCCCCGAATGAAGCCCCGTGGCCGGGACTGATTTGCAGGAATTACCTGTATTTAGTTTGATGCCGGACAAGCGACGAGAGTTTCACAATATTCGCCCGGCTAGCCACACACTGCTCTCGGTGAATTGTTTATACCAGATGAATGCGGAAAAGCGCAAGGGGGAATCCGTTTTGTTACGACACTAGGCCGGAATTCGCGCTTCAAAGTAAACACAAGGTCCCTCGACTTCGCTCGGGATGACACCGGATTACGATCGGCGGCGATGACAGGTTTATTTTGCCGCCGGCAGGGGCCACACTTTTGTGACCAGCAGTGCAAAGGCAATTCCTAGGGATACTTCCACGAAGCGATGATAGGAGACGACCCAGGGCGGCGCGGTGTGCGCGATCAGCAGGATGATGCTCAGCGTGATGGCGGCGAAACGATACGCGCCGCCCAGTCGCAGCAGGGCGGAGAGGACTCCGCACACCAGGAGTCCGGCTCCGTAGACCATCCATCCGTACATCATCCAATTGGCGGGGGCGAAGGTGGCGATCAGGGCCCCCAGGACGGCGCCGACGGCTGTGCCGGCAAAGCGCTGCCATCCCAGAGTGAAGGGATCCGAAGGAGAGAGCAGGATCACGATGGTTGAAATTGGCGCCCAATAAAATTCTGGCAGCTTCAGCGCGCGCGCCAACAGGAGCGATGCGACGGCAGCGACGGCGGTCCGCGCCGAGTGCAAGAGAGCTTCGCGAGTCAGTCCCAGGCGGATTGCCCATGCGGTCATCAGCGGGCCATTGTATCTTGCGGGGAATGACCGCCGCTTTCAGGAACCTTGCCGAGCTGCGCTCGGCCTGGACGGGTCGTGGTGGCTACTGGAATTCTATGGTGATCAGCTTGGCGTCTTGTTTGCCTATGTTGGTCAGGGCGTGGGTGGTGTTGCCATTTGCCCAGATTATGCCTCCGGACTTGAGTTGAATTTGGCCTGGGGCGTTGCCTTCGATGTCGCTGCGCAGATCCAGATCGGATACGGCTACGATCAAGTGGGGGCCGGTGTGATGGTGTTTGGGCAGGATTCCGCCGGGTTGCAGGTCGAGCTGGGAGACGCGTACCCCGTCGTTGACGAAGAGAATGTGGTTGGTGCCGCCGTTCAGGATATCCAGGCCGCGTTCTTCATCTCCGTTTTCTCCCCATTTGGGCGGAGGCGACTGGCGGGCTTTCTCGTCCTGCATGAGTTCGATGGTGACGTTGCGGAACGGCTGGTCGGAAAGATTCTTTGCGACGTGGGCGAATCCGCCGGGGACGAAGTGGGTCTCGGCATCCTGCAGGTTGACCTTTATGGGAGACTTGCCAGCGACATCGTTCTCTACCTGGGATATGCCCAGGGTCACGTAGATGTAGTCGTGGCGGTGTTGGTGCAGCAGCGTGGACGCGCTGGGTCCGACTTCCACCTTGAAGACACGCACGTATTCGTTGTCAAGGGCAAGATGATGTCCGGGTTCGGCGGTGATTTCGACGGGCGCGGGTTTGGCGCGGTGCGCGTACACGAACCAGATCAATGCGACGAATGCGAGGAGTGGAACAAAGACGAACCCAAGCTGGCGGCGTGTCATTTGAGCGAATTCTAGCATTCCGTCCGGAGGGAAGCGGTTAAACTTGGCTTCATGGCGGACCTGGGCAAAGTGCTGATTGTTGCGGGTGCGCTGGCCATCGTGGCCGGCGTGGCGTTCGTTCTGCTCGGCCGTGCCCACGTTCCACTCGGACGGCTTCCGGGGGACATTGTGTACCGCGGGAAGAACAGCACATTTTATTTTCCTCTGGCGACGTCGATTCTGGTCAGCGTGGTGCTTTCGGTGGTGCTGTATTTGGTTGGGCGATTGCGGCGGTAGGGTTTCCAGTAAACTCCTGTGCGATGAGCCTCTCCGACCAACTCGGATTCAGTTTCAAGCCTCCCGATCGGCGCATATGGACGGTGCGCGATCTGGTGGCTGCGGTCCGCACGCACCTCGAGCGCGAGTATGGCGACACCTGGGTGGAAGGCGAGATTTCGAATTTCCGGGCGCACGATTCCGGGCATTTGTACTTCACATTAAAAGATCAGAACTCGCAGATTCGCGCCGTGATGTTTCGCTCGCAGGCGCGGCTGCTGCGCTTCCGTCCCGAGAACGGCATGCAGGTCGTGCTGCGCGGACGAGTGACCATCTACGAGGATCGCGGCGAGTTGCAGATTTCGGCGGAGTATCTTGAGCCCAAGGGCGCGGGCGCGTTGCAGGTTGCGTTCGAGCAACTGAAGGCCAAGCTTGAAGCGGAAGGGCTGTTCGACGCCGCCCGCAAGAAGCCGATCCCGACCTTGCCGCGGCGGATTGGGATTGTGACCTCTCCGCAGGCGGCGGCTTTGCGCGACATTCTGAATGTCTTGTTGCGGCGTCATCACACGGTGGGCGTTTTGATTTTTCCGGCGCAGGTGCAGGGCGACGCGGCGAGCGCCGAAGTCAGCGCCGGAGTGCGCTACTTCAATCAAGCACGCAGCGTGGACGTGATCATCGTGGCCCGGGGCGGAGGCTCCGCCGAGGATCTGGCCGCGTTTAACAACGAAGGGCTGGCGCGGGTGGTGGCCGCATCCGAGATTCCTGTGATTTCGGCGGTGGGCCACGAGACCGACTTCACCATCATTGATTTTGTCGCCGACCTGAGAGCTCCCACGCCTTCGGCGGCCGCTGAGCTCGTCATTCGATCTCGGCAAGAAGTAGAGGACCAAGCTGAAGCGCTGCGTCAGCGACTGGTTCGCGGCATGCGATACCGGTTGCTGATGGGGCGGCAGGGGCTGACCGAACTGGCACAGCATGGTGCGTTTGGACGGATGGTGGATGTCATCAACCGGCGTCAGCAAAAATTGGATGACTTGAAAAACCGGATGGAGCGCGCCGAGCGTCAGATGGTGGAGCAGCAACGACGGCGTCTGGAGTTAGCGGCGGCGGCCGTACGGCACTACGATGTGCGGCGCATGCTCGGCGGCATTC
Organism: Terriglobia bacterium; assembly: GCA_963698825.1. GTDB lineage: Bacteria > Acidobacteriota > Terriglobia > Terriglobales > Acidobacteriaceae > JAIQFF01. The sequence goes on along the minus strand of CAVOSG010000002.1, from coordinate 373,121 downwards.
GCCGGGAACTGGTTTCGGGCGTGGCCGCGCTGGCGGCAGCCGCGCGCACTCTGTTGTTGCGCCAACGAGGCGCGCTCAATCAGCTCACAGGACAATTGGAAGCGCTCTCTCCTCTCGCCATTCTGGATCGCGGGTACGCGCTGGTGTTCGATTCGTCTGGAGCGCTGTTGACCGATGCGTCGCGAGTAAAAGGCGGCGACGAGATTTCTGCCCGCCTGGCGAAGGGGACGGTGAATGCGACCGTGAATCGGCGCAAACAGAAGTAGGAATTCATCGCTCGAGATTCGGCTCGGCGGACTGCCGCAAGCTGGTCGAACTGCGCTCGACCAGACAGCCGAGGGCGGCTGTCTCCACACAAGCAGTGCCGCCGTCAACGGTTGAGCCAGTCGACATTTCTTTACAAAGCCTTTCTTTCGATCAACATAGCTCGAATCGTGTGACCCTGGATTACAATTGGCTTTGAGTTCGCCGGTTCAGGGCAACTCGACAAGAGAAGGGAGCGCCGGTGAAGTTCTTCGCAGGGCCGTGGCCGCACGTGTCGACGATTGCCGTAGTCGACATTCTGCTGGTTGCGGTCATCATTTACGAATTACTGGCGCTGATCAAAGGCACGCGCGCCGCCTACATGCTGGTGGGTGTGGCGGGCCTGGCGCTGGTATTTTATTTTTCGCGCGCCGGCGAACTCACCACTCTGAACTGGCTGCTCAGCACCCTGCTGCCCTATGCGGTATTCGCGCTGATTGTGATTTTTGCGGGCGAGATACGGCAAGCCCTGGCGCGGTTGGGGCGCCGGCTTCTACTCAGCCGGATGGCGGCTGCCGAGGCGGACGCCTACGACGACATCGTGCTGGCGGCCAACCTGTTTTGCCAGAACCAGACCGGCGCGCTGATCGTGATCGAACGGGAAATCGGCTTGCGTACCTACATTGAGAGTGGCGTGCCTCTCGACGCCCGGCTTTCCTACGATCTGCTGGCCACGGTTTTTCGGCCCAGCGCCCCTTTGCATGATGGCGCGGTCATCGTGCAGAAGGACCGCATTGCGGCGGCCGCATGTTTCCTGCCGCTTTCCATGAACCCGGTGCTCTCCACCCAGCTCGGCACCCGGCATCGCGCCGGCATCGGGGTAACCGAGGAGACGGATGCGATCGCGGTGATCGTCTCCGAGGAAACCGGCGCCATCAGCCTGGCGGTGAGTGGCACAATCGAACGCGACCTCACGGTGGAGCAACTGCGCGAGCGCATCGGAGAGCTGCTGCGCCGTTATGTCCCGCCCTCCACTCTCCCCACTCCGATTACGAATGGCGGCGAAGAGCTGGCGGGCTCCGAGGACAACGATCGGCGAATTGACGATCAGCGAATTTCGCTGCCTCGCGGGGCCGATTCTCGAGTCAACCCGGGGGGCGAACGGTAAACGTGAAAGACTTCTTTCGCCAGCACGTGCTGCACAATTTTGGCATCAAGCTGCTGTCGCTGGCGCTGGCCGTGGGCTTGTGGCTGGCGGTGACTCGCGATCCGGTGACGGAAGTGGCGGTCGAGGTGCCCATTGAGTTTCGCAACATCCCGGAAAATCTGGAGATCAATACCGAGAGCATTCCCCGGGCCGAGATTCGGGTGCGCGGCCCGCAGCGCGTGGTGCGGCGCCTGCAGCCTGCCGATATTTATGCGGAGATGGAACTCGGCGAGATGAAGCCGGGAGAGCGCACCTTCGATCTGACCGCGCAACAGGTTCATCATCCCCGGGAGTTGGAGGTGGTGCAGGTCATCCCCAACCAGTTCCACCTCACCTTTGATACGCGGCTTACCCGCCAGGTTCCGGTGCGCCCGCGGGCCTTCGGAAACTTTGCCGCGGGTTACGAAATTGTGCGCGTCGAGTCGTCACCCTCCACCATCACAATCAGCGGGCCACGCCAGCGGGTGGAGGCGGTGGAAGCCGCCATCACCGACCCGGTGGATGCCAGCGGAATCATGGACCGGGCCACGTTCGTGCGGCATGCTTATGTTTCTGATCCCCTGGTGCAGGTGATGAACCCCAATCCGGTGCGCGTCACGGTTATCATGGAGAAGGTGCCTGTCGTCCCAAGCGGAGGGCGTTAGGCATTCACGGTTCATATATTCACCCTTCAGCATGACCATCCAAACTCGACAACTCTTCGGCACCGATGGGATTCGCGGTGTCGCCGGCGAATTTCCTTTGACTCAGGACAGCACCTATATGATCGGCCGCGCGCTGGGCCACGATCTAAAACGCTCCGGCGGAACGGGACGGGTCGTGATCGGACAGGACACGCGGCAATCCAGTTCGTGGATTGCAGATCGCGTGACCCACGGTCTCACCGCCAGCGGAATTGAAGTGCACAGCGCCGGCGTGATCACGACGCCCGGTGTGGCCTACCTGGCGCGGTCGCGCAAATACGCCGCGGGCGTGGTGATTTCGGCGTCGCATAATCCCTGGACCGACAATGGCATCAAGGTGTTTTCGGGCGACGGCTACAAATTGCCGGACGCGCACGAGATCGCCATCGAACAGGAAATTTTCGCACTGCTGCAAAACCCTGAAGCCCACGTGGACTCTTCTTTCCAGGTTTCGCCCAGCCTGCCTGGACAAGCCGAATTGCGGCACGCGTACATCGTATGGCTAGCCAAGAGCACGGGCAGCGATTTGAGCAAGTTGCGCGTGCTGGTGGATTGCGCCAATGGCGCGGCGGCCGCGGAAGCACCGGAATTGTTCCGGCAATGCCGGATCCGGGCGACGTTTCTCAGCGCCACGCCGGACGGAAAGAACATCAACGAGGGTTGCGGCGCGTTGCATCCGGAGAGCGTCGCGAAGGCGGTCGCGGAAAAGCCGGGACAATTCGATCTGGGCGTGACCTTTGATGGCGATGCCGACCGTGTGTTGTTTTGCGACGCCAACGGGAGAGTGGTGAACGGCGATGCGGTCCTTCTGCTGGCCGCGCGTGACCTGAAGTCGCAGGGAGCTCTGCCAGGAGACACCGTGGTCGCGACCACCATGTCGAACATGGGCCTCGAAATCGCGCTGCGCAATTCGGGCATTCGCCTGCTGCGCGCCAACGTCGGTGATAAGTACGTGCTCGAAGAAATGCAGAAGAGCGGCGCCGTGCTGGGGGGAGAGCAATCCGGCCACATCATCTTCCGGGATGGCGAAGCCACCACCGGCGACGGCCTGCTCACAGCGTTGCGCGTTATGGAGACCATGGCGCGGACCGGAAAACCTCTGGCTGGGCTGGTGGGTGATCTGAAAGTTTTCCCACAGACGATTCAGAACGTGCGCGTACGCGAGAAAGTGCCGTTTGCGAAGGTGCCGGAGATCCAAAAAGCCATTGACGCTGCCGAGCGTGAACTGAACGGGAATGGCCGTGTTGTAGTGCGCTACTCCGGGACGGAGGCGCTGGCGCGGGTAATGATCGAAGCGGAGTCAGAAGAGAAGATGAAGACGCTGGCGCAGGGGATTGCGGGAGCGATCAAGAGCGCGCTGGGAGCCTAGGGTTGCGTGGGGACAGCCGCCCCGGGTGTCCTAGCCGAGCAGCGCTCGACTGCACGAGCGAGGACGCTCGCGCCTACACGTCTTAGTCCAGATCCCGCCAGTTTTTCCCTGCGCCTACCTCTACCAGCAATGGCACTGACAGTGGATGGACATTTTCCATCTCATCGCGGACCAGGGTGCGCATGGTATCAAGTTCTTTTTCCGGAACTTCGAAAACCAGTTCGTCGTGGACCTGCAAAGTCATACGTGAGTTCAGGCCGCGTTCGCGGAGTGCTGCATCAATACGGATCATGGCAATCTTGATCAGATCCGCTGCTGTTCCCTGCAGCGGCGTGTTCACCGCGGTGCGTTCGGCGAAGCCGCGCTGGTTGATGTTTTTGCTGTTGATATCAGGGATGGGGCGCACTCGACCGAACAGCGTCGTGACTTTCTGGTCGCGCCGAGCTTCCTCCAGAATTTTGTCGATGAAGGCGCGCACGCCTTTGTACTTCTCAAAATATGCATTGATGAACTGCTTGGCTTCCCCAGGTTCGATCCCGAGGGTTTGCGACAATCCAAAGGCCGACAGTCCGTAGACAATTCCGAAGTTCACTACCTTGGCCTGACGGCGGTGATCGGCAGTGACCATCAGCGGCGGCACTCCGAACACCTGCGAAGCGGTAAGAGTGTGAATGTCATCGCCGCGACGGTAGGCTTCGACCAGCAATGGGTCCTTCGAAAAGTGGGCGAGCAGGCGAAGCTCAATCTGGGAGTAGTCGGCGGCGAGCAGCACGTGGCCGGGTTCGACGGTGAAGGCAGCTCGAATCTCACGGCCCAGTTCGGTGCGGATGGGAATATTTTGGAGATTGGGATTGGCCGAAGACAGCCTTCCCGTGGCCGTGCCGGTCTGGCCGAATGTGGTGTGCAGGCGGCCGGTGGCCGGATTGAGCAGCGCCGGCAAGGCGTCAACATACGTTGATTTTAGTTTCGAGAGCTGCCGGTACTCCAGCACCATGCGCGCGATGTCGTGCGTTTCAGCTAGGTTTTCCAGCACATCGACCGCAGTGGAAATGGCCTTGCCTTTGCCGTACTTGACCGGCTTGGGCAAATTCATCTGGTTGAAAAGCACGTCGCCCAGCTGCTTTGGAGAATTGATGTTGAAGCGTGATCCGGCCTGCTCGTAAATTTCGTTCGCCTTGGTTTCAACTTCGCCTTCCAGCCGGGACGACATTTCCTTTAGAACTTCGCGATCGATCTTGACTCCGGCCTGCTCCATGCCCGCCAGTACCTGCACCAGGGGCAAATCAATTTCTTCGTATAACTTCAGCAAGCCCGCGCTTTCGATCTCGAGGCGCAACGTGGAAGCAAAGCGTCCGGTAACGTCGGCCGACTCCGCCAGCGTGCCGCCCAGCTTGAGATTGAAGCGCCGCAGCGCCACCTCGGGCAGCCGGTGCGAGGAATAGGTGGGATCGAGCAGGTAGGAATACAGCATGGGATCATGCCGTACGCCGCGCAGCGTGATGCCTTGCGGCTCCAGCGCGTGAATCGCTGCCTTGTAGTCGTGGATCGCCTTGGGAACGCTCTCATCTTCCAGAGCGGAGCGTAAGCGGGCGCCCGAATCTCCCTGCATCGAAACCGTTACCGCCGTGCCCGCCGCTGCGGAGATAGCGAGAGACTTCACCGGCGCAGTTTCGGCGAGCGGATCCGTCAGCGGCAGCATGCTGCCCTGCGGCTCGTCCGCTTCCTCTTCGTCTTCCTCTGCGATGACGTTCGATTCCGCCTCGATCGCCACGGCCAGCGGATTGCCGGCAGAAACTTGTTTCAATACTGCCTCGACATCAGCCGCCGACTTGGCTTCGGTGTAGTGCGCCTCGGCCACTTCCTCGACCGGCAGCAGCTCTTTCAGCAGAGAAGTGAACTCGAGTTCGGTAAACAGCTGGCGCAAGGTGGCTACGTCGGGGTCCCCGGCGCGCATTGCATCCACATTCAGATCGACCGGAACATTGCAGTCGATAGCCGCCATGCGCTTGCTGAAGAGCACAGTGTCGCGATTGTTCTCGAGCGACTCGCGATACGACTTCTTCTCTACCTCGGCAGCGCGGTCCAGAGCCTGCTCCACCGTGCCAAAACGCCGGATAAGTTCGACTGGAGCCCTTATCGCCGATGCCGGGTGCGCCCGGAATGTTGTCGACCGAGTCGCCGCGCAGGGCCATCACGTCCACCACGCGCTCGGGCGGAACGCCGAGAATTTCTTCCACCTTTTTCGCGTCACAAATCAGGTTGTCCTTGGGTGGGTTCAGCACCAGCACGCGGTCGTTGACCAGTTGCAGCATGTCCTTATCGCTTGAAACCACATACACCAGATAAGACTGTGCGGCTGCCTTGCGGGCCAGGGTGCCGATTACGTCATCGGCTTCGTAGCCGGAGAGTTCGAGGATGGGAATGCGGTAAGCCTCAAGCGCGCGCCGGATGTAGGGCACCTGCTGCACCAGTTCCGCCGGCATCTCGCTGCGATTGGCTTTGTATCCGCGATATTCGACCTCCTGGAAGGTCTGGGTCTTGATGTCAAATTTGCGAACCTTGGTGACAGCTTCCGCCTCCTGATCGCGGAAGGTGGGCGCAGCCACATCGAATACGGCAGCCAGATATTCCGGAGAAAAATCCTCGCGCAATTTGCGCAGCATGTTGACGAATACGTAGGTGGCTGCCGTGGGCAATCCGGTCTTGGTGGTCATGCCGCGCTGCCGCGCCATGGCGTGATAGGCGCGGAAAATGAAAGACATCGCATCCATAAGGAAGATGCGGCGGCCGTCGGTGGCAGTCAGCTTCGGCGCAGGGACGGGAGAAATTGCCGGCTTGGGGTCCGGAGCGCTTTCAGGCAGTGGCAGTCGAGAGTTTTTTTCGGGGAGGCAACAGCTAAGTTTAGCAGGAGACCCAGTTGCCAGATCACAGTTCCCGGTTCTCAGTTGAATTAATTGATCTTCGCCGGTTTTCCGTACTCGGTTTGATAGTGCAGTTTGATCACGCCGCAGGTCCCCTGTTCCTGGGAATAGACCACGCAGGTATCAAAGGGGCGGGAGTAGACGTGCAGGCTCACCGCCCGCTGGTTGAATTCACGCGGATTGCAGACCCGGTGCACCGGTTCCCTGCGGATCCACGGCACAAGGCTGGCGCGGATTCATTTCGACGGAGTCAGCAGTCGCGAGTTCGCAGGTGCCGGCCTCCAGATCCTGTGAAATCGTGCGATAGTTCTCAACCCGCAGCCTTCCGACCGGCACCGCCATCCAGCAATTCTGCTCGCGGTGATTGTGGATCGAACTCTTTTGACCGACTTCCCAGCAGATGGCGACCAGTTCGTATAGAGGCGTCTTGTCGATCAGGTTACGGGTGTAGTGTTGGCGGTCCCAGGTGAGGTAGGGGGCCAGGGTGTCGGATGCAACCGGCGTGCTCTTAAGAAACTGGATGATCTGGTCGATGTTGCTGAAAGCGGGTTCGGGGAATTTCCTCAGCTCGGCGACAAAATCCTGGATCGGAACTGGCTTTGACGGCGCTTGTGTACCCATACTTCACCCCTGCAACCCTCAGTATATTCCTTGATCGACGTCATTCGACCAGCATGCAATCGCCATAAGAATAGAATCTGTAGCGCTCGGACACGGCATGACGATAAGCGTCGAGCACTCGCTGCTGACCTCCGAAAGCGCACACCAGCATCAGCAGCGTGGATTGCGGCAGGTGGAAGTTGGTGAGCAGCGCACCGACTACGCGGAACTCATATCCCGGGTAGATAAAGATATCGGCCTCACCGCTTCCTGCCGTGACCCGACCCGATTTCGCGGCGGAATATTCGAGTGTCCTGACCGTGGTTGTGCCTACCGCTACAACTCTTCGTCGAGCATCAAGAGCGCGATTGATGGCGGACGCGGCTTCGGCGGAGATGGAATAGGACTCGCGATGCAGTTGGTGGTCTTCCACGCGCTCCTCGCGTACGGGCTGAAATGTCCCCAGACCGACGTGGAGGGTAACTTCCGCAGTCTCGATGCCGCATTCCTTTAGGCGATCGCAAAATCTGAGGAGTGAAATGCAGGCCGGCGGTGGGCGCGGCCACCGAACCGGTTTCGCGGGCATAAACGGTCTGATAGCGCTCCCGATCAGCCGGACGATCGGGCCGGTCAATGTAGGGCGGAAGCGGCACGTGGCCGATGCGCTCGACCGCGGCAAAAAAGTCCTGGATGGGAGCAAACCGAATGCGGCGCTCACCGAAGCTGCCTCGGGCTGTGACGGTTGCCTGCAACTCATCCTGCTCGCCGAAAAACAAACGTCTCTCCCACTCCGATTTTTCGCCCTGGGCGCACCAGGCACTCCCATTCATTTTCATTGGGATCATGCGAAAGTTGACGAGTCAGGAGGACTTCGATCCGGCCATGCAAAAAATTGCGTGCCGCCGGGTTTCCCGCGCCGATGGGTTGAGCTTTGACCCCGCTCCTTCTGCCAAAGAGCCGTGCGGGAAAACTCGCGTGTTATTGAACACGACCAGATCGTCGGGACGGAGCAATTCAGGAAGGTCTAGAAAACGAAGGTCACGCAATTTTTCTGAAGCGCGATCTACATGCAGCAGGCGCGAAGCCGCCCGGTCGGGCAGCGGCTCCTGGGCAATGAGGTCTTCGGGAAGTGAGAAGTTGAAATCGGAAACCAGCACGCTGGATGATTATAGGATTTTCTTGCCGGCTGGGCCGCAGGTCGCTGCCTGGGGCGGGCACAAAATAGAAGTGTAATACTGTGTAAACAACGTTGTAACCGCCATTTGGTTGGGTTACCATACGCGGAATCAGCCGGGGCTTAGCCTTCTATCTTCCCGCAACGATGCCCAGCGAACGTCAATATCGGCGCGAAATTGTCCTCTTTGGCAGGACCTTGCATGAGCGCGGCTACGTGGCCGCCATGGATGGGAATCTTTCCGTGCGCCTGGACGAGCACCACATCCTTGCCACGCCGACCTCCATGTGTAAGGGCATGATGAAGCCTTCGGATCTGGTGGTCGTGGATATGGGCGGGCACCGGGTGGAGGGGCGGCGCGATGTTTCGAGCGAAATCGCGATGCACCTTTTGATTTACAAGTTGCGCCCCGACGTACAGGGCGTGGTCCATGCGCATCCGCCCACAGCCACGGGTTTCGCCGCTGCCGGCATGGCCCTCAACCAGCCTCTGGTGTGTGAGGTGGTGATCGGACTCGGCTCGATCCCACTGGCGAAATACGGCACGCCCGGAACGCCCGAACTCACCGACGCGCTCGAACCGCTGGTTCCCCAGTACGACGCCATTCTGATGTCGAACCACGGGGTGGTCGCGTACGGGACCGACCTGCATCACGCGTACATGAAGATGGAAACGGTCGAGCATTTTGCCCAGATTGCGCTGGTCACCCATCTTCTGGGAAAACAGCAACCGCTGGGCAGCGAAGAGCTGGGAAAGCTGATGGCAGCGCGCAGCAAGTATCAGGGATCGAGGTCCGCCGCGCCGCTACCGCTGGCGGTTCCTTTCGATGGCGAACCCGATATTCGCCCCCAGCCCGCAGCCCGGCCTCCCCGCCGGGTACGTCATCGCTAGAGCCGTGGGACTGGGTGGCCGCAGGCGACTCGCCCGCGAGACAGTCTTCGCCACGGATTTTCACGAGTTCACACGGATCAAAAACACTAAGGTGTTGAGTCCGTGGAGCACCCTCATCCGTCGCTGCCCGCATCTGGAATTCCGGCCTGCGTTCGCTTCCATCTTAAAAGCGGCGGGCGAGGGCGCCCGCCCCACACAAGCCAACCTCTACTCGCCGCCGATTCGGAATCTCATTCCTGCCCGCACATTGGCCCCCAGCGCCGGATACCCCACCGCTTCCTGATACGCCTTGTCGAAGGCATTTTCGAGATTCACGTAGGCTGTGATGCGAGAGGTGAAGGCATACCAGCCGCCGAGATCGACCCGAGCGTAGCCGGCGGCGTGGTTGATACCGTAGCCGAGGAAGTCGGAATCTGTGCGCCTACCCATGAAACTTCCACCCAGATTGGCTCCCCAGCGACTGGTCAGGTAAGTAAGCACCAAACTTCCCGACTGCTTGGGACGTCGAAGCAGGGCTTGGCCGGGCGCCAGCAGAGGATCGAAGGCGAAGGGCTGCTCCAGGATCTGAGTCGAAGTGTAAGTGTAGGACCCGTCGAGCGACAGTTTGGCCGTCGGCCGGCCGTGAAACTCGAATTCGGCGCCATGCGCGATCGCCTCATTGACGTTGACGTACTGTCCGCAGAAAGCGGCGGGTGGCGGACAGCCGGTCGTCAAGAAATTGAAATCGATCTTGTCGCGAAACAGTCCGTTGAAATAAGTAGCGGTCAACGAGTAGTTCCGGGAAAACTTTTGCTCGAAACCCGCTTCGAACGAGCGCGCCTGTTCTGGCTTGAGATCGGCATTGGGGAATAACAGGAAACCCTCCGCCGTTTCCGAAGGACTGCGCAAAACTCGGCTCCTTGATGCCGGTGGCATAGCTGAAACGGAATCGCGTGCCCGAAAAGAAGTTCCCTCCGCGCAGGGCAGTAAATCCCAACGCAATCCGCGGCACAACCTTATTTCCGAAACTCTCGTTGTGCACGTAGCGGGCTCCGGCCACGACGGAGAGTCGCCCCAGGCTCAGAACCTGCTGCCCGTAGACCGCATGATTCAGCCGCACACCGTGACTTAGCGAATCAGGCAGGCTGCCCGTGGTCCCGTTCTCGTCTTCGAACTCATATCCCACCGTGGTACGGGCCCAGCTTCGTTCGGTATAGTCACCCTGATAGTCGAACCCGGCACGGTTGATATTCGGTGATGGAATGGAAGGGAGTGTCGATCGGGATTGCCGGAATGGATCCACCCGTCCGGGCTGGTTGACGGGCTGGATGTTGGTGCGATGCAGCGCGTACTCGAAGCCGGTAAAACGATGCTGCCAGCGCGACGGCCCGGCGATTGTCAGTTCCGCACTGGCCAGCAGATTGTTCTGGCGCGCGCGCTGGTCGAGATCCGGAGGCAGGATTGGGTCTCCGTTGAAATTCCAGTAGCTCTGCACGCCGGTGGCGCTGTTGGAGTGGCGAGCCCGCAGACGGAGCGCCGCCCAGTCAGTCAGCTTCACGCCCACGTTGCCGCCTTGCAGAGAGTTTGAGTAATCGTCGTTCGGGCCCTGGCCCATGGTGTTGAACTGGTCGCCGAACAGCGTTGTAGTCAAAGCGGCCGTTGGCGCCGGCCAGCGACGCATATCCATTCGCGGTTCCCAGGTTTCCGCCGTCGGCGCCGAAACGCAACTCGGGAACACGCGTGCTGCCGCTACGGGTAAACACCTGTACCACGCTGGTCATGGCATCGGAGCCATAGAGCGTGCTCTGCGAACCACGAACAAATTCGAGGCGGTCCGCGCCGGCCAGAGGCAGAACGCCGAAGTCGAATATCCCGCCAGGATCATTGACGGGAACTCCGTCCACGATCACTTTGTTGTAGGTAGACTCGCCGCCGCGCACAAAAAGAGAGGACAATCCGCCGCGTTGTCCGGCCGTGCTCACCACCGCGCCGGGAAGAAAATGCAGAGCGTCATCGGCCGCCACCGGGCGCATGACTTCCAGTTGTCCGGCGTTCAGGACCTCGACGTCCGCCCCGGCAGCGCTGCTGGGAACCAGAGTGCGGGTGGCGCTTACGGTGACCGTTTCCGTGGCCGGAGCCAGCCGGAGGCTTACTGTAACTGCTTCTGAATTGGACGCGGAAATATCCGTCGTCTCGACCGCGAACCCGGCAGCCAGGATGCGCGCCCGGTAGGAAGCTGCGGCGGTGCCTCGAAACTCAGCCACACCATCAGGCGAAGTAGTCTGGATGGCGACTGGAATGGAGGAGCCTGGAATAAATAATTCGACCTGCGCTCCGGCAACCGCAGCCGATTGGGGATCGACAACTTTGATCTTGAAGTCGGCAGCCGACGCCGCTGCCAAAAGAACAAATACAGAGACGAAAATCTTGAAGAACCGCATGCACTCCTCCTTTGTCACGCGAAAGGGGTTGGTGGGGACGGTTCACGCCGGTCTCCTGGCTTGCGAGTAAGGACGTGTTTCTCAACGTCAGATGAAATGTCCGACGAATACGTCCGATGAATGCAACCGGCCTTCCCGGGCTTCCCCAGTGACCGGCTGCGATTTCCTCGCTTACAGTTGCGCGGCAGCGCGGGATTCTCACCCGCTTCCCTCCTCGTCCGTGTGACGAGGGTGCGCGAACCAAAGAAATTGTGAAAGAACAAGACTGAGTGTGGTTGGAAAAATCTACTCGCTCGAGGCGGCGAAGTCAAACTGCGATGACAACTTGCAGAGTCCGGTGTGATTTACAAAGTGTGCAAATATGCCAGCAAGTCTTGCACTTGTGATTGCGACAGCGCTTGTCCAAAACCTGGCATCATGTTGCGCCCCGCCACTATCAACTCGCTCACGCGCTCGTCATTCGCCGGCATTCCGCTCTGTGGCAGGAACTGCTTTTTGAAAACTCCCTGCAGGCTCCGCCCTTTCTTGTCGCGAGAGGAGTAAGGCTCGTGGCAGCGATCGCAGTATTGGTCATAGAGTCGCCGTCCCGCGGCCTGTTGCCCATTCAGTCCGAGTTCCGCGTCGCTTTTGCGCCGCTGCACGTCGCAAGCAGTGCCTGCGATCAGGAGCGTGGCCACGATTACTACAACGAGCGAACTTCTGAAAAAGTGAAGTGATTTCATTGGCCCCTTAAGAAGCACTTGGCAATTGCCAATTGCCGAGCGCGCGGAAGTACAATAGTAGAGCACCGCCATGCCCGCGGCTACCAAACGCGTCACCGTCAAACGAGTCTACGAGAAGCCTGCGCACAGCGACGGCTATCGCGTTCTGGTAGACCGGCTATGGCCGCGCGGACTCAGCAAAAGCAAAGCTGCACTGAACACCTGGCTGCGGGACCTCGCGCCCTCCGACGAATTGCGTCATTGGTTCCACGCCCACCCCGAAAGCTGGCTGGCTTTTCGCAAGCGCTATCTCAAGGAGCTGGCACTGCCGGAAGCAGGGGCAGCTCTCGATGAACTCTACGGCATGGCCAAGCGGAAAAAAAATCTTACACTTCTGTTCGCCTCCAGGAATGAGCAGCGCAATAACGCGGTGGTCTTGAGGGACCTGCTGGAAGGAATGCGCAAGCCTCCGACCGGCACCGGCCCTGGCGCTGTCCACAGCAGGCGCGGCCGGCAGGCCAAACGCATGCCGCGATAGCTTGGCGCGCCTATTCCTGACAAAAACGTCGACCCAACTTCATCGGGTAAAACTGGGCTTCCTTCAATATCGCTTTCGGCGTTTCGCGGGCGAGAGCGCCCGCCCCACATAAACAAACTCAATCATCTACTTCTTGTTCTTGGGTTTATCTGCGTCCAGGATTTCGGCGACGATGTTGTCGATGACGTCGTTGATGCGTTTGTCGGGCAGGTTGAAATTATTCGACAGGATGGAAAATGCGACCGGTTCACCACGATTGGTGACGGCATAGCCGGAAAGCGTCTTGACCCCGCCGAGCGATCCGGTTTTCGCGTGCACGCGTCCCTGTACATCCACATTCTTGAAACGATTGGAAAGCGAACCGTCAGTGCCGGACAGCGGTAAGGTCTCGCGGAAACTGGCGCCCCAGGGCTGGGAATCGGCGTAGCGCAGCAACTCCACTACCGCGTGCGGGGTCACCAGGTTTTGCCGGGAGAGCCCGGAGCCATCGTAGAAGGCATACTGATCGCTGGGGATGCCGGCCTGGTTGAGAAACCCGCGCAGCACTTCGAGTCCGCCCTCAACCGTCCCCGCGGTTCCTTTCTCGCGGCCCAGCAGGCGCAACAGAATCTCGGCGTGCAGATTCTGGCTGACTTTATTGATGACCCGCACATCCTCGATCAGCGGCTTCGATTGATATCTGGCCAGCACCAGGGGCTGGTTTTGCAGCGCCCGCGACGGTTCGTCGCCGCCTCGAGCGGCGGCGGACGCCGTGACGGTAAAAGTAGAAAGACTCGAGAGTTCGGTATGGCGCGTCTTCTGCCGGCCATAGACCGCGATGCCGCGAACCTCGAGCAGCTGGCGGAACAGCCCAGCCGCAAACTCGGCGGGATCTTCGATGGCCAGCGCCTCGTTGGCCCCGGCATCCCCGAGCGGCATATTGCCCCACAGCGTGAGCACCGTGGCGCCGGGTTCGCGATTGATGAAGATCTTGCGGCCCGTGCCGGCCGGCGTGGTCATGATGCGATTGTCGATGCGATAGTAGTCGGCAAAAGGCGTGATGCTGACGAACGCCCGGTCACCGGCGCGGTCGGCGGGCAGGATGTTCACGAAAATTACATTGTCGTTGATGGTCAGCGCCGAGACTGGAGCTCCGTCCGCCCACACCAGATCATCCTGACTCCAACCCTCGCCGTAGCGCTCGAAGGCGAAATAAGAATCGTCGGCGATGATGTCGCCGTCCACGTACTTCACGCCTTTTTGCGCCAGCGTATCCGCCAGTTGCTCGAGCACGCGAATGGGGTGATCGTTGCGTTCGGTATGCAGCGCGTAAGGTAACTCGCGGCCCGAAAGATTGGGATCGCCGCGTCCCACCAGCACCAGGTCGCCGGTAAGACGGCCGTGGGTATCGAGCGTACCGTTGGTTTCGACGGAAGTACGGAACGTGTACTCCGGTCCAATCAGCGCCATGGCCGCGGCGGTGGTAAACAGCTTGGTATTCGAGGCAGGCGTAAACAGCTTATCCGCGTCCCGGAAATAGAGCGTTTTGCCGGTAGCGAGCGAGATAACTTCGATGCCCCAGAAGCCACGGGCCAGGTCGGCCGGTTCGAGGATTGCGGCAATGCGTCTTTCGAGCGGTTTGCGCGCGGCGGCGTCCAGTTGCGTGCATAGCAACAGGCACAGAGCTATCCGCGAGAAGAGGCGTGCGCGGCGCATCGTGCTTGAATTGTAGCATCGGCGAAGAAGCGCCTGATGACCAACCTTGGGACTGCGCATGGCCTGCCCTGGGCGGCCCAAGTCTGCGCGGAGTGCCGCAGGCTCCGGTCCTTCAAGCCTAAGGGTTTAGAATCGCTGCCATGCGTCCGGTCTTCGAATGGCAAATCTGTAACCGCTCTATCCAGCTGGGAAAACGAACGTTGATCATGGGTGTGGTCAACGTCACGCCGGACTCATTTTCCGATGGCGGAGTTAATTTTGATCGCGATCGCGCCGTCGAACATGCCCTCACAATGCTGCAAGAAGGCGCCGACATCGTCGACGTAGGGGGAGAGTCGACACGCCCCGGCGCAAAGGTGGCGTCCGCGACCGAATCCGGAGAAGCGGTCAGCGAAAAGGAAGAACTGGAGCGGGTCATTCCGGTCATTCTGGCGGTGAAGAAGAAAAATCCTCAGGCGATGGTCTCCGTAGATACCTACAAGGCCAGCGTAGCGCGGGCCGCGGTGAAAGCGGGCGCGGAGATCGTCAACGACGTCAGCGGATTTCTCTGGGATCCGCAGATGCGAAAAACTCTGGCGGAGTTGAAGTGCGGCGCGGTGCTGATGCACATGCGCGGACGTCCCCAGGAATGGAAGACTCTGCCGCCGCTGACGGACGGAGTCACCGTGGTCAAACGCGAATTGCGGGAACGTGCTGACGCTGCGGTGATTGCGGGGATGAAGCGCGAGCGCATGGTGATCGATCCTGGTTTTGGTTTTGGGAAGAATCGGGAGGAGAATTATCCCCTATTAAGGCGGCTCGAGGAATTTCACCAGCTTCGCTTTCCGCTGCTGGTTGGGATGTCGCGAAAGTCATTCCTTGGCCGTGCCCTGGCGCGCAACGGGACCGACGCAGTCGTGGCTGACCGCCTCTTCGGGACTGTGGCTGCGGAAACGGTGGCCATCATGAAGGGCGCGCATATCATCCGCACCCACGACGTGCGGGCTTGTGCGGACGCCGTGCGGATCGCAGATCTGGCGGGCTAAAGTCTAATCAAGAGAGTCGCGTCGACAGCGCGTCAAGAAACGCCTGCACAATTTCAAGTTACTGCGATCACACACTTCCAAAACTTTCATTGGACGAATCAGGCTTCACAGCATCTACTAATCATCTACTAAACAGGAGAGGTATGGGCCATGTCGGTGACGGGTTATCTGGGGATCGCAGCGGCGGTGTGCACAACGGTGGCGTTTGTTCCGCAAATTGTAAAGTTGCGAAAGCAAGGCGGCGAGGATTTGTCCTACTCCATGCTGTTTCTTTATTTGACAGGAGTCGTGCTTTGGCTGAGCTACGGGATACGGATCCACGCCGCGGCGATGATTTGGGCGAACGCGCTGGCCACGGCGGTGGTGCTGATTTCGATTGTGTTGAAGGCCAATCCCCCGAGAAAGCTGGCTGCGGAATCGAAGCGATTGCGCATCGCGGTAGACATGGATGAAGTCATCGCCGACGCGTTCAGCAAGCACCTGCTCCACTACAACCAGCAGACCGGCGCACAACTGACTACCGAGATGGTGACCAAGAGCGGGCTGGGCCCGTTGATTCCGCTGGAGCGGCGCGACGCGTTCAACGCCATTCCCCATGCGGATGGATTCTTCGCAGACCTTGAGGTCGTTTCCGGCAGCCAGGAGGCGCTACAAGAACTGGCACGACACCATGACGTCTACATCACCAGCGCGGCCATGGATGTTCCGAACTCATTCGCGGACAAGTTCGAGTGGCTGGAAAAGCATTTTTCCTTTATCCCCACCAGCCGGGTGGTTTTTTGCGGCGCCAAGAACATCATCGATGCCGATGTTTTGATCGACGACCGGTCACGGCACTTCAAGGGATTCCGGGGCACCGGAATCCTGTTTACCGCCCCGCATAACGCCACGGAGGCCGCGGATTTACGTGCAAATAGTTGGAAGGATGTACTCGATCTCCTCGGCGATGGGCGAGCGAGAGCAACCGGCTCAGAAAACCTTCCTAGAAGACTTTCGATGAATCCAGCAGGATCGTGACCGGCCCGTCGTTCACTAGTTCCACCTGCATCATCTCCTGAAATCTTCCCGTTTCGCAGCGCAGTCCCGCGGCCCGGATGCTCTGGACAAAATACTCGTAGAGGGCGCGCGCTTTTTCGGGGGGAGCGGCGGCATCGAACGAGGGCCGCTTGCCTTTTCGCACATCTCCGTAGAGCGTGAACTGGGAAACCACAAGCACACTGCCTTCAACTTCCTGTACGGCCTGGTTCATCTTGCCGGCAGCATCCTCAAAAATTCGCAGGCCGATAATCTTTCCAGCCAGATAGTCGGCATCGGCTTGCGTGTCTTCGTTCGCTATGCCGAGCAGGACCAGCAAGCCACGGCCTATGCTGCCGGCAACTTCAGTGGCAACAGTTACCTGGGCGCAGCTTACCCGCTGCACTACGGCACGCATGGTTGTTTGTTCCTCTGAACAAATGTTATGTGCTCATGATATCGCGTCATCGGCCTCGGTAGACTGCCGCGCGCTCGAACCTGATTGACGGTTACACACACCGGCTCATAGAATCCCGGAGCTGTGCCTCCAGAGATTTAGGAGTATTCCTCATGCGTGGTGTCACCAAATTATTTTCACTGGCAGCGATTGCACTGGCGTCGTGGCAGGCTTCGGCGCAGCAAACGCCGGCCGCGCCCTCTCACAATGATGTTCTGATCAAGAACGCTCTGGTGATGACCGCCACTCGCGGCAATATCCAGAACGGCAGCGTCTACATCAAGGACGGAAAGATCGCCGCGGTCGGCAAGGACGTGAAGGCGCCCTCGAGCGCCACCGTGATTGATGCGGCGGGAAAATACCTGACGCCGGGCATCATCGATTCCCACTCCCACATCGCTTTGGACGACGACGTGAATGAGGCCACCAGCCCGATCACGCCGCAGATGATGATGATCGACGCCTTCGACTATCAGGACAAGGCCATCTATCGCGGGCTGGCTGGCGGTGTTACCACCTCGCTGCTGCTGCACGGCTCGGCCAACATGATTGGCGGGCAAGCGGTTGTGATCAAGCACAAGTACGGAGCCGACCGGGACGCCATGTTGTTTCCGGGCGCGCCGCGTTCCATCAAGTTTGCCAGCGGCGAAAATCCCAAGGGTGTGTATGGCAGCAAAGGCCAACTGCCTTCGACGCGGATGGGGAATTTCGCAGTGCAGCGCGCCGCGCTGGTGGAAGCGCAGGACTACATGCGCGAGTGGGACGACTACAACGCCAAGGTCAAGCGCGGCGACAAGGATGCCAAGGCCCCCAAGCACGATCTGAAACTGGAGGCGCTGGCCGACGTCCTGCGCGGCAAGCTTCTGGTGCAAATCCATTGCTATCGCGCCGACGAACTGCTGAACGAGATGGCCATGGCGAAGGAATTCGGCTACAAGGTGCGGGCGTTTCATCACGCGCTCGAGGCTTATAAAGTCGCGGGCGATCTGGCCGCGCAAGGCGTTGCCATCGCCACCTTCTCCGACTGGTGGGGGTACAAGCAGGAGGCCTGGGACGCGATTCCCTGGAACGCGGTCATCTCCATGCGTAAAGGGGTGCGGGTAGCGATCAAAAGCGACTCTGAGGATTTTGCCCGCCGCCTGAACCAGGAGGCGGCCAAGGCCATGCGATACGGCGGCGCGACTGAGGAAGAGGCGCTCAAGATGATTACGATCAATCCAGCGTGGATCATCGGAGTGGATGATCGCGTGGGTTCGATTGAGGTGGGAAAGGACGCCGATCTAGTGCTCTGGGATGGCTATCCTCTTTCCAGTTTCGGGGTTCCGAACAAGGTAATGATTGACGGCGACGTCTACTTCGACCGCTCGCTGCCGGGCTTTGGCATGCCGCACTACCGGGAGGGAGAGTGATGCGGAATCAGTCGTCGGTCGTCAGGCTTCAGTCGTCAGCGTCGGTCGGTGGTCGTTGGCCGTTGGTCGTTGGCAGAACCCTTCTGCTGTTAGCGGTGTGCTTCTGGTCGGTCGTAGCCTTGGCGCAGCAAAAAACGCTTGTCCTCAAGGGAGGAACGCTGCTCACCGTCTCGCACGGCACGATTGAAAAAGGTGTGCTGGTGATTTCTGACGGCAAGATCAGCGCGGTGGGCGCCGCCGCTTCGGTCAAGATTCCTAAGGACGCCGAAGTCATCGATGTGACCGGAATGACCGTCTACCCCGGGCTCATTGATTCCGAGAGCTATTTGGGATTGACCGAGATCTCCGCCGAGGAAAGTACCAACGACTTGATCGAGTCGAGCGATGAGATCATGCCGCACATGCATGTCGCCGACGCCTTCCATGCCGAGTCGGAGCTGATTCCGGTCGCGCGCTTCAACGGAATCACCAATGCCATTGTGGCCCCTCAAAATCAGGACACTCTGCCCGGCCAGGATGCCTTCATTCAACTGGATGGCAAGTCCGCCATCGAAATGCTCTTGCATCCGGACATCGCGCTGCCCCTGAATTTCACTGGCGAGCAGCGGCGGAACGAATCCTGGGAAAAAAGAAAGTTCCCGCAGACTCGTATGGGCCTGGCGGCCCAACTGCGACAGGCCTTCATGGACGCTCAGGACTACTCCGAGAAGTGGGCCGACTATGAAAGAAGGAAAGCCGACGCAACCAAGTCGCCTGACGACAAAAAGGGTCCGCCGTCGCCTCCGAAACACGACCTGAAACTCGAGGCATTGCTGCCTTATTTACAGGGCAAGAAGCCGATCGTACTGGCGGCGAGCGAGCCGAGTGATCTGGAAACAGCGGTCAGCCTGGCCCGGCAATTCAATCTGAAATTCGTGCTCAATCACATCAGCCATTCGCAACCCGTGCTCGACTACGTGGCCGGATTAAAGGTGCCGGTCATTGTGGGACCCATCTACGAGGACCCCAAGAACTATGAACGTTATGACGCGGTGTACCGATTGCCCGGCGAGCTGTACAAGCGCGGCGTGAAAATCGCATTCGCGTCCTACGATGCGCACGCGGTGCGCAATCTGCCCTATGCCGCGGGCTATGCGACTGCCTTCGGCTTGCCGCATGACGAAGCGCTGAAAGCCATCACGCTGAATCCGGCGGAGATTTGGGGCGTCGCCGACCAGTTGGGATCGCTCGACGTGGGGAAGACCGCCAATGTGGTCGTGGCCGACGGCGATCCTCTGGACGTCAAGACCGATGTGAAGCGGGTTTTCATCAATGGTCAGGAAATGCCGATGACGAACCGGCAGACGGAGCTGCGGGACCGGTATTCGGCGCGGTAAGGCCGTGTGGGGCGGGCGCCCTCGCCCGCCGTTTTTGACGTTGACGTTGTTCAAAAAAAGCTACCGGATGGATTGAAGTCAAAACTACATTCAACGACAAGATCAACCTCAAAAGCGGCGGGCGAGGGCGCCCGCCCTACACGTGCAACCGCGTTGACCGCTTGCAACTCCCGCAGTAGCATTCTCCTTGGGCACTTGCGGGGCGACCTGCTCGCTTCTGCCCGAATTACATTCTTCCTTTCGCGGGCTTTACATCAATTCGCACGGGCCAGTACACTACGTGTTCCCTTTAAGACTTCCAGGAGGTGGGATTCATATGGCTGCCGAAGAGAAAAAAGAGATTGTGGAGAAGGTGAAACAGATTATTTCCGAGCAATTGGGCGTGGACGAAAATGAAGTCACTCCCAGCGCGTCCTTCGTCGACGATCTGGGCGCGGACTCGCTTGACCAGGTCGAACTGGTCATGGCCCTGGAAGAGCACTTCGGGGTGGAAATCCCGGACGAAGATGCGGAGAAGCTCCGCACCGTGCAGGATGCCATCGCCTACATCGACAAGCACGCCAAAGTAAGCAAGTAGAAGGCAGCCGCGACACCCGGCGGTCGAGGGTACTCGGGCGGCGGTTGAAATGCCCGGGGTCCTTCGACTCCACCAGTTCATTCGCCAGCGAATGAAGTGAGTACGCTCAGGATGACAGACTGCGGGACGAGCTAGACGCTAGAAGCCAGTGGCTGAAGGCTCGCCTCCCGCACAAGCCTGAGGAGAGCCCGCGAACCAGACCGTAAGCGAGGAGAAGCAATGGCAGCCGTTGACGACAAGGTGAAGCAGATTATCGTGGAACAGCTGGGTGTGGACGGAGGCGAAGTCACCTCCAACGCCTCGTTCGTGGACGATCTCGGCGCCGACTCGCTCGATACCGTGGAACTGGTCATGGCCTTTGAAGAGGCCTTCGAAATCGAAATTCCGGACGAAGACGCGGAAAAAATCCGCACCGTGCAGGACGCCGTCGACTATATCGGCAAGCACGCGAAAGGCGGGAAGTAGTTGGGACGTAGGGTCGTAGTCACCGGAATCGGCCTGATCTGTGGGGTGGGCAACACCGCGGAAGTGGTGTGGAAGAACCTGCTCGCGGGAAAGAGCGGCGTCGCTCGCATCACGGAGGCGATCAAACAGGGGTCGTTCAAAGAAGAAGACCTGCCGAAATTTGCTTGCCAGATTGCCGCTGAAGTCAAGAATTTCGATCCTCTGCAATTCATCGAAAAGAAAGAGCTGAAAAAGATGGGGCGCTTCATCCACCTGGCCCTGGCGGCCGCGGATGAAGCCATGAAGACTTCGGGATTAGAGGTCACGCCCGAGATTTCCGAGCGGGTGGGCGTCCACATCGGATCGGGCATTGGCGGATTCGACGTCATCGAGCGCGAGCACATCAGCCTGCTCAGCGGCGGACCTCGCAAAATCTCTCCATTTTTCATTCCGGCCGCGATCGTCAACCTGGCCGCCGGACACGTCAGCATTCGCTATCACGCCCGCGGACCGAACGAAGCCACCTGTACGGCATGCACTTCGAGCGCCCATTCCATCGGAGACGCTTACAAGATCATCTCCCGGTGCGACGCTGACGTCATGATTGCGGGGGGCACCGAAGCCGCCATCACTCCAATGGGCGTGGGCGGGTTCGCCGCCATGCGCGCACTTTCCACGCGGAATGACGATCCTGAGAAGGCCAGCCGGCCCTGGGATTCAGGCCGCGACGGGTTCGTGATTGGCGAAGGCGCGGGGATTCTGGTGCTGGAAGAACTGGAATTTGCCCGCCGCCGCGGGGCCCGCATCATGGCCGAAGTCATGGGTTACGGCATGAGCGGAGACGCGTTCCACATCACGCAACCGGCGGAAAATGGGGACGGCGCCTACCGGGTCATGGTGAATACGCTCCGAGACGCCAAAGTCCAGCCCGAGCAGGTGCAGTACATCAACGCCCACGGAACTTCGACCGATATCGGTGACAAGCTGGAAACGGTCGCCATCAAGCGGGCATTCGGCGACCACGCCTACAAGCTGGCGGTGAGTTCGACCAAGTCCATGACCGGACATTTGCTGGGCGGGGCCGGTGGACTGGAAGCGGGCATTACCCTGCTGGCCTTGCGCGACCAGATTCTGCCTCCTACCATCAATCTGGAAAATCCCGAACCAGCTTGCGATCTGGACTACGTTCCCAACACGGCTCGGAAGGCTAGCGTCGAGTACGCCATGTCAAATTCGTTCGGCTTCGGCGGGACCAACGGCGCGCTCCTGTTCCGGCGCTGGAGTGAGTAGCACAGTTTCTAGTTCTAGTTTCTTGTTTCAAAAGCTTCTGGCGGCTGCCAAATCCAATGAGCCGCGCAGCGGCGCCAGAATGTAGCCCACGGCGACGAACAAAGCCCCAAAGGGGCGTAAGAATCGCTTCCTCCTAGGTTGTCTCCTTCAACAAATTGGTGGTTTCCATCGCTGGCACGGGCGGGGACGCTTTCTCCTACATTTCTTTGTGGAGGGTCTTTCGTGTGTGGTCGGGTAACTCACACAAAAATCTGGCTTTGCAAGCCCAGATTGGGCCCGTCGGTTCATTTTGGGTAATGAGACCTTGGTACCTGCATATTGTCCTTCTATCCCTTTGCCAAGCGGCGAAGGGCAGGCCAGAATGGAGTTTCAAGGCATTCCCCATCGCCATGCAAAAATCGTCTGGAATAGCTCTCGCGCCCTCGCCTCGTAGTCGCAAAGCCGCCGCCCGGGTCGCCCTGATCGATATCAAAGAACCTTCGTGCTCATTGTTGGCGGACTGTTTCAAACAGTTTGGGATCGAAGCCGTTGTCTTGAACGGAAACGTGCGGGACCGGCTGCAGCGAGAGAAGCTTGAAGCCTGTGTATTGCAACTGGTGCCGGAAGCCATGCCGGTAATGGAATCGGTGCGCACCTCGGCGTCGAACAACCGGATGGTGATCTATGGCCTGGGGGGCAGCGCCCAAGAGGCAATGAAGTTTTCCAAGTATGGCGTGAACGCCGTATTCCATGAGCCACTCGAACGCCAGTCGGCTTTGAAGTTGGTGCGGGCCACGCAAATGCTTGTGCTGCACGAATTTCGCCGCTATGTGCGCATTCCGATCATTACCGAAATCGCCATGGTTTCGGCCGATGGCCGCCGCTTTACCGCCACCAGCAAAGAGATCAGCACCGGAGGGATGTCGGTCAAAAGCCCGGAAGACGTTCAGATCGGGATGGCGGTGGAGGTTTCGTTCGCGTTGCTGACGCTGCCTCGCATCTGGGTGCGGGCGAACGTCAGCTGGCGCAAGCCCGACAAGACTTTTGGCGTCCGCTTCGACGGCAAGGACGAGCGCCGCATGCGCATCAAGGAATGGATCGAAGCCTACCTGGAGAACTAAGCGCGTTACCTGAGCACTCTTGCCCTTTGCGACTCCCTTTGCGTCCTTTGCGGTTAAGTTCTTGAGCAATGGACGCGAACGTCAAACCCTTTACCGCAAAGGACGCAAAGAACCCCCGCAAAGTTCGCAAAGAACATCACGACCCTCTTGAATCTCGCGTCTTTGGGGAATCTCTGCCCCTGCATGTAGAATCGTAAAGCAGACCATGGCAGCCTCTTCCCAACTGGTACAGATCGAGCTGGGTCCTCCCGTCAGGCAGCCAAAGCCGGAATGGCTTCGGGCCAAGGCTCCGGTCGGGGAGAATTTTCACAACCTGAAGAAACTGGCTCGCGGCCTGGGACTGCACACGGTCTGTGAGTCGGCGCAGTGTCCGAATATCGGCGAGTGCTGGAACCATCGCACCGCAACTTTCATGTTGCTGGGGGATATCTGCACCCGGCGCTGCGGCTTTTGCGCCGTGCCCAAGGGCAAGCCGGGTCCCATTGAGTGGGACGAACCGCGTCGTGTGGCCGAGGCCGTTGCTACCCTGGGATTGAAGCACGCGGTCGTCACCAGCGTGAATCGCGATGATGACAACCTGGGTGGGGCGCGGATTTTTGCCGAGACCATCCGCGAGATTCGCGGACTGGTGCCGGATTGCCGAGTAGAAGTTTTGATCCCGGATTTTCAGGGTCTCGATGAGGCGTTGACAATTGTCCTCGAGGCGCGGCCTGATGTCCTGAATCACAATACCGAAACGGTTCCGCGGCTCTATCGTTCAGTTCGCTCAGGCGCACGCTACGAGCGCACGCTGCGTTTGCTGGAGAACGCGAAAGCATTTGACCTCACCACTGTAACCAAGTCAGGAGTGATGGTCGGCCTGGGCGAGACCATGGACGAACTGGTGGAAGTCTTCCACGACTTGGGTTCACGCGGCGTGGATATTCTTACAGTCGGGCAATACTTGCGGCCTTCACGCGATCATCTTCCCATTTCCCGCTTCTATGCGCCCGAGGAGTTCGATTTCCTGAAAAAAGAGGCGTTGCGCTTCGGATTCCGCCACGTGGAATCTGGACCGCTGGTACGCTCCAGCTATCACGCCCACGAGCAGGCGGCATCCACGCGAACCGTGTAGGCGCGAGCGTCCTCGCTCGTGCGACGTCTATTCCCGCTGACAAAGATGATTGGCACTACCACTGAGGGCAGGATGCCCTCAGGACAGCCGGCGGGACGCCGGCGCTACAGAAAAGCAGCACGAGCGGGACGCTCGCGCCCACATCACCTCGCGCTTACGCTAGAAAACTTTGAAGTGGATGGTCAGATACTTCTTGGGATTCTCGCGGATATTCTTCACCAGGCTGCGGGTTTCAACCAGCATCTGGTCGGCGTTGTTGTAGAGAGAGGGATCGCGCAGCAGCTTGCCGGCTGAGCCTTCGCCCGCTTCCAACCGATCCGAGATGGCAGACAGCTTGTCCATCGTGTCTTTCAACTTGCGCGCGAATTCTTCGTCTTTGGCCAGCATGCCGATCGGACCCTTCCCGGCATTCACATCGTCGGTCAGTTTTTTTACGTTCGCGATAGTGGCGTTGGCGTTGTCGTAGAGCACCGGGTCTTTCAGGAATTTGCCGGCGCTGCCCTTGCCCGCGTTGATGTCATCAATCACCAGGTTTAGTTTGTCCACCGTGGCGTTGGCCTTGTTGTACAACTCCTCGTCGGAAAACAGCTTGCCCAGCGTGCCTTTGCCCTGGGCCACCTGGTTCACCAAGCCCTGGAATTCATTCACGGTGGAGTTCAGGCGGTTGTAAAGAGTGGGATCGTAAAGCAACTTGCCGACCGAGCCCTGACCGCTCTCGACGAAGGCGACAATGCGATCGAGCCGCTTGATCAGCGCATCCATGTTCTGCAGTGTGCCTTGGCCGGCGCGTACCATGTCGCCAAAGTCCGGTACCTCGCGGCTGGGCAGTATATCTCCATCCCCGACCTGCGGACCTTTGGCCTGCGAACTGTCGATGTCGATGTAAGTTTCCCCCAGCACGCCCGCAGTGGAAAGCAAGGTCAGCGAGTCCTTGCGCAGATTGAAAAGGTAGTGAGTATTTACTTTCATCGTGACTTCGACAGGAGTGAGTTGCTTGGTCCGGTCGCGCACCACCAGGATGTTAGTTACGTTTCCGATGTCCACTCCGGCCAGACGCACCGGCGCACCTTCACGCAAGCCGTTGGCGTTATCGAAATAGGATTTCAGTTTGATTTTGGAAGAGAAGAGTCCGCCGGTGCCGCTCATGAGGAAAATGAGCACGCCCAGCGTGACGGTGGCTGCCAGCACCGTGAGCCCCACCTTCAGTTGAGACCACTTCAACTGCTTCTGGCTAGGCACGCATTCTCCCGAGCAAAGGTTATTCCCCGTGACCAAGCGGTACGGTTAGCCCAGAATCATAGCAGACCACGCGGTCGGTTCACGCCATCCTATGTGGAGGGCGCAACGTTGTGGTCAACAGCAGTGCGACCAGGTAAGCCGCCGCCCCGGACGCCAGCGTGACATTCAATCCAAACCGGATGGCGATGATGATGGCCAAGACTGATCCCAGGACGCTCGAGGCCGCGTTCATCGCCCAGGCCCACTCCACCAGGCTTCCACTAGAGGCATCGCCGGTAGTCTGGTTCGCGCTGCGACTGGCCAGGGCGCGCAGGCCCGTCGGAAATGGCATGCCCATGGCAAAACCCAAGGGGACCAGGAGCCCGGCGCTGACCATAAACTTCACCGGCAAGGGCAGGCCGACCCATCGTCCCAGCAGGCCGGGCAGCACGCCCACGTACAACAGAATGGCGGCTGCAATGAGCCCCAGCGGCAGCCATATCCGGCTGGGCTCCGCCAGCCACCAGGGCGAGACCATGCTACCCGCGCCGCTCGAAAGCAGCAGAAGGAATACCACTACGGTCAGGGCATAGACCGGATGGCCCAGGAACAGGACGAAGCGCTGGATGAAAGCGATCTCCACCAGAATGTAGCCCAGGCCGACCGCGATGAAGTAAAGCAGCCGCAGGGGACTCGCTTGCCGGCCTCGACCTCCCAGCGCCAGGGGAAGAACCAGGAAGGCCAGCACCGCCAGAAGCGAAATCGCGAGCACCATCCCCAGCACGGCCACGCCCAGATTGACCTTCCAGTCGATGGCTTGCTGCAGGGTCTTGGGATGCAGAATCTGGTCCAGCTTTAGCGTGAAGAAGAAGAACGGAGCATTGTCAGTGACGGGCGAAACTTCGTACGGGTAGCTCTCCGCAAAACGTTTGGGATCGTTGGATTGAATCAGTTGGGTGAAGGAGTCGGCGCTGGCGGAGTAGCGCTCTGGCCGTGCAGCAGGGACCACGGCCGCATTGGATGGGTCGTAGAGCAGAAACAATCTGGGATGGACTGCCAGATGCTGCCGTACCTGATCAAGCTCCTCTGGTGTAAAGGCGGTGCGCTTAGCCAGGACGACGACGGGTCTTCCATCAGTGTCCAGGCGCCCTTCGGAAACCACGATGAAGTTGGCGGCGGGGTTGGCCTCGCCCATCTCATGCAACGCCTGCATAGCGACTGAAACCACGCGCAGGGCTTCACGGGGCTGCTGGAACTCCCAGCGGGTGACGGCGATCATCCCATCCGGCTTCAGGTGCTCAAAGTATTCGCGGAACGCTTCGACGGTATACAGGCTGTTTTCGCTCAGGGCAAAGGCCCCCGCGGCGGTGGAAGCCCAAGTGTCGACCAGCGTCATTTGCACTACGTCGAATTGTTGCTTCGCATTGCGCACAAACGACCGGCCGTCGGTGACGTAGATGTGTACCTCGGGCTGCTGGTACAGATGAAAGGTGTAATCCGCGTAGCGGCCGCGCATGATGGTGTCGGCAATAATGGGATTGATTTCGATTCCGGTAACGTTCGGGCTGCCATTGCCCACCGCGCGCAAAACGTCCACTCCGCCACCCGGCCCGATGATGGCGTATTCTCCGCGCGGACGCAGCACGTTGGCCAGGGCTGGCGGCGCCGACATTAAATTTCTCTCCCACGCGCCCTGCCAGTGTTTGGGATCGACATTCATCAGGTAGGTCGAGGCGTCGGCGTCGATCACGATGGCCTTGCCCTTGCCCTGGGTGTCTACTTCGACACGGGAAATGGCATTCCAGCGGGCAAACTCCACCCATGCGGAATCTCGAAAGCCTCCCTTGGCATAGACGATGTCGAAAAGCTTGCCGGAGTAGTTGACGCCGATCAGAACCAGAATGAACACCGCGCGCCCCGCGGCAGACCTCCGCGCCTTGCGGTCTGTGGCCCAGATGGTTCCGGCCACCGCCATGCAGACACCGGTGAAAAACACGGTGTTCGGCCCGCCCAGCCAGTTGAGCAGCGGTACGATGGCCAGGCAAGCCAGCGCTCCACCCGCCAGATCGGCGGCATAGAGCGGAGACACGTGTTTGACCTCACGCGCAAATACGATGGAAAATTCCAGCCCGGTGATAAAGAACGGAACGGCGGAAGCCAGGTAGATGGCGGTGAGCCTGAGGAAGTTTGCGGTGGAAATCTCGAGCGAGATCGGAATGCGCAGCACGATCACCAGCACGACCGGCACAATCAGCGCGTTGATCGAGCAGAGCCGGGCGACCAGAGCCCGGGTTTCGAAGCGCGCGAGCCGGTCCTTCCGTAGATGCGCGAATACGCCTCCGGCGCCGAGTCCCAGCAAGGCAATCGAAATCGCCAGGAATGCGAAGTGGTAAAACAGCACCACGGAAAACAAGCGGGTCAGGGCGAGCTCAAGCAGCAGAGCGGCAAAGCTGCACAAGGCCATTCCGAATAACACGGCGCGATCCGGAGTGCGGTCTGTGCTGCTGATGGGGTCCAGGAGGGCTGTCTCACTCATCGCGAAAAGTTTGATCGGAACGCGGCCAGTCTAACAGAAGGGTAGTTCAGCTTTTGCACTTCAAGTCTCCAAGATGACTTGCGCGATGGCCTGCTCGGCGGTGTGCGAGAGCGAAAGCGCGACGTGGACTGCGCCCAGACGCGCGGCAAACTCGGCGGCCTTGCCATGGAAGGTGATAGTGGGCCGGCCTCCGGGCTGGCGGGAGACTTCGATATCGCGCCACCGCACTCCGTGGTTCCAGCCAGTGCCCAGAGCTTTCATCCCCGCCTCCTTGGCGGCGAAGCGGGCGGCATAGCGCTCCACGCGATTGGCTTTGGAATCGCAGTAGAGTATCTCCCCTTCGGTGAACACGCGGTGAAGAAAGCGGTCGCCGTGGCGGGCCAAGGCCTGGGCGATGCGGGGAACCTCGGCAATGTCGATTCCGGTGCCGACGATCATGAGCAGATACGTTAGCACCTCGGCGACTGAAGCTACCACTGCTCACGTGGCGCCTACATCGAGCGCAGTTCCTTTCGCGCGTGGCGGTGATACCGGACTTCCATGACGATGGCCGCAACCAGCGCGGCTACTGCCGCTAGCACCGCCGCCGGAAAAGCGATCTCCCGGTAGGCGACCGTCATATTGGGATGAACGCCGCGCGTGACGGCCGTAATCAAGAGCCCGACGATTCCCAAAAGCAGGCACACCGCGAACGAAAGCAGGGCCAGCAAGAAGGTCACCAGCAGGACCCGCGACACGATCGTGATCCAGCGAAGCAGCGCGGAGGCCCCTCCAGCAGACGCCATGACCTTCGATTGTAGCGCTGGCATCGCCTCGAATCGCTTGGCCGCAGCGGCCCCAGCGGTACAGTGCGCTAGAATACGTGGATGCCGCAGGCTGCTCCGCCGATTACGCGCCCCCCAGCGGAGGTCGTCCGTCTGACCCCCGTCTCACAAGCCCCCAATGGAATCTGTTACGCCGCTTCGGGCGAGATTACGGTTCCCGAAGCCGACCTGCAGCGCATGGTGTCCGCCGTGCCCGACGCCGCCGCGGCCGCGTTGAAACGCAAGGCCTACTACTTTGTCCCGTTGACCGTGAACCAGGGCGAAGAGACGGTGATCGCCGACCGCTATGACGTGGCGCTGAGCGACAACGCCGTCTGCCATCGTAATCTCGACCTGGGCGATTCCCAGTGCGTCTTCATCTCCACCCGCCTGATGGACGACAAGTTCTCGGTGGCCTTTGAGTTCTATATCAACGTAGGCCACGCCGTGGTGGAGCGGGCGGGCGTGTCGCAAGCTTTCGCCGATCTGGTATGGAAACAGGTTCAAAACAAAGCCCGCGGCGAGACTTCGCTCGATGCCTGGGAGTCGCGCAAGCTGGCCACCGAACCCGGTCCGGATACGGAAAAGTACAAGAACGAATATCTTGCCGCCAGCTTCTCCGACGCCATTTCCATCTACCTGCTCTCGCTGTTCATTGATGTGGACTACTACGATCTGCGCGAGCGCGACTATCCGCTGCTGGCGCCGACGCAGATGGCGGAGCGGTTGAAAAAAGTGGCGGAGTTGTTTCCGGCGAATCCGGGGTTCGAGTTCACGATTCACTACAAGAAGAGGACGTAAGAGCAGCCACCGATCTCACGGATAAAACGCCGGGAGGGCCAAAGCTCTGTGTCCTCGGCGTCCTCTGTGGTTACAATCATCTCGCCGATGCCCGTCACCGTTCGATCCTTCGCCAAGATTAACCTCGGACTTTGCATTGGCGCGCTGCGTCCCGACGGCTTTCACGATCTGCGCACCGTCTATCAGACCATTGCTTTGCACGACGTCATCCGGGTGCAGGTTGGACGAGGCACGGGGATCGAGATTCAGTGCGCGGATGACCGCGTGTGCCTAAGGATCAGACGAACACCTGCTATCGCATTGCGGAGCGTGCGATGGCTGCGCTTCGCGCCCCCGGACGCGTCACCATCACCATCGAAAAGCGCCTGCCGGTGCAGGGCGGCTTGGGGGCGGGCTCAGGGAATGCCGTGGCTACGCTGCTGGCGCTTGAGCGCGCGCTGAAGAAGAAGCTGCCCGGAGCGGAGAGGCTGCGCATCGCGGCCGAGGTTGGCTCGGATCTGCCTCTGTTCTTGGTCGGCGGGACGGTGCTCGGGGTGGGGCGGGGCGAAGAGGTTTATCCGCTGCCGGATTTGCCTGCCACTCACTGCGTGGTAGTGACGCCGGAGATTGGGGTTTCGACACCTGCGGCGTTCGCGGATTGGGATGCGATCGTGTCCGACCCTGAAAAAGACGCTGCCGAGCTGCGCTCGGCCAGGGCGGCCGAGGGCGGCCGTCCCTACGTGGACCGTGCCGCCACTGGCACAAAATTGACGCCCCAACTTCCCTCCGATAGAATGATTGAGTTCGGCCGCGTGGTTTCTGCGTGGCTGAGTGGTCAACCTTTATCCGGTGTCCCTGTGAGTAAAGGCAGGGGCCGGGCCGAGACCCCGCTTCTCGACCTTGTCCGTACCGGGATCGAAAACGACTTTGAACGGGTCGTCTTTCCTAAATATCCCGAATTGCGCGAGGTCAAGAGTGTGCTCGAACGGGCCGGGGCGTTTTATGCCTCGCTCTCAGGCTCCGGTTCCGCGATGTATGGGCTGTTTCGGTCGCGGGCAGCAGGCCAGAAGGCGGCGGCCAGATTGCAGCGCAACGGCATCCCGGCGGTGGCCACCACGACGCTGACGCGACGGCAGTACTGGAAAAAGTTTCCAGTTTCCGGTTTCTAGTTTCCAGAGGATAATGCGGGCACAGGTTTTACCTGAAACTAGAAACTTGAAACCGATTTACTGGGCCGTCGACTAATGGTAGGTCAAGTGCCTTTGGAGCACTTTGTCTAGGTTCGAATCCTAGCGGCCCAGCCAGAAAACCAGCTCTTAGCTATTAGCCTTTAGCTCTTAGCGGAATCGGGAGCCGGAAGCTGTGGATTCGAGCTAAAGGCTAAGAGCTAACAGCTAGAGGCTGACTTCATGGCAACTCTTGCGACAGCGACCGAAAAGAAGGCCCAGATGAACGCTGACGAGAAACCGGAGCGCAAGCCCCAACGCGGCCGGGTGGACGACAAGTTCAAGATCTTCTGCGGCACCGCCAACGAACCGCTGTGCGATGAAGTCTGCGAGTTCCTGGGCTTGACCCGCGGCCAGGCGCTGGTCACGCGCTTCAACGACGGCGAAGCCTACGTCCAGATTCAGGAGAACGTGCGCGGCGCGGATGTGTTCGTGACTGCAGCCGACTTGCCGTCCGGTGGACGAGCACCTGATGGAGTTGCTGCTGATGATCGACGCGCTGAAGCGGGCGTCGGCGCGGCGCATCACGGCGGTGATTCCGTATTTCGGCTATGCCCGGCAGGACCGCAAGGACAAGCCGCGGGTGCCGATTTCGTCCAAGCTGGTGGCCGATTTGCTGACCACGGCGGGCGCCGACCGGGCGCTGATCGTGGATCTGCACGCGCCGCAGATGCAGGGATTTTTCAATATTCCGGTGGACCATCTGTTTGCGTCGCCGGTGCTGGTGGACTATTTCAAGCGGCTGAACCTGCCCAACTTGACGGTGGTTTCGCCGGATGCGGGCGGCGTGGAGCGCGCCCGGTTTTTTGCCAAGAAAATGGACGCCGCCCTGGCCATCGTCGACAAGCGCCGCGTCGGAGATGAACGTGGCCGAAGTCATGCACGTGATCGGCGATGTCAAAGGCCGCACTTGCTTGATCATCGACGACTTGATCGACACGGCCGGAACCCTGGTGAAGACCGCAGCGGCGCTGATGGAAAACGGCGCCGGCCAGGTTTATGCCTGCGCTTCGCATCCGGTGCTTTCGGGCCCGGCGGTGGAGAACATTTCGCAGTCCTGCATCAGCGAAGTGGTGGTGACCAACACGATCCCGTTGAGCGAAGCCGCGAAGCGGGAACCGAAGATTAAAGTGCTTTCCATCGCTGGCTTGATCGGACGCGCGATCCAGTCGATTCACGAAGAGACGTCCGTCAGCAAATTGTTCTTATAACAGGAATCAAAATTATGGCAACCGCAACTGAAAGCAATGTTTTGGAAGCGCAGCCGCGAACCCCGGGCAACAAGAATGACGCCCGCCGGGTGCGCCGGGGCGGCAAGATTCCCGGCGTGCTGTATGGCGCCGGCAAGCAGTCTTTGTCGGTGACGCTCGATCCGCGCCAGGTCTCGCGCATTCTGCATTCGCGACCGGCCACAACACCATTTTCGATCTCGCTCTCGATGGCGGCGAGCGCACCAAGGCCATGATCGTGGACTGGCAGTATGAGCCCATCAAGAGCCGCCTCCTGCACATCGACCTGAAGCGCATCGCCATGGACCAGAAGCTTACGGTCAGCGTGCCGATCGTGCTCAAGGGCGAAGCCGCCGGCGTGAAGCAGCAGGGCGGCATTCTCGAGCAGATTCTGCGCGAAGTGGAAATCGAGTGCTTGCCCGGCGACATTCCGAGCGCCATCGAAGCGGACGTCAGCGAATTGGTGTTCGGCAAGGTGCTGCGCGTGTCCGACCTGCCGCACGACGAGAAGAAGATTAATTCATCACCGACGCCAACCAGCCGGTGGCGCACATCACCACGGTCAAGGAAGAAGTGGTGGCGACCCCGGAAGCGGTTGCTGCGGAGCAGCCGCCGCCCTGCCGAGCCCGAAGTCATCAAGAAGGGCAAGCAGGAAGTCGAGCGAAGAAGGAGCGGAAGCTGCCGAGAAGCCGGAGAAGCCCGAAAAGGCCGAGAAGAAAGAGAAGAAATAAGCACGGACACGTAGGGACGGGCGCCCTCGCCCGTCCGGTCGAGCGAAGCTCGACAAAGGTTTGCGGTTGAGGAATGTTGACGAAGCGTGAAGCTGATTGTCGGGCTGGGCAATCCGGGTATCGAATACCAGTTCACGCCGCACAATCTGGGCTTTCTCGCCATTGACCGCATCGCGAACGAGTGCGGGGTGGAAGTGAGAAATCGCCAGTGCCGGGCGCTGACGGCGCGCGCGGTAATCGGCGCGGAGACGGTCTTGCTGGCCAAGCCAGAGACCTTCATGAACCTGAGCGGCATGTCGGTGCGGGAACTGGTGGCCAAGCATGAGATCAGGCCGGAAACGGATCTGATCGTGATTCAGGACGAACTGGATTTTCCCTTGGGCACGATTCGTATCCGGCAGCGGGGCAGTTCGGCGGGGCACAACGGCATGGAGTCGATCATCGGGGCGCTGGGCACGCAGGATTTTTTGCGCATCCGGATGGGAGTCGCGCCGGAGCGGAAGATTGAGGACGGCGTGAAGTTTCTGTTGACCCCGTTTCGGAAGGCGCAGCTGAAGAAAGTGGACGAAATGCTCGACAGCGCCGCCGAAGCAGTGAAAGCGATTTTGAAGGAAGGTCCGGCTGCGGCGATGAACCGCTTCAACCGCAAGGCAGAGCCCGAAGAGAAGTAGCCACGGATTTACACGGATGAGCGCGGAACTGAATGTTGATTTGCGTTGATCCGTGAGAATTCGTGGACGAGATGGAGAGAAAATGAATCGCACTTATGAATTGATGTTTATCGTCCGCCCCGACATGGCGGAAGAAGAGCAGGACAAGCTGATTTCCACGCTGGAAACCGCGGTCACGTCATCCGGCGGCAACGTGAAGAGCGTGGAGAAGATGGGCAAGCGCCGCCTGGCCTACATGGTCCGCCGTTTTCATGACGGCATTTACATGCTGCTGACCGTGGAAGGCGGCGGCGGGCTGATTCACGAACTGGAGCGCCGCCTGCGCGTCACCGAACCGGTGATCAAGTTCCTCACCGTGCGCATCGACGAGGAACAGAAGCGCCTGGACAAGATCAAGGCGATCCGGGACGCCAAGCGCAAGACGCCGCCACCGGCGCCCGCCCCAGTCCGCGGAAGCTGGCGGAGAGACGGCAGCAGTTACGGCGTAGACCAGTCGTCAGTCGTCGGTCGTCAGTCTTCAGCAAGATGGCTGACGAACTGGCTTGCTGACGACTGAGGACTGACGACCAACGACTGATTTTTAAGGAGCATCATGGCTGACGAAACCAGAGCAACAGCAGTCGGCAGGTTCGGAGCGTCCGGCGGGCGGCGATCGTCCTTCCGGCGATCGGTCGGCGACCGTCTTCGGCGACCGGCGAACGGCGTCCTCCGCGGCCCGGCGGCCCGGGTGGCGGCCGTGAAGGCGGACGCAAATATTTCCGCCGCAAGAAGGTTTGCAAGTTCTGCGTGGAGAAAATTGAAGCCATCAACTACAAAGACGTCCGGCTGCTGGCGCAGTTCGTGGCGGAGAGCGGCAAGATCGTGCCGCGGCGCCTGACCGGGGTCTGCACGCCGCACCAGCGGCGCTTGTCCTGGCCATCAAGCAGGCGCGGAACATCGCTCTGCTGCCGTTTGCCGGGCGGGCATCGTAAAAAATCGGCCACGGATCTACACGGATTCTCACGGATCGACCTAAGCCATGAACAGATCCGTGAAGATCCGCGTGAATCCGTGGCGAAAAGAACTTAAGGGAGTCATCCATGGAAGTCATTCTGAAAGAAGATGTAACCAAGCTGGGCTCGCGCGGCGATGTGGTGAAAGTCGCTGAAGGTTTTGGACGCAACTACCTGCTGCCGCACAAGCTCGCCATCGAGGCGTCGAAGGGCAACAAGGCAGTCATCGAGCAGATGAAGGCCGCGTCGGTGCGCCGCTCCGCCAAGGAGAAGACCAGCGCGGAAGATTCTGGCCAAGCAGTTCGACGGGCGTATCGGTTTCGTTCCAACGCGCGCTCCGGCGAAAACGATCAGCTCTTCGGCTCCGTCACCTCCGGCGACATCGCCGACGCGCTGGCGAAAAAGGGCTTTGACGTGGACCGCCGCAAGATTCAGCTCCACGAGCCGCTCAAGACCCTGGGCGAGTTCACGATGCCGATCAAGCTGCACAAGGATGTCACCGCGCACCTGAAAGTGGTGATCGAGAAGGAAGCCGCGGAAGTTAACGATGTGGGGCGGGCTGCCCTCGCCCGCCCAGCGGAGCGCCAGCTCCGCAATACTTGCCAGAATCCGCAAATTCTCAAGACTTTAAGGATGGACCCATTCCGCGGCGAGCTTTGCTCGCTCGCCCGGACGAGGGCGTCCGGGCCTACGCTAAACCCATGCACGGACAGGGCCAAACTCCTATAATTTGTGCTCACGGTTCCTGGGCTGCCACGTCCATAGCTATGCAACCGGGAAGAACGGCAAGGCACCCGGCTTAGTCGAGGACAACTAGAGATGCCGGCCGATGCATGGGCAGTACCATCTAGCGGTTGGCGGATGTTCCCATCCGGACGCGAGTCGCGGGGCGGAACGCAGCAGCGAAACCCAGGACGCCCTAGCTCGGGGCCACATGGCTGGGCACAGTCTAGGCCGTATCGATGACACGTTACTGGTCCGCGAGGCGCAGCGCGGCAATCGCGCCGCCTTCGAGGAGCTGGTGCGGCACTACGACCAGGCGGTCCTCCGGCTGGCGATGCACCTTACCGGGTCGGAGCACGAAGCCCAGGACATTTATCAGGAAGCATTCCTGAAGGCGTACAAGAGTGTGGGCAACTTCCGCTTCGAGTGCTCTTTTTACACCTGGATTTACCGCATCGTGACCAATCTTTGCCTGGACCACCTGCGCAAGAAGCAGGTGCGCAAAGAAGATGCGCCGGTGGCGATGGATGCGGACGGCGAGGCAGTACGATGTGCTGGACCAGGTGCCCGACGGCCGAGCGGGCGCCAATCCCGAGCGCGATCTGATGCGCCGCGAACTGGGTACGCGCATCAATCGTGCGCTGGATAAGCTTGACGCCGCGCGAGCGCATGGTTTTTGAGTTGAAGCACTATCACGGATTGAAGTTGCGGACCGTGGGCGAGATCTTGAATACGACGGAAGAAACGGCGAAGAATACTTTGTTCCGGGCCACGCAGAAATTGCGCGGCTCGCTGGCGGACATGCGATGAAGAAGGTTACGAGGGACGGGCGTCTGGCCCGTCGCAAACAAAGCCTCCCCATGATTGTGGGGGTGAAATTATGAAATGCGAATGGGTGAAAGAAAATATTCTGCTGTATATTTATAACGAGCTGCCCGACGATGCTCGCTATGAGCTGGAGCAGCATCGTGGCGCGCTGCACCGACTGCGCGTGCCGAGCTGAAGGCGGCCCGCCAACTTCACGCCACGCTCTCCCAGTTGCCGGTACAGGAGCCCACGCCCAATCTGGTGGCGGCTTCGCGGATGCGCCTGCAGGAAGCGCTGGAAACCACGGAGCAGGGCGGCTTCTGGCAGCGCCTGGTGTTCGACCCGGCGCTTGGCTTCGGCAGATTCGCTTCGCTCCGGCGCTGGCAGCGGCAATCTTCATCGTGGGTTTTGCCGGCGGAATTGGCGCCACCTACAAATGATGAACGGCCAGGGAACGAACAGCCGCACGTTGCTGACCTTACCGCTAGCCAATCCTACAGAATCCTCCATCACCGGCATTCAGTCCATCTCGCAGCAGCCTGGGTCCAACCAGATCAGCATCAAGTACAACACAGTTTCCACGCAGGAAGCGCAGGGTTCGCTGAACGACCAGCGCATCCAGCAACTGCTGCTGTTCGCCGCCCGGAACAATTACAACTCCGGCGTGCGCATGGATTCCGTGGATCTGCTGACCCAGACAGCCGAACGATACCCATGTGCGCGAAGCGCTGATCTATGCCCTGCGCTATGACTCGAACCCGGGAGTGCGGCTGAAAGCGATCGAGGCGGCTGGGGCCGTATGTAAAGAACGATCGTGCGGGTGCGGGATGCCGTGCTGGAGGCGCTGATGAACGATTCCAATCCCGGAGTGCGCACCGAAGCTTTGCATCTGCTCGAACCGGTGCGCGCCGACAGCAGCGTGCGCGCGGTGCTGCAAAAGCTGGCGGAAAACGATCAGAACCAGTACATCCGCAGCCAGGCGCGCAATGTGCTGGCCCAGATGCCGGAAATCTGATTAGAGTTAATTGGCGGCAAGTGAGTGGCGGCGAAGTTGCAAAGATCGGAAGGTGAAGGTTGAAAAAGGCTCTCTAAAATCATAGCGGTCATGCTTCTGCTGCTGACCTGGGCGGCAGCGCAGGATATCCGCCCCGAGGAACAGACCCGGGTCTACCAGGAAGACGGCAACTGGACGCAGGAGATCACCGGCTCTCTGGCAGCGGCAAAAAATCTGCGCGTCAAAGTGGATGTCGGGCGCGGTGCGAGTGGCAGGCGGTTCGCAACAGGGCATCAGCTACGTCATCCGCAATCATTCTTACAGCCTCGTCGGAAGAAAAGGCCCGCCGCGAATTCGATTCCTACAAGATCAGCGCTTACGTTCGCGGAGATACGGCGTGGATTGTGGGCGACTGGCAAGGCGGCCGTCCGCACAAGTTTTCCGGCGAATTTGTGATCAACGTCCCGCGCGACATGGATGGTGAAGGTGGAAACCGACGGCGGCAATGTCGCTGCCACGGGAATCACCGGCCGGGTGGATGCGCGAAAGCGGCGGCGGCAGCATTCACCTCGACGATATTGGCGGCGCATCAACGCCGAAACCGGCGGCGGCAGCATCGAGGTAGGAACGGTGGGCGGCCGAACTTAGCCTGCACACCGGCGGCGGCACCATCAAGGTGGGCTCGGCCAAGGGCAAGATCAACGCCGAGAGCGGCGGCGGCAGCGTGATCGTGGTTTCCGGACTGCAGGGTGCGGTGCTTGAAACCGGCGGCGGCAGCATTGAGGTGGAACGTTGCGGCGGGAAGGTGAAGGCCACGACCGGCGGGCGGCAGTATCGATCTGGGCGACATCGGCGGTCCGGCCGAAATTGAAACCGGCGGCGGCAGCATCCGGCTGGCTTCCGCGAATGGAGCCGGTGCAGGGCCGAGACCGGCGGCGGCAGCATTGAAGCTGAACGGCGTGCCGTCCGCGCGGGCTGAGACCGGGGCCGGTGGCATCGTGGCCAAGTTCGTCGCCTCCGGCGGATGAGCGCAACGATTCGGTGCTGGAAACTTCCGCCGGGGACATCACGGTCTATCTGGCGGCGAACTTGAACATCACGATTCGCGCGTCCATCGAGTCTGGCCAATGGCCACCGCATCCACTCTGATTTTTCCGAGATTCGGGTCACCACCGAAGGCGGGGACTGGGGCCCGAAGACGGTCACCGCTGAAGGCAATTTGAACGGCGGCGGGCCAGCGCTGAAAGTTCGTACCACCACCGGCGACATCAGCTTTCTGGCCAGCCGCGGAGGTTACTAGGAAGAAACTGAGGAGGACGAACATGCGAAATCAATTCTCATCAATCCTGATTCTGCCGCTGGTCGCAGCAGTCGCAGCCGGAGGGCAACTATGTTCGCACGGAGCCCTTCAGTGAAGCCTTCGGTTATTCCAGCGAAGACTTCGGGGGCGGATCTTATCTGGGCGTGGACACGCGCGACGTCACCCCGGACCGCCTGACCGATCTAAGCTAAAGGAAGAGCACGGCGTGGAAGTCACCATGGTCGATCAGGATGCGCCCGCCGGCAAGGCCGGCCTCAAAGAGCATGACGTGATCCTGACCATCAATGGCACAGAGTGGAGAGCGTGGAACAGCTGCGGCGCATGATCCGCGAAATGCCGCCGGGGAGAATCGTGACCCTGGGCATCAGCCGCGATGGCCAGCCGATGACCATCAAAGTGCAACTGGCGGACCGCAAGAAAGACGCATGGTGGCCAAGTCGCTTCAAGTTCGCCATGCCGACGATGCCCGTAATGCCCCCCATCCACCATTCATGAACCGAGATGGATATGCCAGTTTCGATCGTGGTGGTGCACTCTTCGGCGCGCAGCGGATTGATGGTGGAGAACCTCACTCCGCAGCTGGGAGATTTTTTCGGCGCGAAGAATGGCCAGGGCGTCCTGGTACGCTCGGTGGAAAAAGGCAGCCGTGCGGAAAAAGCGGGGTTCCGGGCGGGAGACGTGATCGTGAAGGTCAACGGAGAGTCCATCAGCGACAGCGGTGACTTCAGCCACGCGCTGCACGGCCGCAAGGACAACAGCGTAACCGTCAGCATCATTCGCGACAAGAAGGAACAAAACCTCACGCTGACCGTGCCCGATCGCAACCAATCGAAGGTCCTCGATATGAACGAAACTTTCGAGATTCCTGATATGACGCCGAAACTGAAATCGACTTGAGCGAAGTGCAATCCGAAATCGCAGGCGTAAGGCCCGAGATCGAACGTGCCGTCCGCGAGATGCGCACGATAGAGCCCGGACATGGAAGAAGCCACGCGCGAACTGCGCAACCATCAGCAAGAGCTGAAGCAGGAGATGCGTGAACTGGAGCGCGAACTCCAAGACCGGGACCGCGAAATGCGGGAGCAAAAGGTAGTGCCGTGGCAACCTGAGGCTGATATTTAGAGCATCAGCGGGCAAGAAGGGCTGCCCGGAGCGAAGTCGAGGGGACTCCGGCGCTACAGGATCTATCCGCTCACACTCCACGGCGCGGACCTGATTCCCTGTTAGAGCTTCGCGCACGCAGTTTCTGCCGGATTGCTTCGCGGCATACAACCCGGCATCGGCGGCTTTGACCAGTTCTTCGCGCGTGGCGCCATGATCGGGACAGTTGGCCACTCCAACGCTGATGGTGACCGGCCGCGGCACCCCCGGAAACTGCCAGCTTTCCACCATCCGCCGCAACTTCTCGGCGACGCTCAGGGCGTGCTGGGGGCTGGTTTGCGAGAGCAGGATGGCAAACTCCTCGCCGCCATAGCGGCAGACCACGTCGATTTTCCTCAGCTGCTGGGAGAAGATCGAGGAAACCTGGCGCAGCACTTCATCCCCCAGCAAGTGACCGAATTCATCGTTCAGCCTCTTGAACTGGTCGATATCCACCATGATGACCGCCATGCCGGAGTCGAACCGCCGCGAACGCTCGATTTCTTCCTGCGATTCGCAATTCGAAATACCGGCGGTTGAAGATTCCGGTCAGGCCGTCCAGATAGGCCAGTTGTTTGACTCGTTCCACGTAGTGCGCATTCTGAATGGCAGTGGCACAGATGTCGGCGACCGATTCGAGCGACTGGGTGTCCCTCAAACCGAAAGAGCCCGGCAGGGCGCTGTCCAGAACCAGGACGCCCAGCGTCTGGCCAAAGGAGACCAGGGGAATGCACATGCGGGAGCCCGACTCCAAGTAGAGACCCGCACCTTCCGGATCGGCTTTCACGTCATTCTCAATTACAGTCTTGCCGTCGCGCAGGGCCCGTCCCCACAACCCGGCTCCAGCCGGCACCCTTCCGCCTTCCGGAATGCGCAGGGTCAGCTCGCCGTGGTGCGCCTGCAACACCAGGTCCTCGTCTTCCTTGACCAGCACGGAGACGTGAGAGACCTGGAACGCGGTTCGGATCTTTGCCGAGACCTTGGACAGCAGCTCTTTCACGTCCAGCACGACCGTGGTTTCCTGGGCAACCGCATTGATCGCCTCCAGTTGCGAAGCCCGCCGGCGTTCCAGCGAGTACAGCCGCGCATTCTGCAAGGCCATGGAAGCCTGGGTGGAAAACAGGGTCAGCAGATCGACGGTTTCCGAATCGAAGTGATCGGGGTTTTCGCTCTGGCAATCCAGCACTCCCACCACTTCATCGCGAACCATCAGCGGAATGGCCAGCTCGGAGCGGGTCTTTTTTCCCCACGGCTTGTAGAGCTTTTCTTTTGAAAAGTCGGGCACGTACAGGGGGCGTTTCTTCTTGGCGGCCGTCCCAATCAGCCCCTCCCCGATGCTCACCCGGACATCATCCAGACCGTGCTCGCAGCCGATCTGGGATCGGGTACGAAGCTGGTCCGTGTCCTGATCCAGCAACAGGATAGCGACGTTCTGCAGGTGGAAGTAGTCCCGCGCAATCACCAGGATGTGCTGCAGCACTTCATCCAGGTCAAAGGTGGACAGAACCGCCTGGCTGGCGTCGTAGAGTATGGCGATTTTCTGCATGGTGCCAGCCGGATTGTAACCCGCATAGCGGAGGGGACAGAGGTTCCGAAAGTAATGTACGGAGGAGTGAAAGACGTTATCGTTTGTGTCAGCTTGGACTCGCGCGTGCGCGATGCTCAAGAACTTAACGATCCCGAAAGCCGCCAGGCAGATCGTGAAGTCCACTGCGAGTCCCAGGTCGGTCCGGAAAGGCATGTGCCGGGCCGGCAGCGGCAGGTAGGGCATCAGCAGGAAATAAGCCGCATTCCCCGCCAGGACAGCGATCAGTGCGTGGACGAAATTGGTCGCCGATGTCTCCTGCTAACATCCCTCGAGATGCTTGAACCCTCCACCTCCGTCCAATACGTAAAGGGCATCGGCCCGCGCCTGGCCGAGGTGCTGGGCGCGAAGGGCATCCACACTGTCGACGACCTGCTTCACTATCTGCCCTTCCGCTACGAAGATCGGCTGAATCCGCGCGGCATTTCTGAACTGCGCGCGGGAGAGATGGCGACCGTGATCGCCGAAGTGCGCACTTCGGGCCTGTTCCGCACCCGCCGCATGCCCATTTTTCAGATGACGGCCGGCCAGGGCAGAAGCCGGCTGAAATGCATCTGGTTCAACGGCGACCTATCTGCGAGACCACTTCAAGCCCGGACAGCTGGTCGCTCTTTACGGCAAGGTGGAGCAGGAACGCAGCGGCGAACTGCAACTGGTGCAGCCGCAGTTTGAGATTCTCGGCGACTCCTCGGACGATGGTGAGGCGGGAGAACAGAAAGCTGCCGCCTCGCTGGAAATTGGCCGCATTGTCCCCATCTACGAGTCCGCCGGCCAGGGACGCCTGACTCCGCGCTGGTTTCGGCGCATCATCCACGGCGTGCTGGAGAATCTTTCACCCCAGCCTGGCGGATCCGATTCCCGCCGCCGTGCGCCGGCATATCTCGCCTGATCTCGCCCCAGGACGCGCTCCGGCAGGTGCACTGGCCGGATCCCGGCGAGAGCCTTCAGGATCTGCAATCTTCGCGCACGCCGGCGCACATCCGGCTGATTTTCGAAGAGCTGTTCTTTCTGGAGCTGGGGCTCGAACTCAAACGCCGCGAGCAGAAAGCGCAGACCGGAATCGCTTTCAGCCTGGACAATCGGGCGCGGGAAGCGATCAAGAAGATTCTGCCTTTCCATCCCACGGCAGCGCAGAAGCGGGTGCTCAAGGAAATCGCCTCCGACATGGAAAAGCCTTTTCCCATGCGGCGTCTGCTGCAGGGCGATGTCGGATCGGGCAAGACCATTGTGGCCTTCGAGGCCGCCATCATCGCCATGGAAAACGGATACCAGGTGGCGCTGATGGCGCCCACCGAAATTCTGGCCCAGCAGCATTATTTTTCCGCCCGGCGAATTCTGGAGAATGCCGGATACCGCATCGTGCTGCTGACCGGTTCGCTGGAAGAAGATCGCAAGCGCGAAATCCGCCGCCACATCGCGCAGGGCAACGCGCAACTGGTCATCGGCACCCATGCCCTGATCGAGCAAAAAGTCGAATTCGCCAAACTGGGCCTGGTGATCGTGGACGAGCAACACCGCTTCGGCGTGATGCAGCGCTTCAAACTGATGAAAAAATCCGCAGACGAGGGAAGCGCCACGCACCACGTAGGGGCGGACGCCCTCGTCCGCCCAGCCGAGCAAAGCTCGGCAACTCTCGGCGAGCCCGATGTCCTGGTCATGACCGCAACTCCCATCCCACGCACCCTGGCGCTGACTCTCTACGGCGATCTCGACATCAGCGTCCTCGACGAAATGCCGCCCGGCCGCACGCCCATCGTCACCCGCCGCGTCTCCGATGACCGGGCCGATGAAGTCTGGCAATTTGTCCGCAAGCAAGTCGCCGCCGGGCATCAGGCCTACGTCGTGTATCCGGTGATCGAGGAAAACGAAGAGACCGAACTCAAAGCCGCGCTCAAAATGTACAAAGAGCTGAGCAAGAAAATCTTCCCCGATCTGCGAGTCGACCTGCTGCACGGCCGCCTGGATGCCGATCTGAAAGAAGAGGTCATGCGGCTGTTCCAGAAAGGCGAGCTGGACATTCTGGTTTCGACCACGGTGATCGAAGTCGGCGTGGATGTCGCCAATGCCACCGTGATGGTCATCGAACATGCCGAGCGCTTCGGCCTGGCGCAGCTGCACCAGCTTCGCGGACGCATCGGCCGCGGCGCCGCCAAATCGTTATTGCATCCTGATGACCGGCGGCAAAGTTTCCGAGGACGGCGAACGCCGCCTCGATGCCATGGTCCGCACCACCGACGGCTTCCAGATCGCCGAGCTGGATCTTGAACTGCGCGGCCCGGGAGAATTCTTCGGCACCCGCCAGGCCGGGATGCCCAGCTTCCAGGTCGCCAACCTGATCCGCGACCGCCAGCTGCTGGAGGCTGCCAAACGCGAAGCGGCCGCCGTGCTGGCCGGCCCCAACGCAGGAAATCTCAAAAGAAGAAATCGACCGTGCCCTGCGCCACATGCGCACCCACTGGCAGAAGACCTATGGGCTGGTGGAGGTAGGCTAGGTTTTAGCTGTCACCCGCGACCACACCCCCCTAAATCCGGAATCTGTTTCCTCTCGTATTTGATGTGGGCCCAAAAAATCACATCCCTGAGGAGACTAAACCGCCATGCCAAACACTTTTCGGCATTCCCTGTTGGTGGCACTTCTGCTGGGCTTTATTCCGGCAGGCACATTGACCAGCCTTCGCTGCACCTATCCCGGCTGCACCCCAGGCCGCCGCTGCCCAGGACTCGTTGTACAAACGGCTGGGAGGCTACGACGCCCTGGCCGCCGTAACCGACGACTTCCTCGGACGCCTGGCCACGGACCCAAAGAGGGCCGCTTCTTCGTCGGCCTGAGCACCGACTCCAAGGTCCGCGTGCGGCAGCACGTAGTGGACTTCCTGTGCGTAGCCACGGGTGGCCCCTGCAAATACACGGGACGCGACATGGAAACCGCACACACCGGCTTGAACATCACCGAAGACGACTGGACCATCGCAGTGAAGGCTCTGGGCGACACACTCAACAAGTTCAAAGTACCCGCCCGCGAACAAGGAGAAGTCATCAATGCGATCGCGGGATTAAAGAGCAAGATCGTGGGGCGATGAGCGGACACGCTCTAGCGCATTGAGGTAGCCAGCAAGGCATAAACCGCGAAGGACACGAAGGTGCACAAAGGACTTCCAATGATTTCAGGGATTCCTTCGTGTACCTTCGTGTCCTTCGTGGTTCATGCCTCTGACTCTGGGTAGTGCGGCGCGTCATCGCTTTTGGCTTCCGGCCCGGCGGGATGGGATAATCATCCCGGTGTCCACGACTTCGAAATCCGGCCTTTACCAGAGACTTCCATCGGTCGACGAATTGCTGCAGAAGCCCGAATTGGCCTCCACCCTTTCTGCTGAGGGCCACTCCGTTGTGGCGGACGCGGCCCGCGCCGTGTTGAGCCGTTTGCGCGCCGAGATTTCGGCCGCGCGACTGGAGGCCGGCGGAGTGGACCTCGCCCTCTCCGGAATTTCCGGCGCAATCGAACGGCAGGTTCGATTGTCGTTGAGTTACTCCCTGCGCAGGGTCATCAACGCGACCGGTGTGATTCTCCATACCAACCTGGGACGCGCTCCAGTGGCGCCTTCCGCGCTGGAACACCTTCGCGACGTTGCCTCTGGATATTCGAACCTAGAGTTCGACTTAGAGACGGGAAACCGGGGTAAGCGCGATGTGCACGTCGACCGGTTGTTCCGCAAGCTGCTGAATGAAGGTTCCGCGGGCGATGCGGCGCGCGGCACATCTGCGCCGGCGGACATCTCTACCATCGTCGTCAACAACAACGCAGCCGCGGTTCTG
Source organism: Terriglobia bacterium (assembly GCA_963698825.1). Classification (GTDB taxonomy): domain Bacteria; phylum Acidobacteriota; class Terriglobia; order Terriglobales; family Acidobacteriaceae; genus JAIQFF01. The sequence goes on along the minus strand of CAVOSG010000002.1, from coordinate 328,304 downwards.
CTGGCGCTGAATACGCTGGCGGAGGGCGGAGAAGTCATCGTCTCGCGTGGCGAGCTGGTGGAAATTGGGGGATCGTTCCGCATCCCGGACGTGATGTCGAAGTCGAACGCGACCTTGCGCGAAGTTGGCACTACGAATCGCACGCGGGTGGCCGATTACGAGCGGGCGATCAACGACAAAACCCGGCTGCTATTGCGCGTACACCGGTCAAATTTTCAGATCACGGGATTCACCGAGCAGCCGGCGCTCGAAGAACTGACCGCCCTGGCCCGCAAACGAAATATTCCTCTGATGGAGGATCTGGGCAGCGGCGCACTTTTCGATTTGCGTTCGGTCGGGGTCAGTGGCGAGCCGGGAGTGCTCGACAGCCTTCGGGCCGGTGTGGACGTGGTCAGCTACAGCGGCGACAAGCTGCTGGGCGGGCCGCAAGCCGGAATGCTCAGCGGCCGCAGCGATCTGATTGCACGTATGCGAGCCAATTCCCTGTTCCGCGCGCTGCGGGTGGACAAGCTGACGTATGCCGCGCTGGCGGCCACGTTGCTGGCTTATGTGAAACACGACCACAACGCAATTCCGGCGTTGCGCATGATGCATTTGTCCAAAGAAGAGATTGGCCCGCGGGCGGAGGCCGTCGCCGCGAAGTCCCGGTCATCGATGCGGGGATTGATGGTTGAGACGATGGATGGCGAATCGGTGATTGGCGGCGGCGCAGCCCCCTCGGCGGTGCTGCCCACGCGCCTGCTGGCCGTGACCCGGGAGGGTTTGAGCGCCGATGAAATATCCGCGCGCCTGCGAGCCGGTGACCCGCCGGTCATCGGCCGCGTCGAAGACGGCCGCGTGCTGCTGGACCTGCGAACCGTATTTCCGGAGCAGGACGAGAACGTGATTGCGGCGCTGCGCACACTGTGAGCGCAGGCGAAGATTATTTCAGATTGCTGATTTGAGATTTCAGATTGAAAATCGTTGCCGTTCGGTGCGTCTTACGAAAGTGGCTCCCCAATCTGACGGGCGCAACCTCAAATCTGAAATCTACAATCTAAAATCTGAAATCGATTTGTCGACTCTCTTCACCATCGGCCACTCCACTCGTACTCTCGACGAACTGCTTGAGGCACTGCACGCCCATTCGATCGCGACGCTGGCCGATATCCGTTCTTTCCCTATGTCGCGCCGCCTGCCGCAATTTAACCGTGAATCGCTGGAAAAAACCCTGCCAGCAGCCGGAATCCGATACGTCTGGATGAAGGAGTTGGGTGGACGGCGCAAGAGCATACGAGAGGACTCCCCCAATATCGCCTTGCGAAATCCTAGTTTTCGCAACTACGCCGACTATATGTTGACCGAAGAATTTCAGCGCGCCGCAGCCGAGCTGGTCAAAATGGCGGAGCAATCGCGCACCGCCTACATGTGCGCAGAACGCGTGTATTTCCACTGCCATCGCATGCTGGTATCGGACTGGCTGACCGCCCACGGCCACGAAGTCTTTCACATCGACGGAACTGGGCCAACAAAGCCGCACAAGCTGCTCCCCGAGGCACGGGTGATTGAGGGTGAACTCATCTATCGCGGAGATCTTCTGCTCTAAGAACTCTCCAGCCTAGAGCTACAATCATTCCATGCCGCCAGCGCATCGCCATCCCTGTTCCCCACTCCGAAGATTCGGAGTACGCCGAGCGTGCCCTTCCGCAATATGTGCACGCTGTCGAGATGGCAGGCGGAGAGCCTGTCCGCATTCCGCTCGATTCTTCGCCCGCCGAACTCACGCAGTTGATCGAACGATGCGATGCCGTGCTGTTACCCGGGAGTAAGGCCGACGTGGACCCTGCGAAGTACACCGCTCGAACAGACCCTAAGACGGCTCCGGCCGACACCAGACGCGATACGGTCGACGAACTGCTTTTGCAGGATGCGTACAGCCTGCGCAAGCCCGTCCTCGGCATCTGCTACGGTTTGCAAATCCTGAACGTGTATCGTGGCGGAACGTTATTGCAGCACATCGAGACAGCGGTCAATCATGAGGCGGGAAAACACGTGTCGGTGGCGCATATGGTCGACGTGGAAAAGGGCTCAAGGCTGAACCGGATCGTCACTTCAAGCACCAGGCCCGCGGAACAAGATGCGCCTTCGATCGCGGTCAACTCCAGCCATCACCAGGCTGCGGAAGCGATCGGCGACGGCCTTCGCGTTGTGGCCCGATGTCCCCAGGATGGAATCATCGAAGCGTTAGAGGGAACGTCTCCTGACCATTTTGTGCTGGCCGTGCAATGGCATCCGGAACGTTCGGTCGAGGATGACGGAAGATCGCGGGCAATCTTCCGGGCGCTGGTGGAAGCGGCACAGGTGCGACACAGGACAATGGTTGCTAAATAAGAAAGATTTGAGCGTTTCGCTGACCGACCCGCTCCTATCTTCCGGCCCTTTTCGCGGCAGGCTTGGCTTTCTTTTCCAGCAATACCACGGCATGCGCAATGGCGGCGTTGTCCGTCCCCATACCCTCCGGAGTCTTGGCTTTCACCCCGACGCAATTCGCAGGGATCCCCAGGAGTCCGGCGACGTGGGCTCGAATCGCAGCCGCGTGCGGACCAATTTTGGGCGCAGCCAAAATCAAGGTCGAATCCACATTCACCAGCGCATAGCCGGCAGCATGCACGCGCTTGACCGCCTCCGCGAGGAAAAGCGCGGAGTCGGCACCTTTCCAGCGCGGGTCAGACGGGGAGAACAAAGAACCGATATCAGGGGCAGCGACGGCGCCCAGCAGGGCATCGGTGATAGCGTGCAAGAGAACGTCGCCATCAGAGTGACCGCCCAAACCCTTGGGATGGGGCAGCGTCATGCCGCCAATCTTCAGCGGAATACCGCGTTTGAATTCGTGAGAATCCCAGCCGTAGCCGATCTTCATGCTGAAACCCCGGCCACGGATTCACACGGATTTACGCGGATTTTCTTTCTTTGATTGTCAAACAAGAGGCGGCGAAATTGAGGGCGAGAGCCAAAATTAAGTAACAGACCAATCTCGATTTCGGTCGATTTCAGGTAATGAAGCAATTGGGCCTCGTGGGCTGCTTCGAGCGTACGTGCGCTCTTGAGTTCGATCAAGACCTTACCTTCTACCAGAATGTCTCCTCTGAATCGGCCGACTTCGTGCCCTCGGAACCACACCGGAATAGCCAATTGACGTTCAAGACTCAAGCCTCCCTCACGAAGGCCAATCACCAGCGACTCTTCGAACACCGACTCCAAAAACCCGTAACCAAGTTCGTTGTAGACATCGTAGAAAATCCCAATGATCTTGTCCGTCAATTCCGCATGCTTCAAGCCGACGCCTGCACCACTCATGAATGAAGTGTTACAAGCCAAAATGGTCTTATCCGTGTGATCCGTGAAAATCCGTGGCTCCCTTTACCGTTTCAGGAAAAACTCTGCGAGCTCCATGTCCGCTGGCGTGGTGATCTTAATATTTCGTGGCGAGCCCATGACAACCGCCACTTCATGTCCTGAGCGCTCAACCAGGGAAGCCTCATCGGTGCCGAGAAACCCGACCGCCGTGGCTTCGTCGAAGGCCTTTTTGAGCACGCTGTGGCGAAAGCCCTGCGGAGTCTGCGCCATCACCACCCGCTCGCGCGGCACAGTGGCCGTGATGACAGCGCCTTCAGAAGTGCGTTGCACTTCCTTGACGGTATCCATGGCCGGCATGCCGGCGATGGCCGCGCCATATTTTCTGGCAGCCTCGATCACATCGTGAATAATCTCTGCGGTCACAAAGGGGCGAACCGCATCGTGGACTAAAACAATATCGTCCCCGGCGGCCGAAATCGCGTTAATCGCATTGGCCACGGATTGCTGGCGATGCTCGCCACCTTCCACCAGTTCAATCTTCTTTCGCGAAAGATCTTTTTCGTTTTGCAGGCGGCCGCGGAAGGCTGCGATTTCGTTAGCGCGCAAGGCCACGTAAATTTCCGATACTTCCGGATTGGCCGCGAACTTGCGCAACGTGTGAATGAGGATGGGCACTCCCCCGATCTCGGAGAACTGTTTGGATGCCGTGGGCTTCTTGCTCTTGGCATCCGAGGCAGGGAGCATGCGCGTTCCCAGTCCCGCCGCCGGAATGATGACTACGACCTTCATCGCGGGTTGTAAGTATAAGGGGTGGAGAGGGCTGGTTCAAATGCTGCGTCGGATGAAATCAAGGCCTGCGTGACTGTGGGGACATGCTTGAGGGCTGAGTACTAAGACTTCCCCTCCTTCGGCGGCTCCCACAACTCAATGCGATTGCCTGCTGGATCCATGATCCAGGCGAAGCGTCCGTAGTCGTAATCTTCCCGCCGCGGATCGACTTGCACGCCTTCTTCCTGGAGCGCCTTCAGCAAAGCATCCAGATCGTCGACGAGGTAGTTGAACATGAAGGGAGACGCGCTGGGATCGAAGTACTTACTGTCACGCGGAAAAATCGACCACACGGTCATACCCTTCTGTCCGGGCTCGTTGTTATCGCGCCATTCAAACATCGCGCCCGATCCGTCTGGAGCCCGCTGAATCCCCAGATGCTTTTCGTACCACTGGTAAAGCGCTTCTGGGTCCTGTGTCTTGAAGAAAATGCCGCCGATGCCAGTAACACGCTTCATATATTGCCCTCGCTTCGCCAGTTATTCCGCGGGACGCTCCACCATGATCGGTTGCGACTTCTTGGTGTCCAGGCTGGGCGACGTAGGCGCACCGGACACCGGCGCTGCGACCGGCACGGCGTTCACTACTCCGCGAGACTCGGTGCGACTCCCGGGACGCTCATCCCACTTGCCGAAAATCATTTTGCCGGCGGTGGTTTGCAGAACCGACGTCACCGAAATATCGATCGTCTTGCCGATCATCTTGCGGGCATTGTCCACCACCACCATGGTTCCATCGTCGAGATAGGCCACGCCCTGGTTGTATTCCTTGCCTTCCTTCAGGATGAAGACCCTCATGGTTTCGCCGGGCAGCACAATCGGCTTCAGCGAGTTGGCGAGCTCGTTGATGTTCAGCACTGCAACGCCCTGCAGTTGCGCGACCTTGTTCAGGTTGAAATCGTTGGTGATGATTTTTCCTTCATACAGCTTGGCCAGTTCGATCAGCTTTAAGTCCACCTCGCGGACCGCGGGAAAATCGTCTTCGACAATCTGGATCTGCAGTGACGCCACTTTCTGCAACCGTTGCAGGATGTCGAGACCGCGCCGTCCCCGGTTCCGCTTCAGCGAGTCGGCGGAGTCGGCCACCAGTTGCAGTTCGCGCAGCACGAACTGCGGGGTAACGATGATGCCGTCAAGAAATCCGGTCTCTGCGATGTCGGCGATGCGGCCATCGATGATGACGCTGGTGTCGAGAATCTTGTAACTCTTTTTGCCCTGTTTCTCGCCGCCGAAAACCCCGCCGAGCGCAGCCAGGTTCAGCAGGTCGCCCTTGTTGGCGCCTACTACCAGGCCGACATAGGCCATCAAGAGCATCACCAGGATTTGCAGGAAACTCTGGGTGTGTCCGGGATCAACGCTGTTGCGAATGACCAGAGAGAAAAGGTAGGCGCCGAGGATGCCAAGAATGCTCCCAATGGCAGCGCCGATCAGGCGCTTCAGGCTGACCAGCCGCAGTCTCCATTCGAACAGGACCACGGCCAAGCCAATGAGCGCGCCCACGCCCGCATCCATTTTTGCAGGCAGGTTGAACGGATCAGTCAGAAAGCAGGTGACAGTAATTATGAGAACAAATAAAAAACGCACCAAAAACAAGTCCACTGAAGGACCTCCCCGGAACCCGTCGGCGGACCCCTCCGCGTATGGGCGTCCCGCACTGGTCCCCCGGTGCTGCCAAGAATCGGTGCCAGTGATCTGTTAAGCGGAGCCTATGAATTAAATATGAAAGCGCCCCGACCTCCCCTTTCCACGGCCAGATTCCTTGCAGGCTGGAAGGGGGCCCCAACTGTTAGGGAAAGTATATACCTGCCGACAAACTGTCGAGCGGAATCGCGCACGGCGCGGGCGATTTATCCACCGCCCGTGCCGCTGTTACACTTCTGCCCATGAAGGCCCTTGTCATCAGCCGCTTAGGCGATCCCGACGTGCTGGAAGTCCGCACGGTCCCGGATCCGGTTCCCACTCGGGAGCAAGAGTTGATCGAGGTAGAAGCAGGAGGGATCAACTTCGCCGACATCATGACCGCGCAAGGAGGTTATCCCGGAACTCCAGCGCCGCCGCTGGTGGCGGGACGTGAGTTTTGTGGAACGAAGGCTGGCGACGGGGAACGCATGATGGGCTACGCCCAGTGGGGGGCTTTTGCCGAGCGCGTCGCCGCTTCGCCTCAATTGCTGTGGCCGGTGCCCAAGGCGTGGAGCGCGGAGGAGGGCGCAGCTTTTCCAGTCAACTATTTCACTGCCTACTTTGCTTACTGGAAGGCGGGCTTGCTGGAAAAACGACCGGCCCAGGTTTACGTGCGGCCTCCCGAGGATCTGGACGAACTTCTGACTGACGTTGCGGCCGAACAAAGCGCGAGTCTGAGAAAGCCGCGGGTCCTGATTCACGCCGTGGCTGGTGGAGTAGGAACAGCCGCGGTGCAGATTGGGAAACTGCTGGGCGTCGAAATGTACGGGACATCATCCTCGGAAGAAAAACTGGCGCGGGTGAAAGAGTTGGGTCTGCAACACGGAATCAACTACAAGCAGCGCGACTACGAAGAAGCGATCAAAGACCTGACTCACGGCGAAGGTGTGGATGCAGTATTTGAAATGCTGGGGGGCGAGCATACCGCGAAGAGCGTGCGCTGCCTGCGCGATTTCGGAAAAGTAATCGTGTACGGCGCAGCCACCGGAAAGCCCGCCCATCTGGATGCTCGCATCCTTTATGCCAAAGGCGCGAGCGTGCATGGTTTGTGGTTGACGTACTTGTCGGCAAAACGTGAGCTGATGAACCAGGCTTGGAAACAACTTTCGGCATGGACCGCGGAGGGACATTTGCGTCCAGTGATTGGTAACGTGTTCCCCCTGGAGAAGGCGCCAGAAGCCTACCGGTTACTGCTGGAGCGCAAGAACTTCGGCAAAGTGGTGCTGAAGTTGACTTAATTTTTCTCCGTAAAGCCCTTTCTTCCGCAATCACTTGCCATCAATATTATCCGTGCTGTTTATTACACAATAGACAAGACAAATCCTTGTTGTGTAGCGGCTTTTTGCCGGGCAATCGCTGCTAACAACCTCCTCCGAATGTCGTCCAAAGAAGTGCAAGCGGAAAGAATGCAGCGGAACTTTTCGACTGCACTCTGCGTATCACACGATGATTGAAGCCGGGACTGAGGGAACAACCAGCTGACCCGGTTTGGGAAAAGAATTTGAGGGGTTAAAGGGACTGGCTCAGGCTCGGTTTGGCGGCCCAGTTGAGATCAATCCCTAGAGCAGAAAGCGCACGGTCTTGCGGCCGGGCTCTTTTCGCTTAACCCCGAGGCAGCATTTTAGGCCTTCGACGGCAAAACGCAAGGTTTTACTGCCCCAGGCAAACCCAGGCCGCCCAGAACCGGTTCCCGACGTTATCGGGAAAGAAATAAGGAGTGAAATGAGCGCATCGAAGATGTCGAAGGGCTTCCTGCTGGGTCTGGCTTTGCTGCTGGCGACAAGCGTGTTCGCCGCCACCAAGGGTTCGCTGGAAGTGGCTGATCCTCTAACCGTGAACGGAAAGCAACTGGCCGCCGGCAGTTATACCGTGAAATGGGAAGGTGCCGGACCAAACGTCGAACTGAACATCCTGCGCGGCAAGAACGTTGTTGCCACAGTTCCGGCCCGCATGGTCGACCTGGAACAGTCTCCCAGCCGAGACTCGGTGATCACCAGCGTCAACAGCGACGGTCACAAGTCGTTGAATGAAATTCGCTTCGCGGGGAAAAAGTACGCTTTCGCGGTCAACGCAGAATCCGCAAAGGCAGACTCTGGAACCAACAAGTAAGCGTCTGTTTTGGTTATGCAAAAAGGGAGGGCCAGTCGAGGCTCTCCCTTTTTGTTTGCGGAAAATATTCCGGCGCGTCGTGGCCCGTCACCTGAGCAACAAAAAAAGGAGCGCTTACGCACTCCCTTCTGACGACTGAAGACTGACGACTGACGACTGCTTCTTCAATACTTCGGCATCTTCGGATCGACGCGATCCGCCCAGGCCAGAATCCCGCCGGCCAGGTTGTGCACTTTCTTGAATCCCGCCTGGCGCAGGAAGTCCACAGCCTTGGCGCTGCGCACGCCGGAGCGGCAGTGCGCAACGATTTCCCGGCTGGAATCGAGTTCGTTGACGCGCTTCGGCAGATCGCCCAGCGGAATCAGATGCCCGCCGATGTTGCAGATCTGATATTCGTGCGGCTCGCGCACGTCCAGCACGAACAGATTCTCGCCTGCATCCAACCGCCGTCTTCAGTTCTTCCACTTGAATGTCGGTGGTTAAAGTTTCCACTGGCTTCTCCTCGCCGCGAATTCCGCAGAATTCGTTGTAGTCGATCAACTTCGTGATCGTAGGATTCGTTCCGCAAGCCGGGCAATCGGGATTCTTGCGCAGCTTGAGTTCGCGGAACTTCATGCCCAGCGCATCGATCAGCAGCAGCCGGCCGATCAGCGGCTCGCCTTTGCCCAGAATCAGCTTGATGACTTCCGTCGCCTGAATCACGCCGACCAGCCCGGGCAGAATGCCCAGCACGCCGCCTTCGGCGCAGGAAGGAACCAGTCCCGGCGGTGGCGGCTCGGGATACAGGCAGCGGTAGCAGGGACCTTCCTTGGTGGCGAAAACGCTGGCCTGGCCTTCGAAGCGGAAAATCGAGCCGTAAACGTTGGGCTTGCCGGTAAGCACGCAAGCATCGTTCACCAGGTAGCGCGTGGGAAAGTTGTCGGTGCCGTCGGCGATGATGTCGAACTCGCGAAACAGTTCCAGCGCGTTTTCGCTGCGACAGCCGCGTGTCGAATTTCCGGATATTCAGAAACGGATTGATCGCCTTCAGCTTCTCCGCCGCCGAATCCAGCTTCTTGCGGCCCACGTCGGCGGTCGAGTGAATGATCTGCCGCTGCAGGTTGGTGTAGTCCACCACATCGAAGTCCACGATCCCCAGGGTGCCGACGCCGGCGGCGCCCAGATACAAAGCCAGCGGCGAACCCAGCCCGCCCGCGCCGATGCACAGCACCCGCGCCGCCTTCAGCTTGAGCTGCCCCTCCATGCCCACCTCGGGCATGATCAGGTGGCGCGAGTAGCGCAGGATTTCGTCGTTGCTCAGGGTAACGGCTTCGGGTTTAACTTCGAGTGTGGTAGCCATAAAAACCTCTTAAATTGAAAAATTGTCGTATTTGCGAATTTACGAATTGAATACAGCTAGCGACAGGAGGGACAACAACAGCGGCGGACTTTGAGTTCGGGCTTCAATTCGACAATCCTAAAATGCGGCAATTCGGCAATCAACTCCGTCCTCCCGCGATGGAAGGCACTATCGAAATACTATCACCGTCCTTGACCGCCGTGGCTTCCTTCTGCAGATAGCGGACATCCTCGTCGTTGAGGTAAACATTGACGAAGGCGCGCAGTTTTCCATCGTCCGTATAGAGGTGGCGGCGCAAATCGGGGTGCTGGGCGACCAGATCGGAGAGCGCGTCGCCGATGGTGCCAGCCTTAACCTCAACCGCAGGCTGCTTGCCAGCGTACTGGCGCAGAGGGGTGGGGATTTGGATCTTGGGCATAGGCTATACATGATGCCACAGAAGGGCCGGGAGATTCAGCCGAGCGTGCAGGTGTGGGGCGGGCGCCCTCGCCCGCCGCCTTTGGTTTGAGATTTGGCGCTTGTCCTGAATGGCAAGCTAAGTGGCGAAAGTCCAAGTCAAGAGCGGCGGGCGAGGGCGCCCGCCCCACACAGACACAGACTTATCACGCCACTTCGATCTTCTCGTCCACCAGCTTCTTGTCGCTCTCGTCGCTGCCCGTCAGCTCGAACGAATTGGTCAGCACGGCCTTGCCCTTTTCCACGCTGGTGATCACGTAAGAGCAGCCGAACCAATGCGCTTCGGCCAGATCGGTCGGCGACCAGCGCGCGGGATGGTCAGGGTGGGAGTGGTAGAAGCCGATGATGTCCTCGCCGCGCTCGCGGCCTTCGCGCTGAATGCGAATCAGTTCTTTGGGATCGATGTTGTAGCGGTTGTGCGCGCGAATCGGTACGGGTGTTGCCCGCCCGCGCGACGGAAGTCACAGTCCGTACATCGTCATCCATCTGCCCCAGCAGCACACCGCAGCACTCGTGGGGATAGGTTTCCTCGCCATGCTGCCGGAGCGCTTCGTAGTCCTTGCGTCGGATCTTCAGCATAAAAACTCAATTCACCACAGAGAGATCACAGAGAAAACCCAGATTTTCCTCCGTGTCTCTGTGCCTCCGTGGTGAAATTCTTCACTCCTGTTCCCAAAATCTCTCGCTCAAATATTTGTCGCCGGAGTCGCACAGGATGGTCACGAACACGGCACTCTCGCCCTTTTTGAGCTGGCGGGCCACCTGCAAACATCCCACCACCGCCGCCGCCGCCGAAATCCCCACCAGCAATCCTTCTTCGCGGGCCAGCCGCTTGGCCATGCTGTAGGCTTCTTCGGTCGAGATCCCAATGTCCTCGTCGGCCAGCTTGGCGTCATAAATTTTCGGGACGATGGCGCTGGCCATGTGCTTGGCGCCTTCGATTCCGTGGAAGGGCGAGTCCGGTTGCAGCGAGATGCAGCGAATCTGCGGATTCAGTTCCTTCAGTCGGCGCGTGGTGCCGATGAAAGTCCCGCTGGTGCCCATCATGGAAACGAAATGCGTGACACGTCCTTCCGTCTGTTGCCAGATTTCGTTGGCTGTGCCATGGTAGTGAGCCTGCCAGTTGGCGTCGTTGGAATACTGGTCGGCGTAAAAATATTTGTCCGGATCCTTGGCGAAGAGTTCGCGAGCGGCGCGAATGGCGCCGTCGGAGCCGTCGGCCGGGTCGGTATAAATAATGTTGGCGCCGTAGGCGTGCAGGATGTGTTTGCGCTCGACCGAAACATTTTCCGGCATGCACAGCGTCACCGGAAAGCCTTCAGCGGCGCGCGATCATGGCGTAGGCGATGCCGGTGTTGCCGCTGGTGGAATCGAGCAGAATTTTGCCGGGTCCGAATTTTCCGCTGGCGCGCGCCTGGGCGACGATGTTCGAGGCGGCGCGATCCTTCACCGATCCGCCGGGGTTGTACCACTCGGCCTTGCCCAGCATCTCGATCCCGGGTAGATCGCGAGTGAGGCGCTCCAGCCGCAACAGCGGAGTGTTGCCGATCAGTTCCAGACTGCGACGGCCGAGCGCAGCAGAATGAGTCGAAGAATCAGGCACTTCCGTTCGTTTCAGCGGGACTGGTCGCATAGAATTCAGAGTGAGGCCGTGACCATCGTAACGTATTGTCTGGTCGAATTAACGAGTTCGTAACGGTTGATTGGATTATAAAAGAGCCTACTTCGATCCAGCCAGAACTGGGAAATGCACTCTTCCCCGCAAATGCGCATCTGATGGATGTGGACAACGAAAAGAAGGTAGTTGGAAGGGACTGGAAACCCAAGAACGAATGGCAACCAAGCTAGAACAAAGAAGCTACGAAGATGCGCTAAGCTGGCTGCGCGAACACGGCTTTGATTTGATCGAAGCTCCCGGCACTCAGGGGCGTGTGTTCCTGAAGAAATACAGCGTCTCCGCCGCCATCCAGAAAGATGGAGACGACGGCGTAAAAATCTTTGCCTATCCCGGATATCTGATCGGCAGCGAGATTTCGAAGCTGGTCAATCGCGGCTACCAGCAGTTTCTGAAGACCGCCAAGACTGAAGTCCCGGCCACCGCGGACCACCTGAAAGCGCTGCAGCAGTTCACCGAAGAATTGAAGGAAGGCCTCGGCCTGCCCATGCTGTACAACGAATCGCTGGGCACGGTGAGCGAAGCGTACCAGTACGATCGCATCAAAGACCGCGACAAGCCCAAAGCGGAGCGCCCCAAGCGTCCCTGGGAAAAAGCGGGAGCTTTGACCGCAGCCGCCGCTAAAAAAGGCCGCGCGTAACTAACTCAGCTTAGCAATCCTGTCCTGAGCGCACCATGCGCCGCTTAGAGTTTGTTTTCCCACTGCCCATTCTTCTCTGCGACACTGCGTCCGCCTTCAGGAGATCCCCATGCGAATCCTCTTTCTGCTGCTCGCTCTCGCCGCGCCTCTGGCCGCGCAAGACTCACCCATCCACGTCCTCCAGCAACAGCAGGCCGCATGGAACCATCACGACCTCGAAACATTTATGTCCAGTTACTGGAACTCGCCTGATCTGACGTTTTTCAGCACCAAGAAAACATCGGGCTGGCAGGCCACATTCGATAAGTATCGTAAGACCTATCAGGGCGACGGGCACGAAATGGGAACTCTGGAGTTTTCTGATCTACAGGTCGAGGAGTTTAGTCCGAAGGCGGCGTTCGTTCGAGGCAGCTGGAAGCTGACCCTGTCGGACGGCAAGACACCGCACGGCCTATTCACACTGATATTCCGCAAATTCCCCGAGGGATGGAAGATCGTGCACGACCACAGTTCGGCCCTGGAGTAACGAGTCGCGCTTGCGCGGCGAGGACAAGTCGAGGAACCGTGTTTGCGGCCCGCAGAAAAGGCCCGGGCAAAGACACCAACTATTTTTTCACCCGCACTTGCACCCGCGTGCCTTCGGGCAACTGGCCGCTCGTCAGCCTGATCGCACCGCCTTGCACCACGCCCTCGAATTCCTGCGTTACGGAAGGAACCGCCGCGGGCGAGGGCGCCCGCGACGCACGGCCCGTGCCTTTGTCCATGGCTTCGTTGGCCAGTTCGTCCGCCTCGCGATTGTGCTCGCGCAGCGCGTGATCGATGGAGAACCAGTCCAGCCGCGCGATCAACTCTTTGGCGCGGCCGTGGAGCTCCTGCAGAGTTGAGTTCTTCACCTTGTAGATGCCCTTGATCTGCCGTACCAGCAGTTCCGAGTCGCTCACCACCTTGAGCGCCTTGTGCCCATGCCCGATCGCGTACTCGAGCGCTGCAATCAGGCCTTGATACTCGGCAAAGTTATTGGTCTGGTGACCAAGATACTCGCTGAGCGCGGCCACTTTGCGCCCCGCTTCATCCTGAATCACAACTCCATAACCGGCGGGCCCCGGATTGCCCCGCGCGCCGCCGTCGCTGTGAGCAATCAGATAGTGCTCCGGCGCTTTGGCGTGCCGCGAGGAAAAAAGACTGCGCGATGAAGACGAATGTGAAGGCATGGCAAAAGTTTACATCGCTTCGCGGATTGGATTTTGCTGGCGGTCTGGCGTGGCTTCTTATCTTCCTGCTGCTAACCGCGTCGCCAGCCTTTGCGGCAGGTTGGCAGCCATGATGCGGTCCTGGGCCTGCTTCAGATTGTAGGGCACGCGGCCAAAGGTAACGATGCGGGCGTCCGAATCAAACACGGCGAAGGCGGCGCGCCAGTCGCCATCGCGGGGTTGCCCCACCGAACCGGGATTCACCATATAGCGCATGCCGTCTTTGAGGGGAAACTCCGAGATCTCGCTCTGACCTACGGTGGTGTACTGCGGCCGGAAATAATCGCTAGCTACATTGTTGCTGCAGAAGCTCCCTTGCAGGTGAGTGTGCCCGAAAAATGTCAGCGGGGTGACGGAAGTCAGCAGCGGCTCAATCGCATCGCGCAAAGTGACCACGTATTCGTCTTCATCCACGGGGGAGCCGTGCACGAATTGGACGGCCGGCAGTTCCCCGGTCTGAATCGGGCCGTGCGGCAAGCCCTGCAGCCATTTCAGGTTTGCCGGAGTGAGTTGCTCGCGGGTCCACAGCGCCGCCAGTCCGGCGATCGGATTGAAGTCTTTCAGGTCCATGGCGCCGCTGGCCGCCTTGTCGTGGTTGCCGCGCACAAAGATGTGCCCCAGCGAGCGCGAGCGCTCGATGACCTCGTTGGGACTGGCGCCGTAGCCGACGATGTCCCCGAGGTTGACCACCATGTCGTAGGCCGGAGCCGCCGCCAGGCATGCTTCCAGAGCTTCGAGATTGCTATGAATATCGCTTAAGAGAAGAACGTGCACAGATCACCGAACAAACTGGGGATTATAGACCTGTAGGGCTTGGCCGTGCGCTGAAATGTACGTCGTATGGGGCGTGCGCCCTCGCCCGCCGCCTTTAACTATTAGCTCGATCTCCTGTGACTACAGCAGCTCCGCAGAACTCTGGGACCGAGCTCAAAATCAAATAGCGGCGAGCGAGGGCCCGCCCCACACGTGCTCTACATTGCAGCACTCACCACCGGACATCTGGCCCAATGTCCTTGCGCAACTTCCGCCAGCGGAGGCAGACTGCGCGCGCATTCTTCCACGCGAAATTCGCAGCGCGGCTCAAACGGACATCCGGGAGGCACCGCGTGCAAGGGCGGCACGGTGCCCTCGATCGTCTCCAGCGGACGGTTGCGGTCCGTCTTCAAAGTCGGCACTGCGTTCAGCAATCCCCGTGTGTAGGGATGCGCAGCGGCCTGAAATATGTCGCGCTTCGATCCCAGCTCCACCAGGTTGCCGGCATACATCACCGCCACCCGGTCGGCGACCTGCGAGACGACTGCCAGATCGTGCGAAATAAACAGCATGGTCAGGCCAAACTTCGCACGCAGCTCGGCCAGGAGATCGAGGATCTGCGCCTGAATGGTGACATCGAGCGCGGTGGTGGGCTCGTCGGCAATCAGCAACTGGGGACGGTTGACGATGGCCATGGCGATCATCACCCGCTGCCTCATCCCTCCCGAAAGCTGGTGAGGATAGTCGCGCGCCCGGCGATCGCAATCGGCAATGCCAACTTCTTTCATGGCAGTCACCGCCCGCTTCGAGGCTTCGCTTTTTGCCACCTGATGGTGGGCCAGAACTGCTTCGGCAATCTGATCGCCCACACGCATGACCGGGTTGAGCGCGGTCATCGGCTCCTGAAAAATCATGGCGAGCCGCGAACCGCGCAAGGGACGCATCTCCGCGTCCGGCAGTTGCAACAGATTTCGGATGCCGTCGCCGTCTGTAAGCAGAATTTCCCCATTCACCCGCGCATGAGGTGGAAGCAGCCGCATCAAAGCCAGTGACGTGACCGATTTTCCGGAGCCCGATTCACCTACCAACCCCAGCACCTCGCCGGACGCAATCGAGAAGCTGAGATCGCGAACCGCTGTGAGCGCAGCGCGACCGGCCCTCCCCCTTTGCCTAGGCGGGGGAATTCGACGACAAGATTCCGAACCTCGAGAAGATTGCCATGCCAAGTAGCGCCGGCGTCCCGCCGGCTGTCCGGCGGGCGTCCTGCCCGCAGCTTTCAATGTCCAGATCCGAAATCTACTGCCCCAGAATCAGCGGCAGCCCATTCTTGGGATTGCCGATCACTACCACTTTGGCGTTCGGGCTCTTGGCCAATGTCTCCGTCGCCTCGATGCCCTTCCACTCCAGTAATTGGGGGCTGATGCCCTGCGCGACGATCTGCTGGAAGTCGCGAATGCCGGCGGCTTCAATGCGCTTGCGCTGCGCTTCCTGAGTTTCCTTCTGCAGGCGGAAGTTCATGGCCAGCGCTTCCTGCTCGGCTTGCTGTTTCGATTCAATGGAAGATTTCAGCGTCGCGGGCAACTGGATGTCGCGAAGGAGCACGCTCTCCACCAGGATTCCGCGCTCCCCAAGCTTTGTAGTGAGCTGGTCATAAATCTGTTTGGCCACCATCTCCCGTTCCCCGGTGTAGAGCGCGTTGGCGGTGTGAGAGGCTGTCGATTCCCGAATCGCCGCCCGCAAGTTCGGCTCGACCAGCACCGCCATGTAGTTCGGCCCAATCTTCTGGTAGACCTCGGCCGCTTTCTCCGGACTGAGATGGTAGATGAGCGAGGTGTCCAGGTTCATCACCAGCCCTTCGCTCGAAGGCACGCTGGCCGATTCCTTGAGTTCCTGGGTACGGATGGACAATTCCTGGTTCGCCTTGAAGGGGTTGATGAGATGAACGCCTTCGGGCAACACCTCGCCGGTCACCCGGCCAAACAGGGTGAGTACCCCGACGTGCCCGGAATCCACACGGGCCACGGCAGCGAACAACATGATTACCAAGACAAACGCCGCCGCCGCGATCCCCAGCAAGCGCAAAAAAGAACCGGGATTGGCGTCCATCACATGGCCCCGAGGCTCATTGAAAATCGTCATAGGATTTCCTCCCCGCGGCGATTGTAATGCGAACCCCAAAGCGTGCTAAGTGGCCGCCGCGACACATAACAAAACAGCCGGCAAGGGTCCGCGGAAGGCTTGCGGAGAGTCGGGAATCTCCGCGCCAGCCCGGCCGTACGGGCAGAGCAGTATCTCCAACCTAATTTCTTCAAAAGACATCAAACCCGCATCACGATTGATTTCCGCGTAAATTTTCACAGCCACAGAATTCGGGACAACTCCACCGCAACCGGCATAGCGAACTCGATCCCCGGAAAAATCGCAGTGCTGTCAACCCTGCGAGTGACTCTTCGCTCTCCTGGCTGCACCAATTCCGGTCACCCCCTTGTGGAGAGGCCGCACTCCGTTGCATGCAAACGAGATAAATCCAGCCATTTTTTATTGACTATAAAAATGAAAGGAGTAAAAACAACCTCGTTCTTTGACACGTTCTAAAGTTTACCCGGTTGGTGCAGCGTCCGGGACTCGAGCGAGGTCACTCTGAACATCGCAAGATGAATCAGGGAGGGTCAGCAAGGGTCTATAGCCAAGCGCTGGTCGAGGCGAACAGGAGCATCCGTCAGAGGCAAGATAGAGTCCCGAGGCGTTGAACAGTTTTTCCGGTTGGCGGTAAGCCCGGAGCCCAAGCACAGATCGCGCGCCGTCGTCTTCGCAAGGAGACCACGAAGGCAGGTCAGCAAGGGTCTAAAGCGAGCTACTGGCCGAGGCGAACAGGTTCAACATCACTTCGGGACTCTTAATTTTTTCGCTCTACTCTTCGTCTGATTGGCTCTGGCCAGCCTTGAGTTCCCATGGCGGTATCATCCAAAACTCCGCTTCCTCCCGATGTCTTCGTGTCCCTACTCACAGGCAGCGTCGATTGGGACGCAGCCACCGCATCCAGACCTGCCCCGCTCGACTTCACCCCCAACCCGGATCACTATCGAGTATCTGGAAAAACTGGAAGGAAGAGGCCGGAGTCGGCTCGCCCGCACCTGATCTAGAGCCGGGTTGGTGCTCGAACTCACGCTGGAGTGCGAAGCCAGCCAAATGCCAGATTCTGACTACGTTGAATAGCCGAGAAGGGCACGACTTCAACCGTCTATGCGGATTGTTGGGGATGGGCACGACTTCAGTCGTGCTACGCAAGACGAATCGGGAAGGGCCCGACCTCAGTCGTGCCGAATAGGACTCAGGCCACGGCGGCTTCAGCCGCTGAGGTTCGCTCGTCCAGCTTGAACCCTGGGTAGGCAGAGCAGTAACGATATTCTGTCGCCCGCTCGACCATTCTCCGCTTCACCGGGTTCTGATGAATATAGTCTCGATGCTGGGCAAAATCCTCCGCGTCGCGAATCCGGTGATCGGCAAATCCTCTTTGCCAAACTTCTCCTGCTCGGAACTCAAGTCCGAATGCGTGCGAGTATCCACCTTTGACCAGCTGAACGGTCCGCTCGAGAGTTAGGTCATTCGCCGGTGTCAGGAGCAGGTGCACATGCTCTGGCATCACGACGAAAGCGTGGCGTTGGAACTTTTCTTGTCGTCTATAGCCGTAGATTGTCTTCAGAAAGAGCCTACCGTACGGTTCGACGACGAACAGTCTTCGGCGCTGCCAAGTAATGAACGTGACGAAATATGTGCCCGGCGGGGACAGTGCGCGCGTCGGCTTCAAAGCACACCTCAGCGGCTAAAGCCGCATGCTTCAAGCGTACTGCGGCACGAGTCGAACTCGTACCCTTCCCGTTGGCAAAAATCGAGGGATTGTTCTGTTTTGGGAAATACGTGCCGTCTACGAGATCTTGTCCGGATGGAGGAAATCCTAGCCGGATAAATCGCGAAAGGTACGACTTCGGTCATTCTGCGCAGACACGAATCGGGAAGGGCACGACTTCAGTCGTGCCGCATAGGACTCAGGCGACGGCGGCTTCAGCCGCTGAGGTTCGCTCGCTCTACAGCGGTATATTCCCATGCTTCTTCAGCGGATTCTTGTCCCGCTTGGTCTCGAGCATGGCCAGAGCTTGAATCAGCTTCTTGCGGGTCTCCCGGGGCTGGATGACGGCATCCACATAGCCGCGCTCCGCGGCCACGTAGGGATTGGCAAAGCGCTCGCGAAATTCTTCGATCTTTTTTTGGCGAATCGGTTCGCGATTCTCGGCCTGCTCCAACTCGCGCTTGTACACGATGTCTACCGCGCCCTCCGGGCCCATGACGGCGATCTCCGCCGTCGGCCACGCATAATTCACGTCGGTGCGGATGTGCTTTGACGCCATGACGCAATACGCTCCGCCGTAGGCCTTGCGGGTAATCACGGTGATTTTCGGGACCGTGGCCTCGGCAAAGGCGAAGAGCAGTTTGGCTCCGTGCTTGATGATGCCGCCGTACTCCTGGGTGATGCCGGGCAGAAATCCGGGCACATCTTCAAACGTAATCAGGGGGAATGTTGAAGCAGTCGCAGAAGCGCACGAACCTGGCGCCCTTGGTGGAGGCATTGATATCGAGTGTGCCCGCCAGAAACGCGGGCTGGTTGGCTATGATCCCGACGGAACGCCCGTCCAGACGGGCAAAACCGACGACGATGTTCCTGGCGTAGTGCTCCTGCACCTCGAAGAAGTAGCCGTCGTCGGCGACAGCGTGGATCACATCCTTAATATCGTAGGGCAGGTTCGATTCATTGGGTACGATGCGGTCCAGCGCGGCATCGGCACGGTCGATGGGATCGTTGCAGGGCCGCCGCGGCGGATCATCGAGATTGTTCGACGGAACAAAGCTCAGCAACTCGCGCACCATGGAGAGACATTCGGCATCATCGTGCGCCATGAAGTGCGCCACGCCTGAAGTCTCGTTGTGGGTGTGAGCACCGCCGAGCTGGTCTTTCGTGACCTCTTCATGCGTGACCGTCTTGATCACGTCCGGCCCGGTGATGAACATGTAGGAAGTTTTTTCCACCATCAGGATGAAATCGGTGATGGCGGGCGAGTACACCGCGCCGCCCGCGCAGGGCCCCATGATGGCGGAAATCTGCGGCACCACTCCGCTATACAGCGTGTTGCGCAGAAAAATGTCGGCATAGCCCGCCAGCGACACCACGCCTTCCTGAATGCGGGCGCCGCCGGAGTCGTTCAAGCCAATCAGGGGCGCGCCCATCTTGGCGGCCAGGTCCATGATCTTGACGATCTTCCCCGCATTGGTTTCAGAGAGCGACCCGCCGAAAACCGTGAAGTCCTGGGCGAAGACAAACACCAGCCGCCCTTCGATGCGCCCGTAGCCGGTAATGAAGCCGTCGCCGTAAATCTTCTGCTCGGCCATGCCGAAATCGGTCGAGCGGTGGGTTACCAGCTTGTCGGTTTCCTCGAATGTGCCTTCGTCGAGCAGGAACTCGACCCGCTCGCGGGCCGACATCTTGCCTTCCTTGTGCTGCCGCTCGCGGCGCTGCTCTCCGCCGCCTTCGAGAGCCAGGCGGTCGCGTTTCTTAAGCTCTTCCAGTTTCTGTTCAAGGTTCATTGCAGACCTCGGACTTCAGACGTCTGAGACGTCAGACCTCGGACTTGAACACCATGGCTCTTGCTGACGTCCGAGGTCCGAGGTCCGACGCCCGGTTCAATCCCCCATGCTCGATCCCATAGGCTGGTACCGATACTTCTTGCCGTCCCAGAAGAGGACGGAGGTCATGCGATCGGGGCCTGCCTCTTCGGTATAGATCGCCATCACTGTCTTCTTCTTGATCTTCATCTTTTTCACCGCGACCTGCCGGAACGGCAGATTGATGATCACGAATTTTGCTTTGGGCGTGGCGGCGCGCCATGCCTCGGCGCCGGAACCGTGGATGACCAGCAGCACCAGGCCCCGGACTGCCGGGTCCTCTGAAGCAAACTGAGAGGTGGTCTTGGTGTCTCCGTAACCGAAAAAGCTGTTGTACGGATCGGTTACCTTGAAGTTGTTTTCGGTCTGGTCGGCCAGCGGGTTGGTGCACTTCGCCGCGACTACCAGGTCTTCGATGCCGTCGCCATCGAGATCTCCCCTAAGCTGGGGTGGACCGGCCATCAATTTGCAGGTCGACCCAAACTGCTTCTGGATGAAATCGTCGTCGACGGAGGAGGCAGAATTCGGCGCGGCCTGCTGAGCCAGCGCCATCAACGATAGTGTGGTCGAAACCAGGATCAAGCGAATACAACATGGAAACTGCATGGTTCTACTGTAGACCTGTTGGAGAGCGGAGAATAGAGACAGAGTAGGTGACCGAGGGCATAGAAACATCACCCTGTCCTTTGTAGCGCCGGCATCTTGCCGGCTGTCCCGAGGGCGTCTGGCCCTCGGCGTGGCCGTCGGGACGCGCGCCACTACAGCCGCCGGGACGGCAGCGCTACTTTTCCGTCTTGAAGTGTTCCCAGCCCTGCGGCGGAAATTCCTGCTCTCGCGCCCTGCTGTCTTCCGCAAAAAGACCTTCCGCCCGCTCGTGACTACGCCAATCTGCTCGAACCGCAACGCCTGCTATGCGCGACGGAACCTTCTTTCTCGGCGGCGCAGTAAACAGCAATTCGTAATCTTCTCCGCCGTGCAGAGCAAAGCGCAGGTCAACCCTCCGCGCCGGTTTTCCAACCTGGCCAGCCGGAATCGCTTCGGCCTCGATTTCGGCTCCCGACTCCGCTTTCCTCGCAAATGTGGCCGAGGTCGGTGGAGAGTCCGTCGCTGATATCGATCATCGCCGAAACCAATCTTTTCTTGCGGAGAAAACTGCCGACTTCCAACCGCGGCGCCGGCCAAAAGTGGCTGGGAAAATCCGACGGTCGAAGCTTCTTTCCGCGAGACAGCAAATCAAGCGTGGCGGCCGAAGCGCCCAGTTCGCCGGTCACGTAAATCCGGTCGCCCGGTCGCGCACCGGAACGCAGCACTGCTTCCCCTTTCGGCACCGAGCCCAGCACGACGATGTCCGCCAGGACGCCTCCGGGAGACTCGGCCGTATCGCCCCCGGCCAGGCTGACTTTGAACTGACCGGCCAGCTTCAGCAGACCGCGCAGGAATCCATCCACCCAGCTCTGGGGCAAATTTCCGGGAACCGCCAGCGAAAGAAACGCGGCCAGCGGCTCCCCTCCCATGGCGGCGATGTCGCTAAGCCCGCGAGCCAGGCAGCGATGCCCCACGCTCTCCGGGGGGTGCCAAGCCCGTTTGAAATGGACGTTCTCCAGGCTGAAATCGGTTGTGACCAGAGCTTCAGACCGCGAGGAAGCGGGATGACTGCGCAGTCGTCTCCGATGCCGATTCCGCCATGGAGGCGGGCGCCGCGTGGTTTTGCGGCTTGGCGGCGAATGCGGCGGATCAGCGCTTTCTCAGGCAGGGGCACGGCGGAATCAATATACATCGGCACGAACCGATGTAGGCCCGAGCGCCGACCCGGCCGGGTCGAGCAGCGCTCGGCGATTTCATCCGCAAAGCTGTGAGGAGACGACGGGTGGGTCCGAGACCCGACCCACACTGTCCCAGGGTCACAACGTTACGTTACCCTCCCTCCTAAAGTCACCACCGAGTAACACGTCCTACCGGGCAAGCCTCCATACCCGGCGTTGGTAAGCCTGCCAACGTTGACACGGGGGAACCTACTTTGTTACCGTTGCGAAGCTGTCCAGAGGCTTATGGCTGGACTAAGTGCTGCATCCAGTAGGGATTGCAGACACAGTAATTCTTGTCATCCCGGTTCCGGTAGGGTTCGGGCACGCATTACAGCTCTGGTTCCAAGATGGGAAGCTGGCCCGGATTCAGGATGGCGGTAGGGCTCTCGTAACCGCGAGCCGCCCTCATCAGGCCGATCCTGATCACTAACGGAAGGAACAAATTGCAAAAACGCTTTTACATCCTTTTTGTGGCACGCGGGGACGATGGTCAGCTCCGCAAGATCCCGATCCCCGTTCACTACCTCTACGTGTTTCTGGTAGGTGCGTCGATCGTCGGACTGAGCCTGACCGGCATCGCCAGTTCCTACCTGCGCATGTTGCTGAAAGTGTCGCACTATAACGAGCTGCGCACCGAGCGGGAGGACCTCCGGAATCGTTACTCGCGTCTGGAGCAGGTCGCCAAGGAACGCGATATCCAGGTAGCTTCTCTGGGTTCGCTGGCGGGAGAAGTTTCTTCGCTCTACGGTCTGAAGTCCGATCCCAATTTGGTGACGGCTTCTTCGGAGAACGTCGCCGGCGCTCAAGTGGTCTCTTCGTTGGATCAGTTGTACGCGCTCAAGGCTTCGGCCCTGACTGGCGCGACCATGACCGGCCTTTCTCTCGGACTCACGCGCAACGTGACCACGGCAGATTGGCTGAGGGCAAATTCCGCGCCCAATCTCTGGCCGGTTGAAGGACCGGTTACCGGTTCCTTCGGCGAGCGCATTGATCCGTTCAACGGAGAAGGCGCATTCCACAGCGGCATTGATATCGGATCGACCGACGGACAACCGGTCGTGGCTCCGGCTGACGGCGTCGTCACCTTTGCCGATTCCATGGGCGGCTATGGCCGGGCGGTCATGATTGACCACGGCCACGGCATCACCACGCGTTACGGCCACCTGGCAAGCTTTGCCGTGATGCCCGGTCAGCACGTGCATCGCGGCGACACCATCGGATTCGTCGGTGAGAGCGGACGCAGCACCGGTCCCCACCTCCACTACGAAGTCCGCATCAACGATACTCCGGTAAATCCCCACAAGTATCTGCGCCTCACGGTGGCGAACGTGGGCGGATTCTCCGCCGGAAGCTAGGTCCCCTTCCCAAAACAGTTTGCTAGTCTTGCGGGTTTCCAGTTTCCGGTTTCCGGAAACTGGAGGCCCGTGAGCACGATGCAATCGCGGCCCTGCCCTCTCCCGCCTGATGCTCATGGCAGATCAGCTGCGCAGTCTCGTGGCTAATTGGGTTACAGCGGGGAGCTGGGTTGGAGTCTCTACTTCAGGTGTTCCACCAGAAACAAATCCGAGAGGTTGCGGGTGTATCCGAAGACGTAGTGTTGCTCGTCGGCGGCGATGCGAGGGCAGGCGACACCGACCACGCCGGCCACGTCCACCGGGGCAACTGTTTTCCACGGGGTTCGGCTGCCCGTGGAAACATCCAGACGCGAGACCGTGCAGAAGGTCTCCCCGCGCTTTCCGACCAGCAACGCGTTTCCATCCTTGGTCCAACGAATCGGAGTCTCGCCGGAAAGTGAGCCGCGGACCGGTTGCGGGTCGCCGCCATCCACGGAAACCATGGCAATCCCGTCACTGGTAACTGTGGCGACTCGTTTGCCATCCGGTGAAATCGTATGCGGGTACGGTCCCAGACTGTAGCCCTCCGGAGTAATGGGACGAGGCTGGCCGCCCTCCAGAGTCGTGACGTAGATCCGCGAAGCATGACCGGCTTCGTGACCTTCAAACAGCAATCGCTTCGAGTCCGCGAAGAACTGACCCGTGAACGGAATGATCTTGCCCGTCGGAAGCGCTTGCTGCTGTCCCACTCCGGTGGGGAGAAGTACAAAGTCTGGAGGGGACATGTTCTGCCGCAAGACGAGAGCCCACTTGCCGTCAGGCGAAAACGCGTAAGCGGAACCCTGGCCCAGACGGACGGCAGAAGTTCCAGTGGTGTCGCGGGTGAACACGGCGTATTCGCCACCGCCCGCTTCGCCGGCCTCGATGAACAGCATGAGCTTGCCGTCTTCGGAAATGTCGGTGGGGACGGTCCAGTCCTGCCAGCTCAGGTCGCGCTCCTTGGTTTCTCCCGGCGCCAGGCCGATGCCTCCGGCGCGCATGGCGTCACGCGAAATCAAAGCCTGGCCGCTCGAACCCACGTCGTGCAGGGTAAGGGTTCCGGGAGCGCTGAGCAGTTCGCGCACCTTGCCCGACAAAGTAGCGCCACGCAGGGAACGGCTGAAGCCCGTAGCGGTGGCGGTGAACCAGATTTCATCTCCTGAAGGGGACCAGGCGGCTCCCAGCGCGCTCGCCCAGCGCTCGGTCAGGTCAGTCTTCTTGCCGTTCAGGTCAACGACGCTGATCGTGCCTCCGTCATCTCCCAGAAGATTGTGATCAATGAAAGCCAGCCGATCACCTTTCGGAGAGAAGCGCAGATGGCTGATCCAGCCGCTGGTCTCATACAACACCTTGCCGATGGGATACTCGATCCGGCTCTGGCCGTTCACCACGTGGTCCACGGCCAGCGAAGTTCCGTCGGGCGCCCAGTCCGCGGCTTCAACATTGTCCAGCAGTTCGCGGGGAGCATCCGCGCCGATGGAAACCTGCGCCAGCGTCCCGCGATGGGTGAAGTGATTCGGGCTGACGCCGAAGCGGCGCAATACCGCCATCTGCCCGCCTGCCGAAACTGCCAGTACCTCGGTTGCGGTGAGGCCGAGGTCTCGGGATTCGGTGGAATTGGGAGAACTGATAAAGACCGCTTCGGGATCGCCTTCCCAGGCCGCGCTGTAGACCGCCGACCTGGGGTCAGGGGCAAATCTGGCGGCCAGGAGCGCTCCTCGCCGGAAACTCAATTCGCGGAACGTAGGCACCGACGGGGTTGCGGATCGCCGGCCTACGGCAAATCCGCCACTGCGCTCGCGGCCACTGCCACCAGGGCGACTCCGGCCAGGAGCGGAAGGTTCGCGCGCTTCGCCTTCACCGAAGAATCCGCGACCGCGGTCTCGGCGGCGGCCGCCGGAATCGCGGCTGCGCTGCTTCCCGAGGCTGCCGCCGCCACTCCCGACACTCCCTGCGAAGAAGGATGCCAGTCGCGCTGCAGCCGCTTGAGGTCTGCCCGCATATCGGCGGAACTCTGGTAGCGAAGATCGCGGTCCTTCTCCAGCGCCTTGTTGACGATGCGTTCCAGCTCCGCCGGCAGGTCAGGATTCAAACGGACCGGCGAAGTAGGAGCTTTGTTCAGAATCGCGTTAAAAATTGCCGCCGAGGTGCTGCCTTCGAAGGGCAGCCGGCCGGTGCACATTTCATACAGCACGACTCCGAAGGAAAAGATGTCGGTACGCGCATCCAGTTCCTCAGCCAGCGCCTGTTCGGGACTCATGTAAGCCACCGTGCCCAGCGCCGAGCCCGGGTGAAGTCAGATGCTCGATTTCCATACCGGTCGCGCCCGCGGTGGCTTCCGTGGGTGCGAGAGCTTTCCCCGGGACAGTGCCCACCTTGGCCAATCCGAAATCGAGGATCTTGGCGTGATTGCGGTCGGTGACGAACACGTTGGCGGGCTTGATGTCGCGATGGACGATGTTCTTGGAGTGAGCGGCCTCGAGCGCATCGGCGATTTCGATCGCCAGACTGAAAAGCAGGCGCAGTTCGAGCGGACGGAAGCTGATGCGGTGCTTCAGCGTCGTGCCTTCCAGAAACTCCATCGCAATGAAGGATTGGGTTTCGTGCTGGCCGATTTCGTAAATGGTGCAGATGTTCGGGTGATTCAGGGCAGAAGCGGCACGGGCCTCACGGCGAAAGCGTTCGAGCGCCTGGGAGTCGTGGGAGAGTTCGTCCGGCAGAAACTTCAGGGCGACGAAGCGGCCAAGCTGGTTGTCTTCGGCCTTGTAGACCACGCCCATCCCGCCCCCGCCCAGCTTGTCAACAACGCGGTAGTGCGAGATGGTCTGACCGATCATGGAATCGGCTCATGTTAGGCGGGATGCAGGGGCAAGTCAACAATGCGAGGGGAGAGGGAAAGGCAGGCCTCGCAGAGAGGTCCGATGCCAAGCGGGGAGATCGCGCCGCCCTATCCTACGGCGATCTATACTTTGGCATTCAGCTGCGAGGGAGGCATTCATGCGGCTAGTTGGCTGCGACAAAAGCAAAAGGCTAACTGCTCATGTCACGATTGTGCTGGTGGCAGTGCTTACCATTCCCTTGTGTTCAACCCTCGCATTCGGTCAGAAATCGGAGTACGAGTTCTACTTCGAATTTCGAACAGTTTTTGCGGAGAAAGTACAAGAGGAAAACCACTGGTCGCTGACCAATGAACAGGTCTTTGAAAAATATGCCGCCAAGCTCAAGAACGATGGGATCGCTGAATCCGAGATCGCCCGAAGGATCAAATTGCTTCGTACGGAGCACGCCGTTCTAGAAGCCGACTTTTACAGTCGCTACTACCTCGACAGCAATTCCAATTTCAACCACGCTCCGAACCGCTTTCTTATGACGATGGTGAAGGGTCGGCAACCGGGCGTTGCGTTGGACTACGGAATGGGGCAGGGCCGAAATTCCATCTACCTGGCCAGTCTTGGGTGGCAGGTGTGGGGATTCGATCCTGCCGAGGCGGGTGTCGCAATCGCCCAGAAGCAAGCGAAGGACCTTGGGCTGACCTTACACACCTCCGCAGTTCGCGACAGTGAATACGACTTCGGCAAGAACCGTTTCGACCTCATCTTGTTTAGCTGGTCGATGCCGCTCGTGCCGATCCAAAGGGTATTGGATTCCCTTAAGCCCGGCGGACTTGTCGTGATGGAATGCGGAACCGACTACCTCCCTGATCGCAACGCAATGCTTCATCTGTTTGACCTTCTCGTGATCGAGCATTATGAGGTCGTACGGGAGAAGTCGGACTGGGAAGGTCGCCGCGAGGTGGATATCATTCGGCTGGTGGCAAGAAAACCATAGCTGTCCGGAGTTGTACACCCATTTTCCAAGTCGCACGTAAGCATTCCCTTACAATAGCGTCGAATGAATGCCAAGGAGTCAACTGTGGCTGGTGACACCGTGAGCGCAACCGGAGAACACCGAAAAAATTGGTCACGAAGAGATTTGGCGTTACTCCTGCCTGCCATGTTGGCCTCGTCGAGTCTTGCAGCCGACCAGGCCAACCATTTGCCATCGGAAGTCTACGTTTTTCAGAACCTGCCAGTCCGGCGTTTGGAGAAACTGGAGTTTCGCTCCATTGTGACCGGCACAACCGTTGACGGATGTAAGCTCTCAGTCCACGAATCGGCGCTGGCCCCGGGTAGCGAGCCGCATCCGCCGCACCACCATAAGGGCGAAGAGATTTTCCTGGTGGTAGATGGAACCCTCGAGGTCACCATCAATGGAAAGTCCTCGCGGATTTCCAAGGGTTCGGTTGCCTTCGTCGGATCGGATGACCAGCACGGAATCCGCAACCCGGGAGAAGTCCCGGCAAAGTACTACGTCATTGAGTTGGGTCCGCAGCGATAGCGGCGAAAGGAAACATCTTCGATGAATTGGTCGAGAAGAGATGTATGCGTCGCCTTGCCCGCCTTGTTTGCATCCCCCCGCCTGGTAGCCGGGGAAACGAAAACTCTACCGTCCAGAATTTATCAGTTCGATGAGTTGCCGGTTCGCCAGGCCGGAGACATCAGTTCTTCGGGAGATTTTGGACGGCATGATATTTGAAGGCTGCCAAATCTCATTGCACGAATCGGACCTGGCGCCGCAGGGCATCCCTCATCCGCCGCATCGCCACCGGCACGAAGAAATGGTGTTCGTCGTCGAAGGAACACTGGAATTCACTATCAATGGCAAGCCGACACGCGCAGGCGCGGGCTCGGTGCTGTTTGCAGGCTCGAACGACGAACATGGAATTCGTAATCCGGAATCCACTCACGCCAAGTATTTCGTTCTAGCCCTTGGGACGGAGAACCGCGTCGGGATTTGAGCCAATTGATCAGCATGGATACCGGAAGCGGAACGAAAAGGCTTCTTCTTGGCAGCCCTGGCCGTATGCGTCTTCAGCCTTTTGAGCCTGGGCCAAATCAGATCCGAACCGGCCGCCAAAACGGGCGAGACCGACTGGCCGTCCTATCTTGGATCTCCTGCAAACACGCACTATTCGAAGCTGGCGCAGATCAATGTCAGCGATGTGTCGAAGCTGAAAGAAGTCTGGCGCTTCGATACCGGAGAAAAAGGGGGGCTGGAGACTACGCCCCTCATGATCGACGGCGTGCTATTTGCGTACACGCCTGAGCAGAAGGTGATCGCCTTGAATGCTGCCACGGGCGCGCTGCTCTGGACCTTTGATTCGCAGAAAGAGTTCGCCGCTGAAAAGGTAACGTCGCGTGCGGAGAGAGGTCTCGCGTATTGGCGCGAGGGAAGCCAAAAACGCATCTTCGCTGGAGTTTCCCAGTACGTATATGCGCTCGACCCCTCCAACGGCAAGGTCATATCCTCCTTCGGCACCCACGGCCGTATCGATCTGCGGGAGGCCCTGCGGGGAGATCCGAAGCTGCAATCCGTCTCCATTACGAGTCCGGGAGTTATCTACAAGGACCTGATTATTCTCGGGGATGCGACACCCGAGGCGCTGCCCGCCCCACCCGGCGATATTCGGGCCTACGACGTACGCACCGGAAAACTGCGCTGGATTTTTCACACCATTCCTCATCCGGGAGAGTTCGGCTACAGCACCTGGCCGAAAAAGGCTTGGACCTATAGCGGTGCAGCGAACAACTGGACCGGCATGGCCCTCGACGCCGAACGTGGAATCGTTTACGTTCCCACTGGCTCGGCTGCCACTGATTGGTACGGCGCCGATCGCGTGGGCGATGATCTCTTTGCCAATTCCCTGATCGCTCTGAACGCCGAGACCGGAAAACGAATTTGGCACTTCCAGGCGATCCGCCACGATCTTTGGGACCACGACCTTCCATCGCCGCCGACTCTCGTGACTGTGTCGCGCGATGGCAAGGACGTGCCGGCAGTCGTCCAGACAACGAAGCAGGGCTTTTTGTTTCTCTTCAACCGTGTGACCGGAGAACCCCTGTTTCCGATCGAATACCGCAAAGTCGCTCCCAGCAACGTTCCCGGCGAGGTTGCAGCCTCCGAACAACCCTTCCCGGCCAAACCCGCTCCCTTTGCGCGGCAGAAAATTACAGAAGAAGAACTGACCAACAGAACTCCAGAAGCTCATCGATGGGCAGTCGAGCAATTCCGCAAGTTCCACTACGAGGGCCAATTCACCCCCAACAGCGTTGGAGTGGACACGCTAATGTTTCCCGGGTTCGACGGGGGCGCTGAGTGGGGCGGATCGGCCTTTGACGCGGGAACCCATATCCTTTATTTGAACGGGAATGATGTTGGGCTAACCGAATCGCTGGTGAAACGCACCGGAGGGTCGGCTGGCCGCTCCATCTATCTCAGCCAGTGCGCTGCCTGCCATCGCGAGAATCGGGCCGGATCGCCGCCGGAAATTCCGTCACTCGCCGATATCGGCAGCCGCATGGACGCCCCCCAGATCGGCAAGCTCATCGAGTCCGGTAAGGGGCGAATGCCGCCGTTCCCCAACCTCGATCGGGAGAGCGGCCAGGTTCATGCGCTAGTCCAATACCTGCTCAAGGGTGAACCGAAAAATGCCGTCAGTGCAGCACCCTTGAGTGGGCGCGCGCAGTATGACACCACGGGCTATGACAAGTTTCTCGATCCCCAAGGCTACCCGGCCAATTCGCCACCGTGGGGCACCTTGAACGCCATTAATCTTGATACCGGCGAGTACGTCTGGAAAGAAACCTTCGGGCAATATCCTGAACTAGTGGCCCAGGGTCTGCCCGACACCGGTTCAGAGAACTACGGCGGGCCGGTCGTGACCGACGGAGGAGTGCTCTTCATAGGAGCCACGGTTCTCGATAAGAAGTTTCGCGCCTACGATAAAAGAACAGGCAAGCTGCTGTGGGAAGCGCTGCTTCCATTCTCCGCCAATGCCACACCCATTACGTATGAGATCAATGCCCGCCAGTATGTCGTGATCGGTGCGGGGGGACAACGCGATCCGGGCACTCCTGGGGGTGGAGGAGTCTATGTTGCTTTTGCTCTGCCTCAGTGAAGGAAGTGCAGGAGAGACACGGCGGAGCGGCGTTCGGCATTTCCTAAAAAATGGTTTGCCAACTACAATCTTGGGTCACATGAGGCCTGCCATTGGCTTCAGCCGTTATCCCGCAGGACCGGGAATCAGAAAATCAGGAGGCAGAAAATGGACCGTCGCGATTTTCTCAAAGGTGTAGCAGCAGCGGGTGTGCTCGCCGGCGTGACAGCGCGTGCCACCACCTCAACTTCCGACATCGATCCGCGGGTGATGAAGATCAGCGCCTTCAACTATGACGGCGTGCGCCTGCGCGATAGCCGCTGGAATGATCAGTACCTGCACGCGCGCGAGTTCTACTACAACGTATCGAATGACGACATTCTGCAGGGATTCCGCGCCAAGGCGGGCTTGCCCGCGCCGGGCAAACCGCTGGGAGGCTGGTGCGAAGAGGACAGCTCCACTGTCTTTGGCCAATGGTTAAGCGGAATGTCGCGCATGCATCGCGCTACCGGCGACCAGGCCATGCGCGATAAGGCCACGTATCTCCTGGCGGAATTTTCCAAGACGGTCGGGGCCGATGGCAACTGCAGAATGGACGTCTATCCTTACGAGAAGCTGGTTTGCGGCCTGGTGGATATGCACGAGTACGCAGGTGAGAGCAGCGCCATGTCGCTGCTTGAAAAGATCACTGCCTATTCCAGCAAGACGTTTGACCGCACCCGGCAACCGGCTGCGCCCAAGCCCTGGGAGATGCACTCCGGGAAACCGCTCGAATGGTATACCCAGCCGGAGAATCTGTTTCGCGCCTATCAGCTCACCGGCAATAAGCAGTTCAAGGACTTTGCCGAGGTCTGGCTGTATCACTCTTACTGGGACAAGTTCGCCAACACGTCGTCGCCGCCGGATGCCAGCGGCGTCCATGCCTACAGCCATGTGAACTCGTTCAGCAGCGCATCCATGCGTTATGCGGTCACTGCCGACCCGGCCCACCTGCGCGTGGTGGAAAACGCCTACGACTTTATGCAGAACACGCAGTGCTATGCCACCGGAGGCTATGGGCCGGTGGAAAGAATCATGCCTGCTGGAAACCTGGGCAGGGCGCTCGACTATCAACTGAACAGCTTTGAAGCCCCTTGCGGATCGTGGGCTGGCTTCAAGATGTCGCGCTACCTGATGCAATTCACAGGAAAAGCGCGGTACGGCGACTGGGCGGAGCGGTTGCTCTATAACGGGATCGGATCAGCCCTGCAGATCAACGGCCACGGCCGCCATTTCTACTACGCAGACTATCGCGTCGGCGGTGGCGTCAAGATCTTCAGCCGCAATCCTTACACCTGCTGCTCGGGCACCTACATTCAGGATGTCGCCGACTTTCACAACCTCATTTACTACAAGGATGATTCCAGCCTGTACGTCAACCTGTATGTTCCCTCGGAGGTCACCTGGAAGCGCAGCGATGGAGCCGTCAAGCTGGTGCAGGACACGCGCTATCCGGAGGCTGAAACCAGCACGCTGACGCTGCTGCTGGACCGCAGCATGAAGTTCCCCTTGCGCATGCGGATTCCCGAGTGGGCGCAGGGTGCGTCGGTGAAAGTGAATGGCGCGCCGTATCAAACTGCTTGCCAGCCCGGCACGTGGGCTACGGTGGACCGCGCCTGGAACTCCGGCGATAAGGTCGAGATCACCATTCCGTTGCGGCTGCGGTGGCAGGCCGTCGACGCACAACATCCGCTCCGCGCCGCCGTGGTGCGTGGTCCAGTCGTGCTGGTGCAGGATGGCATGATCCACGAGCCCATCTTCAAGCTGCCGGAAAGCAATGACGACCTGAACAAATATCTGGTTGCTGACAAAGACGAGGGCCCCGGCGTTTTTCGCTTCGCCCCGCCTGACGGCAGCAATGTGATGGCAAAGTTCCGGCCGTTCTACGCGGTCGGCGGCGATTACTACTACCGGATGTACTTCGATCTGGATAAATTGCCGGTTGTGCTTTGGCAGTAGAGAGCTCTGGCGTTGAATCAGAGCTTCACCTTCAGGAGAAGCGGAGGCATCGTCTCTCGACGACTCCGCTTCTTCAAGCTCGAAAAATCTTCCGTCGAATGAAGTTTTCAGGAGAGCACACATGAGAGTTACGCTTCCCGCATTGGCTTTGCTGGCGCTGTTGCTGCCCATTTCTGCCGTCGCGCAACAGCCCTCTTCACGCTACATGGACGATCTGAACTGGAAAGAGTTCGGACAGCTGGTGCCGGCGAAGATCAAGACTGTGATTCTTACTGTCGGCACGCTCGAAGCTCACGGCTTCATCAACAACGGCGCCGACAACACGGTGCCGGTGTCGATCGCTAAATCCATTGCTCCCGACATCAATGCCCTCATCGCTCCCCATATTCCTTATGGCATGACCGACATCCTCGCTCCCTATCCGGGCAGCTTGTACATTCCTGCGGATGCTTTCCGCATTTACCTGCGCGCTGTGCTCGTGGGTCTGGTGAACAACGGATTCCGCAACATTATTATCCTGAACGGTCACGGGCCCCAGGTCGGTGTCCTGCAGGAATTGGCCACCGAAATTTCCCTGCAACATCACGTGAACACCCTGCTGGTGAACTGGTGGATTCTCGCCAACCCGCTGACCCACGAATTTTTCGGCGAGGACGGTGGCCATGCGACCAACGACGAGACCGCCATGGTACAGGCGGCCGATCCCAAGCTCGTACACTGGGAGCTCTTCACCGGCAAAGACATGGCCAGCGCGCTGCCCTCGCCCGCTGACGGCTGGTCCGCCACTCCCTTTCCGTCGACGATTCTCATGTACACCGATGGCCAGGGGTTACCCAAAGACAAGAGTCAGGCGAAAGCCGACGAATATTCCAAAAAGGTGATCGCGAAGGTGAAGGCGCTGGTGGTCGACACCTTGCAGAAGTGGGACGCCGCCGGCTTCAAATAATTCTCCCAAGAGCGCGGATCGCATGGGACGGCCGTTAGAAGCCAATCGAAAAGCAACTTCGTCTTTCGGGTATACTCGCTGCTCGAATGTGGGCACTCCTGAGCGTGACGACGCTCATGAACGTGCGCACACCGAACTACTCCATGACTGACCGGCACGCCGCTTACGACAAGAAGAAACTTTTCCTGATCAGCGTGATCGCGCTGGTAACGGCGGGCACTGCGGCCAGCATTCGCGGCAATCTCGCCGCGGTTTTGCAGCATCAATTTCTCGATCCGATTGATCCCGTGCACTCGGCGCAGATGATTGGGACTATTCTGGGGGTGACGTTCTTCGGTTTCGCCCTCACCATCATGATCGGGAGCCCGCTGCTCGACTACCTCGGCATGAAGCCGCTGCTGGCGCTGTCATCCATTTGTTTTATTGTGGGCACGCTGATCGTGATCTGCGCCGCTCCGCTTTCCCATTCGTTCTCCGCCTACTGGGTGCTTTGGACAGGAACGCTGATCAGCGGCATCGGCTGGGGCCTGGCGGAAACCGTGATCAACCCGCTGGCGGTGACGCTCTATCCCGAGGACCAGACGCACCGTCTGAACCTGCTACACGCCTGGTGGCCGGGTGGGCTGATTATCGGTGGACTGATCGGCGCCGGCCTGAGCAAGCTCGATATCGATTGGCGGCTGCAGATGGCGTGTCCGCTGGTGCCGGCGGTGATCTTTGGCTCGCTGCTTCTCGCCAGCAAATTCCCGCCGACCGAAAGAGTCGCCGCCGGAATCTCGGCGGGCGACATGATGAAAGAATTCTTTCGCCCGTTTTTCCTGGTCTGGTTCTTTTCCATGTTCCTCACCGCGGCTTCCGAGTTGGCGCCCGGCCAGTGGGTGCAATTTGCCTTGACCCGGACGGTGCACATGCCCGGCATTCTGCTGCTGGTGTACGTGAGCGCCATGATGTTCGTCATGCGCCACTTTGCCGGCCCGATCGCGCACAGGTTCTCTCCCGTCGGATTGCTCTGGTTTTCCTGCCTGCTGGCCTCGCTCGGCCTCATTGCGCTGAGCGTCGCCAACTCGCCCGTCACCGGCTTGCTGGCTGCAACGGTGTGGGGCACGGGCGTCTGCTATATGTGGCCCACCATGCTGGCAGCGGCCTCGGAGCGCTTCCCGCGCGGCGGCGCGGTGGTCATCGGGTTGATGGGTACGGCAGGGATGGCTTCGGTTTTCTTTGTGTTGCCGCAGATGGGAAAGGTGTACGACCACTACAAGGCACAGGGCGGCGAAGTTCTGGCATCGCAGCTATCCTTCCGTGTGGTGGCGATTTGCCCGGCGGTGCTGCTGCTCGTATTCGGAGCCATCTGGCTCTATGACCGCGCCCACGGCGGCTTCAAGCCGACCCGGCTCACGGCCGCGGATGACTAAAGTCAAACACAGTGTTTGCAACGGAGGCTTTGCATGGCCAAGGTGACGGCATGGCTGCTGGTTGTATTGGGCGTGGCAGCGACAGGATGGGGACAAGGACCTGCCGCGCCCTCATCCAAGCAAACGGAAACGGACGAATACACGCGCTACGAACTGCTGTCGCCGGAGAGCGCAAGTTTCGCGATCCATTATGAGGTGACGGCCACTACGGCCGGGGCGAAGTCTTTTTTCAATCCGGTGCGCAAGGGCAGCGTGGCCAGCAACGAGTCCGTGGTCGACGTAATGACCGGACAGCCGCTGAAGTTTGAAACCGTGAGCGGCGAGGAGGCGGTGAAGGACCCGTTGATGCAGGGTGAAGACGCGTCCGTGGATTACATCAAGGTGAACCTGGCGCGTCCGGTGCCGCCTGAAGGACAGGCGCGCATGCTGATCCTGAAAACCTACAAGGATGCGAAGAGCTACTACCGCGAGGGCGACGCCATCGTCTTTAATCGTCCGCTGGGCGTTCCGCGTGACAGCGTGGTATTGCCCGCGGGATATGAACTCGTCGCCTGCAACGTGCCGTCGCAGGTTCTGGCGGAGCCGGACGGGCGCATTGCCATCAGCTTCATGAATGGCAGCGGAGTTGCGGCGCCGTTGATCGTAAAAGCTAAACTGGGCGCACAGACGGGGGCTGCGGCCGCGCCGCGGGCGCCGGGTTCAGCCAAGAGCTGGGAATCCCCGTTCGAAGGAGAGACCGAGCAGGGGCGCCTTTCGGAGCGGGCGCACCAGGATCGTGAGGTTGTGTACTTCTTGCAGCAACCGGAGACGCACGCCTTCCACCTGTATCACGACTACACAGAGTCACGCCCGGGTGTGGACAAATACTTCAACGTGGTCCGCAGCGGCAGCAAAGTTTCAGATCCCTCGGCTTACGTGCTCGATACGGGCGAAAAGCTGGCGACAAAAGTCACAACTGGTGCAGAACTGGCGGCCGCAAAAGTGAAGGTGGAAGAGCCGGTAGACGCCGCTGCACAGGTGGTGGTGATTCCCTTCTCTCCGGTGAAGGCTGGACAGAACTTGCGCCTGCGAATTTCGGAGACGTACGCAGCGCCGGCCAGCTACCGACTGGAGGGAGACGAACTGGTGTTTGACCGCAGTCTGGGACGTCCGCGTAATGTCGTGGTGCTGCCAGAGGGGTGGTACCTGACGGCCAGCTCAATTCCGGCGACGGTCACACAGATGGCAGATGGCCGCATCCAGCTGAGTTTCTGGAATGGACGGCCAGACTCGGTGGATGTGCTGATCAAGGCGAAGCGCCGGGCGACAGCACGGACAAACTAACGGATCAAGCCCATTACTCCGGTGAGCGCAACTTGCGCGCCGCTCGCAACACCAGGGGCGGAGTCAAATCCCTTACCAGCTGCCGAACTACGGACTGTTTTTCTCCGTAGCGGCTGGGTGCATAGATTGAGGTGTGCGGGGTCAACTGATCTCCAGGCAACGCCACTGTGTGGTAGTACACGACAAAGCAGTCCCGGCTGCGTCCTTCGGGACATCGGACCACCGAAGGGACTCCGTGAAAATTCTCGTCGGTGATCTCAAAGATTGCCGTGCGATTGAAAACCGGTTCAATACTCACTTCGCAGCTCTTTCCGTCTTTGCTCCACAACTCCAGCTGGCCGCCATACTCGTGTGCCCAGCCCTTGTTCAAATAAATCAGCAGGGAAAGACGCCGGACCATGCCCAGTGAGTAAGCCAAATTGCGGTCGACGTGAACATCGAACCTGCCGCCTCGCGGAATAATGTGGTATCCAGCCCCTTGCAGGTAAGGATCGGGCAACAACTCCCAAATCCCCGTCACCTGCGAAAGAAAGTAGAGGAATTTTGCGGAGTGCAGGAATGCCACCAGTTGAGAACCGGCATCCCCGAGATCCACCGCCGAGCGCAGATTCAATTGCCTCTGATGCTCGTCATCATGCTGCACCCAGTTGGCGTCGCCCGCGGGCAGCATTTCGCCAATCACGCGATCGAGCAGCTCGTCGGAAAACATCCGGTCGAGAGCCAGGTGGGGAAATGGTTTGGCCGAGCGATACTCGCTGCTAAGCGCCTTGACGCTGTTCTGAAGGTGGAATGTGTCCGCCAGAACTTCTTCCACTGCTGTGTGCATGACAGATCCTTTCGCCAGGTTACGCGTTTGCAACACCACTTCGCGGCCGGCGGTGAACAAATCACCCGGCTTTGACTCTTCGCGCTTGAATCGCGTCAACCTTTTTCCCGCTACAGCAGACGAAAGTGGGTGTGAGCAAAACCGACGATCCTCCATGGTTTGGAGGATTCCCGTCGGGATAGTTTTTAGACGTAGATGGCGGTCAGCCTGTTCGGGTTTTCCCTGCCAGCCGGGAAATTTGCCCCTGACAGTAGATGATATATCAGGGTCGCGGGGTCGGACGCGCTGTATCCGCTGACCGGAAGCGTTTTTGAACGATGATCTCGAGGTAACTTGTTACCGAGCGCGATGGATAAGGACTGTTTCCCAGAAAATTCGAAGGGTAGGCAAGTCGCTAGCTGTCCGCAAACCGAGGCTTTTTTACTTATCGCAGCGCACACTTACCTGGTGCGTCACCCCAGCCGAGTTCTTGTGCTCATAGATGGCGAAGTGGCTCCAGCGGGTATAGTCGTCTCCGACTTTGTACATCTCGGCGCGGTCAGCCGGACAGGAAATCGAAGTCGGGCAAGCGAAGAGGAGCGTCGCCAGACTGAATACGCTGCATGCTACCTTCAGAGTCTTCATATCAGGCCTCCTCCAGAATCTTTCATATCACCGAATCACGAGAGCACGTGCCTTACCATGGGCACGCCCGAAGCCCAGCCCGAAAGTTATGTACTTCCGTGTGGAGAGGTCAAAGCTCTCCAAGATGCTCGGTGGTTTGGGATACAATTCGGCGCATGTCAATCCGTCTATGTCTCACTTTGTGCGCGCTGATGCTGGCAGTTGCAACGAGCCAAGCTTTTTCGCAGGATGTTGAGAGGCTCGATCCCTCGGTCAATCAACTTGTGCCTTCTGCCGCCATGCTGGAGA
This sequence comes from Terriglobia bacterium, assembly GCA_963698825.1. Taxonomy (GTDB): domain Bacteria; phylum Acidobacteriota; class Terriglobia; order Terriglobales; family Acidobacteriaceae; genus JAIQFF01. Next base: position 290,953 of record CAVOSG010000002.1, on the reverse strand, counting down.
AGGTCGCGACCGGTTTCAACAAGTGGACCGAAGGCCCGGTCTGGACTCGCGAAGGCACTTTATTGTTCGCGGAAATTCCCTCGAACAACATCGTCCAGTGGGTCCCGGGAAAGGGCGCAAGTGTCTTCATGCACCCCAGCGGGTACAAAGGATCGGAACCGTTCCAGGGACCTGAGCCGGGCTCGAACGGAATGACCCTCGACCCCGACGGACGGGTCTCGGTCGCCGGACATGCCGGCCGCACGGTCTGGCGCCTGGAGTCCGTCAGCCCGACCGCACAAGTCACTGTCCTGGCGGATTCGTATCAGGGCAAAAAGCTCAACAGCCCAAATGACCTGGTCTATAAGAAGGATGGCTCGCTCTACTTTACGGACCCGCCCTACGGTCTGGCCACGCAGAGCGACAGCGATCCCCTGAAGGAGTTGGAGGTCAACGGGGTTTACCGCGTACCCGCCGCGCGCCAGCAGAAACCCGGCGCTCCGCCGGATCGGGACAAATTGCAACTCGTCATCAAGGACTTGGCCCGGCCCAACGGCCTGGCATTCTCGCCCGACGAGAAATTCCTGTACGTCGCCGAGTCCGGCAAGAAAGTATGGATGCGCTACAAGGTGCAGCCTGACGGATCCGTCAGCGATGGAACGCTGTTTCTCGATGCCTCGGCTGACCCAGCCATCGGCGGGCCGGACGGCTTGCGCCTGGACCGGAAGGGAAATATTTACGGTTCGGGACCGGGCGGCGTCTGGATTATCTCTCCAGCTGGCAAACACATCGGAACCATTAAGGTTCCGGAGAGGGTCAGCAACGTGGCGTGGGGTGACAAGGACAGCAAGTCGCTTTACATCACCGCCAGCACCAGCTTGTACCGCATCAAGCTGAAGATTCCCGGCGATCGTACGCACTGATAAGGCAACCAGAAACTGGAAACCGGCTACTGGCCCTTCAGCACTTCCACTACACGATCGAAGTCCTCGAGCGTGGCGTACTCGATCACAATCTTGCCCTTGCCCTTACGATCGTTGATGCGCACGCGCATTCCCAGCACTCTTTCCATCTCGGTTTGTGCCGCTCGCACGTTGGGATCGACCCAGCGCGCCCGGTGCGGGGTTTCATCCTTCACCATGGGCACGTTGGTCTGGTCCACCAATACTTCCAGTTGCTTCACCGACAAATTCTTCCGCACTGCCTGGTCTGCGATCTGCGCCACCAGGCTGAAGTCGAGTAACTGCAACAGCACCCGGGCTTCGCTGAATCCCAGCCGTCCCTCCTGCAGGTGCTGCAACACCGGGGCTGGCAGCTTCAGCAGCCGCATGTAGTTCGATACCGACTCCCGTGAGACGCCCACGCGCTGCCCAATCTGCTCCTGGGTCAGTCCGAAATCACGGCTCAGTTTGGAAAATGCCGCCGCCTGCTCGATGCAGTTAAGATCCTGCCGCTGCAGGTTTTCGACGACGGTCATCTCCGCCGCCTGCTGGTCGGAAACCCGCCGCACAATCGCCGGAATCGTCGTCTTCCCCGCCAGCTTCGAAGCCCGGCAGCGCCGCTCGCCCAGAATCAACAGGTAACGTCCGTCGGCCGCCGGACGAACCACCACCGGCTGGACTACACCGTTTGCCCGGATCGAATTAGCCAGCTCCTCAAGGGCCTCGCTGCTGAAGTGCGCGCGAGTCTGGTAGGGATTCTCCTCTATGTGCTCAATCGAGATCTGGACAACGGCGTCCCGAGGCTCCGACAGAGCGGGCACGTGTGGCGCGGGCGCCCCGCCCGCGACGGCCGTTGCCGCCGTACCCGCGCTCGCAGAACTCACGGCGGCGGGCCCGACCACGCGCGGCCCGCCCGGCAAGAGTGCTTCCAATCCCCTGCCTAAGGCCTTCCGCTTCTCCGGAGCCTTCTCTGCATCCACTGCAATTTTCTCCGCTGTTGTCATGTCCCCTCGAGTCACCCGGGGCTTGCGCCCCGGGCTGCAATCTTCCGCCGCTCCGCGGCCAAACCCAGTTCTCCACACATATTGACATACATCAATCTAACACATAGACGTATATCGATCTATGCCGTCTTGTCCATCTCCTGCACCGGAGCTGCGGCTTCGACCGGCAAGTGATGCGCGATGATCTCCTTGGCCAGGCGAATGTAGCTCTCGGCTCCCTTCGATCGCGGATCGTACAGCAACGCCGGCCGGCCGTGGCTGGGCGCTTCCGCCAGCCGGATGTTTCGCGGGATGGTGGTCTCGCAAAGTTTGTCGCCAAAGAACCTCTTCAGCTCCGCCATGACCTGCTGAGCCAAATTGGTCCGCTCATCAAGCATGGTGAGGACGACGCCTTCGATCGTGAGCTCGGGATTGAAACTGCCGCGAATGCGCTCCACGGTATCCATCAACTCGCTGATGCCTTCCAGGGCGAAATATTCGGCCTGCATGGGAATCAGAACGGCATCGGCAGCAACCAGGGCGTTAAGCGTGAGCAGATCGAGCGCGGGCGGACAGTCGAGCACGATGAACTGGTAGCGGTCGCGAAACTCCGCCAACGCATCACGCAGGCGAAATTCCCGGCGTTCTGCGTCCACCAGCTCGATGTTGGCGCCGATCATGTTCTTGTGAGCGGGCACCAGCCAAAGCTGCTCGATCTCGGTCGGCTGCAGGGCTTGTTCGGCGCTGGCTGCGCCCATGAGCAAATGGTAGGTTGAAATTCGCTCTGGATCCCGGGCCAGACCCAAGCCGCTGGTGGCGTTAGACTGCGGATCGCAATCCACGAGCAACGTGTTGACTTCGGCGGCCGCGAAAGATGCGGCCAAGTTGATGGCGGTCGTAGTCTTGCCAACGCCGCCCTTCTGGTTGGCTACCGCAATGATGCGTCCCATTGAATTGAAGGAGAACCCAGAGTTGATCGCAGAATAGGCCGAAGCGATGGACGATTGCAAGGACGTATTTTGGTGCAGCACACAGAACAAATCATGGCGTTGATTAGACTAGGGGTTGCGAATGAATGTGCCGAGCTTTCCACAACGGTGTTCCACGTGAAACACACGCGATCGGCACGCAGGTCGGGAAGGGGCCATGATCGAACCCACCAACTCCAGCCTCTCGAGGAGGAGAATCAGGATCGTCCAATCCAACTAGCCAGGACTGGGCGACTTGAAGAAAGAATCGATCGTCTGTTGTCGCTTTAGCGGTAATCGCGATGTTCCACGTGGAACATCGCATCCCTGAACTCCGATGTAGTGTCGAATAGGAGCGTAGGAAATGATCGGGGGCAAGACATCTGGCTAATCGCCATCGGCTGCGCTTGAATGTTCCACGTGGAACATCGAACTGTTAGATTTGTGCCCGCAAGTTTATGGGCCAGTCGAATAGTTGGTAAATGTCGGTATTCTGCCCCACTTTCTGAATACTATCGCCTGAGCAATCTCCCAATGCATTCGCAATACCGGCTGTTCTTACCACTTATTACTATCTTGGTTCCATGATATTAGTCACGTTGGTACGTCGCGGACCTCGGTGCGATGGAAAATCGCGATCCCTCACTTATTCCCACTCCGACCCTAGTAATCAAGGTTTTATAGGCGTTACTCCCCTCCAAAGCGCTCCGGATCGACTCTTGTGTCCCACCACAAGGACTTGTTAATCATTTCGCCTCTTTCCTACCCAGGATCAGCACCCGCTTGTCCGATAGTGGCAAAGGTACGGGCCCTGTCCACGCTAAACCTGGCAGGAGTTCACCAAGCCTCTTCAGTTGAGCAGACCCGATCAGGATCGCCAGGCACCCACGCGGTCCCACCAGAGCAGCAGCGCTTGGAAGTGCTGTGTCAAAGCGCTCGACCGCCCGGAGCGTAACGACGTCGGCCTTGCCTCCCGGGAAAGTCTCCGCGCGGCCGGTAAAAACCTCAACATCGGTCAAGGCCAGGCTACGGACTAACTCTCGCAGGAACGTCGCTTTCTTCTGGTTCGCCTCGATCAATGTAATGTGGATATGCGGAGCCCATATCTTGATCGGCAGGCCGGGGAACCCCGCACCGGACCCTACATCAATGAGGTGCGGCTTGGTCAGGACCTGCGTGGAGGGAGCCCCAGAGAATGTAGGCATGCCGGCCTTCGGAAACAGGTATCGGGCAGAGAAGAGCGACTCACCGAAGTGGCGGGTGACGATCTCCTCCGGCTTGCGCACCGCGGTTAGATTGATGCGGGCGTTCCAGCGCAGTAGTATATCGATATACATCGATATATATCGCAATTGTGCTGGCGCCATGCCGCTTCCATCATCCCCCAGGAAGGGTGCAAGCAGCTCTGCGATATGGGCTTCATCCATCGTTTGCAGATTGTAGTGGGCGGGGATGAAATCTGAAAATGCGGATTGCTTCCGAAAAGTGTAAATGTATAGGGTTCGCGACCATAATCACGCGAACTTACATGTCTTGATTACACGCTGGGCAATTCTTAAATATCAGTTTTCAGTTTCTAGTTCTCGGCTCTCAGCGAACCACTTTTTCTATGGCGGATCGAAGGTCCTCGTAGGGCATGGCGCCGGGGTGATAGAGCGCAACGCGACCGGTGCGATCGAGTAAGACCAGTGTGGGCGTGGTACTGGCGCCGTAAAGACTGAAGTTCTCTTTGCTGACGGGGACGGGCACGCCTTGCAGCGCGGGATAATAATGCTGCCAGACCCGCTCGATGTAGGGAAGCTCATCCTTCGGAGCGGCGTCTTCTCCCTGGGCGGCGTAGCCGTAGAGCCGCGTGGGAGCTACCAACATCAGGCCGCGGGCACCGAACTCGGAACTCAAGCGGGCGATCACCGGGCCTTCCGCCTTACAGTCGCCGCACCAGTGGGCCCAGAAGAAAAGCAGCACCGGGGAGCCTGTGAGCTGGGCAAGAGCCACTGGCTTGGGGCCCAGAAATTGAGCGATTTTGAGCGGAGGCGCCGGCTGTCCCGTCAGCCCCAGAACATTGAGATTCTTTTGCAATCGAGTCTGGATCGAAGTATTCCGATAAGTCGCGAGATTTCGACGGAGCAGGGCCACCGCCAGAGCGGGCTCTCCCTTGGCGGCCAGCACCTGGGCCTGAACTTCGAGCGCAGCCCCCAGCGCGATCGGCAGGTGGGGCTCGGCATCGAGAGAGCGTTTAGCGAGCAGTTGCCGGCTCACGCTTTCGGCCTGCTTCGCGTAGGTCTCGGCACGCTCCAATTGGCGCGACTGAAGACTCGCCCGAGCCATCCAGGAAAGAGCTTCCACGTAGTCCGGGGTTACGCCCTGGCGTGCGCGATAGCTCTCCAGGGCAGACTGGGCCGCGGAAGCATTATTTTGCGACAGCGCCTGGAGTACGTCGTCGGTGATACCGGCGAACGAAGTGGCCGAGAGAGCTAAAAGAAGAGCGCAAAGGCGGGCAGGCATGTACTGATGATAATACGTGGACGGGTGAACGCTGAAGCAGGCTGCAGGCTTCGGTCTTTGATCCCTGATCTTCGTTCTTCGATCTTCGTTCTATGCGTTGATCGCCTGCTCGGCCGCGGTCACCGAAGGCACAAAGTTAAAGAACTGTTCGACGCGGGTGACCTTCAATGCATTTTGGACGCGCTCGTTCACGCCAATCAGGTACAGGCTGCGTCCATCCTTCTGGTGGGTGACGTAGGCCCCGACCAGTGCGCCAATTCCGGCTGAATCCACATAGGGGACGCCGGTGAAATCCAGCATCAGGACGCGCGAAGTGTCGAGGCGAACCCGGGATTGAAAGTCGAACAGATTGCTCATGGTCAGCGGCCCGGCCAGGCGCAGAATACGCTGTCCATCCTTAGGGCCGGGGATATCTTCTATGACAAGAGGCTCCTGTGGCATCGGGAGATATTAGTCCCACCGGGTTGGAGGAAGTGTTAAAGCAATGTTAATTTTGATGAAGCAAACGGGCGCGCTCGCGGCGCGCAAGTAGGCTGGTCGACACGGAGGTTAGGAGAACCCATGCCCCTGAAGGTCGGAGACATAGCCCCGGATTTTGAGTTGCCCGCGGTTGAGGGCGAACGGCATTTGAGCGTAAAACTCAGCGATTTCCATGGGAAGAAGAACCTGGTGGTGAGCTTCCATCCGCTGGACTGGACGCCCACTTGCGCCGCGCAGTTGCCGGCCTTCGACGCCGACCGCGAGAAATTCGCCGGCCTCGACGCTCAGGTCATCGACATCAGCGTGGACTCGATTCCCAGCAAGCTGGCCTGGCAGAAGAAGGAAATTGGGATGATGCACACGCCCATGTGCGCGGATTTCTATCCTCACGGCCAGGTCTCCGAGCAATTCGGAATTCTACGAAAAGAACAGCCTTTCCCTGGCATCTGCGAACGAGCCGTGTTCATTGTGGACAAAAAGGGCAAGATCGCTTTCGCCAAAATATACCCGCTGGACCAGGCGCCGAATAACGAAGAATTACTGGCGGCCCTAAAAAAGATGGGAGCGCAAGGTTAGTGGGATTTCCTTCGTGTACCTTAGTGCCCTTCGTGGTTTACGCTCTTTCGCCCGCGGCGAATCACAACCGTCCCGATCACCAGCAGTGTGAATGCTGAAATCGCGGCCAACGACGCCACGCAGTAAACGCACCACACTCCCAGAAGATGTGCTTCAATGTGCGCCAGGTAGAGCGAGAATGCGAGCGCGCCTAACGACAGCGGCAACAGCGCGAGATACCATCGTTTGAGCGCCAATATTCCCAGCAGGAAATACCCTGCGATCCCAATAGTCGCCACCGGCACGCCCCAGAGCACCGCATAGGGGCTGTGGTTCACGATGCCGCAGTCCCACTTCTCGTTGATGCTGCAGGGCGAGGTATCAGTCCGGTAGTGCTCGCGCAACGCCAGCGACGAAGCCACAATACCGAAGACGGCCAGTAGTGCCAGAACGAATCTCATCGTATGTACTCCGGTCGCCGGGCGTGCGATCCTGGACGCCAGTGCTGAAGTCCGAGGTCCGAGGTCCGAGGTCCGACGTCCCAGGTCCGTTTCTAGAAATGGAACCTGTACTTTACCTGAACCGAAATCTCGCGCGGGTTCACGAAGTGGGTTCCTCCGAAAGTGTTGCTGTTGTCCAGCAAATAGCGATGGTTGGAGAGGTTGAGCCCGGTCAAGCGCACGTCCCAGCTCTCACCGAATGATTTCCCCACCGACAGATCGAAGGTTTCGTGCGAGGGCAGATGTTCCGGCCCCTCGCCGTCGACGAAACCCGATCCGTAATTCGCATTGAAATCGGCCCACACGCGCCAGGGCAACGCCAGATTCACGCCGGCGGAAAGCGTGTTGCGCTGGTCATGGTCGAGAAAGAAATAACCTTCGTCCGGAGGTTCGAAATCGGTCAGGCCACCGGTGACGCCGCCCGCACCTTCCGCGTACTGGTGGGAATAGGCAGCATGGAATTGAGCGCGCCCGGCGATGCGCGGTGAGTTGGCGGAAGCCTCCCAGCCGCGAATGCGGCCGCGCGCGATGGTAAGCGGAAAGAAAATGTTGGAGTTACCCAGTATGTCGTGGTCGAAAAAGTTCTTCGCGCCGGTGCGGAAGTTCGAGACGTCAAAAGTCCAGCCGGCCAAAGGAATGGTCAAACCGAATTCATGCTGCTCGTCGCGCTCACCCCGCAACGGCAGGAAACCAAATCCCTGTTGGGCAGCCTGATCGAGCAGTGGACCGTTCACCGTAAGCAAGGGTGGAGCCTGATAGTAGCGTCCGTAGAAACCGCGCAGGACCCAATTGAGACGCGGGACGCGAATGGCCGCCCCGATCCTGGGATCCACTGCGTTTTCGCTGATGGTTGAGCCGAAATGCGTAAGCCGCACTCCGCCGTTTATCGTCAGCCAGCTGGTGAGCTTGAACTGATCTTCCAGAAACAGCGCTTCGACGTTCCCCCAAACAATTTCGCGCTGGCTAAGCGGCGGATTGCTGCCATCGCTGGTAACAACTCCGAAGAGCTGATTGTCGCGCGCTCCGAAAACCTGGAATCCGGCACGGGCATTGTGCTTCCCGTGATTGACCGCCAGGGAAACCACGCCGCCGAAAGTAGTTCGAGCCCCGGTCATCCTCGGGAATTATGACGTCGGGATCTGGGCTCGCCGACATAACTCGCCGACATAGTGGGCGCGGTTGAAGTGATAGAAGGGCGAGACAGTCAGCACCGCCCCTGGATCGAGAGTGTGCAGCCAGGAAAAATTGACCAGGTCATCGCGTTCGTCTTCTACATCGCGAATTCCGGAGGCCTGCTGATCGGGATCGTTGGGAACCTGGTAGTGGTCGCCGCGGGCGGAAGCGACCAGGCGAAGCTGGTCAGTGGGAGTCTTGTTAAAAGTCAGAGAGGTGAAGCCGCTCAGGCCCGCGCCCAGATCGTGCAGTACCTCGGTACTTCCGGTCTCGAGGCCGAGATCGGTGCGGTTGCCGGAAATGCTGCCGTAGTAGGCGAAGCGGTCGGTGTGGTCGCCAAAGCTGAACTGGTCCTCGGTGCGGTTAAAGCTGCCATAGCTGGTGACCAGTTCGGCCTGGCGGTCGCGCTCGAATCCGGAACGAGTCACGACGTTGAAGACGCCATACGTGCGATCGCCGTATTCCGCCGAGTATCCGCCGCGCTGCACTTCGAGGTAGTCGATGTCCTTGGGATCAAATTGCGGCCCGACGTTCGAAGCGATATTCGTATTGGGCACGGGCACGCCGTCAATCAGCCACGAAACCTGATGTCCGCCGCGAATGTGAAGCTGATCGTGCACCATATACGCGCTGGGAACATAGTTGGTGATCATGCTCAGGCTGTTGGTCTGGTCGGCGCCGGGAGTCTCGGCAATTTGCCGGCGGCTTACCAGCGTAGAGGTGCTGGAAGATTCGGAGTTGACCGCCTCAGATGTGTCCTTGACTTCAACCGTCTCTTTGGCCTGGGCCACCGTCAGCGAAAAGTGGAGGCGGGCGTCGCGGCCTGAGTTGAGCGCGAGTTTCTGCTCCGGCGAGGCGAAGCCGGCGAGTTCGACCGTGACTGTGTACTCCCCCAGCGGCACCGCGTCGAAGTGAAATTCGCCGGCGTCGTCGCTGGTAACCGACTTTGACCAGGCAGAGTTGGCCGCGCGCAGCACGACCTGCGCTCCCTGTACCGGACGGTGCTGTGGGTCGTGGATAAGACCGCTGACCGCGCCGAAGATAGTGGCAAAGGCGGCGCTGCTTAGCAGTAGAAACGCGGCCGCAACCCAAGGTCCCTTTTTTCTGTAAAGCATGTTTTCCCCCAATAGCGATTTTTCAGTGCTTTCCTGGAGCGGTATCGGCGCCGATCCGGACTTCCGCCGCATGCAGAGCGTTGTCATTCTTGTGAGCATGAATCGCGACCCGGCTTCCCACCTGAACGTCCTTGACCGAGGCGGCTGCATCGCCCTTGGTAAATTTGGTTTCACCGTCAAACTCGATGGTCTTGATCTCTCCTTCGCGAGTTTTCACTGAAAGAGAGTGATCAGTGATTGCGGTAACCGTCCCCAGAACGTGTTCCATGCCGCCATGCGCGAACGCCAGAGTGCCCAGCAACAGCGTGCAGATCAGAATTGACGGCAGAGTCAACCAGTGCTTCTTCATGCTTCTTGTTCTCCTTAGAGTTCTTCATCGGGATTTGTGGGCCGGTTCTCCAGCCGGCGCTCCATTCAGGAATTCCTGCTCTTCTTTTTCCTCTTCACGGTCAGCCTCGCTCCTGGGATTAAACCGCTGCATGTCATGGAGTTCGGCCGCGCTCAGATTGGGCAGATGGCGAATGAACAAAACCAGCTTCCAGCTGTCCCGATCATCGCCAGGCTCACCCCACGCGGGCATGCCGGTCCAGCGGACGCCGTTGTGGATGATGTAGTAGAGCTCTCCATCACTGAGCTGCTGCGTAGCCGCCAGCCGCATGTCGGGCGCCGGCGGAAACAGGTTTCGTCCCGATCTCGGTGTTGCCGCTGCCGTCATTGCCGTGGCAGGAAGCACAGTGATCGGAAAAATGCCGGGCCGATTCCTGCAGCAATGCAAGCGAAGTGGTGAATGGGTTCTTGCTTTGCTTCGCGCCAGATGGCATTGACAGTGAGCGGAACCGTCGAGCGAGGGCGGTTTCCACCTTGCTCGGCGACTGGCGCGCGCCACAGCAATGCGGGACCAGGCCGGAGAACCAGAGGCCGGAGCCCGCCAGCAGAACGAGCAATAAGACTACCCAGAGCACACGAGACATCCGCAATCACCCGACGACAAACACTTCGCGCTTCGAGAGCACGGCTGGAACGTTAGAGAACGCTTGCACGCGAGAGTTTCTTACGGCCTTCGACCGGCAGCGCCACAAGCGGGAGCCGGAGTTAGTCCGAAAGAAACAGGTGCAAAAAGTCAGAGCAGGTTGGTCAGGTGAGTGGAGGGCCACGAACGGGCCGAAGGGAGTTGGCCTGAATACTATGCAGAACCGGACGCGAGTCTGGCGAAAGATAAGCCAGAAGCGGCTGGACACTCGAGTCAATGCCTGCCTCGAGCGCAACCCATCGGGCGGTAGTCACCGGCGGACAACAATTGTGACTCTGACCGCCCACTGCCTGGATGTCCCGGCTGCTGGAGCCGTGGTCGTGCATCGGCTTCCGCATACAGCAGGCATGCGGCAGGGGAGCGGAAATCGCCAGGGCCGCCGGGGCCAATGTGCCCACGAGCAGCAGGACAAGCAACAATCTGGCGGTCAAGCGATACATGGCTGGTTGCGAGGCTCAGTTCTGTAATTGCTTGCCCGAGCCCGTAGCGACAAGAATAGGCGAGACAAAGCCAGCGCGCAAGTATTCACGGGTTACCGGAGTGTTCGAGCTGGTGGATTGAGTCATTCCGAGCCCGACTAGTGTAGGCGCGAGCGTCCCCGCTCGTGCGACAGCTACGCGCATCCTGGTTTGTTTTCACCGCCGCACGAGCGGGACGCTCGCGCCTACATTTAGACTCATCAGCTCATTTCATCAGCACCCAACGCCCGCCGCCGGTGAACACAATCACCAGGTTCATCACCACAAGCATCAGGTCATAGTGCCAGCCGTAGGCCTTTTCGCCCCAAAACCCGGTGTGCCACACGAAGATCTTCTTCTGGATCGCGCCCAGCATGATCAGGATCAGTCCCAACGCAGCCAACTGGGGCAAAACTCCGAACATGACGCCCAGGCTTCCGGCAACTTCCGCTGCTCCGAGGAAGATGGTGAAGCCCTTGCTCATGCCAATGCTTTTGCCGCGTGCCTCAGGGCCCTTGAGATGATTCCAGCCGCTGCTGAGGAATACGACGCCCACCATCAGCCGCAGAAGCAGGAATCCGAGGTCCGCGAATTGGCCAAGTTGTGGAAACATAATCCAGAAAAAATATGCTTCAGAAACTCGCCGTGCCTATTACGTTGCGAAGATATTACTCCTTGAAGCCTGATCACGCTTGGAATCCCAAACTCGATTTTTCGTTGCCCCACTGGAAAAGCTGCTGCCATTTCAGGCAGCATAACGACTATGACCACGATCGTCCTGCTCACCATTTCAAATATTTTCATGACGTTTGCCTGGTACGGCCACCTGAAGTTTCGCCAGGCGCCCTTGTTCAAAGTCATCCTCGTCAGTTGGGGAATCGCGTTCTTCGAGTACTGTTTTCAGGTCCCCGCGAATCGCATCGGGTCTTATGAATTCAGCGCGGTCCAACTCAAGACGATTCAGGAAGTCATCACCCTGACCGTGTTCTCGGTCTTCTCGGTCTTGTACCTCGACGAGCAGATCCGGTGGAATTACATCGTGGGCTTTGGCCTGATCGTGGCAGCGGTGTTCGTGATTTTCAAGAAGTGGTGAGGCGAATTCAGCGCCCAAATTCACCAACCCCACGATTGCAATTTCAAGCCAGATCAGTGCTGCGACTCTTCGAGCAACTGCTTCAGGTATTGCTGCCAGACGGCGGCGCGGGTGTGGGTGCCGTGCCCATGCGTCTGCTCGGAAACAGGCAACAACACGAACTTTCCCTGCTTCACCTTCTGAATTTCGCGTTCCGCAATCCCCAATTCCGGAGGATTGATGAAATCGTCGGCGGAGTTGATGTACATGACCGGCACTTTGATCGCGTCGAGCTTGGACGAGGGATCATAGTTACGGGAAGAGCTTACGGCGTATAGAAAATCGTTAGCATCCATCCCTGCGGTAATTCGTTTCATGGATTCGTCCAGAAACTTGTCGGTGGCATCGCGGGTCGGCATGTCCTCCTGCATATGAAGGGGTGCGCTGCCCGCGATCAGCAGAAAATCAGCCGAAATTTGCAGCGCTGCGCGAGGTTCGGCGGTGTAATCGCCATTCTTCCACTCCGGGTCCTGGCGAATACCCTCGATCACCATCTTGCGCCACAGCCGGTTGCGTCCCGCAATCTGCACCGGCAGGCACGCCAGCGGCATGAGCGCATCCATCGCGTCAGGATAAGTCTCACCCCACATCCAGGAGTGCATGCAGCCCATCGAGGTTCCCATCACCAGGCGCAGGTGGTTCACGCCCAATCCCTTTTCGACCAGCTCGTGTTGCAGAGCGATCATGTCCGCATATTCGTACTGCGGAAAGTGCGCGTGCAAGCCGTCGCTGGGCTTGCTGGATTTCCCGTGACCGATCCCGTCAGGCAGGATGATGTAGTACCGCGTCGCATCCAGCAATTGGCCCGGCCCGAACAGCACCCCGGCAAAAATGGGCAGCAGGAATCCACTCCCGTGGCCTCCGGTCCCGTGCAGGATGAGAACTGCATTCGTGGTGCGGCCACTGGCGTCCTTCACCGGCTTGCCAAGGGTGGTGTAGTGCAGCCGCAGTTCCGGCAGGGTCTCGCCCGATTGAAAGTGGAAGTCGTGGACGACGAAATCACCCTCTTGCGGCGCCGGCCAGGTAGGAGCACTACCGGTCTGCTGCGCGCAGGCCATCCCGGCGGAAACCGCTACGGCCAACGCCATCACGCCCACGACGAATCGAATGCTCTGGTTCATTTGATATCTCCCGAAATCAGACACGGATTTTCACGGATCTCACGGATCGGTCCTCACTCTAAACTAAGGCCAGATGCCAGGCGCTAGTTTGTCATTCTTATCTTTACCGTTGCGCAGCATGGCAGCGGCAATCTCCTTGAGGAACTTGGCGCAAACCATTGCGGTCTGGCCATGCCAGTCCCTGACGGGGTTGTACTCAACGATATCAGCGCCCACCACCGGCACCTTCAACCCCTGAATACAGCGGAGCACTTCGCGAACCGACATTCCTCCCGGCTCATAGTGCGAGATCCCCGGGGCAAAGGCAGGATCGAGCACATCCACATCCAGCGAAATAAAAAGCGGGGCTGCAAACGACAACTGCGAAAAGCGATCAAGATTTCGCATGGTGATGACTTCCACCCCGAAGCGGTTCGCTTGCGCTAACTGGTGGCCGCTCATGGTACGAATGCCCACCTGCACCAGGCGGCGGGCGAGGCGCTCCTCCATGATGCGAGCGAACGGGCAGGCATGGGAAAGCCGATTGCCATCGAGTTCGTCGTACAAATCCGGATGAGCGTCGAAGTGCAGAATCGTCAGATCGGAATGGCGCGAATGAAAAGCCTTGATCGTGGGATAGGTTACCGAGTGATCGCCGCTCAGACAGATCAGAGGATGGCCAAGATCCAAGGTCTCTTTAACGGCCGCTTCAATCGCAGTGAACGGCGCGCCCCCATTCTCCGATAGGACAACATCGCCGGCGTCATGAAACGAATTCTTCCGGTCCAGGTCGATCCCGTCCTCGGTCCAAAGATTGCTGGAATCGGAATGGAGTGCTTCACGAATCGCTTTCGGCGCCTGCGCCGGACCACGCAGGTACGAAGAGTTCGCGTCAAACGGAATGCCGAGGAGAGAAATTGTCTGCACTGAATCGGCTGCGGGATCAGAGGCCGGCATAGGCCCCTAGTTTAGTGGAGAAATTCCCGGAGCGCTGGAGCCACTCGGGATTGCAAATGTATACTCCGGTGGCCGCGATGCTGGCAGTTTCATCACAGGCGGCAGTGAGGACCAAAATGAACGAACCCAATATAGACGCCATCATGCAGGTGGGCCTCGGATTCTGGGCTTCCAAGACGTTGTTGAGTGCAATCGAGATGGAATTATTCACAGAACTAGCCGCCCATTCCGAGGATCTCGAATCTTTGCAGGGCCGCCTGGGACTGCACCCCCGCGGGGCGCGTGATTTTCTGGACGCTCTGGTCGCGCTTGGTTTCCTGCAGCGAGTCAACGGGAAGTATTCGAATACTCCCTCCACCGATAAGTTTCTGGACAAACGGAAGACCACCTATGTTGGCGGGATGCTGGAGATGGCGAATCGCCGGCTCTATCCCTTCTGGGGCAACCTCACGGCCGCTTTGCGAACTGGAGAATTGCAGAATGAGGCCAAGAACGGCGGGCCTAATTTTTTTGGCGCGCTCTACGCCGATCCGGAAAACCTCAAAGGGTTTCTGAAGGCTATGACCGGGATCAGCACGGGGGCGAACCGCCTCATCGCCAGCAAGTTTCCTTGGAAGAACTACAAAACGGCCGTGGATGTTGGCACCGCCCAGGGAGATCTGATCGTGCAGGTGGCCAAGGCCAACCCACATATCTCGGGAATTGGTTTCGACCTGGCCGAGGTGGCTCCAACCTTTGAAGAGTATGTAGCTGCCAATGGTCTCACTTCGCGGGTCAGATTTCAGCCTGGCAGTTTCTTTGAGCAAGACCTGCCCAAAGCGGACGTCCTGATGATGGGGCATATCCTTCATGACTGGAATCTGGAAGAAAAGAAAATCCTGTTGAAGAAGAGTCTCCAAGCAATTCCACAAGGGGGCGCCCTGATTGTTTATGACGGCATCATCGATGACGACCGGTCGAAGAACGCCTTCGGCCTGCTCATGAGCCTGAACATGCTGATTGAAACTCCCGGCGGTTTCGACTACACCGGCGCCGATTGCATGGGCTGGATGAAGGAAGCGGGCTTCCGTGAAACCCGCGTGGAACACTTGCTGGGTCCAGACTCGATGGTGATTGGGATCAAGTAAACGACATGAATGCAAGCGAGACGTCAGAAGCAGTTTCCGGCAGGGCTACAGGGGTCTTATTCTTCGCTGGTTTCGGAACACTCTGGCTGTGTACCGGGCTGTCTGCGATGCATCGGCTGAATCTAGCGACGGGTGCGGCCGCGGCCGCGATTCTGGCTGCGCTGGTCATTCCCGCCGTGGGCGTTTTGAAAGGGGCGTCAAAAGCTCCACGTGGAAACGAAGATCCGGAGATCGAAGCGCGCATGAGCCGCACCTTCAACCGGGTCAATATTATTCAGTGGATTGCGATTCCGGTGGCGATCGTTTTTCTGAACATCTTTCATCGGGCGGATCTGATCGTACCGGCGATCGCGACCATTGTTGGACTCCATCTCTTCCCGCTGGCGCGCCTTTTTCGTTATTCCATGCACTACGTGACCGGCGCATTGCTGGTTGTTTGGTCAGCCGGAAGCGTGTTCCTGCTGCGGCGGGAGAGCATCGCCTCAATCGGGGCTCTGGGAACGGCAGTCATTCTGCTGCTCAGCGCTGCCTACACCCTGGCGAATGCGGTGCGCGCCTCCCGGCGTATTGCGGCTTCCGCGGAGGGAGTACCGTCAGTCAGCGGCTAGAGCGTGCCTGCCTCAGAGAAATTTCGCCAGCGCGTCGATCGTTTCCTTCGGATTTTCTTCCATCACCCAGTGTCCGGTGTTCTTCAGGACGACGAAAGTCACATCGGACGCGACCAGCTTCATCTGATGGGCCAGCACGTCTCCATTGGCCTTCTCGCCTCCAATCGAAAGGACCGGCATGGTGAGCTTGGTTTGGGAGAGTTCAGCGAAATCCTTGGCGGCCTGCTGGAAGGAAACGAAATAGGCCCAGCCCGCGCGCATGCGTCCTGGACGGGAGTACGCCGCGGTGTACGCCTTGCGGTCGTCCTCAGGAATGGAGTGGGTCTTGTCGGCGGCGAAATCGTTCCAGAAGTGCTCGAAATAGATTCGCTCGCGTCCCTGCACCAGAGCTTCCGGGGTCGGTCCATTGAAGCGGAAGTGCCAAATGCCTGGGTTGTTGTAAACCGCCTCCCATCCGGCTACGCCCGGCAGGAAAGCGTCCATCACCGCGAGTTTCGTGACTTCCGCGGAAAACTGCGCGGCGTAGGCATACGCCACCATGAGACCAATGTCGTGACCGACAACTTCCGCTTTCTGAGCGCCGAGCGAGCGGGCGAGCGCATGAATGCGGATCGCGGCAGTCTTCATATCCAAACCGTCCGCCGGAATCGCCGAGTCTCCGATGCCAGGCAGGTCTGGCGCGATCACCGTAAATCGCTCCGCGAGGACCGGCATGATAGGTCTCCACATGCGCGAGGTCTCCGCGTAGCCGTGGATCAGGACCACCACGGGACCATGGCCGGCGGTCAGGTAGTGCAGACTTACGCCTTCGACGGTCGCGCTGCGCGAGACGATGGCATTCTCTGAGACAGCGCGGGCCATCGGTGGGAACAGAGACGAAAGCAGGATCACGGCAAACAGCGCAAGGCTGGGGAAAACAGTAAGAAGACGTCGCATAGAACTTGGGATACCTTCGCAGCCGGATTTGGTCAAATATAACGTCCTTGGGAGCGGCAGGTCGAGTCCTCGGCCAAATTCTTCAACCACAAAGGACACGAAGGATTTCCTTAGTGAACCCTCGTGTCCTTCGTGGTTTAAGGTTTTGGGTTCCCCTGCCTCCCTTGAGCCCCCAAATTCCGCTGTGGTAGCATCCTAGCCTTTGACAGGCGCCGGGCTTCGGTCTATAAGTTGCCTCTTCTTCAAGTCCCATATGAGCCCGCCTTTTTCTCAAGGAGCGAACCTGTGAAGGCTTACGAAGGCGCGAACATCCGGAATGTGGCGGTGATTGGGCACGGACATGCCGGCAAGACCTCTCTGGTTTCAGCCATGCTGTACGCCGCGGGCGCGAGCCCGCGTCAGGGCCGGGTGGACGACGGCAGCGCCACCACCGACTACGACGAAGAAGAAATCGCGCGCAAGATGTCTATTTCCGCGGGCCTGGCCCACGTGGAGTGGGGCAAGACGAAAATCAATATCGTCGATACGCCCGGCTTCAACATGTTCGTCCACGAAGCCAAGCTGGTGCTGCCTGTGGTGGATGCGGCCATCGTCGTCGTCGACGGCGTCGCCGGAGTCGAAGTGGTCACCCAGCGGGTTTGGAATTACTGCGAGGAATATCAGACGCCGCGCCTGATCGTGGCCAGCCGCATGGACCGCGACCGCGCCGATGCCGAGCGCGTCCTCGAATCGCTCACCAATGCCTTTGGACGATCCGTGATTCCCCTTGAGCTGCCCATCGGAAAAGAAAAAAACTTCCGTGGCGTGGTTGATCTGGTCACCCTGAAGGCCTACAGCTACGAACTGGGCGGCAACGGCAAGGGCAAGGAAATTGAGATTCCCGCCGATATGAAGGACGAAGCCCAGGCCCAACACGAAAAGCTGGTGGAGTTGGTGGCGGAAGGCAACGATGCGCTGCTGGAAGAATTCTTTGAAAAGGGAACTATCCCCGAAGAAGACCTGATTCCCGCGCTGCACAATGCCATCCGCGAAGACAAAATCTTTCCCGTAATCTTCGGCTCCGGACTGGGCAACATCGGCGCCGACCGGGTGATGGATTTTATCGTCGACTACACCCCCGCGCCCTCCGAGCATGAGTGGGTGCAGGGGGACCCGGCAGCCTCCAGCAATGGCGAGCCGCCGAAGCGGCATGAAACCGATGCGGAACCGGTGTCGCTCTATGTCTTCAAAACGGTTTCCGATCCCTTCGCCGGACGAATTTCTTATTTCAAAGTCTTCTCCGGCGTCCTGAAAAATGACGCCACGGTGCATGAACTTCAGCCGCGGATCACAGGAAAAGCTGGCGCACATCTCGATCATGCAAGGCAAGACTGCCGTGCCGGTCGCGGAACTGCACGCCGGCGACATTGGGGCCGTCGCGAAACTAAAAGACACTCTCACCGGCGACACCCTGGGCGATAAATCCGCCCCGATTCAGTATCCGCGAGTGAAGCTGCCCGAACCGGCCATCACTTTTGCCATCGAGCCCAAGAGCCGCGCCGACGAGGACAAGCTGGGCCCCGGCATTCACAAGCTGATGGAAGAGGACGCCATGCTGCGCTTCTTCCGCGATCCCCAGACCAAGGAGTTCCTGATCGCGGGCACCGGCCAGCAGCACATTGAAGTGGTCGTCTCCAAGATGAAGAAGCGGTACCACACGGAAGTCGTGCTGAAAGCGCCCAAGGTTCCGTACCGCGAGACCATTCGCGGCAAGGCTGACGTCCAGGGCAAGCACAAGAAACAGACCGGCGGACACGGCCAATACGGCGATTGCAAAATCAAGATGGAACCGCTGCCGCGCGGCGGCGAGTTTGAATTCGTGAACGACATTTTCGGCGGCTCGATTCCCAAGAACTACATCCCCGCCATAGAGAAGGGAATTAGAGATGCCGCCGCACGCGGCTACCTGGCGGGATTCCCGGTCGTGGATTTCAGAGTGATCCTCTACGACGGGTCTTATCACGATGTGGACTCGAACGACATGTCATTCCAGATGGCCGGCCGCATCGCTTTCAAAAAAGCCATGGAGGTGGCGAAACCCACGCTGCTCGAACCCGTGATGGCGGTCGAGATCACCGTGCCCGACGATTTCGCCGGCAGCATCATGGGCGACCTGAACAGCCGCCGCGGCCGCATCCAGGGCATGGACAACAAGGGCGGCAACACCGTGGTGAAGGCCGAGGTCCCGATGTCCGAAATGCTCACCTACGGCGTAGATCTCACTTCGATGACCCAGGGCCGCGGCAGCTTCAACATGGAAATGCATCACTACGACGCCGTGCCCGGAATGCTGCAGGAAAAGATTGTAGAGAAGGCCAAGGCGGCGCGTGGGGATGTGAAGGAAGAGGAAGAGTAGCGGTCGGTGAGCTGCATTCCCGCACGAGTCGACATCACTCCCGGCGTGATCCATTCAACCCAGGATTTCATCTTCCGGTCGCGAGTCCAAAACGGGAAGGGCGTCAACCCGCCTTAATAACTCCTCGATCTCTTTGGTGATAGCAGGGCCGTCCCGTTGGATCTTCAGCCGCTCCCATCGCTCCTCCAGGGCCTTATGAATGGCTCCAGTTAGGGATTCGCCGGTTTTTCGTGCAATTTGGCGAGCAAGACGATCAGTGCTCTCGTTCTTAATATTCAGTGCCATCTAATTCACTCTTTAGATTTAACCATGCAGAAGGCAATCCCAAGGCACCCAATGGTGTAGTGGGCGAATAGGCTACTTCGCGGCGAAGACCTCCCCTACTGGTTCCTGGAATAGATACCAGGCGATCAGCACCCGCGAGATCGTTCCAACGCCGTCCCAAAGCAGTTTGCCGATTCGGAAATCCAGCATTGCGCTGGAGACGCTGGGCACCAGGAGCACTACGCCTGCCATGGCAATGAGAATTGCCGTCCACCGGGCCCACCTGTGAAGCCTCCAGAGGCCGATCGCCACTGCCGATCCGACTCCAGCCATAAGCAGAAACATGTACGGACCGGCGAGCTCGAGGCCGCCGAGCAACGGCGCGCCGGCCGCCATCGAGACCACCCCGGGACGAGTCAGCATGGTGAGGCCAATCACCAGAAGGTATGCAGCGGCCACCATAAAAGCAGCCGCCACCGCCGTCACCCCGGCGGGACGCTCCGCCATCATTTCTTGGGTTCTTCCGGCTTCTTTTGTGCCGTCGGCGGCAGCACGCCGTTCAGTCGCAAGTACATTGCGGCAGCGCCGTAGTGGTCCGCCCAGCTTCCGGCGAGGGCCAAGGCAGCCCAGGCGCGGGGGCGCGGCTTGTGAGCAAAATCCTCGATCGTATCGCCGAGTTTTGCGTCTTCGGCTTTGGCGAGAGCGGTACCGCAGAAGTCGAAGGAAGCTTTCACAGCGGCGACCAGCTTGTCCTTGGCGGCAGTCTCGGTCAATTCCTCGACCTTCGGCTGCGCAACATCGCCGACTTTGCCGCAAAAGAAATAGTTCGCTTCGGCGATGTGTGTCGCCAGATGTCCAAATGACATCTGGTCCGGCGTGGGCTTGAATCCAAACTTGTCGGCGGGCATGGCTTCAATGGCCGCGACAGTATTCTTTTGACGGCCGGCGAGAGAGTCGCGAAGGACATCGGTGACAGGATTCTTCGATTGCTGGGCGAAAGCAGTGGCGGACAGCAGCAGTACGGCAAGCTGCAATTTCATAGTTGCCTCCTGAAAGCGATCAAGGATAACTCAAAGGTGGTTCGCCGGCGCTACACAACAATTTCCGGCGTCGCTGCGAGCAGGCTGCGGGTGTAGGGATGCTGCGGCTGCTCGGTAATCTGCCGCGCCTCGCCAACCTCAACCATCTTCCCGCGATACATCACGGCGATGCGGGTAGCGAGATAGCGCACCAC
The DNA here is from genome assembly GCA_963698825.1 of Terriglobia bacterium. GTDB lineage: Bacteria > Acidobacteriota > Terriglobia > Terriglobales > Acidobacteriaceae > JAIQFF01. The sequence continues at coordinate 270,513 of CAVOSG010000002.1, read as the reverse complement.
CGGCATGGAGTGCGAGATGAAGAGATAAGTCAGGCCGAACTCGCGCTGCAACTGCGCCAGCAAGTTAACGATCTGCGCCCCCACGCTGACATCCAGCGCCGACACTGGCTCATCGGCCACGATAAATTTTGGGCGCAGCGCCAGCGCGCGCGCGATTCCGATACGCTGGCGTTGTCCGCCGCTGAATTCGTGCGGAAAGCGTGGCAGAACAGACTGATCAAGGCCAACCGCGCCGAGCAAGCCGGCGACGCGATCGCGGCGCGCCGTCGCACTCAGAGCTTCGTGAATCACCAGCGGCTCGCTGATGATGTCTTCCACGTTCATGCGGGGATCAAGCGAGCCGAACGGGTCCTGAAAGATAATCTGCATATCGCGCCGCAGGCGGCGCATCTCGCGGTGACTGGCCGCCATCAGGTCGCGGCCGGCGAAGCCTATGCTGCCGGAACTGGGCTCGATCAAACGCAACACCAGGCGGCCCAGTGTGCTTTTTCCCGATCCCGATTCACCCACCAAGCCAAGAGTCTCGCCAGCGTGTATGTCGAGTGAAACATCGTCCACGGCCCGAACTTCGCCGCTGGCGCGAGCCCCAAACATCGACTCGCCCAGCGGGAAGACTTTCGTCAGATTGCGGATTTCAACCAGAGGCATAAGAGCCCGGCGATCGTGATCACCACAATCCTAACCACAACAAATCGGGAAGGGCATGAGTTTCACTCGTACCCCAATTCGCTGAACAATAGGACCGCGCTTTAGCGCCTGAGGTCCGCTGTTCAGGCGTGCACCGGTGCTGCCTTGCTGGCAATCAACTGGCGCAGCACGAACTGCAGAATGCCGCCGTTGGCGTAGTACTGCGCCTCCTGCGGCGTGTCGATGCGCACCAGCGCGCTGAACTCTTTCATCTTGCCTCCGCTGGCAGCACGAACTTTCACCTGCCGGCCGGGAGCAAATTTGCGAACCAGTTCGCTGACCGCGGAAATCTCGATGACTTCTTCGCCCGTCAGGTTCAGCGACTGCGCGCTTTCTCCCGCCATAAACTGCAGCGGCAGTATTCCCATGCCCACCAGGTTCGAGCGATGAATGCGTTCGTAGCTTTCCGCAATTACGGCGCGCACTCCCAGCAGCCGCGGACCTTTCGCCGCCCAGTCGCGCGAGGATCCCGAACCATATTCTTTCCCGGCGAGGATCACCAGCGGAACTCCTTCGGCAATATATTTCTCCGACGCCTCGAAGATCGACATCTCCGCGCCATCGGGCAAATGGCGCGTGAATCCGCCTTCGAGGTTGGGGACCATCTTGTTGCGCAGCCGCACGTTGGCAAATGTGCCCCGCACCATCACTTCATGGTTGCCGCGCCGCGATCCGTAGGAGTTGAAGTCGCGCAGGTTTCACGCCGTGCTCGATCAAATATTTACCGGCTGGGCTGTCTTTCTTGATCGATCCCGCGGGAGAAATATGGTCGGTGGTAACGCTGTCGCCCAGCACCGCCAGCACCCGCGCGCTTCGAATGTCCTCGACCGGCGCGGGCTTGCAGTGACATATCGTCGAAGTAGGGAGCGCGCCGAATGTAGGTGGAATCCTTTTCCCACGCGTAGGTTTCGCCCTTGGGCACGGGCAGTCCGCGCCAGCGCTCGTCGCCGTGATAGACCTCGCCGTAGCTGCGGGTGAACATGTCAGAAGAAATGGATTTCCGGATCGTCTCTTCCACCTCGCGCTGCGCTGGCCACAGATCTGCCAGATAAACTTGCTGTCCGTCTTTTCCTTTTCCGATCGGATCTTTGCGCAGGTCGAGATCGATGCGTCCGGCCAGGGCGAAGGCCACCACCAGCGGCGGCGACATCAGATAATTCGCGCGAACTTCGGAGTTGATGCGGCCCTCGAAGTTGCGATTGCCTGAGAGCACGGAAGCCACGACCAGGTCTTTCTCGTCGATCGCCTCCGACACTTCTTTGGGCAGCGGTCCCGAATTCCCAATGCACGTCGTGCAGCCGTAGCCCACAATGTGGAATTTGATTTTTTCGAGATAAGGCAGCAGCCCAGCTTTTTCCAGATAGTCGCGGACCACTTTCGAGCCGGGAGCCAGCGACGTCTTCACCCACGATGGAACGGTCAGGCCCTTCTCCACTGCTCTCTTGGCCACCAGACCGGCAGCAATCATCACTGAGGGATTTGAAGTGTTGGTGCATGACGTAATCGCGGCGATCACTACACTGCCATGGCGAAGCGACTTCTTTACATCCTGAGGAACGTGCTCTTCAAACTTATGGTTGTCGACGCCGATCGCGCTTGGGCTGCCACCTTCCTGCTCCCAACGATCCACTTGCTTGGGAACGCTGCCCGAGGGCGCGCTGCCGGAAGCGACGGCCGCGGGTGCCGCAACCTGCGCCGAAGACTTTGGCTTCAGCAGCGAAGGCAACGCGATCCGAAATGACTCACCGGCCTGCGAGAGTGTCACCCGGTCCTGCGGACGCTTCGGCCCCGCAAGGCTGGACTCAACCGTGTTCAGGTCAAGCGTCAGCAATTCGGAATACTCCGCTTCGGGAGTTTTTTCATCGTGGAACATGCCCTGCTCGCGGCAGTAGGCTTCGACCAGCGCAATCTGTTCTTCGGAGCGGCCGGTCAGCCGCAAGTAAGTCAGACTTTCCTTGTCCACCGGGAAAATGCCGCAAGTGGCGCCATACTCGGGCGACATATTGCCGATGGTGGCGCGGTCCGCCAGTGGCAGTTCCTGCAGTCCCGGGCCGAAATATTCGACGAATTTACCCACCACGCCGTGCTTGCGCAGCATTTCGGTGATAGTGAGTACCAGGTCGGTGGCGGTCGCGCCTTCGTGAAGTTTTCCGGTCAGCTTCACTCCAACCACTTGCGGGATCAGCATGGACACAGGCTGACCCAGCATAGCGGCCTCGGCTTCGATTCCGCCCACGCCCCAGCCCAGCACGCCCAGACCGTTGACCATGGTGGTGTGCGAATCGGTGCCGACCAGGGTGTCGGGATACGCCGAGCGCCGGCCATCCCGCTCCTGCACGAAAACGACGCGCGCCAGGTATTCCAGGTTTACCTGGTGCACGATACCGGTGTCGGGCGGGACGATGGCCAGATTGTGAAATGCGGTTTGTCCCCAGCGCAGGAAGGCGTAACGCTCTTTGTTACGAATGAATTCGAGCTCGGCATTGAGTTGGAAAGATTGGGGCGTGCCGAACTCGTCCACCTGCACCGAATGATCGATGACCAACTCCGCCGGTTGCAGCGGATTGATCAGCGTGGGATCGCCCGAAAGCCGCTTCATGGCATCGCGCATGGCGGCGAGATCCACGACGGCAGGAACTCCCGTGAAGTCCTGCAGCAGGACCCGGCTGGGGGTGAACGCAATTTCCTTGTCCGGCTTTGATTTGCTATTCCAGGCGGCGAGAGCCCTGATGTCAGCGGCGGTGACATTGCGCCCGTCTTCCGTACGTAGCAGATTTTCCAGGAGAATACGCAGAGAGTAGGGGAGATGCTTGGTGGAAACACCCTTTTCATCCAACGCTTTGAGGCGATAAATCTCGTATTCCTTACTGCCCACACGCAGGACTGACCGACTGCCAAAACTGTCCATAAGATGATGGCCTTCCTGACTTCTAGTTTAATCCACCACGACCCACGTAGGGGGGGGTGCCCTCACCCGCCCGGCCGGGCAAAGCCCGGCAAGGTTTTTGCTGGCACAACCGATAGAACCCAGTCGAGCTTCGCTCGCCCGCCCGGACGAGTGCGTCCGGGCCTACGTGGGTTGTGCTATCCCCTACCCCGCGCCGCCTCCACCGCCCGCAACACGGCCTGCGCCTTATTCATGCACTCGTCAAATTCGCGCGCCGGATCGGAATCCGCAACAATTCCCGCCCCGGCCTGCAGAAACGCTTTCTTGCCCTGCATCAGCATGGTGCGGATCGCAATGCATGAATCCAGGTTCCCATCAAAATCGGCGTAAAGTACCGCGCCGCCATAAATGCCGCGTCGTGTCGGCTCCAGCTCTTCAATGATCTGCATGGCGCGAACTTTGGGTGCACCGCTCAACGTGCCGGCCGGAAAGCACGCCGCAAAGGCATCGAGCGCGTCCAAATTACCGCGCAACTTGCCCTCGAGCGCGGAAACAATGTGCATCACGTGCGAGTAGCGTTCCACGTACATCAGGTCTTTCACTTTCACTGAACCATATTCGCTCACGCGCCCCAGATCATTGCGCCCCAGGTCAACCAGCATCACGTGCTCGGCGCGTTCTTTCTCGTCGTGCAGCATCTCCTGTTCCAGGCGCTGGTCGGCGGCTTCGTCGCGGCCCCGGGGATGCGTGCCCGCAATCGGGCGATATTCCAGCTTGCTTCCCGTCACCCGCACCAGCATCTCTGGGGACGAACCCAGCACGTGCGTGTCCCCCATGCGCAGAAAATATAAGTAAGGAGAAGGATTCACCGTGCGCAAGGCGCGGTACACATCGAAAGGCGCAACCGACGGAGTAAAATCCAGCCGCTGCGAAAGCACGACCTGAAAAATGTCTCCGGCGGCAATGTATTCCTTGGCGCGCTCGACGGAGTCAATGAAACGCTGCCGGCTGGTGCCGGCGTGCACTTTCAGCTTGCTCTTGGCCGGACGCGTGGGCTTGGGCCAGTGCGCCGGCCGAAGTCCCGCAGCCAGCTTCTTCTCCAGCACGGCAATGTCCGCCGCGGCCCGGTCGTACGCGCGGCGCGGACTCTCGCGCGACACATCGGCGGTGGCAATAATGTGGATCTGGTGGCGCAGGTGATCGAAAGCCAGCAGGCGATCGAAAAACATCAGGATGCAATCGGGCAGGGAAAAATCGTCCTTGGCATGCTCGCCGATATTTTCCAGTTGCCGCACTGCATCGTAGGCGAAGTAGCCCACTGCGCCCGCGGTAAACGGCGGCAAGCCCGGTACCGCCGCCGAACGATGCTGCCGCAGCAACTCCTTGATGACCTGAATCGCGCTGCCCTGGCGCTTCTCCTTGTGCTTGCCCCGCTGAATCAGGATATCCCCGCCGCGCGCCCGCACCTGCATATAGGGACGCGCCCCCAGAAAGGTGTAGCGGCCGATCTGCTCGCCGCGCTCAACCGATTCGAGCAGAAAAGCGTCGGGCTCATCGGCTGCGATTGCAAGGAAGGCGGAGACCGGCGTCAACAAATCGGCGGAAACTGATTTCACCACCGGCACTAGCGTGGCCGTTTCGGCGAGCCGGGAAAATTCTTTGTAATCGGGACGCAGCATGGGTTGAGTCATCCGAACTAGTTATTATAGAGAAGCCGCGTGCAACGTGACGCCGGGTACCGCTCGCTTCGCTCAGCAGAAAATCCAAACTGCAGTCCAAAGCCCCCCGCGCAAAAGCCCTGTAGAATCGGATTCAGCAATCATCTGACTTTATGCCCGACGTCTCCCGTCGCCCGCCCGGCCCTCCACCTCGGTTCCTGATCGGCAATCTCCCTTTGTTTAATGCCGACCCTTTGGCGATCTATACCCACTGGGCACGCGAATTTGGCGACATCTTCTACTACCGAGCCGCCTGGATGGACGTGTATTTTCTGAACCATCCCAGCCTCATCGAAACCGTCCTGGTATCGCAATCGCAGAATTTCGCCAAAGACAAAGTGATCCAGAACAGCCGCTGGTTTCTGGGCGAAGGCCTGCTGACCAACGAAGGTTCTGGATGGCTGAGGCAACGACGCCTGTGCCAGCCCGCATTCCATCGCGAACGAATGACCTCTTACGGGCAGACCATGGCTGCATACGCCGAAGACATGCTGGCGGAGTGGCACGCCGGCGCGGTCCGCGACGTGCATCAGGAAATGATGCAGCTCACCATGCGGATCGTGGCCAAGGTCCTTTTCGGCCTGGAAGTAAAAGCAGACACGGAGCGAGTGGCCGGCGCGCTCAACGCGCTGATGCGTCACACTTCGGGAGGCCGAATGATTCTGCCGCCCATCCTGCGTCATCTGCCCGTACCCGCGCTGATGCGAGTCAAGCGCGCGGTCCGCGAGCTTGATGAAATCGTGAACCGCATCATCCGGCAGCGCCGCGCCAGCGGCGAGGACACTGGCGACCTGCTATCCATGCTCATGGCGGCCCGCGACGAAGATGGCAGCGGCATGAACGATCGCCAGTTGCGCGACGAAGTCCTGACCTTCCTGCTGGCCGGGCACGAGACCACCGCGGTTTCGCTCTCCTGGACCTGGTATCTCCTCAGCCAGAACCCCGAAGTGGAGCAGCAACTGCACCAGGAATTAAACCAGGTCCTGAACGGACGGACGCCGCAACCGGAAGACCTGGCGCGTTTGCCTTACACCGACAAAGTAGTGAAGGAATCCATGCGCTTGTACCCGCCCGCCTGGAGCCTGGCCCGTACCGTGGTTAAGGAAATCGAGCTTGGCGGCTACCGCATTCCGGCCGGGGCCAACGTTGTCATGAGCCCCTGGATATTGCATCGCGATCCGCGCTTCTTTCCCCAGCCGGAGCAGTTCAACCCGGAGCGCTGGACCCCAGACCTGCAGCAGCGCCTCCCCAAGTTCGCCTACTTCCCCTTCGGAGGCGGGCCGCGCCTGTGCATCGGGGCTTCCTTCGCCGTGATGGAGGCGAACCTGCTCCTGGCCGCGATTGCGCAGCGTTTTCAATTGCGCATGGCTCCGGGACGCCCTGTTTCTGCGCTGCCCAGTATCACCCTCCGTCCCCGGAACGGCATCTGGATGTCACTGTCCAAGAATTTGACAGCGAACCTGGTCGAGAGTAACCAGCGAGTGAATTGACGGATGGACCCAACCGTTGGAAGATGGCGAGTTAACTCAAGTCTGCAAACGGGGCGGTAATGCGGATCAAGTTTTGGGGCGTCCGCGGGTCGACGCCGACTCCTCAGCCCGACAACCTGCGCTACGGGGGCAATACCTCCTGCGTCGAAGTGCGCCTGGGTGATCATCTCTACGTCTTCGACTGCGGCACTGGACTTCGAGCGCTTGGACAACAGCTCCAGCGCGATTCCCAGGGCAAGCCGATTCGCGCGCACATCTTCGTTTCTCATTTCCACTGGGACCACATCCAGGGGATCCCATTTTTCGGTCCGCTCTACGAGCACCCGGAAAATTGTTTCTCCTTCCACTCCTCCAGCCGGACTCGCAGCCTGAAACAGGTGATGGAGGAGCAGATGGCCGCCCCCTACTTCCCGGTCGACATGAGCGAGATGAAGGCCCAGCGCGGCTTCTACAACCTGGAGCAGGGCAGAGTGCCGCTGGAGAACGTGACCGTCGAAGCCATGTGGCTCAATCATCCCCAGGGCTGCATGGGCTATCGCCTCGAAACCAAGGAGGGCGTACTGGTCTACGCCACCGACAACGAGCCCGGCGACCCGGTCTTCGATAAGAATGTGCGCAAGCTCGCCGCCGGCGCCGATGTCCTGATCTACGACGCACAATATTTGCCGGAAGAATACGAAGCCCGCAAACGCGGCTGGGGACACAGCCACTGGCGTGAAGCCATCAACATCGTCATGGAAAGTGGCGCCAAAGAACTAGTCCTGTTTCACCACGACCCCGACCACGACGATGCCTGCATCGACAAAGTGGTGAAGGAAGCGCGCAACCACTATCCCAAGGTGCGAGCGGCAGCCGAAGGGATGGAAATAAACCTGTAGCCGGGAAATCTTCCCCCTGAGGGTGCGTTGGTAAAGGCAGTGTTAAACTTGGAGAAAGGACTCTCCGTCCTCTCCATGAACCGCCCCGGCACAGCAAACAAAGCAAAACGATCCACCAGAGTGCAGGCGCTTGATCGCGGCCGGAAGGCGCTGCGAAGCCAGGCTTGGCGTGCGGCGTTTGATCAGCTATCGGCGGCGGACCGCGAGGCGCCGCTCGAAGCCGTGGATCTCGTGGAACTCTCAAAAGCAGCTCACCTGATAGGAAGGCAAGCCGAGAGTTTGGATGTTTTGGCTCGCGCGCATCAAGCATTTGTTGGCCGCGGTGAAACCCATCGAGCGGCACGCTCTGCTTTCTGGCTGGGTTTCATGTCGCTGGTGAGTGGCGAGCCGGCCCAGGCCAGTGGCTGGCTCTCCCGGGCCGAGCGACTGCTCGACGGCCACCCCGATTGCGTAGAGAAGGGTTATCTGCTTTTGCCGGTAGGCTATCGTGCGGTCCACGGGGGCGACGCCAAAGCAGCACATCGGGCATTCGTCGAAGCTGCCAGGATTGCTGAACATTTCGACGACTCCGATCTCCTGACCATGGCCCGCCAGGGACAAGGCCGCGCCTTGATCCGGCAGGGGGAAACCGCGCGCGGAGTGGCCTTGCTCGATGAGGCGATGGTTGCGGTCAGAGCAGGAGAAGTCTCTCCCATCGTCGCCGGAAGCGTGTACTGCAGCCTGATCGACGCCTGCGGCGAAATTTTCGATCTTCGTCGGGCGCAGGAATGGACTTCGGCGCTGGAACAGTGGTGCAGGTCGCAACCTGATTTGGTTCCTTACCGCGGTCATTGCCTGATCCGTCGCGCCGAGCTGATGCAACTGCACGGCTCCTGGCAGGATGCTATCGCGGAATCGCAGCAGGCATGTGAACAGTTTTCTCAACCTAGTCCCAGGCCCGAGGCCGGCACCGCTTTTTATCGGTTGGCCGAAGTCTACCGGCTGCGCGGCCAGTTCGCCGAGGCGGAAGACACATACCGCAAGGCCAGCCGTCTGCAGCGCACGCCCCAGCCAGGCTTGGCGCAATTGCGCTTCACCCAAGGCAGGTTCGACGCGGCCAATGTGGCGATCCGCAGGGTATTGGAAGAGCTGGTGGAGCCCGCCGCAAGAGCCAGCGCCCTCGACGCGTATGTTGAAATTGTGCTCGCCGCCAAGGATGTCCCGGCGGCAAGAGCCGCCGCCACCGAGTTATCGGAGATCGCGCGCCGCTTCAATGCTCCCCTGCTCCATGCCATGTCGGACCGCTCCCTGGGAGCCGTGTTCCTGGCGGAAGGCGACGCCAAAGCAGCGCTGGCCGCTCTACGCCAATCCTGGTCCACGTGGTGCGAACTCGAAGCGCCCTACGAGGCCGCCCGGGCCCGCGTGCTGATTGCGCTGGCATACCGCGAACTGGCGGATCACGACGCTGCGGACCTGGAACTGGACGCGGCCTGCCAGGCCTTCCAACAATTGGGTGCCATGCCTGCGCTGGCCTGCGTGGAGGCACTCGCGCAAACAAAATCGACTACTGCCGGCTCGCTGACCGAACGCGAAGTGCAGGTGCTCAAACTGGTCGCATCCGGCAGAACCAACCGCGCCATCGCAGGCAAACTCGGAATCAGCGAGAAGACAGTGGCTCGCCACCTTAGCAACATCTTCAACAAACTCGATCTGTCTTCGCGCGCTGCCGCCACCGCCTACGCCTACCAGCGCCAGCTCGTCTGACCGCTTCTACATAAAATTACCCATTTGATCTTCCCTGTCGTCATGGGTACTTCGCCCGATGCGGACGCATCCCCGATCCTCCTATTCTCTCGTCAGGGGAGGTGAATCATGACTAACCAGTACAGCTCAAGAAAGATTCAGACCATTGTCATCGGCGGCGGCCAGGCTGGGCTCGCCGTCGGCTACCACCTGGCCAAGCGCGGAATCTCTTTCCAGATCCTTGACGCCAGCCCGAGGATCGGCGACGCCTGGCGGAACCGTTGGGACTCACTCCGCCTCTTCAATCCAGCGCGCTATGCCGGGCTCCCTGGCATGCCGTTTCCCGCTCGAGGCGACACATTTCCCACCAAAGACGAGGTCGCGGACTATCTTGAATTCTATGCGCAGCACTTTCATCTGCCGGTGCAGAACAGCATGAAGGTAGACAAGCTTTCGAAAGAGGGAGACAGCTACGTCGTCAGCGCGGGCGGCCAGCAGTTCGAATCGGACAACGTAGTCGTGGCCATGGCCAACTACCAGGTCCCTCGTCTGCCTGCGTTCGCCCCGGAGCTCGATCCCGGCATCGTTCAGTTGCATTCTCACGAGTATCGCAACCCTTCGCAATTGCGGGAGGGAGGCGTTCTGATCGTGGGTGTAGGGAACTCGGGGGCGGACATCGGCATCGAGCTGGCGCGTACCCACCCGACCTGGATATCCGGAAAAGAAACGGGTTACGTTCCGTTCCGTATCGAAAGCGCATTGTGGCGCTTCTTTCTGGTGCGCCTGTTGCGCTTCTTCGGCCATCACGTCCTGACCGTAGATACGCCGATCGGTCGAAAGTTGGGACCGAAGATCATATCTCGGGGCGCACCGCTGGTCCGGGTCAAACCCCAGGACCTGACTAACGCTGGGATAGAACGTGTCCCCAGGGTCGTGGGAGTGCAGCACGGACGGCCGCTACTGCAAGACGGTCGCACACTGGATGTGACAAACGTGATCTGGTGTACGGGCTATCATCCCGGCTTCTCGTGGATCGACCTCCCAATTTTTGGTACGGATGGCGAGCCGATCCACGAGCGCGGAGTCGTAAGCCAATCGCCTGGGATGTACTTCGTCGGCCTGCACTTCCTTTATTCGATGACGTCGGCAACACTGCTCGGAATCGGCAGGGACGCGGAGCGTGTCGCCAAGGCGATAGAGTCACGGACCACTGCCAGCCGGAGTCAGGCGGGCGGTGTCTCGGCTCGGCTGAAGGTGCCTGGTGCCGCCTTGAGAAGTGAGTTGGTGGGAGTAGATGCCTCCAAAAGCGACGCGCAAGTTGCAACCATATCGTAAATTGCCAACCCCTTGTCATTCCGAAGCCGGTTTTACCGGCGAGGGATCTGCTGGCTGGGAAACAGCAGAATCCTCGCGCACCAAGACCACGTTTCGGAATGACATTCTTTGGTGATTTTCAAACTACAAGACCCACCACCGATGCCTGCATAGATAAAGTCGTCGACGAAGCCCGTAACCACGATCCAAGAGTACGAGCGGTAGCAGAAGGATTGGAAATAGAACTCTAGTGTCCCTGGCGAAGTAGCTGTTCCTTCGCGAAGCAGCGCAGCCGAAGTCCCCTGCACCCAATTTCAAGGCCTGCTTTCGAATGGCGTTCCTTGCCAGACCCTGAAGGTTTAATCCCATCGGTCAGGAAAACACCTTAATTCTGCGTGCTGAAAGAACCGGCCTGATGCACAATATGTGCTTCTCGTACGGAGCGCAAATGAGCTGCCCCGGCTGCGGAACCCATCTCGAGACAGTCGATCTCAAGAACGCGGTCAATCAGGCCGTTGACGAGGTACTGGAAGCGTCAGTCGCCGATGCCGTCAAGACCGGCGGTGTGTGTCCTCTTTGCGGGCACTCCAAGGCAGTTCCGGCATCTCATCGAAAGAGCGTGCAGTTCGCATTGCTCCTGGCTTGTCTCGTTGTGTTGTGTCTTACCCTCGCACTGACTGCCTACTACCGTTCACCTTTGCGTTCTTCCGTGGCGCAGATGGCGTTGGAGAAAGCCCGCCACGATCCTCGCGTTTTGAAATTACTTGGGGAACCAATCCGCGCAGGCTGGCTGGCCAACGGGACGGTACGACAGGACGAAACCGGTTGGGGGGAAGCCAGGATGGAAATCCCCATCCGGGGACCCAAAGGAAGTGCCTCACTTAGAGCAATTGCTGGAAAGGGAACGGGACCTTGGGTTTTCTCCTCGTTGGACGTGGTTGTCGAAGGACAACCGAAAAGCATTGACCTTGTGCGCGGGCGCATTACCGACAGCGACGATAAGGCCTACAGCGACGTGCACTTTCAGCCGGTCTTGCAACCGGAGCTGTTGCCGACCGATACACAGATTCCTGCTTGGGACGGCGCCTATCCTTACATGGAGATCAGCCCGATCACTCCTCGGTCGGGTCCAGTAAGTTTCAAGAGCTCCATTTCGCTCGAACGACCCTCAGTACGCCATGACTCCCCTGTCAATGAATTCCAGGTCGACTTGCATTCGGGAATGTTCGTGCTCCGGCAAACAGATCTTTTTGTTTCGGACACGCTGCCGCTTTCGTTGACTCGAACCTATCGCCCGTGGGATGCCAACAGCCACGCTTTCGGCGTAGGAGCAAATCACCCTTACGATGTGTGCCCAACCGGCACAAGAAACCCATATACCTACCTTGACTTGAACCTTGAAGATGGCCGCCAGATCCGCTTTCCTCGCATCTCCAAGGGGACAAGCTACGCTGACGCGGTTTACCGGCACAACGAGACGGCGTCCGAATTCTACGGCGCTCAGATCGCCTGGAATGGCAACGGATGGAATCTTGATTTCAAGGACCTTCGCCAGTTTCGATTCCCAGAGTCGTACAACGCGAAGAATTTCGCCCAGGGAGCCGCCATCGAAATGCGGGACGCGATAGGGCACCACATCGAACTCAAGCGGAGTGGCGCACGCAATCTGGAGAGATTGATCTCCCCATCCGGGCACACGATCAGTTTTGACTACGACAACGAAAGCCGAATCATCAAGGCGCAAGACGATGCGGGTAACATACGGCAGTACAGCTATGACTCCACCGGGCATATAGAGACGGTATCCGACGGATCGCGCGTTCTCTATCGTTTTACATACGAACGTCACCTCGACTCTGAAGGATTTGACCCGTATGTGATGACCAGCGTGACAGACGGCAGCGGTCGAGAGCTCATCCGCAATTGGTATGCGGACGGCGGAAGAGTTTCAAAACAGCAGCTGGCAGACGGAGAGACCTACCTTTACGACTATTTGTTCGATTCAGAGTACAACGTCATGGAGACTACGGTTACCCTGCCCACCGGAGAAACAAGGAGGCTTCGGTTTGCCGGCGGAAAGCCCTTGAGTAAGTGAAATGCGCTAGGTAATGACTCGTTCGTTGTTCGCGCCTCGACAGCATCCCGAGAGTCGTAAACCCCTTTGGTTCCTCGTAACTTGCCTCCCCGCCCCGGCCCTGCATATACTTTGAACGTTTGCCCGCCTACTCCGGGATGTATCACCCGGCGCCGGCCAGCATCTATTGTCTGACCGCACCAACGGAGACCAGCCATGGCCATGAAGACCATTTCCCTCGAACAGGAAATCAATCCCTGGGAGGCACAGGCCGCCCGTTTCGACTTTGCTGCCCAGAAGTTGAATCTGGACGAGGGGATCATGAAGGTGCTGCGCTATCCCACCCGGGAGATCATCCTGCACATTCCGGTGATGATGGATAACGGTCATCTTGAGGTCTTCACCGGCTTTCGGGTGCAGCACTCCATCGCCCGCGGTCCGGCCAAGGGCGGCCTGCGCTACTCGCCCGACGTCACCCTGGACGAAGTTCGCGCTCTGGCCAGCTGGATGACCTGGAAGTGCGCCGTAGTCAATATTCCTTTCGGTGGCGCCAAGGGCGGAGTGATCTGCGATCCGCACAAAATGTCCCAGGGCGAACTGGAGCGCATGACCCGCCGCTATACCGCGGAACTAGTCGAGTTCATTGGGCCGGAAAAAGACGTGCCCGCGCCCGACATGAACACCAACGAACAGACCATGGCCTGGATGATGGATACCTACTCCATGCACATGCGCCAGACCGTGACCGCCGTGGTCACGGGCAAGCCCATTAATATTGGCGGCTCGCGCGGGCGTCGCGAGGCTACCGGCCGCGGCATCATGATCGTGTGCGACGAGGCCGTCAAGAAGCTCGGCCTCAGCCCCGAGTCCACACGCGTGATCGTGCAGGGCTTCGGCAACGTGGGATCGAACGCCGCCCGCCTGATGGCGGAAGCCGGCTACAAAGTGATTGGCATCGTGGAAGTGGACGGCGGCCTGGTCAACAAGAACGGAATCGAAGTGGACGCGCTGTGGGAATACCGGCAGCGCCATGGCAGCATCCACGGCTTCCCCGGCGCTTCCGCCGAGGACCCGGCCGAGCTGCTGGTTTCGGAGTGCGAAATCCTCATCCCGGCAGCCACTGAAAACCAGATCACCAGCCGGAACGCCGACCGGATCAAGTGCAAGATCCTGGCCGAAGGCGCCAACGGCCCCACCACCGCCACCGCTGACGATATTCTGGCCGACAAGCGCGTCTTTGTGATCCCGGACATTCTCTGCAACGCCGGCGGTGTTACCACCTCCTACTTCGAATGGGTGCAGGACCGCCAGGGATACTTCTGGAAGGAATCCGTAGTCAACGAGCAGCTCGAGCACATTATGAAGGGCGCCTTCGAGGACGTGGTCCGTTTCTCTGAGACCCACGGCGTCAACAATCGCATCGCGGCTTACATGCTGGCCATCGACCGCGTCGCCTATACCATTCGCCAACGCGGCATTTATGCCTAGTACCGGCTCATGTGGGGCGGGCGCCCTCGCCCGCCGCTTTTGCCTTTGACCCTTGATCCGCGTTTCCCTGATTCGTTCGTCGTGCTTTCCCGGATGTTGACCCCTACCGGTTGAAGTGTCATTATGTTCGCCCGCCGGAAAGCCGGGAAGCACCTTAGCGCCCCTGAGGCAGGCTTCCGCACTCACCCAACGGCTGATCCGGAACGAGAGAGGAAATCATGAGCAGACTGCACTTCAGGCTCAGTACGTGGACCGTCACGCTCTGCATGTTTTTCGTGCTGACCGGGATGTCCGCTCTGGCAAAGCCCCAGGCGAGTTCCACTGACGACCAAGCCTCCACCACCACGACCAAGAAGAAAAAGAAGAAGGCGAAGGCAGACGCGAGCGCGGCCGCTGATCAATCGGCCACAGCTGCGACTACGGATTCGACGGCCACGAAGAAAACGAAGAAGAGCAAGAAAGCCGACGCTGCGGCCACCGATTCGGCCACTACCGCAGCGAGCGACACTACGCCCGCCAAGAAGACAAAAAAGACCAAAAAGGCTGCTGCCGATAGCGGCGCTGCAGCCCCGGCGGCCGAGTCGGCCAGTAAGACTTCCGACACTACTGCGACCAAGAAAACCAGCAAGAGTAAAAAAACCGCGGCCGATAGCGGCACGGCAACCCCGCCGGCGGCGGCGAGTGCGACCTCCGACACTACTGCGACCAAGAAGACTCGCAAGAGCAAGAAGACCGCTGCAGACAGCAGTGCTTCGACACCAGCTCCTGCGGCAAGTGCGGCACCAGCCAGTCAATCTCCTTCGGTACCTGCGACTGCGGCGACTCCGGCCAGTTCGATGGCTGCCCCTTCCAACTCCATGGCGCCCGCCGCCAAGGCAAGTCACAAGACGGTTGCAACCACCGCCAGCGCTTCCGATTCGCAGATCGCATCCGCGAAATCGAGTGGCATGGTCTGGGTCAATACCGATAGCGGCGTCTACCATAAAGGTGGCCGCTGGTACGGCAAGACCAAGACTGGAAAATTCATGAGCGAGTCGGATGCCAAGGCCGCCGGCTTCAAAGCATCGGAAAAGGACTAAGGAGAAAATATGAAGAGTAAGAACCTGCTTGCCCGAATTCTGCTTTCACTTTTCGCGGTGGCGCTGCTCACCACCGTGGCCGCGGCACAGACCAAGACCACCAAAGCTGCCAAGCCCAAGGCGGATTCCGCCATGTCCGCACCGGCGGATGCTGATCTGCTGGACATCAACTCGGCGACCAAGGATCAATTGGACGCACTGCCCGGCATCGGCGAGAAGTATTCGCAGAAAATTATTGACGGCCGGCCCTACGCCAAAAAGACGGACTTGACCCGCAAGAAGGTCGTTCCCTCCGCAACCTACGCCAAGATCAAAGACAAAATCATCGCCAAACAAAAGTAGTGTGATGGAGCACAGGGAGAGAGCCGCGAAGCGGCGGCAGAATGCAGCCCGGGGCGTAAGCCCCGGGTTTAACGCAGCGAATGACAAAGCCCTGAAAGGGCGAAAGAACAAGGCGAATCAGTTTTAGAAGGAGGCATTATGAGTTTTCTCGAAGATATGGCGGGCAAGGAAGTGAGCAGCATGCTGGCCAACAGTTCGAATCCCCTCGCGTCCTCCATCATGCAGATGGTGAATAATCAGCCCGGAGGAATTTCCGGACTGCTGCAACAATTCCACGACAAGGGCCTGGGAAGCCTGGTCACTTCCTGGGTCGGCACCGGCCAGAACCTTCCTATTTCCGCCGACCAGATTCAACATGTCCTGGGTAGCGAGCAGGTAAAAGAACTCGCCGCCAAGGCTGGCATTTCGCCCGATGCCGCCAGTTCTCATCTGGCGCAGTTACTGCCGATGCTGATCGACAAACTCACTCCCAACGGACAGGTTCCCCAAGGTGGTGGATCACTGTTGGAAGAGGGCATGGGTATGTTGAAGAATCTGGGTCTAGGAAAGACTGGAACTGATTCCTAAAGTTGCACTGTCATCCTGAGGAAGCGGATCCCTTCGCAGAGCGAGGGGATCCCGACGAAGGACCTCTGCATTGCTCGGCGCTCGCCGGGTATATTCAAGCGCACGTGGTGGTTACAACGGCGGGGATCACTTAGGTCCTTCGCTTGCCTTCGTCCGCTTCGCGGCGACGAAATCCGCTCGCCTATTGCCGGGCGTCATGCTGAGCTTGCGAAGCATCTTGCGTGGAGCGCCCACACGGCTGGGCCGCAGTCGTAGGAATGCACGCGACCTTAAAGATGGCGCCGAATCCGGGAAATTGTTCAAATTAAGCCGCCAACCCCCATTTTGCTTCATTGATTACCTCTGCGGGGTGGAGGATAATGAGGTGTTGCCAGCCTTTTCTCCAGCCGCTGGCGGCCCGTGCCCGCGGTGAATCTGCCCAACTCCATCACGCTGACCCGCATCTGCAGCATTCCACTGCTGATCTGGCTGCTTTCCAGCAACCACTTCCGGTCATCCTGGGGCCAGCAGGAGTTGCTGGCGTCAGCTTTGTTCATTGCCGCCTCGATCACCGACGGCATCGACGGTTACCTGGCCCGGCGCCGGGGGCAGATCACGACCATGGGGATGCTGCTCGATCCGCTGGCCGATAAACTTCTCATCGCCGCCGCCTTCATCACTCTGGTGCAATTCAATCCCAGCCTGGTTCCGGCCTGGGTGGCGGTGGTCATCATCGCCCGCGAATTTTTGGTGAGTGGCCTGCGCTCGATCGCGGCCTCGGAAGGTTTCACCATCGAAGCCAGCGAACTAGGCAAATTCAAGATGCTGGTACAGATTGTTTCCGTGGTGGCTGTCATTCTCGACCACCGCTGGAAAGAGTGGCCGGTCGGCCCTTATATTTTCCCCGTGCACTGGATTGCTTTTGTCGCCATCTGGTTCATGGTCTTTCTTTCGTTGACTTCCGCGCTCGATTATTTTGTCGCCTTCTGGTCAAAGATCGATCGCCGGGTGGTCAAGCGCCGCCGCCGCGCCTTTGTCCTCAGCCGGCGGAGAAAACGCGATGTGCCCGCTACCTGAGAGCGGTTCTTCCCGCCTGGGTTATGTCCCCGGCAACTCCCTGCCGGATGAATTTTCTTCCGCGGAACGCACCCTGCTGCTGCGACTGGCGCATGACGCCATTGCCGCATCCTTCGATCGGCGTGAAATGTCTCTGACTGCGCCTTCACTGCATCTGGCGGAACCTCGCGGCGTCTTTACTACTCTTTATTGTCGCAGCGCACTTCGGGGCTGTGTAGGGTACGTGCTTCCGGTGGCGCCGCTGTATCGCACCGTAGCGGAGACTGCACGCGCCGCGGCCTTCGATGACTCACGCTTCCCACCCGTCACCAGGGACGAGGTGCTCGAACTGCAAGTCTCACTCAGCGTGCTTTCACAACCGCAGTCCATTGGGCACGAACAAGTTGAAATCGGACGCCACGGCCTGCTGATCAGCTTTGGGCCCTATCGCGGCCTGCTCCTGCCTCAAGTGCCGGTCGAGCACGGATGGGACCGTGCCACCTTCCTCGAGCAAACCTGCAAGAAAGCGGGCTTGCCTCCCAACGCATGGCAAACGGGCGCCAGGCTGGAAGCTTTCACTGCCGAGGTTTTCGCCGACCCCCAACTAGGGTGAAAAAAAATCAGGGAGGCCGAAGCCTCCCTGAAACAATTTCCGCAGACCGAAATTATTACTGTTCCAGTTCCACGTTGTCGCCGACGTGTACATCCTCCAGGGCAAAGACCAACATGCCCGTAGCGGTCGTCGGAGTTGTGTTGATGATCACGATTTCTCCCACCGCACGCCGCGGCATGTCCGCCACTCGGATCGAGGGGCCCTTGGTCTTGGTGAACATGTGGCCTTCGATCGAGGGAGGATACTTCTGCGTGTCGTCGGATGTGGAAGCCTTGAACGAGAGCGAATCCACCGGGTCTCGCAGGTCCGCTTCATAGCTGCGTACCGCGCGGAGATAGTCGCCCACCTTCACTCCCTGGTTGGCGCCCAGGTTCATGTAAATCTTGGATCCGGTTCCCAGCAGCAGGTCGAAATCCTTGGCCAGCACGATTCGCCCGCTGGCTTTGCCGTTGCTCGGCATAAAGCGGTCAAAACGCTCCGGCAGGTGGAACGCGATCGCGGGCTTTTCCGCAAACGGAATCACGTAGTCTCCGGGAACGATGGTTTCGCAACTGAATTCAACGTGCCCCACAGCCATCTTGTTGCGGGTGTCGACGATGCGCACGCGGCCCAGTTCAGCGTAAGGCTGGCCCATGGCTTTCAGCATGGCATGCTGGCCGGCAAACAATTCGTACTGGTTCGGATCCACCAGTTCGCGCACGATCTCGTACTGCTGGCCGGTCTGATAGCCCTGGCCCGCCAGAAAGATAGTGTCATTGGTGGCGAACTTGGTGGTGTTGGGGCTTTCGAGCCCGCCCGCCACAAACTTTACGTTCGGCACCAGCTCCTTGCTCACGAAACCGCCGCAATAGATGTCGGCATTGGTCGGGGTCTGGACCCGCTCAGCCGGAAACGTGCCCGTCGTAATCTCCGTGTTCTGCGGAGCAGCCTGGTCTGCCGACGTGGTATCGGCTTGCTGCGCGGCTGCCGCCACCGTCAGGCACAGTAACAGCAACAGTCCTGTTTTCTTCATGTTACCTCCGAAATCAAGGCCGGGGCCCCCGCCGGCTTTCTCGCGCTAACTCATGCCAATAAAAGGGCTTTCAAGTCGCACAGTAACAAGGGGATAGGGGGCGGTCAAGGTTACGCTGGTGTTATCGTGGGTACGTTAAAAAGTTTGCCGGGCGCAAATGCGATAATCCGTTGTTGCATCTGCAATTACGCGCCTGTAATATCCCCAGTCGTTCTCCGATCATGACTGCTGCCCACCACAACTACGTGGCCCGGCTACTGCCCCTGCGGCTTCCTCGGGTCTGTGTAGCCGTTACCGACTCCGATCCCACCGCCCTGGTTGACAAGGCGGAGGCACTGGTTCGCGATAACACCTTTCTGGAGTTCAGGTTAGACTACCTGGCCCGGCCATCGCTTGCGCTCCCCAGGATCAAGCGCTTCATGGAATACCACCCCCATGTCACCGCCATCGCCACCTGCCGGCGGGCGGCCAGCGGAGGCAAGTTCAAGGGATCCCTGGCTTCCCAACTGGATATTCTGGGCAAGGCCAGCGCCTCCGGCTGCCAGTTGCTCGATCTCGAGCTGCAGAGCGCCGTCAAATGCCGGCCGGAACAAGTGCAACGCCTGCGGACGCGTTCCGCCCTGATTCTTTCTTACCACGATTTCCGGGGCACGAAGAATCTGGAACTGACCCTGGAAAAGATGCTGAAAGTGTCCGCCGACTTCTACAAGATCGTCAGCACGGCCACGACTCTCTACGACAACGTGACCATGATGAAATTTCTGGAGAAGTTTGGCGACCGCCATTCTCTGGTCGGGTTGTGCATGGGCGAACAGGGCATCATCAGCCGGCTGCTCGGAGTGCGCGCCGGCAGTGTTTTCACCTTTGCCGCCGTCAGTCCCGATGAGAAGACCGCGCCTGGCCAGGTCACGGCCCAGGAGTTGCGCAACATGTATCGCATCGAACAGATGGATGCCGCCACCAGAATCTACGGCGTCGCGGGCGATCCGGTTGCGCACTCGCTCTCGCCCGCCATCATGAATGCCGCGCTGCGCCGGGAGAATGTAAATGGCATCTACCTCGCCCTGCACGCCAAGACGCTGAAAGATCTGCTGAGCTGCGTGCGCGACATTCCTATCCACGGGCTGTCGATCACCATGCCTTACAAGGAATCGGTGCTGAAGCACCTCGACAACACCGATTCCCATACCACGAAGATTGGCGCGTGCAACACGGTGGTGCGCGCACAGGATGGAAAGCTGTACGGATTCAACACCGATGCTGCCGGCGTGGTGCGGCCCCTGGAGCAGCGCATTACGCTCGAAAAAGCGAAGATTCTGGTCCTGGGTGCGGGTGGCGCGGCGCGCGCCGCAGTGTTCGGACTGAAGGAACGTGGAGCAGAAGTCTACATTCTGAATCGCACCGCGGCCCCGGCGCAAAAGCTGGCCCACCAGGCCCGGGCGCGGATCGCCAAACGCGCCGACCTGAAAAAGCTCACCTTCGATGTCATCATCAATGCCACTCCGGTGGGAATGGGCAACACGCGTGAGTCTCCACTGAATGAAAATGAGATCAACGCCCGCTATGTTTTCGACATGGTTTACGATCCCGCCGAAACGCGGCTGATCAAGATGGCCAAGGAGCGGGGCGCAGAGGTAATTCCCGGGATCGAAATGTTCGTCCACCAGGCGGCCCGCCAGTTCGAAATCTGGACGGGCAAGCCCGCCCCCTGGGACGACATGCTGCGAGTGGTAATGCTGGCGCTCAACGAGCGCGCGGCGGCACGTCAAGCACCACGAACCACGTAGGGGCGGGTGCCCTCACCCGCCCAGCCGGGCAAAGCCCGGCAGGATCTTGCCGGTCCCTTACTGAAACCTCGGCGAGCTTCGCTCGCCAGCCCGGACGAGGGCGTCCGGGCCTACGTGGATCGGGGTGGCGTGGCCTGGGGTGGCGCATAAGGACTTCGCAAGTCCTGATACCAAACCCATCGATATTCCTGCCAATCTGCAACCATCCCGGCACGTACTGGATTGTCCAGAATGTACGCGATCTTCTCGTCCAGCTTTTCTGAACTTCGCAAAACTCGATCGAACGATTCCTCTTGCCAAATAGTGTCGTGGACACCCCGCCGCCGATTGATGACATGCGCAGACGAAGACTTGATCGCTTTCATGATCTCGGGCAAGGGAACGACCCGATTCGCTGCTTGCTCGATCAGAGGCGTAAGAATTACGTGCACGTGATCCGGCATGACCACGGCTACATAGAGTTCGTATCTTCTCCCATGATCGTGTGTGCAGCTAGCAAGGATGATGTCGCGAGCCCAATCGGGAAGGACGAAGCAGTTCTTCGTAACGAATGTGATGAAATGCGGTTTGTCGTCGCGCTGCAGGTGTGGAAGGTTACGGCGATAGAAAGTCATGCGCACTTGATTCTTGCGCCGAACCTTGTCATCCCAACCTAATAAACAAATTTCATTCCCGTTTCGAAACAAGTGGGCCACCACGAACCACGTAAGGGCGGGTGCCCTCACCCGCCCAGCCGGGCAAAGCCCGGCAGAAGTTTATTGATTGAACCGTGGCCAGCCCAGCGGTCCGCTGATTCCTTACCCGAATCTCGGCGAGCTTCGCTCGCCCGCCCGGACGAGGGCGTCCGGGCCTACGTGTTTTGTGGTGGCTCTTAGTACGGCTTAAAGTCCTGCCAGTAGGTCAAGTTCACCACGTCCTGCAACATCGGAGTGCCTGGAGGCAGTTTTGCTGGATCCAGGAACGCCGTGTCGAAGTAGTAGTTCCGGTTCGGCGGGCTGTACACCAGAGTGCAGCATTTGTACGTGCCCGTGGCGTATTGCGAGTAGTACAGGCTCACCAGCGAGCCCCGATAGCTGAGAGTCGATCCGCCCCAGGTTTCGACGTAGCGCAGGAAGTTGTGCACTCCCCCGTCGGTGCCGAAGTCCGCTCCCGTGCCCGCGGGTTGCGGGAAATTCATGTTCTTTCCGCCCGCGATGGCCAGCCGGTAGTAGGTCGTGACGGCGGGCCGGTTGGCCAGAGTCAAGGGATTCTTCATGCTGTTGAGGTCTGACCAGCCATTGGAAAGCAGCGTTACTGAATCCGCAATGACCGCTGCGGCGGCGTGATTGATGTCCCCCGCGCCAGTCGGATTTGCCCAGAACGGATCGCCGGCGTTCGAGTTGTAGTTTCCCAACACGTAAACCGGATTTTCCGAGGCTACGGTAAATCCTCCCAGGCCATTGTCCGGACGCACTGGCAGATTGTTCAGACTGCCATCCACCAGCCGCAACACGTGGCGCGCGCCGGTAACGATGTTCTGCCGGCCTCCGGCCAGGCAATCGACGGTCTTATAAGGATTGCCCACCGTGGCGATTCGCATGCCGTTACCCACATTGGCTGCGCCCCAGTTGTCGGGCAACTTGTTTTCATCGACGTCCTCGGGTGAAAAGCCATTGGCGCCCTGCGCCTCCAGGATTCCGTCCGGTGTGCCGGTGGGCGAAGCCGAGTTGATGACATCTTCGAAACCATACTCGCCCGTGGTGACGGCAGGAACGACATTCGGATCCGCCACCATGCCGCGGCGATCGGAGAAGAACAACAAATAGCCGTTTTGTCCGCTGAAGTCCACCAGGCCGGGGTTGGCCAGCAGCCACTGGTTCAGGTTGCCTACGTCCAGCTCGACCGCGTTCATGATTCCGTTGACGTAGCACTGTGAACCCGCTAAACCGGGGTTGGCGTCGCGGGGGAAGCCCTCGCGCGGATCGAAAAAGTTGATGGGATACCAACTGTACTGCGAATTGGCTCCGGTAACGTTCTGCGGGCCATCCGCCCCTGTGATGTTGCCATCCAGATTCCGGTCACCAGCCAGCTGCTGGAAAATCAGAATCGCGTTGCGATGGACGTTGTTTCCACCCAGCGGAGCCGCCGGAATCGCCGTACCGCGGGCGAACCCGAGGGCCAGCCAGGTGCGCGTGGCTCCAATCCAGTTGCCGGCCGCGTTCTTGTACTCAACCCGCAGCCAGCCGTCCACCAGAGGCCAGGGATTGGTTGCACCACAGGCGCCCGGGCCGGTAGGAGAGCCCACCCAAGTGGGGTCATAGGCCGTACCAGTCTGACCCATAGCCCACGGAGTCAGGCCCACACCGGCGACATTGTCCACACGACCGCCGACGCAGCCATTGCCGATATTAATATTGTCAGCATCACCTATTAACGCGACCCGGTCCGGAACCAGGTCGGCTTGCGTGGCGGCCAGAAGAACTCGGATATTGGCTTTGTTAAACTCGCGCGACGATCCCGTCGAAGAGGTCGCCAGTTCGCCAACCGGAGGTTTCCGGATAATTGCGATCTGCTGGGCCGAACCAGCCGCGCCCTGCACGAAAGGAAGAGTCAGCGGCTGCACCGCCATCGACGTGTTGTTGCCGATGAATCCGTTGAAGGTTTGCGTCGAAGTGGTCGTCCAGGTGTTTACATTGGTCTGTACACCGGCGTTCGGAATTCCGCCACTCCAGCTGGCCAGCGGGATCGTGAACTTCAGACAGTTAGGATCGGCGGTCGGGTTCGGCGGATCGCATCCGCCGGTCAAGTTGGGGACGTACACATCGCCCTGATAAGCGGCGCCCGAGCTGTAATTGTTGGCCAGGCGGTCACGAATGATCTCGCCTACCGCCGTGGTCTTCGCATCGAGAATCAGCGGCCCCGAGTTCGCGGCCAGAAAAAGGTTGCCGTTGGTGTGTACCCGTCCCTGAAAAGCAAAGGGCGGACCGGCGAAGTAGCTAAGGTCGCTGTCGGAAAAAACACCGAACTGAAACACCGGAATGAGCGCCACTTCCACGCCGCGCGTCATATTCACCGATGCACCGCCGGGACGCGTGGCCGTCACCTTCAAAGTCAGCGGAACAATCTCCGCGGTAAGTCCGGCATTCGATCCCGCACTGATCACGCTGGTGTGGCTGGCGGGATTGCCGTTCGCGTCCGGCGTCCACGTGATACTTTCCACGTAGTTCATGCCGTTGATCATCGTGCTATCCGGCGGATTGTTCGTAAGATTGGTGATCTGCAGCGGCGTCGGGGCCTGGGACTGCTGATACAGCGCCGCCAGATTTGCGGTCAGCAACTCCATGCCAGATTCGGCGCCGTAGTACGCCTGATTGGTCTCCAGATCATTGCCGCCAACTTTGCCTGCACCATGGACCATAAACAGAAGGCTTATCGCGATGGCGGACAACAGCAAGAGCACCAACAGACTGGCGACAAGCGTAAATCCCCGTGATCGGCCCTTAGTCCTGCACATATTCTTACTCTCCTGAATCGGCTCCTTGATTGCGGTCTTCATCAATAGCGGTCCTTGAACGACAAGCTGCGAGTGCTCACCGAAGTCGTCAAGACCGTGCTTCTGGATCTGTTTCCGTAAGAATTCAGCGTCTGTGCCATGACCTGGATGTTCACCTTATGGATCTGGCTGGGAGAGAAAGGAGCCAGAAGCGGATTGGTCACACCCGCGCAGCCTGGGACAACGGCTCCGTCGCACAGGTCATAAGTGATGGTCAAGCCGATGATGTTGTCGGCGACGGGGGACGGCGCCTGTCCATTTACTTGACGCATCAGCCGGGGCGGTTGTCCGTTGGCGAGGGGCGGAACTTCCATGAAATACGTGACCACCCAGACTCTGGTCGCCACCGGACTACCCCCGGCAATAATGAACTTGATGTTTCCCTTCGCGGCTGCACTCTGATTGATGTTCAAAGGATCGCCGTTGGCAAACGTTATGTTGGTGCTGGCTCCCGCGCCGGCAGCGATTCCTGTCACTTCTCCCATCGCATAGCCGGTGGGATTGTTGAACAGAATCAAGTCGCCGACCTGAATTCCGGTGGGAGACTGAATCGCCGGGAAGCCCGCCGGAGGAACCGCCGGAGGCGCAAAATTCACTACGTCTCCGTTCGGGTTCGCAGCCGGAAATGTCGCGGTGTACTGATTCAGCGGGAAAGCGTAGTCGGCATAGACCACCGTAATCGCATCCGAGGCTTTGCCGGTTGCCGTTAGTGTGGCCGGCCCTCCCAGCTCCATGCCGTTCGCAAAGCCGGGCACGATGCCGTACATGTAGTTCGTAACCGCGGCGCCACCCACGACACCCGTGGGATACGTATTATTGGCCAACCAGGCTTTGGTGGGATCTACCGCGAAGAATGAAGGCGTGGCTCCCGCGCCATAGGGGAGTGGCATACCTCCGGGCGGCAGGCCCGAGCCGGCCATGCTGACATCTTTCGCCACCAGGTTCAGCGTGGAACGCACACTCTGCTGCATTTCCGACGACTGGGTGACCAGGATGGTCGCATCCATCCCACCCTTGAACAGCTGGGTCGTCGCCGCCAGAACAATCAAACCCAGGGCGACCGCCATCAGCATTTCCACCAGGGTGAAACCGCGCGCGTTATGTTGGGTGGATCGCATGTTTCTCCTCTACCGGTACGACGAAATCAGGCCTTGTAACTGATAACTCTTCATCCAGCCCTGCGGCACCGGGTAACGCACCGTGACCGTAATCTGGCGCACGTTAGGATTGCCAGCCACGTTCGCGATCTGGATCTGGCGGCTGAAGTTGCTCAGGTCCACGAGCACGTCCGCCGGCGTGTTGGTGATCACTCCGCTGGGGCCTGGCAAACGCACCATGGCAGAAGGAACATCGTCACCTGTCCCGTCCAGACCGTCCGGACCTGGGTCGGTCATCGGGCCAAATCCCGGCGTGAATATTCCCGCACCGTTTCCTACGTTCTGAATCTTGTCGAAAGCGACCTGGCTGGTTTGCCGCGCCGTGTAAATGCTCTCCATCGCCTCTGCGGCTTTCTGGCGGGCGATGCTGTCCAATTGCACGGCGCCCGTGTTGCTGACGGCCATGGCAAAGGTCGCTAAAACCGCCAGCAGACCGATCATCAGCACGACGATGGCGATCAAAGTCTCAAGCAGGGCAAAGCCCTGTTGCCGTCGTTTCGCTGCGGACCGTCGTGTGTTGCGAGTCATCTCTGTAGTCATCACTGTTGAAACCATTTGGGTGCTCCACCACTGTTGATCAGCTTCCATCCCCGGATTCTGCCGGTCGCTCCGTAAAGAGTGACCGCCCGCGAACTGTACAGATCTCCGTTGCGGCTTACGTAAATAATCCCGCTGTTTAAATTTCCATTGACGTCGCGCGCCGAACCGTCGGGCATGAACAGCACCTGGTTCTTGATAGCGCCCGCGACGTCTTGATCAAAATCGATGGCAGTGGCCGCGTTTCCGAAACCATCCGGCACCGTCGCTGCGGTATTGGGCAGCCCTGCCTGACTGAGAAACTGCAGGTCGATGGGCAATTGGTTGACCGTCACCTGCACCGCCGCAGAGAGAGCCGTGCCCGCGTCCCAGCGGAACATCTGCACGCTTTGCGCGCTGGGAGCGCCAAACGGCGTGAGTGCCCCAACCGGTGCGGCAATTCCGAAGCAGACAATGTACTGTTTGCGTTCGGTGATGGCGCGCTGCCGAGCCGTACGCAATTGCATCAGGGTGTCTTCAAAAGCTTGGTTCGCCCGGGCATCTTTCAATGCCGGTTGCAACGCCATGAAGGTCATTCCGCCCACGATCATGAACAAACAGATCACGATCATCATTTCAAGCAGACTGAAGCCGCGGGCGCCGCGTGTGGGGGTGGTGGTGCGATGAGAAAATCTAATTTTGCGATAGCACTTCATTGCCCGGCCCAGCCTCCATGCGCCGCCGCATTCGGCAGACGCTCGAAACCAACATTGTCTTGGGAGAGAATGGCCGGAAGTGGGGGCTCCCGTGCAACCTACATCGTAGGGTGAGTTCGGGGCAGCGTCAAAACACCACGGTCATACAACGTATGCGGTTTATTTGTACTTTGGTAAGTAACCAATTGGGTGGGTTACCAAGCGTCTGGAAGCCAAAACGCTCCGCGCTCCACCTGGCTCAAGCCGGGTACGATGTCGCTCTGGGATAGTAGGCGACAGTTTCGACATAGTCGGCGTGTATTGGAAGACGTTGATCGGGCAGAGGAAGCGGCAACTTCGCGGAATCATCGATGCTCACGCCCGCGGACTCCATCACATCAACCACGTCCATGCAATAGACGATGCAGAGGCTGAGTATCTTGGCGATATGTCGCGGTAGCCTGTTCATTGCTTCGTAATCGGAAAGCAGCCCCAGGGCGATCGCATACTCCTGATTGCCGAGAACCCCTGCGATGGAGCAAGTTAGCCGATGCGCAGCCCGGAAAGTCAAACCGGTGCGTCCGCGCGAGCTTCGGAGCAAGTCTGAAAACTTCATGGCTCTTTTTTCTGTGCGGAGAAAGGGACCCAGTCGTTCCCGCTGGGCCGACTGAATGATCCCCTGATGCGACTCCTGCAACTCCCCCGGATTGAGATCAGTCTCCACCAAACCGAGAACCCGGGCCTCGGTTGGTAAACTCAGTGGCCAGCTTCCCCAGGGAGGGCGGCTCGGCAGTAACACGATCTGGCGATCATCAATCCATCGAACTCGTGTACAGGTCAGTCCGCCCGGCTGCTCAACCAACCACAAAAACTTCTCCCGGGAAACGCGGTCGAAATTCTCCACCCGGTGGCCATAGCAGCGATCAACCCGCACGATGCTGCCGGGCCGAAGCTGTGGGTAAGCAGCTTGGGCGTCGCAGGCACCGACCTTGGCAAACAGGTAGCGGCCGCCGCCGCCCCATCCTCCCCATTGAGGACCATGCATTGAACTCCAGGCGGTTTGTTCGATGTGAGAATGCCGGGGCGGGAAGGACTCGATACAGTCTTCGATCGGAGTGACCAGAACGGTGCGCTCCGTGTGCAGCCGCACTTGCAGGTTCGGAATCTGCTGTAAGTCAAACCCACACAATCGCAACCAGTCAACAAAGCGATATCCCGTGCTCTCGCTCAAAGCGACAACCTGACAGACATGTGGCGTGACGCCGCTTCTTAGTTTGTAGAGAAAGGTGGAAGGAATAAAAAACGGCGATCCAGTTCCATATCGCTTACGCGTCGCAGCCGAGAGATGGGCAAGCGTGTACCCGCCCTGGCTCAAAATGTTTCTGATGCTTTCGGCCTGGGCCGCCCGCGCACACTGAGGCGCGGCCTCTCCATCGGCTTTGATCCGGGGAAAGACGGGCCCCACGCGAGGAATCCGCAACCCACCATTTAACGCAGCGGACGCGTTCATCCATCGATACTAGCCCGACTCCTTCTATATGAACGGCGGCAGGGAGCTACCTCTTTTGGTGCATGCCTGTATCCGTTCAAAGACTTCACTTCCTTGCAAGGGCGTACATCAAGTAGCGTCGCGAGACACGACTTACTCGCGGGCCTTAGGACGAAAACAAAGATCACGCGCAGAGCCAAGACCTGCAGATCGCCTACGGCCGAACTTAGGGCTACCGCAGGGTGAAACCAGCGAGGAGTGTCTGTAGTGGCGTACATGCCTTCCCGGGAGAAGCAAAACTCGCATCAGCATACGTTTTCTGAGTCTTCCAGCGTGGGAGGACGGGCATGATCGTCGGTTTACCGACGGACATTAGCCTCTTGGACTCGCCGCAATTTCAACCTGGCAACTTTCGACAGAACGGCTGTGAGCGGTCAAATCGACGCGAAACGTTTGTTCCACTTCAGGAATGCGAATCTGTGGAAGTAGGTTGAATTGTCGGTTGACCGACGAACCACAACTTTCGACCGCGCGCTTTTCGAACACTTCGGATTCGCCGCTCGCAAAAACCATATGGTCTTCGTGTGGGGTCGCTCCATCCCACCCGAGGACTTCTCATGAAAAAGATGGTTCGTTTGATGCTTGCAACTCTGGTGCTGCTAGGCGCTGTATCAACTTCTTCGTTTGCCGTGGGCGGCGCTCCGCCACCGATGTGCTCCCCTGGGAATTGCCCAGGAAGATAGCCGCTCCGCAGAGTAAGAACTGAACTGCTTGTGGGCTGTCTGGTTTGCTTGTAGCCTTCCAGTGCAGCCCATGAGACTCTCCCTCCTGGCGACGTTCCTTCTGTGGTTTCTGCCCGTAGTGCTCCAGTCCCTCATCGCAATCGTCATGGTCCGCCGTCGGCTGGTCAGAAAGTTTCCCGTCTTCTTCATCTTCAATCTCCTGGTTCCCGCGCGAGATGTCTCGCTCTACTTCCTACCCTTTGGAGGAAATCTTTATTCGACAGTTTTCTGGTGGGGCGATGCGGCTGGGATTGCCCTGGAGTTGGGGGTAATCTTTGAGAACACACGGCATTTCATCAGGCCATATCCGTTCTTGCGACCCTTCTTATGGATGCTCGGGGGCGCGGGCATCATTGCGGCGGCGGCAGCCTTCGGAATGTTGATCTGGGTCAACAATTCCGGCGGAAAAGACCCGACCCTCGAGTGGATCATTCGGCTGGAAAGATCAGCCACGTTCTTGCAGGTGTGCCTGCTGATTGTGGCCATTGGGCTGATGTCTCGCCTGGGCCTGACCTGGCGCAGTTATTCCCTTGGAATTGCCGCGGGATTCGGTGTGTATGCGGCCCTTGACCTTATTCTGTTGGAGCTGCGGGCGCATCTTACACTTCCTGCCAGACACCGCCTTTGTGTTAATGACACCCGCGGCATATAATCTCGGCGTCGCCATCTGGGCTTTTTATTTCCTTTGGCCTCATGGCGGCAACCCGGTTGACCGGTTACCGGCACCGATTTGGCGAATTGGAACGACGCACTGACTGAGCACAGGGATAGATGGTATCGACGCTAACAATTCTGTTGGTCAGCGGCTTGTCCTTGTTCCTGGTCTGGAACATTCTCCGTCCCGGACTGCCCCAAATCAAAAGCCTGGAAGACTGGGAAGCAAAAAAGCACGAAGCCGATGCGGAAGTGTTTCGGATCCTGGTTGATCCCATGGAAGAAAAATATCTGCAGCGCTCGCTGCCGCCGCGCGAATTCCGTGTCTTCCAGAGAAGGCGCATCGTCCTGGCCCTGCGCTGGCTCGATTTGGTCGGGGAGAATGCCGGCATGTTGATGAAGCTGGGGCAACTGGCCCGGACCTCGACGAATCCAACCCTGGCCAAAGAAGCCGAGGACCTGATCTATGCGCGCGCTCCGCCTTCGTGTAAACTTGTTGGCGGTTCAGCTTGGCTTGTGGCTCAAATGGGTTTTTCCGGGGTGGGCGCTGTCACTCCCGGCGATCGAAATACCGTATGAGAAATTGCTCACTTACCTCAGCCGGATTCAGCAGGAACAGGCGTGGAACGTTAAGCAAGTTCTGACGGCAGGTTAGGAGTTTTAGTTCGGCAGCAGCAAGGGGCCCTGCTGCCGGTCGTTGCATTTCTGTTTTTCCCTTTGAAAAGTACAGTGGTTACGGGGAGTCAAGGGAGAAGCTTTTGTTTTAGTGTCGTTCGGGTAGTTCCTGCGGGGCCAATGAGGCGCCACTTCATGAGGCCGCCAGGATCGTTTGAGACTGGGAAGTCAGGGCCACTAACATGGACTCGGGTAAATGGATTCGGGAGTTGCGCGAAGAGCGCTTTGTCAAATCCAGCGACATAGAGCGTATCAGCCGGTCGATTGCCGATGTCAAGGGCAACGCCGACTTCTATGTTTCGCACTCCACTCTAGCCGATATCGAAACCGGATCGGTCCCCAGCATTCACAAACTCTTCAGTCTCGCAGCTTGCCTCAAAGTGTCGCTTGAGGAACTGCTGCTGGTGTTCGGAATCGACGCCAATGAAGTGCGTCAATTCGCCGGCCACCATGAGTCAGGCGTGCCCCGCCTCGATGCCGCGGAGGTACGGGAACCCGCCTTCCGCTTTCAACTTAATTTTGACACCGGCTTCAACAGCCGCGAGACCAGCCTGCTCAAATTGAACCCGCAGGAGTTGGCGACTCTTCCACCAGCGTTGCGCAAGCGGCTTGATCCCAGGCGATATCGCTACGCCGTCGTCGGCCTTAAGGACGACACCATGGGCGAGTTGATTCCTCCCGGCGCTCTGGTCGAAGTCGACGTCATGCAAAATGCGGTCCAGGTATTTGACTGGAAGACGATTCGCGAGCGCCCCGTGTATCTGGTTTGGCACACCGACGGGCACACCTGTTGCTGGTGCCAGATGGAAGGCAAGGAACTGACTCTGCTGCCTTATCCGCTGTCTCGACAGCCGGTCAGAAGATTCAAGGTACCGCGAGAGGCCTCAGTCATCGGGCGGGTGATCAATGCCTGGCTTCCGTTCGAGCAATTATCCAACGGCCGGGCGGCGCACTAGGACGGCTCGATCTGCGTTGTTTCTCTGCCCACAACTTCCAGGGCGATCGCCAGATTGATGAAGTACAACTCTGCCGAGGTGGCAAGCGCGCTCACTGGGACGGTGGCGCGGTAAGCCTGCAGCGATTTCCAGGTTTTCAGCGTGGTCAGGATCTCGCCCCGCGTATAGCGGATGTATTCGTGCAATTGATTGACGTACTCCGCCAGGCGGGTGCTCAACAGACGGCGAAATACCTGTTCATGGCACTGCCGCAAGGCCCCATCCGCCGCATGAACTCCCCGTTGCTGTGACAGCTCTGGATGCAAGTACAGCCCGCTGTTGCAATCCCGCAGCGAGGCCAGGTAAATCATCCTGGTCAGATCGTTAGGCAAGGTTTCCAGGACGGTTTGGCTGATTTGGTCTGCCAGAGGGTCTGGGCAGGCTTGGCCGCCGGGTTCGGGCGAGAAAACAGCAGGAGGCAGGAATTCAGGAGACGGAGTTCCCGCAGACGCCCTCGAATCGAACTGTCTCTGCGGCGATACGCATTCTGTTTGTCCAGGACAAAGCTACGCTGTGCGTCTCAACTTTAGGCCTAACCGTCCGTTAGCTGGAAATCTTTTATTTGCAGCCTCACGCCACCAGCGTACGGTAGCGTACCATAGTCTCCGCCTCCGGAACTACGGAGTCTCGCCAAGTTTGGAAGCCAATACAAGACAACCCTTGTCATTCCGAAGCGCCCGGTTTTGGCGCGAGGAATCTGCTTTGGCCTGGGGAACAGCCGATTCCTCGCGATAAAGCCGCCCTTCGGAATGACAAGTTGTTGATCTTCTTGAAACTGCACCGCTACCGAATCATGCAACCCCTCTACAAGTGGACGTGGGGGCTCTGTCCCGGGTTCTTCCGGCGCGGTGGAGGGCCCTTGATTACCTGGATCTCAAACTGCACCGGCAACTTCTTGGGAGGGTAGCAAGCGGCATTGTCGCACGCCTGGTATTTCAGCTCTCCCCGGATCATGTATTTCGCCGGAATCACTTCCGCCAGCGGGCGCACTTCCACAACTACGGGAAACTCTCCGCTATAGACGCTCAGTTTGTCATCCGGAGAGAAAGCGAAACTCATCTCTGTGCCTGCGGGATAGGTCACCTTGCCGATGACGATGTCCGTCGGCGCGCTTATCTTGAGCGCGGTGGGAATGAGGAATTCAGATTTGGGATGGTTGGAGTTCACGTGAAACCCCGAGCCCACGCGAAAGCGCAGATTCACCGGGTTCGAACGTCCGCGAGTCACCTTAGCCAGGGGCACGGGCGACATGGTGACGGAGGGAGTTTTTCTTCCCGGAATATCCGGATTGACGGCAAACCCGGCCGGGCTCTCCTGCGCGCCGGCCAGCGTCGCCAGCAGGACCAAGCCGCACGCGAAGTTTCGCGGTATGAGCATTAGCAGAATGTCAGAAGAGCTAATGTTAGAAGAACCAGGGGCCGCCGGCTACATTACCTTTGCGCCTGGACGGGATGGCCCTCGGCCAGTGCCTTCTTGATACTGTCCTCGATCTCGCCCCGCCCCTTGAGGCCAAACACCTTGTCGACGATCTTGCCATCGCGCCCTATATAGAAGGTTGCGGGCAGAAACTGCACTCCGCCATAGGCATTTCCAACTTCCTCTTTTCCCACCAGAATGGGATAGTTCACGCCCAGATCGTGGGCGAACTCGCCGATTTCCTTGGGGCTGGCATCGTCCATGGCTACGCCAACAATCTGTAACCCCTCGGGCCCGTACTGCTTCTGCAGCTCGGCGAACCAGGGCATCTCGATCTTGCAGGGCTGGCACCATGTAGCCCAGAAGTTCAGCAACACGCCCTTGCCCCGAAAATCGGAGAGACGGACTGTCTTGCCGTCGAGGGCTTCAAGGGTGAAGTCCGGCGCCACCTGGCCATTCATGGACGCGCCCGCGCTGACCGTCTGTCCGGAATTTCTCCGGGCCATTTGAAACCCGAACACCAGCATGACGGTCACCACCATGGCAACCACGATAATGACCACAGGATCGCGTTTCACGGCAAACTCCCTTTTAAAGCGCGAATCGATTCAGGAACGACAAATAGTTCGATATCAGAGTGAATCGTCCAAACACCAGCAACGTCCCCAAAGCGATCAACAAGCCTCCGCTGACCACTTCCAGCGCATGCATGTGCATGCGAAACCGTTTGTAAAACTTGAGAAAACGCTCGATGCCCAGCGAGGTCAACAGGAAGGGCACTGCCAGTCCCAACGAATAGACGGCCAGCAGCAAAATCCCCTTGGCAACCGAATCCTGCGCTGCGGCAAAACCCAGGATGACCGCCAGGATCGGGCCCACGCAAGGCGTCCAGCCAAAGGCGAAGGCAAACCCGATCAGAAAAGCTCCCCAGGGCGTGCTCCCACCCTTCACGCTGTGCAGGCGTGCGTCGGTGTACAGGGCTTTGATCTTGAACAGGCCGGTCAGGTGCAATCCGAATACAATAATGACCACGCCTGCTACCTGCGCCAGCGTCGACTTGTAGCGCGCCAATACCTGCCCGACTTCCGTTGAGATCGCGCCCAGCGAAACGAAGACCACGCTGAACCCCAGAATGAAGCCGATGGAATTCAGCATCACCCTGCCCAAAAGGCGCGATTCCTGGGCCTTCAGTTCTTCCACGCCGGCCCCCGAAATCAGGGAAACATAGCCCGGAACCAACGGCAGTACGCAGGGCGAAAGGAACGACACCAGCCCGGCCAGAAACGCCGCAATGGGAAGAGGAAGAGTAGACATCCGGATTTATTGTACCTGTTGCAGCACGGTCGCCCCAGTCAATTGATTGTTACCCAAGTCGCGGCCCTTGGCCGCCGCAAGCCGCACGAGAACTTAATCAACAGATGCCCGGCGGATGCCAAGGTTACAGTTGTGTAGTGGCTCAATTCGAACGCCCCACACCCATCCCAGGCGTCATGCTGAGCTTGCGAAGCATCTGGCGTGCAGCAGATATCCGGTTGACGGGCCATGGGATAGTCCGCGCGAGATCCTTCGAGACTAATTTCTCTCAGGATGACGCAGCGATGGAGATTGGTTGAAACTGAGCCACTACAGTTATTTGCTTTTAGGGGAAGGAGCTGGCGGCAACGCCGGGTGCACTTCCGCCGGGGGCGAAGCCACTGCCTTGCGCAGGAATCCCGGCGGAATGGCCGCGGTCAACACCGTGCGATCGTCATGTTGCTGAACTTTCAGTCCGTCGAAGAACGCCCTCACATCGGGATCGCTGCCCGGCAACGCAACCGTTCCCTCGGCTGTATGAAAGAGTTGCAGAAATGTCCCCACCTGTTCGGTCAGGCGCTGGGCATCATCTGTGCTGCCGGTAAAAGCCTCCGCCCGAAAATGAATCCGTCCCAGATAACGCGCGGATGCCACGACCGTAGCCGGCTTGGTAAACAAAAATGACAAGGCATTCCGGCTGGGAAGTTGATCCACTGGATCTACCCGGAAGATCGCCCAGCCCAGGCTGGCGATAGGAACGTACTTGTAGAAGCGCCTCAGCAGGGCAGGCCCGCCAAACGGGGAAGCCAGTTTGCGCGACCGGTCCACGATGCCACGAATCACCATGGGATCGTCGTGGTTCGAGGCCGCCACGGTATCGAATCCCAGGACCGCAACCCGCAATGTACGGCCTTCGAGCGGAATACTATAGATGTCCACGGACCGGTAATTCTCTACCGACCCGGAGATCTTGCCCAGATACTCCCGCAAGCGCTCGCCTTCAATTCTGCCGACAAAGACTTCGGAAAACCGGGGAGGTTCCGGGGTCGCCGCATTGCTGCTCTTCTTGACCGCGGGATAGTGAATGGCGAAGGCCGCCTGGTCAAGATCGCGTTCAAACTGAAACCCGGTGGCCTCGATGAACTGCTGATACTCCGGCTCGTGAGGAACCTCAGGCATCTGCCCGGTAATGTTGGCGCGCCGTATCCACTTCAGATTGACGTAAAAATAGCCATCCGCGCCGGGAAGCAGGCGGGCTGGTTCCGGCGGAGCATGCTTGCGCAACACAACCGCCAGGGCGATGGCGGCAATAACCAGCACCACGCCGAACAGAATAGGGAGTCGACGTCGTATGCGCATGCAAGAGGACCGTTCGCGACGGCAGCGCCAGCGAAGGTCAGGGAGCAGTCATGATATCAGGTTCAAGGTTGCTTGGGCGCGAGCGTCCCCTGGATGGGTCTTCGCCACGACCCACGTAGGGGCGGACGCCCTCGTCCGCCCAGCGTCGAGCGCAGCTCGGCAGGTTTTGTTCGACAGAAAGTAAGCGGAGCTTGCCTTGCCGGACAGCCGGGGCCGGCTGTCCACGCCTGACTTAAGTGGAGGGTATGCTGCCACACGAGCGGGGCGCTCGCGCCTACATTACCTGCCGAGATTGCAGAGCTTCCCGTACTCCGCCTTTGCTTCCTTAAGGATAGGAACGTCGGGATCGGCGTCCTTCCAGCTCGCGAAGAAGTCCTGGTAGGCCTGCCTGGCTTTCGCCTTGTCTCCCTGCAGGGCATTGGCGCGCGCCAGTCCCAGCCGAGCCAGAACATAGAGCGGACTGTTCGGAGCGATGCCGTGGTGAGTCAGAATCTTCTGATACTCAGTAGCGGCCTTCTCGCCATTGCGCAAACGCAGATACGCTTCCCCGCGAACATACATGGGCCAGTAGAGGGCGCCGCTGGGCGGCGAGCCGAATTCGTAAGGAGCGGAAACCTCCAATGTGTCAACCGCCTGCCCGGCCTGGTCGGCTCTTATCTGGTTGCTCGCCCGCGCTACCGGCAGCCAGACCGAGTTCAGCAAAGTATCGGTGGGAAATTCTTTGGCCAGCCCGTCAATCAGCTTCTGCGACCGGCTGGCATCGCCCGCCCGGGCGAACGTGTAGCTCGCCATCGTGCGCGTATCGCGGTCATCGGAATCAGCGAGCCCCTGCGATGCCACCTGGCGAGCCAGAGCCGGGTTGCCAGTCTCGGACAGGCAAGACGCCTCCAGCAGGCGGATGGCAGCCGCTAGCTCCTTAATCCGGATTTTTGCGATACGCTGACCCCTTGGGCAAAGCTCTGCCTGGCGCTCTGTATCTTGCCCAAAGCGCATTGCCCCTGGGCCACGATCAGCAGCATGATGGGCTCGACCGACGGTCCCTTTCCCATTTCCACCGCGCGCTGCATCCCAGCTTTATCGCCACGGTCGAAGGCCATGGAGTAAAGCGAAAAGGCGTCGGTCGGAGATCCCAATCCTTGGGCAGCGGCTTGCTCGATGACCGTCCTGGCTTCGTCATAGCGACCGAGGTTTGCATACGCGTCCGCCAGGTTGGCATTCGCGTACTTATCCTTCGGGTTCAATCGCAATGCTTCCGTGGAATTGGCCAGGGCTTTTTCCGGCTGGCCGGTTGACTCATAGCCGAGCGCCAGGTTGTCCCAGGGGACCGAGTCGCGAGGATAGGTCTGTTTCCACTGCTCATAAATCGCGAGAGCCTTATCCACCTCTCTCGTGACCTCGCTGTAGTAGTGAGCTGAGATATAGAATTTTTCCCGTTCGCTCGCCCGGTCTTTCAATTCGAATGCCTTGCTCAGGTTTTCCTGTTGCTGTTTGATTTGCGACAGGTTGCCGTAGACCACCCCCAGGGTGGCATAGGCCATGGCAAAGTTCGGATCCAGTTCGATGGCGCGCTTCAAATGCGGAACGGCTTTCTCGTCTTCCAGCTTGTTGTGCTCGGCCTGGCCCAAGGTGAAGGCCTGCAGTGCCTCTAAGGAAGATGTCGTGGCCTGCTCCAGCGGCGTGGCGAATTTCTGCACCGAGCCGATCGACTCACCCAGCTTCTGCCGCAGATCGGAAGCGGCCTGGTCGAGCGACTTCAGCACCTTCTCTTTGCTGTCAGACTCCACCTGGGCCCGCCCCAGCGAGTCTCCGGTTTGCGCGTTCACCGCGTTCAGGTCAATCACGTAGTGGCTGCCCAACGGCGAAATGGAGCCCGTCAGCATGGCCTTTACGCCTTCGCGCACGCAGATTTCACGCGCCACATCGCTGGTCACCCGCTCATCGGGAGGCCGCCCCATCAGGCGCAACGCTGCCTGGATCCGCGATTGCGGAAGCACGTTCAGATACGGCGACTGCTCCAGCTGCACCGCCAGCGCTTGCTTCAGCGTGCCATCGAAGACACCGTCGCCCGTGGTATTGACGAAGTCAGTCAGCAGAATGGAATCTTTTTCGGTCATCGCCTGGGAGCGGCGAGAGTAGAAGAAAAATCCAGCGCCAATCGCAACCAGCAGGACCACCACGGGCGCCGCAATCTTCCATAGCTTGCGCGGTGCGCCCGGCGCAACCGCTGCCACCTTCACCGAGGACGACGAAGGGATCGAGGCCAGCGCCGCCGCTGACACGGGGGACGACGAGGACGAGACGCCGGCGGCTGGGCCGCGGGAGTCGACACCGATTCGTGGGCCACCGGAACGCTTCCGGAACTTGCCGCGGCCACGGCGCGGCTGGTGTCAGTGTCGCGCTTCAGGCGTTGCAGATCGGCGCGCATGTCGGCGGCGTGCTGGTAGCGCAGGTTGCGGTCTTTCTCCAGCGACTTGCTGACGATGCGCTCCATCTCGGAGGGCAAGTCGGGATTGAGCCGGATGGGCGGCGTGGGCTGCCGCTCCAGAATTGCATTGAAGACCAGCGCTGAAGTGTCGCCGCGAAAAGGCAGCGCGCCCGTCGCCATCTCGTACAGCACCGCGCCAAAAGAGAAAAGATCGGTGCGCGCATCCAGCTCTTTTCCCTTGGCCTGCTCCGGAGACATGTACGCCACCGTCCCCAACGTCGATCCTGGACTGGTCAGGTGGTCTTCGCTCATTGCGGTCGCTTGCGAGAAGGCTCCCGCCGCGTCCATGCTGCCGCTCGCCGACGTAACCTTGGCCAGCCCGAAATCCAGCACCTTGGCGTGCCCGCGCTGCGTGACAAAAATGTTGCCCGGCTTGATGTCACGATGAATGATGCCTTTGGCATGCGCCGCATCGAGCGCGTCGGCGATCTCGATCGCCAGCCCCAGCAGCGTATCCAGCTCCACCGGACGCCCGGCGATCAGGTACTTCAGCGTCACGCCTTCCAGATACTCCATGGCGATAAACGCCTGGCCGTTCTCCTCGCCGATGTCGTAAATGGTGCAGATGTTGGGATGGTTCAACGCGGAAGCCGCCTGCGCCTCGCGCTGAAAGCGGCTCAGCGCCTGAGCATTCTTGGCGACTTCATCGGGCAGAAACTTGAGCGCGACAAAGCGGTGCAGCCGGGTGTCTTCGGCCTTGTAGACCACACCCATGCCGCCGCCGCCCAACTTGTCGACGATGCGGTAGTGCGAAATCGTCTGTCCAATCATGATCTGTAAGATCGCGGGTTTCGGCCGAGTCTGCTCCGGTACAAGAATAATGAAGGTGCCATGTTAGGTGGGGCGCGGAAGCAAGTCAACGCGGAGGACAGCGATAGAGGGTGTTACGGTCGGAGTGTAATCGCCTGTTTTCGACAACGAATAGGATGTCATCCCCCCGCGTGATGACCGAACTCTCCTCTCACCGTCCAAGGAATAGAGTACTGGAAAGGATGGTTGCCACATGTCCATCGCTTTGAACACGCCCCGAAGAAATAGGCCCCGAAGCTTGCCGCTGGCGGCTCTGACACTGACGGTGTGTCTGTTGGCTGCGCCCATGTTCGCCGCTCCCATGACCGATACGGACCGCGAACACTTGCTGGTGCACTTCGAGATGACCACGCAGATGGTAGCCGAGCAGGTGCGTGGGTTGTCCCCGGCCCAACTGGAGTACAAAGCTTCGCCGGACCGGTGGACCATCCGGCAAGTCGTTTCCCATCTGGCGGTGGCCGAACCTGACTACTGGCGCGAGATCCAGAAAGCCCTCAAGGCGGCCCCGGATATGAAAGACAAGAAATCGACGGCTACCGACGCCGACATTATGTGGTACGGCATCGATCGCGTGGTGCATACCAAAACCGGCGGTGGGCACGAAAAAGTCGACACCTACAAGGATCTGGACGAGGCTCTCGGGAAGTTTCAGACGCTGCGCGCCACCATGATCGAATACATCAAGACCACCCCAGACGACATGCGTGCCCACAGCTTTGGTGACTATGGAGAAATGATCGATTGCTGGCAGTGGATGCTCGAAATCTCCACTCACGCCGAGCGGCACATCCAGCAGATTCGAGAAATCAAGAACGACCCGAAATTCCCGAAGAAATAAACGGACTTAAGGCTTCCCACACATCATGCTCTCAACGCGTGTGGCATTTCTGTTTCCTTTCGCGATGGGTTGCCGAGCTTGTGGTCAGCGATTCGGAAACGAGCACGCATCTGTTAGCTGGCGTAACATCGCGATTACGCTCATCGACAGATCGTGACCATACGTGGACCGGGAACGCTCTCGCTCAGTCCGCAGGTTTCCCATCGAACCAATAGTTTGTTCGCCACTTGACTTCGACGTGAGGTGGGTTTAGAAGCTCTACCCTGATGGCATGGAACCCCGGTGCGGGCGAAGCGGGGTGAAAGCTAAGCGTGTAGCCGTCGTGAATGTCATTCGCCAAGGACGAGACTTCAGGCTCCAAATCATTTTCATCATGGAATCGCACACGCCTCCCGCCAGATAATGCCGCGAACTCCGATGCGGTGTTTTCACGCATGGCCTCCAAAACGGCAACGTTTGAGGTCGAAACGGAAATGGTGTCACTCAAGAGGGTGCTTTCCGGGGACCGGAGAAAACGTAAAACTATATATCGTCGCAGCGGTCTGAACTAATCCCTGCAACACTTCTTCTGTATGGGCCATGCTTCCCTCGTCACGCGCCTGACTGATCAGGAGGATGATGCGGCGAAAGTTTGCTGGCTGGTCCTGGAGCAGTTGGATAGCGCAGTTCACTGCATCAACAATTGCTGCACCATGGTCGCCGCCTGTAGGGTGAGTTAAAGCGTGATAGAGCCCACCGTTATTGGCGGGGAAGTTCCATATTTGTTCAGGGCGACTGTCGAACGTTACCAGAGCGGTTTTGCGGGACGAACTTCCCAGCGTGGATTCAAGAACGGTGTCGAGCTTGCGGTAGTTCTGAAGGTGGCTATAGGCCGCTCCACCAGTTTGCATGAGCACCACGACAGCGAGGGGTTGATTGGTCGCCCACTCCACAGATATTTTCTGCTCAACATTGTTGTCGGTAAGTCGAAAATGATCCGCGTCGAGATTCGTGATCTGCGCTCCTGACGCAGCTCGAACCAGTGTTGGGACGATCACCAATGTGGAGCTGGACCTTATTGTAGGTTTGGAAACTTCGTGCCATGAAGGCGTGCTCTGCGCCACGGCGGATAGCACCGGCGAGACCGACTATCCCGATATACGCCGCTGCCTTCACTCCCGGTAAGCTCCAGGAAGAGCGATTACTCCACGCTGCAGTACGTCTATTCGTTGTTGGCGTAGCTAGGGATTTCGTCACCTCACTTGCATCTGAAACCCGCTGCTGGGATACTTCGTTCATCGAGCCCGACCTGAGGGGATAAGCATTGGACTGGAAGCAACATGGTGTAAAGATCGTGCACGCGCGAGACCTGGACACGAATACAGCACAGACCCCTGGAATGACGCGGGCGGCGGCCATTACGCACGCGCGCACCGGAGCAAGCAAGCTATGGGCGGGTACGGTAATCGTTCAGCCACATGCCAAGACTGGTCCCCACCATCATGGCGAGTTAGAGACAGTGATTTACGTTGTCCGAGGCCGAGCCCGCATGCGCTGGGGCGATCGGTTAGAGTTCTGCGCTGAGGCCGATCCCGGCGATTTCATTTACGTGCCGCCCTTCGTCCCCCATCAGGAAATCAATGCCCTCCCGGATATTCCGTGTGAGGCCGTGGTGGTGAGAAGCGGGCAGGATCCCGTGGTAGTGAATTTGGATATCGAGAGTCCGGAACCGGTCAGTGAGAGCAGCGGCGAGAAACCGTTCCACCCTAATCCTTAGCGCGCTATCCCGACTGAGTGTAATCGCCTGTTTTCACATGGAAGAAAGGACCAATTATGAGCACGCGACGCGATTTTGTGAAAATGGTGGCAGGGGCATCTCTTGCCCCGTCTGTTCTTCGTGCTTCTCAGGCATTCCAGGCGCCGGCGGAAACGGCCGGCCTCGCCGCCAAAGTGTATCTTGAGCCCTTCGACTACCAGGGCGTGCGCTTGCTGGATGGCATGCTGAAGACCCAGTACGACCGAACTCGCGAGTATTACTTCAAAATTCCCAACGACGACATTTTGAAGGGCTTCCGGCAGCGAGCGGGTTTGCCGGCTCCCGGTCAGGATATGGGCGGGTGGGCGATCGTCGACACCTCTGGCGTCTTTGGACAATGGCTCAGCGGCATGGCGCGCATGTACCGCGCCACCGGCGATACGGAAATGAAAGAGAAAGCCGCCACCCTCTTGACCGGATGGGCCGAAGCTTTCCGAAAGGACGGCATCCCCTCCAACTCGCGCCGCCCCGGGTTTCATCCGGATCGAATGCACTACGCGTTCGACAAGACGCTGTGCGGCATTGTGGATATGGGCAAATATGCCGGCAGTAAGGATGCGCTCGCCCTGGTGGAGACGTTGGTGGACTGGGGCTCCGCGACGCTGCTCCGGACCCGCCAGCCAGGGTCGCCGGCAGAGCCGGAAGCCTTCCCCTCCGGCAACGAGTGGTACACCCTCTCCGAGAACCTGTATCGCGCTTACCTGCTGACGGGGAATCCAAAGTACAAGAATTTCGGAGACGTGTGGCACTACGATGCCTACTGGGACAAATTCGTCAACGAGACGGACCCAGACATTCACGATCTGCACGCATACAGTCACGTCAACACCCTCAGCAGCGCCGCCATGACCTACGGCGTAACCGGCGATCAGAAGTATTTGAAGACCATCGTCAACGCCCACGACTACTTCCAGCGGGCGCAGTGTTACGCGACGGGAGGCTACGGTCCGGGCGAGAGCCTGATGTCCAACGATGGGTCGCTCGGTCGATCGCTTGAAGACGTCAGGGACACGTTCGAGACCCCGTGTGGAACGTGGTCCATCTTCAAACTCAGCAAGTATTTGCTGCAATTCACTGGCGAGGCAAGGTTCGGGGATTGGATGGAAAGGGCGGTCTATAACGGCATCGCCGCGGCACTGCCGATGGCGGGACGCGGCCGCACCTTCTACTATTCTGAATACATGCTTGGCGGAGACCAGAAGACTTATTATTCCGCCGCCTGGCCGTGCTGTTCGGGCACATACCTTCAGGATACCGTCGACTATCACGACATTATTTACTTCAAGGGTGACCGGACCCTGTACGTGAATCTGTTCGTCCCATCGCAAGTGGCGTGGCACGTGGATGATACGGCGGTGCAGGTCGAGCAGTTGACAGATTTCCCATCGTCGGACACGACCGTCCTGACCGTGCGGCCCGAGAAGCCGGCGAAATTCAGCTTGAAGTTCCGCGTGCCGGGATGGACCGAGGGAGCTTGGGTTAGCGTTAATGGCGACAAACAGAATATCGAATGCAGGCCGGGAACCTGGGGCGCGGTGGACCGCAAGTGGAATGCCGGAGACCGGGTGGAAATTCATCTGCCTATGAAACTCGCCTTCGCGGCGGTTGACCGGCAGCACCCGCGCCGCGTGGCGGCTGTGTACGGTCCGGTGGTGCTCGTTCGCGACCAGGAGACCGTGCTCGT
This sequence comes from Terriglobia bacterium, assembly GCA_963698825.1. Taxonomy (GTDB): domain Bacteria; phylum Acidobacteriota; class Terriglobia; order Terriglobales; family Acidobacteriaceae; genus JAIQFF01. The sequence continues at coordinate 227,645 of CAVOSG010000002.1, read as the reverse complement.
GCCCAATGTCAACGACATTTCCCGGTGGATCGTCTCCAAAGGCGCAGGGCTGGAGTTTCACGCCGAGAATCACGCAACCGCAGCGTTTGTTCCTTTCTACCAACTCGGGGGGCGGACCGCTTACTCTATGTACTTCGACCTGGACACTGCATCGGGGTAATGACGCCCCTGGAGGCGGAGCCCCTTCACGGATGCCGGCAGGCCGGGTGGCCCACCCTGGGCGGATTTCAAAAGTCACCTGCCGCACCACCGAGGGCGTGAGCCGAGCCGCCCCTACACCACATATTTAAATGGTCTAATTCCACTGCTCTTCCAGAAGTAGGCCAGGATAATCACACTCGCAACCGCTGCATAGGCGCACCAAAGGGAGGTAAATGCGTATCGCTTCACGGCCATCACAGCCAGCAGAATCGCCAGATTGGCCACTCCGAAGATCACCATGTCTTTTACCTTGGAGAACAAAAGCGAGCCGCATGTCGCGATGACATAGAAAACCGCAACGAACGTATTGTTCGTGGCCTGATTGATGTACACGATGCTGTTGCCCTTGACGAAGATCTGCGTTGGATACGCGGTCAGAGCCCAAAGTATGTAGAGAGCCGTCAAACCGCCAATGACAAGGAACGGCAGCATCCGCCTGCGGCTTTTCGCGTCGGGTTCAAACAGAAGGACGCTGAGCGGTAGTAGAAATGGAAGCAACCCCTGCGCGTAGAGCATGAATGCCGCGCCCATGTTGTGCGTAACCTGGGATGACAGCTTTCCATCCAGTCCGAGCCAAACGAAGCCCTCGATCAACTGGTGAATTGCAAACAACGCAGGCAGAGATGCGAACAAAAGCTCGCGCCTGTGTTTCACTTTGGTCAAAGTCATGACACCGACTGTTCCCAAGGCTCCGCTGCCTACAAAATTCGCCGCTGCCGAAAAGCACATGTCTGGCCTTCCTGTACTCTCATCTCTCGACAAGCTCAACTGAATCTTGGCTCCATCAAGTAGCACAAATCTTCAGCCCATTCAATTGGTCACTTTCCTCTTCAGCAATCCCGCAAACTGAGCCAACCCCCTGTAGGCACAGGGGGCCAGTCCTCAAACTTCGTCGTCATCGAAGTAATTAAGTCAGGCAGCGAGGCGGCGCCGCAGGCGGCTGATTTAGCTGAGGGCTGACGGCTGACGTTTAGCAATTGGCAAGAAGTGCGGGCGGTGGCCCATCCGCAGCGCCCATTGAGGTGTCCTGGATCGCGGACAGCTGCACTGGACTGGAATCCGCTCAGTAGCCTTCGTTTTTGCCCAATACCAGAGCTTTCTTCGTGCTCCCGCTGCCCACCTTTATCCAAAGAATTGCGCACGCAAACCAAAGCCCAAACAGCGGGAATAGACTCGCTAAACCACGCAGCCCGATGAGCTGTCCCAAGTTAAACGCCGCGTGGTTCGGGTCGACAGTTCCCGCCGGCCTTAACAGTTCTTCGCACGTGATACCTAGCCTTCCAGCCCAGAATGCGGGCCAATTCAGCTGGAATAAGGGCCATCGAAAATATTCGGGCTGCATGACCGTGGTAGAAACCGCGATCAACGAGAAACACATTCCGCAAGCTGCCAGGAGCGCGAGACAAACTCGGAAGCCGACATTTGCGCGAGTCCACATAGGCGCAAGTCCGATGCAGAGTACAGGAATAGCTGCCACCATATAGCGTGGGCCATAACCCCATCCTCCGTCCCAAGCCACGAAGGAGGCGTTGAACAGCCAGTAGTACGCTGCCAGGATGGCAGCCGCGAGGGCAAAAGATCGAGCCTTTCCCTGCTTCCAAAGCAGGAATAAGCCGAAAGGAGCGAAGAAAAGTACTCGGAGCCAAGAGCAACAATCCCAGGCGCGGAGATATCAGGAGACTCGCCATGATTCCCACCCTGGGGTACGTTAGCCCATGAAACCCAGTATCCATCACGGGAAACTGGCCCGGCTGATAATGCGAGTACGTTACCGAGAATAAGGATCCGAATGCCGCGTGTTGATAGGAGAGCAAAACCGCTAAGCAGACTAACCCGCCGCCTGCAACGCCCAGAGCGACCCTGCCACGCCGCGGCCATCCATCGCTCCAAACTTGGAATAGCGCAAGCAGAGCCAGGACTGCTGAAGCCGGTGCCGCAGGATATTCGGTGACGGTGGCCCATCCTGCCACAAGGCCGATTGCGAAGCCGAGGAACAGGTCCTTTTTATCCGATTTACTGTCACGAAGCTGGAAAGCTAGCGCAAAAGCCAGCAACAGACACGCTCCCGCCAATACGTGTCCAAAAAATACCGTGGAGAAGGCCCAAATAGGGGTCGCAAGTGACATGCTGAGGGCGGCAAAGCTGGCGCCGCCATATGTTGATCCGAGCCGGAGTGCCAACAGGAACAAAATCGCGGCCGCGATCGCGGATGGAACCGCAATGACGCAAACATTTGCGATATAAGAGAGCGCTAAAACACTGGAGGGTGATTTCAGATCCCATCCTGCCCACCGCAGGATCACTCTGCCCAGCGCAACCACTGGACTTGCAAGGAAAGCGGTACCGGGAGCCTTGTCGGAATAATAGTGGCCATTGAAAAATGCCTTGTCACCGGTATTAACGTGATAACTGTCAATGCTCAACGTCCGCTGTTCCACGATAGCGCGGACTAAGTCCATCCTCGAATCCTGGTTCCAGCCACCCCCACCGTAGAAATATGCGGACGAGACGAATACGAAAACCGCAATCAGGCAAGCGCGGCGCACGTCTGCACTACGATATTGATGGCGGTTCGTGAGGCGGGAAGATTCTAGTCGCTGCATGGTTCACAATGACAACCGGCGGTTCCGCGAGTTTACTACGATTGCTGTTGCTCGGCCGCTTGGTGAGTCCGCGGCGCTTGAGAAGCTGCGCAAGTTCGTCCGGTTGCTTGGCAGCAGCCTTTTCCAGAAGCACTACAACGTGTCGCTGGAGTGTACCAACCCTTACCGAATCGTTGCTGAGCAGGGAATACTGTGAAGAACAACCACTTCTACTGTCGCTCAGTTTACCCTTCCATCAGTCTCCTTCCTTGCTTCAACACCCGTTTGTTTATCCTCTTGTCCAGGCAAGCCAGAAACCCGGGCAATGGCGAGCAGACTCACCCCGAAGGGGAGCGGCACTCGGCCAACCAGGTGACGCTCAGCAGCAAAAATCCTGGCCAGAATTCGATTCATCAGGCCAGGGTGATTGTCGTCAAAATCAGTCCGATCCCGGTACCGCTGTCCCGCAAGCGCCCTTGCCCACCTGAGGGTGGCAATTGGCGGGAAAAGAAACGTGTTGAAGTACGTTGTCCGAATCTGCGACACATGCAAAAGTTGGAACAGACGGAGAAAACTCTTCATGGTGTAGCGGCGCCTGTGATGGCTCACTACGTCTTGTCCGCCCCACAATGAAGGCATCGCGGGGACTGTGACAATTAAAAGACCACCGCTCCTTAGAAGGCGAGCCGCCTGCTGCAGACCGTGAGTATCGTCGTCCAGGTGTTCCAGAACATCTAGCACCAAAACCACATCGAAGCTGGAACTCCGCAACGGCACGTCCTCGAGGCGGCCCACGATGTAATGAAATCCGGGACCGAGGTTGCGCGCATGGACAACGCCTGAATCGAGGCCGACCACGCTCCCCAGTTCCCCAGTGAGAGCTTGCAGCCATCGCAATCCCTCAGCGGGACCGCAGCCGACCGACAATATCGAGGTAGCACCAACAGGCGCAAGCTCTCGCCGCAATGCGTGGGCCAGGATTTGCTCGCGACCGCGAAACCACCAGTGCCATTCTTCGAGCTGCGCGTAGGCCTTAGCGTATTGCGGCTGCATCAAACAGCCCTTGCAAGTACTATCTGCTCCTCGAAACCAACTTGGGAGCTGATGACGTAAGCAGGACGTCGGCGGACCTCATCAAACATCCGGCCCAAATACTCCCCCATAATGCCCAGCACCAGGAGTTGGACGCCCCCCACAATAAGCATGAGGGCCGTAGTCGACGCCCAGCCCCAAGGCGTGGGTGCGCCCCTGATCTTGGACAAGATTGCCCAGCCGGCAACGCAGAAGCCGGTCCCGGCCGACATCACACCCAGCGCCGATGCCAGTCGTAGCGGCATCGACGAAAACCCGACATACCCTGAAAACGCGAGTTGAACCAGCTTCGCTAAACTGTATTTCGTTGTCCCTGCACTGCGCGCAGCGCGTTCGTATTCCACGCCCTTTTGTCTGAATCCTACCCAGCTGCGCAGCCCACGTAAAAAACGGCCCCGCTCCGGCATGGACGCGAGGACATCCACAACCCGCCGGTCGAGCAAGCAAAAATCGCCAGAATCCAAAGGAACATCGATTTCGGCAATCGCCTTCATCGTTCGATAGAACATTGCGTAGGAGACGCGCTTAAGAATTCCCTCTTTACGTTTTCGTCTCACCGCATAAACGACCGCAAAACCATTCCGCCAAGACTCAATAAACTCTGGAAGTATCTCTGGCGGGTCCTGCAGGTCGGCATCCATGAGTACGACAGAATCACCCCGAGCCGACTCGAGTCCCGCCTGTAAGGCAGCCTGATGCCCGAAATTCCTGGAAAAGTGAATTACCTTGATGCGGCGATCATAGCCATGGAAGGCGTCGAGCATGACGGCGGAATCGTCCCAACTGCCATCATCAACGAAAATGATCTCAAAAGATCCTGCGACCGCTTCGTCGACAATCGGCCGTAGTCGCGCGATCAGCTCCTGAAGGTTCTCGCGCTCATTAAAGACAGGTATCACGACAGACAGTGTTGGCGTTCCAGAATTACGCATCGGTTTACCCCCCCGCCATGTGTACGAAGTGTCGCAACACGCTTGAAACGCAAGGGGCCACGAGCTTCTCTAGACCGCTCTAGACCTGTCTTTCATCCCCGTCTCAAATTGCGCCGGCCAGGCGCTCCTTAAGCCCCTGTCCGGGGCTCGGGGGAAATTAGACACCGTCTCGGCCATTCTTGTGAAGCAAATTCACCTAGAATTCACCTGGAAAAGACAAGGGGGCGAACGAGGTTGGCGCCCCTTCCGGGCCGGGTTAAGGCTGCTACGGCTGTGAGTGTCGTCGCAGGTTTACGACAGTTGACCCACTCAGGCTTCAAATCCCGTTCGAGAGTGACCCCGTGTAATCCGACGAGCCTAAGATAACGGCTTGGCGCGAAGAGTTGCCTCCCAATTTCAACCGGCGTTGGACGGAGAATCCATGCTCACAATTCGCACTGCGAGGATTTAGCTGAGGGCTGACGGCTGAGGGCTGAAAGCTGATTTGACATACATAGAACCACAATGTATAAGACTTCTACGTATGGACATGAGTAAGGACCTGGTTGCTGCTTCCGCCACGCCGCTCGTGCTCGCCATCCTTGCCGAAGGCGACAGTTACGGCTACGCCATCATCAAGCGCGTGACCGAGTTGTCGGGCGGGCACCTCCAGTGGACCGACGGCATGCTCTATCCCGTGCTGCACCGGCTCGAGCGCCAGGGTCATGTCGCGGCGAAGTGGTCCGCCTCCGAGAACGGCCGCAGGCGTAAGTACTACCGGATCACGAGAGAAGGCCGGGCGCAGCTCGCCGCCCAGCGGCAGCAGTGGCAGGTCGTGGACGGTACCCTGCGGGGTATCTGGATGAAGGCGTGCACGGCATGACGACCTTCGCCGATCAACCGCTCGAGGAGCAAATCGCGCAATGGCGGGCGTACCTGCGCCGCCGGCAGGCCCTTCACGGTCCCGACGTGGAGGAGCTCGAGGGACATCTGCGCGATCAGCTGGTGGCGCTCACCGAGGCCGGCCTCGCAGGGGATGAAGCTTTCCTGGTCGCGGTCAAGCGCATGGGCAGCCTCGATGCGCTGTCACGCGAGTTCGCACGCGAGCACTCCGAGCGGCTGTGGAAGCAGTTGGTCATGGCCCCCGAGCGGCCGATGAGTCGGCGAACACCGCACACGCCGAGATGCTCGTCGTCCTGGGCCTTGCCGTCGCCGCGGCGTTGGCCGTCAAGGTGCCGGCGCTGTTCGGTCTTCCGCTCAGCCCTGATGACGAACTGCCGCCGTTCTACCTCCGCAACGCCAGCCTGTTCGTCTTCCCGCTGCTGACGGTCTACTTCGTGTGGAAGCGTGGGTTGGACGTTGTCAGCGGCCTCTGGCTCGCGCTGCCGTTCGCGGCCGGGGCTGTGTTCGCCAACGTCTACCCCTTCCCAGACGCGGCAGCGACACTGAGTTGCTGACCGCTCTGCACCTGCCAATCGCCCTATGGCTGGCCGTCGGCTTCGCGTACGTCCGAGGCCGCTGGTTCGCCGACGGTGGGCGCATGAACTTCGTGCGGTTCTCGGGCGAGCTGGCCATCTACTACGTGCTCATTGCGCTCGGCGGCGGCGTCCTCACCGGCTTTACGTTCATGATGTTCCGGGCCATCGGGATGAACCCCGCGTGGTTCGTAGCGGGCTGGCTGCTCCCGTGCGGGGCGGCGGGGGCCGTCATCATCGGATCCTGGCTGGTGGAGGCGAAGCAAAGTGTCATCGAGAACATGGCGCCGGTGCTGACCAGGCTGTTCACGCCGCTGTTCACCGTTCTGCTACTGGCGTTTCTGGCCACCATGGCGTGGACCGGCAGCCCCATCAACGTGCAGCGGGAGGTACTGATCGGCTTCGATCTGCTGCTGGTGCTGGTCGTTGGGCTGGTGCTCTACGCCGCTTCGGCACGCGACCCGCAGGCGCCGCCCGACTTCTTCGACGGCCTGCAACTGCTGCTCGTGGTCAGCGCACTCGTGGTCGATGGGGTGGCGCTCGCGGCGATTGCAGCCCGCATCTCCGAGTTTGGCTTCACTCCCAACCGAGTGGCGGCTCTGGGCGAGAATCTCATTCTGCTCGTCAACCTGGCGTGGTCGGCGTGGCTCTATGCGCGCTTCCTGCGTCGCCGGGGCTCGTTTGCCGCCCTGGAGCGATGGCAGATCGCCTATCTGCCCGTGTACTCCGTATGGGCGGCGCTGGTGGTTGTCGTGTTCCCGCCCGTGTTCGGCTACCGCTGATGCCCCGCTCGGCGAGGGCGTCGTCCCCACACGACCGGTGGTCGTGTCCGCTGAAAGACTGGAAGGCTTGTAGGGACGGGTGGACCACTCAAGCTCGGTTCTGGCTTGAGTGGGCATGTTCCTGGACTTTTCGTTGTGGGGAAGATCGAGGGTGCCCTACGCTCTTATCGAGGGCCACCCGCCCGGTCCTGCACCCATTCGAATAAGAAGTGTTGACGCCAGAATCTTGCACTTGATCGGTCGGCATTGCGGCCGGTGATCTGACTGCCCTGTGCCCCCCTGAACGGTCATTGTGTGCCACTTTGCATTTCTAATATGTTAGATGTATAACACACTGCAATGAGTCTTACGCACAATGCCAGACGGGGATCTCCTTGGCTATTACTGGTATTTAGCTTGGCAAGGAAATCTGCGAGTCTGCGAGTCACTGTCTGGAGAAAGCTTCAACGGAATGGGTCGCTACCACTCGGCAACTCCGGCTATCTGATTCCCAACAGTGCAGAGAACCGCGAGCGATTTGAATGGCTTGCGACGACGATCCGGAGCAATCAAGGCGAGGCATCAATCGTCGAGGTTCAGTCGATCGATAACTGTTCGCGGCAGCACTTGGTCAGAAGTTTTACGGAAGCACGCACCCGCGACTATCAGGGGTTGCTCAAGGATTTGCGAGGAATCTCCCGGTCAAAAAGTTCAATGGCCATTGCGCGGCTGCGCCGGCGATTTCAGGAAATTACTGTTATCGATTTCTTCGGCAGTCCCGCTCGCAGGCATGTCGAGCATGCATTGGACGAACTACAAAACCCCACGGCAAAAATGGATATGCCGCATACGGGCAAGGTTTCTCCTGCAGCCTACCGAAATCGGGTATGGATCACCCGACCCCGCCCCGGTGTCGATCGGGTGACTTCTGCGTGGCTGATTCGACGCTTCATCGATCGCAAAGCGAAGTTTGCTTTCGCAGTTGAAGACCAGAAGCCACCGGAAGCAGTTCCTTTCGACATGTTCGAGGGCGGCTTTGGGCACAGGGGCGAAGACTGCACGTTTGAGACGCTTCTGAAGGCATTTCGCATCCGCGATAAAAAGGCAAGGACCATGGCCCAAATCGTGCACGACGCTGATCTGTTCGACGATAAATTCGGTCGCAAAGAGGGGTTTGGAATCGACGAAGTCATGAAGGGATGGGCTCGTCAGGGTCTCGGCGATCAGGAACTTCTGGAACGTGGAATCCAACTGGCCGAAGGAATTTATCAATCGCTTTAATAATCAGCAAATATGAATCAAGGAGAGACTATGAAAACACGAATCCTAACATCGGCATTACTTCTTATATCGTGGCCCGTGATTGCCGCTGCACAAGGCTTAGATACGGCAAAAATTGACGACGTGTTGGGCCGCTCCGGGCAGAAATCCGGGGATGTCTACCGTGTCGGCTTCCCCCGCACAGATCTGCATGTCTCGGTGGATGGCATCGAGGTAAAGCCCGCACTGGCACTCGGTTCATGGGCAGCTTTCGTTGGAAGTGATAGCGACGCCTCTGTGATGGGTGACCTAGTCCTTCTGGAGGATGAAGTGAATCCGGTTATGAGGAAGTTGCGAACCGCTGGATTCGAAATCACGGCTATACACAACCACCTCATGAAAGAGGCCCCTTCCGTTCTGTATATGCATTACATGGGGCATGGCAAAGCTGCTGACATCGCGCAGTCGCTCCGGGCAGCGTTAGCGGAATCCAAGACGCCACTCGATAAGCCGGCTCCTCCCGCTCCGGCAGGTGAGCCGCCAGCATTCGTTCGGACTGTTGAAGATGGGATGGGCACTAAGGGTCGCTTTGCTGGCGGTGTGTTGTCCTTCGGCATCCCCCGCTCGAATGCGATAACGGATCATGGAATGACGCTCTCGGGAGCACAAGGAGTAGCCGAGTCCATTAATTTTCAAGATGCTGGCTCCGGCAAGGTAGCGACGACTGGCGATTTTGTTCTCACTGCGGAAGAGGTAAACCCTGTCATCTCGGCACTTGAAGAACATCAAATCCAAGTGACCGCACTGCATAGCCACATGTTGACGGAACAGCCTCGCCTCTTCTTTATGCACTTCTGGGCTGTAGGCAGTCCTCAGTCCGTGGCCGGAGGGATCAAGGCGGCCTTAAGTCGCGTGGCAGTGAAATAGTTGAGAGGTCTGATGCGAAATATCTTGTTATTTCCAACAGTTGCTCTTCTTGGACTTGTTCTGGGCCTAGACGCTCAGACTGAGGCACCAACACTCCGGAAAGTCGCTTCCTTCGATCTCCCCGGCCCAGGCGGCAAACGTTTCGACTACCTTACAATCGACAACGACGATAATTATCTGCTCTCTACACATCTCGCTGCCGGGCAAACTTACGTTATCGATTTGGCCACGAACAAGATTGTTGCCACGGTTATCGACACCCCCGGAGCTGAAGGCGTCGAATATGTTCCTGAGGTAAGGAAGTTTTACACTTCCAACGCGAACGACAACACCATAGGCGTCGTCGACCTGAAGCAGATGAAGGTCGTCAAGAAGCTAAAGACGGAAGCAAAACCCGACGGCAGCGCATACGCGGCACCATTTCATAAGCTGTACGTTTCAGATGAACGAGGTAGAGCGGAGGCTGTTGTCGATGTACGCAAAGACGAAATTGTCCGCACCCTGCACTTCGATAGTGAAACCGGGATGCCGCAATACGACCCTGTTGCGCGGAAAGTGTACGTCAACCTGCAAGATCAGAAATCTTCGCCGTCATAGATCCTACGACGGATGAAGTCGTCGGGAGATACCCCGTCGGACGCTCAAAGGCAATCACGGCATGGCACTCGATCCGCCGCACCATCGCGCGCTTCCTTTCTTGCGAGGGTAACGACTTGATGACTGTATTCGACCTAGACAAGCATCTGCCGATTGCCTTTCTGCCCTTGGCTGGTGGGCCGGACGTAATCAAATTTGATCCCGGCCTCGACCGCATTTATGTTGCGTGCTACAGCGGAGCTATATCGGTTTTTCATCAGGATGACCCAGAGCATTATCGCAAGCTGGAAGATTTCCGGGTTCAGCACGGGGTTCATAGCCTCGCGGTTGATCCGAAAACACACCGCGTTTACGCACCCGAGCAAGAGGAGGATGGCAAACCGGTGGCGCGAATGGTGACTTATGAGGCCGTCATTGGTCTGTAACCGAAAGCCGAGGCTAGACACAACGCTCGCTGATGGCGGCTCTGAGACGCGGCGGGAACGCATCATGAAATGGATTACGCGCGAGCATGTGAAAGTGGATCGAGTGGCTTGCCCCTGGGTCATCAAGAAGTTTGTAGACTCCGAGGCTGAATTTATTTTCGTCCCGCTCGCCAGTGATATCGGAAGCTCCGAAACTCGGGGCGGTCCCCTTTGATGTTCCATCGGTGGAACTAGGTCATCACGGGAAAGAGTGCTCCTTTGAGGCGATCCTAAAGAAATACAACCTCTCTACAGATCCTGCGCTCGCATTGCTCGCGAAAATCGTGAACGGTGCCGACACAGACAACACTTTATGGAATCGACCTGAGGCTGCAGGACTGAAAGCGGTTGCCGAGGGTTTTCGGCATTTAGGCTTCAAAGATGATTTCGCGATCAATTCGGCAGAATGGGTCGTCTATGACGCTTTATACGCGTATTGCCTGAACATGGTGAAGCGGGAGAAGCCAACGTGGAGTCTGAACGGACTCTTCATGGATGCATCCTGAAGTTGTGGAAATAAAATCAATAAAACCGATCCTGAACCTTACACCTGCTACTCACGCCGGGCGCGGCGCGATGTAGCTGCGGGTAATCTTGTCGATTGACATGGTGCCTGCCTGCTGCATGATGGTCTTTAATTCACGCCGCAGAATCGCGAGAACGGCTTCCACCCCCGGTTGGCCGAAAGCAGCCAGTCCCCATACGCCAGGCCTGCCGATTCCGACCGCGGTAGCGCCCAGGGCCAGCGCTTTGAAGATGTCGGTGCCGCGGCGGACGCCGCCGTCCACGATGACGGGAATTCTCCCGCCCACGGCTTCGAGCACCTCGGGCAGGCTTTCGATGGTCGGACGCAAGGTTTCCTCAGAGCGGCCGCCGTGATTGGAAACGACCAGGCCATCCACTCCGTGCTCAATGGCAAGCTTGGCATCCTCGCCGGCCACGATTCCTTTTATCAGCAACTTCACTTTGACGGTATCGCGCAACCGCTTCACGTACTCCCAATTCATGGGAGTGGCCCGCAGGGCGGTGACCTTAGAAACGTCGAGACCGTCGAACATCGGCTTGCGGGTCACGAATCCGGCGAAGCCGCCCGTGGCGGAACCGGGCCGCGGACGCGCGTTCCCGGTATAGGCGCCCTGGTGGCACCCGGAGCACTCCCGCTTGTCCACGCGCTGGGCGCGGAAAAGCGTTTCCCGGTTGGAACCCTCCTGCAGATCGACAGTAAAAACGATGGCAGGAGACCCGGCGGCCTCGGCGCGTTTCACGATGGCGCGTCCCACCTCCCAAACGTCAGTGGGATAAAGCTGCTGCCACACCGGACCACCCCGGGCGGCGATCACATCTTCTATAGAGGCGGTGGTCACAGTAGAAAGCATTTGCAAGTGGTCCTGGGCGCGCGCCGCGCGGGCCACAGCGATCTCCCCTTCCGGATGAAATGCCTTTTGACTGCCGACCGGGCAAATCACGAGGGGACTGCTCCAGGTCGTGCCGAAAAGACGCACCGACATGTCGAGCTTGTCGGTGTCGACGAGGCGCCGCGGCCGAATTTCAATGCGCGAATATCCGTCCCGGTTCGCCCGCACCGTGGCATCGTCATCCACTCCGGTGGCCAGGTAGCCGAAGTGCGCCGGTGGCAGGGCCTGGCGCGCGGCTGGCTCGAAATCCATGACATCGAAAGCCTGGCTGGGAGCGGTGATCAGGTCGCCGCTTTGCTCGAGACTGTCGAGCCAGCCCATAAAAGCCGACTGGGTCACCTCGGGAGCCGCCAGCAGGGGTTTGAGCAATCCGGCTTTGAGCGATCCGGCAAAGAGATGAGGCGCGGCCAGCAGCGGGCTGGCTGCCAGCATTCGCAGAAATGTTCGGCGAGTCTTGGTGAGGTCAGGGACGCGGTTCATGGATGGTTGTTTCGTTGTTCTTATCAGGCCCGCCTTCAGGCCCTTGCCTGGACGCTGCCGCGAATGCTCTCCAGCAATTGCGTGGCGCACTCTCCGGGATCCTGTTTCTCAAAGTTCCCATCCAGCACAATCACCGACACCCCAGGCTCGATCTCCTCAAATATCTTTTTCGCGGGCGTGCCGTGCACCGATTGCAGGTTGGCGCCCAGGACGATCAGTTTTGCCTTGGTCGCCTTCAGCAGAATTTTCGCGTCCAGCACGTTGCCGGTGGTGAGAGCGCTGTAGCCGGCGCGGCATAGCACTTCCCGGAGGAAGGTGCGCACGTTGACCGAATCGTAGACGCAAAGCACCCGGGATTGGGTGTCGCCGGATTTCTCCTTGGAATAGCGTGAGCCCAGGTAGGCCGCCATGATGGCTTCGGCTTCGGACTCGTAGGTCTCGAACATCGGCAGCAGGCTGGTCATCTCGAGCGTCCGGCGCAATTGGGGTTGCACCGCGCAGAGTTTGATGTCGCCGCCCTTCGCCCGCGCGGTCGAGACCAGGCGGACCAGCGCCCCCAGTCCGCTGCTGTCAACGAAGTTCACGTGCTCCAGATGGAGAACCACGTCGCCGTAGTTGGGCAGCACATCTCCCACGTGCGAATGCAGGGAGAACACTTCCGAACCCGCCACGATGCGCCCGGTGCATTGCACGATCATCACGTCGCCCACCGGGCGATTGCACATAATCAGCGGCATGGTGAACCCCTTTTGCGTGCCCTCTTCGCGGAAAACGCTGCCGGACGGTAAAATCCCACACACTATAGCCGTGCAGCCCCTTCTGGACAACAAAATCCGGGAGGATACGTCCTCATCCCACAGGTGGGCGGCTTACTTTGCGAACTTTGCGGGCCGTTCTTCGCGCCCTTTGCGGTAAAGGGTTTGACCTTGCTCTGGATTGTCCAAGAACCTGAAGCGCTCCCTGGGGCTCCTCTTGCACGCAAAATGCCGTTATGGTAACTTTTAGAATTGTCCCGGACATCAGGAAGGGATCAGAGGGTGTGTTGTCCCTGAAAAGGGACATCCCCGATCTAAGACCTGCTGGCGTAGCTCAGTTGGTAGAGCATCTGATTTGTAATCAGAGGGTCAGGGGTTCAAATCCCTTCGCCAGCTCCAGCATTGGTTCCGGAAAGCAGGATACGCAAGGGCAGGACACGCGGCGGGGCGGCGGCTTAACAGATTTTCCAACGGCACTCCATAAGGAAATTTTCCAAGTGTGGTGTTTGCGTGCGAGGGTATATTCGCGCGCGCTTTTCTGTTCTTCTTCGTATCGAAGAGTCCGTCTGAACGATCTTCCGTGAGCGTGGATGTCTGCGAGGAATGCCGGTTGAGCAGGTAAGGCTGAACTGTTCTGCAGTTCTGCACAGGTGGGTGAGTGGTTAAAGCCAGCAGACTGTAAATCTGCCCCTCCTAGGAGGTACGAAGGTTCGAATCCTTCCCTGTGCACCAGAGACTTGAAGTGAATCGTCTCTACATGGCGCTGGCCGCCTTCGTGGCTTTGGGGGTGCTGTCGTGGACGACACTGAGCGATCCGAAGCTGCGCTTGGCGACGCTGGCGGTTTTGGCGATGTTTGCGCTCAAGACCTGGCTGCGGCGCAACGACGTGATGCACCCGGACCGTGAGAGTGGAACGAAGTAAGGAGTTAGGCAGCAAGGCGTCGCCGGGGCCGGTTGATTTAGCTGAGGGCTGACAGCTGAAAGCTGACGGCGGGTGTAAGCCGATGTAGCTCAGTTGGTAGAGCACTCCCTTGGTAAGGGAGAGGTCACCAGTTCAATCCTGGTCATCGGCTCCAGAAATTGAGGTTGTAAAGTTTCTGAGCGAATGGAAATCGGCGGCCGAGGCCATGGATTTTAGCTGAGGGCTGAAGGCTGATAGCTGATGGCTGGTTTAAGCGGGAGTAACTCAGTGGTAGAGTCACAGCCTTCCAAGCTGTTGGTCGCGGGTTCGATTCCCGTCTCCCGCTCCAGGGTTTTTTAACGGTGTTGATGGTGAGCTTTCAGCAAACTGTCATCCGGGTGGAGAAGGAAAAGGAATTTGAGGAACTGAAAGGCGCGATGGATCGCGCCTTGGGCTCCGGAGAGGGTCGAAAAGTTCCTCAAGCGGGTGCGCCGGAGCGGCGCCCGGATACGCGATCTGGAAAAGATTTTGGCCAGGGGCGTATTTGAAAAAGTGGATGACATGCTGGCGAAGCTGGGGGCGCAAAAGTTGTACCAGGCGCTGACGGTTTCCGACCAGGCGCAGATGCGGGAGTTTTATCTGTCCGAGTGGAAGAAGTAGAACCCGGGCTGCGGACGAAGTTTCAGCAGCTTTATCGGTATTACTGACGGAAGGAAACAGCGAGCGAGATATGGCGAAAGAGAAATTTGAGCGCAATAAGCCGCACTGCAACGTAGGGACGATTGGTCACATTGATCATGGCAAGACCACGTTGACGGCGGCCATCACCAAGGTGTTGTCCAAGCACAACCCGAAGATCCAGTTCCGGTCGTTTGATTCGATCGATAACGCGCCGGAAGAAAAGGCGCGCGGCATCACCATTGCGACGGCGCACGTGGAGTATGAGACGGCGAACCGGCACTACGCGCACGTCGATTGCCCGGGCCACGCCGACTACATCAAGAACATGATCACGGGCGCGGCGCAGATGGATGGCGCGATTCTGGTGGTGGCTGCGACCGACGGTCCGATGCCGCAGACGCGCGAGCACGTGCTGCTGGCGCGTCAGGTGGGTGTGCCTTACATCGTGGTCGCGCTGAACAAGTGCGATGCGGTGGATGATCCTGAGCTGCTTGACCTGGTGGAACTCGAAGTGCGCGAGTTGCTGAAGAGCTATCAGTTTCCGGGAGACGATGTGCCGGTGGTTCGGTTGTCGGCGCTGGGCGCGCTGAATGGCGAAGCCAAGTGGGAGAAGCAGATTGACGAGCTGATGGAGGCGGTGGACAAGAGCGTGCCGCAACCGGCGCGCGAACTGGACAAGCCGTTCCTGATGCCGATTGAAGATATTTTCTCGATCTCGGGCCGTGGCACGGTGGTGACGGGACGAATCGAGCGCGGCAAAGTGAAAGTCGGCGAGGAAGTGGAAATTGTCGGCTTCCGCGACACCCGCAAGACGGTTGTCACGGGCGTCGAAATGTTCAAGAAGCAGTTGGACGAAGGCATGGCGGGCGACAATGCCGGCCTGCTGCTGCGCGGCATCGCGAAAGAAGATGTCGAGCGCGGCATGGTGCTGGCGAAGGGCGGATCGATCACGCCGCACACCAAGTTCAAGGCTGAGGTTTACATTCTGACCAAAGAAGAAGGCGGACGGCATACGCCATTCTTCAAAGGCTACCGGCCGCAGTTTTACTTGCGGACGACGGACGTGACGGGCGTGGCGGAGTTGCCGGCGGCGACGGAGATGGTGATGCCGGGCGACAACGTGCAGCTGGTGATTGAGCTGATCACGCCGGTGGCGATGGAAAAGGGCTTGCGCTTTGCCATCCGCGAAGGCGGGCACACGGTGGGCGCGGGCACGATCTCGGAGATTATTCAGTAGTTTGGTTTGGGTGGAGTGCAGACGAACTGAGGATAAAAACCAGTTGTCAGTTGCTGGTTCTCAGTTCTCAGAGCTAGAGCTAGGAGCTGTTTTTATGCCCCGAGAAATTATTACGATGCAGTGCGGTGATTGCAAAGAGCGGAACTATTCGACCACCAAGAACCGGAAGACCACGACGGACCGGCTGGAGCTGAAGAAATTCTGCCGCGTTTGCCGGAAGCACACGCCGCATAAGGAAGTGAAATAATTGAGTGAATTGCGGATACGAGTTTCACGCCCGAATTCTCAATCGAATGAACACAGGGGCGTAAGCTCAACGGTTAAACTGTCGGTCTCCAAAACCGAACTTGGGGGTTCGAATCCCTCCGCCCCTGCCAGAATTTTGGGCGATGCGAACGGTTGGAATGAAGGAAAGCAGGCAAAGAAAATGGCGAGCATTGCGCGAACAGAACGCGCTGACAACGACCGATCAAGTCCTGGCCGGAGCGGATCAAGACTTTCTACAACGATGTGCGCACCGAGATGAAGAAGGTGACCGCGCCCTCGTTCAAGGAAGTGCAGGCCACGACGGTGGTGGTGATCATCACGGTTTTCCTGTTCGCGGCGTATTTCTGGGCGGTGGATTAGTGATCGGGCATGGGATTGACTCGGTGTTCCGCTATTTCACGCAGCACTGAGTTGAGGAAGGGACCGAAGTGTTGCAGCCGACGAGTGTAGAGCACCTATGCAGGACGAAGAAAAAAACGAAGCCGGAAGCGGGCGGAGAGAATATCGCCCCGAACGCAGCCGGCGCTCGCCGACGCTGCCGCGCAATCCCAACATGAAGTGGTACATCATCCACTCGTATTCGGGATTTGAGCGCAAAGTGAAGGAGTCGCTGGAGTCGCGGGTCCAGGCCTTCGGACTGCAGGACAAGATCGGCAAAGTGCTGATTCCCACCGAAGCGGTGACGGAAGTCCGCAACGGCAAGAAATACACCGTCGAGCGCATGTTCTATCCCGGCTATGTGCTGGTGGAGATGGACATGGATGACCACGTCTGGCACGTGGTGAAATCCACGCCGCGGGTCACGGGATTTGTGGGCACCGGGCAGCAGCCGACGCCGCTTTCGGAAGAGGAAGTCCAGCACATTGTCTATCGCGTGGGCGAAGCCAAGGACAAGCCCAAGCTCAAGGTCAAGTTCGAAAAGAACGAGACGGTGCGGATCACCGAAGGGCCGTTTGCCAGCTTTACCGGCATTGTGGATGAAGTCAACGAAGACCGCGAGACGTTGAAAGTGATGGTCACGATTTTCGGGCGCTCGACGCCGGTGGAGTTGGAATTTAATCAGGTGGAGAAAGTGGCTTGATAGGGATGCGGCCCTGGCGCGACGATCGCGCTAGTTCGACCGCTTCGCGGTCGAGCGCTCATCGCGGGCCGCCTAGATCCTTCGGCGACGAAAAGCTGTCGCCTCAGGATGACATCAGAATATTGAGGGCTTAGAGAAATGGCGAAGAAGGCAACAGGTTCGTAAAGCTTCAGATTGCGGCGGGCAAGGCCACGCCGGCGCCTCCGGTGGGTCCGGCGCTCGGCCAGGCGCAGATCAACATCATGGAGTTCTGCAAGCAGTTCAACGCCCGCACCAGCGAGAAGGAACTGGAAGGGCTGATCATTCCGGTGGTGATCACGGTCTATAGCGACCGCTCGTTCACCTTCATTACCAAGACGCCGCCGGCTTCGATTCTGCTGAAGCGGGCGGCTGGGATCGCCAAGGGATCGGGCGCGCCCAACAAAGACAAAGTCGGCAAGGTCACGGCCAAGCAGGTGGAAGACATCGCGAAGCAGAAGATGCCGGATTTGAATGCGGCATCGGTGGAGTCGGCGATGAAGAGCGTGCGCGGCACGGCGCGCTCGATGGGAATTGAAGTGGTTGGGTAAGGAAGCGTGCCAAACGCGCGATTGATGCGCCCTGCGGGCGCTTCGGCGGCACGACGAAGATGTCGCCTCAGGATGACAGGCCAGGAACAGTAAGGTCGTAAATACTACGGTCCATCGGAGCAACGATCGGACGGTGGGAGACAGGAAGAAAGCATGAGAAAAGCAGGAAAGAACATCACCAAGGCGCGCGCAGGCTGTCGAAGCGCGCCCTTACAGCTCAAGGATGCGGTGCCGCTGCTGCAAAAAGTCAAATTCGCCAAATTTGACGAGACGGTCGAAGTCACCATGCGGCTGGGAGTCGATCCCAAGCATGCCGACCAGATGGTGCGCGGGACGGTCGTCCTGCCGCACGGTCTGGGCAAATCGAAGAAAGTTCTGGTCATCGCCAGCGGCGACAAGATCCGCGAAGCGGAAGCAGGCAGGCGCGGATTTTGTGGGCGGCGAAGAGATGGTCGAGAAGATCAACAAAGAGAACTGGACCGACTTCGACGCGCTGATCGCCACTCCTGACGTGATGAAGTCGGTGGGACGCCTGGGCAAAGTCCTCGGCCCCAAGGGCCTGATGCCGAATCCGAAGACGGGCACTGTGACCTTTGATGTGGCCAAGGCGGTGCAGGAAGTGAAAGCCGGCAAAGTCGAATTCCGCACCGACAAGACGGCGCTGGTGCACGTTCCGGTGGGCAAGATTTCGTTTACGGCCGACAAGCTGGTGGAGAATGCCACCGTGGTGATCACCAGCGTGATCAAGGCCAAGCCGACCGTGGCCAAGGGCAAATACATCAAGGGCTGCTATCTGAGTTCGACCATGGGGCCGGGAATTTCGATTGATACAGCCCAGGTGGAAGCGGCGGCGAAGGCTTAGTAAGGAGGAAGCGGCCTGAGCGCGATGTTCGCGCTTAGTTCGACCGCTTTCGCGGTCGAGCGCTCATCGCAGGCCGCCCAGATCCTTCGGCGACGATGAAGCTGTCGCCTCAGGATGACATCGCAATAAAAAGATATCGAGGGATTGAATCATGGCGGTTAGCAGAGCGAAGAAAATCGAGCAGGTGGAGAAGCTGGGAGCGGAACTGAAGAACGTTTCCAGCCTGATCGTCGCCACCTACAGCAAGCTGACGGTGGCGCAGGATTTCGAATTGCGCAAGACTCTGCGCTCTTCCGGCGCCAAGTACCGGGTGGTGAAGAACACGCTGGCCGAGCTGGCGGCCAAGGGCACCACGGCGGAAGGCGCGCTGAAGCGAGCTTTCCGGGGTCACTTCGATTGCCTACACCAAGGGCGATCCGGTGGCGCTGGCCAAGGCGATTTCGAAGTACGCCAAGGACAATCCGGAATTCACCTTCAAGGCGGGCGTGGTCGAAGGCCGCGTGATCTCGATCAAAGAGATCCAGGCGCTGGCCACCATGCCGTCGAAGGAAGAGATTTACTCCAAGCTGCTGTTCCTGATGAACGCTCCGGCGCAGCGTCTGGTCACGGTGATGAATGCCGTGGGCAAGGACCTGGCGGTGGTGATCAATCAGGGCGTGGAGAAGAACAAGTTCAAGGAAGCCTAAGCCGTCCGCGCAGGTGGATCGCATAGTTGGACGGATTCTTGCTTCGAGTATTCGGGTGCTGGCGGCGCTGGTTTGCTCCGGGCCTCAAGGCGATTTGGGACAACTGGGCCGAGAAGCGCCGCAAATAGATTTCGATATGCAGCGCGGGCGAGGGCGCCCGCGCCACACGAGTCCGGAAGGGTATCAAAAGCGGGGGTTGCGCGGTCTTTGGTCCTGGCAGTCGTGTTGTCTGGCACGGCGAAAAGAGGGCTGAGCGCACTGGAAACCTGGCTTGCGATTAGCGGAATAGAAAGACCAAAAATTCGAAGGAGACTAGACAAATGGCGGATCTGCAGCAGTTGGAAGATCAAATCGTAGGCTTGTCGCTGCTGGATGCGGCGGCTCTGGTGAAGCGGCTCGAAGAGAAGCTGGGCGTTTCGGCGGCAGCAGCAGCCCCGGTGATGATGGCGGGTGGCGGCGGAGCGGCGGCAGGGGCAGCACCGGCGGAGGAAAAGACCGAATTTGCCGTCGTCCTGACCGCAGTCGGAGCCAATAAGATCAATGTAATCAAGGCGGTACGTGAAGTCACCAGCCTGGGCTTGAAAGAAGCCAAGGACCTGGTGGATGGCGCCCCCAAGACCGTGAAAGAGGGCGTCTCCAAGGACGAAGCCGAGACCATCAAGAAGAAGTTCACCGAAGCCGGGGCGACCGTCGAGGTTAAGTAACGGCTGCGGCCGTTGCCGAGTATAGCGGGTCCTTCGACTGCGTGGCTGCTTCGCGTTGCGAAGCAGCCAACTCCGCTCAGGATGACAGGGGCGGGTTGTCCCGGAATGGGCCCTGGCGGCGACAATTTTCATTGGTGAACCTTGGGAAGCGGTGGTAGCATCTATATATCGTCTGCTTCCCACTTCACGGTTAGGCGACTCTCCACTCCAACGACCCGGGGAAGCGGAGCTGAGTCGCACACGAGTTGGCAAACTGTTCCGCGGGCGGCGGAACGGAAACAGGCCTGAGAACTGGCGCGGAAAGAAAAAATTCAACTGACGCAATGCGCCGCATCCGGCGCCCGTGGGGAGCTATGCCCCCAAGGGCGTATTTGTGTCTGCAGTGCTTGCCCGGTGACCGTACATAAGCAGGTCGATTAACCCGGCCTGGCCGGACGGGACCACAGTCCCGTCTCCACGCAATGTGCCTTTCGCAGCCCGCGGCTGCGCTGAAAGTTTGGAGTCTCTGAATGTCGAAGAATAATGCCTTCCGTACTCGATTCGATTTTTCAAAAATTCCAGCCACCATCCAGATTCCGAACCTGATCGAGGTTCAGAAGCGCTCCTACGAACGCTTCCTGCAGATGGACCGGCTGCCCAGCGAGCGCGACGACGCCGGCCTGCAGGCGGTGTTTCAGTCGGTGTTCCCGATCACCGATTTCCGCAACGTCTCGCAGTTGGAGTTTGTGGATTTCGCCATCGGCAACTGGGAGTGCAAGTGCGGCCACCTGAAAGGGCTGCATCACCTGCGCACCACTTGCAAGAACTGCGGCTCGACCGTCATCACCGATCCGTTTCATCCCGGCGACGTGCTGTGCCAGAAGTGCGGCACCTACAACGCGAACACGCCCGACTTCTGCAACAAGTGCGGCGACCCGGTGGGCCTGCAGCTGAAGTATGACGTGAGCGAGTGCGAAGAGCGCGGCATGACTTACTCCGCGCCGCTCAAAGTCACCATGCGGCTGACCATTTTCGACAAGGACGCGGAGACCGGCAACCGCTCCATCCGCGACATCAAGGAGCAGGAAGTATTCTTCGGCGACGTGCCGCTGATGACGGAGAACGGCACCTTCATCGTGAACGGCACCGAGCGCGTGATCGTCAGCCAGTTGCACCGTTCGCCCGGCGTGTTCTTCGAGACCGCGAACAACCGCACCTACTTCCTGGGCAAGATCATTCCTTACCGCGGATCGTGGGTGGAATTCGAATACGACCAGAAGAACGTGCTCTACGTCCGCATTGACCGCAAGCGCAAATTCCTGGGCACGATCTTCCTGCGCGCGCTGGGCCTGCGTTCCGGCGAAGACATTCTGCGGACGTTCTACACCGTGGACCGGCTGGTGATCCGCGACAAGAAGCTGCTCTGGACGCTTGATCCCGCCAGCGAGAAGCCGACCAACCTGCTGGGCATGAAGCTGGCGCACAGCATCAAGTCGAAGTCGGGCGAGGAAATCGCGCACTCCGGACGCAAGATCAACGCCGCCACGCTGAAGGAAATCCAGAAGGCGAAGATCAGCGAGATCGAAATCGACATCTCCGATCTCGAAGGCGCGTGGGTGGCGAGCGACGTCGTCGATACCACCACCGGCGAAGTGCTGCTCGAAGCCAACTCGGAACTGACCGCCGACAAGCTTTCGAAGATTCTCGACTCGGGCGTGGTTGAGATGAACCTGTTCTTCCCCGAGCGCGACGATGTGGGCACGGTGATCTGCCAGACCCTGAAGCGCGATGCGGTGAAGACGCCGCAGGAAGCGCTGATCGAAATCTACCGCAAGCTGCGGCCGGGCGATCCGCCGACGCTGGACACGGCGACGGCGCTGTTCCACGGCATGTTCTTCGATGCCGCGCAAGTACGACTTCTCGCGCGTGGGCCGGCTGAAGTTCAACATCAAGCTGTTCGAGAACCAGGACGCGACCAGCTCGACAAGCGCACGCTCGAGCCGGACGATTTCTACGGGACCATCCGCTACCTGCTGAAGCTGCGCAAGAACATCGGCACGGTGGATGACATCGATCACCTGGGCAACCGCCGGGTTCGCGCGGTGGGCGAATTGCTGGAGAACCAGTTCCGCATCGGACTGGTCCGCATGGAACGGGCGATCAAAGAAAAAATGTCCGTGTACCAGGAAATGTCGACGGCCATGCCGCATGACCTGGTCAACGCCAAGCCGGTGATGGCGGCGATCCGCGAGTTCTTCGGATCGTCGCAGCTTTCGCAGTTCATGGACCAGACCAATCCGCTGTCGGAGATCACGCACAAGCGGCGTCTCTCGGCCCTTGGGCCGGGCGGTCTGTCGCGGGAGCGCGCGGGATTCGAAGTCCGCGACGTTCACCCGACGCACTACGGACGTATTTGCCCGATTGAAACGCCGGAAGGTCCGAACATCGGACTGATTTCGTCGCTGAGCTGCTATGCGCGGATCAACGACTACGGCTTCATCGAGTCGCCCTACCGGCGGGTGAAAGGCGGACGCGTGCTCGACTACGTCAGCATCGTCAATGCCGGCGACAGCGATTACAAGGTCGGCGACCACATCGAGAAGCACGAAGCCGAGAAGCTGAATGGCGAGTTGAAAGACCGCAAGAAGCGAGCGGCGGAAATCGAGCCGTTCTCGTTCTATCTTTCGGCGTGGGAAGAAGACCGGCACGTCATCGCGCAGGCCAACGTCGAACTCGACGACAAGGGCCGCATCGTGGGCGATCTGGTCAATGCCCGCAAGGCCGGCAACTTCGTGCTGGTCAGCCGCGATGAAGTCGATTACATCGACGTCAGCCCGAAGCAGCTGGTTTCGGTGGCGGCGTCGCTGGTGCCGTTCCTGGAGCATGACGACGCCAACCGCGCGCTGATGGGCGCCAACATGCAACGCCAGTCTGTGCCTCTGCTTCGTGCCGAAGCTCCGATTGTCGGAACGGGAATGGAAGGCGTTACGGCGCGCGATTCCGGCGCTGTGATTCTGGCCAAGCGCAACGGCATCATCGATTCGGTCGACTCGGAGCGCATCATCGTGCGCGTCGAGGGCGAGCATCATCCGGGACAGCTTTCGCGCGAAGTGGGCAGCGACATTTATCAGCTCACCAAGTTCAAGCGCTCGAACCAGAACACTTGCATCAACCAGAAGCCGATCGTGCTCGAAGGCCAGCGGGTGGCCAAAGGGCCAGGTGATTGCCGACGGTCCCTGCACCGATCATGGCGAGTTGGCGCTGGGACGGAACGTGCTGGTGGCCTTCATGCCGTGGCGCGGCTACAACTTCGAAGACGCGATCCTGGTCTCGGAAAAGCTGGTGAAGGAGGACTACTACACCTCGGTCCACATCGAGGAGTTCGAAATCGAAGTCGCGCGATACCAAGCTGGGGCCGGAAGAAGTCACGCGCGACATCCCCAACGTCAGCGAATCCATGCTGCGCAATCTGGATGAAGCGGGCGTGATCCGCATCGGCGCCACGATCAAGCAGGGCGACATTCTGGTGGGCAAAGTAACGCCCAAGGGCGAGACCCAGCTCACGCCGGAAGAGAAGCTGCTGCGCGCGATCTTCGGCGAAAAGGCCGGCGACGTGCGTGACGCTTCGCTCTACTGCCCGCCGGGCATCGAGGGCGTGATCGTGGACGTGAAGATCTTCTCCCGCAAGGGCCAGGAAAAAGACGAGCGCGCCAAGTTCATTGAAGGCACGCAGATCGCGAAGCTGGAAAAGAACCTTTCGGACGAAATCCGAATTCTGACCGACGAGCGCCTGAAGCGTCTGGAGAACATTCTGGGCGGCAAGGAAGTGCAGGCCGACCTGCACGACGAGCGCACCAACAAGCGCCTGCTGACCAAGGACACGATGCTCGATCGCGACACGATTGAGCGCATTTCCACCCGCAACCTGAAGCGCATTAAGTACGCCGACAAGGACCCGCGGGTGAATGAGCAGATCGACGAAATCGAAGAGATGACCTCGCGTCAGATTGACGTGCTGAAGAAGATCGTCAACGAGAAGAAAGACAAGCTGACCAAGGGCGACGAGCTGCCGCCGGGCGTGATCAAGCTGGTGAAGGTCTACATCGCCATGAAGCGCAAGCTGAGCGTGGGCGACAAGATGGCCGGCCGTCACGGCAACAAAGGCGTGATTGCCCGCATTCTGCCGGACGAGGACATGCCGTACCTGGAAGACGGCACGCCGGTGGAAATCGTGCTCAACCCGCTGGGCGTTCCTTCCCGTATGAACGTGGGCCAGATTCTGGAAACCCACCTGGGATGGGCCGGACACGAACTGGGCAAGAAGATCACGGAGATGCTGGCGGAGAACACGAAAGAAGACGCCATCCGGCGCGAACTGAAGACCCTGTTCAAGGACACGACTCTGGCCGACACCATTGCCGATCTCAGCGATGAGGAGCTGATGGCGGTGGCTCCGACGCTTGACCAAGGGCGTGTTCACTGGGCTCGCCGGTGTTTGACGGATCGCGCGAAGGCGAGATCAAGGCGCTGCTCAAGCAGTCCGGGCCTGCCGGAATTCGGGCAAGACGTACCTGTACGACGGCATGACCGGCGACAAGTTCGAACAGCCGGTCACGGTCGGCTACATCTACATGCTGAAACTCTCGCACCTGGTGGACGACAAGATCCACGCCCGTTCCATCGGGCCGTACTCGCTGATCACCCAGCAGCCGCTGGGCGGCAAAGCGCAGTTCGGCGGACAGCGCTTCGGAGAAATGGAAGTCTGGGCGCTGGAAGCGTACGGCGCGGCGTTCATCCTGCAGGAGCTGCTGACGGCGAAGTCCGACGACGTGTATGGCCGCACCAAGATTTACGAGGCCATCGTCAAGGGCGAAGCCGCCATGGAGCCGGGCGTGCCGGAATCGTTCAACGTGCTGATTCGCGAATTGCAGTCGCTGTGCCTGGATGTGGAGCTGATCAAGGCCGGAGAGAAGAAGCCGGTTTTGAGCGCGGCAGCGGATTAAGAGAGCTATCAGCTGTCAGCTCTCAGCTTTCAGTGAAAGCGATGAGCGCTGGCGGTGGCTGAGGGCGAGACGCCCTCAGGACAGCCGGCGGGACGCCGGCGCTACGAGTTAGAGACTGAGAAGACTGGCGGTTGTGCTCTTGAGCCGTCAGTCTGAGATTTCGCTAGCGACCGATGACTAGCGACCGATTTCAAGAGCCGCGTGCGGCGGCGTACGACCGCGGGAAGCGGAGGACCACCTTGTACCGTTCGAGCCCCTTTGACCTGGCAAATCCGATTGCCGATTTCGACGCCATCCGCATCAGCCTGGCCTCTCCGGAAAAAATCCGGAGCTGGTCGCATGGCGAAGTGACCAAGCCGGAAACCATCAACTACCGCACCTTCAAGCCGGAGCGCGATGGCCTGTTCTGCGCCCGCATCTTCGGTCCGGTAACGGACTGGGAGTGTCTGTGCGGCAAGTACAAGCGCATGAAGCACCGCGGAGTGATCTGCGACAAGTGCGGCGTGGAAGTCACGCTCTCGAAAGTCCGCCGCGAGCGCCTGGGCCACATCGAGCTGGCTTCGCCGTGCTCGCATGTCTGGTTCTTCAAGGGACTGCCCAGCCGCATCGGGCACCTGCTCGATATCTCGCTGCGCGATCTGGAATCGGTGCTCTACTTCGAAGCCTACGTCGTGGTCGAGCCGGGCGATGCGCCGGTAAAAGATCGCGAAGTCATCAAGGACGAAGCCAAGTACCGCGAACTCGACCAGCAATACCGTCCCGCGGGCTTCAAGGCCATGATGGGCGCCGAGGCCATCAAGGAACTGCTGAAGCGCGTGGAAGTGGAAAGCTTGTCCGGCGAACTGCGCGAGAAGATGAAGCACGAGAACTCGCTGCAGAAGCGGCTCAAGTATGCCAAGCGCCTGAAAGTGGTCGAGGCCTTCCGCAAGAGCGGCAACAAGCCGAACTGGATGATTCTGGACGTGATCCCGGTCATTCCGCCGGAGCTGCGTCCCCTGGTTCCACTGGATGGCGGCCGCTTTGCCACGTCCGATCTGAACGATCTGTATCGCCGCGTCATCAACCGCAACAACCGGTTGAAGAAGCTGATGGACCTGCACGCTCCTGAAGTCATCGTGCGCAACGAAAAGCGCATGCTGCAGGAAGCGGTGGACGCGCTGTTCGACAACGGACGCCGTGGCCGCGTGCTGCGTGGCGCCAACAATCGCCCGCTGAAGTCGCTCTCCGACACGCTGAAGGGCAAGCAGGGACGCTTCCGCCAGAACCTGCTGGGCAAGCGCGTGGACTACTCCGGACGTTCCGTCATCGTGGTCGGTCCCGAACTCAAGCTGCACCAGTGCGGTCTTGCCGAAGAAGATGGCGCTCGAATTGTTCAAGCCGTTCATCTATCACCGGCTGGAACAGACCGGGCACTGCACCACCATCAAGCAAGCGAAAGAAATGGTGGAGCAGCAGGAACCGATCGTTTGGGACATTCTGGAAGAGGTCATCAAAGACCATCCGGTGCTGTTGAACCGCGCTCCCACGCTTCACCGCCTGGGCATTCAGGCTTTTGAGCCGGTGCTGGTGGAAGGCAAAGCGATCAAGATCCACCCGCTGGTTTGCACGGCGTTCAACGCCGACTTCGACGGCGACCAGATGGCGGTGCACATTCCGCTGTCTCCGGAAGCGCAGGTCGAAGCCAGCGTGCTGATGCTGTCGTCGCACAACATTCTGTCGCCGGCTTCGGGCCAGCCGATCACCGTTCCGACGCAGGACATGGTGCTTGGGCTTTACTACCTGACCAAGGGCAAGCCGGGCGCCAAGGGCGAAGGCCGCGCCTTTGCCAACATTGAAGAAGTGCTGCTGGCGCTCGATGCCGGCGAAGTGGAGACGCTTACGCCCGATCCGCCTGCGCTACACCGGTGAAGTGATCGACCTGACGACCGCGTACGACGATCAGGACATCATCCACACCGAGCCGGTCAACTCTGAGCGCGCTTTCCTGAACACGACGGTGGGCCGCGCCATCCTGAACGATCACCTTCCCGAGGGCATGCCGTTCATCAACGGCCTGCTGAAGAAGAAGGGCATCGGACAGCTGGTGAACTATTGCTACCTGCGCTTCGGTCTTGAGATCACGGTCAAGATGCTGGATGAAGTGAAAGACCTCGGGTTCCGCTATGCCACCAAGTGCCGGTCTTTCCATCGGCATTGACGACATGGTCATTCCGGACAACAAGAAGACGCTGGTGAAAGACGCCGAGAAGCAGGTAGTCGCAGTCCAGCAGCAATATCTGGACGGCGCCATCACCAACGGCGAACGCTACAACAAGGTCATCGAAATCTGGTCGGCGATTACGGAAAAAGTTGCCGACGAGATGTTCGGACAGATGCAGCAGCGCGACAAGGAAGGCGCGCTCAATCCGATTTACGTCATGGCGGATTCCGGCGCTCGCGGATCGAAACAGCAGATTCGCCAGCTTTCCGGCATGCGCGGACTGATGGCCAAGCCGTCGGGCGAAATCATCGAGACGCCGATCACGGCGAACTTCCGTGAAGGGCTGACGGTGCTGCGAGTACTTCATCTCGACCCACGGCGCGCGTAAAGGTCTGGCCGATACGGCGCTCAAGACCGCCGATTCAGGCTACCTGACGCGCCGTCTGGTGGACGTGGCGCAGGACGTGATCATCAGCGAATACGATTGCGGAACGGTCGACGGCATCTACGTGGCAGGTATCGTCGAAGCCGGCGAGATCATCGAGCCGCTGCGCGACCGCATCGTGGGCCGCGTGTCGCTCGAGAAGATCAAGGACTACGACGGCAACGTGATCGTCGACATCAACCAGGAAATCACCGAAGAGCTGGCCAGCGCCATTCAGGCAGCCGGTATCGAGCGGGTGAAAATCCGCTCGGTGCTGACTTGCGAGTCGAAGCGCGGAGTTTGCGTGATGTGCTACGGACGCAACCTGGCTTCGGGCCGGCTGGTCGAACTGGGCGAGGCCACGGGAGTGATCGCGGCGCAGTCCATCGGCGAACCGGGAACCCAGCTCACGATGCGTACCTTCCACATCGGTGGTACGGCATCGCGAGTGTCCGAGCAGTCGCGGCTCGAAGCCAAGAGCAACGGCGCGGTGCGCTTCATCGGATTGCAGACGGTGAAAGCCAAGTCGGGCGATCTGGTGGTGATGAACCGCCAGGGCTCGATCGCGGTGGTGGACGACAAGGGCCGCGAACGCGAGCGCTACTCGGTGGTGTACGGCGCCAAGTTGAAGGTCAACGAAGGCGATCAGGTTTCGCTCGGACAAGTCATGGTCGAGTGGGATCCTTACACCTTCTCGATCCTGACCGAAATCGGCGGCACGGTGCAGTTCAAAGACCTGCAGGAAGGGGTCACGCTGCACGAAGAAGTGGACGAAGTCACTGGCCTGTCGCGACACGTGGTGGCGGATTCGCCCGACGAGAAGCGCCAGCCGGCCATCGTGATCAAGGGCAAGGCCAGCAAGCGCTACCTGATGCCGTCACGCGCTCACCTGATGGTGCAGGACGGCGACACGGTGCATCCGGGCGACGTGCTGGCCAAGATCCCGCGCGAGACCACCAAGACCAAAGACATCACGGGTGGTCTGCCGCGTGTGGTCGAACTGTTCGAAGCCCGCAAGCCGCGCGAGACCGCGGTCATCAGCGAAATCGATGGCACGGTCAAGTTCGGCGAGGTTTCGAAGGGTCAGCGCAAGATGTACGTGGTCGCCGACAACGGCACCGAAAAGGAATACTCGGTACCGCGTGGCGTTCACATCAACGTGCAGGAAGGCGAACGCGTCAAGGCGGGCGAACCGCTGATGGACGGTCCGCTGAACCCGCACGACATTCTCGCCGTACTGGGCGAGAAGGAGCTGCAGTCGTACCTGGTGAACGAAATCCAGGAAGTTTACCGGCTGCAGGGCGTGAACATCAGCGACAAGCACATCGAAGTGATCGTCCGCCAGATGATGCGCTGGGTGAAGGTCGAAGACGTGGGCGACACCCAGTTCCTGCTGGAGCAGCAAGTGGACAAGTTCCGCTTCCGCGAGGAGAACGAACGCGTGATCGCCCAGGGCGGCAAACCGGCAACGGGCCGGCCGCTGCTGCTGGGTATCACCAAGGCGTCGCTCTCGACCGAGTCGTTCATCTCGGCGGCGTCGTTCCAGGAGACCACGCGCGTGCTGACCGAAGCATCCATCCAGGGCGCGGTGGACCACCTGCGAGGACTGAAAGAAAACGTCATCGTGGGACGGCTGATCCCGGCCGGCACCGGCATGGAGTACTACCGCAACGTGCGGCTCTCGCCGGAAATGGAAGAAGCCGCCGCCAAGGTGCAAGAAGAAGTTTCGCAAGCCTACGAGGAAGCCGAGCGCGCGCTCGAGCTGATGCGTACGGAAGGCGAAACCGAGGAACTGACGGCCGAGTAATATCAGGAACGGCGATGGGGCGCGGCGTGTTTGTCCGCTTCATCGCCTTTCCGGTTCGGGTTCTCGAGTTCAGCATCCTTGAGTATTCCCATGCACGCTACCCCCCAGCGATTGCAAGATCAGGAACGTAGTAGCAGTTCTCAGTTGCATGCTCTGCCCCAGCGCAATACTCTGGGGCCATTCATGTTGCGTTTCCTGCGCCTGCTTCGCCTCGCGTTTTGGCGCGCGTTTCAGCATGACGCGTTCGCCACCGCCAAAGCGTCGGCGTATTCTTCCATTCTCACTTTTTTCCCCACCTTGCTGTTGGTCGGTTCGGTGCTGGCCACTTCGCACAAGACCGAAGCCTACCTGCGCGAAATTTCCGACGCCGTCAGCAAAATCCTTCCCGCCGGAGCCGCTACCGCGCTGGCCTATCTGCGAGGCACGACGCAGCGTTCGGTGGGAGTGCTGATTACCGCTTCGCTGATCACGCTGTGGACCGGGTCGGGCGTCATGATTTCCTGGATGGAAGGGTTTCGCCGCTGTTACGAGCTGCCGAAGAGTCTGGGGGCTGGTGAAAGAGCGGCTGATCGCGTTCTCGCTGGTCATCCTCGCCGGCATTCCGTTGATGCTTCTCCACCATCCTGGTCGCCTTCGGCAATCGCATCGAAACCCAGATCCTGTTCCAGCTGGGGCACGAGTTTGGACCCTTCATCCTGCTGATGTGGACGGCCATCCGCTGGCTGATTGCCGGGCTGACCAGCATCGCGGTGATTGCGCTGATCTACCACAATGCCGTGCCTCGCACCCAGCCCTGGCATAGCGTATTGCCGGGCGCCACGCTGGCCTCGGCCCTGTGGTTTCTGGCGACGACCCTGTTTGGCTGGTATCTGCAGCGCTACGCCGACTACAGCATCCTCTACGGCTCCCTGGGCGTGGGTATCGCATTGCTGGTGTGGATGTACATGATCTCGCTGGTGGTGCTGGTCGGATCGGAATTTAACGCCATGCTGTTTCCGCGGGCGCGGTTGGGGATTGAGTTGATCGAGTCGAACGCGCATTTGAGAAAACCGTAATTTGACGATGGTCAGGCGGAGCGTCGCCGCTCGTGCGACACTATCCAATATCAGTTATTCTGTAGGATTTAACCTGGCGAGGGCGACGGTACTCGCGATAATCTTTTGTGTATGCACTATCAGCCTGTGGGGACTCGCACCTGTTAGACTTCGGACGCACGAGCGTGAACGCTCGCTCCTACATGGTAAATGGGGAGAATTTGAAAACAGGCAAACCGGATCTGGTTTCGGGCGATTTGTCCGCGGAAAGCGCCATCGCGGCCACTCGCCGCGCCAAAATTATCTGCACCATCGGCCCCTCGTGCAATACCGAGGCCCTGCTGCGCGAAATGATGCGGCTGGGCATGGATGTCGCCCGGCTGAATTTTTCCCACGGCACCCATCAGGACCACGCCCGCAACATCACGCGCCTGCGCCGGGCGGCGAAGCAGGAAAACCGCACGATCTGCATCCTGCAGGACCTGCAAGGCCCCAAAATCCGCACCGGGCGGCTTAAGAACCACGAACCTGTGATTCTCAAGACCGGTTCCCGGGTGACGATCACGCCGCGCGACGTTTCCGGCACGCCCATCCTGATCTCGACCACGTTTCAGGGGCTGGCGCAGGAAGTGCGGGCAGGTTCGCGAATTCTGCTCTCCGATGGGCTGATCGAACTGCGGGTCGTCCAGGTGCGCGGCCGAGATGTGGAATGCGAAGTGGTGAACGGCGGCCAGCTGGCCGAACATCAGGGCATCAACCTGCCGGGAGCGGCGCTCTCCATTCCTGCCCTTACGGCGAAGGACCGCGCCGATCTTGAGTTTGGGCTGAAGCATGGCGTGGACATCGTGGCCCTGTCGTTCGTGCGCTCGGCCGCCGACGTGCGCAGCGTGAAGCAGATCATCGCCGCCCAGGAGCGCGATGTGCCGGTCATCGCCAAGCTGGAAAAACCGCAGGCGTTGAAACGCCTGGAAGAAATTTTCGAAGCGGCGGATGGCGTGATGGTGGCGCGCGGCGACCTGGGCGTGGAGATGCCGGCGGAAAAAGTTCCGGTGATCCAGAAGTATGTCATCCGTCGCTCGGCGGACTGGCGCAAGCCGGTGATCATCG
Organism: Terriglobia bacterium; assembly: GCA_963698825.1. Taxonomy (GTDB): domain Bacteria; phylum Acidobacteriota; class Terriglobia; order Terriglobales; family Acidobacteriaceae; genus JAIQFF01. The sequence goes on along the minus strand of CAVOSG010000002.1, from coordinate 196,183 downwards.
CCACCCAGATGCTGGAATCCATGATCGAGAACCCGCGTCCGACGCGGGCGGAGGCCAGCGACGTGGCCAATGCGGTGTTCGACGGCACCGATGCGGTGATGTTGTCGGCGGAGACTGCTACCGGACTCTATCCCCGCGAAGCGGTGGCCATGATGGCCAGGATCGTGGTGGAGGCGGAGAGCAACATGGCGGAGTTTACCCAGCCGCGACGCCGCCAGCAGCGCCGGCTTTCGATCGCGGAGACGATTTGCGAATCCATCGCGCACGCCGCAGAGGATCTGCATATGGGCGCGATTGCGGTATTCACCGAAACCGGAAACACCGCGCTGCTGATTTCGAAGTACCGACCGCTGGCTGAAATCTTTGCTTTCTGCCGCACCCTGACGGTGTGTAATCGCCTGAACCTGTTGTGGGGAGTGCAGCCGGTGTTGCGCGACCAGGCGCTGACCGCGGAAGGGATGCTGTCGGCGGCGGAGCAGGAATTGCTGCGCCGGAACCGGGTCAAGAGCGGAGATGTGCTGGGCGTGGTGGCGGGAACGCAGATGGCGTCCGGGTCAACCAACTTTATGCGGCTGCATCTGGTGACGGCCGAGGAGGAGCGCGGCATTACGCGCAAAGGGCGGCGCACGAAACGGCATGCCCGCAGAGTGCGTAGAAACTGACGGGTTGTGGTGTCCGCGAAGTCATTCTATGAACCCAGTTGTTAGTTGCTAGTTCGCAGTTCTCAGTTCATGACAGCTGCCCAGGCCTTTCGCGATGATTCGCTGAGCCCGCCGGTTCGCGGATTTGTTCATCGTCCGGAACAGGCTTCCGGAGCGGGGCTGGTGCTGGCTCATGGCGCCGGATCCAATTCCAACTCTCCGTTGTTAGTTACGCTGGCGGGAGCATTCGCCAGCGCAGGTTTTGTTGTGCTCCGATGCGATCTCCCGTTTCGCCAGAATCGTTCCTATGGCCCGCCGCGGCCGGGAGCCGCGGAACAGGATCGTGCGGGGCTCAGGAATGCGATTGCCGCTCTGAAGAAATTTGGCTGCGAGCGGATTTTTCTCGGCGGACATTCTTACGGCGGACGGCAGGCCACGATGCTCTGTGCCGAGGAGCCTGACCTCGCGGCTGGACTTCTGCTGCTTTCTTATCCTTTGCATCCGCCGCGCAAGCCGGAGCAGCTTCGAGTGCGGCATTTGCCCGAGTTGCGGGTGCCGGCGCTGTTCGTGCATGGGACACGCGATCCCTTTGGCTCGATCGAGGAGATGGAGGCGGCGCTGAAGCTGATTCCGGCGAAGACGGAATTGTTGACGGTGGAAGGGGCCGGACACGATTTGGGTTTCAAGGCGAAAGCGATGCCGGAAGAATTGGCAGGACGAGTGGTGCGGGCGTTCCAGAGTTTCTTTCTGGTGTCTGCTAGTTGACCCAGCCGGATTTTGAGCCGCCGTTTTTCTTTTCTTCCTCGGGCGGGATGTAATTTCCTTGTTCGTCGAATTCCACGGTGCGATTGTGTTTGCGCATGTAGACCTCGAACTTGCGCGCGGCCCGGCGCCGCTTCCAGCGATAGTACTGGTTGCGTACACCGTAGTAGCGCTCTGAGATACTCATCTTGGGGCGGCCCGCGCGGGGCACAAACTTCACGTAGATGTATCCGAAGAACAGGCCGCCGAGATGGGCGACGTAGGCGACGTTGCCGCCGCCCTGAATGGCGAAGGCCAGAGTCACGACGATCAGAATGGCGACGAAATATTTGGCCTTGAGCGAGATGGGAAACGGAATCATCAGGATTTCGTTCTCGCCAAAGACGATTCCGAAGGCAATCAGGATGGCGAACACTCCGCCTGACGCGCCAACCGTGGGAATCGTGGGATTGCCGAGCACGTGGCTGTAGGAGAGTACCGTGGTGGTCAGGGCGGCGCCGATGACGCCGAAGGAATAGAGCTCCAGGAAGCGGCGCGTGCCCCAGGCGCCCTCGAAGGCCGAGCCAAACATCCAGATGCCCAGCATGTTGCCGAACCAGTGCCAGAATTCAAAATGCAGGAAGCTGTAGGTGACCAACTGCCAGAGCGATCCGTGGACAACGTCCTGAGGTACGAGCGCGAGATTGTCGCGCACCCAGCGGGCCACGTCGATCAGAGTCATCCCAAAGAGCTCAAGCAGCAGGAAGACAGCGGTATTGGTCGCGAGCAGCCAGGTGACCGCCTTGGTAAACGGCGGCAGGCTCAGCGTCATTTCACGGCTTCGCGGCACAATCGGCTCCGGTCGTTTCTCGGTTAAGTCGTTGTCTGTTGATCAGCGGGTGTAGCTAGTACTTTCTCATCTTTCGGGCTGCGGCACCACTGCCAGGCTGCGGTGCCCTGCGCCATCGAGTGCGCGAACGGCAAAGATCACATTATCCTTCGACAACGGCAGCGTGGCGCGGGTACCATCACCCACCGCCTTCGAGTGTTCCCATTCCGGGCTTCCGGTATCGCGCCAGAGCACCTCGTAGGAAGTCGCGCCCGGGGAGGCGTCCCAGGTGAGCGTCGAGTCATTTTCCAGCTCTTTGGTTTGCAGGCGCACCTTGGCCGGCGGAGCCGGCGCCGACGCCAGCGAGGCGAGAGTCGCGGCATTTATCCGCGCCACATTCGCGACGTAGTCGAAATTGACGAACTTGGGCAAGTCGCCGTATTCGATGCCGTTTTCGTTGCGAACGTTCTGGTGCTGGTGGTGGTAATCCTCGCGGTATTCGGTGAAGCGGACGCCGGCGAAGCCCTGTTGATTGAACGCACTATGGTCTCCGCCGCGCAGATAGCGGTCCAGGCGGAAAACCAATAGTGGCTTGACCGAAGTCTGATAGGTGCGGCCAACCTCGGCGATGTAGCGTGCGATCTGGCGGGATGCGGAATCGTTTTCTCCGCCCAGGCCGCGGATCCGCCGCACTCCTGCGTCGGTAGCGGCCAGGGGTACGCCTTCGGAGAACACCCGCACCACGCCCGGATTCTGCTGTGGACTGCGATCGCCGCCCACGATGTCATTGTTCAGAACCGCCTCGATATCCCAGCCCTCGGCTTTCGCCATTTTCGCGAAGTGACTGCTGCCATTCAGTCCCTGCTCTTCTCCGGCGACGGTCAGAAAAATAATGGTGGCGGGAAACTTCAGCTGGCTGAGCACGCGAGCGCATTCCAGGCTCACGGCGGTGCCGCTGCCATCGTCGTTGGCGCCGGGAGCGATGCCGCTAACGTCAAAAGTGTCGCTGTTGCGCGAATCGTAGTGGCCGGTGACCAGCACGATTCGTTTGGCATTTTCCGGATCGGTGCCCTTCAGGACCGCATAAACATTGGTGATTACGGTGGGCTTGGGAATCCGGTCGGCGGGATTTTCGGTGAAACTGTCAGTCTTGACTTCGAGACATCCCCCGCAGGCCCGCGAGTAGCCTTCGAATTCGGACTTGATCCACTCCCGCGCCGCGCCGATGCCGTGGCCAGCCTTGATAGAATCGGGGTCCTGGGCCGAGAGCGTGAGGCGGGTCTGGAAACTGACAAGCTTCTCGATGTTGGCCTGAATCCGCTGCGGCGAAATCTGCGCCAGGGCCGCAGAGATCTTCGGATCAGGAGGCTGAGGATCAGCAGACGCCTTGGGTTCGAGGCTATCCGTTTGGGCGAAGGTGCGGTAGGGTACAGACGCGAGCGCCAGCAAGTGCGAGAATCAGGCAAATTCTGGAAGTAAACATGATGTTGACAGGGTAAGCTTGTGCCGTATCCTTTTCCGGTGACCAGCCACTTGACCTCTGGCCCCGAAGAAACTAAATATTAACAGGAGCACTCTTACCAGGACACCGTCCAGCCCGGAGGCCATTATGATTTATTGTCCCGAATGCGAGACCAACCTCGATATTGACGAGGAAGAAGTGGACGAAGGTGAAATCGTTTCTTGCCCGGAGTGTGGCACCGATTTCGAAGTGGTCACGGTAAGTCCTATCGAACTGAAGCCCGTGGAAGAGGCTGTCATCGACGAGGAGGAGCTGGAGGAAATGGGGGACGGGGACGATTCCTAGCCCTTCCTCTATGCCGTCGTCCTCCACGCGGATTAGCCCCAGGTTCGTGACTGCAGCCGTCTGCGTAGTTTCCTTCCAACTCCTGGTCAGTAGCGCCGCGCCCGCAACCCAGAGGCCCGACAAACCCTACGCGCTCCTTTTCGGCACCGTGTGGGGTCCGGACGATCATCCGTTGTATGGGATGAAAGTAAAGATCCGCCGGGCCGACCAGAAGAAAGGCCATTGGGAGCTATACTCCGACCACAACGGCGAGTTTGCTCAGCGGGTGCCTCCCGGACCGGCCGATTACCTGGTCTCGGCTGATTTGAAGGATTATAAGTCACACTCTGGTAAGGAGTTACATCAGGACGGGGAGGTCAAGGTCCACGTCGACAATGACGAGCGTCAGGACCTCGGTTTGCATCTAAAGAAGTAGGGCGTTCCAGCAAGTGTTTCAGGGGAGACAAAACCTCATGAAAAAGCACAGCGTGGTAGCGCTAACGATTCTTTTCGCGGCCCTGGCACTGGCCAGCTTGCCCGCCTTCTCCAAGGACAAGAGTGGCGACGCCGGTCGTTTGTTGACGGGAAGGGTCGTCGATAAACAGGAGGCTCCGCTTCCCAGCTCCGTCGTATATCTTGCCAACACCCGCACCCGCGCGGTGAAAACCTTTATCACGGGCCAGGATGGAATGTACCGCTTTCCCGCGCTCTCGCCCAACGTGGACTACGAAGTCTACGCCCAGTACAAAGAACACAAGAGCGACACCAAGACGGTGAGCCAGTTTGACACCCGCTCGACGGTTAACATCAATCTGAAGATTGATACGAAGTAGCGTCTTGATGTGGGCGCGTATTTTGGAAGAGTTGAGAAAGCGGTGGGGGACGCACGAGCGGGACGCTCGCGCCCACATTTTTCAGCAGCATTCACATTGCAAATAGAAAACCGCGGGCGAGGGCGCCCGCGCCACACGTACCGGCTAGCTGTTTTCGCCGCCGGCGCGCTTCCAGGTGATCAGGTCCCCGATGGTGGAGCCGCCGGTGCTCGATACCGGTTGCTTGTAGGCCTCGACTTCAGAACGTGAAGCTTCCTCGCCCACTGCCTTGATGCTCAAGCCGACTTTCTTCTCTTCCGGATTCATCTTGATGATTTTGAAGTCGTGCTCCATGCCCGGCTCGAGCGTGAGCGGCTGGCCATTGCCATCCACGGCTTCGCTGTTGTGGCAAAGGCCTTCGATGCCCTCGGCGATTTCGACAAAAGCCCCGAAAGTCGCTACCCGCAGGACTTTTCCGTGCAGCACGTCGCCGACGTGATGCTGTTCGAAGAAGGTCTCCCAAACGTCAGGCTGGAGTTGCTTTACGCCCAGTGAAAGCCGCCGCTTGTCCGGTTCAATGGCCAGGACGATGGCCTTGACCTTGTCGCCCTTCTTCAGCACTTCGGAGGGATGTTTTACGCGCTTGGTCCAGCTCAGGTTGCTGACGTGGACCAGCCCGTCAATGCCCTCTTCGATTTCGATGAACGCGCCGAAGTCGGTGAGATTGCGCACCCGGCCTTCGACGGTGGCGCCCACCGGATACTTGTCATGCAGGGCGTCCCAGGGGTTGGCCGCCAACTGCCGCATGCCGAGCGATATGCGCCGCTCGGTCGGATTGACGCTCAACACCACGCAATCCACCTGATCGCCAACATTGACCAGCTTCGACGGGTGCTTGATGCGCTTCGACCAGGTCATCTCGCTGACGTGGACCAGTCCTTCAATGCCCTGCTCCAGTTCCACAAATGCGCCGTAGTCGGTGACGCTGATCACGCGTCCGCTGACATGCGCGCCGACGGGATAACGATGCGAAGCATCCAGCCAGGGATCAGGCGTGAGCTGCTTGAAGCCCAGCGAAACCCGCTGCTTGTCTTTGTCGAACTTCAGGACCTTGACCTGAATCTGGTCGCCGACGTTCACCAGATCGCGGGGGTGAGTCAGGCGGCCCCACGACATATCGGTAATGTGGAGAAGGCCGTCGATCCCGCCTAAATCCACGAAAGCGCCGTACTCGGTGAGGTTCTTCACCACTCCGGTGAGGACGGTGCCTTCTTCCAGGTGCTCCAGCGTCTTGGATTTCTTTTCGTTCTGCTCCTCTTCCAGCAATTGCTTGCGGGAGACCACGATGTTGCCGCGCTTCTTGTTGAGCTTGATGACGGCGACTTCGATGGTCTCGCCCTTCAGGGCGTCCAGATTGCGCAGCGGGCGCAAGTCGGCCTGGGAACCAGGCAGGAAGGCCTGGGCGCCCAGAATGTCGACGGTCAGGCCGCCCTTGATGCGATCGATCACCACCGCCTTGATCGACTTCTTCTCGTTGTGCGCCTTCTCAATCTCATCCCAGGCGCGCAGCCGCTGCGCCTTCTGGTGAGAAAGGTTGATGTAACCTTCCTCGGTCTCACCCTTGTCGCGCATGACGGCGATTTCGTCGCCGGGCTGGAAGCGCGGCTTGCCGGAGTGATCCATTACTTCGGCGACGGGGAGCATGCCTTCGGACTTGGCGCCAATGTCCACCACCACGTGGGTGGCCGTGATCTTAAGCACGGTGCCCTTGATGACGTTGTCCTCACGAGCGGCTTCTTCGGTCTCGGTCGTGAAACTCTCGAGAGCGGAGGCGAAGTCTTCGGTGGTCGAGGGCTGTTTTTCGTCTGGATTCTGGGTCGAATCGTTACGGGTCGACTGGATATGGGTCGAACCGTTATGAACGGATTCGGTGTGCGCAGACTGGGTTGGCTGGGGGGAATCGCTGTTTAAGGTCGAGCCCTCCGCGGATTCGACGGGTCGCTCAACGACTGAGGTCGAAGACGCGGAATCCAGGTTGTGGGCGTTGTTATCGTCAGGCAAGGTCGATGGCCTCTCTCGGGTATACCTCGCACGCGGGTGCGGGGAAGGATGCGGGGCGATTAGCGGACGGCTGGCGTTAGTCTAAGGTTGTGTTGAGCCCGCCCTGGCGGACGGACTGGAACAATCCCAGCGGTCGGACGTCTCTAAGCAAACCCGCGTCCAAAGGGAACACTTCGAGTGTAGCAACCGCTTCCGAACAGTGTCAAACAACAAAAGCAGCTTCTAGCTTCTGGCCGCTAGCTTCTTGCTAAGGGCCTTTAGCCAGGAGCCAGCAGCTAGGAGCTAGAAGCGCCTTTCTGCTACTCTGCCCAGCCATGGACTACCTTTGGACTCCCTGGCGTTATGCCTATGTGGCCAGCATGGACAAGACTTCCGGCTGCATCCTGTGCGATCTCCCACGGGCCGGGGACGACGCCAAAGTCGGCATTGTTCATCGCGGCCAGCACTGCTACGTGGTCCTCAATTCCTACCCTTATACCTCCGGGCACGTGATGATCGTTCCCTTCGCCCATCTGGACGAGCTGCAAAAGCTGCCGGTGGAGGGAGCCCACGAAATGATGGACCTGGGGCAGCGCATGGAGCGAGTTTTGCGCCAGCTCTACAAGCCCGACGGCATCAACCTGGGTATGAATATCGGGAAAGCGGCGGGGGCGGGAGTGGCGGGGCATATCCACTTGCATGCACTGCCGCGCTGGATGGGCGACACCAACTTCATGACAGTGACGGCCGAGAGCAGAATTCTGCCGGAGAGTTTGGAGACGACGTATAGCAGGATCAAGGGGGCGATGTAGCGGCTCATGTGGCGCGGGCGCCCTCGCCCGCGAATGCCTGCGGCGAAAGTGAAAGCTGCTAGGCGGAAATCAAAGTCAAGAGCCGCGGGCGAGGGCGCCCGCGCCACACGTGCTAGAGCAGTTCCTGCATCTCTTTTTCTCCAATTACTTTTACTCCCAGTTCTTTGGCTTTATCCAGCTTGGAGCCGGCATCGTCTCCCGCCACTACGAAATCTGTTTTCTTGCTGACCGAGCCGGAGACGCGTCCACCGGCGTCTTCGATTAATTTTTTCGCTTCGTCGCGGGTAAGGTGAGGCAGGGTGCCGGTGAGGACGAAGGTTTTGCCGGCCAGCGCCGTGCCGCGTTTCTTTTTTTGTCCCAACCAACCGCAAGCCCAGATCGTGCAGATCCTTTACCAGAGCCCGATTTTTCGGCTCCTGGAAGAATTCCACGATGCTCTGAGCGATGCGGGGGCCGACCTCGTTCACTTCCTGTAGTTCTTCCTCGCCTGCTTTCATCAGCGCGTCCATGGAACCGAAGTGCTCGGCGAGGAACTGGGCTGTGCGTTCTCCAACCATGCGAATGCCCAGGCCATAGATCACGCGTTCGAGAGGTAGCTTCTTCGACTTTTTGATTTCTTCCAGTACATTCTCGGCGGATTTATCGCCCATACGCTCGAGTTTCAGGAGATCGTCTTTGGTCAGCCGGTAAATGTCTGCGACATTCTTGACCAGGCCTCGGTCGGTGAGTTGGGTGACCAGTGCGTCGCCCAGGCCATCGATGTTCATGACGCCGCGGGAGGCGAAGTGCAGGATGGTCTCACGCAGCTTGGCGGGGCAGTTGGCGTTGACGCAGCGATGGTCGGCTTCGCCCTCGGTACGGACAACGTGGCCTCCGCACACCGGGCATCGTTCCGGCATGTGGAAAGATTTGTGGCCGCGGGGATGGTCTTTGTCCTCGATCACCCGCGTGACTTTCGGGATCACATCGCCGCCGCGTTCGACTTCCACCCAGTCGCCGATTTTCACGCCCAGGCGGTCGATCTCGTCCATGTTGTGCAAGGTAGCGCGGCTGACTGTGGTGCCGCCGATGGGAACTGGCTTCAATGCCGCTACCGGCGTGAGTTTTCCGGTGCGTCCGACTTGCACCAGAATGTCTTCGATTTTCGTGATGCCACCACGCGCGGCGTACTTGTACGCGATGGCCCAGCGCGGCGCTTTGCCGGTGTAGCCCAACTCCCGTTGCAGAGCGGTGCGATCCACCTTGATGACGATGCCGTCGATTTCGTAGGGAAGCTTTTCGCGTTTCGGTTCTTCCTCTTCGATGAATGTCCAAATCTGGTCGAAGGTTTTCGCCAGCTTGCGGGTGTGATTGACTTTGAAGCCGGCGGCATCCAGGGCGTCGAGAGTCTTCGAGTGATGATCGAAAAAGGTGCGGCCGTCTTTCAGCAGCATGTATCCGAAGTAGTCCAGGCGGCGCTCGGCCGTGATGCTGGGCTCGAGCTGGCGCACGGTGCCGGCGGTGGCGTTGCGCGGGTTGGCGAAAACCGACAAGCCCTTCTGTTCGCGTTCCTCGTTCATTTTCTTGAAGGCGGCGAGGGGCATCAGCATTTCGCCGCGGACTTCGAAATCGGGAGGGATTCCGGCTTTCTTCAGCTTGTCCAGGGGAACGGAAAGCGGGATGGAGCGGACCGTGCGCACGTTCAGAGTGACGTCTTCGCCGATGGCGCCGTCACCGCGAGTGATGCCGCGAACCAGTTTGCCGGCCTGGTAGTGCAGCGCCAGGGACATACCGTCGAGTTTGAGCTCGCAGACGTAGTCAATGTCTTCCCGGCCGGTGAGCTCGTGGACGCGGCGCTCCCAGTTGCGGAGTTCGTCCTCGCTGTAGGTGTTGTCGAGCGAAAGCATGGGCGAGGAGTGCGGCGCTTTGAGGAAGCCTTCGCGAGGTTTGCCGCCGACGCGCTGGGTGGGAGAATCAGGAGTGAGCTGGTCGGGGTGCTCGGTCTCGAGCTTTTTCAGCTCAATCATGAGCTGGTCGAATTCGGCGTCTGAAATCTCTGGGATCGTCGAGTACGTAGTAGAGATATTCGTGATGGCGGATTTTATCCCGCAGTGCCTCGATCTTCTTTTCGATTCCCTTGGTCGCGGTGGGCATGACTGAGAGATTATATTCGGGAAATCAGCAAGGACCATGTTGTGGCTGAGAGGAACTATGGCGGTAATCGAAACTGAGCGTTTGCTGCTGCGCGAATTTGTTGCCGGCGATGTGGATGCGCTTGCGGCGGTGATCTCCGATCCTGAAACCATGCGTTTTTATCCCAAGCCGTACGATCGAGCGGGCGTTGAATCCTGGATCGAGCGCAACCGGCGGCGCTACCAGGACTACGGGCACGGGCTCTGGGCCATGGTGTTGAAATCCAGCGGCGAGGTTGTGGGTGATTGCGGGCTGGCCCGGCAGAACGTGGATGGAGTGGATGAGATCGAAATTGGCTACCATGTTCGCCGCGATCTATGGGGACGAGGCTTCGCTCCGGAGGCGGCCGCGGCGTGCCGCGACTATGGATTCGAGCGCTTGCGAGTCGAGCGGCTTATCGCGCTGATCCGGCCGGAGAATTTGCCATCGAGACGGGTGGCGGAAAAGATTGGATTGAGTTTGTGGAAGGAAGTGCTGTGGAGGGATTTGCCGCACTGTGTATACGTGATTCGCAGAGCGTGAAATCGTTTCAGGTGTGCCTACGGCACACGCGTCGTTTCGCCGGACACACCCGCCACTGAAGTGGCGGGCTATTTTCGGAGGTCCCTCCGGGACCAGAAACCCAGTGGCGAGCTGCGCTTACCTAGACAGCCGAAGACCGCTCAACCCTGGCCGGGAAATCTGGCCGCACAATTTGGCCGCACAATTTGGCCGCACAACTGCGGAGCTTCGCTCCGCTGGGCGGACGAGGGCGTCCGCCCCTACGTGAGTGGGTAAGGCTTAGACCAGGTCGGCCACTTTCAACTTTGCCGGGCCGCCTTTCCATGATGCCTGGAATCGCTTTTGCACGAAGCCGGCATCGTAGTCGCGCTTTTGCGCTCTCAGGGCCTCTTCCAGGCCGAACAGCGAGCGCGGGTTGCGGGGATGACGATCCAGGTCTTCGCGGAAGATCTTCTCCGCGCCAGCAGCGTCGCCGTTCATCAGCAGCACGGCGCCCAGCGACTCGCGCACGGGGAAGAACCAGTCTTCCGGCTCGTTGTATTTAAGCGAGTCCTGAACCGTGATCGCTTCTTGCAGTTGCTCGATGGCGCCCGCGTTATCTTTTTTGGCCAAAGCGATTTTTGCTCCCAGCACATCTCTGGCGATCTTCAAAACGTCTTTGGTTTTGTTATTTACCGGCATGGCGAAGACGGCGTCTTCCGGGGTGGCCTTTTGTGCAGCAGAGACCACTTCATAGTCGGCCTGCGCTTCGTCCGGCTTTCCTTTCGCGGCCAGCGCCATGCCGCGGGCAAAGTGCCAGAAGATCGGTCTCGACCTGCATTTGCGGATCGGGCTTCTTCATATTCAGGATGGCATCCCAGCGGTGGAAGCGGACATCCACCGCGATCGGAATGGTCACGAAGCCTTCGAGCGGCGGCATTTCCTTTACGCCGGGCCGCACGTGAGCCGCCAGCATCTGCGCGTTCTTCATGGCCTCGGCATAGTCTCCATTCATGGCAGAGCACATGGCGATGAAGTGCAGGTTGTGGCTGTAATACATCATGGGGTAGAGGCCCTGCGCCCCGCTGGCCTTGATGTAGGCGCGATCTGCAATGGCCGCGGCCTGGTTGGTCTTGACCGCCGAGGCGTAGTCGCCGGTGCGGATGTAGACGTGGGCCGGCATGTGGACGAGGTGTCCTGCTGCCGGCGCCATTGCGGCCAGGCGGTTCGCGCCGGCCAGCGCGCGCTCCGGAGTTTTCGAGGCTTCGACGGCGTGAATGTAGTAATGGATCGCGCCCATGTGGTTGGGGTCGCGCTTAATCACGGACTCGAGCGTCGCCACGATTTCTTCGGTGTTTTCTTCCGGAGTTCCGTCGCGGTGCCACAAGCCCCAGGGATGCAGGTTCATCCCTGATTCGGCAAACAGCGTGGCCGCATCCAGATCATCGGGAAAATTCTTTACCACCTCGCGCATGGCGTCGTGATATGCCTCGGCTGCCTGACGGCGGTCGGCCTTCGGGTCCGCGGGGAAACGCAGCGCCATGGCCTGGATATAGGCTTGCTCGGCGGGAGAAGCGGTGGCCGAGAGATCCGCTGCCTTCTGGATGGCGGCGTGCGCTGCCACGAAACGCTCGTCGCTGGCGGGATCGTTATAGTTTGGCCCTACAGCCTCGGCCACGCCCCAATAGGCGATGGCCAGCTTGGGATCGAGGTCGGCGGCACGCTGAAAGGAGCGCGCGGCTTCATCGTGATTGAAGGCATAGATCAGGCGCAGTCCCTGATCGAAGAATTGTTGCGCCTGCGGGTTCTTGGTGGAGACGGGATGATGCAGATCTCCCAGCCCGGTCATGAGAGTGGCCGGCTTGGGCTGCGGGTGCGAGCCAGGATGCTGCGCGATTGCCAGGCTACAGAGGACGAGGGTGAGCGAGAGGACGAGCACGTGCCTCATGGTGTTACCTCCTGGAAAAGAACCGCTGTGAAAACGAGAAGGGACCCCAAAAACTGAGAGTAGCTTAGTTAAAAGACGGGCCAGGCGCAACACGGCTGTCGCGTGTGGGTGGTGGGGCTGGTTCGCGCAAAAATAACCCCACCCCTTGGTCATTCCGAAGCCAGGTTTACCGGCGAGGAATCTGCTTTGCTGCCGCGCAGCGAAACAGCAGATTCCTCGCGCGAAAATGCCGCGCTTCGGAATGACAATTCTTTTGGCATTTTCAGACTACATAACCGCTGTAACCTGCCGAGAATTCGTTTTCAGTACAATCCCATTGACCTCCATGCGCAAGGCCGCCCTCCTCTACAACCCGCTCTCTGGCCGCCGCCGCGAACGCCGGCTGGCGGACGTCAAAGCGGCGTTGGCCGTTCTGCACCAGGCTGGAATCGAGGCCATCGCCGAACCCACGCGGGGACAGGCAGACGCGGGCGACCAGGCACGCCATGCTATCGCCGAAGGTTGCGACACCATCTTCGCCTGCGGCGGCGACGGCACCGCGCATGATGTCTTGCAGGGCATGGTGGGAAGCCCGGCGGCCCTGGGGATCATTCCCCTGGGCACGGCCAATGCGCTGGCCCATGATCTGAAATTGCCGCTCTCGGCCGCTGGAGCGGCGCGCGCGAACCTGACCGCCGAACCCCGGCGAATTGCCCTGGGCCGGGTGGAATACACCGACCTTGACGGCAATCGCGGGTCCCGGTTCTTCACCGTCGCGGCCGGCGTCGGCGTGGACGCTCACCTGTTCTACAAGTTGAATCCGCTGGTGAAGGGCCATCTGGGCATGGCGGCGTACTACGCTCAAGCTACGCGGCTGTGGCTGACTCATCCCATGGAGAAATTCACGGTCGAGATCCAGGAAGATGCGGGACAGAATTCGCGATCGGAGGTTTCTCAACTGCTGGCGGTGCGCATCCGGAACTTCGGGGGAGTGTTGCGCCAGCTGGCGCCGGAAGCATCGCTCGAGCGCAACGACCTGCGGCTGGTCCTGTTTCGCACGCGCAGCCGCATAGCGTACCTGAGCTATATCATCCGGGGAATGGTAGGCGCGGAGTGGAGCGTGGGCGGAATCGATCTGGTGCACGCCCGGAAGATAGAATGCAGGCCGCGGGCGGATGCAGTGGCGGATTCCCGAATCTTCGTCGAGGCGGATGGGGAATTGCTGGGAACGCTGCCGGCGGCAATCAGTGTTTTGCCGGACGCGTTGGTGTTGCTGGTGCCCGGTGGGGCGGACACTCCTGTCCGCCGCCTTTGACTTTGATTTGGGGTTTGAAGTGCCGGGCGATATTGCCGCTAAGATCAAGAGCAAAGATCAAGATCAAATTCAAAGGCGGCGGGCGAGGGCGCCCGCCCCACATGGCGCTACAATAAACTTTGGAACCTCTCACTCACTTTCTTACCGGAGCCTGTCTCGCCCGTACCGGGTTCAACCGGAAGACGGCGCTGGCTACGGCCACGATGACGCTGGCGGCGGAAGCGCCCGACATCGACGTGCTGGGAAGTTTCAAGGACCCGGTTTTTGGCTTTGCCCATCATCGCGGCTTCACCCACTCGTTTCTTGGCCTGCTGCCGGTTGAGGCGGTCGTGCTGGGGCTGATCTACGTCATCTGGCGCCTGCGTGGACGCAAAGTAAAAGACCCGAACCTGCCGCCGCGCTGGGGCCTGCTGTTTCTTTTCGCCTATCTTGCCGGGCTTACCCACATCCTGCTCGATTTCACCAACAACTATGGCGTGCGTCCGTTCTGGCCTTTTTCGGAGAAGTGGTATTCGTGGGACATCGTCTTCATCATCGAGCCCCTGCTTTGGGTGTTGCTGGTGGGCGGGCTGGTGGTGCCCGCGCTGTTCTCGCTGATCAACGACGAGATCGGCGTGCGCCGCAAAGGGCCGCCAGGACGTCTCGCCGCGGTAGCGGCCCTGCTGGGCGTGATCGCAGTCTGGGGCGTTCGTGACTATGAGCACCGGAGGGCTGTCAGCGCGCTCGATGCCCGCCTCTACAACGGAGATGAGCCACTGCGGGTCTCTGCCTATCCCTATTGGCTGAATCCGTTTCAGTGGTATGCCGTGGTCGAAACCCGGGGCTTCTTCGCCACCATGCTGGTGGATTCTTCGGTCCCGGATGTCGATCCCGGGGGCCGCATGCAAATCCGGCAGAAGCCCGAAGAGACTCCGGTGACGCTGGCGGCCAAGCGAAGCGAACTGGGGCAGGTCTATCTGGACTGGGCGCAGTATCCCGTGGTCGAGGCGGAGCCGGTGGGAGAGAATTACTTTGTGCGCTTCCGCGATCTCCGCTACGACTATCCCGGACAGTCACGGCGCGGGGTTCTGGGCGCGGGCGTGGAGTTGGACCGGAATTTGAATGTGGTCCGCGAGAGCTTTGGCACGCGCGGCCGCTGGGTACCACGTAAGTAGGTTGGTGTGGCGCGGGCCTGTCCTGAGCGAAGTCGAAGGGCCCGCGCCCGCGAAAGCCGCAAGGCAAAATATCAAAGTCAAAAGCACGCGGACGAGGGCGCCCGCGCCACACGACGCTCAAGCTTGACGGCGGGCCCGGCCCGGGCCACAATCATTGCTTGAGTTTGTTGAGGTGATCATGTTGCCATACTTATTTCTGGCGCTTGCCATCGCGGTCCGGTTCATTCCCCATCCCTGGACGTTTACTCCGGTGGCCGCCGCCCTGCTTTACTTCGGCGCCCGTGGTTCGCGCCGCTTCCTGTGGGTGCCCCTGGTGGCGATGATGGCCTCCGATGTCGTCCTCACCAAAGTGGTCTATGCCTACCCGTTCGTCTGGGACCATTTTGTGACCTGGGCGTGGTACGCGGCCATTTTATGGCTGGGAACCCGTCTGAAGACGCACCAGAAACCGCTGCCGGTGATTGGCGCGGCCCTGGCCAGCTCGGTGTCTTTCTTTGTGGTC
This sequence comes from Terriglobia bacterium, assembly GCA_963698825.1. Lineage (GTDB taxonomy): Bacteria > Acidobacteriota > Terriglobia > Terriglobales > Acidobacteriaceae > JAIQFF01. The sequence continues at coordinate 180,972 of CAVOSG010000002.1, read as the reverse complement.
AGCAATTTTGCGGTGTGGGCCGCGTATGACATGTATCCCAAGAACTTCGGCGGGCTGATGACGTCCTACACGCTGGCCTTGCCATTCTTCCGTCAGGCCGTAGAAGGGGATTTGCTGTTTACGTCGGCATTCTTCGCGACGCCGGTGGTGTTGGCGGCGTTGTCGGAAGCATTCGGCGCCGGCGACCGTCCGGCCGCGGTGTAGGGGTTGAATGTAGGCGCGAGCGTCCCGCTCGTGCGGGCAGTGCCGTTCTAGTTTCTTCGCTGGCTCAAGTCTGTGACATGTGAACATCCCCACTCAAGCCAAAACCGGGCTTGAGTGGGCCACCCTCGCGTCCCGTCCACCACGTCCCGTTACGAAACTTGCCAGTACACGGAGTAACGTCTGTCATACAGGCGGTTCAGCGGGACCAGCGTGACATCCTTCCGCTGCCCCGACGTACGGAATGTCAGCGGCTTATCTCCGGGCTTGATCCACGAACTCGGATCGGAGCCTGACGCTCTGAAGCTCGGAATCTCGAGATCAGGCACCGGAGGAGTCCGGTTCACCGACGCTAGCGGCGAGCCAAACTGCTCGGGAATCGGCGCGCCCACCCGCAAGTTGGGTCCAATGATGTGAGCCTCGGTCAGCCCTTCCGCGCCGAGGTCTCCGGCCAGAACCAGAGGTCCGTATAGAAACGCCTGCATGTGAGAATCATCCGGCATGGCTTCCACATGTAAGTGCATGGGAAGCCGCATCTCCACTTTGTCTCCAGTCTTCCACACTCGCTTGAGAGTCAGGTACGAGCCAGGAGATGCCGACGCATCCAGTACCTTCCCGTTCAGCTTCACAGTCGGCGCCGATTGCAGCCAACCGGGAATGCGCAGACGCAAGGCCATGTTGTCCGGCCTGGCCGCGGTCACGGTCAGGGTCACGTCCTGCGACTCAGGGTACTGAGTTTCCTGACGGAGCTTGAACCCTTTCTCCGCCCAATCGAGCTCCGACGGAATGAAGAGGTTCACATAGAGCCCCTCCTGGTCCCTCCAGTAAATGCTGTCGTTCAGCTTCGAATACTCCTCAATTCCCGAACCCGTGCAACACCAGAATGTCTGATCTTCCGTATTGAAAGTCTTCCAGGCACCCGGAGTTAGCGAGAGGTAATACTGCGTGTATCCAACCTTCGGCCGGATGGTGCCGATGCGATGATTGAGCAGCGAGCGCTCGTAGTAATCAAAAAGGGCGGGCGACGGATTCCAGCTATAAAGCTGGCGCGTCAACTTCAGCATGTTGTAAGCGCAGCAGCACTCCGCCGTGTTTACGCTCTGCTTCAGCTCGGCGGCCAAACGCTGCGGCGGAGCGAGCCAGGCTTCCGCATTGCCCGTCCCAGCCGTGGCATAGGAACGAGCGGTGGTGACTTCATAATGGAAGTACTCCGATAAGTCGCGAAAGCGGCTGTCGCCCGAGATCTCGTACCTTCGCGCGGCGGCAATCACCTGCGGGACATGTGTGTTGACGTGCAATCCCCGCAATTCATCGCGACGTGCTGCCAGCGGATCGATGAAGCTTTTCTTCTGGAAGCGGTCACCCAACTTCGCCCACTGCGGGTTGTTCGTCTCCGCGGCGAGATGATAGAAACTCTCCGCGATGCCGCCAAACTCGATCTTGAGGATCTCCTGCATTTGCGCTTCTGTCTTGGAAGACGTCCACTCGTCTGCCCAGGCCGCCATGCCTTCGAGCACTTGCAGCGCCTGTTGGTTCCCGGCCAGCCGGTACTGGTCAAACATGCCGGCTGTGATTTTGTGAATCGTGTAGAAAGGGGCCCAGACGCGCTCGCCCTTCTCGAGGCGGTCCCACCACGTTGTCGGGAAGGCGCTAAGGTACTTGCCGCCGAGCCTCTCCTGACACTTCGCCATCTCGGCGACCATGTAATCGCCCTTGGCTTTGGCGTCTTTATCTCCCATCGCCGCCAGTTGCGCGCTGGCGCTAAGGAAGTGGCCGCCGAAATGACCGCGCAGTTCGCTCGATCGTTGACCGTTTTCCGGCTGCTCCCAACCTCCAAGCGGTTTCGCCGACCCCACCGGCAGTCCGGCATTGGCGCGGAACGTATAGAGGAGGCGGTCCGCCTCGAGTCGTGCCATATAGCCGCGGTTCCACTCCTGCGAATCGAAGTACACACTGTTCGGCAGCAGTCGAACCTGACTCATTGAGAAAGGCTGCACCTTGGGCGCAACGTCTCGACGAGTGAACTCCAGCGGCCCGTCGAATGCGGGCGTGTCGGGCACAAGCGGCCGCTGGAAAGATCCCGGAGCCAGACGTGTCGTGGCGGCACTCGGCTGCTGAACCTCCTGGCCAACTAAGGCCGTAGCCGCCGCGCCGGCCGCAACCATGACGCCGAATTGGCGTCGGCTTAAAGTACGTGCATTTGTCGGATCGCTCATTCGTCTTCCCCTCAATCAGGAATACAGCGGAAGTATAAGGTAGGCGCGTTTCGGTGGGGTAATCAAACGCCAAGATGTCGACCGTCTGCCTCCCACCCTTCGCAAAAAACGCGAAGGATGGGGCACCCTCAGTTGCGATGATGTCAGCAGGGTCAAAATCCAAAGTCCCCACGCGGTTCTTGCTGGCGCCCTGCACGAGCGGGACGCTCGCGCCTACATGTTCCTCTTCTTGAGGCGGACCACCACCAGCCAGATTGCCAATCCCACTCGCCAATGCGACCAGCACCACGGCCAATGTTCACGGAAGACGCTGCCAAAGATGCGTACGAACTGGGGACCGAATACCAGAGTCAGGATGGAGAGCACCAGAAAGCGCACGAAGCGGCCGGCGAAGATCGCCAGCAGGAAGTGGCTGAACTTCATCTCGGAGACTGCGGCTGCCAGCGCGAAGAGCTTGAAGGGTGTGGGTGGAGGCAACATCGCCGGGAACATCAGGCTCCAGAAGGGATGCTTCTCGAACGCCTGGTGAAATTTGGCGAAGCGCTCGGGCGAGATGCGCTTGCGGAGCACCTCTTCGCCGCCGAGATATCCAATGCCGTAGATCACGATGCTGCCCAGGGCCGATCCGGTGGACGCCATGAGCACGTACAACAGAAACCGGGAACGATTCTGATAGACGTAGGTCGCGACGATCGGGTCCATGGGCAGCCCGAGAGCGGCGCCGTCGAGAGCGGCGATCACAAAAACGCCCCACGCGCCCAGCGGCTTCAGCAGTCCCCAGAGGAACGCGGTGTATTGCAGGAAGATGTGCTTGATGGTGTTCAATGCGTAAGATTAGCAGTTTACGCGAATCACGAAGACCCCGTGGAGCAAGGCTCCACTAATTGTCGCGCCGGCAAGAAAGCTTGTCAGCCTTGCACGGCCGGTTTTTGCCTGGACCGGATTTAGCGGAGCTTCGCTCCGCCGGGCGGACGGGGCGTCCGCCCCTACGTGGCCGGTGGTGATCCCCTGCACGAGCGCGGGCGCTCGCGCCCACATTTGCGACCCCTACGACTTCGGGAAATTTGGATCGGCCTTCACTTCGTTGATCTGCTTAGTATGGCGTTCGCTGTGTCCGGCGACGAATAGCACCCACTCATAGCCGTCGAGTTTCTTTCCCATGGGGCTGTCGATGGCGTGCTCGCGCAGATCATCGTGGGTTTTCAGGAAGACCTCGGTCTGAGCGCGGGCGTCGGTGAAATGCTTGAGCGAGGCCTGGGGCGAGCCGAAGCGATTGGTGGGTTTGAGCGGCTCCGGAGCCTGGGCTTTGTGGCTGCGATCGGGAACTTTCGCGACCACCATATCGTCGATGGCCTTCACGTCGTCGCCGGCAGGACGCGCGGGAGCTTGCATGACTTTGGTGGTCACCATACCCATCAGATAGTCCTCGGCCGCCGCGATATGCTCCACCACTTCCGCCACCGACCACCGGTCCGGGGCGGGCTTGAAATTCCATTGCGCCGGGGAAAGACCGGCGGTGGCGTCCAGCACTCCCTGCCTGGTGCTTTCCAGATATTGCAAGGCGTGGTCGCGGTCGGCCTGGGTCAGCGCCTGGGAGAAGGCCGAGGTTGCGGCGCAGAGAAGAACGATTGCGATGGTCAGACTTCGCTTCATGGGTTTCTTATCCTCCGATGATGCACATTCGTGATGCACAAGCTTCTATTCAACTTGCGGTTGATTTTCTTTAAACGGTGCAATGCCCAGGGTAAGTCATGGTACCGCAAGACGCGTGGAGTGTGGGCGCGAGCGTCCTCGCTCGTGCGGGTGCCACCACCGGCCGCGTGGGGACAGCCGTCCCTTCGACTTCTCTCAGGGCAGGTTCTCGGCTGTCCAGGCGACAAGGCTTGTTGCCGGCACCGAATTTAGCGGAGCGTTGCTCCGCCGGGCGGACGAGGGCGTCCGCCCCTACGTGGCCGGTGGTGATCACTGCACGAGCGGGACGCTCGCGCCTACATTTTAAGCCGAATGCTTGGTGTTTCCGCTCAGCAACTCCAGGGCATGCGGCAGCAGATCGACGACTGCTTCGAGAGATTCCGCGGCACCGCGCGGGCTTCCAGGAACATTTAGGACCAACGACTTTTCGTGTACGCCGCAGAGTCCGCGGCTGAGCGCCGCCAGCGGAGTTTTCTTTGACCCTTCGAAGCGCATGCATTCGGAGACGCCTTCGAGCAGACGGGAGCAGACGGCGCGAGTGGCTTCAGGGGTGACGTCGCGGGCGGCGATTCCGGTTCCACCCGTGGTCACTACCAGGCGAGCTTTGCCGGCCAGCCGGATGATGGCCTGTTGAATGGCGGGCTGATCGTCCGCAACGATCTCAGTTGTGACGACAGTAAATTTCTTCTGCTGGAGAATCTGCGCGACCGCGGGTCCGGAAAGATCGGCGCGTTCGCCGCGGGCAGAGGAATCGCTGACGGTGAGCACAGCGGCGGTGAGAGCCTCAGGAGTCGAGGAGGACATCTTCCTCTTCTTCCTCGGCCGCCACCGCCTTCGTCGCGCTTGGACTCGTCGAGCATGCGCAAGCCTTCCATCAGCAGGCCCTGGGTGTTCAGGGTGGTGGTCTGTTTGCTGGTCTTGCCCTCGAAGTTGATCTGGAAATTCCCGCCGGTCCAGCTCAGGACTTTGAAAACCGCCTTATCGCCGGTGAGCGAACCGTAGGCCGCGTGAGTCACCTGGCCTTCGCTGAAGTACATTTCGCATTTGTCGCGGTCGTTGGTAAGAGTGAGGGCGCAGCTCTTGCGTCCCATTTCGAGCGACTGCACCAGGTCAATCACGTTCATCTGCGTCAGGCTGCCGCGCAGGACGCCGTCAGAGGGCGCGGTCTTGGCCATCTTTTCCAGTGCGATTTTGTCGATCACGCGCTTGATGCGTTGGATGGCATCCTTCAGGAAAAACGGCTTCTCGACGAAATCGTCGACCGGTTCCTGGCTGGAAAGTTTTTCTGAGATGTCGGCCTTGCTGGCCAGCAGAATCACGGCAATGCCCGCGGTCTTGGGACGGCTTCGCAGCCTCTCGACCAGTTGGTGGCCATCCATGCCGGGCATGCGGTAGTCACTGACCAGGAGATCGGGTGGGTCGTCAACCGCTTTGAGCAGGGCGTCGGCGGTGTCGCTCGAGGTGACCACGTTGGCCAGCGGGGTCAGGGCGCCGTGCAACAGTCCCAGGACCATGGGATTGTCGTCCACCAGCAGGACTTTGACGTTATTCGGCATGACAGGCTAGGTCTTCTTGCGGGCGCGGGAGTAGTTACCACTCTTGCCTCCGGATTTGTGCTCCAGCACGATCTCCCGGATTTCGATCCCCTTGTCCAGCGCCTTACACATATCGTACACGGTCAGCGCGGCGACACTGGCCGCGACCAGGGCTTCCATCTCGACTCCCGTAACCGCCGTGGTGATAACTTTTGAGCTAATAGCGACGCCATTCTCGCACAGCCGCATGGTCACATCAACGTGGGAAAGGGGCAGAGGATGGCACATCGGGATCAGATCGGATGTGCGTTTGGCCGCCATGATTCCGGCCAGCCGGGCCACTTCCAGCGGGTCGCCCTTGGGATTTTTGGGGAGAGCTTTGAGCACGGCAGGCTTCAGGGCGACGAAAGCGCTGGCGGCGGCTTCGCGCCGGTTGGGAGTCTTGGCGGAAACATCCACCATGCTGGCGCGGCCCGCGCGATCGTAGTGCGAGAGTTTCTTCGGCATCGCGAAAGGCTATCTTACACGCGTGAATACCGGCGCGAGCGTCCCCGCTTGTGCGGGAGCACCGCGGACTCGCGTAGGGACGGACGCCGTCGTCCACCCAGTCGAGCGCTCGAAGCGGTTTTTGCTTCGCCTTCAAAATAGCGGAGCTGCGCTCCGCCGGGCGGACGAGGGCGTCCGCCCCTCCGTGGTCCGTTACCGCATCAGCACTGGGACCCACTCGCCGGCAGGAATCTTGTCGCGCTCCGGGGAAATCACGACGTAGCAGTTGGCCCGTGCCATTGACGCGATGTCGCCGGAGCCCTGCCAGGCCGCCAGTTCCACTTCTGTCTCTTCGAATTCTCCGGACAACATTGCCGGAAGGAATCGCTTCAAGCCGGTCCTTGTTTTGATCTCAGACTTCAGGCGAGCTTTCAGGAAGGTCAGCTTGCGAACGGGCATTCCGGTCAGCGCGTCGAGAACCGGGCGGGCGAAGAGTTCGAAGGTCACCATGGTCGAGACTGGATTTCCTGGGAGTCCGAAGAAATAGACGTGGGACAAGGGAGCCGGCAGATCGCGGGCGGGGGCGCCCGCGCCACACGGGACTCTTCCGAAGACTACCGGCTTTCCCGGCTGGATCAGCGCTCCGGTGAAGAAAAATTCCGCCTGGAATTCTGCCAGGACTTGTTCGACCAGATCGTACTTGCCCATCGAGACTCCACCCGCCAGCAGCAACAAGTCGGACTCGAGGCCGTCGGCGATGAGTTCGCGCAAGCGTCCAGGCTCGTCAGGAGCGATGGGCAGGAGCACGGGCTCTCCGCCGGCGGCTTGCACTTGCGCAGCCAGCGAGTACGTATTGGAGTTTCGGATCTGCGTGGCGGTAGGCGGAACATCGATGTCGACGACTTCGTCGCCGGTCGAGAGAATCGCGACTTTGGGTTTGCTGTAGACCAGAAGCCGGCTCCTGCCCACAGAGGCGGCTACGGCAATGGCTGCGAAGTCGAGCCGCGCACCAGGAGAGAGCAGACGCTCGCCGCGCTTGGCCTCAGACGCGATCGCGGCGATGTTGTCACCGGCCTCTACCGGCCTTCATGATCTGCACGCGGCCGGCATTTCTGGAGGTGTATTCCACCATCACGACCGCATCCGCTCCCGCAGGCGCGGGCGCGCCCGTCATGATGGCAGCAGTCTGGCCTGGTTGCAGCGTGGGGATGTCCTCGCTGCGAGCACCCGCCTTGATTTCGCCAATCACTTCGAGAGAAGCGGGAATCTGGGAGAGATCGGCGGCGCGCACTGCGTAGCCATCCCGCATGGACCTGGCAAACGGCGGGAAATTGCGGTCCGCGAGCACTGGTTCCGCGAGAACTTGTCCCGGCGCCCTCGAGCAGTTCCACCAGTTCCTTGCCGCGAGGACGCAGATGCGCGGCGTGGGTTTCCACCAGGTGACGCGCGTCTTCGAAGCTCAGAATCAGGGACGGCTCGGGCACGGCAGCCATGCAGGAGATGATACGACAGGCAGCGCTCGTATTGTCTCCGCTGGTAACCCGGTCCGGGTTGGCATTGAGCATCGCGCGCGCTTCAGGGACAATCGGTCTTAAGGCTCTGATTCTCCGGAGCTTTGATAGTACGGGGTTCTATGATCTGGGGGACAGTTGTGCTCTGCCGGTGTGTATTCGGGCTGTGGCTGGTGGTCGTGGGTTCGCTGGCCGCGGCCAGCGCCAAGGACATGGCTCTGATTGCCAACAAAGCCAACGGTGTGACCGCGGTCAGCATGTCCGAATTGGTAAAGATATGCAAAGGACAGACTAATCGCTGGCCGCAGGGCAAGCCGGTCACGTTCTTCAGCCTCAACCCAGCCTCCAGTGAAATGAGGCTGGTGCTGGAAAAAGTTTATGGCATGTCGGGCGATGCGGTCAGCGCGCTCATCACCAATGCGAATCATGGGCGCGCGAACCATCCGGCCATTGTGGTCGTGAATTCCGACAAGGCCGTGGTGGAAGCGGTGGAATCAACGCCGGGCGCAGTCGGATTGGTGGACGTGTATTCCATCACCGGAGGCATTACGGTGTTGAAGGTCGAAAGCAAGTTACCGCTTGAAACGGGATATCCCTTGCACGGGAATTAGTATCTGTGCGCGAGACCGGGCCTGACCTGAGCGCATTTGAAACAACGGGGGCGCTATCAAGAAAATTGACGCGAGCATGTCTCTGACCGACCCTAAAGCGGATTCCCGAACCTCGCGCCGCTTTCCCCGCCACGGGCTCGATGTCCGTGTCAACGTCCACACCTTTCGCTCCGGAGAGAACATTTCTTTTTGGGGGCGATCGAGCGAGATTGGCGAAGACGGGATTGGGGCCACCTTGACCGGCGAGCTAGAACCTGGGGAGGTCGTGTCCATGGAACTGTCTCTCCCGATGGCGCCGTTCCCCATCAAATTTCGCGCCCTGGTGCGCTATCGCGACGGCTTGCGCCACGGCTTCGAGTTTCTGGCGCTGAGCGCTCCCCAGCGTGAGGAGATTCGCCGGGTTTGCGAGACCCTCGCCGCCAGCACCTAGCTGAATCGCCTCGGGCGCTAGCTGGGAATAAGTACCTTGAAATGAATGGACTTTGGTTTGCCGGGCGAGAAGCGGCGATGCAACTTTTTCCTGCCAGGTGCGTCATACCTAACAGAAAATACCCGGCCAGGAATCCAACATCGCCAGTTTAAGCGTAAAGATTGCAGGAGCTTCCATTCATGCTGATCAAAAAAGCGGCTGACACTCTGTCTTCCGAGATCACGCCGAAGAGTCTGTATCTGAACCGGCGGAAGTTTCTCACAGGCACTGCGCTGGCGGGCGCCGCGGCGGTAGCAGCAGGGGTTGGCCTGCACAAAATTGCTTCTCCATCTTCGGTGGCACAGGCCAATACGAAAATTGACGGCATACAGAAGAGCCCCTTCTCTACCACCGAGACGATCACTCCGTACAAAGATGTAACCAACTACAACAACTACTACGAATTTTCGACTGACAAGTACGAGCCAGCCGGCCTGGCCAAGGATTTCAAGACTCGTCCGTGGGCGGTCGCCATCGACGGCCAGGTGAAGAAGAAGCAAGTGCTGGATGTGGACACGATCATAAAAATGGCCGCGCCGGAAGAGCGCATCTATCGCCATCGTTGCGTGGAAGGCTGGTCGATCGTGGTTCCGTGGGTGGGGTTCTCGTTGAGCGAATTGATCAATCGGGCCGAGCCGCAGCCCAAGGCGAAGTTTGTCGAGTTCACGACGCTACTCGATTCCACGCAGATGCCGGGCCAGCGCAGCAACGTACTGCAATGGCCTTACGTCGAAGGCCTGCGAATGGATGAAGCCATGCACCCGCTGGCGCTTCTGTGTTTTGGCATGTATGGCGAAGTCCTGCCCAACCAGGACGGCGCGCCCCTGCGCCTGGTGGTTCCGTGGAAGTACGGATTCAAGAGCATCAAGGCCATCGTGCGTATTCACTTCACCGACAAACAGCCCATCAATACCTGGAACCTATCCGCGCCCAATGAATACGGGTTTTATTCCAACGTGAATCCGCAAGTGGACCATCCGCGGTGGAGCCAGGCCACCGAGCGCCGCCTGGGAGAATTTCGCAAGCGCCCGACGCTGATGTTCAATGGCTACGATCAAGTGGCGTCGTTGTACTCGGGCATGGATCTGAAGAAGAACTTCTAGCTGGGATGTGGGCGCGAGCGTCCTCGCTCGCGCGGAAAGTTTTCAATGTGGGCGTGCGATGGTTCAAACCGGTTGTGTTTCTGGCCTGCCTGGGACCGCTGGGGCGACTGGGATGGAAGGCCTACATGGGCCGGCTGGGTGCGAATCCCATCGAAGTCATTACCCATTCGACCGGCGACTGGATCCTGATTTTTCTGCTGGTGACGCTCTCCGTCACTCCCCTGCGCAAGCTCACCGGCCAGCTGTGGCTGATTCGCTATCGCCGCATGTTCGGATTGTTTGCGTTTTTCTACGCGCTGCTGCACTTTCTGACTTACATCTGGCTGGATAAATTTTTTGACCTGCATGAAATTTGGGCCGACGTCCTCAAACGCCGGTTCATCACCGTCGGGTTCACCGGATTCGTTTTGCTGATTCCGCTAGCGTTGACTTCAACCACGGGCTGGATACGCCGCCTTGGCGGCAAGCGCTGGCAGGCCTTGCACCGCCTGATTTATGTGAGTGCCATCGCCGGGGTCATACATTACTGGTGGCTGGTAAAAGCCGATGTCACCAAGCCGGAGCGGTATGCCTTCGTGCTCTCCTTGCTGCTGGGATATCGCATCGTGGCATGGCTGGTGCGGCGTCATCGAGAGAGAAACGCGGCGTCAGTCCGGACCCGAAGACCGGAAGTTGCGGAAGGATAACGGCGCATCAGGCATTCTTCTTGCCCCAAACGCGCATCTTATCCTTGACAACTTTTTCGCCAAAACTGGGTTAAAGAGTGGAAGCAATCCGCCTTTCTAGGTGCCATAGAGGAGTCGTGCTTACGCTGCACATTTGTTTATGAGAACTATATATCTGTGCCTGGGCCTGGTTTTACTTCTGTTTTGTATTGCTTGTGGAACGAATAGCGGGGGCGTACCGGGATTCATTCCTTCGGGGAGCTTTTCCAACGCCAGCCTCAAGGGGCAGTACGTCTACCAGATCGAGGGTTTCGATTTCGGCGGGAACGCGCCTGTGCCCTATCGCGAGGCGGGCGTGTTTACCGCCGACGGCAACGGCGGCATCACCACTTCGACGGATGATTTTTCCGAAGGCGCCGGAGTGACGAATACCGTGAGCACAGGCTCCTACAATGTCAGCAACGATGGCACTGGCAGCTTGATCCTCAACAACAATATTCTGGGCGCAATTCATCTGGCGATCACCGTGGTCAGCTCTTCCAAGGTCTATCTGGTGGAAGGTGACACCCTCCTGAATGGAGGCGGACTGGCGGAGAAGCAGGACCCGACGGCGATTGCGGCGGCTCCCGCGGGAACGTTTGTTTTCCGCGAACACGACCTGAATTCGGTTCAGTCCGTGGCCAGCGTCGGCGTTTTTACGGTCGCGGGCGGGATTGCCAGCAACGGAAACGAAGACGTCAATCGTGGCGGAGTGTTCAGTTCCCCGACCTTTACCGGCTCGTTCAACCCTCCTGATCCCGCAACCGGACGCGGTAACGGATCCTTCACCGATACGACGCCTGCGACTTCCAGCTTTATTTACTACATCGTGGATGCCAATAACATCCGCTTCCTGGCAAGCAACACCGGAGTGCTGGGATTGGGCCGCGCCGAACTGCAGAGCGGCACGCCAACGCTTTCCGGCAGCTATGCCTTCGGGAGCAGGGGCGATACAAGTTCCCTGGGCGGTGTGAACATGGCTGGCCGCTTCACCGCGAGCGGCGGGACAATCACTGCAGGCGCGCTCGACGCAGTGCAAGACTCCGCTCCCTCAACGAACGTCACTTTCACGGGGACTTACACCTCGGCTCTCAGTGGGCGCACGCTGGTGACTCTCAACACGTCGCCAAACGGCAACCTGGTGGTGTGGATGGTCAATCCCGGCCGGGGCCTCTTCCTGGTCAACGACCCCAGCACGGTGCAGGACGGAAGCCTCGACCTGCAGCAGGTTTCCACGTTCTCGAATTCCACCATGAATGGACAGTTTGGTTTTGTCATGGACGGATTCGACACCGGAACACCAAAGGACCGCGTGGGTACGCTGCAGTGGGACGGCAACGGGAAATTGATCCTGAATGAATTCACGAACGTTGGGGGAACCACTAACTTCCCGCTGATTCTCTCGGGAAATTATGCGGTTTCAGCTAACGGGCGAACCGGGGCCTCGATCAGCACTCTTTCCAGTAATCTGATTTACTATCTGGTCTCGGCGAACGACGCTTACGTGGTGCAGAACGATGCCAACGTGGAGATCAACGGAACCATCAGCAAGCAGCAGTAGAGAAGTGATTTCAGATTGTTGATTTCAGATTTCAGATTGGTGTGCAGCGTTCCGAACTAACGCATTCGCCTAAAAGACTGGGCCAGTGTTTCTAAATCTGAAATCTAGAATCTGAGATCTGCAATCTTCCTCATCCTCTTTCAAACGCGTGCTTCTGCTCAAGTTCTGCAAGGGCAGCCCGCATGTCCGCCTCGAACTTTTCCGCTTGCGCCATCAGGGACGCGTTGGCCGAGGCCCACTCGCCCTGGAGCGTCATCAATTCCTGGTTTCTTAATTTCTGTGCCGTTTCCAGCAATCGCGCGGGCGTAGTTTCAAGGAACAATGCCTCGGTGGGATCGCCAATCCAAACCGGGCCTCCGGCGACTTTGGTTTGCCAGTAAACTTTGCGCGCCACCAGCAGGGCCACATTCTCATCGGTCGCTTTGCCGAATACCCACTTGCTGCGTTTGAAGTCGTAGTAGCGGCTGGAGAATTGCACCGGGACCCGCTTGCCAGATTTCAGAAATTCAATTTGCCGGCGATCCACTTCCTTGCGCAACGCATTGATCACCGGCGCTTCAATATCCTTGGGCTCGAGCGACGGCATCACTTCGTAAACGGTAGCGGAGAGGTTCACAGACACCGGCGCGTGCAATCCTTCCGAATTCTCGAGAGCGATGTCGGCGTGCAGCACGTAGAAGTCGGCGCCGGAAGTGGACTTGCGAAACGGCCACTCCAGATGGAATGAGAGAGGCAGGCCGCTGAGGCAGACGTAGATCTTCTTTTGCTGCGGTATGTTGCTTAGAAGGGGAGCGTTCATGGTGGATTGAGTCGGAGTTGCTATTTTAACCTCGTCATTCCACTTTGGCGGCTTAACGATCAAGAAATTAGTCGGGGGGTGCGGGAAAGTAGAACAGTTGCGGTGGTCCCTTCCCACGGTAACTGGGTTGATTCTTGCCGGAATTGATGCAAACCCCTAGCCGAGGCTTGCTCGGCCCGGACGGGTAAGAGACCCGTCCCCACCCGGACTGTGCCAGGCCTCCCACTTATATGTCTGAAGTGCTTCAATAGATGAAATGAGGTACCATCCGCGCGGTGTTTCTCCCACCTGTTTACTAACAAGGGTCGTGGCGATAGAGATTCTCCCGTTTTTCGGGAAATGAAAAAGGGCGGCTCGCTGGCCGCCCTTTCGAAACCGCGCGTACTGGCAGAATCCGAAGCTTATCTGCCGGAGGCTGCTCCTGCCGCCTGGGGGTACATCGACACAATCTTCTCCAGGAGGGCATTCATGCTTCTGCCCGTCTCCAGGGTGGCGTCTACCGCGGGATGCCCCTCGCCGTCGGTGTGCGTGACCAGCACGCGCGTCCCTGTCTTGGCCTTTTTGACCATATAGGCAAGGTGGTGGCGGTCATTCTTGGTCAAAGTGGGGCCGAGGATGACCAGGTCGAAGGCTTCCCGCTTCAATAAGTCCTGCACCTGCTGGCGGCCCTCCGCCGGGGTGACCTGATGGCCCGCTTTTCCAATCGTAACCGACTGTGTTGCAAGGACTTCTGAATCACCTTCCGCGTACAGAATCTTCAGCTTTGACGAGGATTTCGCAGTGTTTGCCATAGTGGAATTGGGGCCGGCCTTTCTCTTCCCGGCTGAGTTGCCACGTTAGCAATCCCCTGCTGTCCTGAGAACGTCACCGAAGTCCAACACTCGATACACCGAAGTCCATCGCCCGACCGGGGAACCGCAAGGAAAATTGGGGGGCACTGGGGCCCCCGATTCGTTGCCGAGGCCGGCTCATATCCGCTTCACGCCAGATGCTTCGCAAGCTCAGCATGACTCCTGGCATGAGGAAGGTTCGAAGCTGGGCCATCCCCCGATTACAGGCCTACAAAGCAAGACAGACCGTGACTGTTATAATCGCCCCGTATTTCCGGCCACTCACTCAGGACAACCATTCCTAATCTGAAAATTTGGAGGCAACTGTGAAGAGCACATGCACGCTGCTGCTCGTCTCGTTCTTGCTGGTTTCATTTTCGGTGGCACAGAACGCGACCCCAGCCCGCACCGATGTTTACCACGTCCACTTCGCCAAGGCTGCTCTGGGAAAAGCGGCTGAAGAAGCGGACTACCTCAAGGCGCCCACGCCGAACTCACCCATGCCCGGACATCATCTGGTGCTGCGGCATCGGGATGGAGAAGATTGGGACTATGCGGTCATCGAGCATCTGGGAACCAAGGCCACCGTGGAAGCCACCGGCACTCCGATTCCGGAAGCCATGCGTGACCTGAGTGCGTGGCACACGGACACTTTCGTCAACGGTCCGTCCTGGCCGGAATTCGCCAAAGCCATGGGCATTGACGAAGGATCAGCGTCTAAGACTACGGGCTCGGTGTATGCAGTTTCGTTGTACCGGGCCGCTCCGGGGCACCGCGGCCAACTGGAAAAGTCGCTTAGTCTATCGGCTCCGGGCGACGTTGCTTCCGGGACCGTGCTGATGCAGCATTTGGAAGGTGGTCCCTGGCAATACCTGACGGTGATTCGCTACAGCTCATGGCAGGACTATGCCACCAGCCAAAAGAATGGCGGGGCGGACGCGAATAATCCCTCAGGCGGATGGATGCAGGTGCGTGCGCATGCTACCTATCACAACGACACGCTTACCGACCGCATCGCGCCCTAGGCGGAATACGGAAAGACGTTCAGGCCCGGCTTCGGCCGGGTCTTTTTCTTGTGCTCCTATTGCCTCAGGCCCATCCAGCGTTCCGAGAGCACAATTGAGTTTCCAGGGTTGTGGGGGTCGAAACGAACTGAAGTGGGAAGGCCCAGGCGGCAGGAGTGCAGGTTGATGAGTTGGCGAAGGTAAGTCACGTCCTGGGAGGCTTCGTAAGAGACTCCGGCGACGTCGTATTGGTAAATGAGGAAGGTAGCGGAGTGCGCTCGCGTCCCGGGCATTTCCTGAACGTCGATCACGGTGCCGTCGGTGATGCGGCCGATGCGGTCGAGCCATTCGCGACGCTCGCGTTCCAGGTCGTCGGCGGTCTTGGGCTTACGCCGCAGCAGGAAGTAGGCCAGCGCCAGAATGGCGGCAGC
Source organism: Terriglobia bacterium (assembly GCA_963698825.1). Lineage (GTDB taxonomy): Bacteria > Acidobacteriota > Terriglobia > Terriglobales > Acidobacteriaceae > JAIQFF01. The sequence goes on along the minus strand of CAVOSG010000002.1, from coordinate 165,819 downwards.
GACCAGAATCAAAACATAAAGACGAAATGGAGTCATGATGGGCGATCGGATACGGCCGGGGCGTACGGCTGCTCCACAAACAGAATAAGGCCTGAGGCAGAATCGGGGAAGTTTGAAAGTAGGCGCCGAGTGGGAGGGTCGTGTCTATCAAACCACGGGATTACGCAGTGTTCCTATTCCTTCCACGATCACTTCCATGGTCTCTCCAGCCAGAACCGGGCCCACACCCTGGGGCGTGCCAGTCGGAATCAGGTCTCCGGGCATCAGGGTCATGACCTGCGAGATATAGCGGATGACAACATCGAGCGGGAAGATGAAGTCCCGCGTGTTGCCCTGTTGACGGACAGCGCCGTTTACCCTGGTTTCTACGCTAATTCCGGCCCAGGGATCGATTTCATTGGTGACCAGCGGGCCCACCGGGCAAAAGGTGTCGAAGCCCTTGGCCCGCGTCCACTGGCCATCCTTCTTTTGCAGGTCGCGCGCGGTGACATCGTTGACGCAGGTATAGCCCAGAATGTAGGGGCGCACATCGGCGTCCGCCGCCAGTTGATAGCATTTCTTCCTGATCACCACTCCAAGTTCGCCTTCGTGATCCACCCGCTGGGCTTGCGGTGGCCGGCGCACCGTGGCCCCCGGCGCCAGCAATGAAGATGGGGGCTTGAAGAAAAGCAGCGGTTCGACCGGGACCTCATTACCCAGTTCGGACGCATGCTCGCGATAATTGCGCCCGACACAAACAATTTTCGACGGGGAAACCGGCGGGAGCAGCGCGGCGTCAGCCAGGAGCAGCGCGTCGGTTCGCCGGGTGGGGACGTCTTCCAGATCTCCGTCCGCGTCCTGCGGAGGAGTAAGAAAGAGTCGTGTGATTTGGTCCACACCAGCAACGGATTCGACGAGGCCGTAGTGCGGCTGGTCGTTTAATTGAAAGCGGCAATATTTCATGGGGCCTCAGAGCTTCTGGCTTCTAGCTTCTAGCTACTGGCTTTCAGCAAGAAAATAACTCTACAACAGTTCTATGCAGCATCCGACAGCTCAGGGCTAGCAGCTAGTAGCCAGAAGCCTCTATGGTACCTGCTCGCTTGCCTCTTCTGATTTCGCGCTCTCGTTGTTACGTTCGTCGACGGCGGACACCGAGTAGAAATATTTCTTTCCCGATTGGACGTCGAGTCGCGGAAGGCCGGCGCTTTCTCCGGCTGGGCGTTGAGTCTTACCGGCTCTGCTCCTTCTTCATGACGAAAAATGTTGTAGCCGGCGAGGTCGGCTTCAGTATCCGGAGACCATACCAGATCGACGAAAGGAGCTTGCCCGACACTCGAGAAAACTGCCTGCAGACCGGTGGGTACAGCCGGAGGGAAAATATCGTGAGCGAACACCGGGACGGTTGGAGTGTCGTCGCCTTCGACTTCGACCTCGGAGTTGCCCGGACTGGGGACCACGGTCACCAGAGTGGCGCGGTAATCGTAGTGTTTCTCCCATTCAAAAGTTTGATCCAGAAACTCCGTCACCGGCTGGGCCTGCGAACAGTCGGACAAATTCGCGTCGTTGATCCTGGAATCCGCCTGCTTTCCTTGCTCGCGGCGATAGATCCTCAGCTTGTGCGTGACTGCGTCGGGGGCGGTTACCGCGGGCGGACAGTCCCAAGCCAACAGCACGCCGTCCCTGTTGACGCTGGCGCGAAAATTATTCGGCGGAGTCAGGACGGGCGCTGACGGCACCTGCACCGGGTTGGACAGCCCTGCGCTGCGTCCGTTTTCATTCTGGACCGACACTGCATATATAACTCGCGGCGTGGGATCTTGCTCTTGTAGTTCCTGCGGCAGGACATCGGTGTAGTTCGCTTCCACTTTCGGAGCCGGAGCACCCTTCATGGATTCGGAAGCCGGCAACGGAAACTGTTTCGCGGCAATCTCCGCCACTGGAGTCTTGCAATCGGTCACCGGCACTTTCAGGCTGCGGCAAACGCGAGTCACGCCGGGATGGCGCACGGTCTGACGGTCAGTCGTCCGGGCAGGCACGGTCCAGGCGAGATAGACCTTGTCGCCCTTGCGCGCTGCGCGCAGATCGGTAACCGGTTTGGCGAGTTCGAGTGCCGGCGGGATGGGAACGCCCGGAGCGCCGCAGGAAACGAGCAGAGCGCAACCCAGCGCGCAGATCAGAATATTCCAATCGGATGGCTTCATCGCCGGAACAGACAGGTTAACAGAAGGCGTGCGGATTTCCTGACCACGGCTCGGATGTGGGATGAACTTGCGCTGCCGCGTTTTCGCCTACCCCACCAATTCTTTGAGAGCTTCGCGGAAGACGCGGGTGTGCTGATCGACGTCCTCGGGATCGGTTTGGGGTGACATCAGCGCCATGTTGTGGAATGGAGTCAGAAGAATGCCGCGGTTCATGGCGTACAGGTGCATGAAGCGCTCCAGTTCAAAATCCATCGCGTCATGGGCTTCAGCGCCATTTTTGGGTGGCTTTGGAGAAAACTGATATTCGGCGCGGCAGCCCAGGCGGGTGACATGCCAGGGCACGCCAGATTCAGTAATCGCTTTTTGCACACCGGCCGCCCAGCGCTCGGCCGGAGGAATCATGCGCTTGAACGCATCCGCGGTGAGCACTTTGGTCAGCGTGGCCCGCATGGCGGCGAGCGAAAGGGCATTGCCCGCCAACGTTCCACCAATGCCGCCGGTGTCGCAGTCTTCGAGGTTCTGCTCTTTGGCGATGGAATACGCTACGGCTTCGGTGAATCCGTAGGCTGCGCCCGGCACTCCGCCGGCAATGGCTTTACCGAAAATAAAAAAGTCGGGATCGAGATTCTCCGCACGCGTGTAACCGCCCGGCCCGGCACAGATAGTGTGGGTCTCGTCGATGATCAGCAAGGTGCCGGATTTTTCGGTAAGCTCGCGCAACGCCTGATGGTAGCCGGGTTCGGGATGAACAATCCCTACGTTGGTCATGACCGGTTCTGCCAGCACGCAAGCTACGTCGCCGGGGGCCAATGCCTGTTGCAGGGCACGCAAGATCGTTGAACTCGACCACCTTAGTAGTAACGGTGGGATCGACCGGCGGACCGATATTGCCGCGGCGAGCTTGCGCCACGCCGTCCTTCAGGGTGATGAAACTTTCGTCCACCGTGCCGTGATAGCACCAGTTGAAAACCAGAATTTTGGGACGCTTTGTAATCTGCCGCGCCAGCCGAATAGCAAACCGGTTGGCGTCGGTCGCGGTCAGCGCGAACTGCCAGTAGGGCAGGCCGAAGCGTTGCTGCAATTCTTCAGCCACGAAAATCGCGTCTTCCGTAGGCAGCATCAGGGTGATGCCGCGCTTCATCTGTTCTTCCACCGCCTTGACCGTGGCGAAGGGAGAATGTCCGGTCATGGCTCCGGTATCTCCCAGGCAGAAGTCAATGTATCGGTGCCCGTCCACATCGTAAAAGTGCGCGCCCTGGGCTTCGCGGACAAAGGGCGGGAAAGCGCCAGCCCATTTGATCATCCAGTTCATGGGCACGCCGCCCAGTAACGATTTGCCGGCGCGCTCGAACAGGGTCTTGGACTTGGGACGCTCGTTCACAAAGCGCTGCTGCTCGCGCTGCATGAGAGACTTGACGCGTGTGCGGTCGATGGCTTTCATGGTTTGGACAATCTTAACCACAGAGGACTCAGAGGACACAGAGAAAAATCTCGTGCTTTCCTCTGAGTCCTTTGTGTCCTCTGTGGTTAGCGGCCTTACAGAATGTATCTTGACAGGTCCTGGTCCTTCACGATGTCGGCCAGCATCTTGCGGACGTAGTCGGCGTCCACTTTGATGTGCTCGCCTTTTTTGTCGGGGGCGTCGAAGCTGATTTCGTCGAGCACGCGCTCCATGATGGTGTGCAGGCGGCGTGCGCCGATGTTCTCCGTGCCTTCATTTACCCGGAAGGCGTAGCGGGCGATTTCTTCCTGCGCCTCGCGAGTGAATTCCAGTTTCACGCCTTCGGTATCCAGCAAGGCTACGTACTGCTTCACCAGTGAGGATTTAGGTTCGGTCAGAATGCGGATGAAATCTTCCATGGTGAGCGATTGCAGTTCGACCCGGATGGGAAAGCGCCCCTGCAGTTCGGGGATCAGGTCGCTCGGCTTGGAAACGTGGAATGCGCCCGCAGCGATGAACAGGATGTGATCGGTGCGCACCATGCCGTAGCGAGTGTTCACCGTGGTGCCTTCGACAATGGGCAGGATGTCGCGCTGCACGCCTTCGCGGGAGACATCCGGACCGTGTCCGCTTTCGCGTCCGGCAATCTTGTCGATCTCGTCGAGAAAAATGATGCCGCTATCTTCCACGCGATCAATGGCCAGGCGGGTGACCTGGTCCATGTCGATCAGGCGCTGTTCTTCTTCCTGGATCAGGTACTCGAAAGCTTCGCTGACCTTCATCTTCCGCTTCTTGGTGCGCTGGCCGAAGAGGTTGGGCAGCATGTCCTTGATGTTGACGTCCATCTCCTCGACGCCCTGGTTGGAGATGATTTCGAAGGACGGGAAATTGCGTTCGCGCACGTCAATCTCGACCATGCGGTCATCGAGCTTGCCTTCCCGTAACTGCGAGCGAAGTTTCTCGCGGGTGCGGCTTTGTGACTCGTGGCCGGTAGAAGCCGCTGTCGTACCTTCCAGCACCATGCCGCCGGTGGAGGCCTCCGCGGGCCGGGGAGTAGCGGGGGGAAGCAGAATATCCAGCAGGCGTTCTTCGGCGTTCAGCTCGGCTTTGTCAGAGACGTCTTCAAGCTTCTCTTCGCGGACCATCTCGATTGCGATCTCGACCAGGTCGCGAATCATGGATTCGACATCGCGCCCCACGTAGCCGACTTCGGTAAACTTCGACGCTTCCACTTTCAGAAATGGCGAATTGGCCAGCTTGGCCAGGCGGCGGGCGATTTCGGTTTTGCCCACGCCGGTCGGGCCAATCATGATGATGTTCTTGGGGATGACTTCTTCCGCCAGGTCCGGGGTAAGCTTCTGGCGGCGCATGCGATTGCGGAGAGCGATGGCGACGGCTCGCTTGGCGTCCTTCTGGCCGACAACATGCTTGTCCAGCTCGGCAACGATTTCACGCGGCGTGAGCTCGTCCAGGGCGATCTGTTCTTCTTCAGCGGCGGCGGGTAAGTAGATGGCCATAAATCAGACTTCGGACCTCGGACGTCAGACCTTGGCAACAAATCGCTGACGTCCGAGGTCTGAAGTCCGACGTCCGCCTTTAGAGTTCTTCAATCGTTACCTTGTCATTAGTATAGATGCACATTTTGCCTGCAATCTTCATTGCTTCTTCGGCGATCTGGCGCCCGGTCATCTGGGTATGCTCGGCCAGGGCCTGGGCGGCTGCCTGGGCGTAAGGACCGCCGCTGCCGATAGCGGCAATACCGCCATCCGGTTCGATCACATCGCCTTGCCCGCTGAGCAGGAAGGTTTGTTCCTTATCGGAAACCAGCAGCAGAGCCTCGAGGTGGCGCAGAAATTTGTCGGTGCGCCAGTCTTTGGCCAGTTCGACGGCGCCGCGTCCCAGGTTGCCGTGATACTGCTCCAACTTCGATTCAAAGCGGCTGAAGAGAGTGAAAGCGTCGGCGGTAGAGCCGGCGAATCCCGCCAGAATCTTGTCCTGATACAAACGCCGGATCTTTTTGGCGGTGTGTTTGATCACGCCTTCGCCAAGCGTGACCTGGCCGTCTCCGGCCATGACGACGGCACCGTTGCGGCGGACGCAAAGAACTGTGGTGGATCGAATCAGACGCTTCGTAGGCATGAGCGCAAACCTTGATTATAGCAGCGGTCTCGATGTGGGCGCGAGCGTCCCGCTCGTGCGGGAGCGTCAATCATGCGCACCCAGGAAACGTAATTCGCGGAAATCGCATCGGGACGAGCGACGCTGCATCAACGACGGACGCACGAGCGAGGACGCTCGCGCCTACATCTTTGATTTCTATTGCAGCGCGATCAGCGGCACGGCGGCCACGGCGGCGAGGATGCCGGCGGTTTTCCAGCCGGTAAATCTTTCTTTCAGGAAGAACCGGGCCAGCAAGACGGTTAGCGCTGGATAAAGCGAGGACAGGACCACCACCGAGTCCAGCCGTCCGGTCTGACTGGCCCGAATGAAAATTGCGGTGCCGGTAACGTCGAGACATCCCGCAAAGATCGCGATGGTTGCGTCCCCGCGCAGCAGCGGCCCCTTGCGCCGGCGGGACAGCGCGATGCCCCCCACCAACAGCAAGGAAGCCACGCGGGAAAACACGGCCGACCAGATCGGGGAACTGTCTCCGGTGCGGCTGATGCAGATGAAAAACCCGGCAAATCCGATTCCGGCGAGGGCCGCGATGAGAACTCCGCCAGAATTGCCTGAGCCGTCGGGACGCGAGATCAGCCAGATGCCGAGTCCCGCCAGCAGGAAGCCGGCGACGCCAAGCTTGCCCGGTGGTCCGTGCGTGATCGTGGTGAACGCGGCCGGGATTGCAGCCCCGAGAACGGCGGCCACAGGGGCGGCCAGCCCCATACCCTGCGAGAGCGCGCGATAAAAGAGGAGGAGAGCTAAGCCACCCAGCGCTCCCGCGGCGGCAGCCCAGAGTTGACTCGAGCGCGAGGGAAGGTCCGGCCGTGTGATCAGCGCGAGCGTGAGCATCAGCACGAAGCCGCCGGCGTGCGAGAGGGCGGTCACCAGAAAGGAATCAGAGCGCCGGGAAGCGTAGCCGCCGCTGAAATCGCTGGTGCCCCAGCACAACGCCGCGGCCAGACTGAAGCCCACAGGCACGAGTTGTTCAGCGGAGGCCAAGGCAAGTCTCTCGAGTACGTCTTTCGTCCGAAGGACGAGAGTAGCACGCGATAAGAAAAGAATGTGTGGCGCGGGCGCCCCCGCCCGCGAGCGTCGGAAGTAACAGAAACGTCAAAATCAAAAGCCGCGGGCGGGGGCGCCCGCGCCACACGGACACTGAGCCAAATTGACTTGCCAAAGCTCTACGGCCTAACATGGCCGACCTACGCTCATTGAGCTCCCATGATCGGTCAAACCATTTCGCACTACCGCATTCTGCAGAAGCTTGGTGGAGGCGGCATGGGGGTGGTTTATGAGGCCGAAGATTTGCGCCTGGGGCGCCGCGTGGCGCTGAAGTTTCTGCCCGATGAGCTGGCGCAGGACCCGGCCGCCCTGGAACGATTCCGGCGCGAGGCGCGGGCGGCGTCGGCGCTCAATCATCCCAACATCTGCACCATCTACGACATTGGCGAAGACGAGAACCGCCAATACATCGTGATGGAATATCTCGAAGGCACCACGCTGAAGTACCGCATCGAAGGCAAGCCTTTGTCAGTGGAGCAACTGGTTGACTTCGGGGCACAGATCGCGGACGCGCTGGACGTGGCGCACGCCGCGGGCATTGTGCATCGCGATCTGAAGCCGGCAAACCTGTTTCTGACCAAGCGCGGGCAGGCCAAGATTCTTGACTTCGGACTGGCCAAAGTAGCGGGACGGCCGATGCCGGAGCTGGAGCCAGTGGGCGCGTCATTTGCGACAGCGGCCGTGGATGCGGCGCATCTCACCAGCCCGGGCAGCACGGTGGGAACGGTCGCCTATATGTCTCCGGAGCAGGCGCGAGGTGAGGAACTCGATGCCCGCACCGATCTGTTTTCTTTTGGCGCTGTGCTCTATGAAATGTCCACCGGACGCCAGCCCTTCACCGGCAACACCTCGGCGGTAATTTTTGACGCCATCCTGAATCGCGCTCCCACCGCGCCGGTGCGGCTGAATCCAAATTTGCCGGCCGAGCTGGAACGCATCATCAATAAAGCTCTGGAGAAGGACCGCGACCTGCGCTACCAGGTAGCGTCGGAGATGCGCGGCGATCTGAAGCGGCTCAAGCGCGAAATCGACTCCGGCAAGAGTTCGTCTTATAACGTGACCACACCGAGCGCGGTGACTCCGGTGGACTCGACGCCGTCGGCTCCGTCCGCGCCTTCCGCGCCCTCCGGGCAGAGTGCGCCGCCGTCGGGATCGGCGGCACAGCCGGTGGCCGCGAGCTCCGGGAGCGCTTCTCCCCCCTTGGCCCCGCAACCCGCGGCCGACCGAAAGCGCTGGTACATCGGGGCAGCTGCGCTGCTCGCGATCGGCATCGGCGGCTTCTTCTACACCCGGGGCGCACGAGCGCTGACCGAAAAAGATTCCATCCTGCTCACTGATTTTGTGAACACAACAGGGGATGCGGTTTTTGACGGCACTCTCAGACAGGCGCTGGCGGTGCAACTCGAGCAGTCTCCTTATTTGAATGTGTTCCCCCAGGAGCGGGTGCGGGACACTCTGAAGTTTATGGGGCGTTCGCCGGATGAAAGACTCACTCCTGACCTCGCCCGCGACGTCTGCCGGCGGGAAGGAATCAAAGCGGTTTTGAATGGCAACATCAGCAGCATCGGCAGCCAGTATGTGGTGGATGTAAATGCGATCAACTGCCAGACCGGTGACAGCTTGGCGCATGAGCAGCTGCAAGCCGACAAGAAAGAGCAGGTTCTGGGAGCGGTCGGGAAGGCGGCTTCGAGTCTGCGCGGCAAGCTGGGTGAGTCGCTGGCTTCGGTCCAGAAATTCGACGCTCCGGTTGAGGAAGCAACCACGTCATCGCTGGACGCGCTCAAGGCCTTCAGCCTGGGAGAGGCAGAACGGGACAAAGGAAATGAGTTAGGCGCGGCACCGTTCTACAAGCGCGCCGTCGAGTTGGATCCCAATTTTGCGGTGGCGTATGCGCGCCTGGGTCAGACTTACGCGAATACCGGACAGGAGACGCTGGGCATTGAGAATACCCGGCTGGCATTCGAGCGGCGTGAGCGCGCCAGTGAACCGGAGAAGCTCTACATCACCACGCACTACTACGACATCGTTACCGGAGAGCTCGACAAGTCAATCGAGGCCTATCAGCTTTGGAAGCGGACTTATCCCCGCGACTCGATTCCGACCAACAACCTGGCAGTTTTCTACGGTGATACCGGCAAGCTGAACGAGTGCCTGGAGGAGGCCCAGCAGACCATGCAACTGGCGCCCGAGGCTGCGCTCAGCTACCAGGTTCTGAGCCGGGCATACATGGGCCTCAATCGTCTCGCCGAGACGAAATCCATCAAACAACGGCAAATCGACCGCAAACTCGATGGCACCGCGGACCATCGCACTCTGTTCGCGCTCGCGTTTCTAGAGGGAGACTCGGCCGAAATGCAGCGCCAGACCGACTGGGCGAAGAGCAAGCCCGACGAATTCATCATGCTTGACGGCGCGACTGAGGCGGCTGCATCGGCCGGCCGGTTGCAGAAAGCCCGCGAGCTTCAAAGCCAGGCGGTAGACATCGCGCAGCGCGGAAAATTTCCAGAGATTGCGGCTAACATGGCGGCTCGCTTCGCCATCATTGAAGCGGCGGTCGGAAATTCGTCTCCGGCGCGGCAGAAGGCGCAGCAGGCCCTTGCCATCAGCCGGGGCCGGGAGTCCCTGCCGTTCGCTGGGATGGCGGCCGCCATGGCCGGGGACAGCGCGTCAGCGATCGCTGCGGCCGACGAGTTAAAGAAGCGATTCCCGCTGGACACCATGATCAACAATGTCCAGTTGCCTGCGATTCACGCCTCGAATGAAATCAGCCGGGGTGACTCTGCCAAAGCGGTGGAGATGCTACAGGCGTCGGTACCCTACGAATTTGGCTGGGAAGCGCGGGTCACGCCTAACTATCTTCGTGGCCTGGCCTACCTGAAAATGCGGCAAGGTAAAGAAGCAGCGGAGGAGTTTCAGAAAATCCTCGACCATCGCGGACTCTGCTCCACACTGCCGGTGTGCCCGCTGTCGCACCTGCAACTGGGACGCGCCCGAGCACTCTCCGGCGACAGTGCCGGGGCGCGCACTGCGTATCAGGATTTCTTCGCACTGTGGAAAGACGCCGATCCCGATGTGCCCATCCTGAAGGAAGCCAAAGCCGAGTACGCGAAACTGCCGCAGTAAATGTGGCGCGAGCGTCCCGCTCGTGGTCCCACCCTGTCGTTCCAAAAAACGGAACGACGAGGGTGGGGCACCCCGGCGTCCGCCCCTACGTGGGTGGTGCCGACTCTACATGTCTTTGATGTGGGTGGCGATGTACCACTTGTTGCCGAAGGGATCGGTCACGCCGCCGCTGCGGTCGCCGTAGGGATGATCCTGCGGCGCGGAGATTGATGTCGCGCCCGCCTTGATTGCGCGGTTGTACAACGTGTCGCAGTCTTCCACATACAGATAGAACATCGTCGGCATGGGTTGGTAGAGACCGTGGGCTTCGCCCATTTCCATGAGGGCATTGCCGATTTTTACGGTGACGTGATGGATTACGCCATCCAGCGTTGCGTGCCGTCCCAATTCCTCGGCGCCGAAGGCACGCTTAACGAAGTTGAGCACAGGTTCGGCGCGTAGCGGGTGCAGACACGGTTGCAGCGTCGGCGCTCCCGCCCACTTGTAGCTCTCCCCCTTGTAGGTCGCGATGTACCAGAAGTTTCCTGCTGCGTCCTTCACGGTGGCGGAGCGCTCGCCGTAGGGCTGGTCGGCGGGTTTATCCAGGGAAGCCGCTCCGGCTTTCAGAGCAGCAGCGTAACTGGCATCGCAATCGGGCACATAGATGTGGAAGGCGCTGGGCATCGGCGTTCCGCGCCACTTCATGCCGGCTGCGCCGCCGCCCACCATCAGCATGGAATCGCCGACCTTCACTTCGCAATGCACGCCACCCTCGGAACCGGGCCCGGTGCGGAAGGTTTCCTCGGCGCCGAAGGTCTTGGTCAGGAATTGAATCAGGCCGTCGGCATCCTGCGCCACCAGGTACGCGGTGAGCGTGGAGTACCCTTTGGGGACGGGATCAACCGCCGGCCTCTTCGCCGGCTTTGGCTTCATTGCGTTGAAGCGGCGGTGCATCTCTTCCAGCGAGATGTCTTCCGTGCGGGTGAAGATGTTCCACTCGTATCCGAAGGGATCGACCAGCGTCCCATCCCGGCGTCCGTAGAACTGGTCGGTGATCGGGCGCGTCAGCTTGGCGCCGCCGGAAACAGCATGTGCCACGAAAGCGTCTACGTCGGGAACTTCGACTGCGATGCTGATCGGCGAGTTCCCCAGAGTGGTTGCGCTGAAGCGGCCACCCTCCGGCCACTCCTCGGCCAGCATCACCAATGCATCTCCAATCATGATTTCCGCGTGCGCGATTCCTGTGCCGGTGTCGAAGCGCATGATTTCCTTTGCTCCGAGAGCTTTGACATAGAATTCGATCGCTTTGGCCGGGTCCTTGAAGGCCAGCCTGGGGGTGACGACGGTATGAACTGCAGCTACGGGTTCGGCGGCGGTGGCCATGGATGATTTCCTTTGCAAATCAGATTTGAGTCTTGCCTTGAAATCTTCGCGCGGCAGCTGGCGCAGTTCAGCGGCGATCCGCAGGAGCGGCAGCAATTCCGGATCGCCGGACTGAAGTCCGGCACCCGGCGCGGCCAGCAGCTCGGTGACGGCCTGGTCCAGTTTGTCGATCATCAGGCGATTGGGCAGAGAGCGCTTAGGCATCGGCACCCTCCATGCGGGCCCGCAAGTTCTGCAAGGCGCGGAATTGCAACTGTTTCACTGCACCCTCGGTGCGTCCCAGGGCTTGCGCAATTTCACGAATACTTTTTTCATCGGCGAAGCGCATTCCAATCACGCGGCGCTGATCGGCGGGAAGCTGATCCACCAGCCGGAAGAGGCGCGCACACTCCTCGGTTTCCTCCAACTTGGGCCGGGCACCAAGGTCGGGCACATCGGGGAGATCGTCCTGGCCCGTCATTTCTCTCGTTCCGCGTTTTGACCGGTCGACAATCATGTTGGCGGCAATCCGCAGCAGCCAGCCGGCGAAGGGCACTCCCCGCCACTCAAAACTGTGAATGCTGGCCAGGGCCTTGTGGAATACATCCGCAGTCAGGTCCTGCGCCGCATCACGATCCACCACCCGCCTTGCGATGTAGGCATACACTCGGCCAACGTTTCGTTCGTACAGCTCGGCAAAGCGGCTGGGATCTTTCTGGGCGGCCTCGACCAGTAAGCGGTCATCTCCCGATGGCAAGCCGGACGCTTCCCCTTGGGGCCTTCTCGCTGCCGGTCGTCTGACGGCCATCGCGCCTCTAACTATATAAACTTTCGAGAAGGGAAAAGGTTACGGGGGTGGAAATTTCGGTCGCATCGAGGACTGGCACGAGCCACGTAGGGGCGGACGCCCTCGTCCGCCCTGGGGAGCGAAGCTCCCCAATTGGCGCGGAGTACAAATCGGTCGAGCTTCGCTCGACTGGGCGGACGAGGGCGTCCGCCCCTACGTGGTTCGTGCCGATTTTAGCGGGGCTCGCGTGGTAGAATTTGCCTACTTCGGCTAACTGCGAGGACCCAGGTTGATTGAACTCGCACCCTCGATTTTGGCGGCTGACTTCGCCCATCTGGCGGACCAGGTCCGCGCCGCCACCGCTGGCGGTGGCACGGTCGTCCATGTGGACGTGATGGACGGGCATTTTGTCCCTAATCTCACCGTAGGGCCGCCGCTGGTAAAGTCCCTGCGCCAGGCGACCGATCTGCCGCTCGATTGCCACCTGATGATCGAGAATCCGGACCTGTTCATCCCTGAATTTGCCGCCGCCGGCGCGAACTGGATTTCGGTGCATCAGGAAGCTTGCGCGCACTTGAATCGCAGCCTGCATCTGATCAAAGACCACGGATGCCGGGCCGGCGTAGTCATCAATCCGGCAACTCCGGTCGAGAGCCTGAGCGAAGTGCTCGACCTCGCCGACTATATACTGGTGATGTCGGTAAACCCGGGGTTTGGAGCGCAGAAATTCATTCCCGAGACGGTCCATAAGATCCGTCGCCTGGCCGATCTCAGGACACACCATAGGGCGAGCTATCGTATTGAGGTGGATGGAGGTATCGACCTCAGTACCGTGGCCGAGGTGGTCCGGGCCGGAGCCGAAATTCTGGTGGCGGGCAACGCCATCTTCGGTAAAGGCGATCCAAAGGTGAATGCGCAACAGATTTTGAAGACTGCAGTGGAGGCCACGCTGCAGAAAGTCTAGGTTTCAGTCTTCAGTCTTCAGTCGTCAGTGGGACCTAATCTTGCTGAAGGCTGACGACCGACGACTGACGACTCTTCTGAGGTTTTCTATGTCACGTCGTATTCCGGTCGTTCTTCTGCTGGGCGCGCTGGCGTTTGCCGTCGGCTGCACCAACAAGAAGGTCAACAATCCGCTGGCCAACGTGGGCTCCAAGCAGCCCGACAAGGTCTTGTTTGACCGGGCCATGGATGCCATGAAGCACAATCGCTTCGACGTGGCACGGATTACGCTGCAGACCCTGATCAACACGTATCCCGATTCGGAGTTCATTGCCCGCGCCAAACTGGCGGTGGCGGACTCCTGGTACGCCGAAGGTGGCGGAACCGCGCTCACCCAGGCCGAAATCGAGTACAAGGATTTTGAGACATTTTTTCCGAACATGCCGGAGGCGGCCGAAGCGCAGTTGAAGATTGCCAACATCCACTATCAGCAAATGGAAAAGCCGGACCGCGACTACACCCACGCCATGCGGGCCGAAGAAGAGTATCGCCAGCTGATCCTGCAATATCCCGATAACAAGAAAGTGGTGGACGAGGGTAAGCAGAGGTTGATGGAAGTTCAGGAAGTGATCGCAGAGCGGGAATACCGCGTGGGGCGTTTTTATTTTCTGCGCCAGTCTTATCCTGCATCCATCGCGCGCCTGCGGTCCCTGATGGACAAGTATCCCTTGTATAGCAAGGCGGATGAGGCCCTTTACTTGCTGGGGCAGGCTTACGAGAGCGAGATTGCGATGGTGCGCTCGAGGCCGGGAAACGAGGTTGCTAAGACGCGAATGATTCAGGAGTTCGCCAAGAGCGCGGCGGATGCCTACTCTCGCATCCTGACTCGCTATCCGCTGATGGACCGCAATGTAGATGCCAAGGCGCGGCTGGAAGCTTTGCACATGCCAGTACCCAAGCCGACTAAAGCGGCGCTGGCGCAGAACAAAGCAGAAGAAGACAGCCGGCGGGAGAGCAGCACCGTCTCCAAGCTGATGAGGAATTTCCAGAAGCATCCGGACGTGGCCCAGTCGTCGCGAGTCGGCGAACCCACGTTGGTGGATCCGCAGGTGGTGAGCGCGACCTCAGTGGTGCAGGATGCGACCCGTGCCATGATGGGCACTGCGGCGCCGGGCGACCACTCGGTGGCGATCGAAACCCTGGGCAAGGGATCGTTACCGGCGGACCAGGCTGCGCCGCGCTCGGATACACCCACACCCGAGACAGCGGTGACGCCTGCCGACAATCCCACGGCACCGGCAGCCGATCCCAATGAGTTGAAGCCTAACGTCGCGGCCGACCCCAACGAGCTGAAGCCCAATGTGGATAACAGTGCTCCGACCGTAGCACCCCCCACTCAAGTCAATGAGATAGCACCGGGGGCGACCGCCCCAGCTGCTGCCGACGGGGCGTCATCCACTGCGGACGACAAGGATATCGATGCGGCCATGTCCTCCAGCAAACACAAGAAAAAGAAGGGCGTGCGAAAGATCGTGCCGTTTTAGTCCGCCAGAGCTGGCATAAGTCCTGCTTCGAGGCACGCCAGGGGCCGTCGTATCCACTCGTCTCTGACCAGTCGTAACCTGCTTACTGTCTTCTTGTCATTGACTTACGATCCGGCAGGAATTAACTTCAGGCTGTCTCCCCCTCACCAAAGGAAATCCCTTGGCGCGAAGAATACTGCTTGCCGACGACAGCGTGACCGCCCAGAACATGGGAAGACGCATCCTTACGGATGCCGGTTACGAATTGGTTACCGTCAACAACGGCTCAGCAGCGCTCAAGAAAATTGCGGAACTCAAGCCCGACATCGTCGTGCTGGATGTTTACATGCCGGGCTACGGCGGCCTGGAAGTTTGCCAGCGCATCAAGGAATCTCCGGAGACAGCGCGCATTCCAGTGTTGTTGACTGTCGGCAAACTGGAGCCGTTCAAGCCAGATGAGGCGCGTCGCGTGGGCGCAGATGCATTCATCATCAAGCCCTTCGAAGCCACCGAACTGCTCACCGCGCTGACCAAGCTCGAAGACAAAATTGTAGCCGGGCCGCAGCCCCAGAAATCTGGCCGCTTCGCCAGAGCACTGGCCGCGGTCGAGGGCGCCGATTTCGGAGACAAGGAAACCGGCTGGAAAAATCGCCTCACGATTCCTGGACCGAATGCAAAAAGCAAGCCTGCGGAAGCAGAAGCTCCGGAAGTCGCTGCCGGCCCCGCTCGCGATCTGGAGCGCAACGAAACCGCGAAACCGGTCGATGCGAGACAAGAATTTGAGCGTCCGATTCCGGCTGGCCTGCCCGCTGACATCACGCCGGAAGAAATTGCCGCCATCACAGCGGCAGCGGCTTCGTTCGAAGGCAAAGCTGGACATCCCACGGTAATCCCGGAAGGATCGGCGTCGAATGCCGCAGCCAGCGTGCAAGCGGCTTCGGCCCAGGTTGCCGCGGCCGAGATTGCCGCAGCGGAGATAGCCGGCGCGAATAGTGCTGCGGTCGAACCCAGCGCACAAGAGGCTCCTGCGGCAACCCTGGCCTCCACCACCGAATTGGAAAGAACGGCTCCGGCGGAAGTCGCGCCCGAGGCTGCGCCGGCGGCTGAAGCCGTTTCCGAAGCGCCCGTAAGCAGCGAGGCTGCAAAACCAGAAGAACTTCCTGCTGCGGCAGAAGTGCCTGGGGCGGCTGCGCAAGTTGATGCGGTAGATGGAGCGGCAGCGGACGCCAAGACTCCCGAGATCGAAAAGCCTTCCGGCGGCGATGCCGAGGTCATGGCGGCGATTGCTTCTTTGGCGCCTTCCAACGGCCATGGCAGCGAGAGCACAGCTGCATCCGGCGTCAGCGAAACAAGGCAGGAAGCCGCGGTCACCGTGGCGGCGGTTGCGGCTGGGGCGGCAATCACCGGTCCGCGATGGATCGCTGAAGCCGTTGCCATCTCCGCCGCGGAATCGGCGCTGGCGTTGGAACAGGAAATGGAACAGGCTGCGACTGCAAAAGCCGCAGTGGAAGCTACCCGTGACGACACAACGACCGCAACAGCCGTGGAGGCTTCATCTCCGGCTGCAGCCGTAGAGACAGCCGAACCGGAAATCGCCGCAAGCGCGAGCGTCACCGAAGCGATCGCAACCACAGAGTCAGTTGCGGCTCCGGTGTCCGCTGTTGCCGAGAGCGTCGTCGAAGTTTCGGCGATCCAAGGCAACGCGCCAGCCGCCGAGCCAGTAGTGGTCCGGGAAGAATCCGCTTACGCAGCCGCCGCATCTGCGGGCGCTTCGTCGGACCACGTGCCGACAGTGGAGGCGGTATCCACAACGCCGGCTTCGCCCGAAAGCGCATCCAGTGCCGCGCCAGCCGCTGCCCCAGAAGTCTCGCCGCAGCGTGAAGCAGAATTGGCCGCCGCCTGGCAGAACTGGAAGCAGATACGCGAATCGTTCGTCAGCGCGCCCACCGCCGCGCCTGCAGCGGAGGAACCTGCCGCGGCAAAAACGGTTCAGGAAGAACCGCCCGCGCCCGCCAAAACTGAAGAAGCAGAAGCCGCCGAGGCTGAAGTGGCCGCCAGCGAGGCTCCCGGAGAGTCCACGGCGATTGCGAGCATCGTCGACACCATGTTGGCCGAGTTGCGGCCCAAGCTGGTGGAAGAAATCGCCAAGAAGATGAGCTCGGAAAAGAAAGACAAAGAGAAAGAAAAAAAGAAGAAAAGGTAGTAGTTCCTGGCTTTACGTCTCCACCCCTGATCAAACTTTCCATTCAACAAAGCGTTTCTCGCTCTCCCGGAAGGTTGGGCCACGCGCCCATATTCCGTCCCGCGATGTTCTCGCCCCGTCAAAGCACAGGATCGAGCGCCCGTATCCATCGAGGTATAATCTCTGGCCATGCCAAATGACGGGTTCAAGTTTGTGGATTGCTGCGGCCGGTTGAGCCGCCTGGCTTCGGTGGTGACCGTTCGATGACGATATCTCAGGCCCAGCTTTGGAAAGGCACTCCGTTCAGCATCGAACGCAAAGAGCGCAAGACTTCAGGCACAGTAATCTTCCGTCTCTGCGGACCCTTCACCGCGCGCGACATGTATGGGTCTCTGACGCCCGCCGGTCTGCGAAATATGCTCGATTTCCAATCGCTGCCGGGCGAGGAGCCGCCGGCGGTGAACATTCTCGACTTGACCGACGTTCCCTATATGGATTCCGCCGGCCTGGGCATCGTCGTGGGACATTACGTAAGCTGCCACCGCAAGGGCATCCGGTTGGTTGCCGCCGGAGTGGGCCCACGCGTCCGGGAACTGTTCAAGATGACAAAAGTGGATACCACCATTCCCATGATTGCAACGGTTGACGAAGCGGACATCCGGTGAAGCCCGGTCGCCTGCGAGACTCCACTCCGAAATATTTTTTCATTTAAGCAGCGGGATTCGAAATGACATACCGCACAAAGCCGCTGTACGGAGTGAACTTGTCATAAAGTCCCCGCGCGCGGTAGTTGTTTTCCCTGGTGTGCCAGTAAAGACGCGACCAGCCCGCAGCCGCCATCTCGGCCACCAGCCAGTCCATCAAGAGACGCCCCACACCCGCGCCGCGCTGGCCGGGTTCGACAAACAAATCCTGCAAGTAGCACACCGCTGTGGGCGTTGAAGTGCTTTCGTGAATGACGTAGTTGGCCATGCCGATGACATCGTCGTCATCCTTGCCGGCAGCAACGATGGCATGAACCGGCGCGGTTGGATCCATGATCTGAGCCCAGGTACGGCGCGTGATGGCTTCACGGGGTTCTCGTTCATAAAAGCGGGTATAGCCATCCCACAATTCGCGCCAGCGCCGCTCATCGCGGGCTTCAATCTTGCGCACGACGATCGTCATTTCTGGTCCCCCGTCGGGACAATGCCGGCATTTTCGAACATGAGGATCACCGTGCGTTGAGGCGCACGCGTCCGGTGCATCACGCCCTTAGAGACCACGAAACCCTGCCGGGGCGCGAGTTCGACGGTGCGGCCCTCCAGGTCGATCAGCAACTTGCCCTCGACCACATAGAAGAACTCGTCGTCGTGATCGTGCTTGTGCCAGTGGTACTCGCCTTCGATCACGCCCACGCGCACCACCGAAGCGTTCACCTGGCAGAGCGTCTGGTTGTACCAGGTGGACGGAGCGGCATCCGAGATCGCTTTCTCGTCGATCAGCTCCAAATGCTTGTGCAGCAGGTTGAGGCGCGTGTCATAGGGGAATTGCGTTGGGGAAGATTTCATTGTCCTTGTCCTTACTCCTGTCTGGCTTACGTGGGCGGCTTACACGCGTTGCGAAATCGTGCGCTTGATGGCGCGAATGGCCTGCTCGTCACGCTTATAAAACGTCCACTTCTTCGTGCGCTTGCTCTTAACGAATCCAGCCCGCGCGAGGATCTTGAGATGTTCCGTGACCGCGGATTGACTGACGCGCAACTTGCGCGCGATGAGCAGGCCGCAGACGCCATCCTTGACCAGGTCTCCGTCGCGCTGCGGCGGGAAATGACTCTCCGGGTCTTTCAGCCATTCCAAGATCTGCAGCCGCCGCTCGTTGCCCAGTGCCTGAATGGAAGTAGTGATGGTCATTTCATCAATTAACAAAGTGACGAAATGATAATGGCAGAAATGCCGGGAGATTACAAGATGCGGAATTTGACGGGTTAGGAGACAGAGCACTTTGAAACGACACATCACTAGTAACTAAGTAGTAAAAAAGCTGACAGCTAGATGCATTTTCATCAGGAGATGACGATGACACCGTGACGCGGGCGCGCTCGCTTCGCTCGCGCTTTGCGTTGTGCTGGCGTGGGGCGTTGAGTTGAGTTGACGCGGGCCCTGGTGACGGGTTGAGTTGGAGCTGGCGCGGCTCTGGCCAAAAAAAACATTATGCTGTTCTTGAGTTGACGCGCCCTGGCGATGGGTTGATTTGGAGTGGAGCTGCTTTGAGTTGAGCTCATGTTGAGTTGACCTGAGCCGCAGCTGGCCCTGTGGGCGAATCAGCCGGAAATTGTGATCAGCCCCTTCATAGTAGGGGGCGCGGGCCTGACTGTCACTCGCTGAGGATTATAGGGGGATAATCTCATTGTGGTACAGTTTTGCGAATAGGACGATGAGGCCCTAAGCCACGAGGCCGACAAGTGCGTAGACGAGCGGCACCGTTGATCTGCGTTGTAGTTGTAGTAGTGGCACCCTTTCTGCCGCCGCAGGCGAGTTCCGCAGGAGCCGCGAGGGAAGTCCGGCGCGTGCTCATTATTAACGACATTGGCATTATCTCGTCACCCGGCTTCGCTGAAATCGATCAGGCAGTCTTCGCTGGTCTACAAAAATCTCCGTACCGGATCGAGCTCTATGAGGAGAGCCTAGATCTCATCCTATTCCCAGACCGAGTTTCGCAAGACAGGTTTCGAGAAGAGATTATTCAAAAATACTCAGCCCGCAAGCCCGACGTGATCATTGCCGCCGGGCCAGAGTCCCTGAAGTTCATCGCGAAGGTGTACGACAAGTTCCAGGGTACCCCAATTATCTTCTGCACAATTTGGAGCGGAATTCCGGACGAGCTAATGCACGGCATTCCCTTTACTGGTGTTGTCGCCCAGTTACACCCCGAGGGAACCCTGAATGTGGCGTTGCACTTGCTACCCAGCACCAAACACGTGGTAGTCGTTGGTGGAGTGGGTAAGTTTGACGAAGGATGGGAAGCCATCGCTCAGCAGAGTTTCCACAACTACGAATCGAAGCTTGAATTCACGTATCTCTTCGACTTGACCATGCCTGCACTGCTTGAGAGGCTCAAGCATCTACCCAACGATACGATTGTTTTTCACACTTCAATCTCGCAAGATGCGGCGGGAGACCGCTTTATCGATTCAGCTCAATCGATACCGATGGTGGCCAGTGCAGCGAATGCTCCTGTCTTTGTAATGGACGATGTGGATCTTAGAGCAGGAACAGTGGGTGGCGATCTGGTGAACTGGGCCGACGACGCTCGCATCGCAGCAGAGATTGCTGTGCGGGTTCTCAACGGCGAGAAGCCCCAGGATATCCCCGTCGTCACGAGCAACCACGTCTACATGTTCGACTGGCAGGCGCTCAAGCGGTGGGGACTGGATGAAAAGAACCTACCAGCAGGCAGCATTGTGCTCAACCGACAGCCCACCGTCTGGGAACTGTATTGGCGCTACATCATCGGTGGTATTGGCTTGCTGTTGTTGCAAATGCTGCTCATTTTTGGACTATTGCGGCAGCGGGCGAGGCGCAGAACGACAGAATCTGAACTGAAATTGTCTAACGACCGGCTTCATAATGCAGTGGAGGCTGGGAAATGTGTGGGATGGGACTGGGACGTCAAGACCGGGCGCGACCGTTGGTTTGGCGATTTGCAGACCATGTTCGGAATCCAATCGGATACCTATTGCGGAAACATAGAAGATTTTCGCCGCCGGATCTACCCGGAAGATCAAGAACTCGCCTGGAAAGCGGTTGAGGATGCCAGGCAAAGCCGGGAACCGTTCATCGCAGAGTTCCGGGTCTTGCACCTTGACGGGACCGTGCGCTGGATAACGGAGAGGGGACAGTTCTACTACGGAGCCAATGGTGACGCCGTGCGCATGCTCGGCATGGCGGTGGACATCACCGAGCGCAAGCAAGCTGAACAGGCACTCCGTGAGGGCGAAGAGCGCTTCCGCTTGGTTGCAAATACAGCGCCGGTGATGATCTGGATGTCCGGCGCCGATAGACTGTGCAACTATTTCAATCAACGCTGGCTGGAGTTCACCGGGAGGCCACTTGAGGCCGAGTTGGGGAACGGTTGGGCAGAAGGTGTGCACCCTGAAGACCTCAGCAGGTGTATGCAGGCCTACACTCAGGCGTTCGATCGGCGGGAGCATTTCGAGATGGAGTATCGCCTCCGGCGACACGATGGAGAATATCGTTGGCTCTCGGATATCGGCGTGCCGAGATTCAACCCAGACCACTCTTTTGCGGGATACATAGGCTCGTGTATCGACGTCACTGATCGCAAGCTCGCGGAAGAGTCTCTTGCCAGCATGGGGCGAAAGTTAATCGAGGCCCACGAGGAGGAGCGTACCTGGATTGCGAGAGAGCTACACGACGACATCAATCAACGGATGGCACTGTTGGCAATCGAGCTGGATCGATGGAACCAACAACTTCCGCCCTCGGCAGTTGAATTTCACGATCACATCCATCATGCCAGCCAGCGCCTTTCGGACATCGCCAAGGACATTCAGGCCCTGTCGCACCGCCTCCATTCTTCAAAACTGGAATATCTGGGCCTTGTGGCAGCAGCTAGGAGCTTCTGCAAAGAGTTGTCCGAGCAACAGAAGGTAGAGATTGACTTCAGCCATGCGAACATACCGCGAAGTGTGCCCAAGGAAATCTCGCTTTGTCTGTTCCGAGTTTTACAGGAGACTTTGCAGAATGCCGTGAAGCACAGCGGCGTGCGGCACATCAAAGTGGAACTGCGCGGTACAGAGGGAGAGATTCAACTGACCGTGAGCGACATGGGAGTTGGCTTTGATCCGCAAGACGCCATATCCCGTCGCGGCCTCGGGCTCATCAGCATACGAGAGCGAATGCAATTGGTGAGCGGTGAGATTTCCATCAAGTCACGGCCCGGCTCTGGTACCACGATCCACGCTCGGGTGCCTTTCAGAGGAACCGACTCCCTCCTGGCTGTGGGGTAGAGAACTCAGGGTTCTCAGCTCGCCTAATAGTCTTTTTCACTGGGAATGAACCGCTGAATGCGCTGCACAGATTCGCTGGAAAATGTGGCTGTCTTGCTCAGAGTGAAAGCTGCCCAGTGGATACCCACACAGAATGTCCACATAGTATGTCTTGGCTATTTCGTCCCAGAGGTGTTCGACGCGAATCGCCGCCTCTGCATTACCTCGCGCCCACAGGAGAGGCGCACATTCTCCGCACGCCGCAACGCGAGGGTGCTCCCCTTTCGCAGCCTTAGCCGCTGCCACGACGAGATCGCCGAGTGACCTTCAAGAATCGAGCCGGATCAGGCTGATCGTTGACCATGAATGTCGAGAGCGTGTCGGCAGCATCCAACGAGATGTATCTCCCCTGCTCAATCGCGGCACCAATATCCAAGCCATGAGCCTGCAATCTCGGTAGAAGACTGCCCCGGTGTAACTCGGTCGCGACAACGATCACCGCATTCTCGGCCCTAAGAGCGGCCCCGATGAACTGAGTGAAGCCATCCAGAAGACTTGCATCGTCAGAATAGAACCCCGCCTCGTGGCGGCGGGCGATCCCTATGTTTTGCCGTTGCAGGAATGGGGAAACCCTATTGCCTCGGGCGCTTCCGGGGGTTGGTGCATCCGAAGCTCCGGTGAAACCGTGGCCCGCAAATCTGCTCCCGACAAACCTCTCGCCCCGAAGAACAGCTTTCACAGCAGTCGGTAGTTCGCGTCCCGCATCCATCTTAACGACGTAGCCCGAAGCGCCTAAGCTAAAAGCTGCTTGCACGACCTCCACGGAAGATTCTTGGCTGACAAATAGGATTTTCGATTGCGGGGCAAGCTCACGGATTCTCCGCGCGGCTTCGATTCCGTTGAGCTTCGGGAGTCCAATATCCAGCAGGATCAAGTCCGGTTGCATTGCCTTGCGCCAGCTCGATCGCCTCCACTCCATCCGACGCTTCGACGATGGTTCGGAATTCCAGTTTGTTCTGAAGGATCGAACGGACGACCCGCCGAAAAGGTTCGGAATCATCTACGACCAGAACGCGGATTGAGGATGTCGCCAAGCAGCCTCCGTCTAATCTAATGGAACCCCGCGAGTCACCGACAGGTTGCTGAATCCAAAACCCAGAAGGATCGCACAATGGGTTAGACTGTTCGTTGCGCAAAGGCAATGTCTAGCGTCAATTCAATCGTTTTAATTATCGAAGGCACATGGCCCGAACGGGCTACTGCGGAAAATAGGTTGTCAACCGCATTCCTTCATGGGGAGTGTGCTCTCAAGCGGGGGAGGGGCGCTCTCGCTGCACATCAACCCTTCTACATCATGTCCGTCCGTCGCAGTGAAAATCAGTGAAAATGTTTCGATAGGCGATACCGTTTCGATACCGATTAGCTGTCTTTCTTCCTTCATTGCTCCTCGGCAACGACACGCAATTGATAGAGTTGTAAAAGGAAACAGCGATGAGGAATGACAAGCACAAATCCACAACTGTTCGGTTCACGGAGTCTGATCTCCACATCATCGCCTGTCTGCAAGACAAACTGGGACTCGGTATGATTCAGGTCATTCGGCTCGCCATTAGGCGATTGGCTGAAATCGAGAATATGCTTACCCCCCCACGCAAAAAGGGCTAAGAATTAGCCAGGCGTCAGGAGCAGACCCATTGCCCGACGAGATTTCCCATTTTGTGCTTGGATCACGCGCTACCCGGAAATGACTGTTGTAGTCAGGCGATTGCACTCATTGACCCCCGCAAACCCAGCCTAGTCTGAAATTCCAACCAACTCTGCTAGAGCCTGCCAATGCCGTGGATGCGGGCGGTAGCCCTGCCGGATGCGCCCGGCATACCAACGAGACACACCAATTCGTGATCGAATCGCAGAGGTTCGAATGCTCCCGAGCAGCGGCTGGATTTGTTGAGAGAACACTTTACTCGTAAGCCAAGCTGGCTGCGTCGATGCGTCCCATTCCGAGCATGCCTTTGCATGTTTCCTCCGTGTTGCCCCATGCTTTGCACGAGCTTCCGGGGAGCGTGCAGCTATTCGGCCCAGGCTCGCAACGCCAATTAGCCGTTCCGTCGCTTTTTCAACAGCGCAATCAGCACAATGGGTGCTTTCGTTCGTGATCGTCTTTCCGCACCCTCGACAGAAATGATCCGTCTTGGGAGGTTCGACTTTGCTTATCCAGACTTTGCCCTTGGCCTCAGTACGTCGCTGCTGTGTGAGACGTGTTGGAGGAGCTGAATTGCCAGTGCGCCTAGATTTCCCGCCAGCCCAAAGAGTTCGCGCTACGTATTCAGCCCAAGGCGCAACCAGCTTTCCCCAGGTGAGAGCTGTCTCGCTGAGCTTGGTGCATATCTGAGACATGAGACGACAATTGCCTGTCCGGTTTCAAAGAAGTCGGCCCGGCGCAACGGTTCCTTTGCAATCCAATCAAGTAACCACGCCTCAACGTGGGGGCGGATAGGTTCGAGGACGTCGAATGCGAGAGAGTCACGGTTGGCAGTATCCGTGTGCAGACCCAGCCCCAAGCCGGGTCGAGTCCTAGACGCAGAGATGGCCAATCTCGTCTCCGCTTGAGCAAGGCAAAGCAGTAATTCAAAACTGCATGGACAGGTGTCACGGCGAGCCGCGGGCCGCCTGTTAGTGGGGATTGTCTACTCCCGACAAATCGCCAGTGTGACCGGGATTTTTTGCAGGTCAGCCTTTGGCCACGTCACAGGAAGATCACGCCACTCACGGAAGTAAGCAGCGGCTGCGTTCGCTTCAAGATTGCGGATCGCGTCAAAACTTTCCGCCGAACTTAGGTGGTTCCGAAAATGAGCGATTGTGTCCGCTGTCGACTGGCGATTCAGATGCTCCCGCAACACTTTTTCCTGGCCTTGTAGTTTGGCCTCAATCAGTCTCCGGCAGATTTCAAGCCCCATTCCATTACCGATGGCAAGGGCTTGGGCGCGTCTTAGATTTTGCGTCAGATGAACCAACCGGGCCGGTAACACATAGCGTCTTGCCATTGCGTTCGAGCATCACAAACGCGGCATCTTGGTCTGTCAACCAACGCAGCGCGGCAAGTGACACGAAACCGTCAGAGCCAATAATAACGAGGCGCTTTAGCCTATGCCCCACTCGAGGTAAGCGGATGCTGTGTCGGTCCGCGCCGCAACCATCCTCGAGGAGCAAGTGACCACGATCTACACAGGCCTTAATGCCGTATCCGGAGAGGGTCACGACGCCGTGGTGCGGTGAAACTAAATAACTATTCGATGGATTGTTCATTGTGAGTTCGATGTCTCCCTAATATCTTCAGGACCGTTTATTTTGTGGGCCGTTTCTTTCTCCCTTCACCATATGTTCTGCGGTAGTACCCACGCATGTATTCACGCCGATGTTTTCTCCATTCATCGGTTTGAGTGTATTTCTTCTGCTGACATGTCACTGAGCAGAAGGTCTGGTGCCGAAACTTTGCGTACAACCATGTATTGCAGTGAGCACAATGCCGCAATCGATCCAGATAGCCAATTTGGGTCAGCCTCAGAATCACCTCTAGTGCTTCGCTTGCAACCATTCTCAGTCGTTGCTCTCCCTTCTCACTTGTGTCGCTCCGCCATGTGACCCACTTGTCTGCACCACCGCGTCCCCCTCGAACGACTTCAGCACGAAATGTGGACGGGTATTTCATTAGTTCTCTATTAAGCAAAGCCATTTGCTTCCCAACTTCCAGTTGCGCTTGCAGCTTCTCGGGGACTGTTTTTCCCAAGGAGAAGTCAAGCAATATCGGGCCATCGATACCCTTCGTCATCTCCTCCAGCTTTAGCATCTTTTCGAGAATGACCAAAACCCCTTCTCCCCGGACTGACTTTGTGCCGTTGAGGAATCTCACCAAGTCGTCAAGCAGGGTCACTGAAGGAACAAGCCCACTAGCAATGTCGACCCTTTTCAGGCGTCCCTGCGTGCGTCGATGTCGGTCTAACATATGGCCTGCCACTTCAGCCTCCGTAAGAAATGGTAAGAGCACGACCCCACCAGGTCAAGCTACATTCCTTCTCGCCTTGAAGGATTTCCAAAGGGCGCGAAACAACCAAGAGGGGTATTTATGAAACGCCGAACCAAGCACACACAACGGAAGGCGGGCCAGAAGCGCCGATCCTCTCAATCGGCAAGAAAGTTTGCTCCACTGCAAACCGTCGAACAGTTCTTCGCGATGCCCGAAAGTAGTCGGGAGACCTTGATTGGAGTCGCAAATGCGGTTTCGAAAATGAGAGCCGACCGCATATCGCTCACGAAAGCGTCACGAGAGTCTGGAGTCAGTCCTCGCATGGTGAAACGGTTGGCTGCCCCGGCGTTGCGGAAGCTGAATAATGGGCGGTACGCCGCCAAGCGCAATGACCGAATATTCCGCGTAGTCATCGCAGTCACACGGCACAAAGGACCCGTGGAAGTGGCAACAACGGATTTCCGCCAGGCTAGCAAGGCAGGTAAACACTCTGCTGCAGTCCAGCGCTATACGGAAACGGGAGACAACTCAGCACTCGCAAGGTTCAAAAACAAATACCTCGTAGATGCACAAGGAAAACGCATTGCTCTGATGACGGACCTCGACGATCTGGATCGGTTGGGCTCGGCAGGTGAACTCTCGTTCGAGTCGCTCTATGCGAGGAATTTGTGAAGATACCAAAAATGCCAAAGCGCGACCCCGTTGGTGCTCGTCGTCGGGCAATTATTGCTGCGCGCCGGGTCGGCATTGACAGCCGTTGTTCGTGCGGAGAGGCAAGACCCGAAGCTCTGATTTCTGGAAGTAAGCCGCCATGTGTGCTGCCTGCAAGAGAACCCAGGATGGCAGGACATCCATGGATGCGCACCACGTCGCTGGCAAAGCTAACAGTCCGGTTACGGTTCCTGTGCCTGTCAACGACCACCGCGCGTGCCTCAGTGTGGCACAGGCAGATTGGCCTAAATCGACGCTAATGAACGTGCATGGCAGTCCCTTACTGGCCGCTGCCGCATGCGTCCGTGGATTTGTCGACATGGTCTTCTATCTGATCGAACGAGGATTGCCTTGGACAGCCGACATGCTCGAAGCGCTCGATGAACTGCTGGTGGCGAAGTTAGGCTCGCGATGGTGGGTCGGAACGGAAATAGAACGATTCGCTCCAGAAAAAAAGAGGCTGGATGACTAAGCAAAAGGTCAAGTCGCTGCCAATTGCAGTTCGAGTTTACCCAGATCTCTACAGTCCGAAACCGAAGAGTCATTCACGGAGATCGTGGCGGGGAATGTTTGTCTTCAACACTGGGGCACAAATTGATGCGGCGCAAAAATTGAGGGTCGGAAGCTACCGCTTCATCTTCGACGGCCAGTGCCTGGAGGAGGGTTTGTTTTACGGTGACGACCTGCCCCGGAAAGATCGCAAGGTGCTCGAACACTACGTCGCAACCCATCGCCCGGATACAGTGAGCGAAGGCGTTCGCAAGCTGCGGTTACTGACTTGCTCTGAGTTCTTGCAGGAGGTCTACCGTAATGCCTACAAAGCAAGGTGCCTTCTTGTTGGTTTCAATCTTCCACCGGCACTCGGCCGACTTGCGTTCAGCTGCCCGCCTGCACGGGACCGGTTTGCGGGTGGATTCTCGCTCGGCTCTGTGGTCATATACGGACAAGAAGGGTCGTGAGCGTGTAGATCCTAACCGCCTTAGAGTTCGTATCAAGTACATCGACAATAAGCGTGCGCTTATAGACTTCGGCGGACGGAGGCGTCCCGACAAAGAGGATCTGATCCCCGAAGATTCCAAGTCGGGCGATCCACAACAAGGGTACATCTTTCCAGGTTATTTCCTTAACCTGCGAACCTTGGCGTTCGCCTTGACCGACAACGCTTACTCGTTGGAGGAGGCGTGTGAAGCCTTCGCGGTGGAACTGTGAAACCGCACCCGTTGTCCCGCACTGCTGTGACCGACGAATACATCGATCGCAACCGCCGCGATGTTCTGGCGACCACCGAATTGTCACTCAAGCTGCTCGAAGAATTTAACCATCATCCGCTGGCACTCTCAGCCACCTGGGCCTTCTCACCCGCCTCGATTGGCAAGGGATACCTGAGGGCCATGGGAATCAAACCTATTCTTGAGCGGCAGCCAAGCTTCCCGAAGCGATACCTCGGGCATGCGCAAACGGCATTTTTTGGCGGGCGAACCAGCGTTCATATTCGCAAGGTGGTTTGTCCAGTGGTCTACACGGATTTTCTATCGATGTATTCCACCGTGAACAGCCTGATGTCTCTCTGGCAGTTTGTGATCGCCCGGTGAGATTCGGGTGGTCGAGCACTGTCAGGAAGAGGCCGAAATATTTCTGCGGGAGCTAAAACCTGACGACCTTTTTAATCCTGAAAAGTGGAAAAACATGACGGGATTCGTTCAAGTCGTGCCGGACGGCGATATCTTGCCAGCTCGCTCCAAGTTCAGCATGGCGAGCAACGATTGGCAGGTAGGCATCAATCATCTCTTCGCCGACAAAGAAAATGCACTGTGGTTTGCCGTTCCAGATGTTGTTGCGTCGATGCTCCTCACTGGGCGCATTCCCAAAATCACCGACGCCTTTCGCATTGAGGCCAGCGGGACTCTGCCGAATCTTGTCCCGACGAAGCTGCGCGGATTGGTGGAGGTTGATCCTAAAACTCAAGACTTCTTTAAGGTGATCGTCGACGAACGGCTCCATTTGTCTTCACGTCGCGACCTCCCGGAGGTCGAAAGGAAAAGACTTGAGAAAGCCCTCAAGGTTCTAGCCAGCGCAAGCAGCTACGGCATCTATGCACAAATGGATCGCGAAGATGCGGACGATAAATTCGACGTGACGTGCCACGGTATCGACGCTGAACCTTACTCGTGCCGCGTGCCGCACCCCGATGTTCCCGGTGAATTCTGCTTTCCTCCGCTCGCGTCCCTGATTACGGCAGGGGCGCGCCTCATGCTGGCATTGCTGGAACACTGCGTCTCCGAGCTGGGAGGCACCTACGTCATGGAAGATACCGACTCCATGGCCATTGTGGCTTCGGAGCAAGGCGGGTTGGTTCGCTGCCCTGGAGGTCCCTGTGAGATGAAAGATGGCCACAGTGCTGTCAGGGCATTGTCGTGGGCACAGGTTGAACAGATTGCAGATCGTTTTGCCACGCTCAGCCCATACGGTCCGCGAGTCCGCACTATTCTCAAGATCGAACGCGACAACTTCGATCCTGTGACCGGGAAACAGCGCCAACTTTACTGCCTGTCAATCTCGGCGAAGCGATACGCTCTTTTCCTTTTAGATGAGGAAGGCGCACCCGTCCTGCTCCAGAAGGGCGTCAACAATGGAGAAGACCGGTGGTCTGAGCACGGGCTTGGCCATCTAAGAAACCCGTGTGACCTCGAAGGTGAAGATCACGATTGGATTCGACAAGCGTGGGTCGGCATTGTCCGCCGTGCGTTGGGCCTGCCAACGCAACCCCTGTCGTTCGAGAATCTCCCTGCCGTCGGGCGTGTCACGATCAGCAGTCCTGCATTGATGCGGCTCGCTGTCCAAACTTAACTTCAGAAAAAAGCGCGGTAATCGACTCAAGCCGTTCAATATCTTGTTGTCGTGCCATGTGAAGCAGTTCGGGCACCCGGTCGGGGTCGATCCGGAGCGGTTTCACCTTGTGGCGCGGTATGAACCAGATCCCGGCAAATGGCTTGAGATGCCTTGGATCGATCAGCACACCGGGAAAAGCTACCGAATCACCACAGCCGGTTTCCACGGCGAGCGGGACGTCGCAAGGGTAAAGACATACGGTGAAATTCTGCGTGAATACGAATTTCATCCTGGGTCAAAAAGCGCCGACCCAAAAGGGCAGCCCAGTGGCAAGCAAACTCTTGGTTTGCTGCAGCGACGGCACATCCGGGTCGAGCAGATCACATACATCGGCAAGGAGTCTAACAACCTTGAAGAAGTGGAGTCTGGCATGATTCACTCCGCGCAGAGTGTTTACACCGAATATCCTGACCCGAGACGGGAGGAGTGGCAAAGCAAAATCCTACCCGCGCTGAACAAATTCACGGTAGCCGCCTTAGTGAAATTGAGTGGCCTATCTCGTTCAATGCTGACAAGAGCATTGGCTGGTCGCAGCCGACCACGCCTCAGGAACCGAAATTTCTAAAGACAATCATCTATAGGTTAGGAATGATCTAGATGCGTCTCCGAAGGCGATGCTCCAAAAACATTTAGACCGCGCAATATGACCGCCAAGCGGCGAGGTCTGGCAACGACTTGCGGCGGCGGAAAACAGGAGGATTTTGGACCATGAAGCTGGCACTGTACGCGCGCGGGTCTCCACCAACACGGGTCAGCAGGACCCTTACGCACCACCCCGTGGCGCACGTCGGAGACTGCCTAAAGGCGTTTGTCGCAGAGTACAATGCCTTCGGATTCCCATGACATCCGATCAGCAACTAAATCAGCAAATCCTGTTTGCCCGCCACAATTTTGACAACCATCAGGCCCTCATTCGAGCTTCAGACGCGAAGGCGGGAGCGTTGGTCACCCTGATGGTGTTCCTGGCCGCGAGCTCGTTGCAGGTATCCAAAGACGCAGTCGGAAAGGTGCGGTGGGCCCCCTGCGGTCCGCTCGCTGCTAGTGTGCTCTTCGTGCTCGCCTGTTTCGGTCTCGCGTTGGCGGTTATCTGGAGCTTGATCACCGTACAGCGTGTGCTGAAACCCCGCGGGGCCGCGCACTACACTGCGCCCCAAAGGAATCGGGACCTAATGTGGCAGGACCATGTTGTCTTACATGGGACAAATCAAGAATATGGTGTAGCCGTACGGGGAGCGACTGAGGAACTGATGCTGCAAAATTTGACCGATCAAGTTTTTGAGCTCGCTCACATCTCCAAAAGCAAGATGGACGCCTTGAGAGGAGCACGGTGGGCGGTTTATCTCGCTATCTTGGCGTGGACCGGAAGTATCGCGTCTAGCCTGGTTTTGTTGCGCCTGAAATAAAACTACAAGGTCGTCCACCACCAGTTCGAACGATAGATAGTCCTGTTGTCAAAGCCAGTCCACCGCACCGCTTCCCACATTGTTTTTCCATTACTGGTTTTTACCTCCGCCAACATCGCGTTATAGACTTCTTGCGTGATGTAGGTAGCATGATCGTCAGGTAGTGTCGCCAGTTTCGCCGCAAGGTTTGCTGCCCGACCGACCCAAACCAGATCGTTGGCTCCGCGAACACCGGTCCTCGCGACGAATAAGTTACTCGTATCAACTCCCGCGACGTGCTTCAGCACATACCTGTTTGTGGAATACATTGCTTGCTTTGCGGGCATGATTATGTGGTCTCTAGCGTAGTAGATTTTCATCGCAGTTCGTACCGCTGACGTGTTCTTTTGGCCACCGAGGAAGACGGCCATGATTCGGTCACCGTCGTAGGCCGAAATCTCACCGCCTTCGCTTCGAATGATCTTCGCCGCACAGTGTAGGAAGGTCTTGTAAATTTCAGCCGCGAATGAGGGGGTCTGCTCAGCCACGAGATGCGTAGAGTCGGCGAGATCGGCGTATAGAACGGTGGCGTCGAGCTTCACTGCGTCGTTGGTAAGCTTGAGGTTCGTGTCTTGCGGGACAACATTGCCGTCGCGCGTCGCCCAAGTGCTCCTGAATATGCTTGCGACTTCGCCTTGTAGATCTTCTTTCAACGCCATGCGTACTCCAGTCGAGGGAGAGGGTTATTTTACGCTAAGGGGGAACTTTGTAGACGAACAAAAAGCGAAAATGCTAGACTCTTTTTCCATGGACGAGGGACGCAAGCGCGTGCTGCTGATCGCCGCCGCGATCCTTGCCGCGCGAAAGCTGGCACGAAGTCCCGTTCGATGCAGTCTCGAACGAGTGTGGGGGCTAAGGCGCCAGAAGGCGACTCGCAAGCCTCGCTCACGAATCTGCGGCACCCGGCATACTATAATGGCGTCGACCCATCGGCAGATTTTGTGCCATGCATCGTGGCATTTGAAAACAAGGTTAGACCCTATGCTGATTGCGCAGCATAACGTAGTACGCGTGATGTAACAGGCGAAAGAGTGCCGGTGGGTCACCTATTCCCTAGCAATGTCCAAGCTAGCCAACCTGAAGGCGGCGACCAGGCTACGGGATATCGCCAAGCTGCTGACGATCAACCCCTCTCATCTGTCTTACATCCTTTTCAAAACTCCGCCCGAGAAACAATACGAGACCTTCGACATTCCCAAACGAAACGGACAGAGACGAACCATCAGTGCCCCAGTGGGAACCCTCAAGTTCGCTCAGCGACAACTCTCAACGCTCCTTCAGGACTGCATCGACGAAATTAACCACTCGACTGGACGCAAGGACCGGGTTTCGCACGGTTTTAAGCGCGACAAATCAATAATGACCAACGCACGAGAACACCGGAATCGTCGTTATGTGTTCAACATTGACCTGGCAGATTTCTTTCCCTCAATCAACTTCGGACGTGTCTTAGGATTCTTCGTGAGTGACAATAACTTCACTCTACATCCACGCGTAGCAATGGTCATAGCGCGGACTGCATGTCACGAAAACACGCTTCCACAAGGAAGCCCCTGCTCACCAGTAATCTCTAACCTCATCGCCCACGTGCTTGATATGCACCTTGTAAAGCTAGCTTCCAAGTCAGGGTGCACTTACAGCCGATACGCTGATGACCTCACTTTCTCAACAAATGAGAAAGTCTTTCCAGTTGACATCGCCGAGAGGATCGGTCCCGATTCGCATGTCTGGATGCCAGGCGCGAAACTTCGGAGATAGTAAAGCACTGCGGGTTTCAGATAAACCAACAGAAAACGAACATGCAATACCGCGACTCCCGGCAGGTGGTCACCGGACTGGTGGTGAACAAAAAAGTAAATGTTCGGAGCGAGTACCGCCGAAGTGTGCGTGCCATGGTTCATTGCCTCCTGAAAACAGGATCGTTTGTAAAGCTCGACAAAGAAGAGGGTACCTTAGATCAACTTCATGGAATGTTGGGGTTCATCGATGGAATTGATCTTCGCAATAAACAGGGCTCGGTCAAGGAGCAGGAAGGGAATCTCTCGAAGAAGGAGCAGATTTATCAGAGGTTCCTGATTTACAAGAACTTCTTCGCGGCCGAAGCCCCCGTCATTCTTTGCGAAGGCGAGACGGACAACATTTATCTGACGCATGCGATCCGGCGCTTTGTGGCGGAGTACCCGGATCTGGCTGCAACAGACGACAAGGGCAAGGTACAGATAAAAGTCCGACTTTACAAATACAGAGATTCAAGCACTGCACGTATTCTTGGACTTCGTTATGGCGGTTCCAGTTCTCTGAATAATTTCATCGCAACCTACAAAAAAGAAACAGCAAAGTTCAACGCGCCTGGCCAGAAACATGCGGTGGTAATTTTGTACGATAACGATTCGGGAGCAAAGAAGATTCGAAATGGCATTAAGCAGGCCAGCGGCGCAGCGGTCACCGGAAACGAGCCATTTGTGCACATTATCGGGAATCTCTACGGGGTGCCAACGCCCCTCCTCAACGGCGCTCACGAGTCAAAGATCGAGAATTTCTTCGACGCCGCAATCAAGGCGACGATTGTGGACGGTAAAGCATTCAGTGACGAGAACGACTTCGATACCACGACGCACTACGGCAAGAGGGTTTTCGCCCACAAAGTTGTCCGACCTAACGCCGACTTGGTGAACTTCGATGGATTCCGAGCCCTCCTAAACAATCTGGTTCTTGCGACCAACGCTCATGTCGCGAAGGTTCAGGCTGTCTCCACACCACCAGCAAATCCGTAATATCCGGACCCTCAGCGCGTCTCCATCACCCGCGCCAAATAAACGCTTCCCCCGCGCGTCACACTGTGAACAGCAGCTCCAGCTCAACTCAACGCCCCCGCACCAGCTCAACACAGACCAGCATTTTGTTTTGGCCAGAGCCGCGCCAGCTCCAACTCAACCCGTCACCAGGGCCCGCGTCAACTCAACTCAACGCCCCACGCCAGCACAACGCAAAGCGCGAGCGAAGCGAGCGCGCCCGCGTCACGGTGTCATCGTCATCTCCTGATGAAAATGCATCTAGCTGTCAGCTTTTTTACTACTTAGTTACTAGTGATGTGTCGTTTCAAAGTGCTCTGTCTCCTAACCCATGCGGAATTTGACCCTTGTTTTCTCCGGCCTGTAATATCAAAAGACAGCTATCAGCCTTCAGCACTCAGCATTCAGCCTCCTGACCAAGGTGATGGATCAGACGAGCGGGTCAGTTTCTCCACCCGTCCCTGGCTGAAAGCTGACGGCTGAGTGCTGGCTGCGAGTCAGAACCCCATGCCTCACGATCTTCCCAAATCGTACGAGCCGGGCGCGATTGAAACGCGCTGGGCCGAGTATTGGGTCACGGAGAAGCTTTTCTCGACGCCGACTCCGGGGCCCGGCGAAAAGCGGCCGGTGTTCACGCTGCTGCTGCCGCCTCCGAACGTCACCGGACGTCTGCACATGGGGCACATGCTCAACCAGACGCAGATGGACATCATCGTGCGCTGGCACCGCATGCGCGGATTTCTGACGTTGTGGCTGCCCGGCACCGACCACGCCGGCATTGCCACCCAGATGATGGTGGAGCGGCAGCTGGCGACGGAAGGCAAGAAGCGCCGCGACCTGGGCCGGGAAGCCTTCATCGAGCGCGTGTGGGAGTGGAAGCGGCACTACGGGGGCGCGATCCTCGACCAGATGAAGCGGCTGGGCGCGTCGGTTGACTGGGACCGCGAGTACTTCACCATGGACGAAGGCCTGTCGCGGGCCGTGATCGAGGTTTTCGTTCGCCTGTATGAAGAAGGGTTGATCTATCGCGGCAAGTACATCGTCAACTGGTGCCCGCGCTGCGAGACCGCGATTTCCGATCTCGAAGTCAAACACGAAGAAGTCCAGGGCAAGCTGTACGAGATTCGCTATCCGGTAGTCGGCACGAGTGAGTTCATCACCGTGGCCACGACCCGGCCAGAGACCATGCTGGGCGATACCGCCGTGGCAGTGAACGAGAAGGACAAACGCTATAAACATCTGCACGGGAAAAAGGTTTTGCTGCCGTTGATGAATCGGGAGATTCCGATCATTACCGACGAACTGGCGAATCCTGAGTTCGGCACCGGCGCGGTCAAGGTGACCCCGGCGCACGATCCCAACGACTTCCAGGCCGGCCTGCGGCACAACCTGCCGCAGATCGACATCATGGACGAGCACGCCCACATGAACCAGAACGCCGGCCCCTACGCCGGGTTGAGCCGTTACGCCGCGCGCGAGCGGGTGCTTGAGGATTTGCGCCAGCAGGAACTTTCTGGTGGGCGAAAAGGATTACACCATCGCCATCGGCAAGTGCGATCGCTGCGGCACGGTCGTGGAGCCTCGGCTGTCGACGCAGTGGTTCATCAAGATCAAGCCGCTGGCGGACCGGGCCACGGAAGTCGTAGAAAACGGCGAGATCACCATCGTTCCGGAAAACTACAAGCAGATTTATCTGAACTGGATGCATAACATCCACGACTGGTGCATTTCGCGGCAATTGTGGTGGGGGCATCGCATTCCGGCGTGGCACTGCCAGTGCGGTGAAATTATTGTCGCCCGTGAGACGCCGCCGAAGTGTTCGAAGTGCGGCAAATCGGAGCTGAAGCAGGATACCGATGTGCTGGACACGTGGTTTTCCTCCGGTCTGCTGCCGTTTACAACCCTGGGCTGGCCGGAGAAGACGCGCGCCCAAGAAGTTTTCTATCCCACCACGCTGTTGATCACGGCCTACGAGATCCTGTTTTTCTGGGTGGCCCGGATGATCATGTTCGGCTGCCACTTCATGCAGGGCCATCAGCAAGATCCGGCGCTGAAGCAGGCAAGCGGCTGGGGGGACAAGAAGGATGACAGCGTACCCTTCCGCCAGGTCTACATCCACGCCCTGGTGCGTGATGCCGACCGGCAGAAGATGTCGAAGACCAAAGGGAACGTAATCGATCCGCTGGATATTATTCAGCGCTTCGGCACGGATGCGACGCGCTTTACCCTGGCAGCTATGGCCGCGCCGGGCACGGACATCGCATTCAGCGAAAGCCGCACGGATGGGTATCGTGCGTTTGCCAACAAGATTTGGAACGCGGCGCGCTTCATGTTTATGAATGTGGATCGAGCCGAACAGGCTGGGGTGTGGAAGCAGCAGGAATTTTTGAACAAGCTCGAGGCTCACACCGGCATAGCCGGGTTCCAGGCAACGACTCTGGAAGATCATTGGATACTCTCGCGCTTCCACCGGGTGACCAAAGAGGTAAACGAAGCCTGGCAAACCTATCGCTTCCACGAAGCAGCGAACTGCATCTACGATTTCTTTTGGGGCGATTTCTGCGACTGGTATATCGAGCTGGTAAAGCCGCGCCTGAGCTTCGAGAATGCTGCGGACAAGATCTCCGCGGGCATCGCTTGCGGTAATCTGGTGAGCTTGTTTGAGGCTTCGCTCCGGCTGTTGCATCCGGTCATGCCATTTATCACGGAAGAAATCTGGCATGCGGTTTACGATGGCAAACCGCCGCTGAAATCGGTGGCTCTGGCCGCTTATCCGCAAGCGGATGAGAAGCAGATTGACCTCGCGGCCGAGACCAATATGGCGATCTTGCAGGATTTGATCGTCAGCGTGCGCAACCTGCGGGCGGAGCTGAAAGTCGAGCAGAAACAGAGGGTCCCGATTCAGGTCTATCCGCAGGATGCGGAGATCAAATCGCTCTTGGAACAGAATCGTGGTGCGATCGAGCGGTTGGCCAACGTGGAAAGCATGGCCTTCGTCGAGAGCCCGATGGCGAACCTGCCGGGCGCTCGCTCTACGGCACGCTTCGATGTTCATGTAGTTTATGAGAAGAAGATTGACGTCGCGGCCGAGCGCACACGCCTGACCAAAGAACTGGAGCAGATTGACAAAGAGATCGCCAACAGCCAGCGGCAATTGGGGAATGAACAGTTTCTGGCGAAGGCGCCGGCGAAAGTAGTCGAAGGCATGCGAAAACGTCTGGCCGAGTTGGAAGTGTTGCAGGGAAAAGTCCGCAACAGCCTTGATCAGTTACGATCGTAAATTGGAGACTGAGATCTCGTAGACGGGAACTGGGTTTTATCAAAACAGTTGCTAGTGGTTAGTTGTCAGTTCTTAGTTATTGGGAAGACTATGGATTGGAATGGGCGGCGGATTACCGCGATTGTCGAGAATGCGCTGCTGGAAGACCGTGCCACCAGCGATGCCACCAGCTATGCCTGCATCGATCCCAACCAGCGCGCCACCGGCACCATCATCGCCAAACAGGATTGTATTCTCGCCGGAGTGGGCTGTGTATCGCGCATTCTGGATGTTTACGCCATCCTGGATGGAGCGGTAACGTCGCACTACGAGGTCACCAGCCATCCGGAAATTTTCGATGGTGTGCGGCTGCACAATCGCCAGACCATCGCCGTAGTGAGCCATAATGCGCGGGTAATTCTTTCCTGTGAGCGCGTGATTTTGAATTTCTTGCAGCGGCTGAGTGGAATTGCCACTCTGACGCGCAAGTTTGTCGACGCGGTTTCCGGCACCCGGGCGCGAATCCTGGACACGCGAAAAACCGCGCCGGGCCTGCGCGTGCTCGATAAGTATGCGGTGCGCTGCGGCGGCGGCCAGAACCATCGCCTCGATCTATCGGACGGGGTGCTCCTCAAAAATAATCACATTATGCTGGCCGGAGGCATCGCGGCGGCGCTGGAGCGAGCCCATCGCAACCGGCGCGGGTCACAGCCGATCGAGGTAGAAGTTCGGGCGCTGGCGGAGTTGGAAGAAGCTCTGGCCCATGGCGCGGAGGCGGTTCTGTTGGACAACATGCCAGTTGAGCAAGTGAAGCAGGCGGTGGCGCGCTGTGCAAGAGCGGAACGGCGCGTTCCCGTGGAGTGCTCCGGAGGCATTACGCTGGAAAACGTTCGTGCCTACGCCGAGACTGGGGTGGATTTTATTTCCGTGGGAGCGTTGACCCATTCGACGGTAGCGGCAGATATGAGCATACGCGTGACGCCGGTATGAGCTGTCAGCCGTCAGCTCTCAGTAAAACCCTTCAGATTTGTTCTTTCTTCCTCTCTCCCGCATAATTCCCTGCATCACGAAAACCACTCCAGGACGGAGTTCCAGCAAGAGCGCGCCGGCGACGCGACCCAAGCTCGTGCCACAGGGGACGGATTTGCGCCTGGGGCGGATTGTGCGGCTGCTGATGGAGAACGCGACCGTAGTGGTGAGCGGAACCAAGATTGCCGACGAGATTGGCACCGGCCGCTCCGAAGTGTGGCGGCTGGTACAGCAACTGCGCGCGCTCGGAGTGGAGATTGCCGGGCATCCCGCGACTGGATACCAGCTCAGGGCAGTGCCCGACTTGCTGCTGCCCGACATGCTTGCGCCGGCCTTAAAGGGCACGATCTTCGGCGCGGACATCCATCGCAACTTTCATCACTATTACAGGATCGGGTCTACCAATGTTGAGGCGATGGAACGCGCCGCTGCGGGTGCGCCGGAAGGCAGCGTCTTCGTGGCCGAAGAACAGACCGCGGGACGCGGGCGCGGCGCGCATCAATGGGAGTCGGCAGCCTCGGCGGGGATCTATTGCTCGATGGTGCTGCGTCCGGCGCTTGCCGCCGTCGGAGGCGCTCGTGCTTTCGTTGGCTGCGGGGCTGGCCGTCCACTCCGCGGTGCAGCAGCTGGACCCGACGCGTTGTGCCCGATCTCAAGTGGCCCAACGATCTTCTTTTGAATGACAAAAAAGTTTGCGGCATCCTGACTGAGATGAATGCGGAGCCAACTCGTGTCCGATACATTGTGGTAGGGATTGGGATCAATGTGAACCAGGCGACCTTCCCGGCTGAACTGCGGCCCATTGCAACCTCTCTGCGGCTGGTGAGCGGTACCGAGTGGTCGCGCGTGGAATTGTGCGCGGCTTTGCTAAAATCGCTCGACCGCGAATATCGCGATCTGCTGGAGAACCCGGGAGCGCATGACTCGATTTTGCAGCGCTTTCAGGAACGGTCGTCGACGGTGCGCGGGCGGCATGTGCTGGTGGAAGAGAATGGGGGATTTGAAGGGGTGACGGACGGGCTTGATCCGCGTGGATTCTTGCAGGTGAGGACGGCCGAGGGTTTGCGGACGGTGCTGAGCGGGACGGTGCGGTTGAAATAGGAACCCATGCTTCTTGTTCTTGATGTCGGCAACACGAATACGGTGCTGGGAGTGTTCGCCAAAGCTGCACGCGATGGCGGCGGCGAGTCGCAGCATTACGAGCGGCTGGTGGCGAACTGGCGTGTGGCCACCATTGCGACCCAGACTGTGGACGAATACGGCGTGCTCTTCCGCAACCTGTTTGCCATGGACAAGATTGAAGTCAAAGGCGTGCACGGGATCATCATTTCTTCCGTGGTGCCGCCGGTGGATTCCACTTTGCGCCAGGTCTGCGAACGGTATTTCAATACCAAGCCGCTTTTTATCGAGCCTGGCGTCAAGACGGGAATGCCGGTGCTCTATGAAAATCCTGCCGAGGTCGGCGCCGATCGCATTGTTAACTCAGTCGCCGCCTTCGAGAAATTCGGCGGGCCCTGCATCGTGGTGGATTTCGGCACCGCCACTACTTTCGATTGTGTATCCGCAAAGGGCGAGTATCAGGGAGGCGTGATCTGTCCTGGCATTGGAATTTCTGCCGGCGCGCTGTTTGAGAAGACCGCTCGTCTGCCGCGAGTCGCGATTCGCCGGCCGGCGCGCGTGATCGGCAGCACAACGGTCGGCAGTTTGCAATCCGGCCTTTATTACGGCTACCTCGGATTGGTGGATGGAATCCTGGAGCGTTTGCTGGAAGAGATGGGACAGGAAACGGCCGTCGTGGCCACGGGCGGGCTGGCAGGGCTGATCGGCAAGGGGTCGAAATACATCAAGCACGTAGACGATTTGCTGACCCTGGACGGCTTGCGCCTCATCTGGGAGCGAAACACGCCGGACCGAGAGAGCGCATCGCCGAAAGCGTCTCCAGGCTCGCCCACGCCCGCCGATAAGCCCGCACCCGGCCGCAAGCCGCGGTCCCGCTGAGTCGTCCGTGGAAAACTACTTCAACTACTTCACTGAGATCGAAGAGCAGTTTCAACGGCGACGCGGCGGCATCCTTCTGCTATCCACTCTGGATTGGGCGCTCATCGAGACCTGGAAAGATGCCGGCATTCCGCTCGCAGCCGTGTTGCGCGGCATTGATGGAGCGTTCGAGCGCTATGAGAAGCGTCCGACGCCTCGCAAGGTCAACAGCCTGGCTTATTGCGCGCAGGAGGTGCTGGCAGCAGCCGAAGAGATGAAAGAGGCTGCGGTGGGCGCGCCCAGCAGCGACAGTCCGAGAACAAAGCCGGCAGGTTTCCAGACTGCCGACATCGTGGCCTTTCTGCGGCACAATGCCGATCTGCTGCTCACCGCTAAACTGCCGGAGCGTCCCGGCATTTCCGGTCTGACCGCGGCGCGTGCGACGGCAGCCACCTTACGTGAACTTGCGTCTGAGACGGAAAACGCTTCGCCGCGACTGGAGGACCTGGAGCGGCGGCTCACCGTACTGGAAGAGAAGTTATTTGCGGTGCTGCTGGCGGCCACGCCCGACGAGGAGATTGTTTCCGTACGTGCGGAAGCCGATCGTGAACTGAGCCCCTACCGGCGCAAGATGCCGGCCGCGCAGATCGATCAACTGCAGAAGCAGTATCTGCACAAGCGGCTGCTGGAGAAGTATGGCCTGCCGAGGTTGAGTTTGTTCTACATGTAGGCTTGCGCACGCGTCTGGCGCCTCGTCCGCGCCTATGAGTCTTTGGCACCGCCGGATTCGAGCATCCCCAGTTTCGCCGAAGCAATTCGTGGCTCTGCTGCACGAGCGAGGACGCTCGCGCTCACACTTGATCCCTGTAGAATCGAGTCTTGCGACTCACAATCGAAAAACTAGTCTATGGCGGCGAAGGACTGGCACGACTTCCCGCCGATGATCGCGGCCCGGGGAAAGCCGTGTTTGTACCGTTTGTGCTGCCCGGCGAAACCGTGGAAGCCAGCCTGCGCGAAGAGAAGCCAGGGCTTTGCGCGCTCGCGCCTGGACGAAATTCTCACCGCTTCCTCGCGGCGCATCGATCCGCCATGCCCGTACTTCCTGCGCTGCGGCGGTTGCCACTATCAACATACCGACTACGAACATCAGCTCGAGCTCAAAGCTGCCATTCTGAAAGAAAATCTGCGGCGCATTGCCAAGCTGGAGTTGGATACCGAACTCCACATTCATCCTTCTCCGCCGTGGAACTATCGCAACCGCTCCCGGTTCAAGGTCCAGACCGCGCCGGAGTTCGCCGTGGGGTATTACAAGTTCAACTCTCACGAATTGCTGGCGGTCGAGGAGTGCCCTATCAGTTCGCCGCTGATCAATCGCGCGCTGGCTGCGGCATGGCAGTTGGGACGCGCGGGCCAGATTCCACCCGGCGTTCAGGAGATCGAATTCTTCGCCAATGGCGACGACACGCAACTGCTGGCAGAAGTGTATTGCCTGCCCGAGACTGCAATAGAGCCATTCTCTGCCGAGCTGAAGTCTGCTTTGGCGGAAATTTCCAGCGTGGTGTTTTTTGCCGCCCGATCCGCCAGAGCAGAAGCTCAGGGTGATGCGAAACAGCTCGGCGGCGCCGGCCACCTTATATATACGACCAAGCTTGCTTCCTATCGAGTCAGCGCGGGAGCGTTCTTTCAAGTCAATCGTCATCTGACGGATGAGCTGGTGGATATTGTCGTTCACGGGCACAGGGGCGGGGACGCCGGCGCCACGGGGACGGCGCTTGATCTCTATGCTGGGGTTGGGCTTTTCGCTTCTGTCCTGAATCGGGAATTTGAACGTGTGATTGCGGTTGAGTCGTCACCGACTTCTCATGCCGATCTGCTATACAATTCGCCCGCGAACGTGAAGGCGGTTCGATCCACCACGGAGCAGTATCTGGAAAACGCGGCAGGCAAATTGCGGCCTGATCTGGTGGTCGTCGATCCACCACGCAGCGGGTTGGGCGAAAAGGTGATCAAAGGACTGGTGATGTTGAGAGCGCCTCGCAT
Source organism: Terriglobia bacterium (assembly GCA_963698825.1). Classification (GTDB taxonomy): domain Bacteria; phylum Acidobacteriota; class Terriglobia; order Terriglobales; family Acidobacteriaceae; genus JAIQFF01. The sequence goes on along the minus strand of CAVOSG010000002.1, from coordinate 123,925 downwards.
CACTTACGTTTCATGCGATCCGGCAACCCTCTCGCGTGACCTGGCCCGCTTGCTGCAATCCGGATACCGAGTGGAGGAAGCGCATCTCGTGGATTTATTTCCCCAGACCTACCATCTGGAAAGCGTGTTCCACCTCGTCCGCTAGGGCTGTTCCCACGTGAGCAGTGACATTTCTCTGACTTCACCACCCAACTCGCGATCTGGTCTCTCGGCATCGGGTGGGCGGCAGCCCCTGCTTTGGGCTGCGCTGGCTTTTGCCGGCGGAATTGCGACTGGGGTTCACGCCTGGCGTCCGTCGCTGTGGTGGATCGTGGCCTGGGCGGTCTTTACCGTGGCTGGCGCGTATTGGCTTCGGCGGCGCGGACGGCCGGCGTTCGTCGTGGGACTGGGAGCTTTGTTTTTTTTGGGAGCCCTCATGGTTCAAGTCCGTGGCCCGGATGCCACCAGCAACTCCGGGTTGCTTCAATTTGCGGATGGGACGGAACTCACGGTCACCGCCCACGTCACAAAAGAGGGAACGCCGCAGCAGGACGGGTCCCGCGGCATTCAGCAGAAACTCGAGGTCGAAACCGAGCAGATCTCAAAGGGGGCACAACAGTTTGGAGTCAACTCCGGCTTGCGGCTCAATGTGTACGAGGCATCCCCGCAGGCAATGAAAGATCGAGCCGGATCAGGATAACAGCGAGGCACGCTGGTTCCGCTATGGAGAGCGTCTCCGGTTTGCCGCGAAGATTTCTCCGCCACGCAATTATCGCAACCCGGGCGCCTTCGACTACCGCGGATATCTCGCGGAAAACGGGATCGTGGCCCTGGCCTCGACCAAGGCCGAAAGCATTGAAGTTCTTCCGGGCTTTGCCGGTAACCGGGCGGAATTCTGGCGCTCCCGAATCCACCGCAGCATCATCGACAAAGTCCATGCCCTGTGGCCGCCGCAGGAAGCCGCGCTTATGGACGCCATGGTGATCGGTGAAGACGCTTTCATCAACCGCCCAACCCGTGCCGACTTTCAGCGCTCGGGCACCTATCACGTGCTGGTGGTTTCGGGGATGAACGTGAGCATTCTGGCGCTGGTAACGTTCTGGTTCCTGCGGCGGATGCGGATCAGCGATCTTCTTGCAGGCGCGATCACGGTTTCGCTGATGGTGGCTTACGCCCTGCTGACCGCGCTGGGATCGCCGGTTTGGCGAGCCACGCTGATGCTGGCTCTCTATCTGGGGGCGCGGCTGCTCTATCGCCAGAAGTCGATGCTGAACGCCATTGGCGCGGCGGCGCTCGGCCTCATGATCGTGAATCCGCAAGTCCTGTTCGGAGCCAGTTTCCAACTGACCTTCTTGTGCGTGTGGCTGGTGGCGGCGGTGGGGATACCCATTCTGGAGCGCACGACGCAGCCCTTTGTCCGAGGTTCGCGGCATATTGATTCCCTGTCCTACGATTTTGTTCTGCCGGCGAAGGTCGTGCAGTTCCGCCTGGATTTGCGCATGATCGCCGGACGGCTGCAACGCTTTGCCGGCCGCCGCATTCCGCTGCCGACGCTGGCAGTGACGGCGCACGTCCTGCTGAGGCGGGTGGAGTTGTTGGCCGATTTCGATCGTCATGCAGATCGGACTCGCGCTTCCGATGGCTTACTACTTCCATCGCGCCACCGTTGTTGGATTGCCGGCCAACATGCTGGTGGTGCCGCTGATGGAACTCCTCATGCCCGCGGCCGTGGCGGCCATGGCGCTGGGTTATGTTTCGCACGCTCTGGCGAGGATTCCTGTGCTGATCGCGGGCTTCGCCCTGGAGGGAATCGCCGGCACCGTGCGCTGGCTGGGAGGATTGCGGATCGCCGACCTGCGCGTGCCCACGCCCGGGACCGCCGTAATTTTGTTGAGCGCTCTGGCCATCGCGCTGGCCATGATTTGTGTCCGCCGCCGCCCCTGGCTGGCCGCTGGGGGATTGGCTGCGTTGGCCTGCAGCGCCTTTTGGATTTCCGCAGTCGCGCCCCGCCCCCAGATCAGGCCCGCAGTGCTGGAGATGACGGCAATTGATGTCGGCCAGGGCGACTCGATTCTGCTGGTATCCCCCACCGGCCGCACTCTGTTGGTGGATGCCGGAGGCCTGCCGCACTGGGTGCATTCGGATTTGGATATCGGCGAGGACGTAGTGTCGCCTTACCTGTGGTCGCGCGCCATCAGCCGTCTCGACGCCGTGGCCATCACGCATCCCGCATGCCGACCACATGGGCGGAGCCGCGGCGATTCTGGCCAACTTCCGGCCGCGGGAGTTGTGGCTGGGCGACTCCGCCGATCCAGAGATGACGGCCTTGCTGCAAGCAGGCACAGGCACTGGGTGTGCGCAGTGGTTCATCACCAGGCCGGCGACAAATTCGACTTCGGCGGAGCCGAGGTGCGCGTTCTGGCTCCAGGCGCGGAAGAGCTGGCAGCGCGGCGCAACGATGAGTCTCTGGTGATGAAACTGACGGTTGGAAAGACATCCGCCCTGCTCGAAGGCGATGCGGAAAAAAGATCAGAACGGCAAATCGCAGAAGAGCATCCGGAAGCGGACCTGCTGAAGGTAGCTCACCACGGCAGCGCCACTTCCACGATTCCGCTGTTGCTCGACCGGGTGCATCCCCGGTACGCGGTGATTTCGGTGGGAAATCGCAATACTTACGGCCATCCCCGGGGAGAAGTCCTAGCCCGGCTGGGCCAGGCCCACGTCATGACCTACCGCACCGATCTGAACGGCGCGGTTACGTTCTATCTGGATGGCAGTACGGTCAGGCCTTCTCGTCCTCTGGAGGAAGTCCACTAATATCGAATTCCGCGGTTTCATCACTGCCCGGAGCCTGGCGATATTCGGCGATCACGCGGCGCGCCTGGTCGGCATCCTCTTCCCGCACCAGAATGATCGTGCCCCCGACACCTGGGAGAATATCCTGCTGCGCGTCCAGCGACGTGATATCGGAATCGATCCCGGTAGACTCCAGCAGGCCATGCACGACCATCGCTTCGGACTCCTGTTCCGTGTCGAAAACTCGCACCAGTTTTTCGTTGGGATTGGGGCGCACGGCGGGGCGTTGATTCATGGGTCTCTCCGATCGGACGGCGGCTAGGTAGCAAGCCCCGTTTCGCAGCCCTCTGATTGTAACTCGGTTACATGGGTAACCGAAGCGCACCCCTGGAGAGGTTGAACTCATCCTCGAATGCCGACAGAATAGGCCAGTGGATAAGCGCAACGTCACCCGGCAGCGCCGCATCAAAAAACCAGGAGTCCGGCGAAGCTACGGTTGCGGACTTTGAACAGTCTGGGGGCAGCATGGGTACACGGGAGCGGGCGGAGCTCTCCAGCTATCTCACCGAGCGGGAACAGGAAGCCAAAAACATCCGGCGACTACAACTCATGATGAGCATGGTCATGTCGGTCATCAGCCAGGACCACGACCTCACCGTGGAAGAAGCCTCGGAGCTGGCCGCCGGAGCCAAACGCGCGGCCCTGGCCATGTTTCCTGACAAGGAACTGGCCTACGACATCCTCTACAAGCCTCGACTCCAGCGGCTGATGAACGAACGTTTCCGCCTGCAGTAGCGAATCTTTCTCGGATTGATGGGGCTAGAGAGAAGGAGGGGTTCGTTCCCCACCTCTTTTTCCACCTGTCTGTTTTCGGCAGAAGAATTGGCTGTGATATGCTGTGCCCGATTCACGAGCCCAATGGAAATCCTGGTTAAGAAGGGTCAGCCATCAACCGCAAAAGCAAGCTCACGATTGCGATAGCCACGGCAGTGCTCGCCGTCCTCGGCGCAGTGGCCGTTTACGCGCAGGACAAGTACTCGCTGAAATCGCCGAGCGGAATCGCGTTCTCCGACTTCAGGGGATACGAGGACTGGGCGGTGGTCTCTTCCGCCCGGACCGACGAAGTGCTCAAGGTGATCGTCGCCAATCCGACCATGATCAAGGCGTACAAGGCCGGCATTCCGGGCAACGGCCAGCCTTTCCCGGAGGGCTCCAAGATCGTGAAGCTCCAGTGGAAGCCGAAGAAGAGCACGGAGGCCCCTTTCGTGGTGGATGTGCCGGACGTCTTTGCCCAGGCTTTCGTCATGGAAAAGGACAGCCAGAGATTTCCGAAAACCGGCGGATGGGGATACGCGGTGATCAACTACGACGCCCCATCGGACAAGTACACGGCCGATCCCAAAAGCCTCTCAGACTGCGGACAGTCGTGCCATGTGGCGGTGAAGGCGAAGGACTACATCTTCCACCCGTACCAGAAGCGTTGAACCGCGCGCCGGCCCCGACATCAAGTACGCCGCGGAGATCTACCGGCCTTCGCCGCACCATCCGATTGACCCTCCATCCTCGCCGGTCTAGACTCGCTTCCGACGGAGTCTTCCATGAAACGCACTGCCTTGATGTTCGCCGTGCTGTCGCTGTTCGGAGTACTTGCGCTGGCCGATGAAGGCCATCACCACGAAGATTTGACGGCGGAACAATTGGGGACCGTGCACTTCCCGGTTTCGTGTACGGCATCCTCGCAGAAGGCATTTGAACGCGGCGTCGCTCTGCTGCATTCGTTCTGGTACGAGGAAGCGGAAAAGGAATTCGTCGCGATCGAGAAGGACGATCCTGCCTGCGCCATGGCCCACTGGGGTGTGGCCATGAGTTTGTGGCATCAGCTGTGGGACAAGCCTAACGCCGCCACGGTGAAGCGGGGCATGGCGGAGCTGAAGAAAGCGCAATCGCTGCGGCCAGCGACCGATCGTGAGCGCGACTACATCGCGGCCCTGCAGTGCGTTTTACCGGAAGCAAGGCAATCACGACGCACGCGCCCGGGCATATTCGCAGGCCATGGAAGGGGTCCATCAACGCTATCCCGAAGACCGCGAGGCGGCGGTATTCTACGCCCTTTCGCTCCTGGCATCGGAGCCGGACAACGACACCACCTTTGCCAATCGGAAGAAAGCTGCCGCCGTGCTGGAAACACTTTTCAAGGAAGAGCCCAATCATCCCGGCGTGGCCCACTACCTGATTCATAGCTATGACAAGCCGCAACTGGCCGAACTGGGACTGCCGGCGGCACGCAGCTACGCCAAGATCGCTCCCGCCGCTCCGCACGCGCTGCATATGCCGTCGCACATTTTTGCCCGGCTTGGGTTGTGGCAGGACGACATCAACTCCAATCTGGCTTCCATCGCCGCCACCCGCAAGACCGCGGCCATGCACATGGGCGGCGAAGGTCACCAGTTTCACGCCATGGATTTTCTGGTCTATGCCTACCTGCAGAGCGGCCGCGAGGCCGACGCCCAGCGCGTTATAGAAGAAGTAAGAGCGCTACCGCCGATGAAGGACATGTACGGCGAGGGTTATGATCCGCATGCCTATGCGCTCTCGAAATTTCCCGCGCTCTATGCTCTGGAGCTTCACCACTGGACCGAAGCTGCTGCCCTGACTCCCGCGCCAGGCGCCGATTCCGGAGATAAGGCGATTACGTACTGGGCCCGGGCCATCGGCGCGGCGCGAGCGGGGAATGTCGCCGAAGCTCGTAAAGACATCGCCGAGCTGGAATCCATTCGTCAGGAGATGCTGAAGAACAAAAAGGCGTCCTGGGCGCAAGTGGTGGAAGACGCGCAGAAGGAAGCCGGGGCCTGGGTGGCGCATGCCGAAGGCAAGGACGAGGAAGCGGTGAAGACTCTGCGCGCCATCGCGGAGGGCGAAGAATCCACCGGCAATGAACCCGAGGACATTCCGGCGCGGGAGATGTTGGCCGACCTGCTGCTCGAGGCAAAGCATCCCGAACAAGCGCTGGCGGAGTATGAGACGGATCTGAAAGTTCAACCCCAATCGCTTCAACGGGCTTTATGGCGCAGCCAGCGCGGCTGAGATGGCAGGTAAGAATGAAAAGGCCTCGGCCTATTACGCGCAATTGGTGAAGGAGTGCGACGGATCGAATTCCGACCGGCCGGAACTGGGGCGGGCAAAAGCGCTTGCTGGCGAAAAACTAAGTTTCCTTGTTGGGGACGATCAGCTGCTAGTGCCTCAGTAGCTTGAGCACCAGCACCGCCATCATCGCGGCTGCACCCAGCGCTGCGTTGTACTCGCGATGTTTCCAGTACAAATCCCAGGAAAACGCTCCGCTGCTCTTGCTGGATGACTTTACCCGCGGAAACAAACGGGGTACTTGTCGAGCGTAATCTTCGAATTGCGGAAACCGTCCGCGCAGAAATTCTTCTTCGGAACGAATCACCGGGAGATAAATCGCAAAGAAGAGAAGAATAATTCCAGCGACGATCCACCAGCTGCGCGACGCCAAGGCAAACCCGATCGCCAGAATCAGTGAACCGAGATAGAGCGGATTGCGGGTGTGGGCATAGAGGCCGCCGGTAGCGAGCTGCTCATTTTTTTGCAACTCTCCGGAAGCCAGCGCGCGAATCAGAAGCCCCGGAATCACCAGGGCGCTGCCGATCAGGATGGACTCGACGGTGGGCCTGGCCAGCCAAAAATAGAATATGGCGAAGACGAAGCCAAGCGGGACTCGTACGCGGCGAGCAATGGCAGACCAGTTAGCCATGACGCTCCTCCAGCAGCTGCCGGGCCGCGGCAACCACCTGCTCCGCACTGATTTCGAGTAGTCCGTCGTCCTGCTGCGACCCATGCCGGTAGCTCGTGCTGCTGGATGGGCTCCGCAATACGATATTACGCGTGCCGAAAGGACCATTGCGCGCCGGATCGGTGGGCCCGAAGATCCCGACCACCGGAACGCCCAGGGCCGCCGCCAGATGCATCGGGCCGGTATCGCCTCCGATGAACAGCCGGGCTCGGCGCGTGAGCGCGATCAACTGAGTGAGCGAGCCGGTAAATGTTTCAGCGGCGTCGCCACTCGCCGCTTCCACGGTATGCGCCAGATCTTCCTCTCCGGGTCCATAGTTGATCAGCGGCTTCAATCCCTTGCCGGCTAGTTGCCTCGCTACTTCTCCATAGCGTTCGGCCGGCCACTGCTTCGCTCCCCATCCGGCGCCGGGATTGAGCAACGCAAACTCCTGCGTGCCTCGTTCTTTCAGCCGGCGATCGCATTCCCGCTCGGCAGCCTCGTCGCGTGGAAGCTCTGACCGCGACACTTTCAGGGGCTCTCCTGCAACGGCCTCCGCGAGCGACAGATTTTGTTGCACAACGTGTGCGCCGCCGGTTATGACTTGGCGCGTGTAGAACATGCTGGCCAGATTTTCGCGAGGCTGAGCGGCACCGTAAATAACCGGCGCTCCCGACCAGCGCGCCAGCAGCGACGAGCGCAGCGCTCCCTGCAGATCCACTGCAATTTCATATCGTGCCGCCCGCAGGTCACTCAGGCTGGCCGCTACGCGCTCCCAGGTTGCGACAGAAAATGGTGCGCGGCGCCACTGTCGAGTATTTACGGTGTGGATGCGATCGACCAGCGGACGCTGCGCCGATCGCGGACCGGAGCGCGGCGTGGGCAGAGTACAAAGCAATTCCGCCCAGCGCTCTTCGATCAGCCAGCCCAGCATCGCGTTGGGAAGCGCCGCTCGCAGCGCAGCCACTGCGGGAAGGCCGTGAATGACATCGCCCATCGCGCCCAGACGTACGATCAGAATCCGCTCGGCGGCAGGCTGCACCTCACGTTCGGATGTACTTTGGACTGGCGACGGCATGCTCACGAACGCGTCCGGCCGAGGCGGGCGCGAATCAGCTCGGTGGTGGAATGATCTTTGGGATCGCCCACGATTTCCACTCGGCCGCCACAGGCCAGCACTTCGTCGCGTTCGGGAACGGTTTCGACGGTGTAATCCGTGCCCTTGGCGTGTATGTCGGGACGGATCTCGCGGATGATGGCGCGCACGTCCGGTTCTGGAAAGATCACCACTGCATCCACGTCAGCCAAGGCGGCCAGAATTTCGGCGCGTTCTTCCGCCGGCATCCATGGGCGGCCCTCGCCTTTCAGAGTCCGCACTGACGCATCCGAGTTGACCGCCACTACCAACCGTCCACCGAGTTGTTTCGCGGCGCGCAGATACCGCACGTGCCCGACGTGCAGCAGATCGAAGCCGCCATTGGTCAGGGTGATGGAATCGCCCGCGCGGCGCCATTTCGCCACCTGCTGTTGCAGCTCCTCGCGAGTGAGAATCTTGTTTGCGATGATTTTTCCCTTGGAGACCTAGCCACAAAATCAGTGAGATCGTGTCGCCGGCGGCGCCTGATCCAGCGCCTGCAACAATTCCTGTTGCGATACGGTGGCCGTCCCTCGCTTCATGACTACGATTCCTCCGGCATAATTCGCCAGATGGGCCGCGTCTTCCGCGCTGGCTCCGGCGGCCATGGCGGCGGTGAAGGTGGCAATCACAGTGTCGCCCGCGCCGGTCACGTCGGCGACCTGGTCGGAGCCGAAAATAGGGATATCCGCCGGTTTGTGGCGCCGCGTGAAAGCTACCATGCCGTCACGTCCGCGCGTAATCACCAGCGATTGCAGTTTCATCCGCACCATTACTTGCTCGGCGGCCACGCACAGCGTGCGCCAATCGTGACCGATCCTTACTCCCAGTGCCGCTTCGACCTCGGGCTCGTTCGGAGTAGCCGCGGTCACGCCGGAATATTGCAGCATGCGATAGCGCGAATCAAGAACCACAGGCACTCCGCGCAAACCGCCTTTGTAGCGGACCGCATTCAGAATCGCCGGCGTGGCTGCCCCGTAACCGTAATCTGAGACCAGCAGGACATCCGAAGCGCGAGCGTACTCCCGCGCGGCCAGCACGAGTTCGCGCTTCAAATGACGGTTGGGCTCGGCTTCCGGCTCGCGATCCACCCGCACGACCTGCTGCCGTGCCGAGTGCGTTGAACCCGCCAGGATGCGGGTTTTCGTCACGGTCGTGTAACTCTTGTCTTTCAAAACGCCGCTCACCGGCACGTGCTTGTGACGGAATGCCTTGAGCAGCATGCGGCCGGGTTCGTCATCGCCGACCACGCCGACCGGAAGCACATTGACGCCCAGGTCCGCGAGATTGCTGACCGCATTAGCTCCGCCACCTGGCACCACGCTGCGTTCGCGATGTTTAAGAATCAGGACCGGCGCTTCGCGCGATACGCGAGAGATCTCGCCGAAAATAAATTCGTCGGCCACCAGGTCGCCGAGCAGGGTGACGGTGACCTTGGGAAAGTCTTCTACGATCTTTCTCAATCGCTCGGTCTCTTTGAGATGCTTGGTCATTCTTTTGTACCCGGTTTGCACTTACCATTGCTGCATCGCCGAGGACGAGACGTCCTCAGGACAGCCGGCAGGATGCCGGCGCTACAAATGCAAAAGCAATTTTCTCACGCCGAACCTCTTCTCTCCGCAATCCTGGCGAGCATGGTATCCACAGCGTTAGCTGCGTCCGTCAATTCCATTTTGACCGGCACCACGGCCAGCGGTTCGAGCGCGGCCAGATATCCGCCCAGGTTGATGGCGTCCTTTTCTGTGGTGACAAATCCGTCTGCCTCGCTGCGCTGCCGGAGTTGCAGCAAATCGCGGATGTCCTGCTCAGTATAGGCATGATGGTCGCGGTAAAAAGCTTCGGCAACCGGCTCGATGCCTGCGGTGCGCAATTGCGCCACGAAATTCTTCGGCCGCGCGATGCCGCAGAAGACCAGTGGGCGCGACGAAACGTTGGCCGGAACGATTCCCCGCCGCGCTCTCCAGACCAATTGTTTCTCTAGCGGAAATGCATCCGGGGAAGCGCCGCTTGTAAGCACAACCGCGTCGGCGCGTCGCAGCGAAGACAAGGGCTCGCGCAGCCTTCCGGCGGGAAGCAGGCGATCGCGAACATCTTCGGGAGTGACCAGCACGATATCGAAATCGCGGGCAAGCGAGCGATGCTGGAAGCCATCGTCGAGCAGGTGGAGTTGCGGCCCGAATTTCCGCTCGGCAAAGATTCCGGCAGCATGGCGATCTTCGCCCACAATGACGGGGGCGTGCAAACGCCGGGCCAGCAACAGAGGCTCGTCGCCAAAATCGCGCGGTGATCCGGCCGGATCGACCAGGGCCACGCCTCGGGTTGTGCGCCCGTAACCTCGCGAGAGGACATCGAATTTCAAGCCGCGGGCCTTCAGCAACTCGCCGAGCAGCAGCACAAACGGGGTCTTGCCCGAACCTCCGACCGAGAGGTTTCCGACGCTCACCACCGGACCTCTAAGCTTCTGGGTCCGAGCGACGCCGCGGTCATAAAGAGCGTTCCGTGCACGAACACCGACTCCGAATATGAAGCTGAGCGGATTCATGGTACCAATAACATCTCCAGCGCCTGCAACGTCTTTTCGGTCGCACCCATTTGTGATCGCAAAGTCTCGGCAGCGCGACGGCCCAGCGCGACTCGCTCGGCTTCATCAGAAAGAAGCTCCATGAGGACGAGTGGAAATTCCGCGGGGCCCACCACGCGGACTGCATCCTTACTTTGAAACAAGCTGACGATGTCACGAAAATTTTCGGTATGGTTGCCGACCATGATGGCTACGCCGTGCTGCGCGGGTTCGATGATATTGTGTCCACCGCGAGGGACCAGGCTTCCACCCACGAAGGCCACGTCAGCCAGCGCATACAGCGAGGCGAGTTCGCCAATGGTATCGAGCAGAAAAACGCCGCCCGCGATGGCATCGCCGCTCCAAAAAGAACGCCGCCAGAATCGGATGCCCAGCTGCTCCAGCAGTTGCGCGACTTCCGCGAACCGCTCCGGACGGCGGGGCGCCAGAATCATCACCGCTAGAGGATGGCTGGCCAGCACGTTCTCGAAGGCGCGCAACAGCAGTCCTTCCTCGCCTTCCACGGTGCTGCCGCAAACGACGACCGGGCCGGCGCCGGCCTGCTGCAAGGTTGACCGCAGAGTGGCAACAATCGCCGGCGGAGCGGGCACTGCCACATCAAACTTCAGATTACCGCTTACGTGCACGCGCTCTGCGGGTGCGCCAATGTCACGCAGGCGCGAGGCATCCTCCGATGTCTGTGCCAGAAACAGGTCGATATTTTGCAGAACTCTCTTCAGGATGCCGCTAAAGCGACGATACCCAGGCTGGGAGCGATCGGAAATGCGCGCATTCACAACCGCAATGCGAGCGCCACCGGCGTGCGCCAGCCGTAGAAAGTTGGGCCAGAATTCGGTCTCCGCCAGGACAATCAACCGCGGCCGCAGCCTCGACAAATAGGGTCGAATGGCAAATGCCAAATCCAGTGGGAAGTAGAAAACGCTGTCGTCTCCAAAGTGTTGCTTGGCCAGCTTCTGACCCGTGGCCGTGGTGGTAGAAACCACAACTCGAAACTGTGGAAAGTGCTGGCGCAACTCCTTCACCAACTCGCTGACTGCCAGCACCTCACCGACCGACACCGCGTGTACCCATATGGCCGGTTCCGACCGCGGTTGCAGCCATGCTGGGACTTTCCCCAAGCGCTCGCTGAGTCCCTCGCGATACTTGCCATGGCGGCGCTTGCCAAACATCCAATAGGGCAGGCTGAGCAACAGGCCTGCCGCCAGCAGCGCACTGTAGAGCAAGTACATGAAGGATGAGACATTCTAACTGCAAGCCGCATCGCGCAAGGCACCGTTGCGCGGGTTGCACGCATCCTATAATCATCCATCATGTCACGAGTGGCTTTGAGAATTCCCCGGTTGCCGGCTTTGGTGCTTGCTGTGGTCGCGCTGCTTCCTGCGCTGTGCCTGGCGGCAAAGGAATTTGTCATGCCCCAGGCGCAGCCTGCCAAAATGTATCCCGCACACGACGAACATCCCCTCGAAGCAGTTGCGGTCGGCGTGGAGCCTTACGATCTTGCCGACAAGGCAAAGATATTTTCCGTTCAGTACAGCGACATCGGCTTTCTGCCCTTGTTCGTGGTCGTAACCAATGACAGCAACCAGCCGGTGGAGCTATCCGGCATGAGGGCTCAGCTGGTCACGGTGAATCGCTCCAAACTCTCCCCCGCGAGTGAGGAGGATATCGCGCGGCGACTCACCCGCCCCTCCGCCAACACCAACCGCTACCCGATTCCGTTTCCCACCAAAAAAGTGAAGGGCGGACTGACTAAGCAGGCCATTGAAGAAATACAGAATGCACAGTTTGTCGCTAAGGCGGTAGAACCGCACAGTTCGCAATCCGGATTCTTGTTCTTCGATGTCTCGGATGTATCCGTGCCCCTGGCCGGCGCGCAGTTCTACCTCACGGGCGTGCGCGATGCCAAGGGAAACGAACTGATGTATTTTGAAATCGCGCTGGAAAAGTATCTGAGCGCGCCGGCGAAGGCGAACTAGGCCCGGCAGACCATCCCACCGCCGTCAACCCGCTTTATAATGATTGGACTATGGCTACCACTCCGGACACTTCCATCTCCGCACGCACCAAGTACGAACCGGTGATCGGGCTGGAGGTGCACGTCCAGCTGCTGACTGCGACCAAGATCTTCTGCTCCTGCTCCACTCGTTTCGGAGATCCGCCGAACACTAATGTCTGCCCCGTCTGCCTGGGCTTGCCGGGGGCGCTGCCGGTGCTGAACCGGAAAGCGGTGGAGTTTGCGACGCTCGCGGCCATGGCGCTGAACTGCCGCATCAATGAGACTTCCATCTTCGCGCGCAAGAATTACTTCTACCCCGACCTGCCCAAGGGTTATCAGATCTCGCAGTATGACAAACCGCTGGCCGAGCACGGGGTGATCGAGATCAAAGTCGCCGGCGGCCTTAAAAAGATTGGGATCACGCGCCTGCATCTGGAAGAAGACGCGGGCAAGAGCCTGCATGAAGGCTTTGCCAATTCTTCGGAAACCACGGCTGTCGATCTGAATCGGAGCGGCGTGCCGCTGATCGAAATCGTGAGTGAGCCCGACATTGCCTCGCCCGATGAGGCCTACGAATACCTGACGCGATTGAAGGAGATCATCCTCTACACGGCGGTCAGCGACTGCAACATGGAGGAAGGCTCTCTGCGCTGCGATGGCAACATCAGCGTGCGTCCGCGTGGGCAGAAGGAGTTTGGTACGAAGACGGAAGTGAAGAACGTGAACTCGTTCCGCTTCATTCGCGAAGCGCTGGAGTATGAGATTGATCGGCAAATTGGGGTGATCGAATCCGGCGGAAAGATCACGCAGGAAACCCGCCTCTACAACTCGGTGGAAGGCAAGACCTATAGTATGCGTTCCAAAGAGCAGGCCCACGACTACCGGTATTTTCCGGAGCCCGACCTGCTGCCGCTGGTGGTTGATGCGAAGTGGCAGAAGGAGATTCGCGACACCCTGCCTGAACTTCCCGAGGCGCGCCGCAAGCGGTTGGTGTCGGACTACGGTATTACCGAGCAGGATGCGCAAGTGCTCACGCTCACCAAGTCTCTGGCCGACCAGTTCGAAGCGGCAGCCAAGGCGGCCAAGAGCCCGAAGCGAGTTGCGAACCTGGTGCAGAGTGAACTGATGGGTCGCTTGAAAGCCAGGGGCCTTGAAATCGAACAGTCACCCATCTCGATGAAGGGCGTCGCCGCATCGGCGGACCTGGTGGAGAGCGGCGCCATCTCAGGCAAGATGCTCAAAGACCTTTACGATCTGGCGTTCGAGCGTGGCAAGGATTTTCCGGCGGTCTACGAAGATGAGGGACGTCCGGAGCAGTCCCGAGACACCTCGGCCCTGGAAAAGATCATTGATGAGATCATCGCGGCCAATCCCAAGCAGGTGGAGCAATACCGTGCGGGTAAGAAGACAGTCGTTGGATTCTTCGTCGGCCAGGTCATGAAGGCTTCGAAGGGCCAGGCTAATCCCCAGATGGTGAATGAGTTGCTGGGAAAGAAGTTGGGCTAATGTGTTGTGTGGTGTGAGGAAATGACCACCCGGACAGTACTTCCGTCATGTGAGCCTTCCACCTCTACCTCGGTAACATGTCATAGCAGGATCCGAGGTCCCAATGAAGAAATGGAAACTTGACCGCATCATTAGCGTGGCCACTTTGGTCACTTCGGTGATCGCGCTCTTCCTTGTCTTGAAAAAGCCGGCGCCGGTAGCGCAACCGCAGCCGGCCGCCACCGCGGCGGTCAATGCGCAGTCCTTCCAGGACAAGGTGCAGCAGTTGGACCAGCCCAAGGAGGCCGGTCAGCCCCCGGCGGAAGTTCGCCTCAATTCTGACGAGGTAAGCGCGGCGATCGCGCAGGCGGCGGGACAGATTCCCCTGGCAGCAGCCTCACAGGCGATACCTGGCGTAGGTTCCCCAGATGCGGCGGTCGCACCCGGGACGCCCGAGGTCAAGGACTACCAGGTAAGCTTCGACGGCGACGTCGCACACGGCCAGTTTCTCACCCAGATCGCCGGCAAGGACGTTTGGGTAACACTCTCCGGGCATCTCGGGTCCAAAGACGGTTATGCGACGTTTGATCCCACGGAATTCAAAGTTGGAGACCTGAATGTCCCCGTGTCGCTAGTGAACGACGCTTTGCAGAAAAAGCTCAATGAACAGAGAGACCGGCTCAAACTTCCAGACAACGTAGGCGGCATGAAAGTTGAGAACGGCGAACTGGTGATGACCCAAAAATAAACGGGCCCGGCAGCAAGTGCAGCCGGGCCGTTTCATCGTCTCTAACTTTCAGCGACTACTTCAGGGTCACTTCCCGTAAAAGCATGGTGCCCACGATTTCGCGCATTTCCACGCGCTTTTCGCCCAGTTGCAAAGAGGCTTGTTTATTCCCGAAGACTTTGTCCCGTATGACTTCCGCCTTGGCGGTCAGGCCGTCCAGGGCCCCGAAGTTCTTGAACAATACTCCGACCGCGATATCCCACTCCTGAGGATCGTGTTTATTGGTATTGAGAAATACCTTGTAGTCCACGATCAGGTTCTCCTTCTTCATTTCGTCGTAGGTTGCTTTGGTATTGGTGCGAAGAGTAGTCAGATAGGCGTCCATTTGAGTGGGCTTGACGCGAATGAGGGTCACCTGCCAGACCGGCCCCTCGGTGTAATGTTCCTGCGCAAATGCCTGCAGCGCGAATAGCAGAAATAGTCCCAGCGCCGAAACCGTATATTTCTTCATGTGTAGAGCCTCCTTTAGGCTGAGTCGGGGCCATGATACGCCGCCGCTCGAGGGCGTCAAGCGAACCGTGGCTGCTAATGAACTGTGGTTAGTTATGCTTGATGAATTCGCCGGATTTTCCCGTCAGATCGTTGTACAAGGTGATCAGCCATTGCTCACTGGTAATGAAATCTCCATTCCACTTCTGCCAGGGCGCCAAGACATTTTCCTGCTTTAGCTGGTCCAGAGTCTTGCCCGCCTTGACGCCCTTCTCGACGACCGCCAGCGTATCTTTCAGCATCGCCACATAACGGCGCACGTCGTCCGGGGTCGAGAGTGGACCGTGTCCGGGGATGACCTTCACATCGGCAGGAAGCTGGGCCAGCGCCTGCTCGTTGGCGGCGATCATGCCCTCGACGCTGCCGCCGCTGCCCAGGTCCACGAAGGGAAAGCCGTAGGTCACGAAATCGTCGCCCATGTGTACGACGTTCGATTGAGGAAAGAAGATTATGCTGTCGCCGTCGGTGTGGCCGTGAGGGAAGTGCAGGGCGCGGATGTCCTCGCCATTCAGATGCACGCTGACGTCATGATCGAAGGTGATGATAGGCAATGCACCCTTGCTGGCGGGCTTGGCATCGATCTTAACTTTCCCATTGTTGCCCATGGACCCACCGGTCTGCAGGCGCTTGCGCACGTTGTCCTGGGCAATGACGGTCGAAGTCTGGCTGAAGGGTTCGTTGCCGCCCGTATGGTCGAAGTGCCAGTGCGTGTTGATGACGAAACGGACCGGCTTGTCCGCAATGCCCTTGAGCGCGGCTCGAATCTTGTCCGCCAGCGGAGCAAATTCATCGTCCACGATCACAATGCCGTCTTCTCCCACCGAGGCGGCGATGTTGCCTCCACTCCCTTGCAACATGTAAATGCTGCCGGAAACCTTGGTGACTTTCAGTTCCACTTTGCTGAAGTCCTGGTCTTGCGCCGCGGCGGGGAACGAGAGTAGAGCCAGAGCGAGCCCAAACATCCAAGCATTACGCATTTGTTTTGCCTCCGAAGAGAGTTAGGCGGGAGATTGTATATGGAGGGCTAGCTTTTCACCAGTTGGGTAGTGGCTGGTTTGGAATTGTGAATCCTAGCTTTACGAGTCATCCTGAGCGCAGGAGCTGCTTCGCGAAGCGAAGGCGCTACGAAGTCGAAGGACCCCTATAGATTGCAATATAGATTGCAATGACTTTTGGGACTGGGAAGATCTTGGCACAGACAAGGCCCGCACACGCCGGCGGCCGCTTCGGCCATAGGGGTCCTTCGACTCCACCGCCTCTTCGCCAGCGAAGAGGCGGCCTCGCTCAGGATGACACCTCCGGGGCAATTCCAACGTATCACTGGCCGGGCGTGCCCTGGAACAGCGGCCAGAGCCGGTCGCCGATGACGCGATACAAGACGAAGGCGCTGCCCGCGTCGGAAACCTGGCGGAAGAGCAACTCGCCGCGTCCGTCGCCGTCGGCATCCACCGCGTCGATCAGTTCCAGCCGGGATAGAACATCGAAGTGCAGCGAGTCGGTCACGCTGGCGAACACCTTGTGCAGGTCGCCATACATATCATCGCGCGCCACCAGCGTAATGATGTATTGCACATCGGAGGCCGTATTTGGCTTGGCCGGCATCCGCGCCTTTGCGGTCATCACCAGGATGGGCTCGTTGCTGTTGGAGAGATCGAAGGCGTGCAACTGGACTTGCTCGAAGCTGGGTTGGGGCGCCTTTGCCTTGGCCCCAGGCCGCGCCGCACGGGATGCGGGTTGTGCGGCGCTTGTGTCCGGCTGCGCCGCCCATGCCCGCACTTCGTCCGCCGCCAAGGCCAGCATCTTGGTGCGCAATTTCTGTTCTTCTTCAGTCTTGAGGCTGTACGCGTAAGGGCGAAAGTCGGGACCCGCCGCGTCCGAAATGGCGGGAATGAGCTGGAGCGCGCTGGGCGAGGCTATAGAAGCTGAGGCCGCAGAAGCTGCAGCCGAAGGCTTATGCGCATCCTTCGCCGTTGCCGTTGATGCCGCAGCCGTGTGCATTGCGCTTTTTCAATTCTTCCGCAGTCGGGGCGCCCCGCTTCAGAACCGGCCGATTCGGATCCTCTTCGGGCTCGGGCGCTGCCGCAGGCGCAGAGACGACCGGTGCGTCCGCCGAAGCAGGCCGCTTCAGGACAGGACGATCCGAGTCCTGGTCCGTGTCTTCCGCTGGCGGCGTGGATGCGGCCGGCGCGTCCGCCGAAGCGGGCCGCTTCAGGACAGGACGATCCGAGTCCCGGTCCGTGTCTTGCGCTGGCGGCGTGGATGCGGTCGGCGCGGGGGTTGAAGGAGCAGTAGAAGCTGGGGTGGAAGAAGTCGGGGCAGAAGAAGTCGAGGCAGGTGCATCGTCGGGCCCCTTTGACGGTTTCGCGCTCGCGTGCCTCAACACCGGCGGACCTTCAACCGGCTCAGGGGCGGGCTTCGCCATGACTGCTCTCTTCTTGGCCGCGGCGTCCTTTGCGGCCGCGATTGCGCTGGCGGACTGCCAGGTTCCATCTCCAACCCAGGTGTTGTTGCCCTGCAGCGCGCCGGTCACGGTGAATAGTCCTTGAGAAACGCCGGTGCGCACGCCCTCATAAACCGTGCCGCTTTCAAGCGCCATGGGTACGGGGGCGGCCTTGTAAGCGCTGGCGTCGTAATATTCGCCATCGAACAGGATGGTGACTGGAATCAGCCGGGCTTTGCCGTTGGGCAATAGTTGCACCAGGCCTAATGCGCGCGGTCCCTTGATCGCCTTTTTGCCGGCGGCTGACTGGGCGCAGACGGACTGAACCAGGACAGCGGCCAATCCCGCCAGGATGACGGCTCGGCGCGCGGTACGATATAACTTGGTGGAACCAGTCTTTCTGGACCGAAGTTTCGTATGAGGAGACATTGCCATGGCTATCGATATCAATGATAAAGCCCCTGACTTTACTTTGCCCGACCAGAATGGAGAAGAAGTCTCGCTCAAGGCTTTTCGTGGAAAGTACGTTGTGCTCTATTTCTACCCTCGCGCCGACACTCCGGGCTGCACCATTGAGGCCTGCGAGTTCCGTGATTCCTATAGAAAGATGCAGAATACCGGCGCCGTGCTGCTGGGCATTTCACCGGACACGTCCAAAGCACAGAAGAGATTCGAGGAAAAGTACGATTTGCCCTTTACCCTGCTGGCGGATGCCGACAAGAGAGTCTGCAACGCCTATGACGTGATCAAAGAGAAGAACATGTACGGCAAGAAAGTGATGGGAGTGGCGCGTACAACTTTCATCATCGGCCCGGACGGCAAGATCAAACACATCTTCCACAAAGTAAAGCCGGAAGGCCACTCAGAAGAAGTGCTGTCGTATCTGAAGACCGTGGCCAAGGGCGCAGCCTGAAGCAGCACGACCCACGTAGGGGCGGGCGCCCTCGCCCGCCCAGCCGGGCACAGCCCGGCAGGGTTTCACTCAACTCCAAAGAATCAGCTGGGTTTTAAAAACGAACCCTGGCGAGCTTCGCTCGCCCGCCCGGACGAGGGCGTCCGGGCCTACGTGGATCGTGCAGAGTCATCGCGTCGTGAACGTCAACGCCGTCTCTACCGGAACCACGGCTTCTTCTTTGCCGGTTGCAACCGCCACCCCGGTTCCTGCTCCGGCGCCGACGCCCGCTCCAATCGCAGCGCCTTTACCGCCGCCGGCCAGCGCTCCGATCAGGGCCCCCGCCGCAGCGCCCCCGCCGATTTTTGTCGCATTGCTCTTGGTATGGCCCTTGCCCTTGACCGAGTGGGAGCTCGTCGCGATCGGAAGCATCCGGCCATTGACCTGTACCGAAGTAAGGCGCAGGGTAAGTTCTCCCGGAGCGTGCAGCCGTCCGCTGGATTTTGCCGAGGTAACCTTGCCTTTTACCGGGGCGCCGGTCCGGGCCAGGGTCTTGCCATTCACCACCAGCGGATGGGCCAAAGTAGCGTCGAATCTGTCGCCGGCCTTAGCGGTGCCCGAACTGATCTCGGATCCCACGCGCACGGTCAGTTGGGTGCCCGCGGGAATGGTTTGCGCCGCCGCGGCCAGCGCCAACAGGGTAAGCAAAGAAATAGCCTTGAACGATTTCCCCAGCATGAATCCTCCTTCAGGATTGTGACCCGTGGCACTATTATGCGGTCAGGTCATGAGGATCGCCAAGCATAGAAATTCTCCCGCGCTGACGCCGCTTCCCGCCGATTTCTACGCACGCGATCCTCGCGCCGTCAGCCGCGACCTGTTGGGCAAAGTCCTGGTGCGGCGTGAGCGCCGAAGGCTCGTGACCGCGCGGATCGTCGAGGTCGAAGCCTACCTCGGTCAGGACGATCCAGCCGCCCATTCCGCCAGCGGACGTACCGCCCGCAACTTCGTCCTCTTCGGCCCGCCCGGTCTCTCGTATGTTTACTTCATTTACGGGAATCACTACTGCTTCAACGTCTCCTGCTTGCCCGATGGAGAAGCCGGAGGCGTGCTGTTCCGCGCGCTCGAACCAATTTCCGGAATCGAGCAGATGGCGGAGGCTCGGGGCTTCGAGATCGACGGGAGCGGCGACCTGCGAAAGTTAACCAGCGGCCCCGGACGCCTCGCCGAAGCTTTCGGCATCACGCGTGAACGAGACAACGAAAAAGATCTGACCAGCCGAAAGTCAGACCTGTTTATCGTGGACGATGGTTTCCGCCCCGGTCGAATCGAAGTGACACCGCGCATCGGCATCACGAAAGCGGCAGAACGTCCGCTGCGCTACATCATCGCGGGAAACCGGTTCGTCTCGAAAGGTTTGCCACGACCGACGTAGGGGCGGGTGCCCTCACCCGCCCGGCCGGGCAAAGGCCGGCTGGGGTTGATTGATTGTTGCCGATCTCTGGCCCAAACCTCGACGAGCTCCGCTCGTCCACCCGGACGAGGGCCTGCCCTGAGCGAAGTCGAAGGGGCGTCCGGGTCTACGTGGTCCGTGGTTTAGTCTGCAGCAGGATGTTATCGATCAGACGGGCCTTGCCGACGAACGCCGCAACGGCCACCAGCGCACCACGGGAGAGGTCGATCACTGGATCAAGCGTCTCGGGATCCACGATCTCGAAGTAGTCGAGCCGCACCGAAGGCTCTCGCACAAAAGTCTGCTTGCCAGCCTCGACCAGCGCCAGCACCTTGCGTTCGCCTTGATCGAATCGTTCCTGTACTGCCGTGAGGGACCGATGCAACACCAGCGCCGCTTTTCGCTGTGACGCGTCGAGATAGGCATTGCGGGAGCTCATCGCCAGACCATCGGGCTCGCGCACGATAGGGCAGACCACGATCTCGACCGGCATATTCAGGTCGCGCACCATGCGCCGGATGATCGTTGATTGGGCAGCGTCTTTCTGTCCGAAGAAGGCGCGGCCTGGGGCCACGATGTGGAAGAGCTTCGCGACCACCGTGGTCACGCCACGAAAATGTCCAGGACGCGAACGGCCGCAGAGCTTGTCGCTCAGACCTTCGACCGTAACGTAGGTGACCGCTCCGGCCGGGTACATTTCTTCCACGCTGGGAGCGAAAATGAGATCCACACCTTCTCTTTCCAGCAGGTCGCGGTCGCGATCAAAATCTCGTGGATATTTGGCCAGGTCTTCGCTGGGGGCGAACTGAAGCGGATTGACGAAGATCGATACCACAACCCAATCGCACTGCGCCTTGGCCGCGCGGACCAGCGAAAGATGCCCTTCGTGAAGCGCTCCCATGGTCGGCACCAGCCCGACAATCTTGCCATCACGTCCCACAGCGCGGCGGGCGGCGCGCATTTCGTCAATGCTATGGCAGATTTTCATGGCGCGACGGCGAGGCACATCTTAAGCCGAGGGAATCCAGTTGATCAGAACGTGCATGCTCTCCAGCGTTCCAGCCACAATGGCGCGGTTCTGACGAATCTTGACGTCGTCGTCGGGCGAGATCCGCAGCCCAATTTCAGTCACCGCCACCACCCGCCCATACGGCCACGCCGATGGTGGCAGATTGCCCAGCGCTTGCGTCAATTCTCCCGGCTTCAAGATGCGCTCCAGGTGATTGTCGGGATCGAGCAGCGCCACACCGTCGGCGCGGAGAATCAGATAGGGATTCCGCCAACCCTTCGTATCCTTGCCGCGATACTTTTCTGGAGTGGCCGGCGGGATGGCCTCGATGCGCGCTGATGCACTGGCTTCGAGCGCGGCGGTATCGGGAGTCTTGGGAGCGGAACAGGAAGCCAGCATGGCAATGGTTGCCGCGAGAACGCCCAGACGAATCAGTCTCATCCTTTTATCGCCCCACGCTCCCTCGACCCATGGCCCGCTTGCGCTCCAGCACGGTTTCGAGCGCCGCTCGCGTTTCCTTCGGAAGGTGATAGGACTCCTCATCCGAGGGGTATTGCCGATCCGTCACTTCAGCGCGGAAGGCCTGCACCGCACCGGTGATCGCCGCGCCCACATCGGCAAAGTGCCTTACGAATTTTGCCGGATGTCCGAATGAAAGATTCAGGAGGTCGTGGAAGACCAGCACCTGTCCGTCGCAGTCCGGCCCGGCACCGATTCCGATGGTCGGCGTCCGAACCTCCGCCGTGATCATGGCCGCAACTTCTCGCGGAATACCTTCGAGAACGAGAAACGCCACGCCTACCCGATCCAGCGCAACCGCATCGCGCATCAGTTGCTCCACTCCGCTGAGGTCCTTGCCCTGCACTTTGTAGCCGCCCATCACATTTACCGACTGAGGGGTCAGGCCGATGTGTCCGGCCACGGGAATTTCGGCGTCGATGATGCGACGGATCAGCTCGGCACGCTTCTCGCCGCCTTCCACTTTCACTACTTCCGCCCCGGCTTCTTTTACAAAACGGGAGGCGTTTCGCACCGCGTCGCTGGGGTCAGATTGATATGAACCGAACGGCATGTCCGCCACCAGCAGCGCATGCTTCACTCCGCGGTGCGCGGCGCGCGTGTGGTGCAGCATTTCGTCAAGGGTGACTGAAAGCGTGTTCTCGTAACCCAACATGGTCTGGGCCAGGGAATCGCCGACCAGAACGATATCGATGCCTGCTTCATCGACCAGGCGCGCGCTGGAATAGTCGTAGGCGGTGAGACAAGTAATCGGTTCGTGATGGAGTTTCTTGTCGCGGAGAGAGGCGACGGTAATCTTCTGGCGAGGTTCGCCAATAGGAACGATACTCACGATGTCCTCCAGTGCCCCTCCGCAGCTGGGCGGATAGAGCCTGTCTACATCTTGGATGCTACGAGGGTTATTGTAGCTCCAAACCGTTGGCAGGTCGAGAAGGGATATGGGTGTGATAGCCGCCGCCCAGGGAGAGATTGTCCCACCGGCCCAGCCGAGCAAAGCTCAGCATTTCTATAAGTTAGCCAGTCGAAACCAGGATGTAAGACGATTCTTATATGTCTTACACTATGGTAAGATCATGTTATGGCAACCTATCGGACCGTGGTCAGCTCGAAAGGCCAGGTAGTGATTCCGGCGGAATTGCGGGAGCGCCTCAGCCTGGAAAAGGGAACTCCGGCCACATGGAGTGAAGAGGGTGGCCGGCTTGTGCTCACCCCAATGACCGAGCGGCGTCTCGACGAAATTATGGGCTTTCTCAAGCCAGCCCCCGGCGAGCCCTCCATGTTTGAGGAAATGTTCGCGGAGCGCGAGCGCGAACGCAAGCGAGACAAATAAATGACGCCAGGTTCTTCTGGTGGCCGGCGGCGTTACGTACTCGATGCCAATGCGCTCACCGGTTTCTTCGAGGACCGCCGCAGCATCGCTGAAAGAGTTCGGCACCTGCTGGGAGAGGCGCTGCGACATGACGAGCCGCTCTTGATGTCGGCGGTCAATTGGGGTGAGGTCTTCTACATCGCATGGAGGCGGCACGGCGAGGCGATAGCTCGCGACGTCGAGGCCAAGTTACAGGAGTTGCCGGTCGCGGTCATCGCAGTGGACCAGCAGCGAGCCTCTCGAGCTGGCGCGCTGAAGGAGAAGCACCGCCTGGGTTATGCCGATGCCTTTCGCCGCCGAACTGGCAATCGAGCGCGGGGCCTGGCTGGTCACGGCCGATCCTGAGTTTTCGAAAGTCGGGAAAGCATTGTCGGTCCATTCGCTTCCGCGGCACGAGAAGTAGCCGGGACTACCCTTTTAGGCGCTGGCCGCTTCCTGGCTCCCCAGCGGCAGGAAATACTGTGTCCCCTTGATCGGCGCGGATACCTTTCGCAGCAACTCCTGCAAGTCCTCATTGCGCTCCACGAAGTCGATTTCCGAGGTGTTCACGATCAGCAGATCCGAGGAAGTGTAGTGAAAGAAAAAGTGCTCGTAGGCCTTGATCACTTCTTCCAAATAGTCTTCGTTGATCGCCTTCTCTCCCGGAGCGTTCTTCTTTTTCAGGCGCTTCTTCAGCACCTCCGGCGTGGCTTGCAGGTAGATGACCAGATCGGGCGTGGGAAGTTGCTCGCGGAAATAGTTGTAGTAGCGGTTATAGGTTTCCAGTTCCTGATCGGTCAGGTTGAGGCAGGCGAAAACCTTGTCTTTCTCGAAGATGAAATCGGTGACCACGGTTTTCTGCGAGCGCGCGCCCAGGTCGAGGGCGCGCAACTGCTCGAAGCGGCGAATCATGAAGGCGAATTGCGCCTGGAAGCCCGCCCCAGGTTCGCCTTTGTAGAAGGCGCCGAGAAAGGGGTTCTCCTCGGATTCCATGACTTGCTGCGCATTCAGACGCTCGGCCAGAATTCGTGCCAGCGTGCTTTTGCCGACTCGTATGGGACCTTCGACTGCAATGTAGCGGGGCAGCTCAAAAAGATTGGCCATGGGTTATCGGAACATGGTTCAGGGAAAATCGGGAATCGCTTGCAGCATATCTTGCTTCTCGTCACGAGGCAATTGTGGAAAGAGTTAACAGGGAGAAATTTCAGAGTCAAGATTTCAGATTGCAGATTTGTGGGCCGACCTGGGTCGCAATCATCAATCTGAAATCTCGAATCTGAAATGCATTTACAATCGCGTACAGCATGTTGCGCTACCTGATCGGGACCGGCTGCCGCAGCTGCCGCGGCTTCTGCCGCCGGCTATCAGTCCATGGCGCCGACTGGGCAATGGTTTGGCCGCGCCTTCACCGGGCTGGGCCGCGGGTCGAAGCAACTGGCGCTCACTTTCGATGACGGGCCCAACGATCCCCACACTCTGCGCCTGCTGGAAGTCCTGGCCAAGCACAATGTTCGTGCCACATTCTTCCTGATCGGCCGCTACGTGCAGCAACGTCCCGATATTGTCCGTGAGCTGGCGCAGGCCGGGCATGTGATCGGCAACCACACCTTCACCCATCCGCTACTCATCTTCAAGAGCCCGAGCGAACTCAAAGCGCAGTTGGAGGATTGCCATCGGGCCTTAGACCGACGCGGCGGGTGAGCACTCCAACCTGTTTCGCCCGCCGTTCGGCGGCCGACGCCCCGCCGTTATGCGTATCGCGAGGCACATGGGTCTGGAACCGATCATGTGGAACGTAACCGGCTACGACTGGAATGCGCCGTCCGCTGAGCACATCGAGCGCAAAGTGACGAGGCAGGTTCGCGGCGGAGACGTGATCCTGCTGCATGATGGCGGACATCGCGATTTCGGCGCCGATCGTTCGTTCACGATCACTGCCACGGATCGGCTGATTTCGCGATACAAAGACGAAGGCTATGAGTTTGTTACGATTCCCGAGATGATGACGAAACCAGTTCTCAGTTCTTAGTTCCCGGTTCTCAGTGGTGGGGCAAATGCCTGCCTCGCGGCCGCGATGGTGTGATGGACGTCTTTTTCCGTGTGCGCCGCGCTCAAGAACGCAACTTCAAATTGGGATGGCGGCAGGTACACGCCGCTGTCCAGCATGGCGTGGAAGAAGCGGGCGAAGGCTTTGGTGTCGCACTTGGCGGCCGACGTCCAGTCGGTCACCGGGCCTTCGGTGAAGAACCAGGTGAACATCGATCCTACGCGATTGCAGCAGAGCGGAACTCCGGCGTCGCGGGCAGCGGCCGTCACCCCGTCTGCCAGCTCTCCGCTCAGCAGTTCCAGGCCGGTATAGATAGTGCTTTTGTGGCTGCGCAGGTAGCGCAGAGTCGCCAAGCCAGCGGCCATGGCCAGCGGATTTCCGGAAAGCGTGCCGGCCTGATACACCGGGCCGAGCGGCGCGACCATGTTCATGATTTCTACCGGCCCGCCGTAAGCTCCCACGGGCAAGCCGCCGCCAATAATCTTTCCGAACGTGGTCAGGTCGGGCAAGATTCCGTAGCGCTCCTGCGCTCCGCCGAAGGCCAGCCGGAAGCCGGTCATCACTTCGTCAAAAATGAGCACGGATTTTTCGCGATCGGTAATCTCGCGCAGCGCATCCAGATACATTGGGTTCGGCGGCACGCATCCCATGTTGCCGACCACCGGCTCGACGATCACGCAGGCAATCTGTTTGCTGAATTTCTTGAACGCCACTTCCAGGGCGTCCACGTCGTTGAAGGGCAGGGCAAGAGTGAATTGGGTGAATTCTTCGGGAACGCCGGCGGAGCCGGGAATGCCCAGAGTCGCCACGCCCGAGCCGGCTTTTACCAGCAAGGCGTCGGCATGGCCGTGATAGCAGCCTTCGAACTTCACGATGTACTTGCGTCCGGTATAGGCGCGCGCCAGGCGGATGGCGGACATGGTGGCTTCGGTGCCCGAGTTGACGAAGCGGATCTTCTCCACCTGGGGAAAGGCCGAAATTACGATTTCCGCCAGGTCGGCTTCGGCGGCGGTAGAAGCCCCAAAGCTGGTGCCATGCTTCGCGGCCGCGCTGATTGCTTCGGGAATTCCGGGTGGAGCGTGGCCGAGAATCAGCGGGCCCCAGGAGCCGACATAGTCGATGTACTTGTTTTCATCGGCGTCCCAAATATGCGAGCCCTGTCCGCGAACGATGAAGGGCGGATCGCCTCCGACCGCACCAAAGGCGCGCACTGGAGAATTCACGCCGCCGGGAATCACCTGCTCGGCGCGTTTCTGCAATTTGCGGGAAGCTTCAACTTGACGGGCCATGGATGCAGTCGCTGTAAGACTCATAAATATAACAGCGAAGGGTGGCGAGGGGCAGGCCAAGGCATCCGCCCTCGGACTGCGCGGTGGAATATACTCAGCGCCCGAAATTCACCGGAAATTCATTTGCCTGCAATCATCCTGCAACCTGCGCCGTCTATCTTTACTGCAGTGACATGCTCTTCTAACCGGGAGAGCCAAGGACAGTCTCGGGGGGCTCCGGGCTGTCTTTTTGCTTTTCTGGCGGTCTCACATCCTGTTTCCCCTCCGGCTGGACTAGTTAACCGTAGTTAATACTTGTGTATACTCGAAGGCCAACGGGATCTTGACTGGAACGAATCGAAATCGTGGTACCGCGAATCTCCCGAATGCGAAAGAGGCGACCGAACGAATGCAGCACCGCCGGAGAAATCTTGCTAGCCACGCTGGAGTTTGGATGGTGGTATCGCTAGCGTTGCTGACGATTACACCGGGCCAGGCCCAAACCGCTCCGACGTTCGACGATCCCCCCGCCACGACTCTGTTTCCACACTCCCAGACTGCGCGTTACTGGATCTCAGGCCAGGACAATATTATTTTTCAGTGGCATCCCTCATTTGAGGCTGCCTACAGCGGACAAAACAGCTTTCGTTCGCAGGTCGAGAACGCCACCTCGAATGTCGCCACAGTTTTTCTCGGCTACCAGCTCAGTAATACGACCGAGCTCTTCGCGGATGTAGAAAGCGCCGCCGGTGGCGGCCTGAGTGACGCGCTGGGCCTGGCCGGATTCGTGAATGTCGACGTGGTCCGCAACCCGGAACTCGGCCCCAGCCCCTACCTGGCGCGGGCGATGGTTCGCCAGATCATTCCCCTCAGCACGGAAATGGTCGAGGCTGAGCGCGGTCCGCTTAGCCTGGCCACCAGTCTGCCGGTTCGGCGGCTGGAATTGCGCGCCGGCAAGTTTGGGATGGCGGACTTCTTTGATCTCAACGACAGTGGCAGTGACAGTCACTCCCAATTCATGAATTGGACGGTGGACAACAACGGCGCTTACGACTACGCCGCGGACACTCGCGGCTACACCGTCGGCGTAATCGCTGAATATCACGACCGCAACTGGGCCTTCCGCTTCGGCGAGTCGCTGATGCCCAAAGTCGCGAACGGTCCTGACCTGGAGTGGAATCTTCGCCGTGCCCGGGCGGAAAATTTCGAACTGGAGCTTCATCCCGGAGTGATTGCGAATCGAGGGACTACGGTACGCCTGCTGTCGTTCGTGAATCACGCCAACATGGGCGTCTACCGGCAGGCGATTGACGATTACCTCGCGGGCAAGACGCCCCGGCCGGAGATTCGCGCTCATCCTCTGCAGAACCACAGTGAAGTATGGCTTCGGAGTCAATCTCGAGCAGGAGCTACCCCACCACTGGCGGGGCTTCGCGCGCTGGGGTTGGAACGAAGGCCAGCACGAGTCCTATGCCTACACCGAGGTGGACCAGACGGTGGAGATTGGCGCCGACCTGGCGGGAAATGCATGGCACAGGCAACACGACAAAATCGGCGGGGTATACGTTTCCAACGGCATCTCGGCCGACCACCAGCATTACCTGGCCCTGGGTGGAATGGGCTTTTTGCTCGGCGACGGCGCACTGAATTACGGCCGGGAGAATATTGTCGAGGGCTACTACAACGCGCACGTGTGGCGCGGAATATTTGGCGGCTTCGACGTTCAGCACATCGAGCATCCTGGCTACAACCGCGACCGCGGCCCGGTGCTGGCCCCTGGAGTTAGGGTTCACCTGGAATTCTGACGATTAGCGGCTGAGTCGGAGCGCTCTCAGATTCGGCAGACCAGCCACCTCGGCAGTTTCCAGTCTACTGCTCCACCTTCACGCCCTTCCAGAACGCTACATAGCCTTTGATCTGCTTGGCCGCCGGCTTGGGTTCGGGATAGAACCACGCAGCATCGTGGTTACGCTTGCCGGCGACTTCGACATCGTAGTAGCTGGCTGTGCCCTTCCACGGGCATACGGTGTGAGTGGCACTGGGTTTGAAATGGTCTGTCTTGATGGCGTCGGGCGGGAAGTATTGGTTTCCTTCCACCTCCACGCACTGATTTGATTCCGCGAGCACTGCGCCTTCCCAGATTGCTTTTGTCATTGGACCTATTTAGATTGCAGAACGGGAAGGCGGTTGCAATCATTTGAACAGCGCAGGCGAACTACAGAGCGCGGCGGTCAACAGCCACGATTTTAACGGCCATTCGATGGTCGGACGTTTACAGCGGGTGCTGGTGTGCTCACCGCGCGCAGCGGGATGGAACCAGCCGGACGCGCAGCTCGCTGGCAGGAATTGGGCTTTTTCCATCCCCCGGCTTTCGCCATCGCGCAAGCCCAGCATGACGAACTTTGCCGCCAACTCGAATGCCGCCGGCGCGGAAGTGTTCCAACTGCCCGCTGCTCCGGATCTTTCGCTCGACGCCGTCTACACGCATGATGCATCGCTGGCTTCCGATTACGGCCTGATCGGCTTGCACCCCGGCAAACCGAATCGCAGGCAGGAAACGCAGCACCACCTCGAATTCTGCCGCACATTGGGCATTCCGGCGCTGGGTCAAATTCAGCCGCCGGGAAAAACTGAAGCCGGTGACATGGTCTGGCTCGATGCCAGCACGCTGCTGATCGGGCAGGGATATCGCACCAACCCGGCCGGAATCGCGCAGATGCGCGCCCTGCTTCGGCCCCATGATGTGGAAGTGATCTCGGCACCGCTGCCGCACAGCCAGGGGCCTTCGGCTTGCCTGCATCTCATGTCGCTGATGAGCCTGCTCGACGAGCAGACCGTCCTGGTGGATTTGCCCTGGCTGTCCGTCGAAACCGTCGAGCTATTGCAATCCCGAAGCTATCGCTTCGTTGAGATCGAATATTCCGAACGCGACACGCTTGCCTGCAATGTGCTCTCGCTGGGCGACAAACGTCTGCTGGCTCTGGAAGAAAATCAGAAGACCAACCAGAAGCTGCGGCAGGCAGGATTTGATGTACGCACCTTCCCCGGCTCCGAACTGTGCGTCAACGGCGGCGGCGGCCCCACCTGCCTCTCCCGACCGCTGCTACGAACCCCGTCACGAGTCACGTAGGGGCGGACGCCCTCGTCCCCCCAGCGGAGCGAAGCTTCGTTATCTTTCGCCTGCGCGCCCTGACCGGTAGCAGTGCAGAGAAACCCATCGCGAGCTGCGCTCGCCGCCCGGACGAGGGCGTCCGGGCCTACGTGGAACTTGCCGAGCCCTACTTTTCCACCCGGCCTGATAAAATCAGAAGTGATGGTTCTCCCCTTCGTCCGTGATCTCTTCACGGACGTAGAAAAGTTGCCGGCCTTTTGGCGTGTGGCCTCCCATCTGAAAGAGGGCACGGGGCGGATTCGTGTCTCTGGACTGCTCCCCACCGCAAAAGCTTTGCTCTTGGTCTTGCTGCAGAAAGCCTCCGGGCGCCCGTTGATTGTGGCGCTTGCGGACAATCGAGCCGCGGAAGACCTGGTTCCAGTGTTGCAGGCTTTCTGCGAGCTTACCGGCGCCGCCGATCCCGAATCCGTCGTCTCGCTTCCCAACCACGACGTGCTCCCCTTCCAGAATTTGTCTCCACACCCGGAAATCCAGGAGGAGCGGGCGGTTGCGCTGTGGAAGATTGCGACGGGCGCGGCATCTTTCGTGGTTTCGCCGGTGGCCGCCACCGCTCTTCGCCTGCGTTCAGCCGAGTACTATGCCGACTTGGCCCGCACCGTGCGTCGCAGCGAAACGCTCAACGTGGACGCGCTGCTCCCCCACCTCAACACGGTTGGCTACCACTCCACCGACGTCGTCGAAATGCCGGGAGAATACGCCCTGCGCGGCGGCATTCTCGATGTCTACTCGCCGGAAGCCGAGCGTCCGGTGCGCATCGAGTGTTTTGGGGATGAAGTCGAGTCCATCCGAAAGTTCGATCCCGCCACGCAACGCTCTTCGAACCCCGTGGACGAAACCCTGCTGCTGCCCCTGACCGAGACTCCGGTCAGCGATGAGCTCTTGGGTGCAGTGCATGCCCGCTTGTCGGGCAAGCGCATCACCGGAAATGAAGAAATTATCGAGCAAGCGGTGCGCGCCGGTGGAGTCACAGTGTTTCCCGGATGGGAATTTTATGCGCCCGTGGCCGGCGCCAAACACACGGTGTTCGACCTGTTGCCTCGCGCCCTGGTGCTGACCGACGAACTGGAAGTTCTCAGGAGTGAGTTTGATCACGTCTGGTCGCGCATCGAGCAGGCGCATGAGAGCAGCGGTGTGGGCAACCTGGTGCGGCCCACGGATCTATACCTTGCGCCCGAGGACTGGTGGCAGAAGCTATCCAGCCTGCGCGGCGCCGATGTCGAGCATCTGGGAATCGAGCGCAGCGACGATTCGGCGACGATTTCATTTCACACTCAACCCACTCCGCGCTTCCACGGCTCGGTTCCAGCGATGCTGGAGGATGTGAAGAAGCAGATTGCGGAAAGCAGGCGAGTCCTCATCGCCGTCCCTAACACCGGCGAAGTGGAGCGCCTGGCCGACATTTTCAGCGAGTACGCGGTTTCCTTCCGCCTGGGCAGCCGGACTCGCAGCGGAGAGAGCTACGCCGACGAAACTTCCTATTTCTCCGGCGAACTGCTCACCGCCACGCTGGCGAAGGCTTATGTCCCCGATGGCGTCACCTTCCCGGACGCCAACCTCTCCATCCTGGGCGCGCGTGACTTGTTCGACGAGTCGGATGCGGTCATTACTCGTCCCCAACGTCACAAGTCGAAGACTTCGGCGTTTCTCTCCGACTTCCGCGACTTGCAGGTCGGTGATTACGTGGTCCACGTCGAGCATGGCATTGGGCAGTACCAGGGATTAAAGGAGATCAACCAGGGCAACGGCAATGCGGAGTTCATGTTGCTCGAATACGCTGAGGGCGCGCGCCTGTATGTGCCCCTGACTCGCCTCGATCTGGTACAGAAATACCGGTCTTCGGAAGGGGCCAAGCCTGTCCTGAACCATCTGGGCACGGCGGCCTGGGCCAAGACCAAAGCTCGTGTGCGCAAGGCCATGAAGGACATGACCGACGAGCTGCTCAAGCTCTACGCCGAGCGCAAGACTGTCGAGGGCCACTCCTTCTCGCCGGACAATGAATGGATGCGGGAGTTCGAAGACACCTTCGAATTCAGCGAGACCGAAGATCAGGAAACCGCGATCGCCGACGTCAAGCGCGACATGGAGTCCACGCAGCCCATGGATCGCCTGCTCTGCGGCGACGTGGGCTACGGCAAGACCGAAATCGCCATGCGCGCCGCCTTCAAGGCCATCAGCGATAACAAACAGGTAGCGGTGCTCGCGCCCACGACCGTCCTCGCCTTTCAGCACTTCGAAACTTTCAAGCAGCGCTTTGCGCCCTTTCCCGTCACCATTGAGATGATCAGCCGCTTCCGTTCGCCCAAGCAGCAAAAAGAAATTCTGCAGAAGGTGGAAGCCGGCAAAGTCGACGTTCTGATCGGCACCCATCGCCTGATCTCAAAAGATGTAAAGTTCGCCGATCTGGGATTGCTGGTGGTGGACGAAGAACAGCGCTTTGGCGTGCGGCACAAGGAGCGGCTCAAGCAGATGCGCAAGCAGGTGGACGTACTGACGATGTCCGCTACGCCGATTCCGCGTACCTTGCACATGTCGCTGGTTGGACTGCGTGACATGAGCGTAATCGAGACCCCGCCCAAGGACCGCATCGCAATACAAACTGTAGTCGCCAGCTGGGACGAGAAGCTGATCCAGTCCGCTATCGAGCAGGAACTGGAACGCGGCGGCCAGGTATTTTTCGTGCACAACCGCGTGGACAGCATCTGGGAAATTGCCGCTAAGTTGCAGACACTGGTGCCTCGGGCCCGCGTTATCGTGGGTCACGGGCAAATGTCGGAAGGCGAACTGGAGAAGGTGATGCTAAAGTTCATGCATCACGAAGCCGACATTCTGGTGTCCACAACCATCATTGAGAACGGCCTTGATATCCCGCTGTGCAACACCATTCTGATCAATCGCGCCGACCGTTTGGGACTCTCCGAGCTATACCAACTGCGCGGCCGCGTTGGCCGGTCGAATCGCAGGGCCTACGCATATCTCCTGCTGCCGGCAGAAGTTGAGCTGACTCCCATCGCGCGCCGGCGCCTGGCCGCGCTGAAAGAATTCTCCGACCTGGGCGCCGGCTTCAAGATTGCCGCCCTTGATCTGGAACTCCGGGGCGCGGGCAACCTGCTGGGCGGCCAGCAGAGCGGACACATTGAAGCGGTTGGCTTCGAGCTCTACACCCAGATGCTCGACCGAGCGGTGCGCGAGATGAAAGGCGAAACAGCGGCGGACGAAGCCGAGACCCAGCTCAACCTGGGACTCAATATCCGCATCCCAGTGGAATACATTCCGGAAGAGAACCAGCGTTTGCGAATGTACAAGCGGGTGGCCGGAGTGGAAAACGAATCGCGCTTGAACGATGTTCGCGCCGAACTGCTAGACCGCTACGGCGAGCCCCCGGCCCCGGTGCGGAATCTTCTGGACTACGCGGCGCTGAAGTTGCTCGCCATGCGCGTTGGCGCCACGGCTATCGAGCGCAAGCGCGACCTGGTGAGCATCAAGTTTCGCGAAAATGCGGAAATTGATCCTGGCAAGCTGGCAAAATTCGTCTCGTCGCAACGCGGTGCGCAGTTTGCTCCCGATGGCACCCTGAAATACGTATCCAAGGTTGTTGCTCCGACGGAAGTCCTGGCCCAACTGCGTGGCCTGCTGGAAGAATTGTCGCCCGCAGCGCAAGCCTTGCCGTCTGTGCCGTCGTAATGTAAAAACTCTAGGCAGCTTCAATCCAAATGATCAAACGAATCGTAACACTTGCACTCTCTCTTGTGATTCTGGTCTGTCAGCCGTCTTCCATCGCGCGCGCCCAGGCTGGTGCTGCATTCGATCAGCCCCAGGCTTCGTTCAACAAACTGGTGGACGACTACTTCGATTTCTTTTTTCACTTCCATCCCACGCGATGCGACGCAGTCCGGCTTTCACCAGTACGACGGGAAACTGCAAGACTTCTCGCGATCGAGCGTGGACGCGGAAATCGCAGGACTGCTGAAATTCCAGAAACAATTCGGCTCGATTCAGAGCAGTGGGCTGTCCCAGGAATCAGCTGGCGACCTCGAGGTTTTGACTTCTACCATTCGCTCTCGCCTGCTGGAGCTGCAAGATATTCAGAAGTGGAGGAAGGATCCCGAGATCTACATTTCTGAACTAAGCCAGGGAGTCTTCGGGATCATGCGGCGCAATTTCGCGCCCCATGCCGATCGTCTCCGTTCCGTGATCTCCCGGGAGCGTGAAGTATCCCGAGTCCTGGAACAGGCACGGCAGAACATCAGCAATCCGCCCAAGGTATACACCCAGGTGGCATTGCAGCAGATGCCGGACAACATAAAGTTTTTTCGCAAAGATGTTCCGGAAGCGTTCCAGGAAGTGAAGGATCCGAAATTGCTGGCCGAGTTCAAGGCGGCCAACGATGCGGCAGTTGAGGCCCTGACCAAGTATCAGGAATTCCTGCGGAACGATTTGTTGCCGGTTTCAAACGGCGATTATCGCCTTGGAGCTGAGAATTTCCGCAAAAAATTGCTCTACGACGAGATGGTAGATATTCCGCTCGACCGCCTGCTTGAAATCGGCTACGCCGATCTTCGCCGCAACCAGCAGCAGGTCAAGGAAGTGGCGGCTAAGATTGATGCCAACCGCAGCTCGGCGGACGTGCTGGCCGATCTGCGCAAAGAACATCCGCCCGCGGATCAGCTGCTGCAGACCTTCCGCGATACCCTGGGCGGATTGCGGCAATTCATCGAGCAACAGAAAATCATCACCATCCCGTCGAAAGTGCCGCCCATCGTCGAGGAAACGCCGCCTTTTGAGCGCGCTCTGACCACCGCTTCCATGGACACGCCCGGCGCCTACGAAACCAAAGCCACTGAAGCCATGTTCAACGTCACCTTGCCCGCCCCTGACTGGAAGCCGGAAAAGGTCGAGCAATGGATGCAAGGTTTCAATCGGGGCACGATCGTGAGCACCGCCATCCACGAGGTGTATCCCGGCCACTACACGCAGTTTCTCTGGATCCAGGAGGCTCCCTCGAAGACGCGCAAGCTGATCTATAACAACAGCAATGCCGAGGGCTGGGCCCACTACACCGAGCAGATGATGCTCGACGAGGGTTACGGCAACGGCGATCCCAAGCTGCGGCTGGGACAATTGCTGGACGCATTGCTGCGCAACGCACGCTTCATCGTCGGCATCGAAATGCACACCGGCAAGATGACGCTGGAAGATGGACAGGAGTTCTTTGTGAACGAAGGGTTACCAGGTTCCACCCGTGGCCGAGGTTGAAGCCAAGCGCGGCACCTCCGATCCGACCTATCTCTACTACAATCTGGGCAAGCTCCAGATCCTGAAGCTGCGTGAGGACTACAGGAAATTGCAGGGCAACAAATTCACCCTGCAAGAATTCCACGACCGCTTCATGCGGCAAGGGTCGGTGCCGATGAAGATTATCCGCAAGAGCATGCTGGGGAGCGACAGTCCGACTTTGTAGCTTTATTGACGGACCAAATAGCATCGAACTGCCGTGCCTAGCCTTCTGCGGCACAGAGGAAGTCAGCGATGACCAAGAAAGTTCGTAAAGCCGTTTTTCCCGCCGCCGGCCTGGGCACCAGGTTCCTGCCGGCCACCAAGGCCATGCCCAAAGAGATGTTGCCTCTGGTGGACAAACCGATCATTCAATACGGGGTTGAAGAGGCGGTCGCGGCCGGCTGCGATCAGATCATCATCATCACCGGCCGCGGCAAGCAGGCCATCGAAGATCACTTCGACGTCAGCTATGAACTGGAAAAGATGCTGGAGGAGCGTAAGAAGACAGACCTGCTGAAAATCGTCCGCCAGATCTCTGACCTGATCCATATCGCATACGTGCGGCAGAAGGAAGCGCTCGGCCTCGGCCACGCCGTGCTCACGGCCCGCGAGCTGGTCGGCGACGAGCCCTTCGCCGTGTTGCTGGCCGACGACGTGATCGATGCCGAAGTGCCCTGTCTCAAGCAACTGATGGATGTCTTCAACCAGACCCAGTGCTCCGTGCTCGCCACCCAGGTGGTCGAGGGCCCAGGCATTTCCGCGTACGGTGTGCTCGAAGGCAAGCCCGTGCCGGGATCGAACGGAAGGCTGTACGAAGTGATGAGCCTGGTGGAAAAGCCGCGCCCCGAAGACGCGCCCTCGAATCTCGCCGTCATCGGACGCTACATTCTGACTCCGGGGGTTTTTGAAACTCTGTCGGACATCAAAGCCGGCGCCGGAGGCGAACTGCAACTCACCGACGGGCTGAAGCAGTTGCTGAAGAAAGAAAAGATCTACGGCTATGTTTTCGAAGGCAAACGCCACGACACGGGTGACAAGCTGGGATTCCTAAAGGCCACGGTAGAGTTCGCGCTGAAGCGTGCCAGACCTGGGCGGACCCTTGCGGCAGTATCTGAAGAGCCTGAATCTCTAATGGTGTGATGTGGGGCGGGCGCCCTCGCTCGCCGCCCTTGACGTCGATTTTGACTTTGCCTTTGACTTTAAGAATTTTGCGGACCCGGCCAGTAGTTGTGCCGGATGCTTTTTCAAAGTCAAAGGCGACGGGCGAGGGCGCCCGCCCCACACTTCTCTTCTAAGACGCCCCTACCGTAATCTTCAGCTTTCTCGATTTCTCTTCCACGCTGTTGGCCAGCTTTTCTTTGTGGGCGGCAAGCTTCTTGGCCAGCGGCTCGCTGGAGAGCGCCAGAATCTGCGCCGCCAGAATGCCGGCATTGGTCGCTCCGGGCTTGCCGATGGCGACGGTCGCCACGGGAATGCCCGCCGGCATCTGCACCGTGGCCAGCAATGAATCCATGCCTTGCAGCGAAGTCGACGGAATGGGCACGCCGATTACCGGCAGCGTGGTGTGGGCCGCGATCACGCCCGCCAGATGCGCCGCCCCGCCGGCGCCGGCAATGATCACGCGAACTCCGCGGCCGGCGGCTTTGCGCGCGAATTCGGCGGTGCGGTCGGGTGACCGGTGCGCGGAAGTCACATCAATCTCGTACTCGATCCCGAACTCTTCCAGCGCTTTGGCCGCCTCGCGCATGATCTCAAGGTCAGAATCACTCCCCATCACAATTGAAACCCGAGGCTTTGTGCTCATGAATGTCCTTTTCGTGTGCATTGGAAACTAGAATCCAGAAACGCAGAAGACTATTTCTTTAGCGCCCGGGCCGCAATGTCCTTGCGGTAGTGCGCACCGTCAAAGCTTATCTTCGACGCAGCCGCATAAGCCCGATCCACTGCGGTCTTTAGATCCGCGGCCCGCGATGTCACTCCCAACACTCGCCCGCCCGCGGTGAAGAACGCGCCATCGTGCCGGGTCGTGCCGGCATGAAACACCTTCACGCCGTCCACTTTGCCGGCCTCTTCGAGCCCTGTGATCTTCTTGCCGACTTCGTATGTGCCAGGATATCCGCCGGAGGCCATGACCACGCAGACGGAAGCATCCCGCGACCAGCGAAATCGCCCTCGCTGACCCGGCCTTCGATCGAGGCCTCGAGCGCTTCCAGCAGATCGCTTTCCAGGCGCATCAGGATGGGCTGGGTTTCGGGATCGCCGAAGCGGCAGTTGAATTCCAGCACCATGGGCCCGCGCGCCGTCATCATCAAACCGCAGTACAGGATGCCCTTGTACTCCGCGCCTTCCGCCTTCATGCCAGCCACCACAGGACGCGCGACGTGCTGCAACAGCCACTGCGTCATCTGCTCGTCGACGATGCTGGCCGTGGAATAAGCGCCCATGCCGCCGGTGTTAGGGCCGGTGTCGCCGTCGCCCGACGCGTTTGTGGTCCTGGGCCGCCACCAGCGGCGCCACCCGTCTCGCCGTCGCTCAGCACCAGAAACGAAAGCTCGTCGCCCTGCAAACATTCTTCCAGCACGACGCGCGCGTCCGGCTTCGCCCAGCATCTTGCCGCTGAACATCTCGGCGGCCGCCGAAGCTGCTTCTTCTTTGGTCCGGCAGATGACCACGCCTTTGCCCGCCGCCAGGCCGTCCGCTTTCACCACCACGGGCGCGTGAAAGTGCGGCAAGGCCGCGCAAGAACCTCGTCGATGCGAATCGCAAATGGCATAATGCGCGGTGGGGATGTGATGGCGCTGCATGAATTCCTTGGCGAAGCTCTTGCTGGACTCCAGTTGCGCCGCGGCCTTGGTCGGTCCGAAGACGCGCCAGCCCCGGCGGGTAAATTCGTCCACCACCCCCAGTGCGAGCGGCACCTCGGGCCCGACCACGGTCAGGTCCGGCTGGACCTGTTCGGCCACGCGCCACCAGCGAATCCATGTTTTTCACGTCGGCAGGCAGGCACTCGGCTTCTTCGGCGATTCCGCCGTTGCCGGGCGCGCAATAAACCTTGGAAACCCGCGGCGACTGGCGCAGCTTCCATACCAGGGCATGCTCGCGCCCGCCACTTCCGATGACGAGAACTTTCATAGCCGGAGACTACAAGGTTAGGGGGGACGTGAGGATGATGTCAAACGGGCAAACGGCTTCACCACAGAGGCACAGAGACACGGAGATTGGGAAGAAATTAAAGACCAAGCCTGTTGCGCCCGGTGTTAGCTTTTCTCCGTGTCTCTGTGTCTCCGTGGTGGATTTAGATTAACCATGACTTAACCTTGCCGTATAATGCCTGCAGATGATCACCGTCTCCAAAGAAGACTAT
This sequence comes from Terriglobia bacterium, assembly GCA_963698825.1. Classification (GTDB taxonomy): domain Bacteria; phylum Acidobacteriota; class Terriglobia; order Terriglobales; family Acidobacteriaceae; genus JAIQFF01. The sequence goes on along the minus strand of CAVOSG010000002.1, from coordinate 86,101 downwards.
CTCAAGGCCATCCTCGAGGCCGAGAGCGAGGGCGAGACCGTCATCTCAGCCACGCTGGCGCACTGGCTGTCGGTTTCGCCGCCCGCCGTCACCATGGCCCTGCGGCGCCTGAAAAAAGATGGCCTGGTCCGGGTACAGAGTGGCGGGGAGGTCAGCCTGACGCCTGCCGGACGCAAGATCGCCCGCAAGCTTACCCTGCGCCATCACCTGATCGAACGCATGCTGGCGGAAATGTTTGGCATGGAATGGTTCAAGGTGCACGACGAAGCGGAGCGGCTGGAGCACGCGGTCTCCCCCGATTTTGAGGCCAAACTGCTGGCCAAACTGGGCCGCGGCGGAGCCTGTCCGCACGGCAATCTCAGCGAACTGGAGAGCCCTACCAGCCGCCGCCGTCGCGGACTGCTGCTGCTGGCGCACGCCGAGGCGGGAACCGACTACCGGGTCAGCGGCATCTACGAGCGCGACCGCCACCTGCTGGAATTTCTGGAACAGCGCGGCATCCGCCCCGGCGCGCACGTCTACGTTTCCGGGCGAAACTATGACCACACCCTGACCCTGGACACCGACGCCGGAACGGTCGCCCTGGGCGGATCCGCCGCCGAGCGGGTCTGGGTAACGGCCGCTGGCCGCAGCCGGGCCAACCACCAAAAGTAATTAACCATAGTTTACATCCTCGTGTATACTTGCGCTAATGTTGTCGCCGCCAGAGGTGCCAGTCATCCCCGCGACGGAAGCCAGCCCCCACCAGGGCTGGCGAACTGCCGTCGCTCGACCCAGCTTGCCGGAGATTTACCGCAGCCTGCCCATCCCGCAATCGGCCGGCTTCCTGCGCAAGCTTCTGGCCTTCGCCGGACCCGGGTACCTGGTGGCCGTCGGCTACATGGACCCGGGCAACTGGGCGACGGACCTGGCGGGCGGGTCGAAATACAATTACTCGCTGCTCTCGGTCATCATGCTTTCCAACCTGATGGCCATCCTGCTGCAGACTCTCGCCATCAAGCTGGGCGTGGTTACGGGACGCGATCTGGCCACCGCCTGTCGCGACCACTTCAGCCGTCCGGTATCGTTCATTTTCTGGATCGGCGCGGAAATCGCCATCGCCGCCTGTGACCTCGCCGAAGTAATCGGCTCGGCCATCGCGCTCAACCTGCTGTTTCACATTCCGCTGATCTGGGGCGTATGCCTGACCTCGCTGGATGTTCTCCTGATTCTCTTCCTGCAGCAGAAGGGTTTCCGGCTGGTCGAGGCGCTGGTGATCTCTCTGATTGGCGTCATCGGGGTCTGCTTCGGGCTGGAGATTCTGTTCTCGCAAGCCCAGCCTGGTTGGGCATCGCGCAGGGATTCTTCATTCCTTCGGCGCAGATTATTCGCGACCCCGGAATGTTGTATATCGCGATCGGCATCCTGGGGGCCACGGTGATGCCGCACAACCTGTATCTGCACTCGGCGCTGGTGCAGACCCGCGATTTCGAGCGCACTCCCGAAGGCAAGCGCGAAGCCATCCGCTTTGGCACGATCGATTCCACCATTGCCCTCACCTTCGCGCTGCTGGTGAATGCGGCCATCCTGATCGTCTCCGCAGCGACGTTTTACAGCCACGGATACAACGACGTGGCCGAGATCAACGATGCTCACAAGTTGCTGACGCCGCTGCTAGGAGTGACCGGCGCCAGCACCATGTTCGCGCTGGCCCTGCTCGCCTCCGGCCAAAACTCCACCCTGACCGGCACTCTGGCCGGCCAGGTGGTGATGGAAGGCTTCCTGAATATTCGCCTGCGGCCCTGGCTGCGCCGCCTGATCACGCGCTCGGTGGCGATTGTTCCGGCGGTCATCGTGACCGCATTTTGGGGAACCGGCGGCACCGCCAAACTGCTGGTATTCAGCCAGGTGATCCTGAGCATGCAGTTGAGCTTCGCCGTTTTTCCGCTGGTGATGTTCACCAGCGACCGTGGAAAAATGGGCGAGTTCACCAATGCCGCATGGCTGAAATCTCTCGCCTGGTTTACCGCAATATTGATCGCCGTTCTGAATGTCTGGCTGCTGGCGCTGGCCTTCCGCGGGGCTTAAACAGAAAGGGAAAGGCACGACTTCAGTCGTGCCGCCAGATCGCGAAATCCTGGTCGCGCTTTAGCGCTTGAGGGTTGCTGCTTTTGCGTTGAACGAGCTCTAGGAATTCACTCTCAACCGTCGGGAGAAAAGCAAAACCCCAGCGGCTCAAGCCGCCCGACTTTTAGCTTGCTGTGGCACGACTGAAGTCGTGCCCTTACCCTCTACATCCGCAGAAAATTCTCTACCAACTTTTTCCCTTCCTCCGTCAGCACGCTCTCGGGGTGGAACTGCACACCCTCCACCGGAAACTTGCGATGCCGCAAGCCCATGATGGTGCGTGACCCATCGCGCTCGGTGGTATGAGCGCTCACTTCCAGATCTGCCGGCAGACTCTTTTCTTCGACGATCAGAGAGTGGTAACGCGTCGCCGTCATGGGAGACGGGAGCCCCTGAAAAATGGTCCTGCCGTCGTGCTGCACCGGACTGGTCTTGCCATGCATCAGGTGAGGCGCGCGGATCACTTTGCCGCCAAAAGCCGCACCGATGGCCTGATGTCCCAGACACACCCCCAGCAGCGGAACCTTGCCCGCGAAATACCGTATCAGCGGGATCGTGATTCCGGCCTCCTGAGGAGTGCACGGACCGGGCGAGAGCAGGATCCGCTCCGGGCGCATCGCCTCCACTTCCGCCGGCGTGATCTGGTCATTACGCCGCACCTCGACCTCTGCCCCCAGTTCCCCCAGGTACTGCACCAGGTTGTAAGTAAACGAATCGTAGTTGTCGAGGACGAACACCATAGGCTGGACCGCCAAGCTTCTAGGTTATACCAGGGAGCGTTTTCATGACGTTGCGGAACGCTGCTTAAGACAGCTTTCTCGCAGGCACAGTATGCAAATTTATGCGGTTCCTATCCAATCTACCCAAACTACTGTCTTGACACGATGGACTCAAAACGCCATGCTATTGCAGCTTTTACGGAGAGCTCATGGCCGAAGCTGAACCGGAGAAGCGGGCTACCCGCCGATTTGCGCTGCGGCTGCCCGTCGCGGTCACTTATTCCGATAACGGATCGCAGGAAAAAAGCGCACAGACCCGCGATGTAAGTGCTCGCGGCATCTGCTTTTACGTGGATTCGGCCATCGCACCGGGTTCGGTCATTGAATTTACCCTTACCCTCCCGCCTGAAATTACTCTGACGGAAAGCATCCGCGTTCGTTGTAAAGGCAAAGTCGTACGCGTGGATGACGGCGACGGCAAAGTGGCCGTGGCCGCGGTCATCGACGAGTACGAATTCCTGGCAGAGCCTTAGAGCGGACATCGGACGTCAGGCGTCAGACTTCGGCTTCCAGAATCTTGACTTCGGACCTCGATTTCAAACCTCTCATACCCGCGCGTGCCGGAGGGAAGGATACGAGTTCGCTCGTGCCGCTGACTCGCGCAACCAACGCGCGCCTTAGCGCCTGAGGTTGAGCTATTCGCGCGCTTTGAATTGCGGTCTTTCGCCCTTTTCAGGGCTGCCTCGTTTCCTCTTGACTACCCAGGGCTTACGCCCTGGGCTGAATTCTTGCGCCGCTTCGCGGCTGGCAGTCAATACCCGAAGCCAAAGTCCGGGGACTGAAGTCCGACGGCTGAAGTCCGGGGTCCGACGCCGGAGGCCCGAAGTCCGGCGCCTGACGCCCGAAGTCCGACGCCCGACCTGCACCTTTGCTACTTCTCCGGATACAGCCTCGGTGATATGGTTGCAGATATAACGCCTTTTTTTGAGAGATGAAGTCTTGCCGCGTACCGGCTGCCAAATTTTTTCGTTCGCACTGCTGGCGGCTGCGCTGAGCGCCAGCTTTGGCCTGGCGCAGTCGCCGGATGATCCTCCGATCCCCAAGGGCCCGGCTGCGACTCTGCGCTCGGTCAAAATGATTTCTGACGCAGAAGGGCCCGCGCTGGAAATCATCTCCAGCCAAACGCCTGTTCCGGCGATCCAATTCCTCGACAACCCGCCCCGGCTGGTCATCGACCTTCCCAACACGAAGGTAAATTTGCCGCGCAAACGGCTGGAGGTAAATGGCGAACAGGTCCGCGCGGTGCGCCTCAATCAGTTTCAACCGGCGCCGCCGGTGGCGCGGATCGTGGTGGACCTGATCCATCCCGTCGGGTATAGCAGCGATGGCACGGGCGAGCGCCTGCTGATACGTATGCACCCCATGGCCGAGGCCCGGAAGAAAATCGAAACTCCCTCAGTGGCCTCCTTGACCAAGAGCAGCGAGGAACCCGTATTCGTTCCGGTGGTTTCCGGAGGCTCAGGGGTGGCGGTGGAAGCGGGCCGACGGCTTTCGGATTCCGCGGTGACGGCGGGCGCGGAAACTACGGTGTTGCGCCTGGCACGGGGCGGCGAAGTGCGCGTGTGCCCCAAGACCACCCTTTCCGTGACCTCGTCACAGAATGGCCGCGACCTGCTGCTGGGGATGAGCACCGGCACGCTTGAAGCCCAGTACACCCTTGGAAACTCTTCTGATTCGGTGGTCACGCCCGACTTCCGCATGCTGCTCACCGGCCCGGGAGAAATTCATTTTGCCATCGGCGCCGATGCCCGGGGAGACACCTGCGTTCGCGCCTTGCCGGGAAATACGGCTTCGTTAACTGTTTCCGAATTGATGGGCGATGGCAGCTATCAGGTCAAACCCGACGAGCAGGTTTACTTTCGCGCGGGACAAGTGAGCCGGAGAGAGACAACCGTGCCTGACGATTGCGGCTGCCCGCCGCCGCAGATCCCGGTGATGCGCGCGGCTGTGCCTGCGCCCACGGTTTCCGAAAAAGACCTGCCGCCAACGGTTCATCTGGCGCAGCCCCGAGAGGAAGCCAGGCCGGTTCCGCCTCCAGACTCGGCTTCCGGAATGAAGTCTCAAGACACATCCGAGTCACAGGCGACTGTGACCTCCGCTCCCCCCGGCACAACCGACTTGCCGGCGCCTTCCCCCAACGCACCTCACGCCCAGGTGGATGCGCCGTTTGTCTTCCGCGCGGGCGATGTCCCGCCGACATCGGCGCCGGATCTGGGAACGGAGACTTTACCCATGTCACGTTCCGCCAGCCCGGTGCCGGTGCTCACCATGGCGGAGCCCCCCGAACAGTCGCGCAAGGGTGTCATGAACAAGGTAAAGGGCTTCTTCTCATCCATCTTCAAATAGGACGGACCTCGGGCGTCAGACCTCGGACCTCAGCTTGGTTTGATGTGCGCGAGCGTCCCGCCCGTGCTTGCGAGGTTGTTGGCATGTCGAACACCCCGAAGGCGGATGGCTGAAGTCTGAAGTCGGAGGTCCGACGCCCGCAGTCCGAAGTCTGCCTTACCCCCGGCGAATGGCTTTCGCCAGAGGAGAGACTCTCTCCCGGACTTCGTCGGCGATTTCGGCTCCGCGTTCCATGGCTCCTTCGGCGAACTCTTTGGCATCGTCGGTCCACTCGTCGACAGTTTCGCGGGCGCTGTCAAATTTGCGGCGCAGGTCTTTTCTCATCTGCTTGCCCGCTTTCGGGGCGAGCAACATACCGAGCAGCGCGCCCGCGCCCAATCCGATCAGCAAAAAGGTCACGGCCGTTCCCGCGGCGCCGCCACGGTCTGAAGCTTCATAATTTCCAGTGCGCATAAGAAATCCTTTCGAACTCGATTTGTGTGAATTTGCCTTTTGTCTGATTCTAGCTGTCCCTTTCGGGTTCGCCGCTGGATTCTTCAATTTCATGGGTGACACTTTGAGTCCTGTTCCCAAATCAGCCCAAGCCTGTGTAAAATAAAGAGTTGGATCCTCATGTCTGGCGGAAAATGTGGCCTGCCCGCCTTCCGCCGACGTAATCGCAACTGAAAGAGTTAAGGAGACTTACCCAGCAATGGCTATCCCCGCCACCCAGCTCCGTCCTGGCATGATCATCAAGCACAACAATGATCTGCATTCGGTTTTCAGCGTCGAGCACCGCACTCCGGGCAATCTGCGCGCCTTCATCCAGGCCAAACTGCGCAACCTGCGGACCGGCGCCATGTTCGAGCACCGTTTCCGCTCCCCCGATCCCATCGAGAAGATCAACGTCGATGAAGTCGAGATGGAGTTTCTGTACGCCGACGGCGACAGCTACTACTTCATGGACACGACCAACTTCGAGCAGACCCACTTGACCCGGGAAATTCTGGGCGATGCGGTCGACTACCTGATCTCCAATCTGCAGATCAAGGTGGAATTCTTCGACGGCAAAGCGGTTGGAATCGAGTTGCCGCAGACGGTGGAGCTGACCGTGGTCGAGACCGAGCCGGGACTGAAGAGCGCCACCGCTTCGAGCGTGACCAAGCCGGCCAAGACCGAGACGGGACTGGTGGTGCAGGTCCCGCCCTTCATCAACGAAGGCGAGAAAATTCGCGTGGACACGGCCGAAGGCGCGTATTTGTCGCGGGCGTAGTGTCATCCGTAGAGCGGAGTGGAAAGTTCGCTTCGCGAACTTTCCGCGGAGTCGAAGGACCCCGTAGAGTTAAAATGCTGCGGAAGTTTGTGCAGCGTAACCGGCCAGGAAAGAGCCCTGAGATCATCAGCTTCAGTTTGAGCTGATCAGCGGGTCTTTCGACTGCGTCCGCCGCTTCGCGAAGCGACAGCAGTCCACTCCGCTCAAGATGCACAGGTGCTTAGAGTTAGAAATGACTTCTGTGTGAAAAAGCCGGTCAAGCCCGCCGCTTCATCGTTCGTGGACGGGTGCAGGGGGTGGGCTTTCGCTGGTTTGTGGAACGCGAGGCGCACATCCTTGGCGTTGCCGGCTGGGTGCGCAACAATGCCGATGGCAGCGTGGAAGTGCTGGCCATGGGCTCGAGCGATCAACTGCTCGGCTTGAGATCGCGTCTGCGCGCCGGCCCGCGTGCCGCCCGCGTGGACGATGTCGAAGAAATCGAAACCAAGCTGGTTGCCGGCCTGACAACCTTTCGCATTGAAGGAGCCTGGTAAATGCCGAACCCCGCTTCACAGCCGTCGCGGCTGAACTGCGAGCCGCTGAAAAAGCTGATCCGGGAAGTTCCGGATTTCCCCAAGAAGGGGATCCTGTTCTACGACATCACCACGCTGCTGAAAGACAAGCTCGGCCTGGCCATGCTGATTGATGCGCTGTCCGAGCACTACCTCAAGGCCGGCATCGATCTGGTGCTGGGCATGGAAGCGCGCGGATTTATCTTCGGCCCCGCGGTCGCCTATCGCCTGAATGCAGGCTTCGTTCCTGTGCGCAAGCCGGGCAAGCTGCCCGCTGCCACCGCCAAGTTTGACTACGCACTCGAATACGGCACCAACACTTTGGAGATCCACAGAGACGCCATTCAGAAAGGCCAGCGCGTGCTGATTGTCGACGACCTGCTGGCGACCGGCGGCACCGCCGAAGCCACCGCCAAGCTGGCGCATTCGCTGGGCGCGGAAATCGCCGGCCTGGGATTCGTAGTGGAACTCGATTTCCTCAAGGGTCGCGACAAGCTAAAAGAGTACGACGTGTTCTCGCTGCTGCACTACGACGAGTAGCGCCTAGCGCTGGGCAATCAGCATCCACCCCATAATTGCCGTGATCACGGCCGTAATGGCCCACGCCGCCGCCTGGTAGGCGCGCGGATTGATGAACTTTCCCATCAGCTCCGGCTTGCTTGCCAGCAGCAAGACAAATACGAGTACAAAGGGAAGCAGGATTCCGTTCAGCACCTGAGACAAGATCGCAACCCTGATCAAGGGAAAATCGGGAATAAGAATTACCACCGCCCCAATTCCCAGCAGAGCCGTGTAAAGCCAGTAGAAAGCCGGAGCGTTCTTGAAGCGCTTGTTCAGTCCAGACTCGAATCCGAGGGCCTCGCAAACCGTGTAGGCGGTGGAGAGGGGCAGGATTGAGGCTGCGAACAGCGATGCATTCAACAGGCCCACGGAAAATAAAATGAAAGCGTAATTGCTGCCCAGTGGGCGCAGCGATTGGGCCGCGTCGGCCGCATCCCGTATCTCGTGCTGGCCGTGCGTGAACAGGGTGGCGGCGCAGGCGATCACGATGAATCCCGCCACCAGCACCGAAAAGAGCGATCCGACAATCGCATCGGCCTGGGCGTACTTGAGCACGGTCCGATTGCTTCCCTTGTCAACTACCGAAGCCTGCAGATAAAACTGCTGCCACGGGGCGATGGTCGCACCTATGATTCCTGCGGACAGGTAGAGATAGGCAGGATCCTTCATTTCCCGCAAGGACGGAATCCGACACCATTTCTCGTCCCACCAGCGCTCCAATCCGGTTTGGCCAGAATGGCAGTCACGATGTAGGCAATGTAGAGAAACGACAAGAATAGGAAAATCCGCTCGATCTTTCGATAGTCGCCGAAGACCACCAGGCACCATACCAGCACCGCGCGCTATAGGCACGGAAATGTACTTGCTCGCGTCGACAGCTCCATGCTGCTGGCAACTCCTGCGAACTCGGAAAGCACGTCGCAGAAATTGCACACTACGAGCGCCGCCATGACGAAGAACGTAATCCTGAATCCGTACTCTTCGCGGATCAGTTCGCTCAGGCCCTTGCCCGTGACCACGCCCATGCGCGCTGCAATCTCCTGCGCAAAAGTCAGGGCAATGGCCACAGGGATCATGGTCCAAAGGAGTGAGTATCCAAATTGAGCGCCCGCGGAGGCGTAGGTGTAGATGCCGCCGGAATCGTTATCGACGTTGGCGGTAATGAAGCCCGGGCCGAGGATAGAAACGATGAAGAGCAGCCGGGTCGCCCAATAACGGAACCGTCGCACGACTGCCTCCCGCATCCGAATTGGACGAAATTTGCATGATCTTGACCCGCTCAGGCATAGGGAACACAGAAGAAGTGCCTATAAGGCAGAGTACCCAACACAGATGTGAGTAGCAACCCAAAACGCCGAAAAAAATCGCCCGTTTCCGAATCAGTCTTGCCGTGAGAATTAGATCACCGTTCTCTTCCTTCGCCAGATAACTCTTCTTCCGAAACCAGTCTTCCATCGCCGCTTTCAATTCCTGAACAGGAACGTGGGTACCGATCTCCATCACCCCGTCGGCGACAGGAAGGGTGTTATCAAACGCGCTGGCGTTGGTGAAATTGCGCATGGAAAAACTGTCCAGCCACTTGAGCGGACAGGGCACTTGCCGACCGTCTTTTTCGTACTCCACGCGAATCCTGCGGGCAAACATCAGGAGGCAATTTAATCACAGTATTCACCATGACATGCCGGTGCGGTCATTGTGCGGTTTGCCCAAAACAACCCAACCCGCTGTCATTCCGAAGCCAGGGCTATGCGGCGAGGAATCTGCTCGCTGCCGGCGGCGAAACAGCAGATTCCTCGCGCAACAAAACCGCGCTTCGGAATGACAGATCCTCTCCAAACTGCACCAGAACCCACGTGGACCGTCGACTTGACAGGCGACCCTCCGCGGGCATACGCTTCCGCGGCGTATCTGGAGGCTTCTATGTTCGCTGGCGGCGGGTTGATCTACATCATTGTGGTGGGCCTGGTGGCGGGTTGGGCCACAGGCAAGATCATGAAAGGCGCGGGCTACGGGGTGATCGTCGACATTCTGCTCGGCATCGCCGGCGCCATCTTCGGCAGCTGGGTTCTGCGAATACTCGGCATCTACACCAGCGGCGGACTGGTTCCCAGCATTCTGGTTGCGATCGTCGGCGCAGTCCTGCTGGTGGTCATCGTGCGCGCCCTGAAGCGCGCTTAGTGACTAGCTCCAGGGAACTAGCCCCATGGATTGGCCCCAGGACTAATCGGAGCCACTGTGTGCGATCTGCACCAGGTCGGCCGGAGGGTCCTGCCCGGGCGTGAGTCCGCTCCAGCGTGACGGATTCACCGCGCCCGACCGCAAACGATTCATCAAAGAGCCGATCGCGGTCGAACCACGGACCAGGTGTCCGATGCTCAGCGGGCCGAAGATTTTTCTCTGCTGCACATGATGCAGCCCGCTTGAAGCCACGCAACCACACTGGCTGCAATCCGGCGTGCCGCCAAAAATGCAGGGCTCAACCCGGGCCTTCAAATCTGCCGAGTAGTTGGTCGACATGCGGGAGAAAAGACACTCCTGCGGACTTTTCGGCGGCTCCAGCAGCGCCTGCCCGATTCCCGGATTCATCAGTAGTTTGGGATAGGCCTCTCTCAGGCCCGGCAACTCCCGCGCCACCCGTTCGCCGCTCTTCCATGCTGAGCATTTCCGGGGTGTCCTCGCCTTGCTGCGGACTGTAAAGGCTCACCCAGATCCGCTTCACCTCGGGCCGCGCCTGCCAGAAGGCCAGATATTCTTCGAGATATCCGGAGCGTTTCATCATGGGGCCGGTGATCGTCCAGTGAATGTTCACTTCGCGGTCGCGGATATTTTCCAGAATGCGCTCGTAGGTGGCAGGCTTGCGGCGCGGGTCGTGGTGCTCGGGGAGTCCGTCGATCGAGACCGCCACCCGGTTCCGGCGTAGACCCATCCATTCCTCAGGGATGGGAATAATTCCGCTGGTCACCACCATGGTGAAAATATTCTGCTGGCTCAGTGCGGGCAGAATCCTGCTGAGTTCGCGGTGGCGGATCATGGGCTCGCCCCCCACCAGCGAAACATGGAGCGGCCGGTGTTTCTTCACCAGTCCCAGAACTCCCTCCACCAGTGCGTCGCCCCGCAGGTCCGAGAGTTCAGTTAGCTTTTTTCCGCCGCCCAGGTGGGAGTCGCCGTAGGCATAGCATCCCGGACAGCTTAGTGGGCACTCGCGGGTAATTTCGATCGAAAGCATGGGAGCCCGGCCGTTCAGGATGCTTCCCCAAGCGGCAAACAGTTCTCCCACGGTCATTCCAGGGCGTGATTGGGACATATTGGGCTTGTCCGATTAGATGCGCCTGGGGCAGACGGTGGCCTGCGGAAAAAGACGAGGGCTGACTCGGAAGGGCACTGCACGATCCCTTTCCCGGAACGGAAATAGGCTGCCTGACCGATCTCCGGCTCAGGCTTTAAACCTAATGGTTGCAATTTCTTAGCGGTTACTTGCCGCCGTTTCGACGTCAGGGACAAGGGGAGCACGCAAGCATTCCAGCGGCTTCTCTGGCAGAATGGAATATACGAATTTACAGAATTTCCAGACGTTGACGCTCGCACTCCCTATTTCAGGATGGCTATGAAAACTGCACGCTCGCGTGGCCCGCTCACGCGCAACATACATCTCGTCAAATGGGTGGAAAAAACCGCGGAGTTAACCAAGCCCAAAGCCATCCACTGGGTGGACGGCTCGAAGGCGGAATACGACAAGCTTTGCAAGGAAATGGTGGCCAGCGGCTCCCTCACCAAGCTGAACGAGGAGTTGTGGCCAGGCTGTTTCCTGGCCCGCTCCGACGCCGGCGATGTGGCCCGGGTGGAAGACCGCACGTTTATATGTTCCCTTTCGAAGGACAACGCCGGCCCCACCAACAACTGGGAAAATCCCTACACCATGCGCCGCAAGTTGAAGGAAAAATTCGCCGGCTGCATGCAGGGACGCACCATGTACGTGCTGCCCTTCAGCATGGGCCCGGTGGGCGGACCGATGTCCCAGATCGGGGTGGAGCTCACCGATTCGCCTTACGTGGTTGTGAACATGCGCATCATGGCGCGCATCGGAATCGATGTCTTCAAGGAAATCGATAAGGATAAAGATGAGCAGCGCGTCGTGCCCTGTATCCACAGCGTGGGCGCGCCGCTGGCGCCCGGCCAGAAAGATGTTCCCTGGCCGTGTAACCCGGACAAGTACATTGTTCATTTCCCGGAAACCCGCGAAATCTGGTCGTACGGTTCCGGCTATGGCGGCAATGCTCTGCTGGGCAAGAAGTGTTTTGCCTTGCGCATCGCCTCGAACATCGCGCGCGACGAAGGCTGGATGGCGGAGCACATGCTCATCCTCGGCGTGGAAGATCCGCACGGCAAGAAGACATATGTTGCCGCAGCCTTCCCCAGCGCCTGCGGCAAAACAAATTTCGCCATGATGGTCCCGCCCGAAGGACTGAAAGACTGGAAACTCTGGACCGTGGGCGACGACATTGCCTGGATCAAGCCGGATGCCCAAGGCTGTCTGCGCGCCATCAATCCGGAAGCCGGATTTTTTGGCGTGGCGCCGGGAACGTCGCAGAAAACCAATCCCAATGCGATGGCAACGCTCTCCCGCAACACGATCTTCACCAACGTGGCACATACTCCGGACGGCGGCGTGTGGTGGGAGGGCATGACCGACGAGCCTCCCGCCGAATGCCTGGATTGGCAGGGCAATGTCTGGACGCCGGAAATCGCGAAGAAAACCGGCGCCAAGGCGGCCCACCCCAATGCGCGCTTCACCGCTCCGGCCTCGCAGTGCCCGACCATTGATGCCGCCTGGGAGGATCCCAACGGAGTGCCCATCAGCGCCATCATTTTCGGCGGCCGCCGCGCCACCACCATTCCGCTGATCTACCAGGCTTTTAACTGGAGCGCCGGAGTTTACGTGGGCGCGACCATGGGCTCGGAAATGACCGCCGCAGCCGCGGGCGAAATCGGCAAAGTCCGCCGCGACCCCATGGCCATGCTTCCCTTCTGCGGTTATCACATGGGCGACTATTTTCGCCACTGGATCAAAATGCAGCGTTCGCTCAGCCGCACGCCGCGCATCTTCCACGTGAACTGGTTCCGCAAAGACGCCGACGGCAAATTCATCTGGCCCGGATTCCGCGACAACATGCGCGTGCTCAAATGGATCGTGGACCGCGTCCACGGCCGCTCCCAGGGCAAGGAGACGCCCATCGGATGGACTCCGCACTACGAAGACATTGACTGGAAGGGCCTCGACTTCCCCAAAGAAAAATTCGAGAAACTACAGTCCGTAGACCGGGCAGCGTGGAAGTCCGAAGTGATCGGGCATGAAGAACTGTTCATTCTTCTGCACGCCCATTTGCCGCCAGAGATGATTTACGAACGGGAACTGCTGATCTGCCGGTTGTAGATGTAGGCGCGAGCGTCCCGCTCGTGCAGGATGGGCGAGAGCCCGTCCTCAAGAGAATCAGCTAGTGGGCTGGACTTCCGGTTGATGCACCACGGCTTCGAGGTGATGCAGGGTCTCGTAAACCGTCAGCGAATACATCTCGCGGCCTACTCCTTCACCGGATTCGAGGGCAGTCTTCAGATAGTGTCCCGCAATTTCCACCGCCAGCGGGTCTGTGATCACCTTGCCGGTGCGCTTCTTGTACTCCACCCAGGCGGGATGGGGCAGCGCCACCCAGACGGTGCGCCCGTCCACCAGAAACTTGATGTCGACGGCGTCGGCGTGGCGCGTGGCGATGGCGACAACGAGCGCCTGATAAATACAGTGCACCTTGTTCTTGGTCCAGCGATCGATGGCGTGGAAATCCTGATACATGGCTGCAAAAACTATATCCGACCGAATGGCAGCGGGCAAATCGCGTAGCGCCGGCGTCCTGCCGGCTGCGCGGAGAGCCACCGTGGCCCGCTCGCGAAGCCGTGTAGATGCGGCAAAATGCACCGGTCCTTCGCTTCGCTCAGGATGACAGCGGCAGCAACGGTGAATTATGATGTGGGTCACAAAGCCGATAGCTGAATAGTGACCTGACAGCTCCCATGAAAAACCTCGGCATCCTGCTCTCCGGACGCGGTTCGAACTTCGAAGCCATCGCCAAAAACGTGGCGGCGGGCAAGATCCCGAACGCCCGCATCGCGGTCGTCATCTCGAACAAGCCGGATGCCGGCGGCCTCGAAGTCGCAAAGCGCATGGGACTGGAAACCCTGGTCATTCCCTCGAAAGGCAAGCCGCGCGAGGAGCACGATCGCGAAGTCGTGGCCGCGCTGCAGCAGCACAAAGTCGATCTGGTCTGCCTCGCGGGATACATGCGCCTGCTCTCGCCCTGGTTTGTGCAGCAATTCCCGCGGCGCATCCTGAATATCCACCCATCGCTCCTGCCCGCATTTCCCGGCCTCGAAGCGCAGGAGCAAGCCTTCGCTTACGGCGTGAAAGTCACCGGCTGCACCGTGCATTTTGTAGACGAAGAACTCGACCACGGCGCCATCATCGTGCAGAAAACGGTGCCGGTGCTGGACACCGACGACGAGCACACGCTGGCGGCGCGCATTCTGGAGCAGGAGCACGTGGCGTATTCGGAGGCGATCAATATTGTTCTTGGCGGCGGTTATGAAATCGCGGGCCGAAGGCTTGTGAAGGCTGCACGAACCACGTAGGGGCGGACGCCCTCGTCCGCCCAGCCGAGCGCAGCTCGGCAATGTTTGCACGATCACCGACCTTCAACCTCGACGAGCTGCGCTCGTCCACCCGGACGAGGGCGTCCGGGCCTACGTGGGTTGTGGTGATGCCGCTATAATCTTTACCCTATGCCCACCTTCCCTCCCGTTGACGAACAACTGGCCTACATCAAGAAAGGCTCCGCCGAAATTGTGAAGGAGTCGGAGCTGCGCTCCAAACTGGAGAAATCGCTCGCCTCCGGCAAACCGCTGCGGGTCAAGGCCGGCTTTGATCCCACCGCGCCCGATCTCCACCTCGGCCACACCGTGCTGCTGCGCAAGCTCAAACATTTTCAGGACCTCGGCCACACCGTCATCTTCCTGATCGGCGACTTTACCGGCATGATTGGCGATCCTACCGGCCGTTCCGCCACTCGCCCGCCGCTCAGCGCGGAAGACATCATGCGCAACGCCAAGACTTACATGGCGCAGGTGTTCAAGATCCTTTCCCAGGCCAAAACCGAGACCCGCTTCAACAGCGAGTGGTTCGACAAGATGAAGCCGGCCGACTGGATTCGCCTGACGGCCAAGTTCACGGTCTCGCAGATGCTCGAGCGCGAGGACTTTCACAAGCGCTTTCAGGAAGAAAAGCCCATCGCCATGCACGAACTGCTTTACCCCCTGGCCCAGGGATACGACTCGGTGGCGCTTCAGGCCGATGTCGAACTGGGCGGCACCGACCAGAAATTCAATCTTCTGGTGGGACGCGAAATGCAGCGCGCCTACGGACAGGAATCGCAGGTCGTGCTGACCATGCCCATTATCGAAGGCCTCGACGGCGTGCAGAAGATGTCGAAGTCGCTGGGCAATGCCATCGGCATCCAGGAGCCGCCGCTCGAGATGTACGGCAAAGTGATGTCCATCTCCGACGACATGATGTGGAGGTATTACGAGCTGCTGACCGATGTGCAGTTGCCCGAGATCGAAAAGATGAAGCGCGAGTCGCATCCCATGGAGGCCAAGAAAGATCTGGCACGGCGGATCGTGACTGATTTTCATTCGGCCGAGGCTGCGGCGAAAGCGGCGGAAGACTGGGCGAAGCAGTTCCAGAAAGATGAGGTGCCGGAGGACGTCGAAAGTCGTGATGTCACTCGGCCGACGTTGAACCGCAGAGGCGGTATAAGTTGGATAAACTCCTGGCCTAAGGGCCTGGCCGATTCGGTCAGTGATGCCAGTCGGAAACTGAAGCAGAAAGCCGTCAAGGTCAATGGCGAGCCTTATGACTGGCTCCGCGATCGATGGATTCCAAGAAAGATTTGCTCTGACGGGTGGGAAAAAAATCAAGAGAGTTCGCTTCGTCAAGTGACCCTGTCATCCTGAGCGGAGCAGACCGATTCGTCGCGAATCGGTTTGTGGAGTCCAAGGACCCCTACTAGCGAAAATGCTCTAACGTTGGCTCAACGTGGAGAGTGATCGAAACCGCCAAAAGACCGCAAGTACCTGTGCGAGACCGTAGGGGTCCTTCGACTGCGTGGCTGCTTCGCGAAGCGAAGCAGTCACTCCGCTCAGGATGACAATCCTCGCACGAGCGATAACGCTCATATACGGCAGCAGCCCAAACACTCCCACGCTGTTCGTCGTCCCCACAAATACTTTGCCGTTTGCGACCATGGGCGTGATGAACTTGTTGCCGGTCCGAACTGGTCGCGGCCGCCGCTGGCCTGGTTACTGTTGTACAGCTCATGCAGGTTGCTGGCGTCGTAGGCGTGCAGAACGGCCGGACTGGCATTTTCCGCCGCCCACACGATGGCGTTGCTGGTGCCGCTCGCCGAAATGCTGGGTGTCGCTCCCGGGTAGGGGAACGTGTTGCTGGTTTGGAAGGCCGGACCGCTCCGAATTGCGCGTTGGTGATCTTGAACGCCTTGATGGCGTCTCCCACCGCGCCGTAATAGAGCGTGTCCGTTGAAGTATGCCGGCATGCTGAACACGCCGCCGCCCAGCACCCCCGTCAGGTCCTGATAAATATTGTTGCTGCCGGCGTTGAACTTGCCCATGGCGTCGCGGTTGACCACGTAGATGTGGCCGTCTTTACCCGCGCCCACGGCCAGATGCCGCACGTTGCCCGCTGCCATCGGTGAGGTCGGGCAGCACCAGCGCGCCGCCCGAACCGAGATCCGTGTCGGTGTCGTTCTCCGTCTGTTGGTTGTGCATCTCGAAATAGTCCGCCACCGCCAGCCCGCCCGAGGTGGAGATCTTCAGGAAGGCGTTGCCGTAGTTGCCGTTGCTGGGAAATCCGCTGGTGTCGAGCGTGGTATCGAAGTCGCCGTTGGCGTCGAGGAGATAGATGTTTCCCGCAGCTGTCCGCGGCCGGCCCGGTGTCCGCCATCCAGATGGCGCCTTCGCTGCCGTTGGGAACTACGTTGAGGACGCTGGTTTGCGCCAGCGTGTTCGTGGTCGTATCCCATGATCCAGCCGGTGTACGGACGAATGTCGCAGTGCGACGCCCAGGTGATGTACACCACGCCGTTCAGCAGGAGCAGCGCCGCCCGCTCCTTATATTGTGCGGGTCGAAGATCACGCCGCCCGTGCTGCTGTTGTCGCCGGTGCCCGGGAACGAGCCTGGATTTTGGGGCCGCCGAACATTTCCGCGCCGGTGGTGATGTCAAGCGCGTGCAGGCGCTGGAAGTAGGTGCGACCCGGATTTCGACATGGCCACGACGTAGATCACGCCTTGCGTTCCCGCATTGCGGTCGATCACGGGTGTGGCCGTGATTCCGATCTCGGGAGTCACCTGGTCGCATCCCCGGGCATCGCTGGTCGTTTCTCCGGAGCCCAGGGTCGAGACCTTCCACAACTGGGTGCCACTGTCGGCGTCGAAGGCATAGACGCTGCCGTGCTCCGTAGCGACGTAGACCACGTTGTGGGTTCCGCCCGCGATATTTCCGAGCTGCGAGAGGTAGAGCGGCTGGGCGTCGACTTTGCCGTCCACCGAGAGCGATCGCAGCTTGCCGAACGTGGACGAGTTAACGTTGGCGGTGGTCAGAGCGGTTTCGTTCAGGTTCTGTCCCGTACGGGCAACGTCATTGTGGTAGGTCACGACATCGACCGCGGATGCAGTCGCATTTCTCACCCGCAGTGTCGCCGGATTGCTGGTCGCGCTGCCCAGGGAATTGCTGACCACAACCTGAAATTGGACGCCATCGTCCGCCAGGGTGACTGGCGGGGTGGTGTAACTGGCCGAGGTCGCATCCGAAATCGATGTCCCGTTTCTCTGCCACTGGTAGTTCAAAGGACTGCTGCCCGTCGCGGTGGCCGAGAACGTGGCGGCCTCACCCGGCGCCACCGTCTTGCTTGCAGGGTGGACCATGATGGAGGGACTGGCCGCGGCCGAAGAAGGTGAGGACGGCGTAACACCACCGCCACATGCCATCAGGATAGTTATAAGACCCAAACAAAAGCACACCCCTACGAAGGAACGCACACGCATGGCTGGAGATTCTCCCTTTGGGAAGTGGCTTAGAACAGCGGCAACAGGGTGTCAGGCCAGGAGCTAAAGTATGCCAGTTCTTCCCGTTAAACTCAAGGCGACGCTCCGAGGTCTGACCCCTCAACTACACCTTCCTGACGGGTCTCTCGGATCCCGCGTGGCGTACTGAGCCCCGGTGTTTTCCTTTTCCAATGCAATTGCCGTTCCGCGTTAGCACCCTGACTATTCTTACCGGTTAGAGTTTGTTAATCTCGGGCGCGAAATGCGAGTGGCCGCCATTGTTGGGTTAGGTTCTTCCGTCAGTCTTCTGCAACCGTTCGCCGACGTCTCAGATGCGGTCTGGCAGACTGGGTTGCCCGCGAATCCGGACCAGGCTGATGCCATTCTTGTTTTGGGGGGCGATGGCACGGTACACCGTCATCTGCCGCAACTGGTCAAACTGCAACTCCCGGTGCTCGTGGTTCCGCACGGCAGCGGCAATGATTTTGCGCGCGCCTTGAAACTTCGCCGTGTGGACGACGCGGTTGATGCCTGGCGCCGGTTCGCTTCCGGCCAGGACAACGTGCGCCAGATCGATCTGGGAGTCATCTCCCAGGTTCTTGGACCCATGAGGCGGAATTACCCGGGCGCTATTTCTGCTGTGTCGGCGGTGTCGGACTCGACGTCGAGGTCGCGCGCCGTGCCGACCAGCTCCCGCGCGCGCTGCGCCGGCATGGCGGTTACCTGCTCAGCATTTTGCCGGCACTGTTTGGGTTTCACCCGATGGGGTAAAGGTCCTGGCGCGCTGGCCAGAGTCGGCGGCTGGGAGACTCGACACGAAGGGCCTGCGATGGTGGCCGCTTTCGCCAATACGCCCACTTATGGTGGAGGCATCAGGATCGCGCCGGATGCTCGGCTCGACGACGGGATGCTCGAGACCTGTGTGGTCGGGGCTATGGCGAGAGCGCGTTTGCTCCGGCTTTTTCCGTGGTCCTTTCTGGCCGCATTTGGACATTCCCCGAGGTCAAATATTTCCAGGCAGAACGCTTGCGAATCGAGACGGAAGAACCGGCAGAGGTTTACGCCGATGGCGAGTATGTCTGTCATACGCCGGTGGAGGTGACAGTGGAGCGTGCGGCCTTGAAAGTAATTGTGCCGGTCTTGCGCAGCGAATAAAAAAGGGCGGACGCGTAGTCCGCCCCGGTTTCGGAACGCCCTGCCCCTAGCCCGGCCCCAGATACATCACGTGGACGTAGGTCCCCAAACGCGTGTTGTAGGCCAGGTACCATCCACATGGTCCGGATCGTCATAGATCACGATGTCGTCACTGTCCCACAGCCAGTCGTTGCATGCATCGTAATCATAGGGCGCAGCCTGGAAAAAGAACCCGCCGATGTTGAAGCGCTCCCGGCCTCCGCCATGCAGCCGCCAGATATGTTGTGGTCCAAGGGCTCCGGTGAAGCGCCCGTGCTCCCAGGGATGATCGAGATGATAGTAGACATCGTTCCTTCCACTGTCGTGCCCGATCCAGCGATCGTTTTCCGCATGCACATGAGGCGCGGGTGGATGCCCCGGCGCGTCCTGGAAGGTTCGCCGCTGTTCGCCCTCGGGGTGTGAAGCTTGCTTGGGAGCCATAGGCACAGGCCTTGCGGGGGCGGGGCCGCGTTGTGGAATGTGCCCGCCTCCCACTCCCTGCTCATGTCCCATGGCCGCTTGTGGTGCGCCGCCATGCGGCTGGCTTCTTGGTTGTCCTGCCCGTTCCTGCGCCCACAGCATGGGGGCCAGGAACACGACCAGCAACGCGGCCGAAAAGCCGCTGCATTTCTTCATACAGCCTCCTTTTCGCCCCGAGCACAACTACTTTACCGATTTTTGAGGCTTAGAGGATATTCATGTCCGCGGAGTTGGATCACAGAAGTTACTTCTTGGGCTGGCCCTTGCGGAGCGCGTCCATCATGGCGGCAATGCGTTTCTAGGTGCTCTCTCTTCGCGCCTTTCATGCCCCAGGCCGGAAACGCCGTGGAAGAGCGGGCCTTCAGCGCCGCGTTGGCGCGGGAGTCGGACGAGAAGGACCACGTAGGCCCGGACGCCCTCGTCCGGGCGGGCGAGCGAAGCTCGCCTTGGTTTTTCACGCACAGCAAGTCAAGCCCTCGCCGAGCTGTGCCCGGGCGGGCGGGTGAGGGCACTCGCCCCTACGTGGTCTGCGGTGGAACTATTTGAAGGCAGCCTTACTCTCGCACCAGTTCCACACGCCGATTACGCGCTCTTCCGGCCAGCGTGTCATTGGGCTCTTTGGGACGGGTGGCGCCAAAACCCTTCGGCGTGAGGCGGTCTGCGGCGATGTGATAGCGAGTCACCAGCGCCGACTTCACTGCCTCGGCACGGCGTTGCGACAGATCCAGGTTGTAGTCGTCGCCGCCGATGTTGTCAGTGTGGCCTTCGACGCGCAGCTTCCAGTCGGGATTGTGATTGAGCGCGTCCGCAATTTCGCGCAAGACCGGCTCGGACTCAGGCTTAATCTTGTCGCTGGCAAAGTCGAAATAGATGCCATAGACCTCGGCCTGTCCTTTTTGTTTCAACTCCTGCTCGATCTGCTGGCCGCCTCCGCCCGCACCCGCGCCGGCACCGCCGCCCGCACCCGGAGCTGCGCCGGGCGAACCCGAACCCGCAGCCTGAGAAGCCGCCGCCGCCGGCGGATAAGAAATCTTCACCACTTGCAGCGTGCTGGTTTCTCCCAGCTTCCAGGCCAGGGCAAGCGGATTCTCAAGGCTATCGAGAAAGTAGAAGTCGGCCAGGCCATCGTCGGTGGTGCATTGCGCGTGCACGGCCGGGAGCGCCACCCGCTGGTCGTTGAGCAGCACGGGAAAGGAACTCACACCGCTGCCGACGCGCTTGAGGGTGCACTCGTCCTTTCCGATGTTGGAGAGGTCTTTTCCTCCCTCCCTGGCGCCCGAGGCGCCGCCCACCATCTGGCCGAGGGCGCCGATCAGCGACCCTGCCATCCCCCTCAAACCTTCGGCCTGGAACGTGAACTGGGTTTCGCCGTTGCTCTTGAGGTCGGCCAGCACTTCACGGGAAACACTGATCGCGGTCGTTCCCGGCATGACTTCGGGTTGAGTGGAACCAAACACCTGCATGTATTCGTGAGCGGATTGCAGGTCCGCGGCGCGCACGGTTCGCTGGAGGGAAACAGAGCTATTGGATCTCGTGGACTTCCCGCCCTGCTGCCGCTGCTGGGCTTCCATAGGATTGGGAACGCTGTCGGCGCGATACGAAAGGGTCACTCCGGAAGCGCTGGTGCGCTGGATTTGCTTGATGGACTCATAGTCCCCGCCAGTCTGGGCGATGGCAGTCACCACCGTGAGGCCGGTCCGCAGGGGAATCTTGCTTCCCGATTCATTTCCCCCGGCGGAAGGCGTCCAGGCAGGAAAAGAAAGCGGCGCCGAATTGGACGAAGAACCGCTTCCTGCCGAACCGGCAGCACCCTTTGACGATCCCACTCCAAGCGCTCCGGCCAGCTTGCTCAGGTCGTTCGATTTGTAAGCCTGCTGGATTTCATCCGCCTTTTTCTTGGCGCGGTAACCGATATAGACGCAACTGCCCATCACCGCCAGAACGATCAGCAAAATAAAAATCAGAAGGCCCACCAGAACCTTGACCAGCACACTGCTGCCCTGGCTGGCGGGCTGAGCCGCCGGCAGGTTCGAGACTGGCGCCGGCGGACGCGGAGGCTGCGCCGAAGGCTGAACCGGTAGTGGCACCGGAGGCGCGGGCGCGGCTCCCGCAGCCTGCGCAAGGCGAGCGCCGCACTTGTCGCAGAAGTTGCCTGAGCCCACCATGGATCCGCATTGTCCGCAAAATGGCATTAGAGACCTCAGTCAATCGGTGCTGAATTTGGGGAAGGGCCCGGCTTCAGCCGGGCCACAACAGAGCGAGTTCTGAGAGCTTTAGCCGCCGAGGCGACCGCTCCTGTACCTCAGGCGCTAAAGCGCTGTAAGTCTCCACGATTTGGCGGCACGGCTGAAGCCGTGCCTTTCCCAACCGGGCGTTCGACTTCCTACAAGCGGCCGGCGATTTTGCTCGCCATCTTCTTCGCTGCGTCCGCGCTGACCCCAGACTCGCGCAGATCGATGTTCACCATCACGTCGCCCTTGCGCATCATGAGGGACGAGTTTCCGGGCGCGATGTAGGTCTCGTCGCCGATGCCTTCCACCGTGGTGAAGGTATCCATTCCAGCCACGTGCTTCATGGCGCCGTGAGCAATCCCCATGGTGATGCCGCCGCCTTCCCAGGTGTACTCCACGTCGAAGTGCTGGCCATTCGAGCCATACGTGTATTCGCAAGACGTGGTGCCGCGCTGCTCCACCGACGCGACCGTCTGACCCAGGGCGAGGGAAGCCTCGATGGTGGACATCATGGCGCAGGGCTGCCGCCGGCCGGTGTAGGGCTTGGCGTCCGTGCCCATGGATTCGGAGAATTCGTGCGCCCGCTTCTTTACCCGGTAGCCGATGTAAACGCAGCTGCCCGCGACGACCAGGATCAGAAACATGAAAAATGCCAGTATCGCCGATCAGAATTTTCATGCCCGTGCTGCTGCCTTGGAAGGCGCGGCGCCCGCCGGAGGCATGCCGTGCCCACCGGTGCGCGCCGGCGCGGCCGGCTGGGTCGCACCGCACTTGGTACAGAACTTGGCTCCGTCGGCCAGCGGGTTTCCACAACTCACGCAGAATGCAGCCATTGAAAAGCCTCCCTTAAGATCTTTTGCGCCCCTTACACGTCACAAGACTTCGTGGGCGGAATCACGATCGTTTTTTCCTGATGAAAAATATCCTTTGAGACTTTGCCTTTTTCTTTCCCTAGGATGGTGGCGTTAGCGCCTACCTGGATGTTGGTGATCAGTCGCGCCTTCTGGCAGGGAATGAGCGAACCCGCGCCCGCTGCAATGGTCGACGTGGTAATGATCACCTGGGCATAGGCCGCGCCGGTCGTTTTGAACTTGTCCGACACCGCCTGCTGGATCTTGCTTCCGAATGGAGTCTTCTTCAGCAGGTTCAGGGCGGCGTCGGCCAGTCCGGGAGGCGCGAATTTCTTGACCGCCTGGAAAACGGTATCGGTGCCCAGCTCAATTCGATCCGCGGCATCGCCACCGCCGCGACGAACCCGACCGGCGCGATCGGGGAAAGCGAAAAGTTGTCCACGATGGAACCTTCCGCGTTGCCTTCTCCCTCTTGATTCACGTTGCCCTGGTTAATGCTGAATCCCTGCACTCCGTTGTAGGCCACGTGGAAGCGGCCGCGCGCCACTTCCTTACCGCCGGTGAACGCGGGATGGAGCAGCAGCGCCTCGCTCACTTCCAGCGAAAAGGGAAGTCCGCCGATGGGCAACGGAATCGAAAACGAAGAGGGCAGTTTGATTTTCTGTTCCGCCGCCTCGACGCCGGCTTCGTCCTTGGCCGCTTCCCAACCGAAATTCACCTGGCCATTCAGGTTCTTGTTCTGATAATCGAAGTATTTCAGCTGGCTGTCCTGGACCATGATGGTGGCGGCGGTCTCGAAATTCTGCACCGAACCCGAACCCGTCACCTTGACCACCAGGCCGTTGTATTTGCGCAAAACGTCCAGGTCGAGATTGAGTTTGTCGGGCTGGGGCACGGCCTTGACGGTGTAAGCCCAGCCGTCATCTTCGCGGAGAGACTCAGCCCCCCGCTATCGGCGTACGCCATGAGGTGCAGGCCGCCCAGTATCTGGTCGGAAAGCGTAAGGGGCGCAACCGATCCGATGTCGGCCCGCGTGCGCGCAGCCGCCGCAAAATTCACCGGAGCGCTCCACTTGATGTTGGCGTCTTTCAAGGCTTCGAGCAGGCTGGCGTCCTCGGTGACCACCACCAGATTGTTTTCCTGCCGGGTGGCCACATCGACCTTGCGCATCGCAACCCCGGGCACGAACAGGATGCTGCCTTCGTGCAGCTTCGCGGCCGCGTCGTCCGAGGGATCGAACACAAAGGTCGTGTTGTCGCTGCTGATGCTGCGAATGGACTTGATAAACGCAGGCTGCTCCATCTTCACCACTTTGTCGGTGAAGGTGGCCTGAAAGGTGTTTCCCGGTTTGCTGGTCAGATCGGGCGCCAGGTCAAGCCCGGCCGCGGACGCCGGACGGGAAGCAGTCTGCTGGGACGACTCTGGCCCTGGACTCTTGCGGGAGCAGCTAGAGAACAGGAAGACCATCCCCGCCAAGACCAGCAACCGAGCCGACTTCCAGCTACGATCCATGGGCCCTCCCCAGGGGCCTGCGGCGAAGTCTTCCAAGCCAGCAGGGGCGCAATGTTACGAAGCCCGTGCGCCTCCGTCAAGAGACATTCGGGATCAGTTTCTGGTTTCTGCTTTCTAGTGTCCAGAAACTAGAAACCCGAAACTCGAAACTGCCCTCCAGTGCTAAACTAGGCCATCTGTATGGCTGAAAACGGACGTTCGCGAACTCTGCTCTGGATCATCATCGGAGGAGGAGCCTTCTTCCTCTTTGTGCTGGCCGTCTTTACCCTGGTGTATCTCGCCCTGCATGCCGGGGGAGAGAACGCATCCCTGCGCGCCAGCTTTGGGGACAAGATTGGCGTGGTTGAACTGGAAGGCGTCATCCTCGATCCCAGCACCGTCGTGCAGCAGATCAAAAAGTTCGGCGAAGACGATTCCATTAAAGCCATCATCATTCATGTGAATTCGCCGGGCGGCGGCGTGGCCGCGTCGGAAGAGATCTACCGCGAGGTCAAACGCGTCCGCGATGAGAAGAAGAAACACATTGTGGCCTCGATCGAAACCGTGGGCGCCAGCGGCGCTTACTACGTTTCTTCCGCGACCAACAAAATCTACGCCGACAGCGGCAGCGTGGTGGGATCGATCGGCGTCATCTCCGAGTGGGTCAATTACGGCGACCTCATGCGCTGGGCGAAGCTGAAGCCGGAAGTCCTGACCGTCGGCGAATACAAGAGCACGGGCGACCCTTCCCGCGATATGACCCCGAAGGAGCGCGCCTACCTGCAATCGCTGATCGACAACATGTACGGCCAGTTCGTGAAGGCCGTAGCCGACGGGCGCCACGCCAAAGTCGACGACATCAAGTCCGTAGCCGATGGCCGGGTCTGGACCGGGGAGCAAGCGCTGTCCATGCACATGATCGATCAGATCGCCGACTTCGAGGCAGCGGTCGACGACACCGCCAAGTCGGTCGGCATCACCGGCAAACCCGTCCTGGTGCATCCGGAAAAGGACCGCAAGACCGTGCTCGATCTGCTGTTTGGGGACATCTCCGAATGGCTGCCCACCGGGAAAAGCTGCTCGATCAGCACACGGGGTTCTATTACCTGTGGAAGTAGCGGCGATGCGCGGATGGAGTGAAATCCGGGAGAGCATTGCGGTCAGGTGGCCGAGGCGGTCAGGACAAGCCGCAGAGCGGCGGGAAGAATGAAGCCCAGGGCGCAAGCCCTGGGGTAAGTGTCGCGCATGAGCAAGCTCCGAAGGAGCGAAAGAAACGCAAGCCCGGGGCTCGACCTGGACCCCTCCCGGAAAAGCCACTTGCATAGAACCCCTGAAATTTGAGAAGTTTATACAGGATCACCGGCCCAGGAATGCCGCCATCCCATATAATCCAGACGGACTGAAGAGCGTATGACAAAAGCCGATCTGATCGACGAAGTCTCCAAGCTGGCAGAATTAACCCGGAAAGACAGTGAAGTCATTGTCGAGACCATCTTTGACAGCATCGTGCGCTCGCTCCGCGCGGGCGATAAAATTGAGATCCGCGGTTTTGGCAGCTTCCGCACCCGCCAGCGCAAGCCGCGCGTGGGCCGCAATCCCAAGACCGGCGAGCGCGTGGAAGTCCCGGCCAAGAAGATCCCATTCTTCAAGCCCAGCAAAGAGTTGAAAGACCTGGTCAACACCGGAGGCGGGCATGCTCCAGCGCCGCCGGCTCCGGCAGCTCCAGCACCGCGTAGGAGCTTCACAGTCCACGTAGGGGCGGACACCTCGTCCGCCCGGACCGAGCAAAGCTCGGCTATTCGCTCCCCGGCACAATCTCCACAATCTGTGCCGCAACTTTCCCGTCCTGCAACGTCAGCCGCCCGATCGTAACAGGGAGCCGGAACCGTCTCGGTCCAGCGCTCCCGGAATTGAAATAAAGCACGCCATTCTTCGTTTCCTGCTTGGGCACATGGCTATGCCCGTAGACGACAACCGCAAATCCCGCCGCCTCGGGCTTCAAATCCAGCTGTTGAAGATTGTGCAGCACGTAGATCGAAACGCCACCGGCTTCGAGCACATTCGTGGCAGGAATCTTCCGGGCCCAGGCTTCGCGATCGACGTTGCCGCGAATAGCGGTAACCGGCGCAATCTCGTTCAGCTTTTCCAGGATGGCAGGATCGCCGATGTCGCCAGCGTGAATGATGTAGTCGGAGCCGCGCAGGGCGGCAAGTGCTTCGGGGCGAAGCAGGCCATGCGTATCGGAAATGACGCCGATGATCCTATCCATTCAAGACTGGCCAGCGCCAGATTGTGTGGGGCGGGCGCCCTCGCCTGCCGCCTTTGAAGGTGATTTTAGTTTTGGATCTGCGGTGATCACGAATGTCGGGGGCGTACGACAAGCACAAATTCGAAGTCAAAAGCGGCGGGCGAGGGCGCCCGCCCCACACTAGGTCTTGCTAGAGCCCTGGATTTTTCTCCGCAATCAGCTTCCTGATCTTCTCCACGAACTCCGCCGCCGGCATGTCTTCGGTCTTTTCTTTGCCGCGGGTGCGGACGTTCACTTTGCCGGCCTCGGCTTCCTTGTCGCCGACCACCAGCAGGAATGGCACTTTCTGCATGGCGTGCTCGCGGATCTTGGCGTTCATCTTTTCGTTGCGGGCATCCACTTGCACACGAACGCCGATCGCCTTGAGTTGATCCGCGACTTTGTTGGCATAATCCGCGTGGCGCTCGGAGATCGGAATCATCACGGCCTGCACCGGCGAGAGCCATACCGGAAACGCTCCGGCGTAATGCTCGATGAGCACGCCGAAGAAGCGCTCCACCGATCCATACAGCGCACGATGCACCATCACCGGCTGCTTGCGGGTTCCGTCTTCGGCTACGTATTCGAGTCCGAAGCGCTGCGGCAAATTGAAATCGAACTGCACGGTGGAGAGCTGCCAGAGGCGGCCGATGGCGTCCACCAGCTTGATATCAATTTTAGGGCCGTAAAACGCTGCTTCACCAGGAATGGTCGTGTAATCAATCTTCAGTTCCTTCAGAACTTTTTCGAGCGAAGCGGTGGCGCTGTTCCACTGCTCTTCGCTGCCCACGAAATTTTTGCGCTTGGCCGGGTCCCAGGTGGAAAGCTCGGTCTGGAATTTGTCGAAGCCGAAATCATTCAGCACGTCGCGGGCGAACTCGACGCAATCGGCAATTTCTTTTTCAATCTGCTCGGGCGTGCAGAAAATGTGCGCGTCGTCCTGGGTGAAGCCGCGCACGCGCAGCAGGCCGTGCATCACGCCAGAACGTTCATAACGATAGACCGTACCCAGTTCGCCCAGGCGCACCGGCAGGTCGCGATACGATTTCAGCGAGTCTTTATAAATAAGAATGTGGCCGGGCAGTTCATGGGCTTCATGCGGTATTCGGCGTCGTCGAGCTCCATGGTGTCGAACATGTTCTGCGCGTAATAGCCTTCGTGCCCGGAGGTCTGCCACAATTGCCGCGCCACGTGCGGCGTGTACACCAGCGAATAGCCGCGCTTGAGGTACTCATCGCGCATCCAGTCTTCCATCTCTTTGCGGATGATGCCGCCCTTGGGATGCCAGAAAATCAGTCCCGGCCCGGCGAGTTCCTGGATGGAGAACAGATCAAGCTGCTGGCCCAGCACGCGATGGTCGCGCTTCTTGGCTTCTTCCTGCTTGTTGAGATAATCGTCGAGGTCTTTTTTCGAGAAAAATGACGTCCCGTAAATGCGCTGCAGCTGCGGATTCTTCTCTCGCCCAGCCAGTAAGCGCCGGCAATGTTCAGCAGCTTGAATGCCTTGATCTTTCCGGTCGAAGGAATGTGCGGGCCGCGGCAGAAATCCAGAAACTTGCCGGTCTTATAGATCGAAATCTTTTCATCGGGCTTGGTGAACTGCTCGATGAAGTGGCACTTCATGAAGTCGCCTTCACCCTTGAACTTCGCCAGCCCTTCGTTGCGCGGCAGAAACTCACGCGCGTAAGGGATGTCCTGCTGCACCAGTTCCTGCATCTTCTTTTCAATCTTTTGCAGGTCTTCCGGCGTGAACGGCGTGGGACGATAGAAATCGTAGAAGAATCCAGTGTCGGTCGGCGGACCATGGCCGAGCTTGGTCTCAGGAAATAATTCCAGCACGGCAGCAGCGAGCAAATGCGCCGACGAATGCCGGTAAACTTCGAGCGCTTCAGGATCGCGATCGGTCAGCAGGCGAAGGTCGGTATCTTTTTCCAGCGGCCGGGTGACGTCAATAAGATCGCCGTTGGTTTTGGCGACGAGAGTGGCGTCGGCCAGGCGCTGGCCGATTGATTTGGCAATCTCGAGCGCGGTCGTTCCTTTGGGAACTTCTTTCACGGACCCGTCAGGAAGCTTGACGTGGATGCTGTCTGCCATAGTTAGGTTCGATGTGGAGTGTTTTCAGTTTATTGGAGGGTGCGGGGTGGGTCAAACGGGATGCGCAGTGGGATCGTTTATGACTCTCGAGGGTGCCCACACCGATTCAGGATCAAATCTCTGGACGAACATCGAACAACCCGCCCAAGCAGAGCTTGGACGGGGCACCCTCGAAAGTTAGGAAGCCAATCACTTCCTCACCACCATCTTTCCCTTCTCATCCTTCGCCACGTGCGCCCAAGGCAATTCCGCATCATGCGTAAACATGGTCAGCCACTTTTCCGGCACGGCTTGGGCGTAATAACGCTTACGGCTTTCGATAGTTTCGAGCGGATACAGGTCGTAGGACATCACCCAGTTCAGATCGAGATGCGCGCTGGTCGGAATCAGGTCGGAGATGTAACACGCCGTCTGCCCGACGCTCTCGACCAGAATCGCCTGCATGGCGCGAGTGTGCCCCGGGTAGACGCGGACCGATATGCCGGGAACAATTTCTGCGTAGCCGCGCAGCAGCGTCATCTGTCCGCTTTCGACGAGCGGATCGTAGTTCTCCGTGATGTAGCTGACCCCGTCACGCTGATTTTCGTGGGCGTGTTTCCACTCCCCTTCCTGTACGTAGTATTTCGCCTTGGGGAAGGTGGCGGCAATCCTGTCGCCTTGGCGGACGGTGTTCCATCCGCAGTGATCGAAGTGCAGATGGCTGTTGATGACGATGTCCACATCTTCCGGCGCCGACGCCGGCCTGGGCGAGGTTGTCTATCAACTGGGCGGGCTGGCCGTAGATCTTCACCATTCTTTCCGAGAGCTTGTTGCCCACGCCGGTTTCGATCAGCACAGTTTGCGACCCGGTGCGGATGAGGACGGAATTCAATCCCAGGGGCACGAGATTGTTGCCCACGGGCTTAACTTTGCGTTCCCACATGCTTTTGGGGACCACGCCGAACATGCCTCCGCCATCGAGGTGGTAGATGCCGTCAGAGACGGCGGTTAGTTCGAAGTCGCCCAAGGTCGTGCGGTGCATGGGTGGTTGGCCTCATTAAAAGCCTATCACTGCTTACGTAGGGGCGGACGCCCTCGTCCGCCCGGCCGAGCAAAGCTCGGCGGTGTGGGCCTGAAGCAGCTAAACACAAGGTCCCTCCACTCCGCTCGCTGCGCTTCGCTCCGGTCGGGAGGACAGGGTTGCGCGGATTCCGGCTCCGGGAACCACGTGGGCTGTGGTGGCCCCATGCTAAAATTACCCCAGCCCAATGCTTCCAGACGTGCAACACCTCATGGAGCTACAGCAGGCGGACCGCGAGATCCTCCGCCTGAATCAGGAGGTCGCCGCGCTGCCCAAACGCGTGGCCGCCATCGAAGAGAAGCTGGCCGGAACCAAAGCCGGCCTGGAGCAGGCCAAAGCGGCGGTCAAGGCTGACGAGGCCACCAGGCGAAAATACGAAAGCGCCATCCAGGACCTGCAAGGCAAAATCTCCAAGTATCGCGACCAGTCTCTCGCGGTAAAAACCAACGAACAGTACAAGGCGCTGCTGCACGAAATCCAGTTTGCCGAGCAGGACATCAAGTCCAACGAAGACAAGATTCTGGAACTGATGCTCAACGCCGACGCCCGCGACAAAGACGTGAAAGCCGCCGAGCTCGAACTAAAAGCCGAGATGGCCGAGATCGAGAAGGAGAAAGCCGCGGCCCGCGAGCGCACCGCCGAAGACGAAAAGCTACTGGCGGAGTGGAACGCCAAGCGCAATCAAGCCCGGGCCGGAGTGAATGAAGACCTGCTGCGCCAGTACGAACGGGTTTCCAAATTCCGCGGCTCCGGTCTAGCCGAGGTGCGGGACCAGAAATGCATGGGATGCCAGGTCATGCTGCGTCCGCAAACTTACAACGAAGTTCGCGGCGGACAGATTGTGGTCTGCGAATCCTGCCAGCGCGTTCTGTATTTCGATCCCGCCACGGGAGTGGCAGTCGAAAAGCCCAGCCTGACCGCCAAGCGTCGCGCCCGGCCCAAGACCCATGTGGACAAAGCCTGGTTTTACCGCTCTGAATACGGCGACCTGGGCGAAGTCTTCTTCGCTTTCCTGAACGCGGACGGAAGCGCCAGCCGCCGCGTCTACGACGCTCACACCGGCCGGAAAATCGGCGATACCCAGTATCAGCCCGGCGATTTCAGCGCGGTTTTTGCCGACGACATCAAATTGGGAGTACGGCTGCACACCACGCTCGACCTGCAGCAACTGGAAGAGTGGGCCGCAGAGCTGCCCATGACTGAACTCGACGAATTGCACGCCGACCTGAAAAAAGCCCTTGCGCGAAGCCCCGCGTAGAACACAGCCCCAACCGTCAGAGCATCCAGCGCGCCAGCTAGACCGATTCGTGTGCAGATCGTGGCCCGGGCCGGGTGTCAAGTATCGATCTGCCATGTCCTCGAAGCCAGCGTCTTCTTCGCTTCCTGTTGTAAAAATCTCCCGCCGCGGAGCAAAGCGATTACAGGACGGCCACGTCTGGGTCTATCGCTCCGACATCGTTTCTGCCGACCGGAGTTGATCCGGGCGCCGCCGTCGGGGTCACCGACGAGCGGGGGAAATTTCTGGGGACGGCCCTGTACAGCAGCGCCTCCCAGATCGCCATCCGCATGATTTCACCGCGACGCGGTGGATGACCTGGCCGGCCTGCTGCGAGAGCGCATCCAGGGAGCCATCGCCTACCGGGAACGGGTGGTGCGCGACACCGACGCCTACCGTGTGATCTTCAGCGAAGCCGACTTCCTTCCCGGGCTGATTGTCGACCGCTACAACGATCTGCTTTCCGTGCAGGTTCTCACGCAGGCCATGGACGCAGAACCGGTGCGCAGACGTCGTCATCGCCGAACTGAGCCAGCGCTTGCAGCCGGCGGCGATCGCCGAACGCGTCGATCCCCGGATCCGGGAGCTGGAGCAACTGCCGCCCGCGGTCCGGCCTGCTTCAGGGAGAAAAGACCAGCACGATCTTCACCATGAACGGCGTGCGGTTTCACTACGACGCGCTGGAAGGACAGAAGACCGGCGCCTTCCTCGACCAGCGCGAGAACTATGCGGCGGCCGCGCGTATGCGCGCGGCGAAGCGCTGGACGTTTTCTGCTACCAGGGCGGCTTCGCGCTGCACCTGGCCCAGCGCTGTTCGCAAGGTGACTGGCGTGGACAGTTCGCGTCCGGCGCTCGAGGTGGCCGAACGGAATGCGGCGCTGAACGGCCGCGAGATCGAATGGATCGAAGGCCAACGCCTTCGACCTGCTGCGGGACTATGCCGATGCCGGCCGCCGCTATGACACCATCGTTCTCGATCCTCCCGCCTTCGCCAAGAGCAAGCAGCAACCTGGAAACCGCCCTGCGCGGCTACAAAGAGCTCAACCTGCGGGCGCTGAAGATGCTGCGGCCGGGCGGAATCCTGGTGACCTGCTCCTGCTCGTATCACGTGAGCCCGGCGGAGTATCTGGAAGTGGTGGCGCAGTTCGGCCCGCGATGTCGCACAGAAATCTGCGCATCGCTGGAAAACCGGGCCAGGCAAAGGATCATCCGATTCTGCTGAATGTGCCGGAAACCGAGCTACTTGAAGTGCATCATTGCTATGTAAGTAATTGAAAATAATGCATAAATATTATATTGACAATAACACACTCATATTTTATGCATTCGTTTATGCTAAATATGCATCCAGAGCACCGAGCAGGAGCCCAAAGATCAACACTTCAGAAGATTCAGAAGGAGGATTTGTATGACCGTATTAACCCGTTGGGATCCCTTCCGCGAATTCAACACTTTGCAGGACCGCTTGAACCGCCTGTTCCGTGAGTCGTATCGACGAGGGCCGCGACGAGTCCCTGACCACCTCGAGCTTTGCTCCCGCCGTGGATGTCTACGAAGACGAGCACAACGTCACGTTGAAGATCGAAGTCCCGGGAATCGACGAGAAGGACATTGATGTCCGCATCGAAAACAACACCCTGACCGTGCACGGCGAGCGCAAGTTCGAGAAGGAAGAGAAAGAAGAGAACTACCGCCGCGTGGAGCGGCAGTATGGCAGCTTCACCCGCTCCTTCACTCTGCCCGACACGGTGGACACCGAAAATGTTCCGCCAACTACGACAAGGGCGTGCTGAAGATCAAGCTGGCCAAGAAGGCCGAAGCCAAGCCCAAGCAGATCAAGGTCAACGTCGGCAGCGAGAAGACGCTGGAAGGCAAGAGCAGCCAGAGGCACAAGCCGCGTAACTCGGCAGATCCACGTAGGGGCGGACGCCTCGTCCGCCCAGTCGAGCGCAGCTCGACAGTCTTGACGGGAGGCGGCAAGATGACCGTCTCCCGTTATTTTGTAATTGAGCGATTGTGCAATCTGAGTGATCGAGGTAATCTGATATCCAGCCGGCAAGTGCACGCTAGATCTCGCAATCGCTCAGATGACTCAATTGCAAAGTAGAAATGGAGTTCCATGGCAATTCGTTGGGACAAATTCACGGTCAAGGCGCAGGAAGCGGTGCAGCGCGGCGAACGATCTCGCGTCCGAGCACGGCAATCCGGAGCTGCTGCCGCTGCATTTGCTGGCGGCGCTGCTCGAGGACAAAGAAGGCATTGTTCCGCCGGTGCTGGAGAAGATCGGCATCGGGCCGCAGGCTGTGCTGAACGAGGTTTATCGCGAGATTGAACAGCTTGCCCAAAGTTTCGGGCGGCGGCGCGCGCAGGCCACGCTCTCGCAGGCGGCCAATCAGCTTGCTGGACCGGGCTTTCAAGGAAGCCGCCAACTTCAAGGACGAGTATGTTTCGACCGAGCACCTGCTGCTGGCCATCACGCAGCTGAAGCGCGATCCGGCGCAGGAAATTCTGGCGCGGCAGGGCGCGACCTACGACGCGATTCTGAAAGCGCTGACCGCGGTGCGCGGATCGCAGAAAGTTACCGACCAGAATCCCGAAGCCAAGTATCAGGCGCTGGAGCGCTATGCCCGCGACCTGACCGAGCAGGCGCGGCGCGGCAAGCTCGATCCGGTCATTGGCCGCGATGAAGAAATCCGCCGCGTGGTGCAGGTGCTTTCGCGGCGCACGAAGAACAATCCGGTGCTGATCGGCGAGCCCGGCGTGGGCAAGACCGCCATCGTCGAAGGCCTGGCGCAGCGCATCATTTCCGGCGACGTGCCCGAAGCTCTGAAGAACAAGCGCGTGGTCGCGCTCGATCTGGGCGCGATGCTGGCGGGCGCGAAGTATCGCGGCGAATTTGAAGACCGCCTGAAAGCGGTGCTGAAAGAGATCGAAGATTCCGCAGGGACAGATCATTCTGTTTATTGACGAGCTGCACACGCTGGTGGGCGCGGGCGCGGCCGAAGGCGCGATTGACGCCTCCAACATGCTGAAGCCGGCGCTGGCCCGCGGCGAGCTGCGCGCCATCGGCGCGACCACGCTGAACGAATACCGCAAGTACATCGAGAAAGATGCGGCGCTCGAACGCCGCTTCCAGATCGTGTTCGTGGGCGAGCCCAATGTCGAAGACACGATTGCGATTCTGCGCGGGTTGAAAGAACGCTACGAAGTGCATCACGGCGTGCGCATCAAGGATTCGGCCATTGTGGCCGCGGCGACGCTTTCGCATCGCTACATCTCCGACCGCTTCCTGCCCGACAAGGCCATCGACCTGATTGACGAAGCGGCGGCTTCGCTGCGCATCCAGATTGATTCCATGCCCACGGAGATCGACCAGCTGGAGCGCCGGGCCACGCAGCTGGAAATCGAGAAGCAGGCGCTGAAGAAAGAAGACGACGCCAACTCGAAAGAGCGGCTGGCGGTGATCGAGAAAGAACTGGCGGAGATTCGCGAGAAATCGAATGCGCTGAAAGCCAACTGGAAGCAAGAAAAAGATGCTGATCGCCCGCTCGCGCGCGCTCAAGGAAAAGATCGAGCAGCTCAAGATCGAAGAGCAGGCCGAGGAGCGCAAGGGCAACCTGCAGCGCGTGGCGGAGATCCGCTATGGCCTGATGCGCCAGGCGGAAGAAGAACTGGCCAAGCTGACCGCGCAGATGGACGGCAAGGCAGGGCGAGTCGCGCCACCGCATGCTGAAGGAAGAAGTGGACGAAGAAGACGTGGCCCGCATCGTCTCCAAGTGGACCGGCATTCCGGTCTCGAAGATGCTGGAAGGCGAAGTCAAGAAGCTGGTCACCATGGAAGACCGCCTGCGCCAGCGCGTGGTCGGCCAGGACGCGGCGCTGGAGCGCGTGGCCAATGCCATTCGCCGCTCGCGCGCGGGCTTGAGCGATCCCAAGCGGCCGATCGGGTCGTTCATTTTCCTCGGGCCGACCGGCGTCGGCAAAACCGAACTGGCCCGCGCGCTGGCGGAATTTCTGTTCGACGACGAGCATTCGCATGGTGCGCATCGACATGTCCGAGTACATGGAGAAGCACGCCGTGTCGCGGCTGATTGGCGCGCCTCCGGGATACGTCGGCTACGAAGAAGGCGGGCAGCTTACCGAGCAGGTGCGGCGGCGTCCCTATGCGGTCGTGCTGTTCGACGAAATCGAAAAGGCGCATCCCGATGTGTTCAACGTCCTGCTGCAGATGATGGACGACGGCCGCCTCACCGACGGCAAGGGCCGCACCGTGGACTTCAAGAACACGGTCATCATCATGACTTCGAACATCGGCGTCTGCTTTCTTGCAGGCGAGGGCATGCGCTCGGAGGAAGATTTCGACGAGGCCTCGAAGCAGGTGATGAACGCGCTGCACGGCCACTTCAAGCCGGAGTTCCTGAACCGCGTGGATGACATCATCGTCTTCCGCCCGCTGGGCAAGGAGCAGCTGGTGAAGATCATCGAGCTGCGGCTGGAAGATGTGCGCCGCCTGCTGGCCGACCGCAAGATCTCGCTCGAGCTGACGGACGCCGCCAAAGACCTGCTGTTCACCGAAGGCTTCGATCCGAACTTCGGAGCGCGTCCGCTGAAGCGGGCCATTCAGAAGCTGGTGCAGGACCCGCTGGCGCTGAAGATTCTCGACGGCGAAGTGCTGCACGGCGACCACGTGGTCGTGGATGCCGACAAGAAGGCCGGCAAGATGATGTTCGAAGTCAGCAAGCGGGTGGGAGAGAAAGAACCGGCGAAGGCGCGAAGATAGACGGCAATGTTCTTGCCAATTGCCCAATTTCCTTTTTCGCCTTACCATCCAGTCAGTGGCTACCGCCAAAAATATTCCCGATCTGAAGCAACGAATCGTTTCGGCGGCGCCGGTCGAAGACGATTCGTCGTTTGAGCTGAAGCTGCGGCCGCAGCGGCTGGCGGAATTTATCGGCCAGCCCAAAGTCAAAGAAAATCTGGCGGTCGCCATCGAGGCCGCAAGTTCACGCGGCGAAGCGCTGGACCACGTCCTGCTCTATGGGCCGCCGGGGCTGGGCAAGACGACGCTGGCCACCATCATCGCCAATGAACTGGGCGTGCCGTTTCAGCAGACCTCCGGGCCGACCCTGCAAATCAAGGGCGATCTCACCGCCATCCTGACCAACCTGCGCGACAAGCAGGTGCTGTTTATTGACGAAGTGCACCGCCTGCAGCCGGCGCTGGAGGAACTCCTTTATTCCGCGCTCGAAGACTACAAGCTCGACATCATGATCGGGCAGGGGCCGTCCGCGCGCACCCACACCATGGACGTGAAGCCGTTCACTTTTATTGGAGCCACCACGCGCGCCGGGCTGCTTTCGTCGCCGCTGCGCTCGCGTTTTGGCATCGTGCTGCGGCTGGAGTTTTATAGCCACGAGGACCTGCGGATCATTGTGGAGCGTTCGGCGGAAATTCTTGGCGTCGAGATCGACCACGCCGGGGCGCTGGAAATTGCCAGCCGCTCGCGTGGAACTCCGCGCATCGCCAACCGGCTGCTGCGCCGGGTGCGCGACTATGCCCAGGTGCGGGGAGCGGGAAAGATTGATTTGCCCACCGCGCAGGCCGCGCTGCAGATGCTGGAAGTAGATCGCCACGGCTTCGACGAAGTGGACCGCAAGCTGCTGCTGACCATCATCGAGAAATATCAGGGCGGCCCGTAGGCGTGAACACGCTGGCGGCGGCGCTGGCGGAAGAGCAGGACGCGATTGAAGAAATCTACGAGCCGTTCCTGATCCAGATCGGATTTCTTGAACCGCACGCCGCGCGGCCGCGTCGCCACCCAGCTGGCGTACGAGCATTTCGGGATCACGCCGAACCGAAAGCAGAGCTCTTTGTTCTAGATCGTCAGTCGTCGGTCTGTCAGTCGTCAGCAGAATCCAAGTCTTGCTGACGACTGACGACCGACGACTGACGACTGACTCACTATGATTGCCCATCTGCGCGGAAAGCTGCTGGCGAAGCATCCCAACCAGGCGATTGTCGAGACTGGCGGCGTCGGCTACGACGTCACCATCAGCGTTCCCACGTTTTCCGATCTGCCCGGAGTGGGCAGCGAGGTCGCGCTGCACATTCATACTCATGTGCGGGAAGACCCGATTGCGCTCTACGGATTTCTGCGTTCCGCGGAGAAGACACCTGTTTGAAAAGCTGATCACCGTCAGCGGCATCGGACCCAAGCTCGCGATCACCATTCTGAGCGGCATGGCGGCCGATGAGATGGTCCAGGCCATTCGCGGCAACGATATCGCCCGGCTCACCCGCATTCCCGGCATCGGCAAAAAAACCGCCGAACGCATGGTGCTGGAACTGCGCGACAAGCTCGCCTTCGAGAAAGCTGGAGAGATCACGGCCGCTCCCGCTCTGAATCGCCGTTGAAGAAGACGTTCTGTCCGCGCTGGTGAATCTCGGATATCAGCGGGCGGCGGCCGAAAAGGCCTTGGCAGCGGTCTCCAAGAACGGCAAGACCGGCCCCTTCGATGCCTTGTTTCGCGAGGCCCTCGCGAGCCTTTCAAAATAATTACTTTCCGATGCAGAACCTGCTGAAGATCAGATTGAGGATGTCATCGTTAGTGGTGGCGCCGGTGATCTCATCGAGCGGGCGCAGCGCGCCGTAGAGATCGAGCAGGATCATTTCGTGGGGGACTTTTCCGCGCACCGCGGAAACAGCAGCCTCGAGCCCAGCCAGTGAATCGCGCACCAGGCCCTGATGACGGGCGTTGGTAAGAAAGCCAGATTCTGCCTGTCACCCGCCGGACGCAGAATCTCCGCGCGCAGTTCGGCAATGCCCTCCCCGGTCAGCGCCGAAACCCGAACCCTGGGCAACTGGGAACCGGGAACTACAAACTGCGAACTGGTCTTGTCTGATTTATTTTCGACCAGAATCGCAGCGCGCTGAGCCACCAGTTCGATGAGTTCATGATCTTCAGCCTGGACGGGTTCAGAAGAATCCAGCACCACCAGGACCAGATCGGCGTCGGCCAGCGTCTCCATGGATTTGCGAATGCCGATGCCTTCGGCTTCATCGAGTGCGCGGCGGATGCCCGCCGTGTCTACCAGCTTTACGGGAATGCCGCCGAGCGCGACGGTTTCGGTCACCAGGTCGCGGGTGGTTCCGGGCGTGGCCGTGACGATGGCGCGGTCGCTTTCAACCAGACGGTTGAACAGGCTGGATTTGCCCACGTTGGGCCGGCCCACGATGGCGAGCGTCAGTCCTTCATGGACGAGCTTGCCGTAGGCGAAGGAGGCGGCCAGCTGCTCCAGCGGAGCTCGCACCGCCGAAATGTGCCCGATGATTTGCTCGGCCGGAAGCACGGAGACGTCGTCCTCGGCAAAATCAATGCCGGCTTCGAGCAGCGCGATCAGCTCCACCAGTTTCTCCTTGATAGGTTGCAGCCGGCGCGACAGCGCGCCTTCCAGCTGTTGGGCTGCGACCTTGGCCTGGAAAAGCGTCTGCGACTCGATCAGATCGCGGACCGCTTCGGCCTGGGCGAGGTCGATGCGCCCGTTGAGAAATGCGCGCATGGTGAATTCGCCGGGTTCGGCCAGGCGGGCGCCGCGGGCCAGAGCGAGCTCCACGACATGCCGCAGCACGACCGGCGAGCCGTGCGCGGAGATTTCGATGATGTCGTCAGTGGTGTAGGAATGAGGTTTAGCGAAATAGGTAACGACGACTTCGTCGATGCGCTGAGTGTCACTGGGATTGTGTGGAGCGGGCGCCCCCGCCCGCTGATCTTTTCCTTCGGCTTCTGAGCCGCTGCCGGCTTCCAAGCGGGCGGGGGCGCCCGCCCTACATGGCTCGATAAGCTCTCCAAACACAGCTCGTCCAGGTTCGAGTTCGTGCTTCAGG
The DNA here is from genome assembly GCA_963698825.1 of Terriglobia bacterium. Lineage (GTDB taxonomy): Bacteria > Acidobacteriota > Terriglobia > Terriglobales > Acidobacteriaceae > JAIQFF01. Next base: position 47,514 of record CAVOSG010000002.1, on the reverse strand, counting down.
CGCAGCATGGGTGCGGCAATGGTGCGCGCCTCGGGGCCGGCGATGCGGACTACACCGATGCCGCCGCGGCCGGGCGGAGTCGCGATGGCGACGATGGTGTCGTCGAGGTTCACGGAGAGATTGTAGCGGGTGCTAGCTTCCTAGCCGAGCTTCGCTCGGCCCGGGCGGGTCAGAGACCCGTCCCCAAACGGTCCTTGCAGGACAAAGCAGACGATCACGGAAGGGTTCTTCGCGGAGCCTTCGCCACGGCAGGCTTGTAATTCTCGGGATACACCACCACATAACGGCGCAGACCTTCGCCTTCGCTCTGGGTCTTGCAGGCCGGCCTGGTCGCGCAAGGCGAGGTGGACGATGCGGCGCTCCCGGGACGACATGGGGGCAAACTCGTAGGGCGCTCCCGACTTGCGCACTTTCTCTGCCGCCACGGTTGCGGCCAGCCGGAGTTCTTCCAGGCGCAGGCCGCGATGGTTCATGCAGTCGAAGCAGACTTTCTCGTGCTCGTTGCCCGGGAGGCGGAGCATTTCGAGAGCCAGGAATTCGATGGCGCGCAGCAGCTCGCCGCCCCGCTCCAGCAGCAGCGGCGAGTCTGGGCCAACAAATTCGACCAGAATTTCGGGACGCTCCCAGTCGCGCTGCTCCGCCAGCGGCGGATCCACGGTGATGCGGTACTTCAGGCGCAAGCCGCCGTTCGCGACAATCCCTTTGAGGAGATCGTTGATCTTGTTGGCGGCGGCGATTTTATCGGGAATGGACATAAAGAAGCTCTCAGCTTTTAGCTCTCTAGCTCTCAGCTCTCAGCTTATTCGGTGCAGATTTCCAATTTCTTGCTAGAAACTTGGCCTTCAACAATCACAACTCTCGTCTGCCTGCTCGATCGAAAGGATTCAAGCTGAAGCTAGAGCTGACTAGCTCTTTTCTTTCTTCCTCGCCCGCTTTAATGCAATTTCCCGCATCTCGCGGCCCAGGCTGGTACGGTTCATCACTGCCTGCTGCACGATTGCGATCAGGTTGCCTTCGGACCAGTACAGACACAGGCCGGCAGCCAGGTTCCAACTGATGACGCCCAGCATCACCGGCATCATGAAGGTCATCATCTTTTGCTGCGATGGATCCATGCCGGGTTGCGGCGTCATGCGCTGCGTGAGCAGCATAGTGATGATAATGCCGATGGGCAATAGATGCCACGGGTCCGGCGACGACAGATCGCGGATCCAGAGCCAGGGAGCCTGCCGCAAATCGAGCGCCGCCCCCAGCATGCTGTAGTAGGCGAACAGGAATGGCATCTGGATGATCATGGGCAAGCAGCCGCCCACCGGGTTCACGCCCTCCGCTTTATACAGAGCGGAGACTTCCTGATTCATCTCCTGCTTGCGCGGATCGCGCATGCTGTACTTCTTGTACTTTTCCTGGATGGCCTTGATCTGCGGCGCCACCTTCTGCATCTTCAGCGCCGACTTCATGCTGGAAACGCGCAGCGGCAGCAGGGCCAGGTTGATGATCAAGGTCTGGATCACGATCGCCCAGCCCCAGTTGTGCACCCAGCCGTAGGTCCACTTCAGCCAGAGGAACAACGGACGCGCGATCACTCCGAAGAACCCGAAGTTGATCAAGGCCCGCAAATCCTGCGGCGCGCCTGCCAGCGTCGGCACCGGCACGGATTCGAGAACGCCCAGCGACTTCGGCCCGACGTACATGCGCTGGACACTGGGGCCGCGAAGATTGCCCACGCCCACTCCCAGAACGTCGGCCTTGACCGTCTCGCCGGGCTTGGGGTTCCGCGGATCTTTGGGTACGTCAACCTGATGCCGCAGGGTGACCAGGGCTGCGTTCTGGATGTCGTCCGGCAGAAAGACCGCGGCGAAATACTGGTCAACCACGCCAGCCCAGTTGAACGGGCCCGGCAGAGTGGCGCCGCCGCTGATCTTCTTGATGTCCAGGCGCTCGGTCTTGTCGCCGTACTGGTGCTCAACGCGGCTGGCGGCATAGGACGAAAGACTTGATTGATCGCCGAAGCCGGCCGGCCACATGGGAAGAGCTGTGACCTGGCTGCCCTTGGAAGTAACCGCCGTTTCCAGGTGCACCAGATACGTGTGATCGAAGCTGAAAGACTTGCGGACCGAAACGTCCTGGTCGGCGTATTCGAAAGTGAGGTTTGCCGGAGCATTCAGCTTGCCCGACTCGGAAGCGACGTAGAGCACGGAATTCAATTTATTGCGCTGGGTCTCGTCGTAAGTCCACAGCGACAGCGGGTATCCGTAGGCCTCCGCCGATTTGCTGACCAGTTCAAGAGGATTGCCGTGCTCATCCTTGTATGTTTTGAGAATCCACGACTTGACCTGTCCGCCGCGGTTGGTGAAGGTCACGCGATAGAGATCGTTTTCAACCACGGTTTCGGATTCAGTCGAAGCCTGCGTGGTGACTCCAGTTGCGGGAACTGAAACCCGAGGAGTCGTTGCGGAGGCAGTCGCCGGAGTGGAAGGCTGCACCGCCACCGGAGTTTCGGGCGCGGGCGCGGCGGACTGCGGCAAGTACTTCTTCAGCAAAGGCTGAAAAAGAATGATGACCAGGAAGGTGAGCGCGAACACCAGCAGCAGCCGGCGCTCCATCCCGGGGTCTTGTTGAGGATTGTTGAAGTCAGGCAAATTCGCTACTCAGTGACCGCACAACCGGCGGAGGGCGCGTTTGGCGCCACGCCGTACTCTTCAGATTTCAATCCTGGAAGCTGCACCACCGGATCGTAACCGCCCCGCACGAACGGATGACAGCGCAGCACTCGCCCTATCGCCATCAGGCCTCCCCGCAATACGCCGTAGCGCTCGACCGCTTCCACGGCATAGTCGGAGCACGTCGGCACATACCGGCAGGCTGGCGGCAAGAGCGGCGAGAGCGCCCACTTGTATCCGCGCAACAACAGAAGTACGCAGCTGGTGGCTCTGTGGTTCATTGTTTTGCCGCCGCCTTTTCTATCACTTCGAACGCCCGGCGAATCTCGCTCTGCACATCGACAAAGGCCGCGGTCAGGAGCGACTTCTTCGGATTGATCACGACGTCGATGCCGACCGGGGTCACGCCGTGCAATCGAACTGCTTCCCGCAGGCGGCGCTTCATGCGATTGCGCACAACCGCGCCGCCCAGCACCTTCCCAACGGTAAATCCCACGCGCATCCCGCCAGCGTTCACCCTCCTGACGCGGCAGGTAAAACACTGTCATGATGCGCGCCAAAATGGCGGCGCCCCTTTTTGTACACCCGCTCGAAGTCCGAGTGCCGAAGCAAACGTACGCTGCGTGGGAATTTGCCGCGCTTGCCGGATACGGAAACGTCGGGGTTGCCGTTCGATGCGAGAGCGTTCACAACACGCCTCAACCCGGATTTAGGAATCCCAGATTGCGAGTCTTCCACAAGTTCCGGAAAGGGAGAAACACTACTCACGGAAGCCGGGCTTTACCGACACCCGCTTGCGGCCCTTGGCGCGGCGGCGCGAAATCACCGCGCGGCCGGCTTTGGTCTTCATCCGCGTGCGAAATCCGTGCGTCTTCGAGCGGTGACGACGGTTGGGCTGGAATGTGCGCTTGGGCATGAAAAATCGCTGCTCCTGATGGACAAAGTCTCTTTGAAAGCGAATGAGAAGTATAAATGACTGCAGGCGGGCGGGCAAACCGGGAGAACCGGGATGGAGTGTGGGGCGGGCGCCCTCGCCCGCCGCCCTTGCAGTTGCGGCGTTGATTCGGGAGTCTTACCGGTTCGCCGCAGGAGTGCACGACCGCCGGCACTTGCGCGATACAAACCCGAAATCCAAAGTCAAATAGCGGCGGGCGAAAGGCGCACTTTCGCCGCCAGGCGAGCGGCACGACCGTCGCGGTCTTCCCCGCCGGAGAAATTTCTGCACCACTCGCGCGACAGTTATAACTTGAACACTTGACAACAGGTTTGGTTAGGGTTCTGAATCGTAGGAACGAAAAAAGTCCGCGCACAAGATTTCCGCAGGCAGAAAAATTTTGTGCTAGTATGCCGGACTGATCCAGCTTACAGAAATTTTCCTCACCCAGCGCAAATCGCCCGTGAGCAAGGCGGTTGGGCAGTTGGGAAAATGAAAGCATTGGCTGCAAGATTTTGATACCGGGCGCTGATCTGGCCGCAGCCCCACGAAAATTATTTTATGTCTGTTCCAAGTCCAAGCCTCTCTCCCAATCCGTGGTTGCGCGTCCTGGATGCGCTGGAAAAAAAGATCAACCGGCATTCGTATGACACTTGGCTGAAGCCGACCAAGTACAGCCATTCCAGTGGCCCCATCCTTTTCGTGCGCGTGCCCACCGCGGAATTCCGCCATGTGGGAGATAAGTACGCCGACCTGATCCAGGAAGCGCTGGACAATTTGGGCCTTGAGTTCCAGGAAGTGAAGTTCGTCACCCCGGAGGATGATCCCGCCTCCACGCCCGTGCGTCATGATGGCGGACTCTCCGCCCACCTGGTTCCGGCCACTCCTCACGCCTCACAGTCGCGCTTCGATTGGGACGGCGCCGCACAACTGAATCCACGCTACACCTTTGACGCGTTCGTGATCGGCAGCGGCAACCAGTTCGCGCACGCCGCCTGCCAGGCCGTCTCCGAGCGTCCTTCCAAAGCGTACAACCCGCTCTTTCTCTACGGCGGCGTCGGCATGGGCAAGACCCATCTGATGCAGGCCATCGGCCACGAGATCAAGCGCCGCCAGCCGCAGTCTGCCATCTGCTACGTCTCCAGCGAGAAGTTCACCAATGAAATGATCAACTCGCTGCGTTACGACAAGATGATCAGCTTCCGCGACAAGTTCCGCAACGTGGACGTACTGCTGGTGGACGACATTCAGTTCCTGGCCCAGAAGGAACGAACGCAGGAAGAGTTCTTCCACACCTTCAACGCGCTGCACGAGTCCATGAAGCAGATCGTGATCGCCAGCGACCGGCCGCCCAAAGAACTGGCGGAATTCGAAGACCGGCTGCGCAGCCGCTTCGAGTGGGGGCTGATCGCCGACATCCAACCACCGGACCTCGAAACCAAGGTCGCGATTCTGCAGAAGAAGGCGGAGCAGGAAAAAGTCATTCTGCCCACCGACGTGGCGCTCTACATTGCTTCCAACATCCGTTCCAACGTTCGTGAACTGGAAGGCGCGCTCATCCGCCTGGTGGCGCACTCTTCGCTGATCGGCGCCGAGATCACGCTGCCCTACACCCAGCAGGTGCTCAAAAACTTCATCGACTCCCAGGCCCGTAAGGTCACGATTGAGTCCATCCAGAAGGCAGTTGCCGAGCAATTCGGGCTGCGATTGGTTGAGATCAAGGCCAAGAACAACTCGCGCGCCATCGTTTACCCACGGCAGATCGCGATGTATCTGGCGAAGCATCTCACCGAAGCTTCTCTGCCGGAGATTGGACGCCAGTTCGGCGGCAAGCATCACACTACCGTGCTGCATTCGGTCGACAAGATTGACGTCACGCGGAAGACGGACAAGGATTTGAACAGGCTGATCAATAAAATGACTGAGCAGTTGGGCGGATGAATCGCGGTTTCGACCCCTATTTCCACTCAGCAGCAAAGTCTTCCTTGAGCAGCACTGTGAATCGGCTGTGAATGTTGTGCAAGAGCCGGTGGCAATCGCGAGGCACGGCCAAACGATACCTTCATCTCCGCCAGCGACCGGGCTAGTTTTGGACATGAAGCAGAGGGCGCGCAAGCCGATGGGCAGCGGAGTTGGCCGCGATTTCCACTTTTACAGGCTCTCTACTGTTACTACTGGTTTTATAGGTTTTTATTTTGATATAAGGGAAGTACTCAAAGTAGCGCCGAGCGACGGGAGATTTGGGTTATGCCGGTAGAAGCTTTGGCCTCAGCCACGGGAACCGCCACCATGGAGATCACGGTCAGTAAAGTTGAACTCTTGCGGGAACTGACCGCGACGCAGGGAGTGGTGGAGCGCAAGACCACGATTCCAATTCTCTCCAACTACCTATTTGAAGCGTCGAGCGACAAACTTTCGCTGACCGCGACCGATCTCGATCTGAGTCTTCGTACTGTCTGCAATGCCAAGGTAAAAAAAGAAGGCTCCTGTACCATCCCGGCCCGCAAACTGCATGACTACGTAAAGCTGCTGCCCGACGCCGACATCACCATCAAGCTGCTGGAGAACCACTGGATCAGCATCCGCTGTGGACGGTCCAACACGAAGATGGTCGGGATGGCGCGCTCAAATTTCCCCACGCTGCCGGTATTTCCCACGGTTGGCGTGGTGAAGATTCCCGCCCAGGTTCTGCGATCCATGATCGCGAAGACCGGATTTGCGATTGCCAGCGAGGAGTCACGCTACACTTTGAACGGCGCCCTGATGGTGCTGAAGCCTGAATCCATCACCATGGTTGCAACCGACGGACACCGTCTGGCGCACATCGAACGCGGCGGGGAAAAGTTCGAAGGCGTCTCGGGCGAACTGAAGACCCTCATCCCCAAGAAGGCGATGGATGAACTGCGCTCCTTGCTGGATTCGACAGACGCGGAAACCATCGAGTTCGCGAAAGACGAGTCCACGCTCTACTTCCGCATCGGACAACGGCTGCTGACCTCGCGCCAGCTTACCGGCCAATTCCCCAACTACGAAGCCGTTCTTCCCAAGGACAACAACAAGAGCGTCACTCTGCCGGGCAACGACCTGAGCGCGGCCATCTCCCGCGTGGCCCAGTTCGCTGATGAGCGCTCCCGCGCCGTGCGCCTGCGGCTGGAGAAGGGCGAAGTCAAACTTTCCGCGTCTTCTACAGAGACAGGAGAATCGGAAGACTCGCTCGAAACCGGCTACCAGGGCGACTCCCTGACCGTCGGCTTTAACGCGCAATATATTCTGGACTTCCTGAAGGCAGTCGGCGCCGGCGACGTAAAGCTCGAGTTCAAAGATCCCCAATCCGCCGGCCAGCTGCGCCCCGCCGATAGCGAGGACTACAAGTATCGCTACATCGTGATGCCCATGCGGATCTGAGGGGTCGATTCGTGTGGGGCGGGCGCCCTCGCCCGCCGCAGTTGATTTCGCTTCTGACCTGCAAGACACGCGGTAAACCACCAGACTGCACAATTCCGCCCCAAAGCCAACTTCAAAAGCGGCGGGCGAGGGCGCCCGCCCCACACAACCTTCTTCTTGACCTACCCGGCATGGACGCCGTAAATTAGCCCCCTTGCGTTTTGGAGGTTCCTCCCATGCTTAGCGGCTTCAAGCAGTTCATCCTTCGTGGCAATGTGGTTGACCTGGCGGTTGGCGTGGTCATTGGCGCGGCCTTTGGCTCGGTAGTGACAGCATTCACCAAAGACCTGCTCACACCGCTCATCGCGGCCATTGTTGGCAAGCCCGATTTCTCCTCGATCAGCTTCACGATCAACGGCACGCCGTTTCCGGTGGGCGACTTCATCAACGCCGTGGTGGCGTTTGTGCTGGTTGCGGCGGCGGTGTATTTCTTCGTGGTAACGCCCATCAACGCCTTGATCGCGCGTATGCGCAAGGCGCCGGCTCCGGCCGACCCCACGACCAAGAAGTGCCCCGAATGCCTGAGCGAGATTCCAATCGACGCCAGGCGCTGCGGCTTCTGCACGCAACCCTTGTCGGCGCGCGCGGCCTGAGCGTTTTCCGATTGAGCTCCGGCCGGAACCTCGTCCGGAGCCAAACGCGGCAAGCATGGAGCGTACAGCGCTCTACTGCTTTGGTGTAACTTTCACTAGCAGCGTCGTGTTTGGCGGCAACTCCACCGAAAACTCGGATGCATCTTGCGCGAGGACCTTGTCGCTGAGGAGGTCAGTCGCGTCCGAACGTTGTGGCAGGTGGACCGTCCGCTTTCCTCCGGCTGGGGAATAGATTCCGAGAAATTCACGATTGGCGTAGACCACGTCCCCGCCGTCGCTGTAAATGTGACAGCCCGCCGCGCGCGCGATATTGCGCAACAGCGCCGCCGGCAGGATCGGCGCGCTGGAGTAGATGGAAGTCCATCCCGCCATTTTCTTGACTACTAGGCCGGGCTTATTTACCCCTGCCAGCGTTCCAAGAACCTGCGCGCCAGAATCGTCACTCCAGAATTGAGGATGAATGCGGAAGCCGGGCAAGTCCCGCTGCAGGCTGGGATCTCTGGGATCTTTCAAATAGAGCTGGTGATCGTACCAGTGCGTGATGTCCGCAACGTTAACGTCCGTGCCGTAGGCGGTCGGATTCGCCAGCCCGCGGGTGTAAGGAGAATCGAACGACGTAATATCCACATGCAGTTCTGCGGGAGAATCCGTCTCTGCGACGTGAATGCCGGTCAGTGCTTGGATATTGTCGACGGAAAGATTGTCCTGAATGTATCCCGGCGCGTATACCCACACCGCGGTTGCGCCGTTGCGCTTGAGGCGCGCCTGAACCGCTTCGCGTTCTTCCGGAGTGACGTGAAATGTATTCAGGAAGATGTAGAGTTTGTAGTCGCGAAGTTTGGGATTGCCCATATCCGACAGCAGATAGGGATCCCAGGGCGCTCCCATGAAGCCCAGTTCCCACTGCTTCTGCGCCGTTAGCAGGGCGTTGAAAAGCGGCTCGCCGTCTCCGAAATAGGTGAAGCTCGATTCATCCAGAACGACGGCGATCTCCGCGGACGATTGCCGGCTGGTCTCCAGGTAGCGGTTGTCGATGCTCTTCAATTGCGCGAACAAATCGATGATCTTGTCGTCATGGTAGGTGCCGCCGAACAGGTCGGTCCACCACATGCCGAAACCATTGGTCAGGGCGTAGGCGTAGTCGCGCGTGAGGAGAGCCTTGGTCTCTTCAAAGTTCCTGGGATTGCGCAGCGAGTTGCCCCAGCGCCACTGCCGCTGGTGAAGGTGTGTCTCGGTATCCACTTCGTTGAAATAGAGCTTGCCGTGGAGCTGCACATCGGCGGGCAGGGTTTGCGAATTGTTGGGCCCGCCGATTCCTTTGTTGTCGTAGGTGTACGGGCTGGCGATAAAGTCGATGTCCGGCGAGCTGAACACGCGTTCCATGCCCAGGTGCCCGGTATGAACCACGCTGAGATTGGGGAAATTGCACCACAGGTATCCGTAAAACGACCCGACGATCTTCTTTCGGTGAGTGAGTTCCTTCACCCACGCCGCGTTTTCCAGCAGAACATTGCTGACCATTTCATTGAAGAAGGCGAAGTAGTCCGGAACCCGCTGGCTGACCGCGGGATCGAAGAAGATTCCGTGCGTCGTGGTATAGCGCTCGCGTTCATTCGGAGGATCGGCATTCTCGAAAGTGACTTTCTCGTCGTGCCAGGCATGGCGAAGATTGCCTTCCGTGCCATATTTTCTCCTCAGCCAGGCGCGAAACTCGCGGCGCGCCGGAGGTGAGTAGTCTTCCACGCCAAACTTCGTGGGTGGCTTTTGTCCCGGCCGCGTCTCCCAGAACGAGTTGAACATCAGCCACTCGCCGCCAAATCCATTTCCGACCTGGTAGCCGACAATATTGTTCCCGTACTTGCCTTCCACGTGATCGAGAAACGCTTTCATCGCCTTGTGCGATAGCTCGCGATAGTGCTCGGAAGCCAGGCTGGGATGACAGGGTTTGCCGAACATTCCGGCGGGCGTGCCGTCGTCCCGCATGGTGATGTCTTCGGGAAATTTCGTGCACCACCAGTCGCCCGGAGTCAACAGAACGCGCGGAATGAAGAGAGCGTCGGGCTTGAGTTTGAGATATACATCCATCTTGGCGTCGATTTTCTGGAAGTCGTACTGCTCGGGTCCCTTCCAATCGAAGAGCAGATAAATATCGAAAATGGAAATCCCGGCCCGGGTGAAATCGGTGAAGTCCGCGGGGCCGGGAACATAGGGAGCCGCGAGGACCTGGCTCGTCAGTTTCCCATTCACATACAGCGCGGGTGTGCCTTTGAACATTCCTCACTTCGCTAGTCAGGCCTTCTTCCGCACTCGCAAAGATTGATGCCAGGGCAATGACTAAAGAGAGTCCCAATGCGACGCGCAGTCGAGGAGTTATTTTCATCTTTAAGTCTGTCATATTTAGACCTGTTCGATTTCAACCTGGCGTGCGTCCCGCATAGGCAGGTCAATGCTCAGATTCCCCTTCACAGTGACGCGGCGAGACGATTTGCCGTGCGTGAGCTTGTAATTCCCAGCAGGTAATCCATCGAACGAGATAGTGGAGTTCTTCGCCAGACCGGTTGGGTCCGAGACCTCGAGTGAGAGCTTTGGCTTTCCCCGGCCGAGACTCGCTCTCTTGATCTGTCCCTGCATGACTTCCACATCGATTGCCGCTTCGACGAAGCGCACGCGTTTTTGCAGGCCATCTTTTGGATACACGGTCAGGGCGCGGTCCGTCGCCTCCACCTTGCAGCCAAAGCCAACTTCGCCGAATGTGGGGTCTTTCACCACATACGACTTGGAAGACTTTAAGAATCCCCAGAGCCCCGAACCGCTTTCAAAGGTCCTCGGTGGTTCGTGATCGTAAATGCCCGGCGTACAGATGAAAAAGTTGTAGCCCATTCCGTCGGGAAGAACGTTCGCCATGACGCTCATCACGCCCGCATATCCCTTGATCAGCGCGTCCGGATCGCCATGATCTTCGTAGGCTTTGAGCAGAGCCAGGCCGTTCAAGGATGCGTTGTACCAGCAGCAGACATCTCTGCGCTTGTCGTTGCCGTAGCGGAACCACACCGGCTGGTTGCCGCCGCGCAGCGCTTTCAGCACTTGAATGGTCTTTTCATTTTTTGCCTGGTTTCCGAAAAAGCGGGTAAAGAAATAAACTTGCTCATGCGCGGTCTGGTCAATTACGAGTTCTGAGCTGTAGGGATAAGGATCGCGCAGGAACTCGTCGTTGCACTCCGACATCTGCCGGCGCAGATTGTCGTGTTCTTCCTTCCAACCCTCTTTCTGAATGTCATGCAGAATATTGATGGCATTTGAGCCCTCCATCAGACCAACATGGCGCCAGGGGCCAGTGGCGAACCACTTCATACAGCTGCGGTACGACATGCGCAGATACTCGTCTGCAGTCTTGCGTGTCAGTAGGCCGTAGCTCTTACCGATGCGATACAGGGCGTGGTATATGTTCGCCGGGTGAACATAGTTGTAGGAGCGGAACGTGGCCTCGGAGCGTTCTTTCGTCCACGCGCCCCATCCGTTCGAGGGATAGCGGTCTTTCCAAAACAGCGAAGCTCGAACCTCATAGGTCTCGGGATTCTGGATGTACTTGAACAGACAGTCGGCGACGTAAGTTTCGAGGGTCTCGACTTCCTTTTTGGAAGGAAGGTACACATTCTTTTCCGCTAAAAAGAGCGATTCGGAGAAACCCGATTCGTCGCTGCCACCCACCTCCCAGACTTCGTCGGAATCCAGGAATATGCTGCCGATACGGTGATCAAAAGGAAGAAAGCAGTGATGGCGATGGTAGGGATCCTGCGGATTGTCGTAAAACTGGCGGTCCACGATAAACCGGCCGCGCGCATTCAGCAGCCCTTGAACATCCTCGATGCAATAGAAGTGAAGGTTCGTCCAGCGCTTTTCCCCATAGTTCAACTTCAGGCTCTTCTGGCCCCTGCCCTTGAAAGACAGCGTGAGCAGCACCTTGTCCGCGTCCCGCTTTTTCTCCTTGATTTCGACATTGTCCGACAACAGGTCGATGCGATCGATGTCTGACTTTGTCTTCACTTCCACCAGAACGTCGGTGTCTTCCTGAACCACCATCGACGGCAGCACCCGGATTCCCAGATTTCCGGCTTCGTACAATTCGTCACGAATCGCTTCATAGCTGGGTATGAGCGCAAAACGCAGTTGGAATTTTCTCTTTTCGCCGGGCTGCAGGATCAGCGAAGTGTGGCCATTGACCCAGGGGTTGGACCTCCAGTCGTGCAAATTCTTCGTCGCCCAGGAATGGATGGCGAGAATGTCCGGGCCTTGCCCACCGAGGACGTGCGCTGTGAAAGGCGAATCCGGCTCTTTGTAAATGCACTCAAAACTCGTGTCCATGGTGGGGTGAACCAGAAGAAAAGGCGGATCTCCCAACGGACGTTGCAGCAGAGCGTAGGAGCTGTGGCCGGCGATGAAGTGATGGGCCAGAATCTTTTGCTCGTGGATCAGCTTCTGGCGCAGAGGCGTCTTGCCAAAGTCAACGTTGTTTACGGTACTCAGCTTGGTTTCCGAACCATGTTGAATGTACAGCTCCTCATAGTCGTCGTTGACCATCAGCGGGAATCCCAGTTCTCCGATTTCCAGGGTCTTCCCGGTTGTGTTGCCAATCTCGATGTCCCAGAGCAGCGAGTTGCCTGCGCCCGGCTTGTAGCTCATGGCCAGCGAGTAGCTGTGGATTCCCTGCTCATTCGACGAGGCGCCGTCATAGTTGACGTTCACAACGTTGTCACCAAAGCTGACGCGCCGATTGTCGCCGGACTTGCCCGTCAACTCCCTTCTCCATTTACCGGACGTGCGAAACACGTCGTTCTGACCCAGGCGGGCATGCTTCCAATCATCGTCAGTCAGGTCCCAGACGGTCGACACTACATCGCCAGTCCACCGGGAATCGGAGGCATCCACACCCGGAGTGTTGCTTTCATTGCCGATGTAGTTGGTCTGCCAGGGGTCGGTCTTCCGTGTGATGCTTGAGATCGAGCCGTAGCGCCGGTCGAACTGGACCACCATTTCTCCTGCTTCGAGGACGGTGGTGTAGTCCTCATGCTGTTTGAGCAGCTCCACCGAGGATTGTGCGAGCTGCTGGTCCGGCTGCGGTTCCTGCGGCGAATTCTGCGCTCGTGCCGCGAGCAGTGTCGCGCCGGGACCGGTCAGCAAGGCTCCAGCAGCCCCCGCCACCCCGACGTTTTTCAGCATGTCCCGTCTCGATATCTTGTTGCTCATTGCGCCCCCCTCATGTTCAAGATTCGGTTTCCGAAATTTGCTCTGCATTACTGCACTGGCGCGGCCCGAGAAAACGATTTCTTTTCCGCAGCACACATCCGCGCGGTAGCCTATTGGCTAGGGCTGCTTAAAAACGGTCTCTTTCTTAAAAGTATCGTGCTTAGAACGACCGCGCGCTCGAGGAATGCCGACGACAAGTGTCGATCAAGCGGAGAATGTTACAACTTCTGTCTCAACCGCATCAAATGTTTTATTGTGGTGCCGCCAGTTGTCAGAAACCGCGAAGACTTCACGCACACCACGCTTGACTGTCCGTAGCTCGCTTGGTAGATTCCCCGCACCCATTGCACTGCCAGTTCGCAATATGGGCTCGAAATCGGCCATTTCCCCGGGGTGGATGCCATGACCAAAATATTGCTGTCTCTTGTTCTTCTTTTTCTTCTTCTCCCACTGCATTCGCAAGCCCAGCAGCCCAACCTTTTTCTCAGCTACCAATCTCCACAGGATCATGCGTTGAATCCCGACCCGGAATCCGATTTCTGGAAGGGAGCCAAGAGCGTCGTCCTGGATCAGAGCATTCTTGGCGAGTCCGAACCTTCGCTGCGCTCGGAGGCGCGATCGCGCTGGACCGAGGCCTACCTTTACTTTCTCTTCTGGGGGCCTTACGACAACCTGCACTTGAAACCGGATCCAGATACGGAGAATGAAACTTACAAACTCTGGTTTTACGACGATTTCGAACTGTATTTGGGCGCCAATTTTGACAACATCAATCTTTATGGCGAGTTCCAGATTTCTCCGCAGAGCGAGTTTCTGGACATGGCGATTGATGCCACTCGGGACAGACCTGGGTGGAACGATGAACGCACGTGGAATTCTGGCATGACGGCGAAGTCCCGTATCGATCGCGAGAAGAAAATCTGGTACGGCGAAATGCGCATTCCCATCGCCGGGATCGACAAGAGGCCGGCCGCAATCGGCAACGACTTCCGCGTGAACATATACCGATTGCAGTCCGCCGGCGGCGAGAAGAAGCTCCATTTTCTGGCCTGGCAGCCGACCGGAGAATGGAATCCGCACCGTCCAAAGAAATTCGGCATCCTGAAACTTGCGGGCAAGCCATAACCCAGCATCGATTGCTCCCGTCAAGCGCACCGCTGACCGTGCCAGCCCGCCACGGGCCAGTGCGAGGTGTAGAATGTCCCGGTTTTCCGAAATCAAAACAAATCCTGAACTAAACGGTGACAACCTTCATGGCTGCTAAACTTTCCCGCAGAGACTTATTGAAAGGCGCCGCCGGCGCATCCTGTCTCGCACTCACTGGATTACCCGCTCAGGCCACAAGTACGGCTGCCACAGCCGCGGCTGATTCAAATACTGGCCGCATCCTGCCTCTGAACTGTAATAGCGAGGTCATCATTCCTCCTCGCGGTGCCAGCTTCATGAAGTTCAGCTACGACTTTCCCGAGCCTTCCGTCGAATTTGCGGGAATGCGAATCTCCTTCCGCATCCATACTTTCGAAAACACTTATGGACTCGACCGCGATTCGATGAAGGTTGAATCGACCACTGACGGCATCGAGGTCAGCTGCACGCAACTGGTGTGGGCTGGAGGCCAGATGAAGGCCCCGGGAACGTTGCGGGCGCGCTTTCGCCAAACCAGCGGCGGAGCCGAGTGGAGCGCGGTTGCCGAGATGGAGCAGCCAATCAAGTCCGTGGTGACCATTGTTCGTGGCGTGCCACGCGGCAAGATTTCGGCTGGCGCCGTGGAGTTCTTCGATCCGCACGACGACGAGGTTCTGCTCGGCTATCCCTTCGGCGCGGGCGCGCTTTTTCTGGAACGCGGCATGGCCCGCATGTTGAACACGCCCCTGGCGATCATTCAAAGCGGCGATGCCGATTTCTTTTACCTTTCCGCTCTTTGCAACAGCGTTCGCGCCAACCGGTTTTATTTCCAGCCGGGAGAAAAAGGCTATCGCGTCGAGATGGTCTACGAGCAGGCGGGCTGGGTCAAGAGTCCGAAACTGGAGAGTCCGCTGTGGCGTGCAGGCCACGCGAGCAGCATGGAAAGTGCATGTGTTCCACACTTCGCCCACGTCGAGAAGACCTTCCAGGTGCCCAACTGGGAGACTCGCACCGATGTGGCCCCGTGGTGCCGCGACGCCGCGCTGGCCGTTACCCTGCACGGCATGCACTGGACGGGATACGTCTTCAACGACTACCCCAGGATGCTCAAGATTCTGCAGTGGGTGGCCACGCAGATTCCCGCGCGAAACGTGTTCGTGTTACTGCCCGCATGGGATGGCCGCTTCTACTGGAATTATCCCCTGTACAAGACCGATCCACGCATGGGTGGCGACGAAGCCTTCCACCGGTTGATTCAGGAAGGCCAGAAGATGGGCTTTCACTTCATGCCGATGTTCGGGACCAACTGCGCGAACATGCGCCATCCGGAGTTTTCGCAATATGCTGACGCTACCATGTCGCAAATTGATGGCGACCACTTCGACCTGAACTGGGTGGATTGGGACAACGACCGCCACATGGAAGGCTGGAGCCCGTACATGAATGTCGGGGTCGACTCCTGGCGGAACTGGCTGTTCGCCCGCATCTCGGACACCATTGACCGCTTCGGACTGGACGCCTACTTCCTCGACATCGTCGGCGGGTGGGAAAACAACACGAAAGCCGATCCCCACGAAGGCACTCGCCGTCTGGTTGCGGACTTGCGCCAGAAATATCCCAAAGTGATGGTCTTCGGTGAAATGCACTACGACGCCTTGCTGTCGTTCATTCCGGTGTTTCACGTGCAAAGGGAATCGGCGTACTGGCCTGCGTACACCAAGTATGCCCGGGCCTTCCAGCATCTCAGCCACCCCGCGCCGGGGCGGGGCAGCAGCGGCCTTCACGAATCCGGTTTTGCGCGCTTCGATCCCAAAATCGTCCCGGCGGAAACCTTGATCATTCCCACGCTCACGGTGGTCGACGACACCTTCGACCGTTATCGCGACGTAATGGCCGATGTGATTCGCCAGGCTCGTGAACGGGCGAAAATAAGCTGAACCCAGACTAGTTGAACCCAGACTAGCCGGAGCGACACAAGATGGCCAGAAATCGAATTGTGGGATTGTTGTTGCTGCTGACGTCCGCCATTCACGGCGCCGCGCAGACGAAGGAGGAAGCCTCGCCCCCGGCTCAACCTGTCGCGGCAACGCTCAATGCCGGCAAAGTCAGTGAGCCCATTTCCAGATATGACTACGGCATGTTCATCGAGCATCTCGGTAACATCATCAATCACGGACTGTGGAGCGAGATGCTGGACGACCGCAAGTTTTATTTTCCGGTGAACTCAGCCGAAGAAAAAGAGACGGCGGGAAATCCGGCGCGCATGAAGTTTCTGCGGGAAAAGAAGTGGCGCCCGGTCGGTCCCGATGAGTTTGTGGTCATGGACCACAGCGATCCCTACGTCGGCGAGCAGAGTCCACAAATCCGGCTGGAAAACGGGACGTCTCATGGCATTCAGCAATCGGGTCTGGCCGTGCGGAAGGCGAAGGCCTACACCGGCCGTGTGGCGCTCGCGGGCTCGCCGGACGCTAAAGTTAGTGTCAGCCTGGTGTGGGGAGCGAATCCCAGCGATCGCCAAACCGTCTCGCTTCCGGCCCTCAAGGCTGCGTACGCGAGGTTCCCCCTGAAGTTCACATCGCAGGCCGACACCGAAGAGGCGCGGCTGGAGATTGTCGGCACCGGCACCGGCTCCTTCCACGTGGGCGCAGTCTCGCTGATGCCCGCGGACAATATTCAGGGTTTCCGCCCTGATACTACGCGGCTGCTCCGCCTGCTGGACTCCGGTTTCTATCGCTTCCCCGGCGGGAACTACATCTCCGACTATGACTGGCGCGACGCAGTCGGCGATCCCGACAAGCGTCCGCCCACCTGGGACTATGCCTGGAACGTCATGCAGCCGAATGATGTGGGCATGGATGAGTTCATGACCCTCTGCCAGATTCTCAAGGTAGAACCCTATATCACCGTCAACACGGGATTGGGTGACGATCGTTCCGCCGCCGACCAGGTCGAGTACATGAACGGGTCTGCCCGGACGCATTTCGGCGCGATGCGCGCGGCCAACGGCCATCCTGATCCTTACCACGTCAAGTACTGGAATGTCGGCAATGAACCTTATGGCGACTGGCAGATCGCCCGCACCGCGCTGCGTTATTTTGTTTTGAAGCACAACGCTTTCGTCAAAGCCATGCGCAAAGTTGATTCCTTCGATTGTCATCATTGCTTCGGGAGCCATGCCCGACCAGATGACGGTGACCAACAGCGCGCGCCTGGCCACGGGTAAGACCCAGGCTGAATACGGCACCGACGGCGATTGGACGGGAGGGCTGCTAGCCAAATCCTGGGGATACTTCGAAGGCATCAGCGATCATTGGTATTGCTACAGCGGCATGAGATTCGATTGGGATGCAGGCAAGGACAATCCTTTTCTGTACCGGAAAAATCCGTTTACGCCGGTCGAAGAATCACTGATCGATTGGGCCCGGCGCCCCTCGAACCGGGTGCGCGAAAAGGTAGAAGCCTGGGAAGAGTACAAGAAACGATTTCCCGCGATCGAAGACAAGAAGATATTTCTTGCCATCGATGAGTGGGCCAGCAGCGGCATGCCTCCGAATCTCAGGCTGGCTCTGAGTTATGCCATGGTGATGCAGGAAATGTTCCGGCACACCGATTTCATCAAGATGTCGGCATTCACGTTTGCCACGTCCACGCTCGACTACAACGGCACCGACGCCATCTTTAACACCACCGGCCTGATGTTCAAGCTCTACCGCGATCACTATGGCACGCTGCCCATCGAGGTTACGGGCAACTCGCCGCAACCCCCGCCGAAGTGGCCGGTGGGCGGCGATCAACCGGCAGTCAATGCCGGCAGTCCGACCTACCCGCTGGACGTGACTGCGGCATTCACCAGCGACCGCAAGTTTCTGACTGTAGCCGTGGTCAATCCCACCACATCCACGCAACGCTTGGATCTCAACCTCCAGGGAATTCAACTGAAAGGCAAGTCGAGACTGTGGCAGATGACGGGTCCTGGCGTAGATGCCGCGAACCTCCTCGGACAGGAACCTCAGGTGGAGACTACGGAGACAGCCCTGCCCGACGTGCCGGCGACTTTGTCAGTCGCGCCCATCAGCATCAATATCTACGAGTTCCCGGTGCAATAGCGCAGCACGACCGGGCACTCGGCGCGGCGCCTTGTTAACTGGGCAGTCATCAGCAAATTACCTGATTGCGCGCTGCGGGTTCGGAGGCTGTGATTAGCTCACATGAATGCGGGCCAGTAGACGCCGAACAGGAGTTGCGCCATGGATCAGGAAGCCAGTGAATCTTCAAGCAAGCCGGTCTTGAATGTGAAAACCTTCCAAAGGCTGCTGGCCGCCGCGTATCTGCTGCAGGTTCACAGTGATCGTACTCACCATGACCAGGCCCAATTAGAGCCAACCGTTGCGGAGCGAACCGGAGTCGTTCGCCGCTGGAGCGATCGTTCAAAGTCGAACTCAGAGTCCTCAGAGACGACCTCCACATCTCTCCGAGGTGAAACAATCGACGCCCGTAATCACAAATATTTCGCCAACCACCCAGATAGCGGAAGAGCAGCCTGCTGCTTGTCCGGTCGTCGACGATCGTGTTTCTGTCGATCTTCTTTCCGACTGATCGTATTTCCGTCGATCTTGTTTCCGTCGATCCCGCCGTACCCGGGCGAAGCGAAGTTACAAGGCCGTCGCCTCGCTATACAGGAAAGCGGATACGGTCGGCTCGGCACATGGCTCCGCAGAGCAAGGCGACGGTGTGGAGAGCAGTCGACGCCCTCGCAATATCTGCGGTCTTCCTGGCCATTGTGGGCGTGTCGATCCACGGGCTCTGGGCTTCTCGCGGTCCTTTGCCGCGGCCCTCCGAAATGCTTTCCTCTCAGGCGGCGAGGCCGGCCGCAGAAGTCCTGGCTTCGTCTCAACAACCTCCGCTCCGCAAGCCTCGCGTCAATCGCTCGAGCCCATAGAAGCCAATGTCGTCGCCGAAGATACCGTGATCCGATACCCTGCACGCGTTGTCGGCTCCGCCGCACAAGCGGCGAAGAAGCCCCGGAACGTGGGAACTTTGCCCGCCGATATGGTGGTCCACTACGGATCCGACGTGAAAATGTGGTCAGGAAGTTCCAAGAGAATGGAACTGAAGGCGGGAATTGACGGTCTCAGGCGTTGACCCGGCCATTGCTGGGCAGTTGACCGGCGTTGTGAGCGCCGCCTTCCGTTTCAGAGCGGTGTAACAGTTCGAGTCAGGACCGTGATAAGGAACAAAATCAGGATCGCGAACAGTACCGCACCCATTGCTACGACTATCACTTCGCTCATCGAATCCGGCTTCAGCAGGTCTTGACGACGCACAAGGGCCCCCAAAGAGAAAGTTGTAGGGGAGATTCGGCACGAAGTCACCGCTTCGTCCCTGGAGGAAGGGAAAGCACTTTTGATGCCACGGTGATACTTGATGCCACGTCCTGACGCGATTGAAGTTGGGAAAACCGGCGCAAAATCGCGGCAGCAGAATTATGCACTTTTCGGGCAAATCCTTTACCCAGCGCGGGTTTCATCGCGTGGAAGGGTAGTGTTTTCTTGTGCTATGCCAACCGCTTCCTGGGCCCCATTTTCCAGAGAGCGCTCAACGCGTTGGCGGCATCTTTCACCGCTTGTTTTCGGCTGACGGATCCGTCACGTTGAAATATCGGCGTGTACTTCTTCGTGTTCCCAGACGTTCGCGTGCCACCGATTCTGGATAGCGCCGCGTTATACATCCCCTGCCAATTTTGAGAGCTCAATTCGCCTCCTTGGATACTCCACAATGCTGGGCCATTAGATTCCGTACCGCGAAAGCTGCCAATCGGGATTGCTGTGGAGTTGGACGGGATAATCACTGTAGAGGTCTTGTCTTTTGTTGCCCGGAGCATTTGTCTGGAAGCGTGCTTCGGGGACGGCACGGGGAGACTTTTGACGGAGATCAAAGAAAGAATGCCGTCCCCTTGTTTCGCGTTATGAGGTTCGCGTTATGAATGGAAGCAAGACTAAGTGAAAGCGGGAAGCCTGGCCATCGGAGCCTCACTGTAGATCCGGGCATTTTCTTGTAGTACACCACACGTTTCAGCCACTTCGTGACAGGCGATCGCGATATGACACATTCAACCGACTATGCCTTCACCCCCATGAACTCTCTTGGTTTGCCACTATCTCTCCGGATACTGCTTCTGATTCCCCCGCGGGTCTTGGCCGTTCGGGTGGCAAGAAGCCGCCTCGTACAACCACTTCCGTAATCTCCTACTGTGGGCAGAGCCGTTCCATACTGGGAATACGCATCTTGACCGTTAATCCCTGAATGTCGCCCTCCCCCGTCAATACGCGACGCTGGCCACGAAAGCAGATCGATCTGCAAGTCCATGTGGTCCTGCCTGATGGGGAATCCAAAGTCTTCGTACCCGGCCGGCTGATTGAGATCAGCAAGGGCGGCCTGGCGCTATTTGCCGGAATCCATCTGCAACCCGGGGACCCTCTGGAGGTCGAGTTGCCGGAACCCTACTCGCGGGTGAAAGGGACGATCCGCAGCCGCGACGGGTATTGTTTTGGGGTGGAATTCGAGAGGTCTCTCTCCAAGGCCCCGCCGCCCGCCAGCCGTAACCTGGCGCTTTTTCAGGAACGGCATCAGGCCTTTTTGCGGGAGAATGAAGAAGAGATCAGCCGCTTGCAGAAAGAGGTCGCCGCCTTGCGCCGCGCGGCGCTGCTGGCGGAGGAGATCAAGAAGCTGTGTGGGCTGGGGTAAACGCCGTTTACAACAGTTGATACTTCAAAGTTAGCTGTTGTTAGGACCATCGCAGGTTAGACTAGCCTTTGTGCCCATGCATATTCTGGATCTCGCCAAGGCATACGAGTCGAAAACCGACGAAGAACTTCTGCAGTTGGCGATGGATTCGGAGCAGTTGACGCCCGACGCTCTGGCTGCCCTAAGAGGCGAATTGGCCAAGCGCCGACTCGACGGCGCAGGGCACTTGAATGTACAAGAGGAGAGTAACCAAAACAGGATTGAGCACCCAAGCATTCACCCGCCGCTCCTCCTTGACTCCCATGAGGTCGGCGAATTTGTGGCAGGAGTCCTCCGTGTTTATCGGAGCCAGTTCTGGCTCTTCGTCAAACTCACTGCCCCAGCGGTAGTCATAGGCTACATCGCAGTAATCATGAGCCGTAACGAGGCACGGGAAATCGCACAGCACTCTTCAGGAAGCGTCGAGACCCTCGGGCACGTGACCGTGATTCTCCAGATTTGGTTGGCAGCCTTTTCTGGATATATTGTCAGTTGGATGGCTTTTTCTTTCTCGTTTGCCGCTATTTGCTCAGCCGTGGGTCGAATTGCAGTCGGAGATATTCCGTCCGTTGCGGATTCCTTTGCCAAGGTTCGCGAGCGCGCTGGCTCGCTCTTGCGTCTTGCTCTGCTGCTGTTCGTCTTGTTTCTGGTTGCAGTGGCAGCCGCTTCGCTGTTGTCTACAGGGATTTTTTTGGTCTTGCGTCAGCGTCACATTCACCTAACGGCTGTAACATTTCAGGTCGTCTCGTTCGGGTTCGTGGGCTTAGCCCTAGTCGTTTTCTCCCGGTTTGGGCTCGCCATTCCTGCCTTTATTCTGGGCGATTGCAGAGTCGGCCAAGCAATGTTCCGCAGCGACGAGCTAACTGAAGAGAAGTGGCTCACCCTTGCAGTTCTTCTGGCTAAGTCGCTAATCGCGGGCTACGTTGCAGCCATGTGCCCGTTCTGGCTGGTATCCTGGATGCCCGCCAATATTCTATTGCCGTCGTGGTTTCCATGGGTCTTGACCGTTGCGTCGATCGCCGGAGTGACGGCGGTGGAACCTACCTTGTTCATCGGTTTCGCCTTGCTCTACTCAACGATGTCGCCATCACCTTCGAATCCCATCGAAGCACTCGCTCGCTAGTGGCGTAACTGCTGCCATCAGCCAGTCGCCTTTAGCTTTTCCGGCGCGAGCACGAGCAGCAGCACACCGACGACAGCAAACAGACCTACACCCATCAGCAGATGTGTGCGTTCGCTCACATCATGCACGGACTGCACCGCCATGATGGAGGCGTGCGCCAGGCTCGACCACGCGGCGAAGGAGATCAGGCTGCGATTCGCGGACGGGTTGCGCGCCGCCAGCAGCAGAAAGGCTCCCAGGGTCACGTAGATGCCAAGGAACATCTGCATAAGCTCCGACTGCTTGGGTTGCAGAAACGGGTATACCAACGCGCAAAAGATCAGACCCACCACCACTAACACAACCTTCAGTGTTCGTTCTCGCGTCATTGTGCCCTCCTGCCAAGAACAAGATGGGGAAAGTGCCCGTACTCGCCGAATCGGAGTTCGGCAAAATCAGCGGTTCCGTAAAATCAGGGGTTCGTTAAAACAGGGCCGTAAGAAGATTATTCCAGCCGAGAATAGAGCGCACTTCATCATGGAGACACATACGAGAACCGGAGTCCGAGAGTTCCGCTTTTCTGGGCCGGTGAAGCTGGGGGAAAGGTCTCGTGGCAAGCTAGTAATCAGAATGTCATCCCAACCGTCTCCCCTTCCCACGCCGAAGACAAATCCTCCTTATTCCAGCCACTGCGGATTCGCGTAGGTCCCGTCGAAGTTGTGTGACGTCTTATAAAGCTCCCATTCGCCCTTCTGGGCCACGGGAGCGGTGCGGGCCAGAAGGGTGGCAATCTGATCCGGGCTGAGGGGCTTGAAGGAGCGAGCCACTTTCAGCGCCTGTTGCAGGATGGGCATGGAATCGCATCCGGTGATGACCACGCTGGTGGGCAGCGTAAGCGCATACTGCAGACACTCGACCGGCTCGGCGGCCTTGCTCTGCAGGATCAGGCCGTCGCCCATGGGTTTCATCCCGAGCACGCCGATGTTGTGCTTCAGCAGGACGGGCAGCACCATCTTTTCGAAACTGTCGTAGTGGGCATCCATGAGATTGAGCGGCATCTGCACCGCGTTCAACGTGAAGTTATGCGCAAACGCCGCGTTCAACATGGTGAGGTGGACCTCCGGACTTTTGTGTCCCGTGAAGCCTATGTAGCGGACCTTACCTTTTTTCTTGGCATCAAGGACCGCTTCCATGCCGCCCTTGGAGGCGAAGATGAGCCCGGCATCGGTGTCGCGAATTACTTCGTGGAACTGCAGCAGATCAATGGTGTCGGTCTGCAGGCGCCGCAGCGACTCTTCGATCTGGCGGGTCGCGCCCTGGCTGGTGCGGGCGTCGATCTTGGTCATCAGGAAGGCCTTCTTGCGGTATCCGTCACGCAGCGCCTTGCCCATGCGAATTTCGCTGGTGCCTCCGTGATAGTCCCAGCAGTTATCGAGGAAGTTGATGCCTTCGTCGAGCGCGGTGCGAATGATTTTGATACTTTCCTGCTCATCGCTCTGGCCGCCAATGTGATATCCGCCGAGCCCGATGCAAGAGACGTTCTCGCCGGTGTTGCCCAGCGTGCGATATGGAATACCGTTCTTGACCTCGGCGGCCCAGACGCGGGGCAGCAGGCTTCCGGCCAAGGTGACGCCGGCGGCGGTTTCGAGAAATGCCCGGCGAGTAAGTGCGGACTTGGAGTCGGTGGGCTTTGCATCGGTCATGGGGATGTCCTCAGGTGATTTCCAGCCATTATCCCACTGGTCCATGTGAAGCGCCACAAATCACGTAGGGGTGGACGTGCCCGGCGGAGCCAAGCTCCGCAATTTTCGCGGTGGGCAAAAACATTGGTCGAGCTTCGCTCGACTGGGCGGACGAGGGCGTCCGCCCCTACGTGGCCTGGGGTGGCTTGCTTAGCAGAGCCAGCGTGAGGTCCAAATCTTTCTTGATGACGGAGATTTCACTGCAGTTGTTCAGCACCCAGTCTGCGCCTGCGGCTCGAAGTTCGGGATCCTTGACCGTGGTGCGGAAGGCGATGACGGTTGCTCCGGCTGCTTTGCCGGCGCGGATACCGGAGGGCACGTCTTCGACGACCACGCACTCCGTGGCGGAGAATCCCAGAACCGATGCCCCTTTTAGATAAGGCTCGGGGTGCGGCTTGCCATTTTTTATGTCGTTGGAGGTGACCAGGAGTTTGGGTACGGGCAATCCCGCCGCCCGTAGCCGGGTCTCGGCGAGGGGGCGAGTGGAAGAAGTCACGATGGTCCAGCGATCGGGAGGCAATTCGTTGAGCAATCGCGATGAGCCCGGAAGAAGCACGACGCCTTCGAGATCTTCCATTTCACGGCGTTCCACCTCGCGGTTCTCGGCAGCATGGTCGGCATCCGGTAAGTATTCCCGCACTGTGGTGAGGCTGGGACGGCCGTGGGCCCGGGAAACTACCTCGTCGGGATCAAACCCATGTTCCAACGCCCAGCGATGCCATACCCGCGCGACGGCGCGAGTGGAGTCGATCAGGACTCCATCCATGTCAAACAATACGGCCTTACAGTGGATTTGAGGCATTCCGAGCGGAAGCTGCGACCTTACCAGAGCGGCCTAGTATACCGGAATTCTTCCACGCGGACCACGTGGGGATCAGCCGGTGCTGCCGGCGGCGGCGTTTTTAGCGGCGGCCTGTGGTTTATCGGCGAGCATCTTGCGAATCTTGCGCCGCAGATCGGCGGGGGTGAAGGGTTTCTGAATGAACGACACGCCCGGAATCAGCATGTCGGAGCGCACAAACTCGCCGCTGTATCCGGTCATGTACAGCACCTTTATTTCCGGACGAAGCGAGCGCACCTCTTTTGCCAGGGCAGGGCCATTCATTCCGGGCATGATGACGTCAGTGATCAACAGATGGATCACGCCTTTTTGCTGGTTGACGATGCGCAGGGCTTCCTGACCCTCCGCCGCAGAGAGCACGTTGCACCCGGATGCGCCCAAGGCTTCGCAGATTAAGTCACGCAACGGCGCCGCATCTTCGACGACCAGTATTGTCTCTCCTGCAAAGGCAGATTCAGCGGCATCCTTGCCAGGTTCGATGGCGGTGCTGGCTTGCGCCTCGGCGGGAATGTAGATCTGGAAAGACGATCCGCGCCCCAACGCGCTCTGCACTTCAACGAAGCCATTGCTCTGCTTCACGATTCCGTAGACCGTTGCCAGGCCCAGCCCGGTTCCTTTGCCTACAGGTTTCGTTGTGAAAAAGGGTTCGAATATGTGTGCCTGGGTCTGCTGGTCCATCCCTGTGCCGGTATCGGTGACCTCGAGCAACACGAAGCGGCTAGGCGGCGCTGCGGGGTCTGATTGCGGAGCGGCTTTTGCAACATTTTTTGTCTGGATACGCAACGACCCTCCGCTGGGCATGGCATCGCGCGCGTTGACCACCAGGTTCAGAATAATCTGCTCGATCTGTCCGGGGTCGGCTTTCACTTGAGCCAGTTCAGGATCGAGAACGAACGAAAATTCGATGTTCTCCTTGATCAACCGGCGGAGCATTTTGTCCAGGTTGCCGACGGTCTTATTGATGTTCAGGATCACGGGCTCGACCACTTGCTGGCGGCTCAGCATCAGGAGCTGGCGGGTCAGAGACGCGGCGCTGTTCCCGGCCTGCTTGATCTGTTCCAGGCTGCGACGGTCGGGGTCCGGGAGGTCGAGACGCTCGAGCAGCAGATCGCTGTAGCCGTTGATCACGGCCAGCAGGTTATTGAAGTCGTGGGCCACGCCGCCCGCGAGCAGACCGATAGCTTCCAGTTTCTGGGACTGCAGCAAAAGCTTTTCGGAGCGGGCCAGCGCATCCTGCGCCGATCCCTTCTCGGCCTCGGAGCGATTGAGCACGAACGCCAAGATCCATACCAGAGCCATGAACGATACGATCTGAGAGACCACCAGGCACGCGATGCCCAACCGCACGTCGCTCGAAAACCAGCGGCTGTGGATGCACGCCGCCCCCAATGCCGCGGGCGCAAGAGCAGCCACGGGCACCAGTCTCCGGGCCAGCCAGCCGCCGGAGTGAGAATTGGTAAGCACCGACATCAGGCCAAGGTGCGGACGGCAGAACAAGACCGAGAGAGAACCAATTAGAAATCCGACGCCGGTGTGAAGTGCCATGGACGTGTATTCGATCGACCCGTATAGCACGGGCACGCCGTAGGAGTATCCGATGATCGCGAACAGAGCGCTCAATCCGCTCGTGGCTGCGAGGGCTTGCGAAACCGTGGCGCGCTTCTCAGAGAAGGCCAATAACAGGACGCTCAACCCGGTAATGTAGAAGTTGAATGCCGTAATGTGAGCCATCCGGCCGGGATAGGGCGATGGCACCATGTCCTTGAACAGCAACTGATCGATCCCGAGATTGGCGTGGAACAGGTACTCGCATAACGTAACCAGTCCCACCAGAACAACCACGGCTGCGGAAGCGGCGCACCAGAGCTGGGTGCTGCGTGCCTTGGCGGATCCTGTTGAATTGGATTTCGTCGACAAAAACAGAGCAATACCGAGAAACAGGAAGCCGATTGCGGTATTCGGCTTCATCGCGATGCGTCCGGGAAGGACGCTCGTGAACAGCTCGACATTCCACAACCAGCCGAACAGCACCAGGATGCCCAGCAGCACCAGCAACATGCCGCCCAGGCGGGCGATCTTCCGGTACACCGTATAGGGATCCTGGCTCATCGCATCCAATTTGTCTCGGGAAGGCTTGGCGCACCGGAGTGCAAGGAAGCCCGTCTATAGTGTCTATGCCTTGGGCGGCATTGAAAAAGAGTACAAAGGTAACGAAACAATGCCCCGATACGGAACGCTTCGAGCGGTGCTCTCCCAGAACTGAGAACTGAGAATCAACAACGGATCACTGGTTTTGCCTTCAACTTCGCCCGACCGGAAGGCAGCCTTGCCTCAAACCAATTCGTGGACCTCCAATTTGAAAAGGATTTCCGTCTACCTGCTTTGATTTTCACAGCCACCCTGTCATCAATTGCCGCGCGCCGGAGTGTTACACTTTCCTACTTGCCCCATTTTGAGGAGCGAATCGCATGGCCGAGAAAGCAGAAGTCCGTCACACCTTGAACGAGCAACAGGCGCGCCAACTTGCGACCGTCACCAAGACGGTCCCCATGATGCAGGCGATTACGCCGCGCTGGCTGGTCAACTTCCTGCAATGGGTTCCGGTCGAAGCTGGCACCTACCGGGTGAACAAAGTTGTCCCCACGCGGCCAGGCAGTCGCACCATTGAGTGCAGCCCCGACGACGATGTCGATCTGCCCGAGATTTATGTGGACTATGAGGAGAAGCCGCGCGAGTACACGCTGAGCGCGGTGACCACGGTGCTCGATTTGCAGACCCGCATCTCCGACATGTATCGCAGCCCGCATGACCAGATCAAAGAACAGCTGCGTCTCATCATCGAAAAGGTCAAAGAACGGCAGGAGAGCGAGCTCATCAACAATACGGAATACGGTCTGCTCAATAACATTGATGACTCGATGAAGGTGAAGACACGCAAGGGCGCGCCCACGCCTGACGACCTGGATGAGTTGATCGCGCACGTGTGGAAGGAGCCGGCATTTTTTCTGGCGCATCCGCGGGCCATTGCTGCCTTCGGGCGCGAGTGCACGCGCCGGGGCGTGCCGCCACCGACCGTGACTATCTTCGGCTCTCCTTTCCTGACCTGGCGCGGATTGCCGCTGGTGCCTTCCGACAAAGTCGCCATCAAAGGGGACAAAACCAACATTCTGCTGCTGCGGACCGGCGAAAAGAAGCAGGGTGCGGTTGGATTGTTCCAGCCCGGAATTCCGGGTGAAGTTTCACCCAGCCTGTCGGTGCGCTTCATGGGCATCAATCACAAGGCCATCGCTTCTTACCTGATCTCGCTGTATTGCTCGCTCGCCATTCTCACGGAAGATGCGGTCGGCGTGCTCGAGAACGTCAGTGTGGATCAATACCATGAGTACAAGTGATCCAACGGTAGACAATCCCGGAGCCGCGGAGCTGGCCGCACGCGGTCGGGAGCCGGGCACAAGCGAACCGCTGGCTCAGAATCTTGCGCCTACGATGTTCGCGCTGCCTGATCCGGCGGTGATCGCCAGACTCGCCAACGAGTTCTTCGCCGCGCTGCCAGGAAACGCCCCGGAAAATGTAGGCGCGAGCGTCCCCGCTCGTGCGCCTGCCGGCGGTGCTCCAACACTTCCGCAATTCGCCCCAGTGCCGGCGGATGTGCAAGCCAACCCGCAAGCGCTGGCTCAACAACTTCGCGACGTCCCGCAATCCCCCGCAGCACCGGGATCGCTGGCCTACTTCCTCGACCGCACTTCGCCCCTCAACGTAGCTCCCTCGTTCCCTTCGCTGAATGAAGCGTTTGCTTTTCCCGGAGTGCCCGGCGCGCAGGCGATGCCCGGAATTCCTGGAATGCCCGCTCCTGTGCCCGGCGCCCCGTTGACCGAGACGGAACTGCGCGCGATTCCTGCAACGCTGGGGAATGTGCCGGCCTTCGCGCCAGGGCTTCCCCCCGGAGTTGCATCCCCCGAATCAGGCTCCCCGACCTACTTTCTTAATTTGGAAAAAGCTGCGCCGCTGGCCGCCATGCCATCATTTCCGGATGTTGCCGGAATGTTTTCGTTCCCTGGCGTACCCGGCATGCAGTCGATT
Source organism: Terriglobia bacterium (assembly GCA_963698825.1). Lineage (GTDB taxonomy): Bacteria > Acidobacteriota > Terriglobia > Terriglobales > Acidobacteriaceae > JAIQFF01. The sequence goes on along the minus strand of CAVOSG010000002.1, from coordinate 18,963 downwards.
CCCGGAGTCCCAGGCATACCGTCCTCTCCGCTAGTTAATTTTCATTCCCTGCCCGATGCCGCTTCTACACCATCCGTGCCAGGGACGTCGTCGTTTTTTCCGGTTGCAGAGAAGGGCCCCGCGACGGCTGCGCCGCCGCTCAGCATTGCCACGTTCGAGTTTCGTCCCGACCTGGTGCCGGACATGGGGTTGTCGGCCCGGCCCTTCGATCCGCAGATGATCCGGCGTGATTTCCCCATCCTGCAGGAGCAGGTGAACGGGCGGCCGCTGGTGTGGCTCGACAACGCTGCTACAACGCAAAAGCCGAACGCAGTCATCGACCGCGTCTCCTATTTTTACCGGCACGAGAATTCAAATATCCATCGCGCCGCTCACACCCTGGCGGCGCGGGCCACCGATGCCTATGAGGGAGCGCGAGAAAAAGTGCGCCGCTTCCTGAACGCTTCATCCACGCGCGAGATTGTTTTTGTGCGCGGCGCCACCGAGGGCATCAACCTGGTCGCCAAGAGTTGGGGACACGGAAACGTCCAGAAAGATGACGAGATTGTTATCACCTGGCTGGAGCATCACGCGAATATTGTTCCGTGGCAGCAGCTGTGCTCGGAAAAAGGGGCGCGGCTGCGAGTGGCGCCGGTAAACGATCGCGGCGAGGTGATCCTCGAAGAATACGAAAAGCTCCTAGGCCCGCGCACTCGCATCGTGGCCTTCAGCCAGGTGTCGAACGCATTGGGAACGATTACCCCTGCAAAAGAGATGGTCGAGATGGCCCACCGCCACGGCGCCAAGGTGCTGGTGGACGGAGCCCAGTCCATCGCGCATATGGGAGTGGATGTTCAGTTGCTGGATTGCGACTTCTTTGTTTTCTCCGGACACAAGATCTTCGCACCCACCGGGATCGGCGTCGTCTTCGGAAAAGCCGATCTGCTCGACACCACCCCGCCGTGGCAGGGCGGCGGCAGCATGATCGTGGATGTAACTTTTGAGAAGACGATTTACAACGTAGCGCCGGCGCGCTTTGAGGCCGGTACAGGCAACATCGCCGACGCGGTGGGATTGGGCGCCGCCCTCGACTACCTGGAGCAGATCGGGATGGAAAACATCGCCCGCTACGAGCACGATCTCTTGAATTACGCCACCGCGGGGCTTCTCAAAGTCCCCGGGCTCCATCTCATCGGGACGGCACGCGAGAAGGCGGGCGTGCTTTCTTTTGTCCTCGATGGATTCCGCACGGAAGATGTCGGCAAGGAACTCAACCAGGAAGGGATCGCAGTACGCGCCGGGCATCACTGCGCCCAGCCCATCCTGCGCCGGTTTGGCCTCGAAAGCACGGTGCGCCCGTCACTGGCGCTCTACAACACGTGTGAGGATGTGGACGCGCTCATTGCCGCGTTGCTCCGTATACAAGCGGGACGCGGGCATCGCGGCCTGTAGTTCCAGCTAGATGACTTTCTTGTGAAACACCTTCAGCTCTTTTGGGATGATGAACACAGTTTCATCCTTGGCCAGCTGAAGTTCGCGAAACTTTTCCTGTGACATCTCGACCTGCACTGGAGCTCCCCATTCGCTGAGCGCTTCAATTTTTACCAGTGGGCCGGCGGAGTTAATGTGCTTGATAGTGGCGCGAAAATTACTCCCGCCGTTGGGTTGGCGGAGAATATCCAGCAGGTGCGGCCGCACGTAGACCAGCTCTCCCGTCGCGGCATCGTGGATGGCGGGAGTTTCCTCATCGATCCGGCCGTGGAACAGGTTTACATTCCCCAAAAAGTTGTATACGAAGGGCGTAATCGGATGATGGTAGACGTCGTCCGGTGTGCCGACTTGCTCGATGCGGCCCTCGTTCATCACCGCCACCCGGTCGGAAACTTCCAGAGCTTCTTCCTGATCATGAGTGACGAACACACTCGTGATGTGAACTTCGTCATGCAGCTGGCGCAGCCAGCGGCGCAATTCCAGCCGGACCTTGGCGTCGAGCGAGCCGAAGGGTTCGTCGAGCAGCAAAACACTGGGCTCAACCGCCAGGGCGCGGGCCAGCGCAACTCGCTGCCGCTGGCCTCCAGAGAGTTGTGAAGGATAGCGGCCGGCCAGGTTCTTCAGCTGAATCAGACTGAGTAATTCGTGAACCTTGGCGTGGATTTTTTCTTTCGGGGGGCGCACGCTCCGGGGGCGGACTTTCAGTCCGAAGGCGATGTTCTCAAACACAGTCATGTGCCGGAAGAGTGCGTAGTGCTGAAAGACGAAGCCCACGCGACGGTCGCGGGCGGTGCGATGTGTCGTATCCTCGCCATCAAAAAGAATGCTGCCGGAATCGGCGAACTCCAGCCCGGCGATGATGCGCAGAAGCGTGGTCTTCCCGGAGCCGGATGGGCCCAGCAGGGCCACCAGTTCGCCCGAGGGAATCTGCAAGTTCACCTGGTCGAGCGCTGCGAATTGTCCGAACCTTTTGGTGATATTTTTCGCTTCGATGCTCATGCGATTTGCCCTTCTCCGTCCCAGCGCGCGGACTCCGCGAGCTGCCGCCGCGCCCTCCATTCGACCACGGTCTTGACCAGCAAAGTGGCCAGCGCCAGCAATGCCAGCAGGGACGCGACCGCAAAGGCGGCCGAGAACTGGTATTCGTTATACAGAATTTCGACGTGCAAGGGCATGGTGTTGGTGCGTCCGCGAATGTGGCCGGAGACCACGGAAACCGCGCCAAATTCGCCCATGGCGCGGGCGTTGCACAGAATCACGCCATAGAGCAGTCCCCATTTTATGTTGGGCAGGCTCACGCGGAAAAAAGTTTGCCAGCCGCTCGCTCCCAGAGCGAGAGCAGCTTCTTCTTCCTCCTGGCCCTGCGCCTGCAGCAAGGGAATCAGCTCGCGCGCCACGAAAGGGAAAGTTACGAAGATGGTGGCCAGAACGATTCCGGGCACGGCGAAGATGATTTGCAAGTCGTGCGCGCGCCAGCCAGGGGCCCAACCAACCCTGCAATCCGAAAAGCAAAACATAGATCAAGCCGGATACCACGGGAGAAACCGAGAACGGCAGATCGATGAGCGTGATCAAGCAGGCTCTTGCCGACAAACTCAAACTTGCCGATGGCCCAGGCCGCCGCCACACCGAAAACAAGGTTGAGAGGCACGGAAATGCCTGCTGCCAGCAAGGTCAGGCGCATCGCTGAAAGCGCGTCGGGCTGGCGCAGGCTCGCCCAATAGGCGCCAATGCCTTTCGCGAAAGCCTGGGAGAAGACAACCGCCAGCGGCAGAAAGATGAATAGCCCCAGGAAGAGTACGGCGACACCGATCAGCGTCCAGCGGACAAGCCCGGACTCGCCGGTGGCGGCGGTCGCCACCCGTCGTGCGGGAAGAAGGTTGCGGCTAGCCAATGGAATCGCTGTCGCCATTTTTTCTTACTGCGTCTCCTGTGGAGCCAATTTCGTGATCTTTCTCCTCGCGGCTGTTGCTCCACTTTTGCAAAAGATTGATCGGCAGCAACAGGACCAAGGAGAACACCAGCATGACCACTGCGATCGCGGTCGCGCCCGCGTAGTCGTACTGGTCGAGCTTGGTGATAATCAGCAGCGGCGTGATTTCAGTTTTCATCGGCATATTGCCCGCGATGAATACCACCGAGCCGTATTCTCCGACCGCACGGGCAAACGCCATGGCAAAACCGGCCAGCGCGGCGGGAAAAATTGTGGGCAGGACCACGCGCGAAAAAGTCTGCCAGCGGCTGGCTCCCAGGCTGGCCGCGGCTTCCTCAAGCTCTTTGTCCATGTCTTCGAGGACCGGCTGCACGCTTCGCACTACGAACGGCAGTCCGATAAAAGTCAGCGCGATGGCCACGCCCAGGGGCGTGTAGGCGGCCTTGATTCCGATCGAAGCCAGCGGCCGGCCGAGCCACCCGTTGGGAGCGTAGATCGTGGTCAGGGCAATGCCGGCAACCGCAGTCGGCAGCGCGAAGGGAAGATCCACCAGCGAGTCGAAGAGACGTTTGCCGGGAAAACTGTAGCGGACCAGCACCCACGCCACCAGGACTCCGAATACCAGATTGATCACAGCGCCGATCAGCGACGCTCCGAAGGTCAGGCGATACGAAGCCACCGCGCGCGGCGCGGCCACGATATGCCAGAACTGCTCCCAGCTGAGCGTGGAGGCTTTCAGAAACGTCGCAGCCAGCGGGATCAAGACAATCAGGCTGAGATACAACACGGTGTATCCCAGCGCCAGCCCGAAGCCCGGCAGGTTGCTGCGCTTTTTAAGGGTGAAAGCCATAGTTACTGATTGGGCTGATAAATCTGGTCGAACACGCCTCCGTCAGCAAAGTGTGTCTTCTGCGCCTTTTGCCAGCCCCCGAAAACTTCGTCGATGGTGACCAGCTTGATCTTCGGAAACGTCGCGGCATACTTCTTCGCGACGGATTCCAGCCGCGGACGGTAGTAGTTCTTGGCGGCGATTTCCTGGCCTTCGGGCGTATACAAGTATTCGAGATAGGCTTGCGCCACGGCCCGCGTGCCTTTTTTGTCCACGACCTTGTCGACGATTGAGACCGGGGGCTCGGCCAAAATGCTTTGCGAGGGCACGACGATCTCAACTTTTTCGGGCCCTAGTTCCTTGATGGAGAGAAAAGCCTCGTTCTCCCACGCGATCAGCACGTCGCCGATTCCACGCTGCACGAACGTCGTAGTCGAGCCGCGCGCTCCCGAATCCAGTACGGGCACATTCTTATAGAGTCGCTTCACAAAGTCCTGCGCCTTCTGTTCATTTCCACCGGGCTGCTTGAGCGCGTACGCCCAGGCCGCGAGGTAGTTCCAGCGCGCTCCGCCCGAAGTCTTGGGATTGGGCGTGATCACCGCAATCCCCGGCTTGACCAGGTCGTCCCAATCCTTGATGTGTTTGGGATTGCCTTTGCGCACCAGGAAGACGATGGTCGAAGTGTAAGGCGTGCTGTTCTGCGGCAACCGCTTTTGCCAGTCCGCGGGAAGCAACCCGGCGTTCTGAGAGATGGCGTCAATGTCATAAGCCAGCGCCAGCGTCACAACGTCAGCCTGCAATCCGTCAATGACGGCGCGGGCCTGCTTGCTGGAGCCGCCATGCGACTGCTCGACGGTGACCGTCTGGCCGGTCTTGGCCTTCCAGTATTTCGCAAAAGCCTGGTTGAAATCCTGATACAACTCGCGCGTTGGGTCGTAGGAAACATTCAGCAGCGACACTTCTCCGCCCTGCGCTCGCCCGTGAATCGAAAACGCCAGCACCAGCCCCGTGACCAGCAGCCCCGCAACCACCAGAAATTTTCTCGGCATCGGATACCCTTCTTGGATTTTTGGCCCCGCCCCGAACCGGCACCGCCGCCGCAAAAAGCAAACGGCCCACGATTCGGATCATCGTGGGCCGTCTGAGAACTTGAATGTTTGATCGAGCTACATTCCATCCCCAGGTCCACGCTGATTGCGACACGCGCAACGACAGCAGGTGCTGTTACAAGGAGTGGAAATGTGGCGGATCATCATTGGGAAAGAGTATACGTCAAAACCGCGGCCTATGTCTACTAATGTGATAGACATTATTGCATTCGGCTCAAGGGCCGCCCCAAGGGGTAATCCTTCCATTTCAGACAGGCAATTCCAGCCGAAAAATGATGCCTACTGAATCAGCGTCCCGTTCGCCGGCTCTTCTTCCGGCGGAATGACCACTGACGCCGCCACCCGATCGCCCGGTTCCAGATTCAGCAGGCGAACGCCCTGGGCAGCGCGGCCGGATTCGCGGATGGTTTTCGAGTCCATGCGGATGATTTTGCCGTACTGGCTGATCAGCATGACCTCGGAGTGTTCGTCCACCTGCGCGATGCCTACGACTTTGCCGTTGCGCTCGGTGGTCTTCACGTTGATGACGCCGGAGCCTCCGCGTCCTTGCAGACGGTATTCGTCGGCGGGAGTGCGTTTGCCGTAGCCATTTTCGGTGACCGAGAGAATCAGCGAGCCTTTCAGCGGCAGAGTTTCGTCGGTGGCGGTGGCCTCCGGCATACCCGCATCGGCTGCGGCTTTGGCGGCCTCTTCCACGGCCTTCTTGATGTCCTTCGGCGTGGTTGCCATGCCGACCAGGTAGTCGCCCTTTTCCATGCGGATGCCCCAGACCCCGTACGCCTGGCGGCCCATGGGGCGGACATCTTCTTCGTCGAAGCGGATGGCCTGGCCTTCGTGCGTGGCCAGGAAGACGATCTGCTGTCCGTCGGTCAGACGGGCGGCGACCAGTTCGTCGCCCTGCTCGATGCTGATGGCGTAGATGCCGTTCGCGCGCACGTGGCAGAAATCCTTGAGTTCGGTCTTTTTCACCAGGCCGTTGCGCGTGGCGAAGAAGATGTACCTGCCCGCCTCTTCGAGATTGCGGACCGCAAGCATGGTGCGAACCGTCTCGCCGGGTTGCAGACCGACCAGGTTGCCGACGTGCTTGCCTTTGCCGGCGGCGCTGATGTCGGGAATCTCATACACCTTCAGCCAGTAGACGCGGCCGGTGTTGGTGAAGATGAGAATGTAGGCGTGCGTGGACGCGATGAACAAATGCTCGACGAAATCCTCGTCGCGCGTCTTCATGCCGGTGCGGCCCGTGCCTCCGCGGCGCTGCATGCGGTAGGTGGAGATCGGGGTGCGCTTCATGTAGCCGCCGTGGCTGACCGTGACCGCGACCTGCTCGTCGGCGATCAGGTCTTCCAGATGGATTTCAGCAGCTTCATCTTCGATGACGGTGCGGCGCTCGTCGCCGTAGAGTTTCTTTACTTCTTCGAGTTCGCGCACGATCACGGCACGCAGCTTCTTTTCCGAGCCCAGAATGGCTTCGTACTCGGCGATGTGCTCGCGGGTGAGATTGAGCTCCTTCGTGATTTCGTCGATGGAGAGTTTGGTCAGGCGATGCAACTGCAGTTCGAGAATCGCGTCGGCCTGAATTCCTGTGAACGGCTTCTCCGGATCGCGCTTGGGAGCGCGACCAGTGACGTTGATGTCAATCTTCTTGCCGGCAAAGTACGCAACCAGGTTCTCGCGGGCTTCGGCGCGGTTGGCGCTGCCGCGGATGATGGTGATCACGTTGTCCAGCTGATCGAGCGCGGTCAGGTAGCCTTCGAGAATGTGCTCGCGGTCTTTGGCTTTCGACAGCAGGAAGGCGGTGCGGCGGCGGACCACGTCCACGCGGTGGTCGATGAAGTGCTTAATGGCCTGCACCAGGCCCATTTCCTTAGGCTGGTTATTCACCACCGCCAGCAGGATCATGCTGAAGCTTTCCTGCATCTGGGTGTGCTTGAAGAGCTGGTTGAGGACGAGTTGCGGCTCGCCGTCGCGTTTGAGCTCGACCACGATGCGCATGCCGTCGCGGTCGCTCTCGTCGCGGATGTCGGAGATCGCGTCCACAATCTTGTCGTTCACCAGTTGCGCGATGCGCTCGACCAGGCGCGCTTTGTTCACCTGGTACGGAATTTCAGTGATGACGATCGCCTTGCGGTCTTTGTTAAAAGTTTCGATGCCCGCCTTGGCGCGCATCATGAAGCGGCCGCGGCCGTGCTCATAGGCGGCGGTGATGCCGCTGCGCCCGTGAATGATACCGGCAGTGGGGAAATCCGGGCCTTTCACTAATTTCATGATCTCGGCGAGCGAAGTCTCGGGACTGTTCACCAGCGTGATGGTGGCATCCACAATTTCGGTCAGGTTGTGCGGCGGAATTTTCGTCGCCATGCCTACGGCGATGCCGTCAGATCCGTTCACCAGCAGATTCGGAATGCGCGCGGGAAGAACGTCGGGTTCGATTTCGTTTCCGTCGTAGTTCGGTCGCATATCGACGGTGTCTTTGTCGAGATCTTCGAGCAGCGCTGTCGCCACGCGAGTCAGCTTGGCTTCGGTATAACGATCGCCGCCGGCGGATCGCCGTCGACTGAACCAAAATTTCCTTGTCCATCCACCAGCGGATAGCGCATGGCGAAGGGTTGCGCGAGGCGCACCAACGCGTCGTACACCGCGAGGTTGCCATGCGGATGGTATTTGCCCATGACGTCGCCGACGATGCGGGCGCACTTGCGGGTGGACTTGTTGGGCGCGAGGCCCATCTGCTGCATGGTGTAGAGAATGCGGCGATGCACCGGCTTCAATCCGTCGCGGACGTCAGGCAGCGCGCGCCCGATAATCACCGACATCGAATAGTCGAGATAAGACTTCTTCATCTCCTCTTCGATATTGACGGGTTGAATGTTGAGCGCGCCGGGAATGCCGGTGCCGTCTCCGCCGCCGGGCGGAGGAGTCAAGGGGAGTTCAGGATTCTGATCGTCGGCCATGTAAGCTTCTAGCTCCTAGCTCAATCCCATGTGGAGCGGGTGTTCTTGCCCGCCACTTTTGCTTCGGACTCTGACCTATTGCGAGACCTGAAATCAGCTTCAAAAATGGCGGGCACAGGGACCATCCCACCTCAGGTCATATGTCTCTAAACAACTGCATTTACAGGATGTTAGGTTCGATTCGCAATATGATAATTATAGCACAGGAACGCTGAACGATGAGGCCGGAGTTTGGCTCTGGCAGATGACAGAAAGGGCACGTAGGGGCGTGCATTGAATGGAGCCCCGATGGGCTGATTGTCCCTGAAAACCGTGCGCCCGGCACCGTCGATTTTCCTCGATCAACTGGCCGGGCGCACAACGAATAGCGCAACGCTTCTAGCGAAGCGACTGCAGGTTGAGGATCAGCGACAGGACATTGCCGAGAACACCGAACGAGCCGTTCGCGTTGTAGCCATATTGATACCTGTCGTTATAGCCATCTTCGTACCCGCGCTGGAACCCTTCTCGAAAGTAGTATCGGTAGTCTTCCGGGTCCACGTAATAGCCGCTGAAGCCATAGGTCGCGTCCTGGTAGGCATAACTGTCCTGGTAGTCGGGGCGCCAGCTGTCCTCACGGTCCGCTGCTCCCGCGCGGAAGCCCTCCGCGTAACCGTTATTAACCGCTTGCCGCAGCAAATCCGCGCCGTACTGGTTCGTCTCGTAGTAGGTGCCGCCGCGACGGTAGCGATAAACGGGAGCGGTATAGAAATACGGATCGTTGTAATAATCGTGACGCTCTTCGCGAATGCGTCTGTCCTGATCACGCAGACGCTCCAAATATTCTTCCTGGAAGCGGTACTGTGCCATCCGTCTCTGTTGCTGCAGGACCGCGGTCTGCTGCTGCAGGCGGCGCTGCTGCTCATCGAGACGGTCGCGATACTGCGTGAGGCGCTGTTGCTGCTGCTGAATCAACTGCTGCTGGCGCTGCTGTGAAAGCCGCTCCCGTTGTTCGAATTGCTCGTGCTGTTGCTGCTGTTGCCGCCATTGCTGTTGGGCCCGCTCCTGTTGTTGCCGATTAAGCTCCATCTGGCGTTCCTGCTCGGCCTGGCTCCGCTGCGTCTGCTGCTGTTGTTGCGCTTGCTGTTGGATCCGCTGCTGCTGGAGTTGCTGGTTCTGCTCGCGCAGCCGTTCCTGCTGTTGCTGCTGATTCAGCTGCTGCTGGTGTTCCTGTTGCTGCTGAATCTGTTGCTGCCGTTGCTCCTGCATCCGTTGCTGCTGCAGTTGTCGGTTCTGTTCGCGTTGTCGCTCTTGCTGTTGCTGCTGGTGCTCCTGTTGTTGCTGAATCTGTTGTTGCCGTTGCTGTTGCATACGCTGCTGTGATTGTTGGTTCTGCTCGCGCTGTTGTTCCTGCTGCACGCGCTCCTGTTGCTGCTGGTTCTGTTGTTGGTGTTCCTGTTGTTGAATCTGTTGCTGCCGTTGTTGCTGCGTCCGTTCTTGCTGCTGTTGCTGGTTCTGCTGCGGACGTGGCTGGGGCTTGGCTGGCTGCTCCGGCTTGGCCTGCTTTTCAGGCTTGGTTTGTTTCTCATCCTGAGGTTCCTGTCGTGCGTAGGCCTGAACACCGGTCCCAAGAATTAGGAACAAAATGGCTACCGTGACAGCTCTGACGCGTTTCATGGTCGTTGCCTCCACTCTTATACTTAGATGCCGCGCTGCATTTCACGGCGTGGATCCTGAGCGCTGCGCCGGTGAAAATAATTAGTAAGGCTATCGAATTAAGGCTTGGTTAAGATTGAAGCCGCCCGCCTCTACAGGATTTACTGGATTCAAGCGGCAGCGGGGTGCCGTAGCCCACCCTGAGATCTGCACCATTATGGCTGCGGACTCCGATGCAGGTTTTGTTTATCGGGATGTTGTGGTGGTCTATGCGTTGATAGAAACCCGGGAGTAGGTTGCAGGAAGGTCGTTGGCTACGGCCGGATGACGATTTCGTTCGGACTGGCGGGCAGTGCGAACTTTACTCCGTGCTCCTGATTGAATTTCAGCGTGGCGGGCACATCCAGATCGGCGATCTGTATCTTCCTGGTCCAGGATCCAGTGCTCCAGTAGTCCGCTTTGGAGTAAATGGTTCCATTCATGATGGTGTATTCGGTTACTTCTTCCTTGCGCCCGTCGTGAAATACCAGGACAGCCGGCGGAAGCTCGCGCGGGGCTTGAACCGTCTCTCTCTTCGGCGCCGCGACTCGTCCAGCGCCAGACGAAGGCGAAGCGGGCCGTTCCGCATAGTCAGGAGCGATGGGTTCACCGGCTGAGGCCCGTCCGGACATCGTGGTGCGGACAAAGTGATCGCCCTGCCACTCGATCAGCAAGGACTCGCGCGGAGCTGGCGGTGTTTCGGGCGGAGCGGGCGCTGATGCTGGAACCACTATCACCTGCGGCTGCAAAACCTGCTCGGAACCATTGCTTCCGTCTGAATCAGGATAGAAATACGGATAAGGCAAGAGCACGCTGCTGTGGCCGAATCCCCGTCCCTGATGAAAACGCGCGAACCCTGCGCCCTGAGACGTGACCATTCTCGACGACCCCATTCCGGATGCTCCCGCAGAGCCGACACTGATGCCGAAGCCTGCTGTTCCCGAACCTGCGCTGCGAATCTGAGCTGTAGCAGGCGAAACCGTAAGCGCGGTTGCCAAAAGCGCGAAAGAGAACGCGAGAGGGAAATGGTTCTGCATCTACTTGTTGGTTTCAGGCTTGTTCATTTCAATCTTGGGCGGCAATCGGAAATCGATGCCGCGATCATCGTTCTGCTTGGCGGTGGACGTCAGATCGAGGTCAGCCACCAGAATCTTGTGATGACGCCCGGGCGTCAAGTCGTACAGCGTGTCCCCAATCACGGCGTAGTTCTGGACTTCAATCTGATGACCGTCTTTGAAGACCAGCACGGTCTGGGGCTGGTCCGGCACCGGGGTCTCTTCCTGAGAACTTGCTGGACCTGCTTCATTTTCATTTTCCGTCCGCGGTCGGCTCGACCGAGGCGGATAATTGTCGGCATAGGCGCGCGCCGGTTGTCCGGGGCCGCGGCGATCGAAGATCGTAGGTCCGCCACGGTAATCATTCTCGTCGCGCTCGTCCCGTGAGTTTTCCTGTCGATCCTGCACCGCATCGCTGACATCGGGTTCCCCTACCATCGGGTATGCGTAAGGTACGTAGACCGCCCCTCCGCCCGGGAAGAACTGGCCGCGTTGATGACGATGGTGCTGGCCCTGCGGCGGGCGTGGATTCACCGGAAACTGATTGATAGCGGCGATTGAAAATGGGTTCCGCGGTTGAATTCCGTTGGGACCTACCGAAGTGATACTGGCCGGCACGCCCGGCGTCGAATTCAGGTGTCCACCAAAATTCGGCGAGCTTACCGATGCGGGGGTGCCATTGATCTGGGCGGTTGTGATCTGGGCGGCTGCCAGAAAAGCCACAGCCAGAGCAAGCGCCGCTACCGTGGCTGAATTCAGCCGCTTCACATACGAATCATACCCCAGTTTGGAAACCACGGCGCAGCCTCCTCAACAAAAGCCCTCAGCTCAATTAGAGCCCACGGAAGGCAACAGGGTTTGTCTATATTTTGTCAATTTGGCGAAGCTGTAAGTAGTTGAGGGATAAGCCTGTGATCAGGGTCACTCTTACCCGACGCGAGCCAGCTCCCAAAGGTTCCAGGCCGCGCTCGCCACCAGCAGGCCCAGGATGGCGGCCAGGGCGACCTGACGATGACGACTCTCGAGCAGATCAGCGGACACCCCGGCTACGAACGTAAACACGAAGGGCACTGCCATGAATTGAAATCCCAGGCCGGGATAGTGCGGCATGCCTAAGGCCAGTCCTAGGAACAGCACGGCGACCAGCAGCGGCGCCGTGTTTCCGAAGTAGCGCGCGCGCGGCCAGGCGAAGTATGCGACCAGCGCACATGGCAGAGCCAGAACCAGCGCGGGACTGCTTTGTCCCAGTTGTGCCAGGACCTGGTGGTATGCCTGCGGCATGGCGTAAGCCTTCCACGAGATGCCGAAAAATGTTGCGTGCTTCATCCCCTGCCAGAAAGCCCGCGCATGAAAGAAATAGGATGCATACCAGAGCAAGAGCCCTGTCGCGCAGGCGACCGCCCAAATCGCCAGCGCAGCCGCACGTCGGGTGGGGGCAAGATAGAGCATGAATGCCAGTGCCACCGGCACCACCACGATCAGAGAAAACTGTGAGCCCACCGCAAGCGCCATCGAAAGTGCCAGAAGCACGATGCGGCGCCAGTTCCACAAAACCACTTCGCGGGGAGCGTACAAGGTGTGGGCCACGGCGATGGCGGTGAAGACTGCGCCGAAGGCTCCCCAGGCCGCGCCGACCTCAGGCTCGGCCGACCAGAGTGCGCTGGCTCGGACGATCCCCGGCGAAAAACAGTAGAGCGCCAGCGCAATGTACCCGCCGGCATTGCCGAAAAGACGGCGGGCAACGTACCACAGCGATGCTCCGAGCAGCAGCCCGAAAATGAGATACGGAACGGCAGCAGACCAGTGGAGATCGCGAATACTTCCAGGCTGGAGCGAGACCGGCCGCAGCCACAGCGGCGCGGCCGCGATCAGGTACCACAGGGGCGAGTGGTGTGGATCGTAAGGGCTGTCCTCGATTTCCCGCGCTTGTGTCGGCAGGTCGGAAGACAAGCTCGGATCGTGATTCGGTTCAGCGCCCCGGCTCCTCCAGAGTGCGGTGCCGCGCTCCAGCCGGTAAATCTCCGCCGCATCCATGGACGCTGGCCGGGCTCCTTTGCCCACCAGCCAGAGGCACTGCGCCAGAAACGCGCACAACAGAAATGCTGCCAGCACCTGGGGCCGCCCAAAGCGTTCGCGGGTAAAGAATGGAGTCATGAGGAACCGGCGAGTGTTTTACCATGTCGGGGGACGAATCAGGAAATTACCGCATGCACGAACCCCCTCGGGACGAATCACGCATGGACGAAAGAGAAGACAACCGGCCGGGAGAACTTGAGAGGGTTTCTTCCGAACCACTGCCGCCTGTCGCTGCCCCGGGCCCCGAGCCTTTCGGACTCACGAAGCGTTCAGCCTCTGAAGAGTGGGTGGAGAAGATATTCAACGGACCGCACGGCCTGCGTCCGGTGTGGCGCCTGGCGCTCTATTTCATCCTGTACCGGGGCCTGCGCTTCTGTCTGTTGGTTCTGCTCGCATATGGCATGCCCGACGCCTTGTTCCTGTGGAGACAGACGGCCGCGGAGCTGGGGCTCGCTATCGTGGCGCTGGCTCCCGCGCTGCTGCTGTCGCGGATGGAAGGCCGGGCATTCGGCGACTATGGTCTGCCGTGGCGCAACGCCTTCGGCAAGCTCTTCTGGAGTGGGGCCGCGTGGGGAATGGGCTCGCTCACCGTGCTGATGTTGGGGTTGCGCGGCGCGCATGCCTTTTATTTCGGGACCTTCGCGCTGCACGGCCCGCGTCTACTGAAATTCGCAGTGTTCTGGGCCGCGTTCTTCCTGATCGTCGCGCTTTACGAAGAATTCTTTACCCGGGGATACACTCAATTTACGCTGACCGAAAGTGTCGGCTTCTGGCCCGCGGCGATTTTGCTTTCGCTCGGTTTCGGTGCGCTTCACCTGGAGAATCCTGGAGAAAACTGGGTTGGCATTCTCGGCGCCATCTTAATCGGTTTCTTCTTCTGCCTCACCTTGCAACGCACGGGAAGCCTCTGGTTTGCGGTTGGCTTCCATGTGGCGTGGGATTGGGGCGAGAGCTATTTTTATTCTGTCCCGGATAGCGGCGGAAAGGCCCCCGGACACTTGCTGCATTCTTCGCTGCAGGGCCCAGACTGGTTGACCGGCGGCTCCGCCGGACCGGAAGGCAGCGTGTTCCTGTTCGTGCTGCTAGCGTTGCTGTGGGCGGTATTCGGTCGGGTCTATCGCGAGGTAAAGTATCCCACCAGTACTGACAGATCACTGAGATGAAAGTGTGGGGCGGGCGCCCTCGCCCGCCGTTTTTGATCTGGCTGTTGTTTTGCTTTGGCTTCCCCCGAAACCAAGTTCAACTTCAAAGGCGGCGGGCGAGGGCGCCCGCCCCACACATTTCTTACCAGGAATAGTGCACGGTGTAGGTGATCACCTGCTCTCCGTCGGGCGCGATGGTGACCGGGAACTCTGTGGTTTGCGCGTCCGTCTTGCGCGACTCGTGCGACTGCTCGGTCAGTTTCCAGTTGGTCCAGCGATACAGGTGCTCGACCACGCGCACCGTCACCGCTTCCTTCTTGTGATTGCGCACCCGGATTTCAAAAGACTCATCCATCCAGTGTTGGGAGGAATCCACGCGGATATTGGTGCGCTTGCGCTCGCCCACCACGTCAAACGAATTGCCGGTGAAGATGCGGAGAGTTTCGTCTTTGGGCGTGTGATCGATCGTATTCTCGCCGACAAATTCCAGGTGGCCGTCGGTATCGCGGCGATAGAAACGCAGTCTGCCTTTGGGCAGCGCAATGCCAAGATGATTGACTCTCGGCGTTCTTGAATTCTTCCATCACCCATACCTTGGGATTCGACTGCGTGCCGTAACTCTGGTCCTGGCGAATCTGCTCCAGGTTGTAGTAGCCATACTGAGCCACCTGCGCGCCGTCGTAGACGTAAAGCCGCTGGGCGTGAATGCCGGTCGAGCGCACGAATTCGACCTGCTTGGTTTCCTGGTCGTGCAGCGTGGTAGGCCGAGCCAGAGAATAAAGATGAAATTCGTCGAACGATTTCTCGCGGACTACGGGCGCCATGGCATCATTCATCATGGCTTTGGCTTCTGCTGCGTACATCCGGCCCGCAACCGCTGCCGGCTGGAGCTTGTTCACGTCGCCCGCCATCAGCTTGATGTTGGCGTTCTCAAATGTCTTGCCGCTTTGGTTGCGCATGGTGATCCAGCCCACCATGTCGAGCAGATCGGTCTTCGACTTCGGGATTGTCGGAGACCACCAGGTTGTAGTCGGCCTGCCAGCTCATGCCGCCGGTAACGTAGGAAATCTCGGCATCGAATTTGCCGGGGTCGTTGGTCTGCAGCAGCCAGCTCAATGTCGGCTTGAGAACGGAATCTCCCGATAGCGCGGGAAACAGCGGCTGGCCGGGCAGGCCGAAGCGCAGCACGCCGTCCACTTCGATGATGGGCTGGGTGAAAGACGGCTGCTGATAATTCTGCGCGTAGTAACTGCTTGGAATGTAGCCGCTGCGCACGACTTTGCCCTTGATGATCTGGTTAGGCTGCGCCGCGGTGGGCACGAGAAAGTCAATCGTCTTGCCCTCATAGAACGAGAGCAACAGTTCCTGCGAGATCGGATCGTTGCGATAGTTCTGTTCGAGGACCTGCAAGCTGCGCCCGGCGGGATCGCGCAGAATGACGGAATCCGGCTCCAGATGCGAGGCAATGCCGGCAAACTCCGCATGGTTGACGCCCGGCCTGAGATCAAGCGGCACATACTCCCGCGCCACAAAGAAATTCTGGTTGTAGATGGTGAGCGCGGGCTGGTGCTCGCTGTCGGCAGCCTTCTCCTGAGTCTTTTCCTGTCCCGTCGCCGCAGCGCACAGTAACAGCATGACTAGCAAGAACTTCTTCATTGTCGTTTCCCCTTTTTCAGCGGACGCGGAAGAGCAGTCTTTTCGTCCTATGGGAAGAACGTATGGATCGGGGAAACTTGCAGGCAGTTTTTAACCACGGAGGACACAAGGGCACGGAGGTAACCAGAGGTAACCAGAGGTAACCGCCATGGCTTTCTAGCGAGAAATGAAAAAAGGGCGGCCCGAGAGGCCGCCCGTTCGATCCTGCTCTTAAATCCGTGAAATCTGCGTAAATCCGTGGCCCAGATTCTAAATATCCAGATTCTAGATATCCAGGTTCTTCACATCCAGCGCGTTGTCTTCGATGAACTTGCGGCGGGCTTCGACGTCTTCGCCCATCAGCGTGGTGAAGATGGTTTCGCACTCGGCGATGTCTTCGAGCTTCACCGAGAGCAAGGTGCGGCGCTCGGGATCCATGGTGGTTTCCCAGAGCTGCGGAGCGGTCATTTCGCCCAGGCCTTTGTAGCGCTGCACTAGTCGTAGTCCTTGCGGCCTTCGGCTTCATTGACGTATTCAAACAGCTCGCGAGCGGTGGTTTTTTCGACCGTTTCGGTCTCGATCGCTCGTTTTCTTGGCGACCGGCTTCGGCGCTTTCTTCTGCCGGCATCTTCGGACTTCAGCCGCAGCCTCTTCACCTGCCTGCTTCTTCCTCGGCACTGCGCGCTGCTGAAGCATCGCTCACGGCTTCGATCACAAACGGCGGCTCCATGTAAGCCTCAATCTGCTTGAACTTCGAGAGCAGCTGCCGGTATTCGGCGGTCGAAGCCAGCTCCCAGTTGATGAGGTGCTCGGCGCCCTGGGAGTTGACGTAGCGTCACTTCCCACAGGTTGTGCTCTTCGTCGAAGCGGCTCTCCACTTCTCTTGAACTCGCGCTCTTTCTGCAGCTTCTTCAGTTCTTTTTCCAGCTTCTCGATCTTCTTCGGCGCGGCTTTCTTGTCGCCTTCAAAATCAGCGCGCTTGGAAAGATCGAGCCTCGGCAGCAGTTCAGTGACGCTTTCATCGCGCAGGCGCTTGTCCACCTTGTCGAAGAAGCCAAGATATTCGTTCAGCACGCTCATGAATCTCGACAAGGTCCGCGCCTTCGAGCTTGGCCGCGCCTTCGCCGTAGCGGACGATCAATGCCGTCCGCCGCGCGCTTCACCATGACCTTGTCACATACTCGCGATCGTCCTTGATGTACTGCTGCGTCTTGCCCTTCTTGATCGAGTACAGCGGCGGCTGCGCGATGAAAACGTTGCCGCGCTTGATCAGCTCCTGCATGTGGCGGAAGAAGAACGTGAGCAGCAGCGTGCGGATGTGGCTTCCGTCCACGTCGGCGTCGGTCATCAGGATGATTTTGCCGTAGCGCAGCTTGGCGGGATCGAAATCTTCCTTGCGAGATGCCGGTGCCGAGCGCCGTGATCATGGCGCGAATTTCTTCGTGCGCCAAGCATCTTGTCGTAGCGCGCCTTCTCGACGTTGAGAATTTTTCCCTTCAGCGGAAGGATGGCCTGGAA
This sequence comes from Terriglobia bacterium, assembly GCA_963698825.1. Classification (GTDB taxonomy): domain Bacteria; phylum Acidobacteriota; class Terriglobia; order Terriglobales; family Acidobacteriaceae; genus JAIQFF01. Next base: position 1,571 of record CAVOSG010000002.1, on the reverse strand, counting down.
GCGCCGGTCGCGGCCCTGCTTGGCCGTGCCGCCGGCGGATTCGCCCTCGACCAGAAACAGCTCGCAGCGTTCCGGCTGCCGTTCAGAGCAATCGGCCAGCTTGCCCGGCAGGCCGCCGCCATCCAGCGCGCCTTTGCGGCGCGTGAGGTCGCGGGCTTTGCGCGCGGCTTCGCGGGCGCGGGCGGCTTCAATGGCTTTGTTGATGATCTTGCGCGCGACCGTCGGGTTCTGCTCAAAGAATGCGCCCAGGCGCTCGTTGACGAAAGCCTGCACGATGCCGGCGATATCGGAATTCAGTTTGCCCTTGGTCTGGCCTTCAAACTGCGGCTGCGGCAGCTTCACGCTGATCACCGCGACCAGGCCTTCGCGAACGTCGTCGCCAGTCAGATTTTCTTTTACGTCTTTGAACAGGCCCATCTGCTGGCCGGCGTAGTTGATGGTGCGGGTCAGCGCCGTGCGGAAGCCGGAAAGATGCGAGCCGCCGTCGACGGTATTGATGTTGTTGGCAAAGCTGAAAACCGATCTCCGAATATCCGTCGTTGTATTGCAGCCCGATCTCCATCACCACGCCGTCGCGCTCGGCTTCCATGTAGATCGGCTTGTCGTGCAGCACCTGCTTGCCGCGGTTCAGATGCTTGATGAATTCGGCGATGCCGCCGTTGTATTTGAACTCGGCGGTCTTCGGCTTCGCCGGTTTTGGCGTCGGTGGTGCGCTCGTCGGTGAGCGTGATCAGCAGGCCTTTGTTCAGGAAGGCCAGTTCGCGCAGGCGCTGCGCCAGCGTGTCGAAGTTATATTCGGTGGCGGTGAAGATGCTCTTGTCGGGCAGGAAGTGAACTTTGGTTCCGCGCTTCTTGGTGGCGCCCGCTTTCTTCAGCTTGCTGGTGGGCTCGCCCTTGGAATAAGTCTGCTCCCAGGTAAATCCGTCGCGCCAGATTTCCAGATCAAGCTCTTCGCTGAGCGCGTTGACGCAGGAAACGCCGACGCCGTGCAGTCCGCCGGAAACTTTGTAGGACGAAGCATCGAACTTTCCGCCGGCGTGCAGCTTGGTCAGCACCACCTGCGCGGCGGGAATTTTCTCGCCGTCGATGTCCATCGTGTCCACGGGAATGCCGCGGCCGTTGTCGACGACGGTGATGGAGTTATCGATGTGAATGGTGACTTCGATCTTGTCGGCGTGACCGGCCAGCGCTTCGTCCACCGAGTTGTCCACGACTTCATAGACCAGATGGTGCAGTCCCATCTCGCCGGTCGAACCGATGTACATGGCGGGACGCTTGCGCACCGCTTCCATGCCGCCCAGCACTTTGATGGAGTCGGCGGTGTAGTCGCCGTTGCCTCCATTGATGGCAGCGAGCTTCCCGTTTTTTGGCTTAGTTTCGTCGATGGGTAGTGATCTCTTTTGTGGCCATTCAGCTCCGTGGAAAATGCCGGACGTGGGCTCTGAGCCGGCATGCCTTTTCCGATGTCCTGGAATTGACTCAAATTACTGAAATTATTAACACTTACGGCTTCCGAGGTTGTCTTTAATTGTACCACGAAGGCGGCTATTTTTCGACCCCTGAACCGGGTG
>CAVOSG010000001.1:0-152735 GCA_963698825.1 Terriglobia bacterium | reverse complement strand
GGAAACGTTCGGGCGTGCCAATGACTAACTCGAACCCCAGCGCGGTCAGCGGGCCCACTCCAGGATGGGTCTGGAGTCGCCGAGCCACTGGTCGCTTCTCCACCACCTCTTCCAACCTTCTGGTTAGTTCCAGGATCTTCGGCGTGAACTGATCGAGCAAGTCGAGCAGGTCCTGGCGGCGTCGGCTGGCCCACGGAGCGAGGGCTAACGATTCCAACTGCGCCCTGCCCGCCGGCCGCCACAACGCTTTCTTGCGCCGGAGTCCCTCGTTGAGTGCCACCACGTGCAACTGATTCATGATACGCGTTCGCATCTGTACCAGTCGGTGGCGATGCCAGAGCAGTTGCCGCAGATCGCGATTCTCCGCGTCCGGCATCCATATCCTGGGAAAACGATTTTCCATCAGGAGCCGCAATAACAATTGCGCATCCTGGCGATCCGTTTTCTGCTTCCGCACCCGCTTCGTGCGAACCTCGGCTGCGTCGCCGATCCACAACTCAATCTGCAACTCGTTCAGCAACCGCTCGAACCAGCGCCCATGCCCACTGGCTTCCATGCCCACGCGCACTGTCAGGCCGCGGCTTCGAGGTTCTGATAGAACTGCTCAGCCTGCTCCTTGTGTCCCAGGCGTTCTTCGCTGAGATCGCCTGTGTCGGTGTTCACGTACGCAATTTGCTGGAAGCCCGGGTGATAATCACAACCTATAATGATCATCTTCGGCTCCTTTCCCCCGAGCCTTTTGGTTGGCTTTAGCACCACCAAATCTACTCGGGTCTGGGAGCCGACATTGTTATGGAATCATTACACTCACAACCCCGTAGAAAGCTGCCCTGGGCGAGGCTCTCGCGAGTCGTAGTTGGTGCAAACGCCTGCTTACGCCAACATTTCAAACCTCGCGAGCTGTCCAAATGGGTATAGACTTTTTGAGGTCAAAAAGGATGGCCCTTCATAAGGGAGACGAGGGAGTATGTCAGGCGGCATTAAGCCAATTTCGCGTGACCCCGCACGCCTGAACAACGATGTACCGCGAGCAGCCGGCAGTTGGCTCAATCGTGCCTGGTGCGTGGGACGGCACCATCTGCTGGTAGATCTATTCCTGGCTGCCATCGCGATTTCCATCGGATTCGCGGATACCACCACAGAGCGGGTCTTATTGCCGATCGAGGTCTTAGGTGCAGATGGCGCGACGGTGAGCAGGACCGTCGCCCTTCAGGCGAGCCAGGCAGAGTCGGCGCGATCTCTCTGGCTGCAGGTCCATGGTCTGCGGTATGCCGATCAGGCCAGCGTCCAAATTAACGCGAGCGCCTGGATACCCCTCAACAACAGTACGGTCACAATCGCCGAACCCGCCAGGAGTTACGGTGGAATCGGCGGTGGCTTCTCCACCCTGGTGATGTCACTCACGCTCCCCAACGGCACCGTCGTGGATGGCGATAACACAATCCGCTTCCGGTTCAACCGGACTGACGGGGTAGTCAGCAGCTATCGCGTCCTGGCATGGAACTTTCTCACTGGCGACGGAAAGAAGATCATCCCGCAAAACGATTTTGTAGAAGATGTGCCCGAAAGCTGGACGCCGCCTTTGCCCGACGCCGCTTCGATCTTGGCGGGAAAGGAGCTCTGGCAGACCGCCTCCCTGGCGGCAAGCAGCCTTCCCAACAGTCCGAGGATTCAGGCGCACTGTGCCGACTGCCATGCGCAGGACGGGCGCGACCTGAAATACTTCAACTTCTCCAACGCCAGCATTGCGGCCCGCGCTCGCTTCCATGGCCTGTCAACGCTGCAGAGCGAGCAGATCGCAAGCTACATTCGCAGCTTGCCCCTGCCCAATCCTGGCCGCCCGTGGAACCCTCCGTACCAACCCGGCCCCGGGCTTGACGAACAACCGGTCTCAAGCTGGGCGGCAGGCGCCGGACTCGCCTGGGTCCTCGAACGGGATACTGACACGCTGGCATATCTGGTTCGCCAGCACGGGGCCGGGACGAACACGGTCTCGTCAAATTCGGCGGCGTCAAATTCGGCGAAAAATTCTCCCAGTCTCCGTGAACTCGCGGGTCAGATCACCCCGGACATGTTTCGCCCCGACGGAAACCTGAATGCTCGTGAAATTCCCATCGCCTTGCAGCTTCCGGATTGGAACCAATGGCTGCCCCGCGTACATCCTAAAGACGCATGGGGAGCTGCCTTTACCGAGAGCGCGTTCGCAGCCTCATATGCCGGCGCGGTGACTACGGACAGCAAAATCGGCAAGAAGCAACCGCTGCGCACGCTCCTGGCCGGAGCCCAGACTAAAGATCAAGACATTCGCCCGGTCGTTGCCGCGTTCACGCAGTGGTCTGAGGCCCGACGCTCCTTCCTTGGGCGATTTGCCAAAGCGGACGCGGCGTGGACGCCAGAGCTTAGTAATAAGGTTTACTCGACCCAGCTATGGCAGCTGGTGAAAACGTGGGAGATGATGCAGGAGTTTGGGCTCGAAGGGCGCGGGCCCGACCTCTTTGGATCAACCGCAGATTCCCGCACCTGGTGCAACATTGTTCCAGGAGAGGCTGCTCCGGCTGCAGCCCACATCCCCAATGGACCGGCGGGAGTTGGCGGTAGCGCACTGACCAACGAATATCTCACGGCAGCCTGGTATGAATTGCAGATCGTCCTGAATAGCGGCAATCATCGCCACCGCGACCGTGGCCCAGTGGATTGGGTATATGTGATCGGCGGATTCCTCGACCTCCATGCGCAGGCCCACCAACCGGAACCGGCGCGGCTTCTTGTCGCCGTAACCAAGGCGTTGCAGTCCAGCGATCCCCGCCTCGGCCCCGACGACCTAAAGCAGGGCTGGCGGCCGAACGACAACGTCGATCCCCGTATCATGATCAGCCCGGTTTGGGCGCCAATCTTTAACCCACTGCCGGTCGAGGTGCGTCAGGTTCTCACCACGTCGATGCTTGCCGCATGGATGGACAAAAACCTGCAATATCCGATCACCAAGCACCTACCCGTCGGCGTGCCTAAGCGTCCGTACACTCAACCCAGTTCCTACGGGGATATCAGTGGCGGAAAGGTGTGGGAGTCGGCCAGAGAGTTTCGTGAGGCCGGCGTCCCGGCCGACCTCGTCCAGCACTTGCAGCAATGGGGAATTGCATACACCGATCGTGCGGCGCGTCTGCAATACTAACTGGCGGAGGGAGAGGGATTCGAACCCCCGGTACCCTTTCAGGTACAGCGGTTTTCAAGACCGCCCGTTTCAACCACTCACGCATCCCTCCGATACGACTGAGAATAGCATGCACCAAGAAACTGAGAACTGAGAACCAGAAACTAGGAACCGGTTTTCACAAACCGCCCGCGCCGCCTAAAGGAATTCTAGGTCGCAGCTCAACTTGAAAGAGCAAACAGCCAACATTTGCCCTCCTGACCTCAACAGAAAATTGCGTCACGACATCTGAACCCTGCTGACCCCGAATACGCAGAATCCGGCGAACACCCTGCTACACCTATTCTTTGCTGGCAGGCACGCGGACGCCCCCGATCCAGACTGACTCGATGGCGCGCGTGTTCCTGATGTCGTCGAGCGGGTTTGCGGTGAGCACCACGAAGTCCGCCCACTTGCCTTTTTCCAGCGTGCCCACTTCCTCGCTGATGTTGATCGCGCGCGCCGCGCCGCTGGTGGCCGAGACCAGCGCTTGCATCGGAGTGAGGCCGGACTTGGTCTCATATTCCAGTTCGAGATGCTCGAAGTAGCCCTGGAAGCGGCCGGGCCCGCCGCCGCTGTCAGTCCCCATTGCGATGTTGATGCCGGCATCGGAAAGCTTTTTCAGATTGCGCATGGCAATCGGCATGTGTTCCTTGTACCACTGCGCCGAGGGATCGGATCGCATGGTCTCCTGCCGCTTCGGATCTCGCATCTGTTCGATTTCCGCCGGATCGGCCTCTTTCAGAAAAAAGGGATCGCTGAAGAATGCCGGCGCTTCCGAATAAGTAAAGACCGCCAATTCCCGGGTCAGCGTGGGTGAGTAGGAAACGTGACGTTTCTTCATGAGCGCGATAAATTCCGCGTCGACTTCCTGGTCACGCACGCTGTGCGCGATGTAGTCAACTCCGGCCCGCAGCACTCCCTTGGCGTCCTCCAGAAAAACAATGTGCGCCGCGGTGCGAAAGCCGTTTTTGTGGGCCTCGTCAATGACTGCGCCATAGACCTCGGGAGCCATTTTCGGGCGCGCGCCGAAGAAGCCGTCAATTCGTACCTTGACGATGTCGGGCTTGCGGCGAATCAGTTCGTCAACGCTCTTGCGCGCCTCTTCCGGAGTCGTCACCACGACCACACCGGGCATGGCGGCGGAATCTCGAACGGGGCCGGCTACATACAAACGTGGCGCAGTGCCGGGTGCAGCCTTGGCGCAACGGTCCCGCAAGGCAAATTCCTTGTCGCCGCCCAGGCTGAGGATGGTAGTGACGCCGTCGCGCAGGTAAATCCCAAGCTGGTCTTCGCGGCTGAGATGGCCGTGCGCGTTGATCAGGCCGGGAATAATCGTCTTTCCCGTGGCATCGATGCGTTCCGCTCCAGCCGGAATCCTGACTCGTTTTCCTGCCGCTTCGACGCGTCCGTTGCGAATGAGCAGAGTCGCATGTTCCATCGCCGGTTTACCGGTACCGTCGATGATGCGTGCTCCAATCCAGGCTTGGACAGCCGTTTCGGCGGGACTGCTTTCCGGCTTTGCGCTGGCGGCGGAAGCGCTGAACGTACTAAGAAGGACAGCTCCGGCCACGAAGACTGCGGCTAGGACACTTTCTCTTGCGGAAGGCATAGAATCCTCGGCAACAGCCAGGTAAGACTACAGCAGCAATCCGTCAAGGATCTCAGATTCTAGATTCCAGATTTCAGATCTTTAGATGCCCGGGGTTTCGGCGGGCGGGGCTGCCATTAGAGAATCTGAAATCCACAATCTTCAAATCTGCAATTGTACTAGCGAGCGTTTTTCACAGCCAGGATGGCGTCGAGGGTGGTTCCAGTTGTGCTGCCTTGTACGTCACGGAACCCAGCGCTCTCCAGCAGGCCGCGGTACTCGCTCAGAGTGCGTTCTTTGCCTTCCGTGCAAACCAGCATGTTCAGCGATTGCAGCTGGGCCGATGTCGGGCCGCTCTTGTCCTCGTGCAGAAGTTTCTCGGCCAGCAGGATACCGCCACCGGCGGGCAGGCGCTGGTAGATCCTGGTCAACAACGCGTGAATCTTATCCTCAGACCAGTCGTGCACGATGCGGCTCATGGCGAACAAGTCGGCCTCCGGCAATTCGTCGCGAAAGAAATCGCCGGCCACCACCTCGATGCGTGGAGACGCGATCGGCGATTTACCGATCTGGACTCTTGCCGACCCGATCACCTGGGGTAAATCGAACACCACTGCCCGCAGGCTGGGATAGCGTTCGCAAGCGGCAATCGCCAGATGGCCGGTAGCGCCGCCCAGGTCCACCAAGCGCCGGAAGCGGGAGAGGTCGAAGGCCTCCACAACTTTGGGCGAGGACAAGACTCCGAAACCGTGCATGCCCTGGATGAACTTCTGCTTCGCCTCTTCCGTACGGAAAGAAGTGATCGAAGATTCCGCCTTCAACGCCGAATGTCTGCTGCCAGCGCGGCGTGCCCTCCCGCACGGCATCTTCGAGGTGGGACCACAAGGGAAAGAGAACGTCGTTGGAATAAAGGATGTATCCGGTCAGCGTGCACTCGCTGCCGCGGCAGAGATACGTGCTGGATACAGGCTCGTTTTCATACACGGAGCCGTTTCTGCGCAAGAGCTTGAGCCCCACGCAGGCATCCAACAGTCGCTCGAGCGGATCAGATTTCAGGTTAAGGGTGCCAGCGAGCGTGGCAGAATCGCCCGGCGCGTGTTCGAGGGCGTCGAAAACGCCGAGCGACACGGCTGCGAACATGGCCTTGGAGCGGCGAAAGGCCTCGATCAGTTCGATCACCCGCAAGGAATCGCGGACCGAAGAAGAGTTTGAAGGTTCCATCTGTGTGATGTCGCGCAGTCTTCTTTATCCCATTTTTTAGGGTAAACTCCAAGTTCGCTGGCGCTAGACGACGTAATTCCAGCTCGGCTGGGCTGGCGAACACTACTTCATCGGACACGGGAGAGCAAAGAGCAATGAAACTGATTCGTTTTGGCGAACCGGGTAAAGAAAAACCAGGCGTGATCCTGCAGGATGGCGGCAGGGTGGATGTTTCCGGGCTGGGTGCGGACTATGGCGAGGCATTCTTTGCCGGCGGCGGATTGAAGCAGCTCGAATCGTGGCTCAAGAAGAATGCGGCCTCTGCTCCTCGCATTTCGCCGTCGGTGCGTCTGGGGCCTCCAATTACCCGGCCCAGCAAGATCATCTGCATCGGGCTCAATTACCGCGATCATGCCGCCGAGACCAAGACGGAAGTGCCGAAAGAGCCGGTCGTATTCTTCAAGTCGACCACGTCGCTGGTGGGTCCGAACGACGACCTGATCAGGCCCCGGAACTCCACCAAAGTGGACTGGGAAGTGGAGCTGGCGGTCGTTATCGGGAAAAAGGCTTTGTATGTGTCGAAAGAGAATGCCCTCGACTATGTGGCAGGCTATGTCTTGCACAATGACTACACCGAGCGCGCCTTTCAGTGGGATCGCGGTGGACAATGGGTGAAAGGAAAGAGCGCAGACACATTTGCTCCGCTGGGTCCCTTCCTCGCGACCCCGAACGAAATTCCAAATGTCGGCAAGCTCGCAATGTGGCTCAAGGTAAATGGAACTCCGCGGCAGAATAGCTCCACGGCGAATATGATCTTCGATGTTGCGACTCTGGTTTCTTACCTGACCGAGTTCATGACGCTTCTGCCCGGTGACGTGATCAGTACCGGAACCCCGGCCGGGGTGGGCATGGGAATGAATCCGCCGGTCTATCTGAACGCCGGTGATGTAGTGGAGCTGGGAGTTGAGGGCCTCGGCGAATCCCGGCAACACGTGAAGGACTACCAATAGCCATGCGGAAATGCGCGCAACGGCATTTCTCGATCAGCGAAGGACAAGCGCGATGACGCGCTCTGGCGCAAGCCACGTGCGCTGGTTCCTCGTCTTCTGGCTGTTCGTGCTGAGTGCGGTCGCATTTCTGGACCGCGTGAATATCTCGATCGCGGGAAGTTCCATCGCCAGCGAGTACCACTTAACCAATGTCGAACTGGGATGGGTGTTCAGCTCCTTTCTTGCCGGATACGCACTCTTCCAAACCTTGGGAGGAAGGCTGGCAGACCGCTTTGGGCCGCGCCGCGTACTGGCCAGCGGAGTGGTCTGGTGGGGCGTGTTCACGGCGCTGACCGCCATGGTTCCGCAAAGTATAAAAGGCGCCCTGTTTTTGTTTGTGTCGATCCGGTTTTTATTTGGAGCTGGCGAGGCGGTGGTCTATCCCGCGTCCAATCAATTCGTGTCGCGCTGGATACCATCCCAGGAGCGCGGCATCGCCAATGGCTGGATCTTCGCCGGAGTGGGCGCCGGCGCGGGCCTTTCCCCGCCGCTCATCACATTCGTCATGCTGCATTATGGCTGGAGATCTTCGTTCTGGGTTTGCGCTGCGATTGGCCTGGTCGTGGGACTGGTGTGGTTCATCGCCGCGCGCGACACCCCGGCGGAACATTCGCGCGTCTCAGAGTCCGAACTGGCGCTGATTCATTCCGGCCTGTCTTCGGCCGCCGCTGGCCAGGTTCGCTCCCACCCGCTCATTCCGTGGAGAACAGTTCTTAAGAGCAAAGAAGTGCTGGCCATTACCCTCAGTTATTTCTCGTTCGGCTATGTAGCCTGGATATTCTTCAGTTGGTTTTATACCTACCTGGCGCAGGTTCGTGGATTGAATCTGAAAGCCAGCGCGTTTTACGCCATGCTTCCGTTTCTTGCCATGTCGGTCTGCTGTGCGCTCGGCGGCACGATCAGCGATCGCCTCACGCAGTTCGCATGGACCGAGGATTGGGCGCTGCTACCTCGCTTCGGTAGTCATCGCTTTGGCGGCGGTATTTCTCGTACTGGGTTCGGAAGTCCAGAGTGCGCGCCTGGCCAGCGTCGTGCTCGCGGGAGGCGCCGGAGCTTTATATCTGGCGCAGAGTTCCTTTTGGTCGGTGACAGCTGATCTGGCGGGTACATCTTCGGGATCGGTTTCCGGCTTCATGAACATGGGCGCGCAAGCGGGGGGCTGGTTCACCGCCTGGCTTACGCCGCTGATTGCCAGTCACTTCGGCTGGACGGCTTCATTTCTGGTAGCGGCGGGTTTGTGCGTGCTGGGCGCGGTGGCCTGGCTGTTCGTCGATCCCGGGCGAATACTCGAAGCGGGAGAGTCGTGAGACCACATTTTGAGTCGATCGCTAGGCCAGCATTTCGGCGTAGACGGCCTCTACTCGCCGTGCGGTCTGCTGCAGTGTGAAGTGGCTGGCAATCCGCTGGTGCGCCCGAACGCCCATGGCTTGGGCCTGTGACTGGATGAGCAAGAATCTGGCAAATGGCGTCGGCCATCGCTTGCACATTTCCCATCGGAACCAGAATCCCGGTGTGGCCATCCTCCACGATCTCGGGAACGCCCCCGCCGTCGGTCGCAACCACTGGTTTTCCCGCAGCCATGCCTTCAATGATGACCTGGCCGAAGGGTTCGCCCTGGGTCGAAGCATGCACCACCAGATCCAGCTCCGCAATCGCCTGCTTTACGTCGCTGCGGAAGCCGCTAAATTCGACGATACCTTCGATTCCCAGCTCACCCGGCAGACGCCGGATCTCCTGCTCGTATTGGTCTTCGCCGAACAGCGCGGCTCCGATAATGAAAAACCGCGCTTCTCGAAAGCGCTGGTGTACCAGGGCTGCCGCCCGAATGAAAATGTGCTGGCCCTTCCAGGGCGAAATTCGCCCCACCAGCCCGATCTCGGAACTCGGAACCCGCAACTTTGTTCCTGGCTCGCGCCTCCGGACTCGTGCCATCGTGCACCACTGCGCTCCTCCCACTCAGTTCGATGCCGGAGGGAATCGAAGTGCCACGCGCCCCCTTGCGCAAGTGCAGGGTTTGCAGGGTCGCACTTGAATTCGCGATCACATAGCTGGGAATTACGTGCGACAGCAGCCGGAACATCCGCACCACGGATTGGGGAAGGTAATCATCCTCGATCCGGTCGCGAACATGCCAGACCACGGGACGCCGCGATAATCGCGCCGCCAGGCCTCCGATGATGTCCGCCTTCAGGGAATTGGTGTGAACCAGTTGGATGTCGTGCTCGCGAATAAACTTCGCCAGCCGCCAGGTGTAAGCCAGAGCGGCCCACACGTCCCCAACCCGGAAGCAGCGTTCTAACTCCGAGTTTGTCTTTCTTTTGACCGGCCACGCGCGGAGACAAAGGCAAGACGTGGGTTTCAGTGATCGCGCGCAATTTCTCCGCCAGCGGACCCTCAGCTCCGAGCACGACCACGGGCTCAACCTTCGCGGGATCCAGAAAGCGCAACAAATTGAACAGAGCAATTTCTCCCCCGCTCATGGCCGCGGTATGGTCCACGAACAGGACGCGCACACGTGCCTCCGCGCGTGCTTCCTGTAATGGCTCCGTCAATTCGCTCACGTGACTCATGGCTGACATCTAAACTGTCCTCGAGTGCAACCTTCGTCCTACCGCTTTCTTGAAAGCGAGGGGAAGCATACCCAGCACCTCGCGAAAGCCGAAGCCATCCCATTCGTCGCACAACACCGGGTGGACCATGCGCTTGAGCGGCCCGCTCGCTGCCAGTGAAGGACTCAACCGCGGATTTTCCCCGACTTTATCGCGCCGAACGTAAAGCACAAGGTTCTGGCGAAACCAGTACGCCACTTCACCCTCGTTCCACAGCCTGGGACGAATGACGTCGAAGGCGACGTAGCCCTGCGCCGCGAACAGGTTCTGCCAGTAGTCCGGCCATTGGCAGTTGACGTGGTGGGTCCCGCGCTGGAAAGGGATCGCGGCGGAAAACAATACTCGCGGCGCCAGCCTGGTGATGTCGGCCACAAGCCCCGCCGCGCGGGGCTCAGGCAGGTGCTCACCGGTCTCGAGGCACATGGCCAGGTCGAATTCGCGATTCAGCGAAAAGGGACGGCTCAGGTCGCATTGGACGAGCGATGTCTCCGGGATTTTCATCATGTCCCTGGGCACATAGTCGCCGTCCAGCCCCAGCACGTCGTCGATCCCATGACGATGAAACTCGGCCAGCCAGGAGCCTTCGCCGCAGCCTACATCCACACACTCTGCGCGCTTGCACTAGCGACAACACGAAAGGCACGATTCTTTCCGCTGAGTGCCGGGAAGTCTCCGTGATGCTTTCGAAGAAGGCGTGGTCATATCGATTCCAAAGTGTCATATGGTTCGCCTTTCGTGATGCCCAGAATGCTCCATGAATGAACCTAGCTCTACACGCCGCGATGACGACTCGGCCGCGGTACTGCGTTGCGCAATTTGACCAGAGAACCGGCCAGGAACGGAACTCCTGCGGCCATCCTCAAAACCCACCAACGCAGACGGCGCGCACTCTCCGGACGAATTCGCCGCGCCTCATCCAAATCCTGGCGGGCGCCCCGATAGTCCTGCCTTCGCAGCAACGATCCCGCGCGACCGATCAGCGATTTAGACAGCCGCTCCTTGCGCTGTAATTCGAAACGCTCCTCCGGGAATGTGTACCCGCTCCAGACCGTAACCAGGGCATTCCGGTGCGCGAAGTCATCGGTGCTGATCTGCTGATCGTGAATGCGATACCGCACCAGCGGTTTTTCCAGGTAAAAAACTTTCCAGTTCGAGCGCGCCACGTCCACGAAGAGGGTGACATCCGCGGCGTTGACATCGGGCCACGGCCGGCGGTTGGTCTCCATCGCCGTTCGGCGAAAGAGGGCAAGCGACGGCAGCATCAGCATGAAATCGGGTGCGAGGAAAAGTCCCAGCGCATCCGTCTGAATGCCGGGCTCCATTCTCGCCGGACGCACACCCAAAGGAAGGTTGTGGGCATCGATTTCCATGGCTCCGCACAAAACCAGGCCGACTTCGGGATTCTGGTCCAGCACCGCCGCGGCCATGGAGAGGTAATCGGCTTCCCACGCATCGTCGTCATGCAGCAGGGCCACGTACTCTCCGGTGGCCATATCCAGACACCGGCAATGATTTCCGGCAAAGCCCAGACGCGCCGGATTGGGGAAATACCGGACTCTGGAATCGCCGAGGCCATCTACAACTTCCGCCAGATCGCCGCCGCTGTCATCGGTAATCAGGATTTCGATGTCGGACAAGGACTGAGCCACTACGCTGAAGAGGGCCTGCCGGAACCACGGAGTATTGCGGCTCGCGGGCATGCACACAGAAACCTTTGGCTGCATCGCAACGCCAGCCTGTCGTTCAAATTTGGTCTCCATGTTGACGACGGATTGCACCCTTGCCTCCATTGTTTGTTTCTATGCCACCAGCTTCTTCTGCAACGATGCCGGTCGAAACGACGAGCGCGTAACCAGCCCGATGCCGCGCAATATATCCGCGGCCCCATAACCCTCCCAGCAGGCCTGGATCATGCGTGCGGCCACGGTCGTCGAGAGCAGTCCCTGCCACCAGCTTACGAGCGCCCACAAAAGCCCATCCATGGTGTGGACCGCGCCGGCAAGCTGGGTTGCGATCTTACGGCTGGCCGCGGACGTGCCGCCAACGCGCGTAGATCGAGCTTTCATGCGGGCCAGGGGTTGCTCCAGTTGGCTCATGGTTTCGTCCCATGACAAGTGTGGATATACCGACGACCTGGCGGCCGTCCCAATGGCACGACTCAACTGGCTGGAGTGGGCAAGCTCGCTCAGTTGTCGCGCCAGAGTCTCGACGTCTCCAATCTCGGCCGAGAAGCCGTTCTTGCCGTCCACGATCGTGCGAGGCACCAGGCCGACACGAGTGGTTACGACCGGGGTCTCGCAGGCCATGGCCTCGAGGACTGTGACTGGGCCACCTTCGATTCGCGAAGTCACCAGGTGAACGTCAATGCTGGAATAAAATGCGGGCAGCCAGCTCTGCGGAATAAATCCGGTGTAGTTGGCCGAAACGCCCTGCCGCTGAAATTGGCGCACCTCTTCATCCCATCCCAGCCCCAGGAAGCACACGTGCAGGTTAGGAATGCTCTTGCGCGCTTCGCGCGCCACGACTTCGAGCGTGTCCACACCCTTGCGGCCCTGGTCATAGTTGCTGGTCTTGTTCCCGATGAAGCCAATCACAAAAGCATCCTCGGGCATTCCGAAGCGGGATCGCTGCCGTGGCACTTTGTGAAAAAAATTCGCGTCCACGCCGTGAGGAACCACCGTAATCGTCGCCTCCGGACACTCCTTCTCAATTTGTGACTGCCATTCCGGCGTGCACGCGATCAGTTCGTCGGCATCCCGGGCAGCCGCCAGCATGGATGGGTTCCATGTGGTCACATGATGCAGCCAGAATATGGACGGCGGCAGCTTCATCGTTCCCGCAGCCGCGCGCAGCAGCTTGTAACTCTTGTCGGTCAAGGGAAAGATGAAATCAAGCTCTGGAATCAGCGTCCGCACCAGGTCGGGCCGCAGGCGGATCATTTTGTCGGTAAGAATCCAGAACTCATATTCGTCCTGGAACCGGCGCATGATGTGCATAGCCATCTGCCCCACGATCCAGGACGCGACGTTGGGCAAAATCAGGACGCGCGGCTTGCCACGGTCCGGCAGCCCGGATTGTGGCAACGCTTCAGTCAAGCTGCCCGGCGGCGTGTAGACCGCCAAATCCTCAACCGCGCTGCGTGCCGCCAACCCGGTTTCGTATGACGCACTGCCAGTATTCCTTGCGAGAGTTTTCATAAACATTTGTCACCGTTCCAGTAGGGCAGGCTCGAACATCTCGATCCCGCCAAAGGGCATCTCTTCAGCGACCGCCATCGCTGCATAGCTGTGGTACTTGTGAGCCGCCAGATAAATTCCGGCCAGCATCCAGAGCAGCGCGCCCGTGATGCCCACAAACACATTTCCGCCAACCACCTGGGCCAGGATGGCAATCATGGCCGCCTTGCACACGCTCAGGAATTCGTCCTGCTTCTCGAAAGCTCGCCCTCGCTGCAGGAACAGAGAAAGCATTCCCGCCCCAAAAAGCACGCTGCCCAGCCACCCCATGGAGAAAACCAGGGTGAGAAGGCCGCTGTCGATCGCCATCCCATGCGCGGCTTCGAGATTGTTCAGCCCCTGTCCAAACGGGTCGCTGAGCGCCTCACCGGTCAGGACGCGATACATTCTGGCGCGGGCTCCCAGGCTTTCGTCGTGTCCCAGATCGCTGAAACTCTCCAGTCGCGTTCCGATCACATTGGCTAAGTGCGGCTCGCTGACCACCGGCACCAGGCAAACCACCAAGACGACGACGGACAGCACAATGCGAGCGACCACGCGGGAGCTGGCATCTTTCAAAATCCAGAAAAGCCCGACCACCCAGCCCAGCCATGCCGAGCGTACCGTCGACAACAGCAACGAGACGTAGCCACCCGCGGCCGCTGGAAGTTTCAACCGAGAGCGAACACTAAACAGCAGAAGCAGGCCGACCATCATCATGTTGGCAAAAGGTCCAGGTGCGTTGATCGTGCTCCAGACCCTTACCATCAGAGGCTCGGGGACGCCGAAACTCGAGCCCGGCGCGCCCACGCGGATATTTTCCAGCCAGTAGACGTCCCATGCGGGAGGGTTCAGAAACTGATAAACGCCGTAAACGCCAACGATCAGAACCGCCCACAGAAATGTCCGCCGGATCGCTACGCTGTATTGCGGGTATTCGGGCCAGCTCAGATAGACATGAAGTCCAAAAAGCAGCGGGCACAGCCAGTTCAAAAACGCGTACGCGGTTTCGACGGAAGGGTGCTGCACCGTGCCCACAATAAACCCATACAGAATGGCGGTGCCGCAGAGCACGAAGGCCGCCGGGAATCTGCCACCTACTTCGTTCCTCCGAATGAGAGTGAGCCCGGCGACCGCGGAAACCAGAAGCGGAGCCAGCAGAATCAAGTTCGGGTCGACCCAACCAAAGCGTAAGTCCACTACGCGTCGCACCAGCGGCGCCAGAAACCACACCCACAGCGCATACTGCACGTACAGAATGGGATGGCGAAGATAGAGGAACAGGCCCAGCACGGTGGCGATCCCGGGCGTAGCCACGCGCAGCGCTGGACCGCGGCCGCCAAACCATAAGACTGCCAGGGCCACAAGGCACGAGGCCGCAACAATTCCAACCTCCGCCTGGGACCCCTCGGTTCGCCCGCCGGGAAGCGACATCGCCGGATATGTTCGAATTCCACTCATGAGGCGCGGGCACCTGTTAGAGCTCCCATCGCCCCCGCACTGGCCGCGAAGCTGGCTGCGTCCAAAGGCGCGTCGATGCGTTCGAGAAATGACCGGAAGCGTTCTTGAAACACCTGCACGCTGAAAGCCTTGGCATGTTGCCGGAGAGCGGCAACCGACCAATCCTGCCGCTCGAATATTTCAAGCGCGTCCCCCAGAGATTCCGGAGTCTGCTCGTCGAAGAAGAGGCCCGTCACGTTTTCAACGATGGTCTCGAGGGCGCCGCCGGCCCGGTACGCAATAGTGGGTCTGCCCGCGGCCGCTACCTCCACCGGGGCCATCCCAAAATCTTCTTCTCCGGGAAAGAGCAAGGCCTGGCACCGCGCCACGTGATGTTCGACCTGCGCATCGGAGGCGCGTCCCAGAAAGCAGACTGACGGTCCCGCCATGGCTTCCAGAGCTCCGGCGGTCCGGCCCGTCGCCGATCACCAATAGCTTTTTGCCGCGCTGGGTGCAGGCTTTAACCGCGAGATCAATTCGCTTGTATGGCACCAGCCGCGACAGCACGAGGTAGTAGTCTTCACGGCGGTTGTGGCTGGGATGAAACCGCTCCGTCTCGATCGGCGGATGGATCACTTCCGCGGACCGGTGATACACACGCCGTATCCGCTCCGCCACGGCCCGGGAGTTGGCCACAAAATGGTCGGGCTGGCGGGAAGCCGCTTCATCCCAAAGCTGCAATCCGCGGATGAACAGGGGCAGCAAAGTGCGCTGGCTCAGGCCGAATGCTTCACGACTGGCATAGTTCTGATAGTTCCACACCCAGCGCATCGGAGTGTGGCAGTAGCAAACATGGATGGCCTGGGGAGAAGTGCGAACTCCCTTGGCGTATCCCGACGAACTGGAGACGACCAGATCGTATGCGGAGAGATCGAGCGAACTCACGGCGAAGGGGTACAGAAAGAAATAAAGACGGTAGTAGTCCCGAATCCCCGGCAAGTTCTGCATCCACGAAGTCCGGACCTGAACGTCCTGCAGCCGTGGCGGCATGCTGCCGGGCAACGCAACGGTCGCGAACAGCGAAGGATCGGGAAGCATGGAGTACAACTCTTCCGCAACCTTCTCGGCCCCGCCGAGCTGCGTAAAATAATCGTGTACGACAGCGACTCTCATTTCACCCTTCATCACGCGAAAGTTCTAAACGTACGTTCTAAGCCGCCCCGGAGCGCCTCAGCACCGTGGTTACGGTCCGCGCCAGAATGCGGAAGTCGAGGCCGAGCGACCAGTCGTCGATGTAGCTGAAATCAAACTTGATCCACTGGTCGAAGCTGGCATCGCTGCGGCCGCTCACCTGCCACAATCCCGTGATGCCGGGCTTTACGCTGAATCGCCGCATCAGCGTGGCTTCGCTGAACAGCGACACATCGCGCACGGTCATCGGACGAGGCCCCACCAGTGACATGTCTCCGATCAGGACATTCCACAGTTGTGGCAGTTCATCAATCGAAGTAGTGCGCAGGATCTGCCCCACACGGGTAATCCGCGGGTCTCGCCGGATCTTGAAAATCGGTCCCACTGCTTCGTTCTGATCCTCCAGTTCGGCCATTAACTCGGACGCGTTCGCCACCATGCTGCGAAACTTGAACATGCGGAACTTGCGGCGGCGATAGCCGTAACGCTCCTGGGAAAAGAAAATAGGACCTTCGCTGCTCGAACGAATCGCGATGGCGGTCGCCAGGAAGATCGGAGACAAAAGCAGAAGTCCAGCGGCGGCTCCGATCACATCGAACAGGCGCTTGATCGTCAGCGTCGCCAAATGGTGGTCCTGAGGCGGCACCAGCTCCGTGAACATGTCCGGTTCCTGGAGCGCACGTTGCCGGCGCGTGGTGACGTACAGGTCCTGCATGTACACGACTTCAATTCCGACCTGTTCCGCGATTGCAATTGCGCGTTCGATGCTGTCGTAGCACGACTTGGTGGGCAGCGCGATCAGCACCTCATCCACCACATTGCGCAGCAGAATATCGGGCAGCTGATCCATTGTGCCCAGGTAGCGGTCGGCGACGTCGGGCGCCATCTCGCTGACCTCACGGTCGTCCACAAAGCCGAGAAGGTTCACGGTGGAGTGGTGACGGGTGCGAATTTGCCGCCACGCAATGCCAGCCTTCCTTCCGCTGCCCACGATCACCACCACGCGCGGGTCGCGCGATGCAAACCACCAGCGAATGAAACGCCCGCTGATCAAGCGCACGGTTTCAAAGGTCAGTGAGGTAACGAAGAAGATCGCGGCAATCCGCCGCATCGGACCTGCGGTGCGCGCAATGAATAGGTACAGCCCCAGTACCACTGCCATCGTGAAGCAGCCTTGGGCCGCACGCTTCACAACGTGGAACACGCTTTGCTGTTCCTGCTGATACAGACCCAATGCACCGAGGAGAGAAATCCACCCCAGAACGAACAGGGCGGCGAACATCACATTCAGGAGAGTGACACGCATCTCCAGAAACTGCTCCACGCTGCCGGCTGGAATGCGTGCGATGTTCCCCACGACCGCTGATGCCAGCGCCAGCGCTAATACGCACAGCCCGTCGAGCCCCGCTTTGAGTCGGTTGGAACTGGGTGCTCGGCTCTTCATTATTCCGTTTCTCCCTGGGTTCGGTCTTTGTTCGTTGCCGCTATCTGTTGACGTTACTCACACTGACGACAGCATCAGATTTGTTTCTGGATAGCCGAATTCGTTTTTAGCCCGAAGGCCACCGGCGACATCTTCGCGTCCCGACTGTGATGCCCTCCGCGCGAGTGTGATGTCGTAAATTGCTTCCAGTTGTTGCGCGACGCTGTCCCATGACATTTTGCTTTCGACTAACCGGCGGTTGTACCGTCCCATCTCCACGCGCTCGTCCGGATGTCGCAGCAAGTGGATCAAGGCCTGGGCCAACGACTCCGTATTTCCCGCCGGAACTCTCATCCCACCGCGCTCGTGCACCAGGTGAGGCAGCGCTCCGCTGTCCGTCACTACCAAAGACCGGGCGCAGCTCATGGCTTCCACCACCGTGGTTCCGTAAGGTTCGCCGAACGAAGGCAGGCAATACACGCTGCAGTTGCGGTAGAGCTCAGGAGCATCGTTGCGCTCCTGATGGCCAAGAAACTCCACCCGGTCCGCGCAGCCGAGTGCCGCCACCCGCTGCTTGATTTCGGCCAGATCGGATCCTGCGCCGGCCACACGCAAAGTGCAGTCCGCGCATTCATTCGCCACCACGCGGAATGCTTCAATCAGCGTGAAAATGCCTTTGCGCTTCAAGACATTCGCCAGAAATAGGATCGAGGGCTTCTGCTGCTCGGCGCGCATCGTCTCCAGGGAATCCCATCCCAGGCGAGGCGAGAAAAGTTCGGTGTCGATGCCGTGAGGAATCACATGAATACGGCTGCGAACCTCTTCTGGATCAGGCAGGCGATTCCAGGCAGCAGGCGTCGTGAGCAACAAGGCGTCCGCGCGGCGTTGCTGCATCGCGGCAATCACCTCGCGTCCCTTGGCGACGCCACGGCCAACCCAGCCACCGCGGGAGGTCAGGGCGTCCGGATCGTCCGGCCAGCGTGCCACATACGTGCCCAGCACCAGCGGCAGGCCGCATCCCACAAGCGCGAGGCTGATTCCGGTGAATACCGGGTTCAACTGGTGCACCAGATCAAAGCGTTGAGACCTTCTCAGTTCATGCAGCAGTTGCCGCACTCGAAACATGTATTCCAGGCGCGACTGCATGCCTCGCGCCTGGCGCAGAGGAATCAGATAGAGCGAAATGTTCGGGTGTAACGCTTCGCGCAGGTCTACCCTCTGGGCGGCCACATGCAGGCGATGTCCGCGGCGCGCCAGGCTGGTGATGAAACCGTGCGCGATCAGCCCGTCCCCGTGCGGCAGATGGTCGGTCAGCAAGTCCGAGCAGTGGGGCACGAAAATGTTCAACGGACGCAGCATCAGTCCGCCCCCTCGACCGCGACCAGCGGCACGCGCCGAAAACGGTCCAGCACTTTTCCGATCGCATCCGCCGCAAAGCTCAAGTCCTCAAGTTTGGGAAATAGACTCGGCACCGGCATTTTGAGAAAAACGGGAAAGCTGACCAGCACGAAGGTCAAGCGCGCGATGGTGGAGCACAGCAACGCCGCGCCCGCGCCCGCAATGCCGAAGCGCGGTATCAGCAGAAACATCAGCGGCACGGTGAGCGCGAGTCCCGTGACTTGAAGCGCGGTGACAATTCCGGGACGCCCCAGCGCCATGAATGCCTGAGACAGAACCAGGGTCGCACCCGAAAGCACGACTTCAAGCACCAGGATGCGCAACACCACGTTGGCGCCGCGGTATTCTCTTCCGTAGAGCAGGCTTAGTACCTGCGGGCCCAGGGCCACGATGCCAATGCCGGCCACGGTGGCCAGCACGGTGCTCATTCGCATGGCGCGGCTGGTCATCTCCACGACTTCTTCAGGCAGGCAACTTACGGCCTTGGGAAAGAGAACCATCACCACTGAAGTGTGGAAAGCGTTCAGCATGCGCGAGAGACTGAGCGCGACCACGTAGGTTCCCATCATGCCCGGTTCGAGCAACCGACGACCAGGGCCTGGTCCACATACAGCGCCATCGTGCCGCACAGATCGATGCCATAGGATCGGATTCCGTAGGCAAACAACTGCCGCACTGAATCGCGCAGCGCGGTCAGAGTGGGATGGAACAATTTCCACAGCCGCCACATCATCCACGACAAAGGCACAATTCCCACCGGCACATAGGCCAGGGCCGCGCTGATGGGCGTCATGGAATGGGTTGCGAGCAGCGCCAGCAGCCAGACCAGAGTCATGGCCGGCGACCAGATCAGCAGTTTGTTGGACGCGGTAAAGTCACCGCGACTTTCGAGCGCCGCTCGTCCCACCACCAGCAGAGAAGAGAGTGGCGCACTGAACAGGAATATGCGCGCGAACAAAATCACCCGCGGCGGGTACTGGGGGATCCACGCCGTGCATGAACAACATGCCGACCAGTGCGGCCATCGCACCGCTCAGCAGCCCCAGCAGCAGGCCCGCTCCCATCAACTGTGATTGCTTTTCCGGGTTGCGCCGCAATTGAAACGTCAGCGCGCTGGGGATCCCCATACTGAGCGCGAAGGCGAGGAATACCGGCCACAGGATCATCGCGGCCAACTCCCCGCGGCCTTCGGGGCGCAGAGCGCGTGCGGTAATAATGCCGGTCAGCGCATTGATCCCGATGATCAGGACCTTGGCCGCGACCGACTGAACCACGGCAGATACCGAACTCATCTGGCGCGCGGGTTTCGAACCGCTGGCGGCAGGCATCGAAGAATCGAGAATCGAAGAATCCACCGCGATCTCCTCAGCCATGCCAATGGCTGGCGGATTACGGAGAACGGCAGTCGTGGTGTTGTCCGCGATTGCATCTGTGAGGCATGAAAGCCCAACGGACTCTTCTCGATTTTGGTTGCCGAAAGTCATTTAAAGAGCTCTAGCGAAAAGAGTTTTCCCTGCCAAAATGCCTGTTATCCCGGCCGAATCGCGATTACGGCACGAGCTGGAGTGGGTTGATGTAGGCGCCGATATTGAAAAGTTTCATGTACCTGGAGATGTTCTCCAACTTGTTGCGCGGTACAAGCAACATGTCTCCCGCCTCTAACTGCGCGTCCTGCTCCAGCTGGGCGGTCTTGTGGATCTTGCTGAGTTTGAGGACTTTCACTTCCGCGGTATCGCTGTTGATTTTGCGGAAGAGCAGCACCTGGCCGGAGTGGGCGCTTTCTTTGAACCCGCCCGACAGCAAGATGGCTTGCATCGCGGTTGTGTTCTCGCGGAGATCGATCTTTCCGGGGGTCGTGACCTCACCCGCCACCACAATGTAGGGGCGCTGGAATTCCCGCAGAATCAGATTCAACTCCGGATCATTGAGCCGGGCCTTTCCCTTTTGCACGATGAGGTCGTGCGCCTGTTCCACCGTCAAGTTACTGACCTTCAGATTGCCAATCAAATTCAGGTTCAGATAACCGTCGGGAAGAACCGTCACCGTCTGGTTCAGCTCGGGCGTGTAGCGATACTGCAATTCCACAACGTCTCCCGGACGCAGAGTGTATTGCGGTCGAGTGCGCAACTCCTGCCCAAAGGCTGAACTGACCAGCAGTACCATCCAGAGCCAGCGGCGTGATGCATTCATAAGAGATGTATTCATAAGAATTGACCTGTGACCCGACATGCCGGGATTCTCAAACACCGAACGCCTCCATCTTGCGATGCAACCAGTCGGGGATGACATAAGTCCTCTTGTTCAGGACGTGACCCAGAATTCTTCCGCCCGCATACTCAATCGCCCGCTCCGCATACAGGAACTGCTCCTTCTGCGTGCGGTTGGCCTCGACGACCAGAACGATCCCATCCACCAGCGGCGCCAGCACCACCGCGTGATCCGCCTCGCGCAGTGAAGGGCAATCAATCAGGATGTAGCGGTATTGCCGCCGCAGTTGTTCGAGATAATTTGCCAACCGCGTCTGGATGGTGTGCCAGTTGTCGCGCGAGCCGTCCGGTCGATGGGTCTGCCAGAGCGCGTCCGACGTTCTGCTGGTGGACAAGTGGCTGTCGTTTTGTGTGCCGTGATCTTGGGCCGACATATACCGGCCATTCAGCAACATGGTGTACTGATCGCCGCCCTGATCGAGAGCGGCGGCGAGCGCATTGGTGATGTGGCTCACGCCGGCCTGCGGGTGTGCCGAAGTGAGCGCAACCACAACTCCGCGCCCATCCCCCTGGTTCGGACGATGGAAGATCCTGGACAACAGCCCTTCGCAAACCGCGGTGAAATCTGTTCCTTGCACATCTGCCCCCTGATCGATCTGACGCTAGTACGAGTACATGTCCGGTGGCCGGGTGGAGGGCACAATGATCGAACGGACGCGCTCCCGCCCTACTTCCGTTCCCTCCAGTACCTCGCCCAGTTGTGGTGACGTGTATGACAAGGTGGCCAGTACCGGATATCGTGAAGCTGCTTCCAGTTCACGCGGCGTGGCCACCGTATTTCTTCCCGCCTCGGCGAGGTAGACCATGCACAAGCCGAGGAATAGCGCAGTGACCATGCCCAGCACCGCGTTCAAGATCGGTTTGGGCCGCGCCGGCATGTAGGACAACGTGGGCTGCTCGGCCACCACGACATTCATCAATCCGCGATCATCCATGGCATCCGAGATTTGCGACTGGTCACGCTTTTCGGCGTACAACTCGTAGTTCTGCTGCCGCTCCTTGACCTGAGTCTCCAGGTTGTTGAATTGCACGTTGAGATTCTGCATCTCCGCTAAATCCTGTTTCAGCGTATCCAGTTGCCCGGTGACGGCCGTTCGGCGTGCTGCCGCGGCCCGGCGGGTGATGTTGCCTTGCGCGTACTCGGTCCGCACCTGTTGCCATGCGGGATCGACGTCGGTGGTCACCTCGATCGGTTTCGTCGAGGCCGAATCATTCAACGCAGCCCGGCTGGCGGCAATCTGCTGGTCCAGTTCACGCACCATGCGGTCTTCCGGCTTGTAGTTCGTCAGCAGAGCGGTGCGCTTGTTCTCCAGGTCAATTACCAGCGCCGTGAGCTGCTGCACCGACTGCAAATTAGGACCTGCCCGGTTCTGCGTGGTTTGCCGTACCGACATGGTTTGCAGCCGGCGCGTGCTCTCCGCCAGCGGGCATCCAGCTCTTTCAGGCCGGCGTCGGAGGTCAGCAGATCGTCCTGCGCCTTGCTGATTTTTGTCTCCAAATCGGTCTCCCGCTGCGCCAGCGAGGCCAGTTGATGTTGCTGCTGGAACTCCACCAGCTGGCGTGTGGCGTCGTCCCAGGCTTTCTTATAGCGCTCCGCTTCGGAAGCAAAGAACGCCGTAGCCCCGGTAGGGCGCTGCATTCGGCGGTGATGCTCCAGATAAACCTGCGAGAGGTGTTGCAGCGACTCTCGGGCCTCTTCCGGGCTGCGCGCGCGATAGGTGACGTTGATCACGTTGGTCTTGCGCACCGGCTCGGTCTCCAGTTTCCTGTCGAATGCGGCCAGCAGTCCCTCATGCTGGCGGATCGAATCGGGATCACGCTGAGCCACCGGGATTTTGTCCCACCCCGGATCGGCCACGGGATCCAGCACGTCGTGGCTGCGCAGCATCTCGAGCTCGGAGTTCACCTGGGTTTCAGTTACATCGCTCGCCACATTCTGCGGATTCGTCTTCTCCGGCGTGACCACCACGTTGCTGCGCGCGTTTTGCACCAGGAATTTCATCTCTGAGACATACTGCTTGGGCATCACCACGGAAATCGCGATGGCCAGAAACATGATCGTGACGGCGACCCGCAGGAACAGCCGCTTTTGCCGAAAAAGCGATTCGATGGCGATGCGCAGAGAGAGGTTGGTCGTTCCGGCGTCGAACACGTGGCCGGTTTTCACTAGTCCGGTTTGCATAGTAGTCAGTTCAACCTTTGAATTTGGTCTACCCGGCCAGAGGTATGCCTTGCTAGGTTTTGTTGGAGGTCAGACGAGGACCGCTATGGACGATTGCCGCGCCCTGTTTAAAAAAAGGATGACAGGGACCGCGTAACCGCTGCCTGCTATTGACGAGTGGACTAACCATAACAAGCACGGGCCTGCAAACGAAATTCAAAATATTTATTGCCCTCATCAACACGAAATATTTTCAAACTCTATGTCGTCTAACCATCGTGGTGCCTGACTTCTCTCGAGTCAATACAAAGGAAGCTGTATGGAACCTGAGACTAGCATTCGATCGCGCGTTGCACAGTAACTGCATACCATAAAAGATGACGAGAATAAGGACATGTACCTCTCACAAGTACATCCCCGCACCAATGAATAAAACAAATGGAAGTTTCGCGGTTGATTCTGCTCTCGGTTGGACTAATATTTGTGACGCCGCCACTTTCTGTCTCAGCCCGGAAGTTCCTGACGACTTCGGCAAGGGCATTGCAATCATGAAATCGAGTCGCATCCATTGTTCGTTTCAGTGCTCCTCTTTCTGCCGTTGCTCATCGCCTGCTGATGCCGGGACTCTTGCTGCTCATGATCTTGTTCGCCGGGCGCGCGGACGCCGAGAAAGCCGGTAGTGCAGATGCATTCGTTGATAGTGTGGGGATCAACGTTCACCTGCACAGTCGCGACACTCCCTATGGAAACTTTCCGCGGGTGCAGCAGGCGCTCAAGGACTTACAAATCCGCCACGTGCGCGACGGCCTGATCGACACGGCCTGGAAGGAATACTACGATCGGCACAATCAGCTGGGCAGGGCGGGCATCAAGGGAATTTTTATTACCTCTCCCGACCAGAGCGAGCAGTTGTTGCTCGATTATCCGCGGCGCATGAAGGACAGCTTTGAAGGCTACGAAGCCCCGAACGAATATGACCAGAGGCATGATGAACACTGGCCCGTGACCATGTCCTCGTTTCTCGGAAGATTGGATCAGGGCGTCAAGAGCGATTCCGCAACTTCACGCTTTCCGGTGATTGGCCCGTCGTTGACGCGGCAAGATTCGTACGCCAGACTGCGCGGCCTGTGCTCCTTTGACTACGCGAATCTGCACAACTATTTTGCCGGCCGCAATCCCGGCACCCGGGGTTGGGGGTCGAACGGATACGGCGGCATCCCGTGGAATCTTTCGAACGTGGGCACCCTCTGCCCGGGCAAGCCGGTCATCACCACTGAGACCGGCTATCAAACTGTGCCGGATTCGAAGCAAGGAATTCCGGAAGAGGTTGCCGCGAAGTATGTGCCGCGAATCTTTCTGGAACAATGGCTGCGCGGCATCAAGCGCACCTACCTCTACGAGCTCATCGATCTTCCGTCTGCCAGACCCAGCGGCGACAGCGGATTCGGCCTGTTGCGGACTGACTACTCTCCCAAGCCCGCGTATTCCGCTCTCGTGAACCTGCTCCGCCTGCTGGTGGATCCCGGGCCTGCATTTGCGACTCAGGACCTGGGCTTCAAATTGACCGGCGACCTCTCCGACGTCCACCACCTGCTTTTGCAAAAAAGAAACGGGGTTTTCTATCTTGCGCTTTGGGTGGAGGCGTCGAGCTATGACATTGATGGCAAGCGAGGTATATCGGTGCCGACTCATCACGTGATCATCCAGAACGACAAGGCAGTCGGAATGCGCCAGCATGTGTTCAACAAATCGGGCGCGCTACAAACTCTATGCCCTCGACAACGGCGTGAAGCACGAAGTTGAAGTAGGGGATTCGGTCACCGTCCTCGAAATTGACGATGGCCGGCCCGCGGCTCCCCTGATGAATCCTCCCGTAGTCAGTCACAACCTGCGATAGATTCCTGCGCGAGCGCACACCTTCTCACCATCCTTGTGTCGAACCGTCTTGTCTGGTCGATGCCCTTGCATGGTTTGAGCAACCCCATGCTCGTGATGTATAAGACAAGGCCTATGAAAAGACTGCGCCTTCTGCTCGCCCTGGTGCTTGTCATTCTCCTCGCAATGGGCTGCCTCGACTCTCGCGCCCGCGCCCAGACGACTGCCAAGCCCGCCGACGAAAGCCCTAACCTGACGACGCGGACTGCCGGCCTGCAGAGACACGACGGTCTTTTCCCGTACTACTGGGACGAGAAGAAGGGCGACATCCTGTTTGAACTGTCTCCGGCGGCGCTCCGCGGAGAATTTCTCTACTTCACCGGACTGGGCAGCGGGGTGGGCTCGATCGAAGCCTTCGCCGACCGCGGCTCTTTTGGCGCTGGGGCGGTATGCCGTTTTCGGCGGGTTGGGATGCGCGTGCTGGTGATTCAGGAGAACACCAGTTTCCGCGCTCCGAATGGTGCGCCCGAGCTGCAGCATTCCGTGGAATACAGTTTTCCGACGTCCGTTCTGGCTTCGCTCCCGGTGGAAGGAGAACGCGACGGCACGTTGCTGGTGGATGCCGATGCCTTGCTGGTTCGCGATGCGTTTGATCTGCTCTCACAATTGCGCCGGCCGAGCCGCGCCGTTGGTGGCAGTCGTGGTGCGCGAGCAATCTTCGAAGGCGGTGGACTGGCGGCTCGACAAAGATCGCAGCGTGATTGATCTCGAGCACACTGGCAGCTTTCCCCTGAACACGGAAGTGGAAGCGCTGCTGACTTTCTCCACCGATTCCGAAAGCGATCTCAACCAGCCCGATCCTCATTCCTTAAGTATCCGCGAACACCATTCTTTCGTGGCCATGCCGGCTCCGGGATACGAAGTGCTGGAGCAGGATCCTCGCGTGGGATTCATCAACGCCAGCTTTCAGGATTTTTCCCAGCCCTACGATCAGCCGCTTACGCGTTACCTGGTGAACCGCTGGCGTCTGCAGAAGAAAGACCCGAATGCCGCGCTCAGCGATCCGGTGAAACCGATTGTGTTCTATCTCGACCGCGCCATTCCGGAGCCGGTTCGTTCGGCGGCGCGGATGGGAGCGCTGTGGTGGAATGCGGCCTTCGAGCAGGCAGGGTTCAGCAACGCACTGCGCATCGAGGACTTGCCCGAGGGGGCCGACCCGATGGATATTCGCTATCCCACCATCCAGTGGACGAACCGTTCCGGACGAGGATGGTCAGTCGGGCAAAGCCACATTGATCCGCGCACCGGCGAAATCATCCACTCCGTGGTGCAGCTGGATTCGCATCGCATGCGCACCGTGAACAACTATTGGGAGTCCGCGATGCCCTCGGGCCGCGACGCCGCCGAACCCGCGCTGGATTCCTTTGCCGCGCTCGACAATCTCGATCCTCGAACCGCCGAAGAGCAAATCATGCTGAAGCGGCTGGCGCTGCTTACCTGCCACGAAATGGGACATGTGCTGGGCCTCGAACACAACTTCGTGGCCAGCACGTACGGCCGCGGTTCGGTGATGGACTACTTCGCGCCGCGCGTGCAGATTCGCGCCGACGGCACCGCTGATCTTTCTGACGCCTACATGCAGGGCGTGGGCAGTTATGACCGCTTCGCCATCGAGTGGGGCTACAGCCAGGGCAAGCCCGCGGCCGGAGCGCAGGAAGAACATGCCCGGCGCGATGCGATCGTGAAGAAGCGCGATCGCAAAGGGACTTGTGTGGGGCAATACCGCCGACCCGCGCTGGAATTCCTACGACGACGGACCCGATCCCGTGACCTGGCTGAAAGAGGTTTTACCCGTCCGCAATGCGCTGCTGGCGCACTACAGTCCGCGAATGCTGCGCCCGGGCGAGCCCAATTCGATGTTCACGTCGCGCCTGCCTCTGGTGTATCTGTTTCATCGCTACGCGCTCGGCGCCGCGATCAATGTGGTGGGCAGCGCCAAGGTGCCGCCGTCTCTGGCTGGCGATGGCCAGCAACCGGTCATCATCTGGCCGGCCGAGAGTCAGAAAGAAGCCCTGCAGCTTGCGCTGGGAGCCTTGCAGCCTTCGCAATTAAATGTTTCCCCGGAAGTCTGGAAGGCGCTGGCGCCACTGGAGAATCGCGATGCGGATCCGGAGCGATTCACCTCTTCCGCCGGATATCTTTTCAGCCCGCAGGATGGAGCTCGCGCCGTGACAGAAATCGTAGTGGGTGGATTGCTCGATCCCAGGCGAATGCAGCGCCTGGCCGTTATCTCGCGTCAGGAGGCGCAGGCTCCGTCGCCGGCAAACGTCGTCTCTGCTCTGGTGGGCGCGGCATTTTCGGACAACGCGAAAACGCCGGCGGAGCGCGATCTCGCGGGCGTAGTACAAACCGAAGTCGCCGAGCGCTTGATGATTCTGGCGGCGAATTCCGACGCGACGCCTGAAGTGCGGGCGGTAGCGTTGGCGGGAGTGCATGAGGTTCAGACCGCGGTAAAGAAGGGCGCAACCCGTGGTCCGGTGATCGAACAGCTGGATCACGAGATCATTCTGTTCCTGCAAAATCCCGAGCAGAATACGCCCAAGCTGAAATCGTCAGGAGCGCCGCCGGGCCCGCCGGTCTAGCACCGTGTAGTCGCGAGCCTCCGCTCGTGCGGCGGGGCGAAGCCCGCAATCATGCCCTGCCTATATGGGCCGCGCGATGCTCAGCCTGACCGGAGCTCTCTGAATCAGTTCTTTTCCCGTTCCCGGCTGGTCGAACTCGAAGCCATAGCGAAAAGCATTCCGGCTGCGCACCACTGCGCTCACCATGATGGGTTCGAGCGGGAACCTGATATCGAGCTTCACGGCTTCACCAATGGAAAGCTCAAGGGGAACCACGGCCGAGATACCGGATTCGCTGATGTCCAGGGTGCGACCGGGCGCCAGGCCGTTCTTCTGCGTGTAGACGTTGACTTCAACCTCCATCAGAAAGCGCTGGTAACGGCGAGCGTCGGTCTTAGGGGCAGGTTGCAAGGGCCTTTTCCTCCTCGGAGCTACTAAGGCTGTATCACGAGGAAGGGGATTGTGACCTCATTGCGTGCGCTTTCCGGTTTTCCGACCGATGTGGTCGCGAGGGTGTGCGCGTTCTAGATGACCTTTTGTGAAGCTGGATGCCTGGCTTCGTAGGCCGTGATGTCGGCCTCGTATTTCAGAGTAAGGCCGACGTCGTCCAGCCCTTCGAGCAGGCAGTGGCGGGTAAAGTCGTCGATCCGGAACGTTGTCGAGAAGCCGCGGTCATCGGAAACTCGGCATTGCTCGAGGTTGATGGTGACCTGGTAGTCGGGCAATTCAGTCGCGCGGCGGACGATTTCAGCGACTTCCTCTTCGGACAGAACCACCGCAAGCACGCCATTCTTCCCGCAGTTGTTGGCAAAAATATCGGCAAACGACGGAGCGATCACCGCCCGGAAACCGAAATCCTCCAGCGCCCACACGGCATGTTCGCGTGACGACCCGCAACCGAAATTCTTGCCGGCCACGAGAATGCTGGCCCCCTTGTAGCGGGCGTGATTCAGGGAGAAAGATGGGTCTTGCGAACCATCCTTGGAGCGGCGCCAGTCGTAGAACAAGAATTCGCCAAAGCCGGTGCGCTCGATTCTCTTCAGGAATTGCTTGGGGATGATCTGGTCGGTGTCGACGTTGGCGCGATCGAGCGGGGCGACTTTGCCTTTATGGATGCGGAACGGTTTCATTCGCTCTCCAGCTTCGGAGGGCGGGACGCCCTCCGGCAGCCGGCGGACGCCGGTGTTACTCGTGTCTATTGAATTCCCAGTTTCTTATATCCGTGAAGTGCCCGGCGATGGCTGCCGCTGCCGCCATCATCGGACTCACCAGGTGAGTCCGTCCACCGCGCCCCTGGCGTCCTTCAAAATTGCGATTGCTGGTGGATGCGCAACGTTCGCCCGGTTGCAGGATGTCCGGGTTCATGCCCAGACACATGGAGCAGCCGGACTCGCGCCATTCGAAGCCGGCTTCCTGGAAGATCCGGTCAAGACCTTCCTGCTCGGCGGCATGTTTTACCGATTGCGATCCCGGCACGACCATCGCCCGCACCTTCGGACTGACGTGATGTCCGCGGGCGACGCGTGCGGCAGCCCGCAAATCTTCCAGGCGCGAGTTCGTGCAGGAGCCGATGAAAACCCGGTCTACCGCAATTTCTTCCACGCGGGTGCCCGGTTCGAGGCCCATGTATTCCAGCATGCGCTCGGCGGAGCGGCGATCGGCTTCGCTTTTCATGTCCCGCAGTTCGGGAACCCTGCCGCTGACTGCCACCACCATGCCTGGGTTCGTCCCCCAGGTTACGAAGGGCGCCAGCTTCGCGGCATCGATAGTGACGACTTTGTCATAACGCGCACCCGGGTCGGAGCTTAGGGCGCGCCACCGTGCCAGAGTCTTCTCCCAGTCACCATTGGCTGGAGCGAAGCGGCGATTCTTGACGTAGGCGAAAGTGGTTTCGTCGGGGGCGACCAATCCTGCCCTGGCCCCAGCCTCGATACTCATGTTGCACAGCGTCATCCGTCCTTCTACAGAAAGACCGCGCACGGCCTCGCCGGCATACTCGATCACGTGACCGGTGGCGCCGTCGGTTCCGATCTGCCCGATGATGCCCAGCGCCAGGTCCTTTGCGGTCACGCCTTCGGGCAGCGAGCCGCGGACGTCGATCAGCATGGTTTTCGGCTTGCGCTGCGGCAGGCATTGCGTGGCCAGAACGTGCTCGACCTCGGAGGTGCCAATGCCGAAAGCCAGCGCGCCGAAGGCGCCGTGCGTGCTGGTGTGGCTGTCGCCGCAGACGATGGTCATGCCCGGCTGCGTGAGCCCCAGCTCCGGGCCGATGACGTGCACAATCCCCTGGTCCGGCGAATCCATGTCGAACAACGGAACGCCGAACTCTTTGCAATTCTTCTGCAAAGCCTGGATCTGGAGGGCCGCAATCGGGTCGGTAATCGGAGTCCCGCGCGGCTCGGTCGGAATATTGTGGTCAACCGTGGCCACGGTCCGGTTGGGCTGGCGCACCCGCCGCCCAGCCGCACGCAATCCGTCAAAGGCTTGTGGGGAGGTCACCTCGTGGACCAGGTGCAGGTCTATATAAAGGAGAGGCGGCCGGTCCGGAGGCGAACAGACCACATGCTCATCCCAGACTTTCTCGAAGAGTGTGCGCTTTTCAGCCATGGGTCTCGGGCTTGCCCGAATAACTATTTTAGCAACAAAATCGTGTGGAGCAGGCTCCGGCCCGGTCCAACACGAGCCGGTTCCACACAGTCAAACTTCGGGCTGTGAGATTATGATGGGCAAACATGATCAATGGCCAACGCATCGCCGTGGTGTTGCCCGCCTATAACGCGGAGAAGACCCTGGCAGCCACCGCGGCGGAACTGCCGGAACTGGTCGACATCCGCATTCTGGTGGACGACCACAGCTCCGACGGCACCGTCGAAATTGCCCAACGCCTAGGCCTGCAATTTTATGTGCATGACCAGAATTACGGCTACGGACGCAACCAGCAGACCTGCTACCGCGAGGCCCTGGCGGCGGGTGCGGACGTGATCATCATGGTGCACCCGACTACCAGTACACGCCGCTGCTAGTGACGGCCATGGCCAGCATGGTGGCCTATGGCGTCTACGACGTGGTGCTGGGATCGCGCATTCTCGGCGGGCAGGCCCTGCATGGCGGCATGCCGCTCTACAAGTACGCGGCCAACCGCTTTCTCACCGCGTTCGAGAATTTGTTTCTACGTGTCAAGTTGTCGGAGTACCACACCGGATATCGCGCCTTCAGCCGCAAAG
Source organism: Terriglobia bacterium (assembly GCA_963698825.1). Lineage (GTDB taxonomy): Bacteria > Acidobacteriota > Terriglobia > Terriglobales > Acidobacteriaceae > JAIQFF01. The sequence goes on along the minus strand of CAVOSG010000001.1, from coordinate 122,281 downwards.
TCCTCATGGATCTCCCGCTGCTCGAAAACTCGGACGACTTTGTCTTCGACAATCAGGTGCTGGCGCAATGCGTGAACTTTGGCTTCCGCATTGGCGAGGTATCGTGTCCCACCAAATATTTTGAGGAAGCCTCATCCATCAACTTCCGCCGCAGCGTGACCTACGGTATGGGCGTACTGAAAACGACGCTGCAGTTTGCGCTGCAAAAGGCGGGTCTGGCGCATTTCCGGATTTTCAGCCCGCAAGGGCGGAAGCTGGAGCCGGGCTCGGTGAACTACTATGCGCGGGGTGCGACGGAGCGGCCAGGGCTAAGTAGATGTGGGCGGGAGCGTCCCGCTCGTGCGGAGGCTAGGCCGGTCTGGGTTCGTTTTTACTGCGGCACGAGCGAGGACGCTCGCGCCTCCACCTGACAATTGCGCCTCTGGGCCATTGCGGCTAGCATCTAACCAAAGACGACATGGCGACCGCCTCTACCACCGCCCCGGAACGACGCCCGCCCAAGATGGTCTATAGCGAAATACTCAGTTTCGCCTATGAGACCTTTCGTAGTAATAAGGTACGCTTCGCCCTGACCGCTCTCGGCATGGTCATCGGCACCGCCTCCCTCATCCTGGTTGTGACCATCGGCATGACCGGCAAGCAGTACGTGCTCAACCAGATCCAGTCCATCGGCACCAACCAGATCGAGGCTGAATATCAGAGTGGGGGCCAGCGCGTCGCCAACGTGACTCCCGATCCCCTTACCATCGACGACATGAAGGCCGCGCTCGAAGAAGTGCCGGGCATTGTCGCCGCCTCTCCCGTGGTTTCGCTAGGCGAGCGCATCCCCGTGGGTGGAGGCAAGGAGCGCGACATCTCCGTGCTCGGCGTTTTTCCCGACTACAAGATCGTGCGCAACCTGGTGGTCATCACCGGGACGTTTTTTCGACCCCAAGGACGAGCAGGAGCATAACAAGGTCGGAGTGATCACCCAGAAAATGGCGGAGGAGCTCTACGGATCGCAGGCAGAAGCGATCGGAAAGACCATCAAGCTCAGCGGCCTGCCTTTCACCATCGTGGGCACCTTCCGCGAGCGCGTGGATACCTTCGGACAAACCGAAGTGGTGGATTACACCATGCTGATTCCATACACGGTCAGCCGTTACTTCACCGACACTCCGACGGTCAAACAGATCTATTTTTCGACCGCCGATCCTTCCATGGTGCAGCCGGCCACGGAACAGATCCGGCGGGTCATTCAGAGCCGGCACCGGGCCGAGTCGGTCTATAACGTCATGAATCTCACCCAGCTGGTCGTGCTGGCCGAGAAGACGGCCAACGCCCTGACCCTGGTGTTGCTGCTGGTGGCGGCGGTAGTCCTGCTGGTCAGCGGTATCGGGATCATGAACATCATGCTGGCGACAGTCAGCTCTCGCATCCGTGAGATCGGTATCCGCAAAGCGCTGGGCGCCACCAACCGGGAAATCCGCTTTCAGTTCCTGGCTGAGGCCATGACCATTTCCCTGGTCGGAGGCCTGATCGGCGTGGTGATCGGTTTGGCGATTCCGTATTCCGTACGATTTCTTACCGAATACCGGATTCCGATTTCCGGATTGTCCGCGATTGTGGCCATCCTGGTTTCCTCATCTGGTAGGCGTAATCTTCGGCACGGTTCCCGCAACCAGAGCATCGAAGTTGGATCCTGTGGAAAGTTTGAGGTACGAGTGAAGAGAGCTTTTAGCTCTTAGCCTTTAGCTCTTAGCTTAAGCCCACAGTCTTCCGCGTCGTTGCCGTCTGCCAAGAGCTGGGATTCTGAAAGCTAAGAGCTAAAAGCTGAAGCTCCAACAAACAAAAACGCCGGGCTGGTTGGCCCGGCTCATTCTTGTTACTCACCTCGCGGGGATACGGCTTGGTTCTGAGGTCCCCGTAGATTTCTTACATACCCTTGGTCACCGCTTTACATCACCAATGCCAGGTTCTCCAGTTCCTTTTGCAGCACCGGCATGGAGCAGCCCGACATCTCAACCCGGCCCACGGCATCCATGGCTGCTGCAGGCGACACCCCGTAGCCACGACCCATGAGGAATACTTGCAGGAGTTCGGCGGCTTCGCGCGAATCGATCAGACCTCCCTGCAGAAGGTCATTTCGGAGAGCCGTAAGTTCGGTACTGGAGAATCGCTCTTTCATGGTCGTTTCACCTCCGACCTTGACTTGCTTACCTCATTAGACTCACTGCCTGCCATGAACGTTGCATGCAATTTTGGTGCCGCGCTGGAGGCCCTTCTTGATATACGCAGGCGCGGCCGACTTGGTTTCTTAAACCCCTTTTGCTGCGGTAAGTTGCAGCCTCTTCAATTCTTGGATGCGCAGACGAGGCTGATTTTTGTGGCACGAACGTGCCATAACAGGAAATCTCGATCTTGACACGTTGTGTCGTTGTGGGACGAGAAGAGATGACAGAATATGGCTTCAGGAAGGATCGGTGACAGCCTCTTCCACCAGCATGATCGGAATGCCGTCCCGCACCGGATAGACCCGGCGACACTCTCCGCATTTCAGGCTCTGGCCCTCGTCTTTCAGCACGAGCGGCTTTTTGCACACCGGGCAGACCAGGATGTCGAGCAGGTCTTGGGGAATCATGGAGAGATTTTACGCCTTTTGAGGAACAGCTTCTAGCTCCTAGCTCTTGGCTTCTCGCTTCGAGTCTCGGGAATTTAGTGTTGGCGGGTGCAGGCTTCCCGGTGCTGGAGCCAAAGCCTAGCGTCGACATGCCAGAACGAGGAGCCAGAAGCCAGCAGCCAGAAGCGTCCTTGCCCGTGATAGTTTACGATAAAGCTCAATTCCCCCAGGGAAAGGCTAGGTATGGCTGCCACAATTCTGGATGGCAACAAGATCGCCGCTGAGATCAGGGCAGAGGTTGCTACGGATGTGAGAGACATGACCGCGGCCGGTCTGCGTCCCGGACTGGCAGTTGTTCTCGTCGGCCACAACCCGGCGTCTGAAATATATGTTCGGGGGAAAGTGAAGAGCTGCGAAGAAATTGGAATCTACAGCGAGAAACTCACTCCGCTGGACACGATTTCCACAGAGGAATTGCTGGAGGTTGTCCTCGAGCTGAACCGGCGCGATGAGATTGACGGCATCCTGGTGCAGTTGCCCCTGCCACCGCAGGTCGACTCCAAGAAAATTCTGATGGCCGTAGATCCGGCCAAGGACGTGGACGGCTTTCACCCCGTGAACGTAGGGTTTCTCTCCACCCAACGGCCGGGCCTGGTGCCCTGTACGCCGGCGGGCATCATGGAGATCCTTAAGCGCAGTAGTATTCAGGTCGCAGGCCAGGAAGCCGTAGTGGTCGGACGCAGCGACATTGTGGGCAAGCCTGTCGCCATGCTGCTGATCAATGCCAATGCCACGGTGACCGTCTGCCATTCGAAGACGCGTGACCTGCCGGCGGTTTGCCGTCGAGCCGATATCCTGGTGGCTGCCATCGGCCGCGCCGGGATGATTACCCGCGACTTTGTGAAACCTGGGGCCACGGTGATTGATGTGGGCATGAACAAGGTGACCGAGCGCGCAGAGTTTGACCGGCTCTTCGCGGGCAACGCCAAGCGGGAGGAGAGCTTCCGGACCAAAGGGTCTACCCTGGTGGGAGACGCCCATCCCAACGCGGCCGAAGTCGCGGGATCCATTACCCCCGTTCCCGGAGGCGTGGGCCCGCTGACTATCGCCATGCTGATGGCAAACACGGTGAAAGCGGCCAAGATGCGGAGGGGCTCGCGCATGCCCGCCCGGGCTGCGGAGCACGCGCGCAGTGCTTAAGGTCGGGTTGACCGGAGGCATCGCCGTAGGCAAATCCACCGTGGGCGAGATGTTTGCGGCGCAGGGCGCGCAGGTGATCCAGGCCGACCAAATCGCACACCAGCTGATGCAACCGGGCGAGGCGGTGTATGAGGAGGTCGTGGCCAACTTCGGCGCCGGAATTCTGGATCCGGATCGCACCGTGAACCGCGCCCGGCTGGCAGAACTTGCCTTCGGCGGCCCGGGTAAGCCCAGTCGTGTGCAGGAACTGAATCGAATCGTTCACCCGGCCGTGATTCGCCGGCAGGAAGAATGGATGGAGCAAGTGGCCCGGCACGATCCCCACGCGATTGCCATGGTAGAGGCGGCGCTCATTCTCGAGGCAGGACTGGCTAAGGGATTCGATCGCTTGATTGTGGTGACCTGTCAGCCTGAACAGCGCATCCAGCGTTCCGCCCATCGGCTGAAGGTGGATGAGGAAACGGCGCGCCGCGAAGTCACGCGCCGCATGGCAGCCCAGCTTCCGGACGAAGAAAAAGTCAGGGCGGCCGATTACGTGATCGATAACTCAGGATCGCTGGATGAAACCGAGCGCCAGGTCAAAAAAATCTACGCCGAGCTGAAGCAGCAAGCGTAATCGTAGCGCCGCCGTCCCGGCGCTACAATCTAAAATTTAGCTTTCGAAATAGGGAAGGTCTTTGAACTATGAGGCTGCTGCGTCCTGTTCTGCTGGCCGTGGTTTTTGCCGGCGCGTTCTATTACTTCACGACTTACCGCTCCGGCCCGATGCATCCTGCCAACTGGTTCGGCCGTCCCAGCAACAAGATCGAGATTACCGAGGCTGCCGCGGGCGAGGTCCTCGACGCCGAAGAACAGAACAACATCAGCATCTATCGCAAGAACATCGATTCTGTGGTCAACATTACTTCGCGGGCCGTGACTTTTGATTTCTTCTATGGCTTGGTGCCCCAGGAAGGCCAGGGTTCAGGCTTCATCATCGACAAAGAAGGCCACGTGTTGACCAACTATCACGTGATCGCGGACGCCCGCCAGGTGGAAGTCACCCTGCACAACCGGAAAAAGTACCGGGCCACCGTGGTCGGCACCGACCGCTCGCACGATCTCGCGGTCATCCAGATCAAAGGCCCAGGACTCAGCCCAATGGTGCTGGGCGACTCGCGCAATTTACAGGTCGGACAAAAGGTTTATGCCATCGGCAATCCCTTCGGTCTTTCGGGAACGATGACGCGCGGCATTATCAGCTCCATCCGCCCGGTGCAGGAGCCTGATGGCATGCAGATCGATGAAGCCATCCAGACCGATGCGGCCATCAACCCGGGCAACTCGGGTGGGCCGCTGCTCAACTGGCATGGCGAAGTCATCGGCATCAACACCCTGATCGCTTCGAACGTTGGCCAGAGCGCAGGCATTGGTTTTGCCATCCCGGTGAACACAGCCAAAGCCGTACTGAATGACCTGATGACGCTGGGCCGGGTGCGCCGTCCGGCGCTGGGCGTGCGGACGATCCCAATCACACCCGAACTTGCGGACCAGATGGGATTGCCCGCTGACAGCGGACTGCTGATCATCCAAGTGGTGCCCGGCGGTGCCGCCGACCGAGCCGGATTGCGTGGCGGTACCCAGCGCGGCTATCTGGGCAACACGCCGATCATGCTGGGCGGCGACCTCATTGTTGCCATCGACGGCCAGGACGTGCAGGACCAGCAGGACCTCAGCCAGGTCATGAACAATCACCGCGCCGGTGACACCGTTCACCTCACCATCTATCGAGCAAAGAAGAAGATGGAAGTGAGCGTCACCCTGGGCGAGGCCCGAGAGCAAGTGTGAGCAGAAAGCTCTCGCAAATGAGGCCGGCAGGGCACGGCTTTAGCCGTGCCACAACGTCGAGTTTCTTTAAACCCGGGCAGGGCACGGCTCTAGCCGTGCCACAAAAGGCGAAAGTCTTGGGGGCTTCAGCCCCTGAGACTTGCTTTTGACCGCCGTGAACAGCCAACCTCAGTCGCTAAAGCGCCATCGCTTTAGAAATGAGCGGCACGAGTGAACTCGTGCCCTTCCCGTCTGGTCTCGACCTAGATTCAGATGTCCCGAAAACAATGACCGTCGAATCCATCCGCCGCTTCTGCCTCTCCTTTCCTCATGCCACCGAAAACCTGCAATGGGGTGACGACCTCTGCTTCAAGGTCGGTGGAAAGATTTTTGCCATGCTGAACTTGAGTTCAGTCCCGCCGCGCCTGATGTTCAAGTGCACGCCGGAAAGATTTGCCGAATTGGTGGAGCACGAGGACATTATTCCAGCCCCGTATGTCGGCCGCTACAAGTGGGTGTCGTGCGAACGCCTGGATGTCCTGCCTTGGGGCGAGATGAAAGAGTTGATCCAGCAATCGTATGAGATGGTGGCGGCGAAGGTCAGGATCGCGGGACCCAACACTATCAGGCCCAAGGTGACCAAACGCCGGAGGGCGAAAGCACGCCGCGCCGGGAACTAGAAACTGCATCCTCTAGGGCGTACTTTGAAATCCCCAAAGAATTGTCATTCCGAGCGCGGCCTTGTCGCGCGAGGAATCTGCTTTTTCTCCGCGTGCAGCTAGCAGATTCCTCGCCGATCAACCCGGCTTCGGAATGACAAGAAGTGAAGGTTGTTTTGGGGCAAACTGCACGGCTATCGAAATTTCTCAATCATTTGACTCCCACTCTCCCGCTGGGCTAGCCTCTAGCAGTCCCAACCGCATGCGATCTCATTGCAAGTTATTCATTCTGCTGCTCTTGGTTGTGAGCTCCCAGCGAAGCCTCGGAGAGCGTCTGGTACCTGTCATCGCGCCTCGGGCCATGGTAGCGAGCGTCCACCAGCTGGCCTCGCGTGCCGGAGTGCAGATGATGAAGTCGGGCGGCAATGCGGTGGACGCGGCCGTTGCAGTGGGCTTTGCCTTGGCGGTCGTGCATCCGCAGGCGGGGAATCTGGGTGGCGGCGGCTTTATGCTGATCCGTTTTGCCGATGGCAAGACGCATTTCATTGACTATCGCGAGAAGGCCCCGGCCGCAGCCACAGCCAACATGTATCTGAACGCTCAGGGAAACGTGATTGAAGATGCCAGCACCGTCGGCTACAAGGCGATCGGAGTGCCGGGGTCGGTTGCCGGCATGGTGTACGCCGAAAAAAAGTACGGCAAGTTGTCGCTCGAGCAGGTGATGGCCCCGGCGATCAAGCTAGCGGACGAAGGGTTCGCTCTCACTCTCGCAGAAGTCATGGACTTCCAGCAGGATGAACATCTAGGCGATTTCCCCGAATCGCGGCGCATCTTCCAGCGCAATGGAAACTTTTACAAAGTAGGCGACTTGTTCAAACAGCCCGATCTGGCGCGAACCCTGAAACGGATCGCGGCGAATCCGGACGACTTCTATCATGGGGCCATGGCCAAAGAACTCGCTGCGTCTATGCAGAAAGGCGGCGGGCTCATTACGGCGGACGATCTGGCGCGCTACGAGGTGAAAGAGCGGGAAGCAGTGCGCGGATCGTATCGCGGATACGAAATCATCAGTGCGCCACCGCCCTCGTCCGGCGGCACTGCGTTGATTGAGATCCTGAATATTCTCGAGGGCTATGACCTGGCCAAATTCGGTGGCCGGTCAGCCCAGGCCGTGCACCTTACCCTGGAGGCATTCCGGCGGGCGTTTTTCGATCGGGCGGAATTCATGGGCGATCCGGATTTTTCCAAAATTCCCGTAGCCCAGCTCATCGACAAGCGCTATGGCGCGGCCTGGCGTGAATCGATTGATCCGGCGCACGCCAGCGCCAGCAAGGATCTGATCCGGCCTGCCAACTTCAGCCATCTCGAACAGGAGGCTGCCGCGCACGCTCCACGCAACGCCGTGGCAGAGCCCGGCCACACGACTCATTATTCCGTGGTCGACCCCGACGGGAACGCGGTCGCGGTCACCACAACTTTGAATGACAGCTTTGGCTCCCGCGTCACCGCCGAGGGCCTGGGTTTTCTTCTGAACGACGAGATGGACGACTTCGCGGCCAAGCAGGGTGTGCCCAACATGTTCGGCCTGATCCAGGGGCCGGCGAATGCGATTGGTCCGGGCAAACGTCCACTTTCCGCCATGGCGCCCACGATCGTATTGAAAGACGGTAAGCTATTCCTGGTGCTGGGCTCTCCCGGTGGTCCGCGGATTATTACCACGGTGGCCAACATTCTGATGGGAGTGGTGGACTACGGCATGAATATCCAGGAAGCGGTGAACGCGCCGCGATTTCACCAGCAGTGGCTGCCCGACGAAGTCAATGTGGAGCAGGATTTTTCTCCCGAAACTGCCAGGCAACTAGAAGGTATGGGCCACCCGATCAAGAGAAAGGGCATTTGGAGCGATGGAGAATGCATCATAATTGACCCGAAACGCGGAGAGCGTCTTGGCGCCAGCGATAAGCGGCACAATGGAAGAGCGATCGGATTCTAGGTGAGAATTACGTGGTTCGTGGAATGAGCGCACTATGCTGAAGGCGATGTCCACATACGTGTACGTGAAAGAGCGGCTGCATCCTGGCCTGCTGGATGGATTGGTGCGGGGTGGAGCGCAAGCCATCGAGATCTTCGCTGCGCGCCAGCATCTCGACTATGCCAATCGCAAGCAGCATGTGCGCGAAATTGCGGACTGGTTCCAGGGCAGCGGCGTCCCTCTTCATTCCATCCATTCGCCCATGCACGCCGACTACGAGTCGGGCCGCACCGGCGGGCCGCCGGTCAATGTGGCTGCCACCGATCGGGCACAGCGCATCGAAGCCATGGATGAAATCAAGCGGGCGATCGAAGTGGCTGAGCAGATTCCCTTTCGTTTCTTGATTCAGCACATGGGAACCAGCGGCGAATCCTTTGACGACCGCAAGTTCGAAGCGGCCATGACTTCGATTGAGCACCTGCGGGCCTTCGCCAAGCCGCTGGGAGTCCGCATCCTGCTCGAAAATATTCCCAATGAACTGTGCACACCGGACAAGCTGGTGGAGTTCATTCAGATCACCCACTTCGACGACATGGGTGTCTGTTTCGATGTCGGCCATGCCCACATCATGGGCAACGTCGCAGAGGCCTTCGAAATCCTGAAAGGACACATTCATTCCACCCACGTCCACGACAACGACGGAACTCGCGATTCTCATCTCTGGCCGGGTGCGGGAACCATCGACTGGAAAGCAACGATGGAGTTGTTGCGCTCCGCGCCCAACACGCCCCCGTTGCTGCTGGAGATCGAAGCGGACGAGAAGGTGAATCCAGTCGAGAAAATGACCGAAGCGTTTGAGAAATTAGAATCGGCGTAGCGCCGGCGCTACTTACAATCTTATGTCCTCTCCCGTAACCACGATTTCCGAAATCGGCAAGCACGAAGGTCAGACCGTCACCATTCGGGGCTGGCTCTACAATCTGCGCGAGAGCGGGAAATTGCTTTTTCCACAATTTCGCGACGGCTCGGGGCTGATTCAAGGCGTGGTGCCGAAAAATGCGGTGGCTCCCGAGGTGTTCGACGCGATCAAGGGCCTGACCCAGGAGTCGAGCGTAATCGTTGAAGGCAAAGTCCGTGCCGACAAGCGCGCGCCCGGCGGATATGAGCTGGATGTATCCGGAATTCAGGTGGTGCAGCGAGTTTCCGAAACCGATCCCTATCCGATTTCACCCAAGGAGCACGGCGTCGAATTCCTGATGGAGCACCGTCACCTGTGGGTGCGGTCGCAGCGCCAGGCGGCGATTCTGCGGGTGCGCGCGGAGATCATCAAAGCGGCGCGTGACTTCTTTGATGAGCGCGGATTTGTCCTGACCGATCCGCCCATCCTCACTCCCGCCGCGTGCGAGGGCACCAGCACTCTTTTCCCCGTCGATTATTTTGAAGAGCAGGCATTTCTCACCCAGTCCGGCCAACTCTATATCGAAGCCACAGCCATGGCCCTGGGCAAGGTGTACTCGTTCGGGCCGACTTTTCGCGCGGAGAAATCCAAGACTCGCCGCCATCTCACGGAATTCTGGATGGTGGAGCCCGAGGTCGCTTACGCCGAACTCGACGACATCATGGAGCTGGCCGAAGGTTTGATCAGTTTTCTGGTGAAGCGCTGTCTCGAGAAGCGGCGTGGCGATCTGCAAATCATCGGGCGCGACGTCACCAAGCTGGAAAAGATTGAGGCCCCATTTCCCCGCATCACCTACGACGAAGCCGCGAAGATGCTCCAGGAAGCGCACGCCAAGGGTGCGCTGGAAAACAAGTTCGAGTGGGGCGGCGATCTGGGATCGCCTGACGAGACCTACATTTCATCGCAATTCGACAAGCCGGTCATGGTGCATCGCTATCCTGCCAAGGTGAAAGCCTTCTACATGGAGCCCGATCCTCAACGGCCGGACCTGGCTCTGTGCGTCGACGTGCTGGCGCCCGAGGGCTATGGAGAAATTATTGGCGGATCGCAGCGTATGGCGTCTTACGATCTGCTGGTGCAGCGGATTCACGAACACGGCCTTCCCGAAGAAGCGTTCAAGTGGTACCTTGACCTGCGCAAATTCGGCAGCGTGCCCCACGGCGGCTTCGGCATGGGCATTGAACGCGCGGTGGCGTGGATCTGCGGGCTCGAGCACGTGCGGGAAACGATCCCGTTCCCGCGCATGTTGAACCGGTTGTACCCGTAGCACGATCGAGAAGTTCGCAGCTGCATACCGAACCACTGAGAACTGGGAACTATCGACTAACAACTGGGGTTAAAATCTCACAGTTCGGAGTCTGCCAACCAGGCGAACGATTCCGGGTGAGACCGTTCTCACAAACTTATGACTTCTGCCACCGCATCTTCCTCCACCATCGCGCCCAGAAAAATCCGTGTGATCGGCGTGCCGCTCGACCTCGGACAATCACGCCGCGGCGTGGACATGGGCCCTTCGGCCGTGCGCGTGGCTGGCCTGGAGGCGCGGCTGGAAGAACTGGGACATGTGGTCGAGGATGCGGGAAATATTTCCGTGGCCATCGCAGAACAGAAGAAGGCAGGCGATCCCTCGGCCAAGTATCTGAAAGAGATTACTGCCACCTGCACCAAGAACGCCGAGCTGGTGATCAAGACGCTGGAAGCCGGCATGGTTCCATTGGTGCTAGGCGGAGACCACTCGATTGCAGTCGGCACAGTCGCCGGAGTCGCCGAATTCTATCGCCGCCAGAATCAGAAAATTGGCTTGATCTGGATTGACGCCCACACCGACATCAATACTCCAGAGACTTCTCCCAGCGGTAATGTCCATGGCATGCCCCTGGCCGCCACCATGGGGCTCGGCCCAGCCGAACTGGCTAACATTTTCGATTTCTCACCCAAAGTGAAGCCGGAAAACTGTGTGTTAGTGGGAGTGCGTGACATTGATGCTGTCGAAAAAGAAAATGTCCGCCGCGCCGGCATCGGCGTTTTTACCATGCGCGATATTGACGAACGCGGTATGCGCACCGTGATGGAAGAAGCGCTCCGCATGGCGGGACGGGGCACCGCCGGCTATCACGTTTCGCTCGACATGGACTGGATTGACCCCGAGGACGCGCCCGGCGTGGGTACTCCCGTCCGCGGTGGCGCGACTTATCGCGAGGCCCATCTCGCGATGGAAATCATTGCCGATCACGGCCGCATGCTCAGCTTTGAAATCGTCGAAGTAAATCCGGTGATTGACGAGCACAACCGCACTGCGGACCTGGCGGTTGAGCTGGCGCAGTCGGCGTTTGGGAAGAAGATCCTCTAGCCGCTATTTCTTACTGGGAAGCACATCTGCCGTCTGGCCCGCCACCGAAAAGTCCCACACCGAATAGAACACACTCTGCTCCGCCCCGGTTTGCGCCACGCCCTTCTTAGGTTTGTCAGCCCGGGTCGGGCGCAGGACTAGCCCGTACTCTCCTGGTGCGAGCGGTGCCGCCGGCTCGAGTTGCACGTGTCCACGCTCCAGGCGAGTGGTCTGCAGCGGCGTGCGCTCTTCGTCAATCATGGACTTCGGCTGTCCTGGCCCCATATAGCTCGTCTTCTGCTTGGTGGCACCGACCAGCCGGTAGTTGTCTTTGGTCTGCGGCAAATGAACCAGGGCTGGCTCGTAGCGGTCGGGATCCAGTCCTGCAATGTTTCCGAACTCCAGATCAAATTTTGGCCGGGTGGTGGGCATGACGTAAGTAGCAGCGTGCCCGGGGAGCGCCCAGACGTATGTGGTAGTGGGCACGCCGTGATGACCTCCCATCATTCCGGAGGCGATGCCCATGGCCGGGCCGGCAAACATACCGCCGCCCGCGATCGTCGCAAAACTCAGGCCCTCCGTAACGAAGCTTCGCAGGGTTGATCCCGTGGCTGATCCCGCTCCGGGCCCGCCCTTGGTGGCGCTCTGCGCCATCTGGGCCATGGAACTGGTCATTGGCTTTTGGTCGCTCCCCAACAAGAGATTGATCTTGGGTAAAGCGGGCGGGACAAACATAGTTCCGCCTATGCTGGACATGCCCATGCCAGGCATTCCGCCCATTTGCGTCATCATGGCCGCCATCTGCGGCGTCATCGTCGTGCTGCCGTACCCTTGGGTCATCGTGGATTGAGGCATAGCGCCTGGTGATGGCGAGACAGAGGAAACCGCAGTCGCCGCCGCTGGAGGAGTTCGTTTCTTGCTCTTCGCGGCCAACATTGCATCCATCACCGGGGCGCTGACGCCCGCTTCCTTCAGTGCCAGAAGGCCGTCAACGGAAACGTCAAAATCTGAATCACTGGCCGCGATCACGCTCAGGATGGTGCTGTCCTGAAGGCCAGCCTTCACCATCTTGACGATCTCGGCATTCGTAAGGAGAGGACTCTGCTGCGGTGAACCGGGTTGAGTCTGCTGAGCCTGAATCTGCGGGACAAACAGCGCGGCACACAACAACACGAATAACGCGCTGGCAATCTTCTTCATGGGCATGCTTCGATTCTTCAATACGACCCAGCCAGTCTATGTCCGGCTACTTGGCGTTCATGCATGCCGGAATTTCAATATTGGGCTGGCCGATGAGCGGGCCGTAATTCATCTGGATCCCGCCGGCGCCGCTCGGATCGGCCAATTCGATCCGCAGCGGCAAACCGCTATCCTTGGCCACGAACAGGTGCACCGTGCCCTGGGTCTTCTCGTTTTCGTGGTCGTAAAACTCATAGCCGTCCGCCATCGTGCCGTTCACGTTCTGGTCGCCGATCGGATGCAGGTCGGTGAGGTTCGGGTTGGGTTGGTTGCCCGACGTGTCGCTCGGCGGGACGTCGCGGCACTGCCAGGAAAACATATCCCGCTCCTTCTTCAGCATTTTGGGAGCTTCCGCATGCGCCATTGCGACGCCTGCGGCGGTCATTCCTGCGCCGATTGCGCCCATGGGTCCTTCTGCCGCGGCGCGAGCGATCACGGTTGCGGCCATGCGGTCCAGCTCCGCCAGGTCGTGTGCTGCCTTTTCCTCCGCTTCCTTCAGTAATCGAGGCACCGCCGCCGAAGTAATGAGCCGCGCCGCGCGGCCGTTTTGCACCACCGCGCGAATTTCCCAGTCATCCACCGTTCCCGGGACGTCTGTGGCAGGCATCTTGTAGTGCATGGTGTATTGCCGTGTATTGCCCACAACCAGCATTTCCTGCGGGCTGAATATACTCTGGGCCATCGCCGCCATTTGCGGATCGCTGGTCTGCATGGTCATGACCATGTGATAGCCGGGCTGGGTCTTCAGTCGTATGAATGAAGTGTAGAGCGCGCTATCGATTGGAACCGGCACGCCGGCATGCGATGGGATGGAGTTGGCAGAACCGGCCGATCCTCCTCCCCTTGCGGACCTCTTTGCGTTGCGCTGGGCCATCGAGGTTTGCATGCGCGCCCGCATTTCAGGAGGCATGTTGTTCATCATTTGCTGCATCTGCTGCATCTGGTCCGGTGACATTCCCTGCGGCATCCCCTGGGGGCTCATGCCTTGGGGTGCCGTGCCTGAAGAGGCATCTGACGCTGAAGGCGTCGCAGGTTGGGAATCCTGCGCAGGCGCAGAATTCTCCGCCGCCGCCGCCGCCGCATCTTTCTTCTTGGCTTCCGCCGCCAGCATGGCTCGGATCACCTTGCTGCTGACGCCCGCCTGGTTCAGCGCCTGCAGGCCAGTGGAGGAGAGATCGAACTGCGTGTCATTGGCGGCGATGGCGGCGGCAATTGTGCTTTCCGCCATTCCCGCCTTGACCATCTTTATAACGTCAGCATTGGTCAGAGGATTTTTCTGTTGGGCGGCTAGGACGGTTACGGTGAGGACGACGACACTCACAACTTTCAGCAATCGCATAACCCCTCCACTCGAGGCAATCAGACTACGGCTGCTTTAAAGAAGAGGCCCGGAACAACGCGAAACATTCTGGGGGAGAAGAAGGGGACGGGCGGCAAGCCGCCCATCCGTGAAAGTCAAAGGCCGCGGGCGCAGCACCCGCGCCACACGTTACTGGGTCACTGTTTTCACCGCGTCGCCGGTCTTGAACCCGGTGCCCGAAACCGTCGCAGCAACCGACGAGATGTCGTCCACATCAGTCACCTTCACCACGCCGACCGTCGTGCTCATGCGGCGAATTACTTTGCCGGACGAGGGGTCCTTGATTTCCTTGGTCACCCGTTCGACATTTAACTGGTCGCCCACCTTTACCCCGGCCTTCGAACCGACGTTGAGAATGATCTGCCCTCCGTCGACTGCCGCGATCAGTCCCTCGACCACCACCGTGCGCGCCACCAGCTTGTCCTTGTCAGCGATGACCTCCGTGCTGGTCTTCTCCACGGCAGCCTTCACCGCTTCTCCGATGATGGTGCTCTGGAAGTCGCTGCTGCCGAAGTCGGCATGCCCGCCACCAAATCCGCTCCAGCCGCCACCGCCGCCGAGCAGAGAGGTGCTTTCCCGCTGCGATTCGCCCTTGCCCTCGGCCACCGCGAGAATCTCACCCGTATCGATGTCCACCATGCGCGCCGTCAGGGCCACAATCGCCTTGGACTTCTTATGTCCGAATCCCCCCAGGCCGTGCCCGATCAAACCGCCGCCGGCGCCGCCCAGGTTGAGGTTCTTGGTCTCGTTACCGAATTGCGTGATGCTGCCGACGATGATGGCGTCCACGCCCAGCAACTTCCCGATTTTCGCGGCCGAGTTGGGATTGGCACGGTCGCTGTTGGAAAAATTCTGCTCCGTCATGATCTTGTCCATGGCCTTGCGCTCGATCACCGAGTAGCTGCCGTCCTTGACCAGATAGGTAACCAGCAGGTCGGAGATGCCCTTGCCTACGTCTACGTCCTGGCCGAAGAGCGCGGCCACGTCGCCATGGACGGTGGCGTAATCGAAATCGAAAATCGCAACCCGCTTCTTACGGGGTGCCGCTGGCGCTGCCTGGGCAAATGCCCCCACAACCGAGAACAACAAAAATAGCGCTGCCAAAGAAAGTGCTTTTCGCATGAGTGGTGTTCCTTCCCCCAATGAGATCAAGACAAAACCGCGGCTCCCCGGCCTGGGCCGGCCGAGACTAGCTCGGGGTACAGCCCTGGTCAACCCGCACGGTATGACATTGTGCAAGAATGGAGGGGCCATATCAAGCCCGGAAACCATAAAAGCACCATGAAAAAACTGCGCGTCGGCATCCTGTTTGGTGGGCGTAGCGGGGAGCATGAAGTCTCGCTGCTCTCGGCGGCTTCCGTCCTCAACGCCATAGACAAGAACAAGTACGAGGTGGTGCCTATCGGCATCACCAAGGAAGGACGCTGGTTGACGGCCGGGGACGCCGAGCTCCTGCTGAAGGGAAAGGGCGAGACCCAGTCTCATCTGCGGGCCGGAGACCCCGAAGCCACCCCCGGGGCCGCCGTCCTGGCGACCGGGCAGGCGGTAGTGGTTCCGCCAGAACCACAGCGTCCGGGCGGCGCCCTGGCGCCCTTCCAGACCGAGTCTCTAACCCGCCGGGCCAGCGACCGGGCCATCAATGTGGACATCATCTTCCCCGTGTTGCACGGCACTTTCGGAGAAGACGGCACCATCCAGGGATTGTTCGAGCTGGCCGACATCGCCTACGTGGGCGCGGGCGTGCTGGGCTCCGCCGCCGGCATGGACAAGGACGTCATGAAGTCGTTGTTCATGGCCACCGGACTGCCCATCGTGAAACACGTTACCGTCCTGCGCTCCGATTGGGAAAGCGCGCCGAAGAAGGTAGAAAAATTAGTTGCCTCTAAACTGAAATATCCCGTATTCGTGAAACCCGCCAACCTGGGATCGTCAGTAGGAATTTCGAAGGCGCGTGATCGCAAGGAACTCGGTCCGGCGATGGAGGAAGCGGCCAAGTTCGATCGCAAGATTGTGATCGAAGAAGGCGTAGGCGGCAAAAAACACAAGGCCCGCGAAATTGAAGTCTCGGTGCTGGGCAATGACAATCCCAAGGCTTCAGTGCCGGGTGAGATTGTTCCGGGCAAGGAATTCTACGACTATACCGCCAAATATCTCGATGAAGGCTCGCAGCTGATCATTCCGGCGAAGCTGAACAAAGCCGAAACCAAGAAGATCCAGCAACTCGCTATCAGCGCCTTCAAAGCGGTGGACTGTTCCGGTCTGGCACGAGTGGATTTTCTGATGGACCCCAAGAACCGGAAAATCTATCTCAACGAGATCAATACCATGCCCGGATTCACGGCCATCAGCATGTATCCCAAGCTATGGGCGGCTTCCGGCCTGGCTTATCCCGACCTGATCGAGCGCCTGATCCGGCTGGGACAGAAGCGTCACGAAGAGAAGAAGAGGAATCAGTACAGCAGGTGAAATCTGGCCACGGATTTCACGGATCCACACGGATCAAACCTCGTCTTGTTCTTGCCTTTCCTATCCGTTAGATCCGTGCGGATCCGTGGCCTAGTTTTCTGCTTTAGTGTCCCAGGAAGCGCTCGAGCACTTCCAGGTCTTTTCCTGCCATGTCCGCGTACTTCTTGGCGCGCGTGGCGTCCCGGTGTTGCATCGCTTCTTCGGCTTTGTACAGGTTTGCTTTCAGGCTTGCCTGGCGCTCCACCATATCGCCGCGCAGGCCGTACCCGCTCGCAGCCTGCTGCTGTTGCAGACGATCGAGGCCGCTATTGACCGCGGCCGCCCGGTTCGAAAGCTGGTCAACTTCTTTCTCCAGTTCGTCGAGATCCGGGGCACCGTTGGCCGCACCCGGCGCAGCCATTCCGTTCTCGCCTTGCGCTGCGGCATCGCCTGACATTGCATTCGGGGCGTTGTTCTGGGCCATGAGTTTCTTGGCGTGATGAACCACGCTCGACTTCGTCATCGCAGCCGAGGGCGGAGTTTGGGGCTGCATTGCATTCGAGTTGTCCACGGCGGTGGGCGCGGGCGGCGGGGCTGGGGCCATCGCCGAATTCGAATTCATCGGACCCGTTGACGAATCCGTCGGAGGTGCTGCATTCGTCGCACCGGCCGTCGATGCATCCGGAGACGCGGGCTGGCTCGGCTGAGAGATATTCTGCGAACTGCTGTCGGCAGTTTGCACCGTCGAAGCGTCCGGTGACTTGGCGTGCGTCCAGTTGCTGCGGGGCACGTAAATTCCCGCGAGCACCAGACCCGCCAGCACGATCAGGGCTCCCAGCGTCATGTATAACCCGCGATGGCCGCTCCCTTGGGAAGGCGGCGGCATCGGAGTCGGCGTGGCACTTGGTGCAGGCGTGGGCGTCCTCGAATCCTTCAAAGCTGGAACCGGCGCGGACACCGGAGTGGGCGTCTTCGTGGCAGGTGCCGGCGGCACAACCGGCGCTTGCATGGATGTAACCGTAGGTGCGTCCATTGCGGCCTGCAGAACCGGAGCGCTCACCGGCACCGAGCTCAGAGCATTGCGGAAGGCGTCCGCCGTCTGGAAGCGTTGCACCGGGTCCTTGGCAATCGCCATCAGAATAATTTCATTCAGCGACGCCGGCAGTCCAGGATGCAGTTCAACCGGCGGCTTGGGCGCCTCTTTCACATGCGCCGCCATAATCGAATAGTCACTGGTGGCGGTGAACGGCCGCTGCCCGGTCACAAATTCGTACAGCGATACGCCAACCGAATACAAGTCGGAGCGCGCGTCGGTGGCCTCGCCCTTTACCTGCTCGGGTGACATGTAGCTCAGCGAGCCCATGGTGGTGCCGGTCATCGTCAGGCTGCGTTCTTCGCCGGCCCGGGCAATGCCAAAATCCATTAGCTTCACGACGCCCTGCGGCGTCAGCATCATGTTGGCGGGCTTGATGTCGCGATGAATGATGTGTTGCTGGTGCGCGTAGCTGACCGCGTTCAGTACCTGGCTGATGTAGTTCACCGCTTCATTGACCGGGATCGGCCCCTTCTCCAGTTTGTCAGCCAGAGTGGTGCCTTCCACGTACTCCATCACCATGTAGAGCTGGTTGTCCGCCGTGAATGCGGTCCGAAGCCCGGCGATATTGGGATGATTCAGGCTGGCCATGAGCTTGATCTCGCGCAGGAAGCGCGCCGCCAGCTCCTGCCGTCCCGCCAGATCCGGAAGCAGAACTTTCATAGCTTCAATGCGGTCGGTGAGCACGTTGCGCACGCGCCACACCCGGCCCATTCCGCCACTGCCCAACTCGTCAAGAATCTGGTAATCGCCGATACGCTTGTTGGCTTCTTCGGTCATGAGAAACTCTCCCTGTTCCGTTTGACGGAACTCGGCAAGGTTGCCTGTCTTCTGGGGGGAAGATGGATGACTGGGCTTTCATCCGGAAAGCCAGGTTCTATCAAGGCCGTCATTATGCGCTGCCGCAATCCCGGCGGTCAAGACGGCTGGTCGGCCAGCGAGTCCCAGCGGGTCCGGGCCACGGACAGCTTGTACTTGGCCGTGTTCAGGCTCTTGGCGGCCTTTTGCTGGTTCTCCTTCCAGCTGTCCGGCTCGGATGGGTCGCGGTGGCGCAGAATTCTGAGGTTGGTTTCGGCTTCCGCAACATAGAGCGCGGCCGCTCCCATATTTTCCGCCGCAATTTGATCGATCGACTGCGCCCGCTGGGTGGCAATACTGAAGTCTACGGGGAGAATCGCGATCTCCTCCGGCAGTTGCGGATGCTTGTCCGACGTAATCCGCTTGAGCCAGTCTTCGATCACGTGAATCGCGACCTTAAGTTGCAACGCGACCGAGGCCATGTCGCTGCGATGCTGCTGCTCCATCTGCTTGCGCAGGAGAGTCAGGGTCTCCCCGGCGATTTCCGCCTGCCGGTTGGAAGAGTCCACTTGCTGCTTGGCGGCATCCGCCTGGCGCTTGGCGTGTCCGGCGTAGTACACGTTGATCGCGGTCAGCACCACCACGACCAGCAGATTGGCCACAGCGGCATACGCCATGACCTGATTCACGCCGAGTCCGAATACTTGCTCTGACATCCTCTGTGTACCGTCCCGCGTAAGTATAGACCGGCTTCGGAAATAGGCGGCCCGCCGGGCCCTCAAGTATATTGCTAGCCGATGGAAGACGGGCAACGTCTAACAGGCGAGGAGAACATCTGCCATGAAACAGATCATTGCTCTTTTGGTGCTGTCCCTGTCGTTTTTCGCTCACGCGCAAGAAAAGAAAGCTCCCGGGCCGCCGCCCACGCTGAAGAGCATTCTGCTCGAGCAACTGCGCACCACCCACAACCAGAAAGAATGGTTTGTTCCGGCCAACACGGCCGTGGAAGGACTCACGCCGGAGCAGGCCAGTTGGCGCGATGGCAAAGGCAATCACTCCATCGGCCAGCTCGCCTATCACCTGGTTTTCTGGAACCAGGAGGAGCTGACGAAATTCAAGGGCGAGCCTCCGGTAAAGTTCGACGGAAACAACGACGAAACCTTCAACAATTTCGATGCCAAGAAATGGGCGGCCACGGTGCAGCAGCTCGACCAGGTCCTGACCGCATGGGAAAAGGCCGTCGAGGCTGCGGACGACAAGAAACTGCAAGACTGGTATTCCATCATCGCCCACATCGGCACGCACAATGCCTACCACATCGGGCAGATCATCTACATTCGCAGGCTGCAAGGCTCCTGGGACCCGGAGAAGGGCGTCAAATAGCGCTGGAAGAAGTGCGACTCTCTGGGGCGGCAGCAGATTCAGAAGGCTTTCGCGGCTCGGGCGAGCTGGCCAAAGGACTGCGCGATGGCAGACGTCTCCTCGAGGAAGCTTTTCAGAGCGCCGGGACTCACTTTGTATCCGTAACGATAGATGACCAGCGTCTTTCCCGCGCCCTCGATGTGCCATTTCTTGTTGGTATTCAATCCTTCGAGAAATGACAGCAGGCTGTCATTGAAAAAAGCCCGGATGCTGGTTTCCTGGGGACCGCGCAGCGCATACATCCGCGAAAAGCGTGGATGCGAATCAAAATCGATGTCAGAGTGGCGGATCGCGTCGATAAACTTTTCTCCGAGTCCCTCAGGTTCCATTTCAAAGGATGGAAGCTCTGCGCTCCCGGTGTACACGACAACCGTCTGCCCGACCGGTCTGGCGTTCTGCGCCGATCCGCTGACGTAGCAGTAATCGAATAGCTGGGTTCCGAGACCGGCATAAGTGCCGGTCATCATGTTCTTGATCGAACCTCCCGAAGCTCTTTGGAAGAGCGCCGTTTCGAGCCGGGGCAGCGACTCGGGTCCAACCCACGGTGTGTAATTGAAGCCCAGTTCCAGAGCAATCGCGGACGCGCTCTGCGCTCTCTTCCAGGCCCTCAGGCTGCCCAGCACAGAGCTGGCGACCGAAGAAGCCACCATGGTAGCTCCGGCGATCCAAAAGATTGTAGTTTGCCCAGCCATGCGCGGATGCTATCGCGGCCTGCGTATAGCCAACAAGATTACGGACGTGTGGCGCGGGCCCGTGTGGCGCGGGCGCCCACGCCCGCGGCCTTTGATTTTTTCCGCACGCGATCTCGCACATCACAGCGAGAGACAGGGCAACACAACACCACGCGGAAGCGGTAGGATTGTCATTCCGAGGCCGGCTTTATCGGCGAGGAATCTGCTTCTGCCGGCAGCGGAACAGAAGGATTCCTCGCGCGACATGCCACGCATCGGAATGACAGTCCTCGGGACTTTCACACCGCACACCACTGGTTTCGATAAGAAATGCGCCGCCGGTTCCGACCCAGCTATACTTCCGGGAACATGTGGGGCGTACGCCAGAAGAAAATTGTCTTTGCCTTGCTGATTGGGCTCATCCTTTGCGGAATTCTCCGTTCCGCCATTGCGACTCGTCTCGACAGCTTTGACCTCGACGAGGCCTACCACATCACTGCCGGCGTGACCTATGCGCGCTTGGGCGACTACCGCCTGAACCCTGAACATCCGCCTTTGATCAAGCTTTGGGTGGGCGCATTTCTGACGCCGGATATTTTCAAAACTCCGACCTTCAGACCCCTTTTCGAAAAATGGGATGAGCGGCATTTCACGGAAACTGTCGTATTCACTGAAAATGATCCGGATGTGGCGCAGCACCGGGCACGGCTCGCCATGTTCGTCCTGAACGGCATCCTGCTGCTGGGATTTGCTCTGGCCGTATGGCGCGCCTTCGGGAACCAGATCGGTCCACTGATGGCGGTCGGAGCGTTGGCCTATCTCGTAATCGATCCCACGATTGCGGCTCATCTGCCGGTGGTGTTGACGGACCTTCCGGTCGCGCTGCTGGGAGCGACAGCCGTGCTTCTGGCGTGGAGAGCGTTCCGCTGGGGCAGAATCGTCGATGTCGTGCTCGCCGGACTGACTCTGGGCCTGACGCTCGGCGCCAAGCATACCGGGCTGATCGTTGTGGTGGCCGTCGCATTGCTGGCCGCTGTCATGTTGGTGAGGAAAGAAGAAAGCCGCCCACGATGGCGGCGATTGCGTCAGGTATTCGTGGTGCTGGTGCTGGCGTGGATCACTTTGTGGGGACTCTACCGGTTTCGCTTTAACGAGAGTCCGGCAGGCATCGATCTTTTCAATCGACCGCTCGCAGCCAAGATCGCAGACCTTCACAGTCCGCTGCTTCGCGGGACGGTTTCGCTGATGGCCCGAACTCATTTCATGCCGCGCTCCTATATATGGGGGCTGGCCGACATCCTGCACGTGGGAGTCGAGGGACGTGTGACACCGATCTTCTTCATGGGCCGCACTTACATGGAGCGGGTGCCGTTCTATTTTTTCCCCACGGTGGTGCTGATTAAGGTACCAATCGGTCTGACTGCGCTCGCGCTTTTGGGTGTTGTGCTCGTATTGTTCGAGCGGAGGGCGAGACGCCCTCCGGACAGCCGGCGGGACGCCGGCGCTACTGACCGCAACTGGTCAGGCAAGGAACCGCTGCTGGTGATCCTCCTGTTCGGCGGGTTGCTGCTGGTCATGCTGATAAAAGGCACGTCGAGCTACGCCGGAATGCGGCACGCACTCATTGTTCTGCCATCCTTGGCGGTAGCCGGCGCCGCGGCGCTCGCGATCGCATGGGAGAGCAAGTCCCGCACGCTTCTTGCCGGCATCGCGCTGGCCGCCGCAGTGGCGATGGCATCAGCGATACCGGTGTTGCGGCCGTGGGAGTACTACAACGAACTCGT
The DNA here is from genome assembly GCA_963698825.1 of Terriglobia bacterium. Taxonomy (GTDB): domain Bacteria; phylum Acidobacteriota; class Terriglobia; order Terriglobales; family Acidobacteriaceae; genus JAIQFF01. The sequence continues at coordinate 99,946 of CAVOSG010000001.1, read as the reverse complement.
AGGCGGAAAAGACAACGCCTGGCGCCATCTCAGTGACGAAAGCATGGAGTCGGGACAAAGAACCAAAGAGCTGGCCGCTTATTACTATCAGTATCTGAAGCCGAAGGGCGAGGTCCCGTACATCGAGTATTCGGAATCCTATCCCGAGGACGACCGCCGGGGAATTCCTTCCATGCAAGCCCAGTGGAAGGCACATCCCGAGGCTGACACCTCAGATGTCGTTAGTGGCGCCATCATCATCGGGGCGTCCATGCTGGCACCGGGTCAGCATAACGACTACATCCTCGACTACAACCCGTTGCTCGCCGCGGAACCAGTCCAGCGATATGGCAATCTGATGATTTTTCGCGGCACATTCACGCTTTCCGGACCGCGAGCCTCCCGGCTGGCTGATCGCGCCCTGGATGAGAAATATTCCCAAACTCCTGATCTGGAAAAGGCGGAGTTGTTGTTGAGCCGATCGCTGGACGCAAACCCCAAAATTTACTATCGCTGGATCGAGATGGGTAATATCCGGCTGCAGCGCGGTAAGCGTGACGACGCGGTTCGCGCTTATGAAAGTGCCAGAACGAATGCTCCCGCGGGGGACGAAATCATTCCCCTGCTTACCCGGCAGATCCAGCGGGTCTCGCAGGAGGACTTGAAATCTGTAGCGCCGTTGCGCAACCCGGTCCTGGAATGAGGGCAGGGTACGCTGTCCTGCAAATGGGAAGGGCACGAGTTCACTCGTGCCGCTAAGCTGCCGAACGAGTCGCGGTTTAGCGTCCGAGGTAACGCTGCTCAGCCATCGCAGCAAACCTCAGCGGCTGAAGCCCGCGACTCTGCCTTCCTGCGGCACGGCTAAAGCTGTGTCCTTCCCTGGAATCTGGCATGAGCCATAATCACAGCCGGCAAATTTACATGCGGCTTCGCCGGGTGCCTCGTATGCGAATGACTCCCGTACCCACCCTCTCCTCTTGACGAGCGCCCCCTCTCACGGTACCCTTTAGCTCAAGTTTGCTCTTAGGAGCAGACCTTGGATTTCATGCAGAGTGGCTGAGGGACGAGCCCTACGAAGCCACGACAACCGGATCAGAATTAAGTTTCTGGTCGCCCGGTGTCAACTCTCGCCCTACACAGGGGGAACATGAGATTCGGGGTGCCGAATTTTTAGCATCTCGTTCCTCTTTTCCTCATTCACTAGGGAAAGAGGATTTCGCGTTTCAGGACACTTTTTCGGACGGCTCGTCCCGCAGGCTACTCCAAAAGCGAGTAGCTCAATGACCTCGGAAGCACAGACATACGAATTGCGCTGTCGGGAATGCGGCAAGAGCTGGGGAAACCAGCCCCGTTCCATCTGCGACGATTGTTTCTCTCCCCTGGAAGTCTTCTACGACTACGACGCCGCGCGTCCCACGTTCACCCGCGAGAAGATCGCCCAGGGTCCGGCCAGCATGTGGCGGTACCGCGACTTATTGCCTCTCCCCCTGAATTATCAGCCCACGGTTCCAGCCGGGTTTACCCCACTGCTGGAGGCTCCACGCCTGGCTCAAAAGCTGGGCGCGAAGCGCCTCTACCTGAAGAACGACGCGGTCTGTCAGCCCTCCCTAAGTTTTAAGGACCGCGTCGTGGCAGTGGCTCTGTCGCAGGCCCGCAGTTTTGGTTTCGATACCGTGTCTTGCTCGTCCACCGGAAACCTGGCCAACTCGGTGGCGGCGCAGGCTGCCCGCAACGGATTCAAGGCCGTGATTTTCATCCCCGCCGATCTCGAGCCCGCGAAGATTCTCGGTACCCAGGTTTTTGGCGCGAAACTGGTGCGCATTTCGGGAAGCTACGACCAGGTCAATCGCCTGTGCTCCCAGATCGCTGACGAAAGGCATTGGGGCTTCGTCAACGTGAACCTGCGTCCCTATTACGCGGAGGGTTCAAAGACGGTTGGCTTTGAAATCGCCGAACAACTGGGCTGGCGTCTGCCCGACAATGTCGTGGTTCCCATGGCGGGCGGATCGCTGATTGTAAAAATCAAGAAGGCCTTCGACGAACTGGTGGAACTCGGGCTGGTGGAAGGCAAGCCGGTAAAATTTTTCGGCGCGCAGGCCACGGGTTGCTCCCCCATTTCAACCGCCGTGAAGGCGGGCAACACTGACATCGATCCGCAGAAGCCGGCCACCATCGCGCGATCGCTGGCGATCGGCAATCCCGCGGACGGCCACTACGCCATCAAGGTGATCACCAAGAGCGGCGGCTGGTCCGAGGATGTTTCCGATCCCGAACTGGTGGAGTGCATTCAGCTTCTGGCGGAGACCGAAGGCGTTTTCACCGAGACCGCAGGCGGGGTGACCGTCGGCACAGCGCGCAAGCTCTACGGCCAGGGACGTATTTCACCCGACGAGACCACCGTGCTCTGCATTACCGGCAACGGCCTGAAGACTACCGACGCGCTCGCCGGAAAATACGAACTCGAAGAGCCGATCGCACCCAAGTTCGCCGAGTTCGAGAAAGTACATGGAAAGAACGCTGAACGCTTCGGGGAAGGATCGCAAGCTGGATATCCCGGAGCCTGTGGGAGCCTAGAGAAAGAATCTAAAGATGACGATCACAGTTCAGATTCCCACCGCGTTGCGCCGCCTGACTGCGGGCAATGCCTGCGTGACTTGCACGGCCGCCAATCTGGAGGAACTGTTCACCGCGCTCGATCAGCAGTTTCCCGATCTCAAACCCCACCTGCGGGATGAAGCGGGACAAATTCGCCGCTTCCTGAATGTTTATGTAAACGAAGAAGACATTCGCTTCCTGGGCGGAAACAAGTATGCGTTCCAGGACGGAGATGAAGTCCTGCTGGTTCCCTCGATCGCTGGCGGCACAAGCTAACCACCTGTCATCCTGAGCGCAGCATAGCGTTTCGCTTTGCGAAACGCATGCGGAGTCACCGAAGGACCCTCTACCGAATGCAATGACGATCGCGTCTAAGTGATTGTGACCAGGCCGTGGAATTACCCTGATCCCGCCGCCTTATGATTCAGCTATAGGGGTCCTTCGACTCCAAAGCTGCTTCGCGAAGCGAAGCAGCCTCTCCGCTCAGGATGACACGGTTTTCAATCCGCCCACGGCTGGGCCTTGCGGTCCCAGCGATGCTCTTTCAACTTACCCAGCAGCGCCCTATCCAGCTGTCCGGCATCGCTGGCGGCAATGTTCTGCCGCACGTGCTCAGGCTTCCTCATTCCCACGATGATCGTGCTCACCGCTGGATAGGAAAGGATATAGAGCAACGCCATATCGGGTAGCGTGAGCCCCGGTGGCACCACGGTTTTCAATTTCTCCACTCGCTCAATGGTCGGGGAGAGATTTTTCGGTCCAAAATACATCGCACGCCAGTCCCCCTTGGGAAACTTTGTTTCGAGCGTCATTTTTCCGCCCAGGCTGCCTTCATCGAGCGGTACGCGAGCAATCACCCCGATATTCAGCTCCTGGCAAACCGGAAAAAGCTTGTCCTCGGGCGCCTGATCGAAAATGTTGTGGATCACCTGCACCACGTCCACCAGGCCGGTGCGCAGGGCCTTGAGGCCGTTCTCGGGTTCCCAGCGATTCAGGCTGAGGCCGAAGTGACGAATGATTCCATCGCTCCTGAGCTTCTCGACTGTCTTGCGAAACTCCGGCTCGTCCGTCCAGCTATCGTCCCAAACGTGAAACTGCAGCAGATCGATCGCGTCCGTGCGAAGCTTTTTCCGTATGAGATCGGCGTGCTGAAAAACATGCTTCGCCGGAAAAACATCCTGGTACTTGTACGTTGACCGCGCCGGCCACTTCCCATTCAGAGGCGGAATCTTCGAAGCCGCATACAGGCGCTTGCTCGGGTTGGGAGGAGATGGGTTCCTGGACAAAATTTCTCCCAGTAGGCCATCGCTCTTGCCTTCGCCGTAGGCCCAGGCCGTGTCGAAGAAGTTACATCCCAGATCGGTGGCCAGCTGCAAAGCCGCCAGAGACTCGCGATCGTCGGAGCCACTCCAGCCGCTCATGCCCCATAGCCCGTGGGCCATCTCGCTGACTTCAAAACCGGTGCGGCCGAGTTTCCGGTATTTCATACCCCTCCTCAAAATGCGGAACCCTAGTAACCCTCTTTGATTGTAGTGCTTGCGGGCGCGAAAATGAATTTGTGCATCCCCCGTCCCCGGTGTACAATCTAACTAACTGGTTAATTAATGCCAGGCCAGAGAGGCCGAACATGAAAGCCGCTCTCACCAAACCCCGTCTGGGTTCCCGCGGACGCCCCGAAGAAAGCCGCGCCGCCATCCTGCAGGCGGCGGTGCGTGAGTTCTCCCGCGAAGGCGTGGCCGGGGCGCGAACCGACGCCATCGCGCGCGCAGCCGGAGTCAACAAGGCACTCCTCTATTACTACTTCAAGGACAAAGAAACCCTTTACGCCGCCGCTCTGGACCAGGTTTTCGGCGGCCTCACGAAGAGCATTCAGCAGGCCTTGTCGAGCGACCTGCCGCCACGGGAAAAGTTGCTGGCCTACGTGGGCGCGCACTTCGATTACATCGCCAGCCATCCTCTTTATCCCAGAATTGCGCAGGGTGAAATGATGCGCGCGGCTCGGGGACGGGCGCCGCAACTGGAGCGCATCGTCAAACAATACTTCATTCCTCTTTTCGGCAAGGTAGCGGCGGTGATCAAAGAAGGACAGGCGGCAGGCGACTTCCGTGCCGTAGATCCCATGCACTTCGTTCCGTCCATGATTGCCGTAATCGTATTTCACTTCACCAACGCGCCGGTTCTGCGCATGGTCAGAGGGATCGATCCCCTGGCCCCGGAGCTAGTGGCCGCCCGGCGCGCCGCAGTGATGGATTTTATTTCGGCGGCGTTGTTCCGGCAGCGAGCGAACTCCGAAGGAGAACGAAATTGAACGCGCGCAATAAGTTTCTGATCATGCTCGGAGTCATTCTGGTCGCGGCCACGGCCTATTATCTGATGTCTACGCCGCGCTCCAGCGACCTGGTGCTGATCGGCACCGTGGATTCCAATCAGATCATCGTCAGCCCGCAGATGCAGGGCCGTATTGCCAAGCTATTGGTTGACGAAGGTACGCAAGTGAAGCAGGGAGACCTGATCGCCATCCTCGATCCCTCGGAGCTGGAAGCGGAGGCACGCGCCGCCGCTGCCATGATCGACAGCCTGCGCTCGCAGGTTTCCGCCACCCGTGCGACCAGTGAAGCCACCCACGGTTCGACTTCGAGCAACGTGGTGAACGCCCAGTCCAGATTGCAATCGGCTCGCGCCCAGTTGGTGCAGGCCGAAGCCATGTTGCAGCGTACCGAGAGTGACAGCCGCCGCATGATCGAACTGGCAAAGCAGGGAGTCGCATCCGATCAGGAGCGGGTGCAGGCGGAAAGCAATCTGAAGGCGCAGATGGCAACGGTGCAGTCTCTGAAGGACCAGGTGAACGCGGCCGCGGCGGATCTGAATACCGCCATCGCCAACACCAACCAGGCCCAGGCCGCCGCCAGCACCGTGCAATCGACGCGCGGGCAGCTGGCCAACGCCGAGGCTCAACTCAAGGAAGCGGAAGTCCGCCTGGGCTACACCAAGATTTACGCGCCCCTGAACGGCACCGTGTCGGTACGTGCCGCGCGCGAAGGCGAAGTCCTGACCGCAGGCCAGCCGATTATCACCTTGGTCGATTTGAGCGACACCTGGGTACGCGCCGCAATTCCAGAAACCGAGTCGGACAACATCGGCTTGGGAGACACGCTGCGGATTCGCCTCCCCGGCGGGAGCCTCACGTCCGGCAAAGTTTTCTTCAAAGCTCCGGAAGCCGATTTCGCCACTCAACGCGATGTCAGCCGCCGCAAGCGTGACATCCGGACCATCGTGCTCAAAGTCCGGCTGGACAATCCCAAAAGCGCCTATGTGCCCGGCATGACGGCGGAAGTTTTGGTTTCGCCGGACCAGCTGAAGGCTTCGGCTGCGAATGCCAGCTCGGCTCCGGAGAAACGGCAGTGAACGTGGATTTCAGATTGATGACTTCAGATTTCAGATGGAAGACCTCAGATTGACGGCAAATCATGGTTGCTGACTTCAAACCGAATGGCGGGCCGGGGGCACGCCAGCCCGCGACCGACGGGCGCGCCAAGCCCATCAACCCGGGCAATGCCATCGAAGTGGACCATATCGTCAAGAAGTATGGCGACTTCACCGCAGTGGACGATGTTTCCTTCAATGTGAAGGAGGAAGAAATCTTCGGGCTGCTCGGCCCCAATGGAGCGGGAAAGTCCACGCTGATCCGCATGATGACCACGCTCATCCCGATCACCGCTGGATCTGCTCGCGTGGCCGGGCACGACGTCAGCAAGGATCCCGACGGTGTTCGCCGGACCATCGGCGTGATTCCTCAGGCCTTGACCAGCGACCTCGATCTCACCATCGAGGAAAACATGAATATCTACGCCAAGCTCTACGATGTGCCCGCCGAAAAGCGTAAAGCGGCCATTGACGAATTGCTGGAACTCGTAGACCTGACCAAATGGCGCGGGGCACAAACCAAGACGCTCTCCGGCGGCATGCGGCGGCGTTTGGAAATTGCGCGCGGCCTGGTGCACAGCCCCCGAATATTTTTTCTGGATGAGCCGACCACCGGACTCGATCCCGTTTCCCGCGTGGCGGTCTGGGAAATGCTGACCAATATCAAGTCGCACCGCCAGCTCACGATTCTGATCACCACGCACTATATGGACGAAGCCGACCGTTTGTGCGACCGCATCGCCATCGTGGACCACGGCAAGTTGGTCGCGCTTGATACGCCGCCCGCGCTCAAGGCCAGCGTGCCGGGTTCCAATGTGATCGAGGCCCAGTTCGACAACGCGCCCGCGGATTGGGAGCAGCGTTTGCACGCACTCAACGGCGTCACTTCGGTGCAGCATGAGGGAGCGGGCATGTACCGCATCCTCACCGGAGATGGATCGCGGACTACCACCGATCTGGTGGAGGCCGCGGTGCACGCCGGATCCACGGTGAAATCACTGCTGGTGCAGAACACCAGCCTGGACGATGTGTTCGTCCACTATACGGGGCGGCAATTGCGTGACGAGTTGGTGAAAGCTCACAGCTTCGTCATGCCGCCCAGACCAGGAATGCGGCCATGAACCGGATGTGGGCGATCGTCGAACGTGAAATGCGGAAATTCTTCCGCTCCCCAGCCCTGATGATGGTGTCGATGATTTTTCCCCTGGTGCAGCTCATTGTGCTGGGGAACGCATTCGGCGGCAAAATTCGCGATGCCCGCCTGGGATTGGTTGACCAGGACGGCGGCACCCAGGCACTGAAGATTCGCGAGGCCTTCGATTCGGTTCGTGCCAACATGCGTACCTTCGAGCCCATCTACTACAGCGACCCGAAGAAGGCGATGGACGACGTGCGCAACGGAAAGATTGAGGGCGCCGTCATCATTCCTCCTCAATACTCCCGCAAGGTGTACGAACAGGACCAGCCGCAAATCGGGTTGGTTGTGGACAATAGTGACAATTTCATGAGCGCGGCGCTCGAGGATTCACTGACCCAGATCACCAATGCGCTCAACAATCCCGTGGTCGAGCCGCGCCTGCTGCAGAAAACCGTGCTGCAGATTGTCGAACTCTATCCTTATATCGAATACATGAAGTTCCTGCTGCCGGGCTCGATTACGCTGGCCATATTCATGTCCGTCATGATCGGTGGCGGCATGCTTTACATCGACGACAAGGCCCGAGGGGTTCACGAGGGCTATCTTGTGACTCCCATCACCAAAGGGGAACTTGTCCTGGGTCTCAACGCCGCCAGCGTGATCAAGGCGGTGATGGTAGGAGTCGTCATTACCACCGTGGGCTGCCTGCTGGCCGGGGTGGGCACGCTTTTCAGTTTCTCCACCGCGCTCGGCTTGTTCCTGATGATTGTGCTGACGGCAGCGGCCCTGAATACGATGATGTTTCTGCTGGTGGTCCGCGTTGACGATCCCCTGGTGCCGCGCGCAATTTTTGGCATCCTGAATACGCTGCTGTTTTTCCCCAGTGGCGCCGTCTACCCCATCCAGGCCTTCCCCTGGTGGCTGCGCGGGATCGCCAAAGTAGACCCGTTCACCTTCGCCGTCCACGGTTTCAAAACCCTGCTGTTGAAAGAGGCCGGCCTGTCGGCCATCGTGCCTGACATCATTTACCTGTCGCTGTTCGCGGTGGTCGCCCTCAGCATCGCCACCCCGCTGTTCAAGCGGACGCTGTAACCCGGCAAACGTTGTCATCCTGAGCGGAGGATAGCTCTTCGCTTGCGAAGAGCTATCTGAAGTCGAAGGACCCCTAGCAGCGGTAGTTCGCTTCCACTTGAGGTGTTTTCTCGTTAAGCGCTGCCCCCCAGGGCCTATGCCGCTCCCAGGGCCCATCGACTCCGCCGCTGCTTCGCCAAGCGAAGCACCTACTCCGCTCAGGATGACAGGAACTTTTACGTCTGTCGCGAAGTCTATTATGCTAGGAGAACCATGACGCTACTGGATGCCGAAGTCTACGATCCGGGCCCGGCGCGCCGCCGCAAGATCAAGATTCTGGTCGCGGTCGGCGTCCTGATTATTCTGGCGGCGGTCGTGTGGATGAATCGCTACTGGTCGGAAGAAAAGGTTATCGGCAAATTCTTCGCTGCCCTGCAGAACAAGGACTACGAAACGGCTTATGGGATCTACTATGCCGATCCGCAGTGGAAGCAGCATCCCGGCAAATATTCGAAGTACCCGTTGAATCAGTTCATCCAGGATTGGGGCACCGGCGGACAGTGGGGAACCATCCGGAGCTACAAAGTGAATGGCGCGAGCACCTGCTCCAGTGGCGCCAGCGGCGTGGTGGTGGATGTAATCGTCAACGATCGTGCCGAACACGCTCAACTATGGGTGGAAAAATCCGACAAGACTTTGAGCCCGCCGCCCTGCGAACTCCTGTTTCACTGATCTCCACCTAAAATAGTCTCCAGCTGAATTTCATTGCGCCGTGCGCTGCTCCAAAGTTTTCTGCAGGGAAGCCTCATCGCCCACATTGGAGCACGCCTTCGAGCGATCAATCTGGCGCATTAGCCCGCACAATACTTTCCCCGGACCGACTTCGACGAAGGTCTGTACGCCCTTCGCAATCAGCAGGCGCATGGAGGCGTCCCACCGCACCGCGCCCGTGACCTGCCGGACCAGGGCATCGCGGGCGCGATCGGCGTCATCGACCAAGGCTGCATCGACGTTGCACACAACTGGAGTGCCAGGCACTTGAAATCGCAGAGACTGCAAATCCGCCGCCAGCCTGTCCTGCGCCGGCTTCATCAGTGAACAATGGAAGGGTGCGCTGACCAACAGCATGATGGCGCGTTTGGCGCCACGTTCATTGGCCAGCTTAGCGGCACGTTCGACCGCCGCAGCGTGGCCGGAGATGACGATCTGCTCCGCCGAATTGATGTTGGCGGGCTCGCAAACTTCGCCCTGAGCGGCATCCGCGCACACCGCCGTGACCTCCTCCGCGGCCATCCCCAGAATCGCGGCCATCGCCCCGGCGCCGACCGGAACCGCCTCCTGCATGTACTTTCCGCGATTGCGCACCGTGCGCACGGCGTCCGCGAAACTCACTGTGCCGGCGGCCACGTGAGCAGAGTATTCGCCCAGGCTGTGTCCAGCCACAAAACTGGGATTCACATCCTTCTCCCGTAAGACTCGCCAGGCCGCGACGGATGCGGTCAGGATCGCGGGTTGCGTGATTTCCGTCAGTTTGAGTTTTTCTTCCGGTCCTTCAAAGCACAGTTGGGAAAGCGGGTAGCCGAGTGCTTCGTCGGCTTCGTCGAAAGTCTCTCGAGCGACGGGATATTTATCCGCCAGCTCCTTGCCCATGCCAACCGCCTGAGAGCCTTGGCCGGGGAACAGAAAGGCAACAGATTGCAGTGTGGTCATATTGTTTTGCGTTGTATTACGTAGGGGCGGGTGCCCTCACCCGCCCAGCCGAGCGAAGCTCGGCAAGTTCTCGAAGTGGTGCGAGCGTGATTCTAGGTGCTCACCGGCACGGCAGGCTTTAGCCCCGCCACTTCTTTCGCGATTTTGTCATTGATATTGCGTTCGGCGAATTCGGCCGCCACGCGCAGCGCATTCTTGATGGCGTTCATATTCGATGATCCGTGAGTGATAAAGCACACACCGCGCACGCCCAACAAAGGCGCGCCACCATATTCGGTGTGGTCGAGGCGCTTTTTGAAATCGGCAAAGGCGCTGCGCGACAGTAGATATCCTACTTGGCGCGTAATGGTGGCCTTCAACGTTTCCTTCAGCGTGGCGCGCACCAGGTTGGCCACACCTTCCGAGGTCTTCAGCGCCACGTTGCCAACGAAGCCGTCCGCGACGATCACATCCACCTTACCGCTGTAAATGTCGCGCCCTTCTACGTTGCCAATAAAATTCAGCGGCAGCTGCTTCAGCAACTGGAAGGCTTCGCGCGTCAGCTCGTTGCCCTTACTCTCTTCCTCACCGATCGAAAGCAAACCCACGCGTGGACGCCGGGTACCGAACATGCTGCGAAAGTAAATCTCTCCCATCACCGCGAATTGTTCCAGATTTTCAGGTTTGCAATCGACGTTGGCGCCGACATCGAGCAAGATGGCAACTGTGCTCACAGCTGTGGGAAAGACCGCAGCCAGCGCCGGACGGTCCACGCCCGGGATTCCTCCAAACACCATTTTTGCCGTGGCCATGGCCGCCCCGGTGTTGCCCGCGGTCACAAAGCCGGCGGCGCGCCCGGAGTGCACCAGCCTCACCCCTACATGTATGGAAGAATCGCGTTTGGAGCGGACGGCTTGCACCGCCTTATCGTCCATGGTGATGACTTCACTGGCGTGGACGACTTCAATCGGGAGGCCCGCGGCCGCCGGATGAGCCGCTAGTTCGGCTCTCAGCTCATCTTCATTTCCGACGAGTAGAACGCGAACCCCGTGATGCCGGGCCGCCTGAATCGCACCTTCGATCTCAGGCTTCGGAGCCCGGTCCGAGCCCATCGCGTCCAACGCTATGACGCTTGCCATGGGAGAGTTCGGCTAGCTGGCTTCTTTGACGTCCAGAACTTCGCGGCCCTTGTAGTGTCCGCACTTGGGGCAGGCGCGGTGCGGCATCTTGCGCTCGTGGCAGTTGGGGCATTCCGACAGTGAGTGGCTTTTCAGCGCGTCGTGAGCGCGCCGGATGCTGGTGCGCCGTTTGGAGTGTCGCCGTTTTGGATTGGGCATTAGATTCCTCGTCCTTCGATCTGAAATCGCATTCAAACTTAATGTCGTCGTGCTTGAATCTGAATCAGTGGTCCAGCTTGCCGCGAATATCCTTTAACGCCGACCAGCGCGGATCCTCCAGCGGTTCGGCACAGGCGCAAGCTTCCGCATTCAGGTTCTTGCCACAGTGCGGACAAAGTCCCTTGCAGTCATCGCGGCAAATCGCTTTCAAGGGTAAAGCCAGCAGGACCTGCTCCTGCAAAACATCTTCCAGCTGCAATCCCTCGCCCTGATAATAGCTGACCTCGGCCTCGGCGGCGGTGACGGAAAGTTCCGCTCGTCCTGCGTCGGCCCCCTGCGGGCGATACAGCAGATCGAACTTGTGCGCCACATCCTGGATCACCGGTTCAAGACAGCGTGCGCAAGCCAACTCCACCCGCGTCTCCAGGTGCCCGTTGAGTCGTATGTCTTTTACTATCTTATGCTTGCCGTGCTGCTCCTCGACCAACTGAGCCCGCCCTGCGGTGTGGAGCTCTGCGACCTGCCGCAAGTCGTCCCCCAGGTCGAGCACACCGGGGCGAATTTCCTCTTCGAAATCAATGGGATGCAGCTCAAGCTCTTGGATTTCGATGAACATCAGGCCCCCCCCGCGCTGCTGAATCCTACCGCGAAGGTCCGCGGAAGCACGCTCTGAAGAGCAAGTTCTCCAGGAAGTAAGTTCAAGAATAAAGGGCCTAAGAAGGGGTGTCAAGGAAGCTAAGAGGATGCAGGCGCGAGCGTCGCGCTCGTGCTCGGGGGGCCAAGAATCCTCCCCCGGTCTACCAGATGGTTTTAACGAGCGGAGACCGGCGAATGGCTTCCTCGCGGGTAACCAGGGCCAGGCCCTCCGCCCGCGCGGTGGCGCCGATAAGGCGATCGGCAGGATCGTGCGGATAGTCATCCGGAAACAGCGCAGCCAGAGTCGCAATTTCTGGTGTGATCGGTTTGATCGTGACTCCCTCAATGAGTTGGTTCACTGAGCTCTCGACTGTTCCGTAACTCTGTATTCGTCCTCGAGCCACTAGGGAAGCCAGTTCCCAGAGCGAGATGGCGGAAATGGCAATGCCATCCACCTGGCGCGATCTTCGAATCGCTGCATCGGCCGCGCGAGACAGCTTTTTAGAATCCATGACCGCCCAAAGCAGCACGTGTGTATCCAGAACGATCAACGCAGAGCGTCCCAGTCTTCGAGGGGCGTAACCGGCGACTCGATATCTCCCACGATTGTGAAGACCCCTTCCAGCCTCCCGATAAAATCATCGGAAGCTTTCTCGGCCGGGACCAGTTTAGCCAGGGGCTGCCCTCGTTTCGTGATCAGCACGGGCTCGCGAGTGATGCGCACCTGTTCCATGACTTTGAGGCACTGCGCCTTGAATTTAGCCGCCGCGATCTTTTTCATTGCTACTCCAGATGACCATGGTCATTATAACATGACCATATGAAACTCGCCGAATAACCCAGCGATCCTCGCTGCTAAACTATTCTCCATGCTTCACGGACACGCCACCGCCGCCGGCACCGCCCGCTATCGTGACCGCTTTCCTAATCTGCGCGATGCTGGACACTTTCGCCAGGCCGAACATGTGCCCGAGGCAAGCCAGCTTTGGCTGTCGTCCATCGGGCTAGGCACCTACCTCGGCGATCCTACCGATGCAGCCGATCAGTCCTACATCGCCGCGATCGAGTCCGCCCTCAACTCCGGCATTAACCTGCTCGACACTGCGATCAACTACCGCCATCAGCGTTCGGAACGCAATATCGGAGCGGTGCTGAAGCATCTGGTCGAATCCGGAGAACTGCGTCGCGATGAAGTTCTGGTCTGCACCAAGGCTGGCTATCTTTCCTTCGATGGCAATCCTCCGCCCGATCCTCGCGCCTATTTTCATCAGGAATATGTCGAGACCGGAGTGCTCGAGCCTAAGGAGTTGGCCGGCGGAATGCACTGCATGTCACCGGCGTATCTGGAGAATCAGATTGAACGCTCGCGCCGCAACCTCGGCCTCGATACCATCGACCTGTTCTACATCCATAACCCGGAATCGCAGCTGGCGGACGTCTCCCGCGAAGTTTTCCGTCAGCGCCTGAAAGATGCATTCGCTCTTCTCGAAAGGCTGGTGAAGGCAGGCAAACTCGGATATTACGGAGTGGCAACATGGAGCGCATTTCGCGTCGCCGAGAGCTCGCGCGACTACATGGATCTATTCGATCTGGAGAAAATCGCGCATGAAGTGGCCGGAGAGCACCATCACTTCCGGTTTATCCAGCTGCCCTTCAATCTGGCGATGCCGGAGGCCTATGGGCTGGTCAACCAGCGCATCGGAAAAGAGAAGATGTCATTGCTGTCGGCGGCCGCCCGGCTCGGCATCGCTGTGATGGGCAGCGCCGCCCTCTATCAGTCCAGGCTCACCCAAGGCTTGCCCGATTTCGTGAGCAGTGTTCTGGGGATGAAGAGCGACGCCGACAACGCCATTCAGTTCTCGCGCTCGGCGCCCGGCCTTACCACTTCGTTAATTGGGATGGGAAGAAAAGAACACGTCGCGGCCAACCTCAAGCCGGCCTTGACCCGTCCCACTCCGCCCGAGGAATGGAAAAAGCTGTTTACCAGAGCAAAAGAGTGAGCTCTTTTAGCTGAGGTCCGAAGTCCAACGCCCGACGTCCGTTACTTCAACTCCTGTAACTTCTGGGTCGCGAATTGCGCCACTTCGGTCGAGGGATTTTCCTTCTGGATCTGTTCGTAGACGCGTTTGGCTTCCGCCGGTTGCTGGGTGGAGGAGTACATTTCCGCCAGCTGCATCTGCGCCGTGGTCTTGCCTACGCTCCGGGTGGGTTTCGCAATCAACTGGTTGTAGAGGTCAATCGCGTCTTTGGTGCGGTTGGTGTCGCGGTACACCGCAGCCAGGGCCAGATTGGCCAGCGCCGCCAGATCCTCGTTGTGGGTCGACGCTACCGTCTTCAAATCGCGCTCGGCTGCGGCATTGTCTCCCATCTGGGAAGAAGTCAGGCCCAGGAAGTAGCGGGCGAATTCTGCCGTCTTGGCGTGGGGATATTGATCAACGATCGCCTGAAATTTCTTGCGGGCTTCGGTGGTGCGTTCCTTGCTTGAGGCGAAACTGGGAAAGTCGGGCTCGGCGGGAGCGCCCGCGGGTCTCAGCTGGGTGTCCAGCGTACGCACGGCCTGGTTCAACTGGATGCTGGCTTTCTGGTCCTGCTGGTTCAGGTAGTACCAGCCGCCAAAGCCGGCTGCCAGCACCACTGCCAGAACCACGGCTCCCACGGTGAGCTTTGCCTTGTGCTCCTCGGACCAATGCACGGTAGCTTCGGCGGCGCCTATGGTGGCCCGGCTGAATCTATCTTCTTTAAGTCGATGACGAGTCTCTGCGCGCACGAACCTTCCTTGCGATTGGGATTAACGCTGTGGATGAACCGTCCTTGAGTCTAACACGATGAGGAAAAACGCGGCCTGCCTTAGGCGGACCGTGAGACCAATCTCCATTTTATGCGGGTGTAAGCGACCCGGAATCCCTTGCGCTCTGCATTGCGCTGGGAATCGCTGCCTGGCTGGGCGACCATCATCGCCAGGTCGCACCCATGATCGAAGGCATGGCGCATGCGCGCGTCCAGCAGCGCTGCCTGCAGCCCGCGGCGCCGCAGCTCGGGAACCGTGGACGAGCCGCCGAACAATGCAATGCCCTCATGAATACTCAGCACGCCAGCGGCACCCGGTTGCCCGTCATGTTCGGCAAGGAAGCACACACTGTCCTCGCGGGCTGCAGATATGGTCCCAAGATTCAGAAGAAAATCGCGAAGTTCGGGATGTTCGTGCGCCCACCCCCGCGCGCTTATGTCGCTCCACACTTGCGTCTGCTCCGGCGCGATGACCCGCACAGTGACCGCGCTCTGCTCCGCGGTGGGCCGCTCCACTGGCCGGCAAAGAACGTTGCTTATCTCGATCGGCCTGTAGTTGCGTGCACAGAGCAGTCCCATCGCATCCACGCCCGCGTATGGGCTCACTTCGTGGAGGACCGGCGCTCCGCGGTCGAGAAAGAATCGCTCAATTACATCCAGCGAGACCGGGCTCAACTCCTCGAAGATGCCGAGCCCAAAAGTCTGAGTGACGGGAGACTCGACGCCATCGAAGACTGCGTATGCACCAGCGCACTCAACCCATTCGGCACCGCTATCGGGGAAAAGACGACGCCGCGCCTTCGCGTACTGAACACACGCATGCCCTTCGGCGCGCTCCAACCGTTTCGAGAGTGCAAGATCAGAAAACTGCATTGCATTCGATTATGCACACGGCCCGGTGTTGCCGTAAAACCACAACGCGTTTTTACGGGCCGTGGGGAATGAAGGTCTGAGCAGTACGATTCGATCGACGAGGGCGAACCGGTGACCCTGATGCGGCCTTTGGCCAACACGGCAGCCTTAAGAATGGGGAGTCTGGATCCTCTGGCTAGTGCGAAGTTTCTTCCAAGATTCCCTGTTCCAGTTTTTCCTGGCACTCGATGCAATGCCGGGTCCAGGGCACAGCCTCCAGGCGTTTGGCATTGATCTCCTTGCCGCAGGAGATGCACTCGCCAAACTCGCCTTCGCGCAGGCGTTCGAGAGCTCCGTCCACCATCTGCAGCAGCTGGCGGTCGTTATTGCTCTGGTGAAACAGGAATTCCTTGGTATAGGAACTCGCGGCGCGGTCTGCGATGTCCTGGGCCGAGTCTTCGTCCACGGTTCGGCCGTCCTGTTCGGTGCGCGTGACCATGCGGCGCAGCTCAACCTGCCGCGTTTCCAATCTCTTTTTGAAGTAATCCAGCTTCTTTTTGTCCATGGATAATAGCTTCGCGGCCCGTAGGCCGCGTCCTTGAGTGCGTCACCAGCTATAAGTCAAGCGCAAATGATATGCGCTTAAATTGAGATGCGTCAACTGCCCCTGGGGTCTAATCCCGGGCCGCAAGATTTTTAGGCGGGGTGGCTCCGCGCTTGAGGGCACGCTCCAGGGTCTGGTCCAGTGCGGCTCGGGCACGCTCGTACTCCGGCTGAGAAATGCTGCCTTGCTTGTGCTCCACTTCCAGCTGGAATAACTCTTCCTTAAGCGCTTCGAGCAACAATCCGGACCGGTCCGAAACCGGCCGCACGGCCGCACGCTCCGGCACATTCACATCTGATGCAGCGAAGCCGGGAATGGTCGCAAGCGATCTCTCCGCCGAGGCGAAATCCACAGATCTCGAGCGCTTGGTGATGTAGACGCCGCCTCCAATCAGCATCACCGCAAACGCTCCGAGGATGTACCAGCGATATTTCTCCAGCGGATCGGGAGCATCGATCGGCGGACCTAATCCGCCTCCGGGGCGGGAATCGCGCCCTGCGGTGGCGCCGCCGTTATCGCCGGAGGCAGCGTTTTCATCGCGGGCTTCCGTTAAAGTTCCAGTGCCTGAAATCTTGAAGCTAAGCGGCTGTCCAAGTTGGGTGTTCGACGCCACCTGCACCGTGGTGCCGGGTTCGCGCGGATTTGCACGCGCCTCGAAACCGCCTTGACTCGCCGAAAACTGCATAGTCTTGGGCAGCATCACAACAAAGTGTTGAGCCGGGTACTGAGCTTTGGGATCAATGCTCAATTCGCCGCTATAAGGCAGTTCGAATCCGACCTGAAACAGGGTTTGGCCGGGGCGCAGGGGGAAATTGAAGGCGTAACGGTTCTTTTCTTTCTGCGGCACCGGATCCGTCTTCAGCGGCTGCCCTCCCGCAGTTTCAGCCGACGAATCCACGACCCGTGCTCCCTCGGGCAGGTAAAACTCGAAGTTCTGATCGTTCATCTGGGTGCGCGGCGGGCTGGAAGCATTGTTCACCGCGAACAGGCGCGTGCCTTGCAACTGGCTTCCGTCCGCCTGAAATCGCATCACGTCGGCGGTCACGCTGATGTCGTTGAGCTTTTTCGCCACGTCGAAGACTTGCACTTCGACGGAGTTCGTCCCCGGAGGCGCCATGCTGTGGTAGGTCACGCCCTGATGGACCGCGCGAATCAGGTGCGGGCCCGCGTCCGGCAGACCTTGAAGCTGAAGTGTCCGCTGGCGTCGGCTTTGGTGCGCGCGGCTTCTTCCATCCCCTGGCCGAGTTTGATCAGTATGACGTCATCGCCGGCGGCCGGCTTTCCCGTGGTTCCGTTTTTCAGCGTGCCGGTCAAGGTTTGCGCCGATGCCGAAATCGCAAGCCCCACGCCCAGAACGGCCACAATCATTCTTAGAGAGACCTTCAAATTCTTGCCCCTTTTCTGCCGTGGAGGGCCGCGGTGGCAGCTTGTTCCAGCCCCGCCATCTCCGCCAGAATCCCCGCCGCTTCTTCCTCGAGCGAAGCCTTCAGCGATTGAAAATCCGCGTCGGGAAGTTTACCTGCCTGATGTTCGAAGTTCAGATCGCGCAGGTTCTCATAGACCGCTTCCTTGCGCTCCTGCAAATAGGCAAGCCGGGTCTTCTCGGGACCCATGTGAAGTCTTCCGGGAAGATAAAAAACGTAGAAGAGCACGCAGAGCGTCACCATGGCGCAGGTCAGAGTTGCAACGGTCATAATTCGGTGTCCTTCCTTGCCTGCGTACGAAAGCGTTCCAGCTCGCCGCCGCTTACCGGCAGAACGCCTCCGGGAGCAGCCAGCGCGGGTCGCTTCCTCCAGGCCAGCACAATGAATATAGTGGTCAGCAAGCCCAGGACCAGCGCCAGAAACGGCATCACCCATGCCACCCGGTTGAAGCCGGTCGCGGTCGGTGCGGCCAGCACCGTGGGACCGTATTTCTGCACAAAATCCTGGAGAGCCAGATCATCGTTTTCGCCGCGATCGAGGCTCGCCATAAGTTCGCCGCGCATGCGGTCAGAATAAGTGCAGCCCACGTGGTTGCATTCCAGCAGAATCTGGCTGCATCCGCAGACGCACATCAACCGGTGGCCCAGGCTGTTGAAGCGCGCTCCCTCATCGCCGGCGCCGAGAAAGGCGAACACGGCCAGAGAGAGCAGCGCCGCCTGAAAAATGCGCGACACGGAATTGGGCAACGACCTCATAACTTCAGATTTCAGATTGTCGATTCCATCATTGACTGCATCTCGACCTTGCCGGCCGCGATTGCAATTCTCAAATCTGCAATCTTCAATCTGAAATTGCCGCAATCAGTCTCCGGCCGCCGGAGCCGGCTGAATCCGCGCCGGAGCGGTCACCCGGGCCGGCGCCGCATTCGGAATCAGGCCCAGCAAGGTCCCGCCAATCATGATCCACACTCCCACCCAGATCCACATGACCAGCGGATTCAGGTGCGCCTTGAGGATGGGGCGCCCGGTCTGCTCATTGAGCCCTTCATACGTCAGGTAAAGATCTTCCTTATAGCTCGATCGAATTCGCGGCAGGGTCTGGGGTTGCTGGCTGGCCTTGTAAAACCGCCGCTCGGGATACATGGTGTCGATCTTGCGGTCGCCCTTGAAGACACTGATGATGGCCCACTCGTTGCTGTAATTCGGATTGTCGTCCTGGGTGTAGGACTCGCAGACCAGGGTGTAAGGCCCGATGGTCATCTTGTCGCCAAAGCCCATCTCCTTTTCTTTGTCCTGATTAAAAGGAGTGCCGAGAATTCCGATGATCACCACCGCCACGCCGAAGTGAACGATGTAGCCGCCGTAGCGGCGGGTGTTGCGATGGAACAGGTGCACCATCGAAGCCAGCAGGTTTTGCCCGGTGTGACGGGAGATCACGCGGCCGCCGCGAATAAATTCCGAAGTCACGGTCAGCGCCACCAGCGCCGCGAGCATGGCGGCCATCAGCGAGTAGAAATAAGAAATGTCATTCCACGGGCGGACTCCGAACGCGACCATCAGAATCCCGACCGCAAGCGCGCCCAGCGCGGGCCACATGAAGTTGCGCTTCAGGCTCTCCAGGGAAGTCTTGCGCCACGCCAGCAGCGGACCCACCGCCGTCAACAGCAGCAGCAGCAGAGCGACCGGAATTGCCACCTTGTTATAGAACGGCGGCCCGACGGTCACTTTGTTGCCCTGCACGTATTCCGAGATCAGCGGGAACCACGTGCCCCACAAGTACGGTGAAGCAAGCCAGCAACAACAGCAGGTTATTGAACAGGAAACTGGACTCGCGCGAAATCAGCGACTCCAGTTTGTGCTCGCTGCGCAAGTGGGACTTGTTCTTGAAAAAGAAAAATGCAAACGTGGCGAGAGTAATCACCAGAAACCACTTGAACCAGCCGCCAATCGAAGACTGGGCGAACGCGTGCACCGAGCTGATCATTCCACTGCGGGTCAGATACGTTCCCAAAATCGCCAGCCAGAAGGTGGCGAAGATCAGCCACATGTTCCACATCTTCAACATGCCGCGCTTTTCCTGCATCATCACCGAATGCAGAAACGCGGTGCCGGTCAGCCAGGGCATGAGCGAGGCGTTCTCCACCGGGTCCCATCCCCAATATCCGCCCCAACCCAGAACCGAATACGCCCAATGCGCTCCCAGAAACACTCCGCAGGTCAGAAAGCCCCAGGTCACCATGGTCCAGCGGCGGGTGATGCGAATCCACTTTTCTCCGGGATAGCGCATGATCAGCGCGCCCAGCGCAAAAGCGAAGGGCACGGTGAAACCCACATATCCCAGATACAGCATGGGCGGATGAATCACCATCTCGGGATATTGCAGCAGCGGATTCAGGCCCGCGCCATCGGCCGGCAACTCGCCCTGCATAAGGGCAAAAGGATGGGCGGCGAAATTCAGCAGCAACAGAAAGAAAATCTGCACCGCCGCAATAATCGCGGAGGCATACGCGAAAAGGCGTGTGTCTGTCTTGTGGCGCAGCCGCAGGACCAGCCCGTAGGCCGCCAGCAACAGCGACCAGAAAAGCAGCGAACCCTCCTGCCCCGACCATAGCGTGGCGAACTTGTAAGGCGCGGGAAGATCGCGATTGCTGTGGTGAAAGATGTAAGCGATGGAGAAGTCATCCTGAAAGGCGGAAATGACCAGGACCAGGGCCGCGAGAAAAACCACGGCAAAGGTGGCAATGCCCGCACGGCGCGCTGTTTCGCCCAGGCGTTCCGACCCTGGGCCAGGACGAGCCAATGCCAGCACTCCCGCCAGGAATGAGTAGGCACTCAGTGCTAACGCGAGCAAGAGCGCAAAACTGCCAATTTGTGACATGGGAAGACCCGACCCCGTATTTTTTCAGAAACCACGGGTTCGGGCAACCCGCGAAAGCGGCAAGGCCCACTCGGTAGGACAGTAATCAGGACAGAAAACCACGCGGGGGCAGCCACCGGGTAAGCCGTCCCCAAGAGGTTGGTGGTGCTTCCTTAAGTCCTAGGCGCTCTGTTGCTGCTGATGACGAGCCAGCACTTCCTGCTCGGCCACCAGCCAATCCTCATTTTCGTGGCCCGGAGTGTATCCGCGTTGCTCATAAAGTTCATACGCGCGACGGCGGATTTCCACTTCCAGGTCCGTAGACGGCGAGCTCTTCTTGGGTTCAGTCGGATTGACGGCAGGCATGGTTGCAACCTGCTTCATGCGGGTGTTGCCATTGCCAGGGGTTTTTGCGCGAGCCATGATCGGATACTCCTTACATATACCAAGGTTCAGCAATGAACCGAATGGATGAATGAGCCACATACACGTTGGACGTCATCAACACGAGTCCTGTTTGGGATTGTGGCGGATGAACAACTTAATCATAAACCGGATGGCTGTGGATGAGGGAGAGGTTAAACAGAAAAAATCTTTTACGCGGGATCAATAGAAATCGTGCGAGCTGGTCGCCGCCCGGGTAATCGATAATGGCATAACCCGCTGCGCCTTCACCGAAATCACGTTGTCCTGATTTTGCAGGATTCCTTCCACCATCAGAAACTGCTCGGAAGTCACCAGCAGGCGATTTTTCTGAAACAGGTCTGGCATGATGATGGCATTGGCGACTCCGGTCTCATCTTCCAGGCTAAGAAAAACAAACCCCTTGGCGGTACCGGGACGCTGGCGGGCGATCACACATCCTCCAATACGCAAATAACGTCCGTTCGGAATGCCGGCAAGATCGCTGGCTTTGTGAACGCCGATCGCGTCCATGCGCTCGCGATGATAAGCCATGGGGTGCGGGCCCACGGTCATGCCCGTGCCCCGGAAATCGGCCACTAGCCGCTCTTCCGGATCCATGGGGCGCAATGGAGACTTGCCATCAGCCTCGTGAAGTTCGTCGAGCAGCGGTCCCGAACGGCGGACCGAGCGCTCGATCTGCCACAGGGCGTCGCGGCGATGGAAGATTCCACCACGGAGGCACGGAGGCACGGAGAAATCATTTTGGTCGTTCTCTGTGTCTCCGTGCCTCTGTGGTGAAGAACCGATGGAATTTAGCGCTCCAATCTCCGCCAGCGTATTCAATTCATCCTTGCGCAATTCAGGAACACGCTGAACCAGATCGTGAATAGAAGCGAACGGGGCCAGATTGCGCTGGCGAACCAGTGCCTGGGCAGCCTCTTCCCGTAACCCGCGTACATAACGAAGGCCAAGGCGTAGCGCCGGCGTCTCGCCGGCTGTCGGGTGGGCGTCCCGCCCACCCTCTGTTGAGGCCAGTTTCTTTCGCCCTTCTGGGGCTCTGTCGTTTTTCGTGTCTGACCCAGGGCTCACGCCCTGGGCTGTATTCTTTCGCCGCTCCGCGACTGAGCTCGCCGAGCCCGCGGAATCTTCGTCATCTTCCTGGCTGTACTCTTGGCCAACGGCCAACGACCAACGACCAACGACCGCACTGACGACTGACGACTGACGACTGACGACTGTGCAGTTCCACTCCGACTTCATCACATCAATCGGAAATATCTTCAGCCCGTGTCGCTGCGCATCTTTCACAATCGTAGCCGGACGGTAAAAGCCCATGGGCTGGTTATTGAGCAGGGCCGCGGTAAAAGCGGCCAGGTAATGACACTTCAAATAGGCGCTGGCGTACGCGATCAAGGCGAAGCTGGCGGCGTGGGACTCGGGGAATCCGTACAGCGCGAAAGAAGTAATCGAAAGCACGATCTGCTCCTGCGCCCCGCGTGCAATGCCGTTGCGCTCCATGCCGGCGCGAAGTTTGGCCTCGATTTCTTTCATGCGCTTTTCCGAACGCTTGAAACCCATGGCCCGGCGCAAATCTTCCGCCTCGCCGCCGCTGAATCCGGCGACCACCATGGCCATGCGCAGTAACTGTTCCTGGAAAAGCGGGACCCCCAAAGTGCGCTTCAACACCGGCTCAAGCGAGGGATGCGGATATGTAACTTGCTCGCGTCCCATGCGGCGCTGCAGAAAGGGATTTACCATCTGCCCCACGATCGGCCCGGGGCGAATGATGGCCACCTGCACCACGATGTCGTAGAAACGCTTGGGCCGCAGGCGTGGCAGGCACGACATCTGGGCCCGGCTTTCCACCTGAAACATTCCAATGGTGTCGGCCTTTTGCAGCGTGGAATATACCTCGGGATCGTCCGCCGGCAGGTGGGCCAGATCAACTTCTTCTCCATAATGATCGCGGATGAGCGTGATGGAATCTTCCAGCACCGCCATCATGCCCAGGCCAAGCAAATCCACCTTGATGATGCCGAGGTCGGCGCAATCTTCCTTGTCCCACTGCACCACCACGCGCCCCGGCATGGACGCGGGTTCGAGCGGGACCACGGAATCGAGTTGTCCCTGGCAGATGACCATGCCGCCGGAATGCTGGCCCAGATGGCGCGGCAAATCCTGTACCGCTTCGCACAACTCAAAATATTTGCGCAGGCGAGGATGGTTTAAATCCAGTCCGGCGTCGTGGAAGCGGTGGTCGAGTGCGTCATGCGCATCGCGATATTCCCAAGTGGAAACGGCGGTGGAAACTTTGTCCAGAGTTTCGGGATCGAAGCCCAGGGCCTTGCCCATTTCACGCCCTGCCATGCGGCTGCGATAGGTAATGACGTTGGCGGTCATGGCGGCCCCGCGTTCGCCGTAGCGCTGGTACAAATATTGAATGACGCGCTCGCGCTGGTCACCGCTGGGGAGATCGAGATCAATGTCGGGCCATTCCCCGCGTTCCTCGGAGAGAAAGCGCTCGAACAGCAGCTCCATGCCGATGGGATCGACCGCCGTGATCCCCAGTGAATAACAGACGGCGCTGTTGGCCGCGGAACCACGTCCCTGCACCAGAATGTTCTGCTCGCGGCAGAAACGGACCAGGTCCCAGACAATCAGAAAATAGCCTGGCAGTTTAAGTTTTTCGATCAGTGCCAGTTCACGCTCAATCTGGCTCCGGGCACGGCTTTTGAGGCCGGCCTCCGATCGTCCATAGCGCCCCTGGAAACCCTCTCGGGTGCGCTCGCGCAGGAAGGAAATCATGGTTTCACCTTCGGGCACGGGATATCTGGGAAATTCATATCCCAGCGCTTCGAGTGTGAACTCCAGCCGTGACGAAAGTTCCACCGTATTCGCTAATGCCTCGGGCAGGTCGGCGAAGAGCTCCTGCATCTCTCGTGGCGATTTCACGTGACGCTCGGAATTGCGCGCCAGCAGGCGTCCAGCAGTCGACAGCGTGCAATGGTTGCGAATCGCGGTGAAGACGTCGCAAAGTTCACGCTCCTGCGGCGTGGCATAGCAGACACCATTGGTGGCCAGCAGCGGGAGTCGCAATGAACGGGCGATTTCGATGCTGGCGCGGTTGCGTGCCTCCTGCTGGCGATGAAAATGGCGCTGCAGCTCCACATAAACATTTTCGTGACCAAAGATGCGAGTCAGGCATTCGACCGAGCGCCGCGCTTCTTCCATTCCGCCTCGCGCCAGCGCGCTCGCCAGCGGACCGTCTTCGCCGCCGGTGAGGCAGATCAGCCCCACCGAGTGCTCTTGCAGCTCCTCTTTACAGACGGCACCCTCGCCTTTCTTCGAGCGCAACTTCATCTTCGTGATCAGATGGCAGAGATTCTGATATCCGGCGCGGCAAGAGACGAGAAGAGGAAGGCGGAAAGGATTGCAGATTTTAGATTGCAGATTGCAGATTGATTCCGAGATTTCCCCGGTCTTATATCTGCAATCTTCAATCTGAAATCTGAAATGTCGCACGTAATCTCCGCTCCCAGATGCGCCTTGATCCCAGCTTTTTTCGCCGCCATATAAAAACGCGGCGCGCCGTAGACACCGTCGCGGTCGAGCAACGCCATGGCTGGCATGCCCAACTGGGCGCACCGGGCGATCAGGTCCTCGGGCAGGGAGGCGCCTTCGAGAAAACTAAAGGCCGAGCGGGAATGGAGTTCGATGAACATCGCCCCTGGCTGGAGGGAGGAGGATAGTTTTCGCTATTTCTTCGTCTTAGATTGTGTCCAGACAAGGACAGATTGTCAAAGGAGGCTAACTAAGAACTGACAACCAGGAACTGACTACTGGCTTTATTTTCAAAGAATTACGCAGGCACAGGCAATAGCTTCATTGGATCTGGGGTGGATTGCCACTCAACTCTGCCAGGCGCAGGAGAACGCTGTGCACCATTCGATCGCAGCGTGCGCCCATAAAGGGGAATGCGTCTCTTGCCTTGGCTCCGACCCGCTCAAAAATCCAACCGCGCGCCATGGCGCGCCCGCGATGCAGCCGGACTTTCACATTGTCCTCAGTCAACTCGAGCGCTGCGGCGGTTTCCGACGTACTCAATCCTTCGATGTCACGCAACATGATCACCGCGCGGTATTGCTCCGGCAAGCCAAGCACGGCCTCTTCCAGAAGCTGGCTGAGTTCCGCTCGGGACGCGTTCTGCTCCGGGTCGGGCGAAGTCTCGGCAACATTCATATAGGGTTCTCCATCCTGCCCCGTTTCTTCCAGTTGCTGGTTGCGATGGCGTGAGCGCAGACGGCTGAGCGCTTCGTGCACCGCAATACGCGTCAACCAGGTGGAGAAGGCAGCCCGGCTGGCAAACTGGTCCAGATGCTGGTACGCCCGGACGTAGGCATCCTGCATTACGTCCTCGGCTTCGGCATCATCGTGCAGGATCGCGCGCGCCACCCGGTAGAGCCGCTGGTTATACCGCCGCATGATGATCTCGTACAGGGCGGTGTCGCCGGCCTTGACCCGATCGACAATCTCCTCGTCAGTGCTGGCTTCGAACCCCGCTCTTTCCACAGTTTCAATGGTTGCCATGGCTCTATCCATGATAGAGCGGGGAAGACGAAAAAGGTTACAAGTGATCTTTCGACCTCGCCTGCTACAGGCTAACTGGGAACTGAGAACCGTCAACTGAGAACTGATTTTCTAAAAAAGCCCTTGCGCAAGACGACAACCAACTTCTGTATCCAATTGCGGCCTCGCCGCTCTGTTAGGTAGGAGACAACAATGACAAATTTTGATGACCGCCTCAACGTCAGCTGGTGGGCGCTGAGAATCGGTCTGGGAGTTGGGCCCATCATCACCGGCATCGACAAATACTTCAACAAGCTGACGGACTGGGGCATGTATCTGAGCCCCTTGGCGACCAAGGTCATCCCGGTCAGTGCGCCCACATTCATGCACATTGTGGGAGTCATCGAGATTGCTGCCGGCCTGATCGTGCTCAGCCGCTGGACGAAATTCGGCAGCTATCTGGTCACGTTCTGGCTGCTCGGGATCGCATTAAACCTGCTCACTACGGGCATGTTCTACGACCTGGCCATGCGCGATGTGGAGATCGCATTGGGCGGATTTGCTTTGTCGCAACTCACGGCTGTGCGTGAAGGGCAAGTGACTGCAAGAGAAGGAACCAAGGCAGCTTCAACTTCGAGGTTGGCCGTAAACCAGTAAGCACGATTCAGATGAATGGACGATCCAAAATAAATTATCGGAGGATACCTGTGAAGAAATTTGCTTCGTTGTGTGTGCTGTTGGGGCTATGCGCAATGCCTGCCCTGGCTGCCGTCGAAACCTACAACAATGTGCCCGTGGTGGATGTGAACTGTTCCAAAAAGGCGGCCGCCGATCCTGACGCGCATTCCCGCGATTGCGCGCTAAAGTGCCAGGCGAGTGGCTCTGGCATTGTCACCAAGGACAATCGATTCCTGAAGTTCGATGCTGAGGGGAATAGCAGCATCACCGACCAGCTGAAGGCATCGGATAAGAAAGATCATCTCCGCGTGGATGTAACTGGAGACCTGCAGGGCGATACGCTAAAAGTAACGTCGGTGAAGCTGCGGTAGTGTAGCCTCAGCGTCCTGCCGGTAAACCGGGACTATCGAAAACCCTAGTAGTCAGTCGTGAGTTCTCGGTTCTCAGTTGCATAGGATGGCGGCGCTTTGTACGCCGCCATCTTGAGACCGGAACTACGCCGGCACTTTGGCTCGTTTGCTGGTTTGCTTGATCGTGACCGGATCGAGGAAGGTCATCATGGCGCGCAGCTCCTCCCCCACTTTTTCGATCTGCTGTTTCTGTTCTTTCTCGCGAATCACCCTCAAACCATTCGCGGCCGGTCTCGTTCTCTTTGATCCATTTTTTCGCGAAGGTTCCATCTTTGATTTCGCGCAGCAGCTGCCGCATGGTCTCGCGGGTCTGCTCGGTGACGATACGCGGTCCCGCGGTGTAGTCGCCGTATTCGGCCGTGTCGCTGACCGAGTAGCGCATGTAGTTGAGGCCGCCACGATAGATCAGGTCCACGATCAGCTTCAACTCGTGCAGGCATTCAAAGTACGCGATCTCGGGCTGATAACCGGCCGCGACCAGGGTTTCAAATCCTGCCTTGAGCAGTGCGCTTACGCCGCCGCATAACACGGTCTGTTCCCCGAAGAGGTCGGTTTCGGTTTCCTCGGCGAATGTGGTTTCGATAACCCCGGCGCGAGTGGCCCCGATGGCCTTGCCGTAGGAGAGCGCCAGTTGCTTGGCTTTTCCCGTGGCGTCTTGATGGATGGCCAAAAGCGCAGGTGTGCCGCCGCCTTCCACGAACACTTCACGCACCCGGTGCCCCGGAGCTTTGGGGGCGATCATCGAAACATCGACGTTCGCCGGAGGCGTGATGGTCCCAAAGCGGATGTTGAATCCGTGAGCGAACATTAGTGTCTTTCCGGCGGTCAGGTTGGGCGCGATGTCTTTCTTGTAGACCTCGGAAGCGACTGTATCCGGCACCAGCACCATGATGACGTCGGCCCAGGCTGAAACCTCGGCAGGTGTGCCAACCGTCAAGCCGCTGGCTTTGGCTTTGGCGCGCGATTCGCTGCTGGCCGGTAGTCCGACTCGCACATCCACGCCGCTGTCCTTCAGGCTGAGGGCGTGGGCGTGACCTTGGGAGCCGTAGCCGATGATGGCGACTTTCTTCGCCCGGATGAGTGCCACATCGGCGTCTTTCTCGTGATACATCTTAGCCATTGGTGTTCCTTTCGATGGATAACAGAGAAGTTAGAAATTATACGGAACCTATCTGAAGCAAGCTTTTTGAAGCAACCCCAGCGGGAAGGGCACGAGTTCACTCGTGCCGCCCTGCCTGCGGAACGACCCCCGCGCTTTAGCGCCTGAGGTTCGCTGTCAGCCGACGAAGCGAACCTCAGGGGCTGAAGCCCGTCCAAATCTGCCTTCTTGCGGCACGGCTAAAGCCGTGCCCTTCCCGAAGGATCAGTTGCGCGCAACCCCGCAGCCGAAGCAAATGAGATCAGACCGAATACGACACGCCTTCATCGGCGGCGACATCAGGCGTCTTTGTCTGGGCCGGGTTGACCCCTGCGGAGGCCGTGCCACGCCGCATGGCGACAATACCGGTGCGAACCATCTCCACCACGCCGTAAGGACGCAATACTTCCAGCAGGCCGTCGATCTTGTCTTCGCCCCCGGTGATTTCGATCGTCAGCGATTCCGGCGCGACATCCACCACGCGGGCCCGGAATACGCTGGCCAGTTCGAGTACGTGCGAGCGGGCCTCGTGGGTCGCGGCCACCTTGATCATGGCCAGATCGCGGGCAATCGCCGGTTCGTGCGTGATGTTCTCGACCAGCAGCACGTTCACCAGATTATAAAGATTGGCCTCGATGCGCTTGGCCTGGTCGGGATTGGTGTCGACCGTGATGGTCATGCGCGACACTTCCGGCTTTTCCGTGCGCCCCACGGTCAGCGAATCGATGTTGAAGGCGCGGCGGCGGAACAGCGATGCCACCCGGGTCAGCACGCCCGGCTTATTTTCGACGTACACCACAAATATGTTCAGCATGTTTGCCTTTACTCGTCCGCCGCGGTTTCAACGATCGGACTGGGCCGCCGGATCATGTCATTCAAAGACGCCCCGGCCGCGACCATCGGGTAGACGGTGTCTTCCTGTTCGACCTTGAAGTCGATCAGCACGGCGCCGTCGTGTTCGCGCGCCGCCCGTACCGTCGGCAGCACTTGCGAGCGCTCGGTCACCGCCATGCTGCGGATGCCGTAAGCCTCCGCCAGCTTCACAAAGTTTGGATTCAGCAGCGGCGTGGCCTCGTAGTTGCGATCATAGAAGAACTCCTGCCACTGCCGTACCATGCCCAGAAATCCGTTGTTAATAATGGCAATGTTGATCTTCAGCTTCTCCTGCTGAATGGTCGCCAGTTCCGACATGGTCATCTGGAAGCCACCGTCGCCGACGATGACCCAGACCTCGGACTCCGGCCGCGCCACTTTGGCCCCGATGGCCGCGGGCAGGGCAAAGCCCATGGTTCCGAGCCCTCCGGATGTAATTAACGACCGCGGCTTTTCGTGTTTGTAGTACTGCGCTTCCCACATCTGGTGCTGGCCTACGTCGGTCACGACAATGGTATTGCTGCTGCGAGTCTCGCGCCACAGATCGTTGATCACGTGCGCGGCGTAGAGATGCCCGTTGTCGGGAAGCTTCTGCACGTCCCGCACCGCCGAATCGCCTTTCAGCTTGTCGATCGAATCCAGCCAGTCCGTGTGATCGACTGATTCGACGCGCGGCAGCAACTCCTTGAGCACTTCGCGCAAGTCGCCGACCAGCGCGACATCCACCTTGACGTTCTTGTTGATTTCCGCGGGATCGATTTCGATGTGGATCTTCTTGGCATCCTTGGCGTAGGTCTTGAGATTGCCCGTGACCCGGTCGTCAAAGCGCATGCCCAGGGCCAGGAGCAGGTCGGCTTCCTGAATGGCATGATTTACCCAGGCTTCGCCGTGCATGCCCATCATGCCCAGGTTCAGGGGGTGAGACGCAGGGAAGGCTCCCAGGCCGAGCAGAGTCAGGGCGACGGGAATGCCGGCCTTCTCTGCCAGGGTCAGAACTTCCGCCATGGCGCCCGAAACGATGATGCCGTGCCCAGCCAGAATCAACGGCCGCTTGGCTTTATGGATCAGCTCCAGAGCCTGCGCGTACTCCGGCTCCTCGGGAGACAGATCAGGGCGATATCCCGGCAGCTGTGGCCGGGCTGCTTCCCAATTGAATTCGCAGGACGACTGCTGTGCATCCTTGGTGATGTCTACCAGGACGGGTCCCGGGCGGCCGGAGCGGGCAACGTAGAAAGCCTCGCGCAGCACCCTCGCCAGTTGGTCAGCGTGAGTGACCAGGTAATTGTGCTTGGTGATGGGCAGCGTGATGCCGGTAATGTCGGTTTCCTGAAACGCGTCCGAGCCGATCAGCTTGCTGCCAACCTGCCCGGTGATGCAAACAATGGGAGATGAATCCAGCATGGCCGTGGCGATGCCGGTGACCATATTGGTCGCGCCCGGTCCCGAGGTGGCGACGGCAACCCCAACCTCGCCGCTGGCGCGAGCGTAGCCATCCGCCATGTGGGTGGCGCCTTGCTCGTGGCGCACCAGGATGTGATGGATATTGCTGTGCTTCAGCGCGTCATACGCCGGCAGAATGGCCCCGCCGGGATAGCCGAAGACGTGCTTGACGCCCTCGCGCTCCAGGCATTCCCACAAGAATTTGCGCTCCCGTTTTTGTCATGAAACCAGTCCCTCAGATGGCGGTTCCGCAACCTTGGGGAGCGGCTCCCCAAGCCGACCGGTCGGTCGGTTTCTATATTTGTATCATACTCCCCAAAGATAGTCTTCCTGCTCCCCTTCGGCCCCGTGGGGCGCGTGGGCGGCGTGCGCCTTTTCCTTGGCGCTGACCGTATCGGGATGGGCTGGCCGCAACATCTTCCTTGCTGACTGGCGCCATCCACGTAGACGCCGTCTTTCCTGCGCTATCCGGAAGAGTTGCCGTCCGGCTGGGCACATCCCGGACCAGTTCGAGCAGGTGGCCATCCTCGATGGTCTTGATTTTGTCGGCCAAGGCCACGAACCGGCGGTATACGTCGTCGAGTTGGGCGCGTTCGAAAGTGAAGCCGAGCTTCTCGTAACGCACTCTCAGGGCATTTCGGCCCGAGTGCTTGCCCAATACCAGGGAATTGCGCGGAGCGCCTACCGATTGTGGCGTGATGATCTCGTACGTGGACGGGTCCTTGATCATCCCATCCTGGTGGATTCCAGCCTCGTGCGCGAATGCATTCCTTCCCACAATGGCCTTGTGCGGCTGCACATAGACTCCGGTGATTTCAGACAACAGCTGGCTCGACGGAAACAACTGGTCGGCCACGATCGCGGTCTCGTACGGATAATGTTCCGCCCGCACCCGCATCACCATGACCAGTTCCTCCAGGGACGTGTTGCCAGCCCGCTCGCCGATGCCATTTACCGTGCACTCCACCTGGCGGGCGCCGGCGCCGATCGCGGCCAGTGAATTGGCCACCGAGAGTCCCAGATCATCGTGGCAGTGCACCGAAATGGTCACACCGCCAATCCCTTTCACCCTGCGCCGCAGGGTCTGGATCAATTCCGCGAATTCGTGGGGAACGCTGAAGCCAACCGTGTCGGGAATGTTGAGCGTGCTGGCTCCGGCCTCGATCACCGCCTCCATCACCTCGCACAGGAAGTTGATGTCGGTGCGGCTGGCATCTTCGGCGGAGAACTGCACATCCTTGCAAAAAGACCGGGCCAGCTTGATGCCGTCGCGGGCCTGTTCCAGGCATTGCCGCCGCGAAATCTTCAGTTTGTGCTGCAGGTGAATATCGGAGGTGGCAAGAAAGGTGTGGATCCGCGGCCGCGCCGCGCCTTCCAGGGCCCGCCCCGCGCGCTCGATGTCGCCGGGACAACTTCGCGCCAGCGCTGCCACCACCGGACGGCGCAGCTCGCGTGCCAGCGTACGCACCGCCTCAAAGTCCCCCTCCGACGCGATGGGAAATCCCGCCTCGATGATGTCTGCGCCCAGGCGATCGAGCTGGTGCGCCATGCGCACCTTCTCGGCTACATTCATACTGCAACCCGGAGACTGTTCTCCGTCGCGCAAGGTCGTGTCAAAAATGTCAATACGCTCTGTTTGAGCCAAGTTCGTCCTCCCCGGCCCCATGGGCCGTCCCTTCAAATGTTGCAGAAACTAAAAAGGCCATCATCCGATGCGGTGGATGATGGCCTCTTGCTGATCTTGGTATTCCTAAATCATCCGCCGCTCTCTTCTTTGTGAGGTGCAAGCACCAGGCCAGGAATGGCCATAATAAGGGCGAGTTCCAGCAATCGCACCTCCTGTGCCGTGCCCGCGATGATTGCCAGACGATCCATGGAAATTCAGCCTGATCTGTATTCCACAGGGTAGCGGCGTCGCGTGCACCTGTCAATCCAAATTGCTGCTTCCGGCATTCGCTTTCTTCGATGGGGCAACGCCGCGGACGTGCTCCTCGAATATTTGTCTGAGCTGGTCGCTCAGCGGCTCGGGCTGGCTGCTTGAGCCTTTGACCAGGAAGACTTCATGGCACTCCGAGCACTCGCCAGAAGCGGCCAAGCCTACCTGGAGCCGGGCGATCAGTTCCGGTGTTTCGGCCATGCGCCATGCTGCCACAGATTTCCACAGGGGATATTATCGGCGAAGGCACCCCTCAGCCGCAGCCACCACAACCCAGGTAGGGGCGGACGCCCTCGTCCGCCCTGGTCGAGCGAAAGCTCGACAAGTTGCCGGAGTCGAAAAGGGGCGCAGCCTGCTCCGGCTTCACGCTGCTCGCCCGCAAAGCCGGAAAAATGCGGACATCGGTCGTCGGCTGATTCTTGTAGCGCCGGCGTCCCGCCGGCTGTCGCGAGGGCATCTTGCCCTCGCCGCCACCAAGGCGGATTTTGACGTCCGAGGTCTGACCCCGACGTCCAGGCTGGGGTAATGAGACCGCGGCAGGTCCTTCCGTAATCTCCCTACTTGGCACTCACTAAGAGGATACTCGACTTGTGAACGCCCTCCCCCAACCTAATCCTGATCGCCGGGCAACGCGACTCAGCTTGCCCGACGTAACTCCCGCAGTCCTGAGATTCGAAGACGGCCACCGCACCCAGGGACAACTGGAAATTATCTCGCTGACCGGCGGCCTGCTTTCGCTACCGAAGCCAGCCGTCCGCGCGACCCGCGTGAAGCTGATGTTTGTTACCCCGACCGGCCCGGTGCTCGGCACTGCCGAAATGCTCAAGCCGGTTTCCTGGAGCCAGCAGCCTTTCCGTTTCGTTGGACTCGATAGGGAGGATCAGCGAAGACTCCAGGAGTCGATCCAGTCTTCGTTTGGTCAAGTCAGCAAGGATCAGGAGTGGATCGAGAAATACCGGGCTGCCCTGGACCAGCAAACCGCTCCGCGCCGCAGTTCCTTCGGTTCACCGGTCGCGCTCTTCACCCTGGCGCTGCTTTCTCTGGGAAGCGCGGTCTACCTTTTCAATATCCTGAACGTCCTCAATTTTCATCTGCGATAGCGCGCGCACAACTAACCAAATCTAGTGTGAGCCGAACGATTGCACAGCCGCGTTCTCGTCGGGAAAAATCTCAAACAGGTTCAGCACGCCAATCAGCTTCAGCGTCTGCAACACGAATTTCGAAGGCGTGACCAGCTTCACGCCACCCCCCCGCTGCTTGGCCGAGGCCATGGCTTTGACCAGGACCCCAATGCCGCTGGAATCCATCATCGGCACTTCCGCAAAGTTGATGACCAGGCGCGTGTCCCCGGCAGCTATGGCGTCGTCCACCATCTGGCGAAAGCTGTCAACGCCAGCGCCCAGTCGTAAGGCGCCGCGAATCTGCACGATCTGAACCTCTGAAAGCCTGCGTACGTTGATTTCCATCTTCTTCCTCTGAGCTGCTTTCCTTTGCGCCCTTTGCGGCTTTCCTTCGCGCCCTTTGCGGTAAGGGGTTTGACCCTGCTTAGACCGCTCAAGATCCTAAGTCCGCAAAGAAAATCCGCAAAGAACGCAAGCAATGAACTTAGCCCTGGCCGCCCGGAAACATTGACAGCGGCAAGGCGATTTGTTAGATTGCCCGCTCAACTTACGGGAGCCGCCGCGAATTTGCAAGTGCGCAGACCCTTACACCCTTCCCCCATCTAGCTTTGTCGTCTTGCGACCGGCAACAGGCGGCTGCCAGAAACAGAAATGCCCAAGTCGACCTCTGTCGATGTGCAGGCCCGGTTCCTGAGTGCCCTGCTTCAGGAACGCGAAGTCCAGCCACGCGCCTTCCTGCTCGCCCACCAGATCACGGAGACATTGCCCGGCGCCGCGGCGGTCGTGTACCTGCTGGAAGGGCACGAAGAGACCACACGCTGGTCGCCCCGGGCTGTGGCCGGCGATATTCACCTGGATGACGATGTCATCCACTTCGAGTCGGGCACATTGGGTCTTCTCGCCAAGCAGAACCGTCCTTTGCTCCTTTCGGGTGCCAGCCTGGTGCGCGAAGACTATGCCCACCTGCATGCCCGGCGCACGCTCCTGTCGCTGGCCTATGTTCCGATGATCGCCAATGACACTCTGATTGGAGCCGTCGAAGCAGCTACCTTCGACGAAGTGATCAACGAAGCCGACCTCGCCGGACTCGTCGAACTGGTTGAGTATGCTGCGCCTGCCTTTTCCAGCGCAACTCACTACGAAGCGGAACGCAACTCGCATTTCGAATCCATCTCTCGCTTGACCCAGCTCTACGACGTTGAAAAAGTCTTCAACTCCACCCTGGAAATGGATGAGCTCAATCCCCTCATCACTGCCAAGGTGCGCGAACTGCTCGAGGCCCAGGCCGTCAACCTCTGGCTGGTCAAAGATGAGCAAGAGCTTCTGCTGATGGACCGCTCCGGCGAAGATTCCACCCGCGAAGTCGGTGCTTCGGAAAAAACTGGAGAAGGCTACATTGCCGAGGTTTCGGACTCCGGCGAACCCTTGATCATTGACGATCCCAACGATGCCCGCCTGCAGAGGCGCAATATGGGCCATGACGGCGCCATCTTCTCGGCCATGGTCGCGCCTTTGGTCGCCAAGGGCTTCGAGGTCGGCGTGCTCGAGGTCATCAACAAGCTGAACGGAGCTCCCTTCGACGAAGACGACCTGTTCCTGCTCAGCTCCATCGCGGAAACCGCGGCTTCGGCACTGAACAATGCCAGCCTTCTGCAAGCCGAGCGCAAAGTTGAGATCCTCGAAACCCTGGTCAAGGTCAGTGCGGAAATTACCTCCACCCTGGATCTCGATCGAGTGCTCGACGCGATCGTGACCGGCCCCGGCGCGGTCATTCCTTATGAAAGGGCAGCCATTGCTCTCGAGGAACGGGGACGCCTGAAACTGCGCGCCGTCACCGGCATCATTCGGATCAATCCGCAAGATCCCAACGTAGTCCGGCTGCAGGACCTGCTGGAGTGGGCGTCACTTTCGAAGGAGGAGGTCTCGTTCTCGCAGCACGGAGACCAATTCGAAGATCCGCGGCCCGAGACGCAAGCCAAGCTCGGCAAATATTTTTCCGAGACTGGCATGCGCGGCTTTTACGCCGTGCCTCTGGCCGATGACGATGGCCGGGTCGGCATCCTGTCGTTCGAAAGCGGCGATCCCGATTTCCTCGGCCCCGCGCACCTGGAGATGATCAAGATTCTCACCTCCCAGGCGACGGTAGCGCTGCGCAACGCCTCGCTCTACCGCGAAGTTCCGTTCATTGACATCTTGAAACCCGTGCTGGACAGAAAGCGCAAGTTCCTGGCGCTGGAGAAGAGTCGCCGGGCGGCCCTGGTGCTCGGCGGAGCGGCAGCTTTGCTGTTTTTACTGATCTTCCCCTTGCCGCTGCGTGTGGTGGGCGACGCTTCAGTCAGTCCGGCGCAAAGCGTTCTGATACAGCCAGAGGTGGAAGGCGTGGTTCAGCGCGTCCTGGTTCGCGAAGGGGATGCCGTCACTGCAGGAACAGTGCTGGCCAACCTCACGGACTGGCAGTACCGGGCTCAACTGGCCGCGGCTCAAGCCAAGTACGAAACTGCCGTCTCACAAATGAATCGGTCTTTGAATAGCAATGATGGTGGCGAGGCCGGCATTCAGAAAATCCAGGCGGACTATTGGGCTTCCGAATTGGCCCGCGCCCGCGAACGCCTCGATCACACCCAATTGCGTTCGCCCATCAACGGGGTGGTCGCAACCCCGCACGTGGAAGACCTCGTCGGGCGAAAGCTGATGCCCGGCGACACCCTTGCCGAAGTCGTGGACACCTCGCGCGCCATCGTGGACGTCGCCGTTGACGAAGATGATGTTCTGCTTCTTCATCCTGGCGAAACGGCTTCGGTGAAGTTGGACGGATTTCCCACCCGCACCTTCCACGGCGTGGTCGCAGTCGTGAGCCCAAAAAGCCAGGTGCAGGGCGCAGACCGCGTCTTCTTCGCTCGGGTTGCAGTACCCAACCCAGACGGCCTGATTCGGGACGGAATGCAGGGCCGAGGCAAAGTCGTAACCGGCTGGAGCCCCGCCGGAAAAGTTCTCTTCCGCCGCCCCGCCATTTGGATCTGGTCGAAGTTGTGGTCCTGGTTCGGATGGTAGGAATTTAGTAGCGCCGGCGTCCCGCCGGCTGTCCGGCGGGCATCTTGCCCGCCGAGAAGTTCGAAGAAACGGGAAGCTGAAGAAAGTAGCAAAGGCCGGAAGTCGGAGGTTCCCATGAAAGCTGTTGTTGCGCTCGCGATACTGATCACCATCACGCTGGCCCTGAGCGCTTGCAGCGACTCGAGCGATACCTCGCGTGTCGCCGCCGCCCCGCCGGTAGCTCATCCCGCAGCAACCGTGGCCGTTTCCGAAGACAGCGGCGTCACCGCCTCAGGTCCAATCGTGGTCGAGAACCAGGTTGACGTGGCTTCGCTCCGGGAGGGTCTCGTGGTTGCGATCCTGGCCGAGCCCAACACACCCGTGCGCAAAGGCCAGCTGCTTGCCCGGTTGGATGACCGCCAAATTACCGCCGACCTCGAAGCCGCCTCCGCCAAAACCCGCTCCATTCAAGCCAACCTGAAAAACTGGGAAGCGGAGACCAAGGTGCTGGAATCCGATCTCACTCGCGCTCAGAAATTATGGGAAGCGGGTGTCTTTACCAAAGAGACGCTGGAGCACGCGCAATATAAGGTGGAGGCCGACAGGTTCGAAATCAGCCGCGAAACCGAACTCCTGAGCAACGCAAAATCGACCGAGCGTTCGCTGGAGTTGGAAAAAGACAAAACCCGGATCATCGCGCCCTTTGATGGCATCGTCGCCCGGCGCTACGTTCGTGCCGGACAAAAAGTCGCCATCGGCGACCGCCTCTTCTGGGTCACCGCCGTATCGCCTTTGGAAGTGAAGTTCACTCTTCCAGAGCGCTTCCTGGGCAAAGTGAAGAACGGCCAAACTGTGACCGTCGATCTGGCCGACGGCTCCTCGGCGGTTCATCACACCGCAGCCGTCCGGCAGATCAGCCCGGTAGTCGACCCGTCGAGCGGAACCATCGAAATCGTGGCCCGGCTGCAAGGCCCCGCCCCAGACCTCAGGCCTGGAATGCTCACCACCATCCATCTCAATAACCCGAAATGAACATCCTCGAATCCCTCGAGGTAGCGCTGCCCGATCTCCCGGCACAGGCCGCCAAGCGCCACTTCCCGAAACTCGATCCCCGCGTGATTTCGCGGGAACACATCGAACAAGGCGAGCCCGTGGTACTGGCGAAAATGCCCGGCACCGAGGTCTACCTCAGGTTCAGCCCGGTGCAATGGCAGTTGCTCCAGTTGTTCGACGGCGAGCGATCGTACAAGCAGATTTCGGATCAGATTCTTCAGAAAGAAAACGTTCTGTTTACCGAGGATGATGTCCGGGAGTTCGCTTCCTACCTGGAAGAACAGGGCGAGCTGTTCTACAAAACGCCCCTCGAAAAAAACATCACTCTCAAACAGAAGATGAGCAGCGAGCGCCACAAGCGTGGCCGTTTTCATGTTGCCGACGTCACCGACATCACTCTCCATACCTGGCCCGATGCCGACGACTACCTCACCCGGATTAAACCGTATTTCGAATTTATTTACACCACGTGGTTCACCCTGCTCACACTTTTCATGTTCTGCGTGATGGTGTGGATGTGGGCCGACAGATTCGGCCAAATCTGGAGTGACAGTTTCGCCTTCTACAATTTCACCGCGAAGACCACCCAGGATCTAGTGGAGTTCTGGTTTCTCTTCGGCGCCATGGCTTTTTTTCACGAGACCGCCCACGGCCTTACCTGCAAACATTTCGGCGCGCGTGTCGAGAAGATGCAGTTTCTCCTCATGTATTTCGCTCCCACCTTCATCTGTGATGCCACTCAGGTTTGGGTGATTGGAGACAAACGCGCGCGCATTACCACCATCATTGCAGGCATCTGGGGCGATCTTATGATCTGCGTGGTCGCAACCTTTATCTGGTGGGGCACCGCTACCGGTATGTGGGTCCACGACTTTGCCTACAAGGTGATGATGGTCACCGGGATTGGAGTCACTCTGCTCAATCTCAACCCCCTCATCAAACTGGATGGCTACTACCTTTTCTCGGAGTTGATCGGGGAGACCGATCTTAAGGAACGGTCGACCGTGTTTGTCTCCAGCTGGATGCGCAAACATATCTTTCGCCTGCCGGCGGAAGTCGAATACGTTCCGCGGCACCGGCGGGTCTTGTTCATCGTCTATTCGCTGCTTTCGAGCGCATACAGCTACCTGTTGATGGCCTTCGTGGTCTTGTTCGTCTACCACATCCTGAAGGCATACACGCCGGAGTGGGCTTGGCTGCCCGCTCTTCTGTTCGCGTTCCGGATCTTCAAATCGCGAATCACCCTGCTGGAGCGATTCATGAAAACTGTTTATCTCGACAAGAAGGAGCGGGTGTTAGCTTGGTTCACGCCCGCCCGCGCAGCCTTGCTGGGTGTTGTGGTTCTGGTCTTGGTGTTGGTCCCTTTGTGGCCCGAGTTCGTCGATGGACGCTTCACTCTGGAGCCGGTGCGTAGAACCCTGGTCCACGCCGATGTTTCCGGAACCGTAGCCGAGGTTCTTGCCGAGGAAGGACAACAGGTCGCAGCCGGCGGGTCCCTCTTGCGATTGCGCAACCTGGAACTGGAATCCGCGGCGGCACAGGCGGGCGCCGAGCTGCGCAATGCCTCGGCGCGGGCCACCCAGGCCGGCATGAAATATGAGAATTTTGGGCCGGCGGAGCACGAACGCCAGCAATCGACCGTGCGTCAGCGAAGCGCCGCCGAAGAGATCAAACATCTGGACATCAGAAGTCCAATCAACGGCACCGTCACCACTCCGCGTTTACGGGATCTCCTCGGTTCCTACCTGAAATCCGGAACCGAAGTCGCCGAAATCGCTGATTTGTCCACCATGAAGGCACGCATCTACATTCCCGAGTTCAGCATGCGGGATGTTCGCCTTGGGGCTCCAGTCCGCCTTCACGCCGAGTCACAGTTCAAACCGTGGGCCGGGACCTTGGCGTCGCTGGCCCCCGCTTCTTCGGCTATCGAAGCCGGTTTGGTGGACAAAGCCCAGTTAGAGGGTCTTCGGGTACCGAAGTTCTACATCGGGAACGTGGAGTTACAAAACCAGGGTGACCTGAGGGAAGGGATGAGCGGGAATGCCAAAATCCTGGTCGGCCGGCGCAGCGCGGCTGGACTTGCATGGCGCTTCGCCCGCGACTTGGCGGGCCGCCGCCTGTGGTGACCCTTCCACCGCAATCAAGCCTGAGCAAAGAAACGGGGCCGCAGCAACCTGCGGCCCCGTTAGCGAAGTGACTTCGGCCGTTTCCTTACTTGGTGGGACGAACTGCGCCGCGAACCGCGCCGCGGACCGTGCTGCGAACCGCGCCGCGCACTGCTCCGCGTACTGCTCCGCGAACGGCTCCGCGTACCGAGCCACGCACCGCGCCGCGTACTGCGCCACGAACCGCACCCTTTACCGCAGGGCGAGCTGCCGGACGGGCTGTCGGAGTGGAATTGGAAGTCTCTGGCGTGGCAAGAATGGCGCTCTTTACTGCTGACCGCTGGCTGATCAAAGATTTCTTCTGTACCGACATGACGTCCTCCGTCAAATTTGAATTTTGATGTCTGAACCGCCGTTCGTTCTGTTTACTCTGTCCGGTTCGGTTTTGTTATAAGCAAGAGGTGTACCAAACTCCCGCCGGCTGATCAGTTTGCGGAAGAATCAGTCAATTCAATCACATACGTTCCGGAGCCCCCTGTGGAAATGCCGATCTCGGGCGCGGTCGGTTCTCCAAAGGGTTAAAAATTAACCCACAGTAGGTCAATAATTAACCCTGAAGCCCATATTTCCGGCAGAGATACTTCATCTTCTGCGCGTTGATTTGAAGCAAGGCAGCGGCCGCCACCTTCTTCCCTCCGGTCCGGCGCAAAGCCGCCTGCAGGTACGCCAGCTCGATCCGGGCCATCTCCTCGTCAAACGATATCCCTTCTTCCGGGATGAGCAGCGCCTCCTGCTTGGCGGTGCTGCTGTAAAGGATCTGCTGCGGCAACTGTGTCGCCGCGATCACCGCGCCCGATCCCATGATCACCAGCCGCTGTACCAGGTTTTCCAACTCTCGGACATTTCCTGGCCAGTGATACTCCTCGAGAATCTCCAGCGCGTCTGCATCCGGCCGTTTGAGGGGAACGCTGTTGGCAGCGCAATACATCCTTAGGAAATGATCCAGCAGGATGGCCACGTCTCCCAGCCGTTCGCGCAGCGGCGGAAGCACGATGGGAACCACGTTGAGGCGATAGTACAGATCCTCCCGGAAGCGGCCCGCCCGCACCGCCTGCTCCAGGTCTTCGTTGGTCGCGGCAATCAGCCTGAAGTCAATCTTCTTGGTCGTCCTGCTGCCGATGCGCTGTACGACATGCTGTTCCAGCACTCGCAACAGCTTGCTCTGCAAAGCCAATCCCAGAGTTCCAATTTCATCTAGGAACAATGTCCCGCCATTGGCGGATTCAATGTGTCCGGCACGGGACTCATGGGCATCGGTGAACGATCCCTTCTCATGCCCAAACAGCTCCGCCTCGATCAGGCTTTCGGGAAGGGCGGCGCAGTTCACGCTGACAAAAGGCTTGTCCCGCCGGGGGCCGCTGGCGACGATGGCCTGTGCCACCAGTTCCTTCCCGGTCCCGCTTTCTCCCCTCACCAGCACATTGACGTTGCTCTCGGCCACGCGGCTGATCGCGTCATAAACCAGCCGCATGGGCTCGCTGCCGCCAATCAGCTGGCAGAACGAATTCCGGCTGCGGGCATCTTCCCGAATCCTGTGGTTCTCAATTTCCGCCGACCGTTCTTCGATCGCCGCATGGAGGACCGCATGCACCTCCTCGAAGTCCACCGGAGCGACGAAACAGCAGCTGATTCCCGCCTGCTCAAATTGATTGCGAGAATTCTTGTTGTGCGATCGCGTAAACCCCAGCAAGACCAAATGCTGGTCATGCTGGCGCAACTGACGGACCAAGCGGAGTGTTTCCTCGTCCGATTCATGCGCGGTTTCAAGATCCAGAAGGATGGCTTCGACGGTAGCCTCGGCCAGCAGCGGCAACACCTGTTCGCCCGAGCCCAGAAGCGTCGTGTGGAAGTCGGCCGCCAACACTTCCTGCGCCGCCAGTTGCACCGATTCGTCCGTAGTCACAACTGCGATGCGAGGTGCCGCGCCCGTAGAGACTCCGTCGGTTGCCATGGCGCACGAATTATAGGTCAATTTTTCACCCATGGAGGGGGAATTTTTAGACCCTGCCAGTGGTGAAAAAAATGAGGCAGGCCCGAAGGCCTGCCTCTTGGGGAGAGCCGAACAACGCGAAACAAACTACAAACCGCTATCTTCTTGCCCAGCCTCCGCAGCGTGCAGCACCCGGAAGCTGTTACCACCGTTCGACCACACCAGCACCAGGGCATCCTGCCCCTTGGGCACGCTGCTTAGTGCTTTCTGCACGTCGGCCGCGCTCTGCACCGGCTTGCGATCTACTTCCACGATCACGTCCCCGGATTGCAATCCAGCGTTGTCCGCCGGGCTGCCAGGCTGCACTTGCTGAATCACCGCTCCGCGCAACTCGGTCGGTGCTTGCAGTTGCTCGCGCATCCCGGGAGTCATGTCCGACAGCCCAACTCCCCAACGCGGTTTGCCTTTGCCGGCGTCAGCGGTTTCCTTTTCGGATTTGTCCCGGCTGCCCATGGCTTCCAAAGTGACGGGAACCGCCACGCTCTTGCCCTCGCGCATCACTTGCAGACGGATTGTCGTCCCTGGGTCTCTCTGCCCCACCACGACCTGCAGTTCACCCGCATCGCTCACTTCTTTGCCGTCGATTTGGGTGATCACGTCGCCAACCTTCAGTCCGCCCTTGGCTCCCGGCGAGTCTGGTTCGACCTGGCTCACCACCGCGCCTACCGCGCTGTCCATGTGGAAGAACCTGGAGTTGTCCGGAGTGACGTCGGCAATGCCGATTCCCATATAGCCATGCGTCACCTTGCCGTACTGGACCAGCTTTTCCACCGTTGGACGTACGATCTGCGTGGGAATGGCGAATCCCATGCCTGAGAACGAACCCGAGGGCGAGATCAGGAAAGTATTGATCCCTATCACCTCGCCCCGCGCGTTGACCAATGGACCGCCGGAGTTCCCCGGATTGATGGCCGCATCCGTTTGAATGAACTGGCCCGGCTTGCGGGCGTCATCAGACGACGGATTGGGACGGTTCAGCGCGCTGACAATCCCGCGTGTCACCGTGAAGCGGAACCCGAACGGATTGCCGAATGCCAGAACGGTCTGACCCGGATGCAGCTTCGTCGAGTCGCCCCAGGGCGCGTTGGGCAGGTTCTTGCCTTCTACCTTTATGACCGCAAGGTCAGTCAGCGGATCGGCGCCGATCACTTTAGCGGGCAGAATCCGGCGGTCGCTCATGGTGACGCGAACGTCAGTCGCATCGTCTACCACGTGGTTATTGGTGACGATGTAGCCGTCCGGCGAGATGATTACGCCGCTGCCCAGCCCGTGCTCCACCCGCGGTTGCGGCCGCATCTGCCGGCCAAATTGCCGGCCGAATTGCTGACCAAACTGCGGACCAGATTGCGGACCGAATTGCGGACCGAAGAATTGACCGAAGGGGCTGTCTTCCATGCCCTCTGGCTGCCCGCCTTCCGCCATGTTGGCCTTGCTGCGCGACGTCACCGTGACGTTCACAATGGCGGGCGTGACCCGCGCGGCCAGCGTTTCCATGGCCTGGTCGAGCGAAAGCAGCGCGCCCACATTGCTTTCATCGAGCGGCGCCGTCGTGGGAGTCGCCATGGCAGCAGCCTTCGCCGGCATCGCCTTGACGAAATCGTAGGTCACGAACGATCCCACCATCGCGATGCTCAAAATCGGGATGATGAGATGTCGCCCTATTCCTGTTTTCCAGTTTTGCATCCAGCTTTTCATTTCTTCTCTCCTGTTCGGGTGTTGGAACTAATTATTTAGTTGATAACCACAAAAAAAACTCAGATAGACTTCGCGGCGGTTCCCGCCAACTTGTTCTGCACCGGCTCCACAACTGTGACTCGCCACACGCACAGATCCCAGACCACGGCGCCCGTGGCATCGTATTGCCGGGTTTGCACAACCTCGAGAAGCAACGCCTGGGGAACGGCGTCTTCGCCTGACAGGCTGGCGCGGACCAGCGTCGGAACCTTGGTGCGACGCTGCGATGCGCTTGCCGGGAATCACGGCAGCCTTGCTCGCCGGTCTGAACGGGTTCTTGACCATGGACTTCGCAAGCCCAGGAGACCGGAGCCCTTTGTACTGCTTCTGGCGCGCGAAGTTGAAGCTTCGCGGGCACGACATGCGCGCCCATACGCGACATCCAGTCCGGCCTCAGAATCGTCAACAGAGATCGCATGCGCCACTGCGGAAGCGCTCATGGTGGCCGCGCGGTTCTCAAACGGCGCGTTTTCGAATGACACCAGCCGGGTGGGTGTGTGCGACGCCGCCAACAGGCAGACGACAGATACGCCGGCTACCAGAACCGGCGCCGGCCCCCACACTCGTGTCGCACGGGGACGGTCCACTTCCAGGATCTGCGATACCCGCAGTGTCACCTGCCGCAGTCGGTCGACGGCCGCTTGCGCCAGGGTGATTCCGCGCCGCAGAAAACTTTTCTCCGCCAGCGAGACCAGGCATTCGGCGTAAGCCCGCGGACTCGACGTCTGCGCCAGCACCAGGTCATCGCACGCCATCTCGCGTTCGAGTGCCAGCTTTTTCTCGATCCACCACACTGCGGGATGGAAGAACAGTAGTGCTCCCACAATTTTCTGCACCAGGTTAGTCCAGTCGTCCCGGCGCCGCAGATGGGCCAGTTCGTGCAGCAGGATCGCATTCAGTTCCGTCGCCGAAAGTTCCCGCATCGTCCAGGAGGGAATCACCACCAGCGCCCTCCTGAAACCGATCGCGGTCGGTACCCGCAGTTGATCGGATACGCAGAGTTGCACTCCCCGAGCAGCCTCGAACTCTTCTAGAGTCCTGCGGAGCAAAGGATCGAGAGTTGCCGCATCGACCGGAACACAGCTCTTGCGGAGTCGGTGCAAATGCCAGAATCCGATTCCCACTCGCAGCAAACCCGCAGCCGCGATCAACAACCACGCCACAAAGATGTAGAGCGCCCATGAACCCGGCATCGTAATCTCAGACGGTTTGGCCAGCCCCGCGTTGGTTGCCGTCCA
This sequence comes from Terriglobia bacterium, assembly GCA_963698825.1. GTDB lineage: Bacteria > Acidobacteriota > Terriglobia > Terriglobales > Acidobacteriaceae > JAIQFF01. Next base: position 55,778 of record CAVOSG010000001.1, on the reverse strand, counting down.
ATTGCCGAGCAGCGGAAGTGCCGCAATCCCCAGCAAGTGCTGCGAACCAGACCGCAAACCGTGTGCCCGAATTCTGCCGTCCGAGGGCACGCAGTACCAGCCAGGCCAGAAGCGCGATGACCATCCCTTCCGCCGCGCAGTTCAAGATTCGCTCGGCGGAAAGCTGGGCCAGGGATTCGAGGTTGGCGGCCGTCATCACTTGCTCTCCCTCGCTTGCAACAGCTCTCGCAGGCGTTTCAATTCGTTGGCTTCCAGACCGTTCGAACCGGCAGCTTCAGAACTCAGGTCTTCGAGAATGTTCAGGACCAGTAATTCGTGAGAATTCTTGAAAAACCGGCTGACCAGGTGACGGATTTCCGAACGCGTAGCTTCTTCGCGCTCCATGAGAGGTTTATAAACGTGGGCCCGGCCGTCCTTAATGTGCTCCAGGTAGCCCTTGTGTTCGAGGACGCGAATGGTAGTCAGAACCGAGTTATAGGCCAGCGCCGGCTTCGCGGGCAGCGCATCGAGCACCTGCTGGACCGTGGCCGAACCCTTCTGCCACAAGACGTCCATCAGCCGCAGTTCGGCCTCGGTAAGAGTCTCAGACTTTCTGGGCGGCACGAACCAATCTCCTCACCTTCTCATTAGACGCAGCAGCGGGCGCAAAGGTCAACTAATTATTTAGTTGCTAGACCAAAATAAATTGGTTGCCAGCCCAACTGACAACTGAGAACCAGGAACTCAGAACTGATCTTCATAGACAGCCAGGAACCTCTTCGGCCATATCCTTCTGGGAAAAGACACTGTCAACCCACTTTTCTCAAGGAACGAATTTTTTATGTCCCGCCAGACCTCTTCTAGCGCTCTGCCATGCATCTAGCTCATTAGGCTTCCATCTTGCAGAATTGACCTTCGGACGGATATAACTGCGAACAAGTTCGTGTGAGCTGAAGGGCAGGGGCGCATGAGTCTTCGTCAAAATCTGGTTGAGGTCCCGGCAGGGATTGTCATCGTCGTCTCCCTGCTCGCGCTCACTGCGGCAGGGCAGGAAAGAAAAGAGGTTACGTACACCGTCGGGCCCAGTGCGGTGGTCTCCATCACCAACAACTACGGGCCAATCACGGTGAAGCCATCGGGAAGCCGGCAAGTGGTCATTGAAACCGTCTCCCATTCCGATGCCGTCAGCCTGGTGAACGAACAGCACGGCGATCGCATCGAACTGCGCTCCATGTCGACCCGCCAGGGCACCAACCTGGTGGACTACACAGTGCTGGTCCCGGCGGATGCCTTCGTCAGCCTCCGCTCCTCAGACGGAACTCTGCGTGCCCAGGGCCTGCGCGGCGATGTTCTGCTGGAAGCCGCGGCCGCGTCGGTTGAAGTGACCGATATCAGCGACGCCCACCTGCACATAAGAACTCTAACGGGGCCGATCAGCCTCACCGATATTCGCGACAGTCATCTCGACATCCACTCCGTAAGTGGCAACGTCAACCTCCGCAATGTGCGCGGACCGTCGGTTGAAGTGAACTCAGGCAGCGGTCGCATCTCCTACGAAGGCGATCCCGGTCCGGGGGGCGAATACTTGCTGACCAGTCACTCCGGCGACCTGGACGTTTCGATTCCCGCCAATGCTTTCGTCAACATCAAGGCACGCTCCATCAAAGGCCAGTCCGATCCAGACTTTCCCATCGCCAACGGTTTTTCCTCGACCAGCTCCGGGAATACGTTGTTCAAACCAGGCAAGATACTCGGCTCCCGCTTCGAACTCCGTTCCTTCCGCGGAAAAATCACCCTCAAGCGCCCGTGAGCCGCGCTAAGCCACCACAGGCCACGTGGGGACAGCCGCCCTCGGCTGTCCTGGCGAGCGAGGCTCGCCGGAGATCTTCTCCCCCGTAATTCCGAGTTACCGCGGTAATCAGGACTGCCGGTTGTATTCCGTTGCTTCTTCGGTGTAGATTTTTAGCTGGTATCGTTGTCGTAGCCCTTATGCGGTCATTCTCGAAGCGGATTGCGTTGTTCTGCCTGCTGCTGACCTTGTGTTCAGCGGTGGGATTTGTCACGCACCACCATTCGAGCGCCACCGATGCCGCAAAATGTACCGTCTGCGTGACGGCGCATTCGGCGTCCCCGCAACTTGCCTCGGTCTTACCCAACCAAACGTTTGTTCGGGTTCGCTTCCCGCGGTCCGAGCCTGTCTCTGCCCAGCAGCGCCTCGTAGCCTTTGCGCTCAGCGTTCGCCCACCTCCCGCGGTCTAGAAACCTAAAGAGCTGATCGAGAGTTAGTGCGCCGTGTGCGCACCTCTTTTCCATTTTCTTAGACCTTTCGGAGGAATCATGCTGGCTTCATATAGGAAGTTGCGGCTTGCCGCTTTCATAGTGGTTTTCTTGTTCTTGGTGGGTTTTCATGCCGACGCGCAGTCCGGCGGCAGCTCGACATCGGTGACTGGCACTGTGGCTGATCCAACCGGCGCGGTGGTAGCCAACGCAGTCGTCGAAATGCGCAACCCGGTCAGCGCCTTTGCGCGCACCACTACGACCGATAGTTCCGGAAAATTCACATTCTCCAATGTTCCCTTCAATCCCTATCACCTTACGGTCACCGGACCGGGCTTTTCCTCGTACACCCAGGACGTGGACGTCCGCTCCATCGTGCCTGTCACCCTCAGCATCACTCTCCAGATCAAGGGCTCATCCGAATCCGTAACCGTGGAAGCGGCCGGAGAAGACCTGCTGGAGAAGACCTCCACCTTTCATACGGATGTGGACCGCGGCCTGTTCGACAAGATGCCTCTGGAAAGCCGAACCTCATCGGTGAGCTCGCTGGTTACGTTGTCTTCTCCGGGAATTGCGGCCGATTCGAATGGGCTCTTCCACGGCTTGGGCGACCACGCCGAAAATTCCTTCTCCGTCGATGGCCAACCGATTACCGACCAGCAGAGCAAGGTCTTTTCCAACCAGATTCCCCTCGATTCGATTGAGTCAATGGAAGTCATCTCGGGCGCTCCGCCTGCCGAATTCGGTGAAAAGACCAGTGTGGTGATTAACGTGACCACGCGCTCGGGGCAGGGTATGACCTCGCCCAAGGGCAGCATCACGACTTCCTATGGCAGCTTCGGCACCGCCGATGTCAGCGCGAACCTCGGCTATGGCGGCGCGAAGTGGGGAAACTTTATCTCCGCCAGCGGCCTGAATAGCGGCCGTTTTCTCGATCCGCCGGAATTTACCGTCTTTCATGACAAAGGCAATCAGGAGAATCTGTTCGATCGCCTGGATTTTTCCCTCTCGAAAGTAGACTCCGTTCACGTGAACCTGGGTTTCACCCGCTCCTGGTTCCAGACTCCAAACGCCTTCGACAATCAGAACATCGGTGTGACCGATCCCGTCGCGGGCAATCCAGTTGCTCCCACCGACCAGCGCTCGCAGATCAAAACTTTCAACATCGCGCCCTCGTGGACCCGTCTGCTCAGTTCCAATGCGGTGTTCACTCTGGGCGCCTTCGTGCGGCGCGACCAGTACAACTACTATCCCAGCGGCAATCCATTTTCGGATGACGGTCCCATCCAGCAGGAGACAGTGACGCAGAGCCGGACGCTGGCCAACGCCGGCCTGCGCTCCGATGTTTCCTACGTGAAGGGAATTCACAACCTGAAGGCTGGAGCCACCTATCAGCAAACCTTTCTTGACGAAGACACCAGATTCGGAATCGTCGACGCCTCGCTCAACGCTCCCTGCTTCGACGCCAATGGGAATGCGGTTCCGTGGATCGGCAGCCCCGGACTCAACGACCCCGCCAATTGCGGATCGGCCGCCTCGACCGACCCGGTTTTGTATCCGGCGCCATTTACTTCAAATGCCGATTTCTTCAACTCGCTCGGCTGCTTTGACCTGACCCGGCCAACCCCCGCGGCGGCCGATGGTTGCTCTGGCGCGGCCAGCGGCCTCTTCCGCTTCAACGGACATACCGACGTCAAACAGCTGGCCCTCTATCTTCAGGACACGATCAGCAAGGGAGACTGGTCGCTTAATCTCGGTCTACGCGGCGATGTATATAACGGACTCACCACTCATCGTGAAGCCGAGCCTCGCCTGGGCGTAGCTTACAACGTCAAGAAAACCAATACCGTGCTGCGTGTTTCTTACGCCCGGGTTCTGGAAACTCCCTTCAACGAAAATCTGGTGCTGGCCAGCACGGGATGCGACTCCCTGGTCCTGGCCTCGCTCCTCGGTTGCGTCACACCGGGCGTGGCCACTCCATTCGCTCCCGGATGGCGCAACGAGTTCCACGCCGGCCTGCAGCAGGCCTTTGGGAAGTATGTGGTCTTTGACGGCGAATATATCTGGAAGTACACCCACAACGCCTACGACTTCAGCGTACTGGGAAGCACGCCCATCACTTTCCCGATCGAATGGCACAACTCCAAGATCCCCGGATTCGCCGGACGGGTGAGCGTGCCCGACTTCCATGGAATCTCGGCGCTGATGGTCTTCTCCAGCGTGGCGGCAAGGTTCTTCACCCCTCAACTCGGAGGTGCCGGCGCGGTTCCCTCGGGGACAGTAGGGACGGCATTCATCCCATTCCGCATCGACCACGACGAAAAATTCAACCAGACCACACACCTGCAATACCAGCCCTGGAAAACCGGTCCTTGGATGGCTTTCAACTGGCGCTATGACAGCGGGCTGGTCGCTGGCGAAGTGCCGGTTTCGGACGCCACCTCCGTCGATCTGAGCGGCCTCACCGCCGATCAGCAATTCCAGGCGGGTTTGTTCTGCGGCAGCCAGCATGCCACGCCGACCGCGCCTCTCCCCGCAACCTGCGCGGCCGGACAATACGGCTCCACTCTCATCAAGCTCCCGGCGCCCGGCACCGAGAATGACGATACCAATCCGCCCCGCGTCGCCCCCCGCCACCTCTTCGACCTGGCTATCGGCGACGACAATCTTTTCCACGGGGAGCGCTACAGATGGAGCCTGAGCCTGACCGCCATTAACTTAACCAACCGGGTCGCTCTCTACAACTTCCTGTCAACCTTCAGCGGAACGCACTACGTAACCCCGCGCGCGCTCACAGCGCAGATCGGATTCCACTTCTAAAACTGAGAACTGAGAACCCAGAACTGAGAACTAGGAACTGAAACCTGATTTTCAAGAACCAGTTCCAGGTTCTCAGTCTCGAGGAGAGTCGACTCGCCCGCTTCACGCATTAAGATGGCTATATGAAGCGACCCCGGCTCGGCGTGTCCGTCGTATTGATTCTGGCGGTCGCCCTGGCCGTATTTCGTAATGCTGGCAGGTGGCTCAACCGCGAGGATCCTCTTTCCCATGCCGACGTGATTTTTATCCTCGGCGGCGGCATGCCCCAACGCGCCGAGGAAGCTGGAAAAGTCTTTGCCGCAGGTTATGCCCCCGAGGTCTGGTTCAGCCGCCTCGAAAGCCCAGCGGACGATCTTGCCAAACTCGGCATTCGCTATGTCGGCGAAGAGGAATACAACCGCCAAATTCTTATCCACCAGGGCGTCCCCGAAAATGCGATTCATGTTCTTCCCGGCCCGGTGGTAAATACCGAGGAGGAGTTGCAGGAAGCCGGACGCGAACTGCGCCGCGCAGGTAAGGCCAGAGTCATTCTCGTCACCTCACCGCAGCATACCCGCCGGGTCTGGACACTCTGGCAAAAGCTCGTGGGCCGTGATCCTCAAGTCATTGTTCATGCCGCCCACAAGGATCCCTTCGACCCCGATCACTGGTGGAGGAACACGCGCGATGTGCTGTCCGTGGTGCGCGAATCTCTGGGCCTGCTGAATGCGTGGGCGGGCCTTCCGGTGCCGCCCCACCAGTGAGGCCGACGCGGAGACATCGCGCCATGAGTCCCGCGCACAACCCAAACTTGCTCTCCACCCTGCGTCAATGGTGGAAGGAAGAGCTGGCGCGGCGCGGATTCTGGCCGGCCCTCTCTAATTTTGCCAGGCACATCTGGGACTTCACGCGAGAATCCACTCCTGCCCAGCGCCGTCTTCGTTACGGCGACGCGGATTTCGACTGGGATCACCATGTGGATACCACCCGCGCGACCGTCGCCTGGCGTGAGCGCCTCCTCGGGGAATTTCATATTTCCTACCAGGCCACCGAGCCTGCGATTTTCAGGGAGATGATCGCCAGCCTGAACCTTGATTTTGAGAATTTCACCTTCATTGACATCGGCTCCGGCAAAGGCCGCGTCTTGCTGATGGCCGCGGACTATCCCTTCCGCCGCATCTTGGGGATTGAACTGCTTCCGGCTTTGCATCGCGTGGCGCAGGAAAACTTAAGTGTCTACAAAAATGGTTCGCAGCGGTGTTTTACGGTGCAATCAGTATGCGGCGATGCTCGAACGTTTGTGTTTCCGCCTGATCCGACCGTGCTCTTTCTGTTCAACCCACTGCCCGAGACAGGATTGATCGACGTGCTGACCAACCTGAATCATTCGCTGGATCAGTATCCGCAGGTTGTATATGTGATCTATCACAATCCAGTGCTGGAACACGTACTGGCGAAATATCCAGCATTCACCAAACTTGCAAGCACCCACCAGTATTCAATCTTCCGAACCGGGGTGTAGGAACTCTCGAGGACATTCTCGAGGGGCCCCGTCCAAGCTCCGTGTGGGCGGGGATCTTGACGTCGGTCACAGAATTCTTGTTCGTCGAGTTGGTTTGTCACAGAGCAAGGCTAGCTTGCTACATATGCGTGAGCGTGCCGGTGATCTTGGTCCGGCGCAACGCCCAGGCAAAGGTCAGGCTCGAAAGCGGCAGCAGGATCACCGCAAAAAGCATCAGAGCCCGCACCGCCGGCCACAGTTCGCGCAAAACTGGCGCCCGTCAGCAACGCCTGCCGCATTCCCTCGAGCGAGTATGTGACCGGAAGCAGTCGCGCCAGCCATTGCAACGGCGCCGGCAGCACCGATACCGGATACATCATGCCGCCCAGCAGGCTTGATGCACCCACGATCAACCAGCGTGCCGGATTGCCGCGCTTGAACAGCAGCAGATAGCTGGTCGAAATCACTCCCAGGCCGGCAAATGCCAGAATCGAAACCAGCAGGATGATCGCCGCTCCCACCCAGTTGGCCCGGTGAATCGGGAAGTGGAACAGCAGCACTCCCCACGCCAGGTAGATCAACGTCCGCAGCGCCAGCAGCACAAACGGGTATGCGGTCGAAGCGATAAGAATCATGGTCAGCGGCGTCTCCGTAACCAGCATGGCTTCGAGCGTGCCGTTCTGCTGCGCTTCCGTGATGCTGCTGTCAAAGGCGCTCAGCGAGACCGTGAGATAGTCGAAGAACGCGAAGCCGACCAGGGCGAATCCGAAGTAGTCGGTGCCGGCCGGAAGCGCGTGTGAGAGTGCATCGTTCGAAACAAATCGCGATAGGTAGTAGAAAGTCGCGACTCCAAAAAACGCCTCCAGAATTTCGAGCACAAACGTGATGCGGTAGCTGCGGGCGATGGCCACATCCCGCCGGAAAAAGGCGAGGTACTTTCGTAGCGCGCGATGCGCCTTCACGAGGCCACCTCGGCCAGAGAACCGGGCGGAGTCAATCGTTCCAGCGCGCCTTCGAGAGTGTCCGCTCCGGTCGCAGCCCGCAAGCCGTGTGGCGAGTCGCAGGCCAGCATTCGTCCCTTGTCCAGCAACACGACACGGTCTGCCAGTTGTTCCACTTCCGTCAGGGTATGCGAAGCGAAGAGGATGGTCGTGCCCTGGCCTTCCACCACCTGGCTCTTCAGAAACCTGCGGAACTCCGCAGCGGCAATCGGATCCAGGCTGCGGGTCGGCTCATCGAGCAACAGCACGCTGGGACGATGGATCATCGCCCGCGCCAGCCCCAGACGATGGACCTGGCCGGTAGACAGCGTGCGGACCTGGCTATCGATGAATCCGCCCATTCCCATCAGCGCAGTCAATTCGTCGAGACGCCGGGCCGCTTCCGCACCGAACAGATTGTTCATGGCCGCGAAGAACTCAAGATTCTCTCTCGCGCTGAGCCGGTCGTAGAAGCCGCCGTCGTTGCCGGAATGAAACCCAAGCTGGGCGCGGACTTGAGGGCCCTGTCGCTCCGCGTCGTACCCCGAGACCTGTGCGCGGCCGCGCGTCGCCACCAGCAGTGTGGCCACAATGCGCAACAGAGTGGATTTGCCCGAACCGTTGGCCCCGATCAGGGCAGCGACTTCGCCCCCTCCCACCTCGAAGGAAACTCCCAACAAAGCCGGATGGGTGAGCGGGGAAAAAGGATTGAGAAATGCCCGCACCCCGGTCTGCGGCACCGGGAAATACTTCACCAGGTCTTCGACGATCAGAGCGCCGGCTGCCATGTTTTATCGTATACCCTGAGTGTACGATGGCCGGGATGCGGCGGCGCACAACCATTCCGGGAAATCACGCGTTGCCGCGTCGTTTCTTGTCTTGAGCCCGCTTTGACTAGCGAAGACCAACTCTGCCTGCTGCTCGCCCGCGGACAGCTCACGCCCCAGCTGCGGACGCGCGCCCTCGAACTCCTCGCAACTCCCCTGCAGTGGGCCCGAATTCTGGAGCGCGCTCACAGCCACCAGGTTTATCCGCTGCTCTACCGCAACCTGCGGGACCTCGGATTCCCCGGCGTGGCCGAAGCGGTCGAGTCCGAGCTGAAAGGACTCTTTCTCGCCAATGCGCTCCGCAACCAATTGCTAGCCGAAGAATTGGTTCGGCTGCTGAAACTTCTTGGTGAGGCCGGAGTCCGGGTGATTCCGCTGAAAGGCGTCACCCTGGCACTGACTCTCTACGGCGATACCGCGGCGCGAATTTGCTCGGACATCGACCTGCTGGTTCCCCCTGACGATGTCGTTCGGGCGCGACGCCTCATCCTGGCCAATGGATACTCCAGCCGCTTTACCGAGAAGTTTTTCGTCAAACATCAGCTCCACACCAACGCCGAGTGCTCCCTGGTCTCAGAAAAAAAGCCGCTTACCTATCTCGTGGAAGTCCATTGGACACTGTTGCCCGATTCCTCTCAGGAGGCTGCGGCCGTAGCCGAGCTCTGGGAGCGTGCGCGTCCCGCGGAATTCTTCGCAGTGCCCGCCTGGGACCTGACCGCGGAATGGCAGCTTCTCTACCTGTCGGTCCATGCCGCGCACCACAAGTGGAATACTCTCAAATGGCTGGCCGACATTCACGAGCTTTGTGTTTCCGCTCCGCTCGATTGGGGCCAGGTAAAGGAAAACGCAGCCCGCTACGAACTCGACTCCATCGTGGGACCCACGCTGGCCGCCTGCTCGCAGCTTTTCGGCACTCCCGTTCCCGAGACGTTTCGCGGCCAGCCGCTGCCCGCCGATGTCCGCCTCTTTCCGGACTCGCTTGCTCCCTCCGATTCCTGGAAGCAGACCCTGTTTTTATCCCCGCTTGCTCAAACGGCGTTCGGATAAACTGCGCTGGCTTGCTCAAACTTTCTTCGTCCCGAAATTAGCGGACCACAAATTTGTCCGCCTCCCTGCTTCTCTTACATTCCTCTATTACGTCCTTCGCCCCCTCCGCCTGACCTGCAAGTGGAGCTGGCGTCTTCTGCGCATGGCTTTGACTCCGCCGTTCAGTAACTGAGAACCGAGAACTGAAAACTAGAAACTGGTTTTCCGATGAACTACCGGATGTCGCCTTCCAGAGGTCTTTTGTCAGCTCGTAGGCGATGGCCTAACGCGGCCGCGACTCAAGGACGGGTCTGGTCCCTCCGGCCAGGTCCGTGATCCATCTTGCCCTTGGTCGCGAAGGTCTGAGTAATCTCCCTCAGGTCGCCGTATACCTGCAGCTCGGGTTTTTGGTAAGACTTTTTGCATGGCTTGGCATGAGCGGTTTCTTCCTTGCCCTCGTCCTGCATCTTCAGCCTCCGTAATCAGTTTCCGGGCCGCGAAATGCTGTCGCTGGCGTGGATCGTTATTTTTAGCCCGCCAGTCCTAGCTTGCAGCCCTCAATATTTCCCCATGGTTCTTTTCAGACAACTTTCCATCGGAAGCGGTACGCGACTCGGGCCGCAAGTTTCGCAACCAGTGGTTCAGGGCGCGCGGGCGAAAGTCTGCCCAGGAATTCATATTGCGACCGGCTCGGTTCCGTAGCCGCAAGACATCGACGTAGGCCGCCAACTCGCCGCTTGGCTTGAGTGTCCGCGTTCCAAGAGATTGCATTTCTTTCCATTGAGGATCTCCCGCCAAAGGCGCCTTAGGACGGCGCAGAACCGCCGCCGGTAGCTGCCCCAGCATGGCCCGGCGCACCAGGTATTTTTCTCTGCACCAGGGAACCACCGGAACGGACAGCAGGTAGCGCAGCAGTCGCATATCCAGCCAGGGATGCCGGCATTCAGACGCAACCCCCGTAATCTCCGGATCGAAACGCGAGAACAAGTCAGGCCAGGGCGCGCATGCCACCAGCCGATAGGCTTCTGGGCGATAGGAATGCTGGTCTGAAGGAAGCCGGTCGTGTTCTTCCCATCGCGCTCGCAACTGCAGACGAGATGTGAAATCCGGTTGCAGCCACTCGGGAAAGACAGACCGCTCTGATTTCCCCGTGCACAGCCTGCGCAGTCGGAGCGCCAGCCGGGCGACGAACGGAACTTGCCGCGACCGGATCACCGACTCCCAGGCATCTTTCGCCAACCGGCTCGCCTGTCTCCGTCGTATCAGAGAGGAAAAATGGACGCGCCATTCGTGCCGCAGCGCATTGTCGGGGCCCTCGCCGTAGAACCACACCCGGCTGTGCTCCGCCATTGCCCGATACTCGCGGCGGTCGGACAACAAATTCATGGGACTGGAAACCGGTTCCGGCGTGTGAACTCCGCTGTCCTCCCAATCCGGATCAAATGTCCTTCCAGTCAAGTCCCGGAAGTGAATCGGGATTCCCAGGTACCGGGCTGCCGAACCGGCGTAGTACCGTTCGTCGCAGTCAGCCCCGTCAATCACCGTGGTGAAGGCCCGCACCTCGAAATCCGCCGACCGGTTGCGCAGGATTCGGCACGCCGTCGCGGTCATGGCCGGGGAATCGAGGCCGCCACTCATAAAGACGCCGATTTTTTTCGTGCGCAACCGGTCGTCCACCGCCTGCTCCAGCAATTCCGTGAAGCGATCGACATAGTCATCATCCTTGCGGAAGTAAACCGGTTCGTCGATCGGGAACCGCCAGTAGCGCCGTAATTGCATTCCGTCCGCCGCCCATGTGGCCACGTGGGCGGGCGGAAGTCGCTGGATATCGGCAAAACTGGTGGCCGCCGGATTCTGGTTCCTGTCGAACAGCAGAAAGTCCGCGATGGCCATGTCGTTCAGCCGATCCGATACCCCAGGATGCTGGCGGATGCAATCGAGCGAACTGCTGAAGATCAAGGTTTCCCCGACGCGGGCATAGAAGAACGGCTTCACTCCCAGATGATCGCGCCCGCAGAAGAGGCGCTGCCGCGGCCCGTCCCAGATGGCGAACGCGAAATCTCCCAGCAGGTGGTTGACACAGTCTTCGTTCCAGGTCTGGTAAGCCCGCAGGATCAGCTCGACATCAGTTGCCTCGGAGTAAGAGCGCAGGTCTCCGTGCCCATGAGCATGCAGCTGCGAGATCAGTTCGCTGCGCGCATCCACCCGGGCGTCGGCGACGATCCAAACCTGGCCGTCGAGGGTGAAGGGCTGGCGCTCATGATCAGCTTCGTCGGTTGTCCTCAGCAAGGCGCGGCCCAAGCCAACCGTGCTGTCCACCCAGATTTCCTGGGCGTCGGGTCCTCGTAACGCCATGAAGCTTGTCATTCGGCCGAGCAGATGGCGGTCTACCGGCGCTCCCGCGAAATGTACAATCCCGACGATTCCACTCATGGGTGAGTCTGCGCGGCTTTCGGAGAGGTATCTATCTGGCCAGAGATTTCCCGGGACGCAGTTCGATCAGACCTTGCTCCAGCATCTGATCAACCAGCCGCTTCAAATCCTGGCGCAGGCGATGCGGCTCTACTTCGAATTCGGCCAGTAGAGTTTCGTACGCCGCCTCAACTGAGGATGAGCTCTGCAAAACTGTCCACATGCGGGTGCCCACCGGGTTTAGACCAAGATATCGTTCGCTCTTCAGATTCAGAATGACCGCTTCGTCGCCGATGACGCGGAGCATCACGTCCGGCGCGGGACTCACGCGTGATAAGAACGGGCTTGCCATGCCGGTTTACTCCACTTGGTTCCACACGGTGAGGGAATTGTATTGACTTGCTTGCGGGCCACCTAACACCACTTGGCCGTAGCACACCACCCAGGCATGGGCTCTAATACGACGCCCTTCGTCACGGGCCACGCCAATCTCGACCTTGGACGGAAAGCCCGAGCGCGCCAGCAGAGCTTGCGCCGCCAACGCCTGGGTCAGGCAAGTAGCGGCTGGCAGATAGCGGCTCACCACCTTCACTGCCCATACCAGTTGTTCTACCGAGCCGATGGCGCCGCCCGCAGCCTGCGCCGCCACTTTCCTCGCGGTGTGTGCTGGCACCATCGACAGCGCGGCCCGCGTCGCAGCGACAACGCAACAGGCTCGCATCAGAGTGCGTTTCTCCGCGCCGCTCAGTTCGAGGAAACGCTTCAGTCGCCGCATGCCGCCTGCTGATCGCCGGCGGATTCCAGGTCCGCCAGAATCTCGTCCCGGACCGCCACAATACGGGAAAGGCCTCGCGGAAACGAAACCTGCTTGACTGGCATGAGCCCGGCTACGCTGGTCGCAGCTTCAAACTGCCGCTCCAGCCGCGCCGGGTTCACGATTCGATCGTTGAACGTGTTCTTTACCAGGGCGAGAAAGCTCTGGCCTGGAGGCAAAACTGATATGCGCATATCTGAACTGCGAGCTTTCGATCCGGGCGCCGGCAGCGCATAAATCCCTCGCAAGGGCACCGGATGGACGACGCTCTGAACGTGCTCCAACGGGAGGATCAGCTTCCGTGTCCCCGAGTTCATCGCGACTCCACTGGCCGCGTCAGGCAAAAATCGCCGGGCCAGCTGGGGAAAGAGCTTTATGCGTGGCGGGCCCGGGTAGGCCATGATCTCCCCGCCCGGAGCCTGCAGAATGAGGAGGTCGTCAGTCAGCAGCCGATGTCCGGCTTCAAGGAAACAGGCCGCCAGGCTGGACTTGCCAAAACCGCTGGATCCCAACAGAACTACCGCCCCGCCATTGACCACGATAGCGGTGGCGTGCAGAGGTTCAAGTCCGCGTCTGAGCAGCGCGTAAGAAAGCGCCTGGCCGAGCAAGTACACCTGGAATGATTCCTCCTGGCCCGCATCGTGCTGCCGTCCGATGATGCGACTACCATCACCCGAAATCAGAAACTCGCCCACTCCCTTCCAGCGTACGTAGGTTGAACCGTCGCGCAGAAATTTAGACTGGTAAAACGAGTTTGAATTCAGCTGCCGCGACAGGCTGCGGGCAGCGTTGGAGAAATACGAAGCCGGCGCCATGCGCAGCTCAATCTGCCCCAGCCCGCCGTCTCCCCGCTCCGGCAAGGCCAGTGGGATCTCACTCTTCAGAGCCATTCCGTAAACGTAATAGCGGTGGGTCTCGAATACGCTGGTGCGACTCGGGAACATGGATTGATTAGGCGGGGAACACCGCAGTATCGCTAAATATACGGGAATGTTCGGTAGGGTTTAGAACCGGATGGACGTAGACAATCCTTGGGGGAACTCGCAACCGAGTTCCCCCGCAACGCTGCAACTTACTCGTTCACGGCGCGATCCCGCTGCCGTGCTTCCTCACGTTCGGCTTCTTCCTTTTGCTGACTCTCTTCATTGCCGCTGGGCTTCTTCACCGCATCCTTGGCCTTGCCCCAGGCATTTTGTACTTTGCCTTCGACCTGCTTGGCCGCGCCCTTGACCTGCGCTTCTTTGTCGCCGGTCCATTCTCCGACCTGACGCTCCACTCGTCCCGCAATGTCCTTGGCTTTGCCTTCCACTCTGTCCTTATCCATATAAGTCCTCCGCAATTGCAGAATTCAATGCCATTCCACCCTAGCCGACCCCCGCCGCGCCGGACATCGGCAAGACTCTGTAGTTGGATGGGGAGGTAACTGTACGGGGAGCCTGAGAACGCACTCACTGAGAACTGAGAACTGAAATCTAGGAACTGAACTCTAGAATCGAAACTCCGAAACTCCGAAACCAGAAACCAGAAACTGGCCTCAAGGCCGTACCGTCACCATCACCACCGCATGCGGCGCGACTCGGGCAGAGAATTTCCCGGTGAACTGCCCCAGGTCCTTGGCCTGCCACAGATCACGCACAGCGGCACTGAGATGCCCGGGATAACCGATGTCTTCCCAGGAAACTGCAATCTCTCTTTCACTGGTATCGCGATTGAGCAGGACCACAGCGCGGCTTCCATCCTGCATCTGCTTGGCCCACACTTCCAGCTCTCCATCTTTGCGGACTCGCCGTCCCTGCCTTCCCAATGGATCCTGATCCACCGCGATCACCTCTTTGTTGCTCAGAATGTCGCGGGTGTCCGCCTTCATGTCACGCAGATCATTTCCCGCCAGCAGAGGAGCGGCCAGCACCGCCCACAGACTGAAGTGGGCGCGGTATTCATCCGTGGTCATGCCTCCGTTGCCGACCTCGAGCATGTCCGGATCATTCCAGTGGCCCGGTCCCGCATAGCTTTCGAGCCCGTCCTGCAGATCGAGGATGTCAACCACGCCCCGCCGATGTTTGTCCTTGCCCTGCCAAATGTCGCTGATATCACCGGTAGTGCGCCAAAGATTTCCACCCACTTTCTCGCCCCAGAGCCAGGGCTTGGCCGTGCCCCACTCGCAGATGCTCAGCACGATAGGCCGCCCCGTGGCATTGAGCGCGTTGCGGATCAGCGCGTAGGCGGCCGGAGCGTCCTGCGTGGAGGCATTGCACCAGTCGTACTTCAGATAGTCGACGCCCCAGGCGGCGTACTGCATCGCATCCTGATACTCGTGGCCAAGGCTGCCGGGGCGCTTCTGGCATGTCATGCTGCCGGCATCGGAATAAATCCCGAACTTCAGCCCTCGAGAATGAACGTAATCCGCCAATGCCTTGATCCCCGCCGGAAAGCGCTTGGGGTCAGCCACGATGTTGCCGCTCTTGTCCCGCTCTACTTGCCAGCAGTCGTCGATCACGACGTACTGGTAGCCGGCGTCCTTCATGCCGGATTTGGACATGGCGTCCGCCATCTGGCGGATCAGGTCTTCGCTCACGTTGCATCCGAACTTGTTCCAGCTGTTCCATCCCATCGGCGGAGTGCTGGCCAGCGGTTTCTCCTGCGCCCCCAGCAGACCGGGTGCGACCAACAAGCCCAGCATCGCGATCAGGATTCGGGTTCGAACTGACATGCGTAATCTCCTCTTGGGATTTTGCCCTATCTTAAACTTCTGCTGCTTCGCGTGACTCTACGCGCTCAGCGCCCGCACAATTTTCGCAGTTGTAATGGCCTGCCCCACATGACGCTGCGTATGATCGGCGACGTGCACCAGCAACCCGGCCACGCTGGTTGGCAATTCCTTCTTGCCTACACTCCGCACCTCTTCGAGAAGATT
Source organism: Terriglobia bacterium (assembly GCA_963698825.1). Taxonomy (GTDB): domain Bacteria; phylum Acidobacteriota; class Terriglobia; order Terriglobales; family Acidobacteriaceae; genus JAIQFF01. The sequence continues at coordinate 40,249 of CAVOSG010000001.1, read as the reverse complement.
CACGTCAAAGGCCCGTACCCGGCTTATGCTATTGGCCAAAGCCGAATTCAGTTCTGAAAAAACGGCATCCCGCGTCGCCCCGGAATCCATCTCCGACTTCAATGCGGTCAATTGATCAGGGCTCAGGGCCCGCCCCTCGGCGTAAGTCAACAACCGGTCCAGGCTTCTGGCAATGTGGCGCAAGTGAAACGCCACCGGCGCCAACCCTCCCGGCCGCGCATTGATCTGGTCATCGCTCAGGCTGCCGCACCAGCGCTGCAAATCTTCTTCCGCCAGTTCGAGTGCGTGTATCACACCTCGTTGCGCGGCCGGAACTTCAAGCCATGTGCCTCGCAGCCACGGCTCAGGCCCTCTCTCAGACATCCGATCCACCTCGATGACCCATAGTTTATTCGCAACAGTTTATTCGCAACCCAGCGCCGGCGTCCCGCCGGATACGAATCTCGTCGCAGTGGGCGAAGCTCGCCCCGCTGCACTACAATATTGGCGGCACCAGCCAGTCTGCGGAATTGGACCCGTAGCTCAACTGGATAGAGCACTGCGCTTCGAACGCAGGGGTTGGGAGTTCAAGTCTCTCCGGGTCCACCACTCTCAGCCAGCGGAGCGCCCTTAAGCAAATCAATATCGTCCCTGAGAGCAGATCGGATCCCCAACAAACACATGCCTCGCTTTGACGTCACCATCGCCGGAGAACTGAACCTCGACCTCATCCTCTACGGTCTGCCCAACGAACTTCCACCCGAGCGCGAACTGCTGGCCGACCGCATGATGCTTACGCTGGGAAGCTCTTCCGCCATCGTTGCCCACAATCTCGCTTCGCTCGGAAGCCGCGTAGGTTTTCAATCGCTGATCGGCGACGACTCGCTGGGGCAGATCGCGCTCGATCGTCTGGCGGAAGGCGGCGTCGACATCTCCCGCGTGCGGCGAGTCCACGGCTCAACCACCACCGGACTCACCGTCATTCTGCAACGCACCGGCTGGCGCAACATGCTGACCTACTCCGGCACCATCGCGGAACTTTCATTGCAGCACCTCGACTTCGACTATCTTTCGGATTCCCGGCACTTTCATTTTTCGTCGCTCTATCTGCAGCAAGCCTTGCAGCCCGACGTGCCGGAACTATTTCGCCGGCTGAAGGCCGCCGGCCTCACCATTTCACTCGATACCAACGATGATCCCCAGGATACCTGGGGCGGAGGCTTGAAAGATCTATTGAAATACGTGGATGTGCTGCTGCCCAATGCCCGCGAGGCCACAAGAATTACCGGCACTGATGATCCGGAAGTTGCCATTCAGCAACTCGCCGGAATGGTTCCGCTTGTAGTGGTGAAACTCGGCCAGGAGGGCGCCCTGGCTCAGAGAGGCAAAGAACGCTTCACCAGTCCTTCTTTAAATGTCGCTGCTGTGGATGCCGTCGGCGCGGGCGACAGCTTCAACGCCGGCTTCCTGCACGAGTACCTTCGCGGCTCGGATCTTACAACCTGCCTGGCCAGCGGCAACCGTGCAGGCGCGCTCTCGGTGACTCGGCCGGGAGGAACAGAAGCCTTCCGCGACAAGGCCTACCGCGAGCGCTTCCTGAGCGAACACCGCTCTCAAAACTGAGAACCGAGAACTAAGGAACTAAGATTGAGAACTAATAGACCCCGGACCAGATCGAAACCCTATCAATGAGAAGCTGTAAAGGGTTACTGCGGCTGCGGCGGTCTGGTTACGCTGCTGGCCTGGTGGGCCCAGCGCATGGCTTCGTTATACGCCTCGGAAACGAAGCACAGAGACAGATTCAGCTCTCTCCCCATCTTCGTGACCCGCCCCCAGTCGCCCGTCTCCCTCGCCACCATGAGATCGTAAATGGGTGAGAGGGAGGTCTTGCTGCCGGTCTTACCGCAGAGCAGTTGCGCCTTGGTCTCCGCGTCCAGGGGCAACTCCTCGAGCACGACTGCCATGGGTGCTTCCAGAATCGCATCCATCAGTGAGAGCAGGCCCATCAGGTAGAGGTCAGACTTGGTGGGTTTCAACTTCGGAGCGATGAGCTCGCAGAAACGCGCGCGCACCAGCGACGATAGCACCAGGTCGGAAGATTTGTCCTGTCCGATGATCATGGCGGTGGCCATGCGGATCCAGCGCACCAATTCCCGCTCTCCCAGCAAATTCAATCCATGCCGGATCGACAAGACCGGGGACGCTACTCCCAGCAGGGGCGAGTTCAAGTAGCGCAGCAGGCGATAACACAATGCCGGTTCGCGCCTGATCAGGTCCTCCATCTCGGCAAAATCAACCTCAGGCTTTGAAATCGCGCGCAGAAGACGCAGGTAAGAGACCTGGCTCGCGGGAATTTGCCGGGTTCGCAAATTTTCGGTCTCGCGAAAAAAGTAACCCTGAAACTCCGTGAATCCGCTCTTCTTGGCCGCTATGAATTCCTGCCGGGTCTCGACTTTTTGCGCCAGCATCCGGCAGGCTTTGCTGGCATGACGAGCCACCAGCGCCGTACTGTCCGCCGGCGAAACTTCCTTGATGTTGACTTTGATGAAGTCGGCATACGGCACCAGCGCTTGCCGGTTGTCGCCCGGCACAAAATCATCCAGTGCGATCATGTAACCCCCGTCTTTCAGACGCCGGCACACGGCTGCCACGGCATCATCGGCAGGAACACTTTTCTGGATTTCGACAACAATCTTGGGCGGCAACAGGGCGAAGTATTCCATCAGCAGCATCTGGTGGCTGCAGTCAATGAACGCGCGGTGGCCGTCGCACAACACGCCCAGCCCAATCAGATTCAAGGTGTCGATGATGGCGCAGGTGATGCTCTCGACGTCCGAGGTGATGAGGTTTTCGTCTTCCGGGACTCTGGCGGAACAGCAATTCATAGCCCAGCACCCTCTCGTCCCCAGCCAGAATCGGCTGCCTGGCCACGCTAGGGACGGGCTTTTCGAAGGAAGTCGCCTGCGCTCGGGTGCCCATAGGTTCCAGCCTTTATCGGCGGTTTCGATCAGAAACTTCAATCCAGAGCCGAGGGCCGTCTCGCGCGTGCTGCGAGCCTACTTCCCAACCTCCAACAGCAGGTGGTCTTTGAATTCGGTTTTGAGCTTGGGCGAGTCACCCGCCGTAACTTCAACCCTTCCCAGGTCCTTGCCTTCGCCGTACTCGCGCACCTGATACTGCCCCGGCGCCAGCCCCCGCAATTCGATCTCGCCTTTCCAGGGCGCGCTGGAAGGTGCAAAAAACGCGTAGTACATCTTTCCATCTTTTTCGATGGCATAACCTTCCGGCGTGTCGTAGCCGTAGACGTACAGATTGCGGAACGTTCCCTTTGACAGCATCTTCTGGTTGTAAATATCGATCCACTTCTTCCAGTGTTCTTCTTTCTCCTGCGTCAGTGCCACGGCCTTGAACTTCGGTCCAGGATCGGGCCACACAAATTTCGTTCCAACCACTCCGCCGGCGCCGATGGTCGAGGCGAAGTCTTCGCCATGTTCGCGCCAGTTATTGCCGATTCGATCCATGGAGGAAAGCTCCACGTGGTCGCCGTACACTGCCGACTCCGGCCCCAGAAGCGCCTTGTACATCTTGATGCGGCGCCGCACTTGCACCGCGCCCACCGGATCAGCCGTCACTGCCTGATCGATGAACGGCAGCCACGCCAGCGACGGCGGCGTTCCGCAAGGGCAGCTCTGGGTCACGCTCTCCGGCTTGAGGCGCGCGACTGGTCTGAAAAATTGTCTTGTAGACATCCGCCATGGCGTTCACCGAATCTTGAGGCGACTTGTGATGGTGCGCCGGGTTGTAGCACATGGGCACGCTGTAGATATTGTCCAGCTTCGATCCGTCGAAGCCCCATTCGCCGATAAATTTCTCCGTCAATTTTTTGTAGTACGCCTGCACTTCAGGTACCGCCGGACAGAGCGTCGCCAGATCACGCGTCATGCGCGCGTGTTTCCCATCCTTGTCGAGAATCAGCCACTCCGGATGCTCCTGCGCGACCTTTGACACGATGTATTTGTGCGACTCCCATTTACCCTGACCATCTTCGACCCCCAGCGGCAGCCACCACAGCTGCACCAGGATTCCCTGTTTGTGGAAGTCGTCGTTCATCTTCTTGATGGAGTCGCCGGGGAAGGTGTCGGCACGCGGCTCCCAGTCGCCGTAGGTGTTGAACCAGCGATCGTCCAGCGTCGCCCACTTGATGCCGAATTCCTTCAATTTCGGGACCGTGCCCAGCATCTGCGCCGGCGTGACGTTAAATTCGTATCCCCAGCCGCACCAGCTCACGTTGTAGGCTTCGCCGGAAGGCTTGGGAATCTCCCATCCTTCTTTCTGTAGCGCGCTCGACCACAGATGCAGCGGCTCATAAAAATCTCCCGCGTAGACCGCAACAAAACTGCGTGGCGTGGAATATGTTTCCCCCGCCTTGAGCGTGGTGTCCGCGGCAATGTCCACGCCCGCGTTGACGCCATCCGCTTCCACCTTGACGGGCAGAGACAGCGTCAGCGGCAACGTCTCCACATGGCCCACCGCCTCGCCCACCGACGCCGTCCAGAAGGCGACCACCGGAATGCCGCCGCCATAGCCGCCTTTCACGTCCGCACCCATCGCATTGGGTTGTGCGAAGTTGCGGCCCAGCTTGATGACGTCGTCCTTCCCCCAGTCGTAGCTGGCCCCGTGGAAGCTCCACATGTCATAGGGCTGGGCTTTCTTCTCCACCAGGCTGGCGCTGAACTTGTGTTGCTGCTCTACCACGCGATCGATGTGAAAGTCTTCCGAACCGGCGTTCTTATAGGTCGCGCTTGAAAGCAGAAGGTTTGGAAAATCGTCATAGACTTCGATCTGAAGAGTCTGCTGGATATTCGAAGCCACCGGATCGATCGTGTGCGCCGGAATTTCCAGGCGCTTGCCCCGGCCCAGCTTGCCCATACTGTCCTCGACCTTGGCCGCGGCAATGTCCAAAGCGAACTGCAGCGTCTTACCGTCGCGCACCACAAAATCACTGACGCTCGCCCCCGGCTGGTCCAGCGTAAGCCGCTGATCCCCTTTGAGCAGGAACGCCTGGATGGAACCTGAGGGCAATACCTGGAACTCCGCCGAACTTGTGGTCAGCACAATCGGCCCGCCCGGTTTTACTTCCACCTTGATCTGCGAGGGCTCGGGTGCTGCGGTTTCTGTTCGGGGCCGTTGCCGATTGCAGCCCGCGCCCAGAGCTAACACCCCAAGCAGCGCGAGCACGCCGCCCCAGCGAACTGGACGATTCGAAACCTTCCCCATGCCTTCGGCGATCATTGTTTTCCTCCGTGGCTAGCACCCTTGAACTGACTGAACATCTTCTCCGCATTCAGGTGATAAATCTTTTCCAGCACCGGATCCGGCAACGCGAGCCCGTAAATCTTCCACCGCCCCTGCCCCGGATATCCCCAGGGATCGAACGACTCGTCCGCCGTTTCCAGCCAGCGGAAATGATTGCGATACATCTCCTCATCCATTCCGTTGTCGGTGCCGAACATGACGCGGTCCTGATACTTCAGAAAAAACTCTCGCGTCTGCCGCGGCTGCCGTCCCAACTCCGCTTCCCGCGCTCCAAATTCCACCATCACGTTGGGATGCTCATCCAGCATGCGCGACACCCAGCCCAGATTCTCCGGCCAGCCCATATGCAAGGAAACGAAACGTGTCTCCGGATGCCTGGCAAACACTCGATTGCGCGCCTCCAGCAACTGCTCCAGCTTGGGATATTGCGGCCCGTAAAAACTCCAGTCCGGATGCTCGGTCAACTCCTCGTAGCGCTCGTTGCGGGCGTCGGTCGGGAGGAAGAAGGCTTCGGGATCGCTGGTGTGAATCGAAACTGGAATGCCCAATACGCCCGCATTCCTGCCAGATCGGATCGATCCGCGGATCGTCGATCGCAATCAGCTTGCCGGTCTTGTCGCGTGCGCCAAGGCCCAGGTCTTTCAGCACCTTCAGCCCGCGCGCGCCTCGGGCGACGGCATCGTCCAGCTGACGCACCATCTCCTGGCTGAAATCCGGATCGTCAATCTTGCTCCAATCGATTTGCGTGAACACGATGAAGCGCCCCGGATACGGCTTCACCATCTCATCGATCACATGCTGCAGCTTCTCGCCCCACATGCCGGTCAGGATCACCACCGTCTTCACGTTGGTGTTGTTCATGATTTCGACCACGCGTGCCGGGTCCATGTGTTCGTCGATACCGGCAGCATCGTTGACGTGATTGTGCACGTCGATCACGTAGAACTTGGCTTTTGCCACCGGGTGCGCCGGAACGTGCAGCATCTGGACGGGATGAAAATCCCGCAGCAGCAGGGTCTTCTTCTGTTCGGCATCGGCTGCGGCCTTGTACCCGATCTGATCCTGCGCTGCCGGCCCCGCCGCTTGTCCGCTCACGAACGGAACGCACAGCAAAAGTGTCATCACCCGCTTGATCACGTCGGACCCCATCATGTCGAACCTCATTGGGTCGAAACCTCGGTTGCCCGGCCCCGGCAGAACGAAAGTAAAAATAAGTAATCGGAACTATACAACAGTCCCCTTATCCCAGTGCCAAAAAAGCACCGCCGCTTCCGCTCGAGGGTGCCTGTGCAAAAAAACCCTGCCAACCACACCCCTGACTCTGGCATCTTGGTAGCAGCAACTCTATTTAAACGAAGAGGTAAGGAAATGGGATCACGCAAAGACAAAGTTCTCTTGAATATTCTGCTCGGTACCGGCGTCTACCTGCTGGACTCCTGGCGCAATCGTATGGGCGGGACGGTCGACGACCTGAGGGCACGGGCGCAGGACACCTACGAAACGGCCGCTGATCGGGTGAGCCGCGCCACCGACGTCATCCGTGGCGAAGACAGCCATGTTCTGGGCACCGCCGCAGCGGCTCTGCTGGGACTCGGCATCGGGATCGGTGTAGGTCTGCTGCTGGCGCCGGCCAGCGGCGAAGAAACCCGCAGCAACATCGCCAGCAAAGCCCGCGACATCCGCGACCGCGTTTCGTCTCGCGAAGCCGCAACCGGAACCTACGGCGGCTAGATAGACCGGACCTCGGACCTCAGCCACTGATCTGAGAACTGAGAACTGAAAACTAGGATCTGAAGTTCAAAATTCAAGGGTCTGATTTCCGAGGTCTGAGGTCCGACGGTCCGCTCTTTCACTTACGCTTGTAGTGAATCGGCCAAACCACGCTCCAGGTCTTGCCACCGTCTTTTGATCCCTCCCAGCTCCAGTCGAACTCATTGCGGGTGATGTTTTTGAACACCATGCGTTGCAGCGACTTGCTGCCGTCGGGACGAGTGGCCTCGCGCCCTAGGATCATCTGTCCATCTTTGAATTCACCGACAAAATCCAGGTAGCCGCCTTCGTTGTCTACCCAGGTCTGCTTCCATTTGCCCGCGCCTGCGTCGAAGACGGAAACACTCCGCCCCCGCAGATGCATGGCATCGGCCCCGCTGAAATTTTCCTCGACGATGCAGCCATCCAGAATTCGCCGGATGGTATTGCTTCCGTGGGCCGTCTCCCCGGCATTGTTACCCGGCCAGGTCAGGTCCCACTCGCCCACCCAGAACTCGAGTTGTTTCTGTTGCGGCTCAGAGCAGGGCTTGGGTTGCGCCGCGGTATTGTCTGCTGCGCGCGCCGCAGCATGCAAAGTCAGACGATCACCGCCATCGCACCGGTTTGCCAGCCGCATCAATCGCCTCCGCGTTGCTTGCCATCAGAGGCGCTGCACTGCAAAACGGTAGCCATGGTCGAGAATCCGCTTCACCACAATCCATCGCGCGGACAGCCGCCACGACGGCTGTCCACCGAGCGAACTCGGTAGCTTATCGTCAATCCCCGCCAAGCGAGACCGACGCGTCACGTCCTCGCTTGGTGACCGCCTCAACTCTTGTGATAAACCTTTACCCTTGACTCTCAATCACGCCATCTTTCTCTTCGTCGCCGGCATCCTGGGCGGAGCCTTGAACGCGGTCGCCGGCGGAGGCAGTTTTATTGCCTTTCCCGCGCTTCTCGTTGTTGGCGTGCCCCCCATTCCCGCCAACGCCACCAACGCGCTTGCCCTGTGGACGGGCGTGACCGCCAGCGGAGGCGCCTACCGCAATCGCCTGGATGTGCCCCGGCGAGTTCTGCTGCCGCTCCTGATCACCAGCTTCATCGGTGGAGTCACCGGCGCGTTCCTCCTGCTTCTCACTCCGGCCCACACTTTCATGCGAGTCCTGCCCTGGCTGATGTTGGGCGCCACTTTGTTATTCATCTTCGGCCGGAAGCTGGCCGGTAGCCGGGCCTCCAGTGTTGGACATGACGCCACCGCCGCGGCCATCGTGGGCGCATCCGTTTTCGAACTTGGCGTCGCAGTCTATGGCGGATATTTCGGCGGCGGCGTAGGCATCGTCAACCTGGCCATGCTGGCGGCTGTCGGCATGACGGATATTCACGCCATGAACGCATTGAAGAGCATTCTAGGCATCGCCATCAACGGGGTTGCCGCGGCCTGGTCTTCGTTGTGAAGGGTGCGATCTACTGGCCCCAGGCCATCGTCATGATCGCAGGCGCGCTGGCCGGCGGATATTTCGGCGCCCACTACGCGCAAAAGCTTCCCCAACCGTGGATCCGAAGATTTGTGATCGCAGTGGGAATCGGGATGACGGTGTATTTCTTTGCGAAAGCCTACGAGCGTCTAAAGCTGGCCTGCGGTGTTCCTTGTAGCGCCGCCGTCCCGGCCGCTGTCGTGAGGGCGTCCCGCCCTCACCGCCGAGGGCAAGACGCCCTCGGGACAACCGGCAGGATGCCGGCGCTACACAAATGGACGCCGCTAGGGGAACTGCACGTCCAGCGCATAAATCTCCTGAGTGCTGATGTCACGATCGAGGATTGGGGATCCATCTGGAGCGATGCCGCTCCACAAGCCAAACGGCCCAAAGTAGCGATTGATTCCCTTCAAGTCAATGATGGGCTCAAACTGAGCCTGGCCAATCTTGAGGCGGCCGAAAACAGGCTTGTCGGTAAACAAGGGTATCGAAATAAAGATATTTCCCATCCCGCGACCAGGAAAGGAAACCGGTCACCGCGGGGGTCGTTGTCCAGTCCGACCAGTGCTGGGTCTGAAAATCGAAGATCATGAGTTTCGTCTGATCGGCGCCGAAAACTGCGGCGAGAAAGCGGCCATCCGGCGACCAACGTGGGCTGAACAGGCCCTCGGAGCCCGGTACGGTTGAAACCTGGTGCGTATTCATGTCCACCGTGAAGATGGCCTGAGGCTCGGAACTCCGAGGCGTACTTAGGCGGGCAAAAACCAGACGATTGCCGTCGGGAGACCAGGAGGGGTCGAGTTGGTTGAACTTCTCTTGCAGGAGTTCCTGAGAAGGACCACCCTGGGCGGACACTAGAAGAATTTTCCAGGGCATGCCGGGCTGTGCTGACCATGTAAGCAATCTGTTTTCCGTCCGGCGACCAGCGGGGAAGCGCCGCGAATTGCGGCGGGTACGAGAGTTGCATCCGCTCGCTTCCGTCCGCGCGGCTGCGCCAAAGGACACCGTCTGGATAAGTGATATACGCGACCCATTGACCGTCCCGGCTGAACTCCAGATCACCGGCGGAGATCCCGCCAAGAAACGGCGCAAACAGCTTGGATCGAGCGTCGTAACGAACCAGTTCGGCGCGGGGCTGTGTACCGACGGCGAACAACTTGCGGCCATCGTTACTAATCTCAGCGCCGCCGTAGTTGATAGGACCGGTAGTAAGTTGAACTGGCGAACGAGTGTTCCGGCCGAAAAGTCGGGTCCGATCCGGTATGGCCCAAATATTCGTTCCGGCCGCGTTGGTGCTTTGAAAAATGTAGTAGGCCCCGTCGTGTGTCCACTTGCCACAGCACTCCTGGGGAGGTTTGTTCCAGCCCGGAAGCAGGGGGCGCAACCCTGTACCGTCGGCGCCTACCTCCCACAAAGAAGAAGTGGCGTTGATCGCGTCTACGAGTGTGAATCGGATGCGGGTTCCGTCAGGCGAAAATCTTGTGTTGGCCACGGTACCCTGGAGGGACAAAAGCTTGTGGAAGTCCGTACCGTCAGATTTGGCGAGGTACAGGTCAGAACCCTTGCCGACGCCCAGTTTTTGACCGTCGGGCGACCACGTCGCATCTTGAGCCGTGAAGGGTAGCTGTCGGGGAGATCCCGCCGGCAGAGGCAAGATCGAAAATCCATTGATCCCTTCCGATAGGGAGTTGGCAATCAGCAGTGAAGAATGATCGGGAGAAATGTCCGACGGGTAAACACTTGTGAATGGGGTTGCGACTGGAGCTACGTCCCCTCCGTTAACGGAAACCTGGAAGATCTGTAGATGGGCGTCGGCGCATCCCCCGAAATAGATCCGGACGCCATCAGTCAGCAGGCCAAACTTGTCAATACCATCGTGCGTGATCTGAGTAATGCCGGTGACCTTGGGCGGTTGGGTAGGCCAAAGCAGCCACCAGAGAGCGGCCGCGACGATGATTGCCACCAGGGCCGCCACCCACGGCCAACGAGACTTCCTTGTACTCGCCGCGCGATGCAGGAGCGGCTTCGATCTTCCCGGAAGTTGTGTCCCGCTTGAGCCGTTTGAGGTCGGCGCGAAGCTCGGCCGCGCTCTGGTAGCGAACGTCGCGGTCCTTCTCCAGAGCCTTATCGGGTGATGCGCTCCAGTTCCGCTGGCAGGTCGGGATTCGCGCGCAGCGCGGAGGTGGGCTCCTTATTGAGAATCGAGTTAAAGATGGCGGCGGAGGTGTCGCCTCGAAAGGGAAGTGTTCCGGTGGACATCTCGTAAAGCACGGCGCCGAAGGAAAATAAATCGCTGCGGGCGTCCAGCTCCTTCCCCAGAGCCTGTTCGGGTGACATGTAGGCCACTGTGCCCAGCGCGCTGCCGGGACTGGTCAGGTGTTCCTCGGTCATGTCGTGTTTCGCTGGACTGTGAGCCAGCACGGCGCGCTGATCTTGGCCAGGCCGAAATCCAGAATCTTCGCGTGTCCGCGATCGGTCACGAAGAGGTTCGCCGGCTTGATGTCGCGATGAACAATGCCTTTGGCGTGAGCCGCGTCGAGCGCATCGGCGATTTCGATACCCAGGTCAACCAGACGGTCCGTTTCGAGCGGCCGGCCCAGTATCGCTTCCCGCAGGGTCTTGCCTTCCAGGTATTCCATCACGATGAAGCGGCAGTCCCTCGTGCTCGCCGATTTCGTAGATGGTGCAGATGTTGGGATGGTTCAGTGAGGAAGCAGCGCGAGCTTCGCGGCGAAAACGCTCGAGCGACTGCGGGTCCTGGGCGATGTCGTCGGGGAGGAATTTAAGAGCAACGAAGCGGCCGAGCGAGGTGTCCTCGGCCGTGTAGACCACACCCATGCCGCCGCCACCCAGCTTGTCGACGATTCGATAGTGGGAGACTGTCTGCCCAAGAATCGGTTGAGCATCGGCCATGGGAGCAACATCTTAGCAGCGGAACCAGGGCCTGGGAATTGGCGACATCTGGACGGGGCTGCCGCCCCGTCCGAAAACCGTTGCTGACTACTGGAGCGGTTCTGACATGTGTTCGTGCACGATCATCCATTTGCCCGCCTGCTTTTCAAAGATGAGGGTCCAGCGCAGGGTGGCCATTTCATGCTTCCCGGCAGCTGTGACCGCATCCTCCTTGACCGTGGACGTGCTCCAGGTCAGGTTGCCGTCGGTGTGCACCTGGGTGTCATCGTTGAGCGTCAGTTTCAAGCTCTTGTATACCTTCAGCACATCGGCTACGCCTTTTTGGTACTCGGCCCAATTGCTGTACTTCAGCGGAGCGATGTCGAAAAAGTTGTAGTCGCCCTGATCATAGTACTGGGCCATGTTGGCCGGATTCATCGCACTCCACCCGTCCAATATCTTTTGCAGATAGGCTTTGTCCGGAGCGCCGGACGAGATGGTTTTCTTGGGCTTGTGCGCGGCCACGCTGGAAAGGCTTAGGGCGAGCACACACAACAGGGTGATCAAAGACCGCTTGTACATGGCAGTTCCTCCGATTCGGCGAGGAATTGTCGCACAGGAGGGCGGAAAGCTCAAAGGCGGCGGGCGTTTTGGCAGGATGCAGTTTCGAAAGCCCCCAAAGGATTGTCATTCCGAAGCGCGGTATTTTCGCGTGAGGAATCCCCTGTTTCGCGCCGACAGCAAAGCAGATTCCTCGCCGATAAACCCGGCTTCGGAATGACAAGGGATATGCGTGTTTGACGCTTTTCCACAGCACACGCTAGAATAGTTGAGTTTGCCGTGTACTCACGGTTCCGTTCTGGAGCCGCCCGCATTCGTTGCCCAAAGCGCCGACGCGGAAAGCAGACACAGGAAATTCAGCAGGTTTCCCGCAATCGCGCCAGGCCGCGACGGGCACAAGATTGGACGGAGGCACAAGTATGTACGCGGTCATCCGCGCCGGTGGTAAACAGTACCGGGTGGCGCCCGGCGACGTGATCCGAGTCGAGAGCCAGGGTAACGGCACCGACGGGAAAATTGAGTTCAACGACGTGCTGGCTGTTTCCGGCGAACCCGGCCAGATCGGCCGTCCCGAATCTGCCGCGCTCGTCACCGGTGAAATCGTGGAGCAGGGCCGCGCCGCGAAAATTCTGGTCTTCCACTACAAGCGCAAGAAGCAGTACAAGAAACTCCGCGGACATCGCCAGGGATATACCGCGGTACGCATCACCGAGATCGCGTTCAACGGACAGAAGTTCACCGCACCCGACCTTCCGAAAAAAGAACAAACCGAAGAAAGCGAAGCCGGTCGAGGTAGAAGAAGCTCCGAAAGCCGAGGCCAAGGCGGCAAAGAGTCCGGCCAAGAAAGCGGCAGCCAAAAAAGCAGCGCCTAAGAAAGCGGCGCCAAAAAAGAAAAAGTAACGTTGGGAATTCGAAACTGGAAACAAGAAACCAGAAACTGGAAAATCAATGGCACATAAAAAAGGTCTAGGCAGTTCAAGAAACGGACGCGACTCCAACGCGCAGCGGTTAGGCTTCAAGGCTTTCGGCGGACAGCTCGTCCCCGGCGGCACCATCATCGTCCGCCAGCGCGGCACTCGGGTCAAACCAGGTCTCAACGTCGGTCGCGGCAAGGATGACACCCTCTTCGCCAAGATCAGCGGCCGCATCAAGTTCCTGGACAAGGGCTCCATGGGCAAGTTCGTCATGATCGAACCGCTCGAAGCGAAGTAGCGTTCGGAAGATCAAAGCAGGGTCGCCGGAGACAGCGTGAGCGGCCCCAGCCTCGGCGCGGAAGCCGGGGCATTTTTATTTAAGAAGCTGTCAGCTCTCACCATCATGTATTCGCTGACGACCGAAGACTGACGACTGTGTTTATCGACGAGGCAAAAATCCGGGTCAAAGCTGGCGACGGCGGCAACGGCTGCATGGCTTTTCGTCGGGAGAAGTACGTCCCACACGGCGGCCCTTCGGGCGGCGACGGCGGCAAGGGTGGCGACGTCATCATGGAATCGAGCGAACGCCACAACACCCTGGTGCACTTCCGCTTCAATCCCGAATACAAGGCGCAACGCGGACGCCACGGGGAAGGCTCCAACCGCACCGGCCGCGAGGGCGTGGACGTCCTGCTGAAAGTCCCGGTCGGAACCATCGTCTACGACGACGAAACCGGAGAGAGAGTCCACGACTTCTCACGCCCCGATGATCGCATCGTCATCGCCTGCGGCGGCCGGGGTGGGCGGGGCAACGCTCGCTTTGCCACCTCAACTCATCAGGCCCCAAGGGAACACGAACCAGGCCGTCCCGGCGAAGAGCGCGTCTTCCGCCTGGAACTGAAACTTCTCGCCGATGTCGGACTGGTGGGCTATCCCAATGTCGGCAAGTCCACTTTGATCTCACGCATTTCGGCGGCCCGGCCGAAGGTCGCCGACTATCCCTTCACCACCCTGCAGCCTAACCTGGGCGTAGCGGTCGTAGGCCAACCGCCCGACGAAAAAAGCTTCGTGGTGGCCGATATCCCGGGGTTGATCGAAGGGGCGCACACCGGCGCCGGTCTGGGCACGCAGTTTCTTAGACACATCGAGCGCAACCGCCTGCTGGTGCACATGGTCGATGTTTCCGACGCCAGCGGACGGCCCGATCCGGTCAAAGATGTCGAAGTCATCGCCGAAGAACTGGCCAGCTTCGGAGCTCATCTGGAAGATAAGCCCGTGATTATGGTGGCTTCCAAGATTGACGTGGCGAATAAAGAGAAATTGGCCAAGCTCAAGCGCTATTGCAAGAAGAAAAATCTGGAATTGTTCCCCGTCTCCGCCGTGAAAGGCAAGGGGATTGATGATCTGAAATACGCCATCGCGGAAAAAGTTGAAGAGCTTCGCTCACAGCCAGAGCCAGCGAACTCTGAGAACTGATATCTGAGAACTGAGAACTGTTTTTACAAAAACAGGAAGTCGTCTCAATTCTCATTCCAACCCACTCTTATATAAATCCGTTACCGCCTGGTGCACCCGATCCGAAAGCGCGTCCATGTTTCGCAAAGTGTATCCCGAAGTCGAAATAGGCGCGCCCATCCTCATCTCCAGCGGCCGGCATTTTATGTGGTAGGTATTCATCGGCAGCAGTTCGAAGGTCCCCACCAAGGCCACCGGCACAATATCCACCTGTGCCTTGATCGCCAGAAATAGCGCCCCGGGCAAGAACGGTTTGATCTCGCCATCCGGGGTGCGGCCTCCCTCCGGAAAAATGACCAGGGGCATGCCGCTCTTCAGACTCTTCAGCGCGGCCCTGACACTGCCGATCGACCTTGCTGGATTCTGCTGGTCTATGCAGATTTGTCCCGAGCGCTTGAGGTGCCACCCCACAATCGGATACGACAGCAACTCCTTCTTGAAGGCGATGCGGAACTCGAAAGGCAGATACATATACAGCATTGGGATATCGAGCGCGGAGGCATGATTTACCGCATAAACATGGGGCTTCCGCGTGTCGACCTTCTCCAGCCCAATCACTGTCGCAGGCGAGGAAATCGTCTTCATGATCAGCGTGGACCAGAAACGCGCGAACCCGTGCAGGATGCCGCCCTTGTTTCCGAACAGCGACACGGGAATCGAAATGATTCCCAGAACGACGGTATACATCCAGATCAGCGGGTCGAAGATGAGATACGAACGCAGCCGGCTGAGCCACCCGTAGCGCCGGGGGACGACGGCGGTTTCATGTGGGACGGCGCTCGGGCTGGTCGCTGTCTCCGCCGCGCTGTCCAATTCGATAGGTGTCTTCACGGATGACACTGCTTTTTAGATGCGCGCGCCGAGCTGCCGCATCGCCTCTCCTACAATGTATATCGATCCGGTAATAACCACCACGGTATCCGGCGCCGATGCTTTCGCCCGCTGGATGGCCTCCGCCACGCCCGGCGCATCTTCAATCACGACCGAAGTTCGAGCAGCAGCTTCGCGAATCTCTTCGGGACTGGCCGAGCGCGGATTGTCCGCCCGCGTAATAATCACCCGCTCCGCCAGTGGAAACAGAATCTCCGCCATCTCTCCGATGGCCTTGTCTCGCATCGCGCCAAAGATGAACGTCAGCGGCCGATCCGGATAGACCGCGGAAAGAGTGGAACGCAGCGCCCAGGCTCCGGCCGGATTGTGCGCCACATCGAACACATATTCGGGGGCGCCGCCGCTGGCAGGTAGCACCTGGAACCGCCCCGGCCAATGCGTTTCCCGTACGCCCCGCTCCATCGAGGACGCCGTCACGGGGAAGCCCTGCCGGCCCAGTTCTTCCCCCGCCGCGATCGCCAAAGCCACATTTCTCAGCTGATGGCGCCCCAGCAGCGGAGTTTCGACGACAATCTGCTCCCCCATCACTTCCAGCGGATAGCGCGAAATCGGTGTCTTGCCCGCACTGACCGCCAGGTATTCGCGGCTCCCCGGACTCACCGGCGGCACATACGGCACCGCATTTACCGCCCGCGCCCCCAACTCCAAAATCTTGTTACCGATAACATCGTTAGCCTGCGGCTGCTGGGGTAGCGTGACCACCACGCCTCCGGGTCGTATGATGCCCGCCTTCTCGCCCGCAATCGCGGTTACGGTCTCGCCCAGAAACTTCTGATGGTCGAGCGCGATATCGGTGATGATGCTGACCCGCGGCTCCACCACATTGGTTGCATCCAGCCGCCCCCCCATGCCCACTTCGAGCACTGCGATGTCCACTTTCCGCCGGGCGAAATGCTCGAACGCGATCGCCGTCAGCATCTCGAAGAAGCTAGGGTGCCAGGGCAGCTCGCCTTCGCCGACCAGGCGCTCCGCCGTCCGGTCCACCAGGTCGTGCACCAGGGCAAAGTCATCGTCGCCGATCTGCTCTCCACCAATCCTTATGCGCTCGTTGATTCGCACCAGGTGCGGCGAGGTATAGAGGCCAGTGCGCAGCCCCGAAGCCTGCAGGATCGAAGCCAGTGTCGATGCCGTCGAACCCTTGCCGTTGGTCCCCGCGATAAGCACGCTGGGAAATCCCCGCTCCGGGTTTTCCAGCGCCGCCAGTAGGACCCGCATATGCGCCAGGTCGAACTTGTGCGAGGGCGTCTGCGCCAGTTCATGGCCCAACGCGTACATGCGAGCGATGGCGATTTGGTAGGAGGACATCAGTCGTCAGTCTTCAGTCGACGGTCGTCAGCCAATCACTAGGTTAACAGCTTCAACTCTGGGCCTTCGAGAGCATGCCGTCGAAACGTCGAACTGGAGGGCCGAACAGGGGAAGGGCACAGCTCGACGGAACAACTGAGAACCGAGAACAAAGAACTGACCACTGGGGTTTATGCTGAAACCCGACCACTGACGACCGAAGCCTGGTCCATGAACTCAAGCGCTCGCGAAATATAGGCCTTCATCTGGCGCCGGTGCACCACGGCGTCCAGCATGCCGTGTTCCAGCAGAAACTCGCTGCGCTGAAAGCCTTGGGGAAGCTTCTGGCGTATGGTCTGTTCAATCACTCGCGGACCGGCGAATCCGATCAGGGCCCCGGGTTCGGCGATATTCAGGTCGCCCAGCATGGCAAAAGAGGCGGTCACGCCTCCGGTAGTTGGGTCTGTCAATATCGAAATAAATGGGATCTTGGCCTCATCCAGCCGGGCCAGTGCGGCCGAGATCTTTGCCAGTTGCATCAGGCTGATCACGCCTTCCATCATGCGCGCCCCGCCCGAAGCGGACACAATCACAATCGGCACCCTGGTTTCCGTGGCTTGTTCGATCGCGCGGGTGATGGCTTCCCCCACCACGGCTCCCATGCTTCCGCCGATGAACGCATACTCCATCGAACTGACGATTACCGTGCGCCCACTCAATTTCCCGCGGGCATTGATCACCGCGTCCTTGAGGCCGGTGTCAGCCTGCGCCTGCTTCAACCGCGCCGAGTAGGCCTTCAGGTCCACAAACTTCAACGGATCGGTCGAAGTCAGGCCGGCGTCGGAAACCTCGTATTCGTTGTCATCCAGAAGCTGGGCCAGGCGGGTGCGCGCATCAATGCGGAAATGCCGGTCGCACTTGGGGCAGACATTGAAATTATCTTCCAGGTCCTTCTTCCAGATGATCTGCCGGCAGGTGTCACACTTCACCCACAGCCCCTCGGTGCGCACCTTGCGCTCCCCCGAAGTATCCAGCTCACCGGCTTGTCGCTTGAACCATGCCATAAATCAGTCGTCGGTCTTCAGTCGTCGGTCGTCAGCCGCACGTCGAAACCTTTCGCTAGCCAAGGCCGTCGGCGAATGGCTGAATACCGACGACTGAAGACTGACGACGGTTCTAGTACTCGATCCCTCTCTGCGCCATCACGCCTTTCTCATAGGCATGCTTGACCTGGCGCATCTCGGTCACCGTGTCCGCGACCTCGACAATTGTCGGATGGGCATTCCGCCCGGTCAAGATAATGTGCACCATTTCAGGTTTGCTCTTCAGAGTCTCCACCACTTTGGCCGGATCGAGCATCCCGTAGCTGATGGCGTAGTTGATTTCATCCAGGATGATCAAATCCCAGCTGCCGGACTGGATGGCCTTCACCCCTTCCGCCCAGGCTTCTTCCACCATGCGGACGTCTTCCGGGTCGGGCTTTTCGGCTCCCACTTTCACGAAACCCCGGCCCATCTGCTTCATGACGAACTTGTCGCCAAAAGCCTGCACGGCATCTAGCTCGCCGTAGTGCCAGGAGCCCTTCAAAAACTGCAGCATCAGGACTCGCATTCCCTGGCCCACCGCCCGCAGGGCTGTTCCCATGGCAGCGGTCGTCTTACCCTTGCCCGGGCCGGTATTCACGATAATGAGACCACGGCGGATGTCCGGCATACCGGCGAAGCTTCGATTGTACCTGTTCCCGACAAATGTGGACGCGAGCGTCCCGCTCGTGCGCCGCTATCCCAATGATGCTAAAAGGAAATGGTGAGAAAAGAGTAATTGGACTCCAAATAAGAAAGCGCGGGCTGGGACGCCCACGCCTTCGTTGAGTTTGGATTTCTACCGCGAGGTTACACCAGGAAACTGCAGCCTAGGGCATCTCGATGACTGACCGCAGGTCCACCTTCGGATCCGATATCGCGGACTTCTCTTCGCCGATCAGCTGGATCGTAACCCGCAAGGCATTGATCTCTTTCTTGACCTGGGCGACTTCCTGTTCCTTGGTCTTCAACACTTCGAACGGATTCTTCATCTTTATAAGTCCTTTAAGGGGAGGGCTGAGTACCAGCGATCTTCCGCCGACATTCCGACTCTAATCTTCTCAACCGCGAGGGGGAACATCACGAAGGTACACGCCTGAATTCCTGTATTTTCTCAGTGCCCCAGGTGATAGGGGTGGCCCTTTAGAATCGTGAATGCCCGGTAGAGTTGCTCGAGCAATACGACCCGTGCCAGTTCATGCGCCAGGGTCATCTTGCCCAGCGAAAGCACCAGCGTCGCTGCCTGTCGCGCCTCGTCCGTGAATCCGTCCGCCCCTCCCACGGCAAACAACAGGGGCAGAGGATTCCGGTCCTGATAGTTGCCCAGAAACTGGGCCAGATCTTCCGAAGAAAGCTGCTTTCCGCGGCCATCGAGCAGGACCATCGTGTGACGGGGACGAGCCTGGCGAGCGCAGAGTTTCAGAACGCTGGCTTCATCCTTGAGCGCCGCTCCCTCGATCTCGGCGTAGCGCGCCAGACGCTTCAGATACTCATCGGTCAGCGACTGGATGGCCGCTTCCTTCGTCTTGCCGATCCACACAACCTTGAGCTTCATGACGGGGGTAGCAGAGCGATGCGGGAATCTGGATTTTCTTTGCGGCCTTTGCCCACTTTGCGGTAAAGCCTTTGACTTTGCCTGCGGCTAAAGTCCCGACTCGAGAGAAGCCTAAGCCCGTTTTTTCCTCACCCCACGGGCCGGAACCCGCTTTTGCCTGCTGGGTCCCGCCACCAGCTCAGCCGGCTCCATGCGCCGCGCTGACTTCCACAGCCGCTCCAGATCATAAAATTTGCGTGCCTTGTCGGAGAAAATGTGGACCACAAAATCCACATAGTCCAGCAACACCCACTCCGCCTGCCTGTACCCCTCGATGTGAGTCGGCCGCAGGTCGGCGTTCTTCAAGCGCAATTCCACCTCGTCAGAAATGGCCTGCACCTGCCGTGGGTTGGTCCCGCTGCACACCACGAAGTAGTCGGTGAACGCCCCTGACCCTTTTTCCAGTTCCAGTACGGTGATTTCTTCCGCCTTCTTTTCCAGGCAGGCACGGATGGCTTCGGAGACCTGTAGTTTTATCATCAGTTGGTCGTTGGCTTGTCGCCAACTCCATTGTAGCTGAGGTCTTGGACAGGAACACGCTACGGAAACGGGAAAGGCGCGAGAAGTCCGCCAACTGACAACTGAGAACAGAGAACTGACAACTAAGAATACAATCCCTGCTTTTTGATGTACTCCTCTACCGCCTCCCCCACTAACTTGCGCAACGGCTTCTTCGCCACCACTGCTTCCCGGATCGCCGTCGCCGAGACTGCCTGATGCACGTTCTCCAGCAAGTGGATGGTGGCGCCGCTCAGCACCAGATCTCCCTTGGCGGGCTGCTTGGCGAAGGGCTGCCTTACCGACTGAGGAGGACGAATCTTCTCCGGCAGCGCGTTGGCCACGTCGGCCAGCGAATATCCCGGACGGCTGGCTACGACGAACTCGACCTCGCGAAACAGCGCCTCCGCTTGGTGCCATTGCGCGATCTCGGCGAAGGCGTCCATGCCAATCAGGAAAAACACGCGATCAATCTTTTTCAGCGATTCCTTCAGACGCCGCACCGTGTCAACGCTGTAATTCGCACCCGCCACAACTTCTTTTTTCCCTTTTCCAGCGGAAACCGGAGCCGTGACCACTCCCGGCGCTTCCAACAGCGACGGCACAAACGCTTTCTCCCCCACGGTCGCCAGCACCACCATGGCGTAGCGATGGAAAAATGGAGTGACCGGCCGGCGCTGCTTGTGGGGAGGGACGTTGGCTGGAACAAAGTAGATACGCCCCAGCTCAAAGCGTTCCTTGGCAGCGCGTGCCAGGGCCAGGTGCCCGTGATGGATCGGATCGAACGTCCCGCCGAAGAGCCCGATATTCATAGTAGATCGCTCATAAGTTTCCAGTTTCAGCCGGCCACCTGCAATGCTCTTCTTTGCGTCCTTTGCGGCTTTCCTTTGCGAACTTTGCGGTCAAGATCTTTAGAGCTTAAACCGCAAAGTTCGCAAAGGACGCAAAGACACCCGAAATGCTGTTTCGCAATCAGTCGTACGGGTTGCCTGCGCGCCGCCATTCTTCCGGTCAGTTGCCGTTTGGCCCGTCTCCGCATGAACTCCCGTAACTCGCGTTGTTCCAATCCGGGAATTAGATTTTACTCATGCGAGCGAAGCTCCCCCTTCTACTTCGCAGACGCAGCATCACTCCGGCTCGGGCCCCAGTCCTCCGATACGGCGTCGCCGTTCTCAGCATTATTCTTGCCCTGATCCCGGCATTCCTGCTTTCCGACGTGGTCGAGAGCCGCCTGGTCGTGTTCGCGGTCGCCATCATGGTCAGCGCCTGGTACGGCGGCTGGAAGCCGGGCCTGGTCGCAACTTCCTTCGCTCTGACCGTGAGCGCCTATTTTTCCCTCGCCGGAGCTCACAATCCTGCCGACTACCGCCGCGCCATCATACATCTGGCCTTGTTCGTATTCGTCGCCGGACTCATTTGCTCCTTCAACGCCGCGCTGCGCTCGGCCCAGGAAGGCCTGCGCCGCTCCGAAATCAACTTTCGTTCTCTCGTCACCCATGCTCCCTATGGCGTCTGCCGCTGCAACTCGGCCGGCATCCTGCTCGACGTCAACCCGGCCCTGGTGGCCATGCTGGGATACAGCTCAGGCGCGGAACTCGTCGGCCGCAACCTGGCCAACCTCTACGCCAACTCGCAGCAGTGGTTCGGCCTGGCCGACTACCTGCGTCTGCTGGAGAAATTCCACGGCATGGGCGCCGACTGGCTGCGCAATGACCGCACCATCGTCAGCGTGCGCCTCTCCGGACGCGCCTTCCGCGACGAAGGCAACACCATTTTCTTCGAACTCTTTGCCGAGGACGTCACCGAGCGCCGCGCCCTGGAGCAGCAACTTCGCCAGGCCCAGAAGATGGAAGCCGTGGGCCGCCTCGCCGGCGGCATCGCTCACGACTTCAACAACCTTCTGATGGTGATCTCGGGATATTGCGAGTTTCTCCTGGAACGCATCGGCGCCGACCCCACGCTGCGAGGGCACGCGCAGGAGATCGCCAACGCCGCCGGGCGCGCCACTTCTCTTACCCGCCAGCTCCTGGCCTTCAGCCGCAAGCAGATGCTCGCGCCCAAGGTCCTCGACCTCAACGGCGTGGTCTCGGAAAACGTGAAGATGCTGACCCGCCTGATCGGCGAAGACATCGATCTGGTCATGATCCCGGGCGCGGACATTGGCGCGGTGAAAGCCGATCCTGGCCAGATCGAGCAGGTCATCATGAACCTGGCGGTCAACGCCCGCGATGCCATGCCGCACGGCGGCAAGCTCACCATCGAGACCGCCAACGTCACGCTCGACGCCCACTACGCCCGCTTTCACGCTCCGGTAAAACCCGGCGACTACGTGATGCTCGCCATCAGCGACACCGGCATGGGCATGGACGCCGACACCCAGGCCCACATCTTCGAGCCCTTCTACACCACCAAGGGATTGAAGGGCACCGGCCTCGGCCTCTCCACCGTCTACGGCATCGTCAAGCAAAGCGAAGGCTACATCTGGGTCTACAGCGAGAGCGGCAAAGGCACCATCGTTCAAAATCTATCTGCCTCGCTTCAGCGCGACCGGAGAAGCCCTGGCCACGCAGCCCGCCCTGGCCCCGGAGCAGGATCAGCCCAGCCCCGGCCATGAAACCATTCTGCTCGTCGAAGACGAAGAAAACCTCCGCCGCCTGGCGCGCCAGTCTCTCGAGAACCAGGGATACAGCGTGATCGACGCTCCCGACGGCGCCGCCGCCATCCAGATTTCCCAGGCACACAAAGGCCCCATTCACCTGCTGTTGACCGACGTCATCATGCCGGGAATGAACGGGCGCGAATTGGCCAACCAGCTCTCCCCCATCCGAACCGAGATGCGAGTGCTTTACATGTCGGGTTACACGGAAAACCACATTGGCCACAACGGCACGCTGGATCAGGGCATCACCCTGCTCCAGAAGCCCTTTACCCTCTCCGCTCTGCAAACCAAAGTGCGGGAGGTGCTCGATACTCCACTCCCTCAGGAGATACAAATGTCTGCTCGTTTAGCTCAATCAGCTCCAATTGCCCGAACTCGAAACAAGATATCCTCCCCCTTCCGCGCCACCCGCTTCGATCTTCACCTGCCGCTGAAATACCGGCTGGTGGGAGAAAGAGGCTGGCGCGAGGGAAAAACCGAAAACATCAGCCGCTCGGGAATGCTCTTCCAGGCGGAAGAACCCATCGCCCCCAACGCGCAACTCGAGATCAACCTCGTGTTGCCCGCTGAAATCGCGGGACTGGCCGCGGCAGAAGTCGTTTGCCGTGGTGAAGTCGTGCGCACGGTCAAGTCCGAAGCCGGCACCGTGAGCCCGACCCTGGCCGCGAAAATCCTGCAATACCACTTCCAGCACGGTTCACACCTCTCCGAGGCGTGATCCGGAAGCTGGGAACTCACCTCATAGGCGAAAAGGCGTCCGCCCCAGAAAATGTGGGCGCGGGCGTCCTCGCCCGTGCGGGCGAGCAAAGCTCGCCAGGATCTTGTGGCAAGGGTACGATTTCAGGAAGGGCGCCACTGGCAAGGGCTCGAGTTCACTCATGCCATGCAATGCCACTGGGAAGGGCACGACTTCAGTCGTGCCAATAGACGTTGAAATAGAAATGCGGCTTTAGCCGCTGGGGTTCGCTGTGCGTGCCGATTAAGAAATAGGACTTAAAACCTCGCGGGCGGGGGCGCCCGCGCCACACAATCCGAGACGGCTCTCAAAGAACGCTTCGACACTCGTCAGAATTTCCACCCGGCTCTTCGACTCGTAAATCGCCTTGCGCAAGCGCCGCCCCGCCCGCCACGCCATGCGTGAACCAGGAGGCAAACTGCTTCATCTTGCCCTCCGCCCCCGGCATCTCTTCCTCAATCAACATCTCGAAGTAAGTGCGAATCATCTGGTAACGATCACCTTCGCTGGGCTCGTCATAGTCAGCGGAATCGTCTTGTGTAGCCCCGGACGCCCTCGTCCCGGGGAGGCGAGCGAAGCTCGCCAGGATTTGCTTCGCCAGCTGGAACCAAAGCCGAGCCCTGCTCGGCTGGGCGGGCGAGGGCGCCCGCCCCTACGTGGCTTCGTGGCGCTGCAATACTGCTCGATCTGCCGAAAGATCCACGGATTCGACGGCGCCGTCCGCCCGATCATCACCGCATCGCATCCCGTCTGCGCCACCATGGCGCAAGCATCCTCCGGCGTGCGGATATCGCCATTCCCAATCACCGGAATCTTCACCGCGTCTTTGACCGCCGCGATCCACTCCCAGCGCGCCTGTCCGCTGTAACCCTGTTCGCGCGTGCGAGCATGCAGTGCCACCGCGCATAGCCCGCAGTCTTCCGCCATCTTGGCCAGTTCGACGCAAACGATGTTCTTCGTCATTCCATCCGGCACGGAACTTCACCGTAAACGGAATTGTGACCGCCGCCCGCACCGCCTCAAAGATCTTCCCGATCGCCGGCAAATCCTTCAGCAGCCCGGAACCGCCGTTGCACTTCACCACCTTCTTCGCCGGACACCCCAGGTTCAGATCCACCAAATCGAAGCCCAAACCCTCAACCATGCGCGCCGCCTCAGCCATCACCTAGGGATCGCTGCCAAAAAGCTGCGCCGAGATAGGATGCTCGTCCTCATAGAAATGCAGATAGAGCTTGGCCTTCCGGTCCTTGGATCGCAGGATGCCGTCGGCCGAAGTGAACTCGGTCATGATCAACCCGCACCCGCCCAGGTTCCGAATGAACCGCCGAAATACGGTGTCAGTCACTCCCGCCATGGGAGCCAGCACGGTCGCCGGAGCAATGCGCACATTCCCAATCGTCAAGGAAGAAGGAACAGGCACGGCCTGTGTGGCGCGGGCGCCCTCGCCCGCGACCGGCCCCGAATTGTCCCAATACTTGCGCACGAGCAGTCGTCCGTCGTCGGTTGTCAGTCGTCAGCAAAACCCAGATGCCAGCGACGGAGCACCGACAACAGCTACATCTCTATTCTACCTGTCCCTAAAAACAAAGCCCCCGCCAAAGCAGGGGCTCGAAAATCCGTGCAAATCCGCGAAAATCCGTGGCCGAAGTTACTTCTTAACCGGCTCGGCTTTCGCATACTTCCGGCGGAAGCGCTCCACCCGGCCAGCCGTATCCATCAGCTTCTGCTTGCCGGTAAAGAAAGGATGGCACGCAGAGCAGATTTCCACGTGAATGTCGCCTTTATGGGTCGAGCGCGTCGTAAAACTGCTGCCGCAAGCGCACATGACGCGAATTTCGTTGTAAGCGGGATGAATCGCTGCCTTCATGGGGTCTCCAAACCTGTTCGAGACATTAGATTCTAAAGGATCACCGCAGGATTCAGCAACCCAGGAGCTCTGATGTGGAGCGGGCGCCCTCGCCCGCCGTTTTGACTTTCGCAGTAAAGGGCGAGCTTCAATTCAGTAGCAAAGCGCAACTCTGAAAGCGGCGGGCCAGAGCGTCCCGCACAGCCGCAAAATAAAAAACGGCAGGACCGACCCCCTGCCGTTCTCGATTTGAACTTGGCCCACTACTTACCGCGGTTGACCGCTTTCTTGAGTTCGGCTCCGGATGAAAACTTGGCGACTTTCCGAGCAGCGATCTTGATGGTGGCGCCCGTCTGCGGGTTACGCCCGTTGCGGGCTTTTCTCTGCGAGACAGAGAACGTGCCAAAACCAATCAACGCTACCCGATCCCCTTTCTTCAGAGCAGAAGTAATGCTGTCCACAGTGGTGTCGATAGCAGTGGCTGCCTGGCCTTACTGATGTGGCAGCCAGCTGCGATTCGGTCAATGAGATCGGCTTTGTTCATCTTCTCTCCTGGCAGGTCTCTTTAGTCCCCCAGCGGCACAGGGGAGGAGAAGTGGGCACTCGCTGAGTGGGAAACCCAGCGGCCTTATTTAGCTACCGCCCGAAGAGAATGTCAACTGTGGAAATCCGCGCCGGATGCCGATTTTGAGTCGCTGCGACCAGATCGGGCCTCATCCCCGGCCGATTTCAGACGAAGAAAAGGCCACTCTCCCGCGCAGGTGACGCACTGGAAAGTGGCTCTTCGGCCGAAAAAACGTCGTTACGCCCGAAGGCTCGACTCTCCGGGACTTTGCATATTCCGGCAACAGCAGCGATCGGTGACGCTCGGCGTGCTCTTCGGCTCTCTCCTGCCGTCAAACTGCTCCGCCTCCGTCGATCCCGCCAGCGCCGTGATCGAAGAGTTTCCACCCGCGATCACTTGCGTCACCATGTCGAAATATCCCGTCCCCACGAAGCGCTGGTGCTTCACCGCCTCGTACCCGATGCGCTCGTCGCTGGCGAATTCCTTCTCCTGCAAGCGGGAGTAAGCGCTCATGCCGGACTGCTTGTATCCCCGCGCCAGTTCGAACATGCTCAGGTTCAGGGCGTGGAATCCGGCCAGCGTGATGAACTGGAACTTGTATCCCATCGCCGCCAGTTCGGTCTGGAAGCGGGCGATGGTGGCGTCGTCCAGCTTCTTCTTCCAGTTGAATGACGGCGAACAGTTGTAAGCCAGCATCTTGCCCGGATACTTCGCGTGCACGGCCTCGGCGAAGCTGGCGCGCCTCTTCCAGATTCGGGCTCCGAAGTTTCGCACCAGATCAGGTCGGCATAGGGCGCGTAAGCAATGCCGCGGGCGATGGCCGAATCCAGGCCGCCGCGAATGCCGAAGAATCCTTCCGGCGGTCCGCTCGCCGGTAAGGAACTCGCGGTCGCGCGGATCGATATCGCTGGTCAGCAGGTGAGCGCTGTCGGCGTCGGTGCGCGCCATGATCAGCGTGGGCACGCCCATGCACATCCGCCGCCAGCCGCGCCGCCACCAGCTTCTGAATCGCTTCCGCCGTCGGCACCAGCACTTTGCCGCCCAGGTGCCCGCACTTTTTGGCGGAGGAAAGCTGATCTTCAAAGTGGACGCAGGCCGCGCCCGCTTCGATCATCGCCTTCATCAGTTCGAAGGCGTTCAGGTTGCCGCCGAATCCGGCTTCCGCATCCGCCACCAGCGGCGCAAACCAATGCATTCCATTCTTGTCCTTCGGCGTGATGGACCTGGTCCGCGCGGGTCAGCGCCTGGTTGATCCGCCGCACCAGATTGGGCACGCTGTCCGCCGGATACAAACTCTGGTCGGGATACATCTGCCCGGCATCATTCGCATCCGCCGCCACCTGCCATCCGCTGACATAAATCGCCTTCAGCCCGGCCTTCACCTGCTGAATGGCCTGGTTCCCGGTCATCGCGCCCAGAGCGGCAACGTGCGATTCGCCGTGCAGAAGGCTCCACAGCCGCTCCGCGCCCATGCCGCGCCAGCGTGTGTTCGATCGTGCATCGAGCCGCGCAAGCGTTCGACATCCTGCGCGCTATAAGGCCGCGTAACCCCGGCCCATCGCGGGTTTGAAGCCCAATCGGTTCCCATGTTTGATTTCATCATTATGATTATGTCCTCGGTATAAGTAGCGCCTGCGTCCCGCCGGCTGTCGCGAGGGCGTCTCGCCCTCGGCCTTCAAATCGGATCAAACTCCTCGTTCAAAATCATCGCCTCACTGATTCGTCTCGCCTCGCGGAACGTATCCGCGGTGCCCAAATCCCGCCCCGGATTCTCCACCAGCTTCTCCAACTCTTCATCGAACAAACGGGAAACCAGCTCTGGCGTATGCACCACGATCTTGTCCCCATCGGTCACCGGTACATGCCCGTTGTGCCGCAAGCGCTGCGCAATCATCAGCCGGTAAATGCGGTCGGTCGCCAGGTCTTCCATGTAGCCATCGAGCAAACTGGCGCCTTTGCCATTCAGCACGCCATTGCGATATCGAATCACGGTGCGCACCGCCGCTCGGGTCCCGTCCAGCGTGTGCTGGCCCACGCCCTTCGGCACCGGCCGCAGGTCGGGATAGCGTTCACGCCTGCGCCCTCCGCGCTTGCAACTGGTTGGGAAATGGGAACTGGTCGAGGGCAATCTGGTTCTGATCGGGATGCCCCGTCCATGCTCCATCCATCAGGCAGTCGGCCTCGTTCTTCTTGTCTTTCTCCAGCACGGCCAGAGCCCGCGCATTCAAGCTCGCGCGTCCTCGCGGCTGGGAAACAGCGCCGTCATGCCGCCAATCGCCAGCGCCCCGCGCTTGTGGCAAATCTCCGGCATCAGTTCGCGCAAGTTCTGGAAGAACGCCACGTTCGAGGGGATCGTATTGCGGTCGGGCAGCACCCATTCCGGATCGTCCAGGTTGAAATGAATCAGGCTGGCCATGTAATCCCAGCGCCCCAGATTCAGCCCCAGAATGTGGTCGCGCAGGTTGTAGAGAAACTCCTCCATCTGGAAGGCGAGCGGATGCGACTCCACCAGCGCCATGCACTTGATGTAGTTGCGGGGCCATCCCTTGGCCTCGGCCAGCGCCTGAAACAGATCGCGCCACCACAGCGCTTCCTCGGCCGATTCGGATTTCGGAATATAGAAGGCCAGCGGATGCTTCAACTCCGCGGCATCAATCCGGTACACGATGCTCGCGACATCGAATAACGACGCGGACGTCAGCTTCCTCGCCGAATATTCCACCCTGGTGAATATGCAGGCCGCGCGGCCGGATCCAGATCACCGTCGCCCTGGGCTCGATGCCCACGACCCGGTCCCGCTTCTTGTCGAAGTAGGTCAGCGTGCCGCGCAATGCTTGCAGGATGTTGTCCACTCCGGTTCGCTGGTGCTCCCATTCGTTCACCATGGAGTCTTCCAGATCGAGCATCACGCCGGGCGCGCCCGAGTTGAGCATCTTTACCACCAGGTCCGCGTCGTCCGCCGGACCGGTCATCTGGTTGCGCTGGTCCTGGCACCACTCCGGCAATTCAATTCGCCAGCTTCGACGTACTGCGTCTCCGGGAAACCGGTGCGTCGGATTTTCTCCGTGATTCGACCCTTCCAGAACGTGCTTGCGTTCTTCGATCAGCGATTGTTGCCAGGGAGCGAAGCGCCGATGCAGCGGGGCCAGAAATTCCATGAACCCTTGGGGCAGGTCAAGCTGCGGGTCAAAGCCAGCCGGCGGACGATTCATCTGAAAGCCCTCGAGAGCAACATTGCTGACGGGAATAGTGGCCATCGCTGATTCGGCTCCTGAATCCCAGGCTCTTGCCTGGGGAAGAGATTTCCTCTTTAAAGCAAAAACTTTGCAGGCCCTCTTGCCCTGCCAAAACGGCCCTTTTTGGTGCGGCCAGGAGGGTGATTCTGCGGACTCTCGCGCCTTCGGTCAAACGGAACCTTTGAATCAAGCTGATAACATATATCTATCAACAACAACTTCCATGATAGTAATATGTTGTCAGCGAGGAAACTGAGGACCAAGAACCAGGAACTAAGAACTGGGATTAAGAGCCAGGTAACCCATGGAAATCGACCAGATAAAAACATTCCTGGCAGTGGCGACGTTTGGTGGGTTTCATCGCGCGGCGGAAGGACTGCGCATAAGCCAGCCCGCGGTCAGCGCCCGCATCAAGGCCCTGGAAGACTCTCTCGGAACCAGCCTCTTCGCCCGCTCCCGCAGCGGCCTGACCTTGTCGGAAGCCGGCAGAATTCTGCGTCCTTACGCGGAGGAGCTATTGCGCACCGCCTCGCTGGCTTCGCAGGCGGTCCATGAACTGAAACCCGCGAGCGCTGGCCCCCTGCAAATCGCCGCCGCACACTCCATTTCGGTTTACCTTTTGCCCGACTTCCTGAAGCGCTTTCAGAGGGCCTATCCCAAGGTTGTGATTTCCATTCGTGCGGGACACTCCAAAGAAGTGCTCGAGATGGTCTCTAAATCAGGAAGCCGAAATCGGCTTGGCCCGGTCGCTGAATCATCCCGAAGTAGAAACCCAGAGCCTGCGCGACGATCCGCTCTTGCTGGTCGGGCATCCGAAACACGGCCCGCCTCACTCCCGCCGCGCCCGCCTGCAGGAGGTGGCAAACTGGCCGCTGGTCTTTTACGAGCGCGGATCGAGCGACTGGACTCTCACCCACGGTCTATTCCGCCGGGCGGGTCTGGTTCCCAACGTAGCGTTGGAAGTCGATACCATCGAAACCGCCAAGCGCATGGTCGACCGCGGCCTCGGCCTGGCCTTCCTCCCACAATTGGCGGTCGGGCAGGAACTTCGCTCCGGCAAACTTGCGGCGGTCAAGCTTCTGGACGCCGAACCCCTGGGCCGAAGCCTGGACGTTATTCATCCGCGCCACCGCCCCCTGCGGAAAGAAGCGCAGGCGTTTCTTCAGATGATCAAAGAGGCGGTCAAGGAAACCTCGACCATTGCGAAGAGCGGTCGTTCAGATCGTCGCAGGAGATCGTAGCAAGCAAGGCTGGAGCGAAATTGCCGGACTCTATTTCCTCAGCTCTCCACAACTCCATCCTCAACTTCACAGGATGTACACAGGCACACCGGCTTTGGCACTTGCGCAAACTGTATCCGGGAGTGCAAAGTTAAAAGAAGGAAAAAGAACCCAGGTCATGAAAGTTTCCGTGGAAGCTTGTTCCCTGTGCGAAGGTACCGGCTGGAAATCAGTCTCGATCGGCTCCGATCGTCGTGTAACCCGATGTGATTGCCGCTTGCAGGCGCGCACCCAGACGTTGCTCGCCGCTGCCCGCATCCCCAAACGTTACGAACACTGCGAGCTCTCCAACTTCGACTTCGACGGCTCCCACCGCCAATTGTTTCCCGCTCGCATGGCGGCGTGCAAATTCGTGGAAGCGTATCCCACGGACAACACCGGCCTGCTCCTGATTGGAAGCATCGGGGTCGGCAAAACCCACCTCGCGGTCGGCATTATCAAAGAACTTGTCCTCAGCAAAGGCGTTCCCTGTCTTTTCTACGATTATCGCGAATTGCTCAAGCAGATCCAAAATTCCTACAACGATTCCGTAAAGGCCACTGAGCTGGACGTCCTTCGCCCGGTGTTCGACACCGAGGTCCTGGTGCTCGACGAACTCGGCGCCGTCAAACCAACAGATTGGGTCTGGGACACGGTCAGCCTGATCCTGAACAACCGCTACAATGACAAACGCACGACCATCATCACCACGAACTTTCCGGACGAGGTCGGCCAAGACCCGTACGAAAAGCCGGCCTCGGAGTTTGCCCGCGCCCAAAGATCCATGCGCCGCGAAACCCTGGGCGATCGCATCGGTGAACGCATGCGCTCGCGCCTCCACGAGATGTGCCGCATCATCAAAATGGAAGGTGAAGACTTCCGCCAAAAAGTAAAAAGCGCCAGCTTCCGCTAAGCCATCTGAGAACTGAGAACCAGCAACTGACAACTGATTTTCTTAGATCAAACAAACCGCAGCCTCGCCGTGCTCTGCTAGGTCAATTCAAACTAGAATGCCTACGTGCTGACCGAGCGCCTCGAGTTCGTTCCCGCGCGTGATGCCGAAGCCTTCGCCTCCGCCCCCGCGGCCCCCGCCGTATTCCTCCTCCGCAGCGACGACCCGCAGGCCGAACCCTACGTCAGCAAGACCGCGAATCTGCGCCGCCGCCTGCAACGGCTCCTCGGGCCTCCCGAGCCATCGCGCCGGCTGAACCTGCGCGACCGCGTGCGTTCGATCGAGTTCACCGCCACCGGCTCCGATTTCGAATCCGGATTTCTCCTCTACCGCGTGCTGCGCTCCGCTTTCCCAAAAACTTACACCGACCGGCTGCGTCTGCGTTTCGCCCCGCTGCTCAAGCTGCACCTGGAAAATGAATACCCGCGCGCCTCGATCACCACGCGCCTCGGCAGGCTGGGCGGACGCAATCTCTACTACGGCCCCTTCCCCTCGCGCGCCGCCGCGGAAAAATTCGCCAACGACTCTCTCGACTTCTTCAAAATGCGCCGCTGCGTCGACGATCTCCATCCCGACCCTGCCTTCCCCGGCTGCATTTATTCCGAGATGAAGATGTGCCTCGCCCCTTGCTTCCAGGGCTGCACCGACGATGCCTACCGCGACGAAGTCACCCGCGTGCAATCCTACTTCGACAGCAGCGGACACTCCCTGGTGCGCGAAATCACCACCCAGCGCGATCAGGCCTCCGCCAGTCTGGCCTTCGAAAGCGCCGCCGCCTTGCACGCCCGCGCGGAAAAACTCAAGCCGGTGCTCAGCCAGCTTCCCGAGATCGTGCACCGCATCGATCAACTCACCGCAATCATGGTGCAGCCCTCCGCCGCGCCCGAATCGGTGACCTTTTTCTGTGTGGACGCCGGCTGCATCACTGGCCCGCTGACATTTTCCATCCAGTCCACCGAGCACACCAAATCACAATCCATGGAGTCCCGCATCCAGAGCGCGCTGGCCACGATTCCCGCCGCTGATTCGAAAACCGCGCTCGAAACCATGGAGCATCTCGCCCTGCTCAAACGCTGGTTCTATCGCGGCACCCGCACCGGAGAAATTTTCTTTGCTGACGCCAAGAGTGGATTGCCCCTGCGCCGCCTGGTGCGCGGCATCGCCCGCGTCTATCGCGGCGAAACGCCCGAGGCCGCGGCCGCCAACATCGAGGACAGAGCGCCAGGTTCTTCCTGACCCAGGTGGGCCGGCGCCCAGTGGTAGACTGTTCGGGAAAAATATCAAGGAGAAATCACAACATGGCGGACGCCCGAGTTTTATCCAATCAGAAAGCCATCCTCTCCAACCAATCTGCGCTCTTAAAAAACCAGAAATCGATCCTCTCCAACCAGATTAAAATCGTGAAGAATCAAAAGACCATCCTCGCCAACCAGGGCGCGATCAGGAAGAACCAGTCGGCCCTCAGCGAAATCCTCAAAAATCAGAAACTGATCCTGGCGGCCGTCTCCCGGTAGCGCACGCGCTCGTGAGAGAACTCGAGGGTGGCCCCATCCTAATTTCAACCTTTTTTCCCGACCGAAGCGATAGCGCGCGAGGGTTGTGCGAGGGACCATGCGTCTGCCCAAACCTGTCCCATCCCGAACACGGAATCTGCTTTCGGCCGTGCCCCGAGCGTCACTTACCCTTCAGTCCGTCTCTCCAAGCCATCACTTCAAGCTCGACCCGCACTGCGTCCTGGACAGCAATTACAGGCCGTGCCTCCATCTGAAATGCCGGAAGCATCGAGCAAAACTTGTGAACCAACAGCGGATCGTCGCAATCCACCAGCAAATGCCCACCCCAATCGCCCACCCGCACCACGAAGAATTCGATCTTGAAATTAGCCGGCGCCTTCCACTGCCCAAACACCTCCAGGATTCGCTTCTGGGCATTCTCATACTCCGCAGGCGAACCTTGCGGCCGTTCGTTCCAGCTGATCACATATTTCATCTCATCTCCTCGTTATGGCAAATGTTCTGAGCGATCAGAACCGCTAGAGTCTACTCCACGGCGGCATCTGGAACCGGGAAAGCGGTAAAGAGGTTAGTGGCCGGGTGCCCCATTCTGATTTCGCGCGGGTGCCCCATTCTAATTTCGCGTCTTTTGCGAAATTAGAGTGGGTGTTTTGACCTTGAAGCTTCAGCCCTCCCAACCCCTGTCATCCCGACCGAAGCGAAGCGCAGCAAGCGCAGTGGAGGGACCTTGTGTTTGCATGGAGCACCACAGGCGCGGGTGCCCCATTCTAATTTCGCGTCTTTTGCGAAATTAGAGTGGGGATTTTGACTTGAACTCAGAACCCCCAACCCTGTCATCTCGACCGAAGCGAAGCGCAGCAAGCGCAGTGGAGAGACCTTGTGTTTGCATAGAGCACCACAGGCAAGGGTGCCCCATCCTAATTTCGCGCATTTTGCGAAATTAGGGTGGGTTCAGATACCGCGTCACGACCCACCGCTTTCTTCCGCGCCCTCTTCTCCGCCCCGCGCAACAAATTCCACCCTTCCATATACTGCGCGAACTTATGCCCCTTCCTCGGCGTAAGGTTCAACGACAAATTCCCCTCCACCACATCAAACGGGATGATGTACCAAACATCCACCGGCACCAGGTACACCGCAAAGAAATCCACCTTCCCCCGCGCATAGCGCTCATGCTTCGGCCCGGTAATATTGGATGTGTACGATCCCTTGCGGCAAAACGTCGTTGACTTCACCTGGATCCGCAGAAACCTCCCATTCTGTTCCACCCCAACGTCATAACTGGCCGAGTCCCCATGCGGACGCGACACATTCAACCCCCGGTCCGCCGCCCGCGCCATAAAACAAAGCTCCGCCCACTCGCCGCGTTCTTTACAAGTCTTTTTCGAGCCCATGTCTTTTCTCACGCCCACTCCTTCAAATCTGAAATGTCACCCCCAAATAGAAAACGCGGCCACCATGGGCCGCGCAAATTCGATGCCTTAATTCAATCTTATCAACCCGACGCCCAGAAATGGGACACCCCAGCCCGGTTTATATCTCCCACCGTTCCCTCACGATACCGTCATTCCGGTAATTTCTCCCTATTGACAACCCACGCCTCGTCCCTGCTCAACCTCCCAAAACCTGTCATCCCGACCGAAGCGAAGCGCAGCAAGCGAAGTGGAGAGGAGTGATTACCTTGTGTTTGCATCCACCACCACCCGCGATGCCCCATCCTGATTTCGCCGGGTGCCCCATTCTAATTTCGCGCCTTTTGCGAAATTAGAGTGGGTGTTCTGACCTCGAAGCTTCAAACCTCCCTAACCCCTGTCATCCCGAGGCGGCGACGTATGAGGAAGGGCACGACTTCAGTCGGCCACCAACGCCCCCACTATTGTCATTCCGAGGGACTTCAGTCCCGAGGAATCTGCTTTCGCACGTTCCCAGATCGTTCGCGAGGCAAAATGATTTGGACGAATCGATGCCCCCGCTTTTTGTCCACATCGTCACAGGCCCGAACAAGGACCATGCGCCGAATACAAACGCGGTCGTCTGAAAGCCAGCCGGGTGCCCCATCCTGATTTCGCGCGCCCTTTGCGAAATTAGGGTGGGGATTTTGACCTCGAAGCTTCAGACCTCCCCAACCACTGTCATCCCGAGGCGGCCACGTATGACGGAAGGGCAGGGGACGGAAGGGCACGACTTCAGTCGTGCCACCAACGCCCCACCCATTGTCATTCCGAGGGACTTCAGTCCCGAGGAATCTGCTTTGCGCAGACACCCAGATCGTTCGCAAGGCAAAAATGATTTGGACGAATCCATGCAGAGGGTGGGTATTTGACCTTGAAGCTTCAGACCTCCCCAACCACTGTCATCCCGACCGAAGTCGAGGGACCTTGTGTTTGTTTGCATCGTCACAGGAACGAATAGGCATCGTGCGTCGAACACCCTAGCCACCCTTCCCAGCCTGATTGTGCACGCTCAGCAATTGAGCCGCTAAGCAATCCGAAACCAGTTCTTCCATAGCGGACACATCCAGTCTCCCGTTTCGATCAGACGCGTCAGCAGCCTGCAACGCCCGGAAATAGCGGTCCCGGCTCTTAGGATTGTCTGCGATCTGCTGTGGTACGGTCGGTTCGCCAGGCAGGTTATACCCGAGCCTGACACACAGCACCAGATATGAAGCCGCTCGCGAAGTTCTACCGTTCCCTCCAAGAAATGGATGGATCCAATTATGGCGCCACATCACATAAGCCGCGAGGTGGATCGCTGAGCTTCCAAAATTGCTATTCACGTATGAACACATTTCTTCCACCAGCGGCATTACCTGCTCCCAGGGCGGAGGCTGATGAAGCGTATCGTCAGCCACCCCCGCGCGATTCAGATAGACGGGACCCATGCGAAAGCTACCGGCACATCCGTAAATATCGCGTATGGCCAGGTAGTGAAGGCGGGCAAGCATTCTTGGTTTGAGCTCAAATCCAGGAATAAGCTCGGTAACCATCTGCTTCACCGCGTCAAATTGCAAAAGGCCGTTCCTCGATTCGAGGTCGGCCTTTTGTTCTAGCGTGTCGTAAAGTTGATAAGCTGGGCGTGGCACTAGCGAGCGCTCACTTCTCGTCTTTTAGTTGCTCCGCGGCCCGGTTGATCCTGTCCCAGGTGATGGAATCATTCTCGATTTTTGTATTGCCATAGGCAAAACTGCGCCGCTGGCTTTCAGCCTGCTCGGCTGTCATTTCCACTTTTCTCGCCATTTCTATCAGTTTGTCCAGTTCTTCCGACATGAGGCACCTTCTTACTTAATACGACCTTAATACCGCCAACATGGTCAATTTTGTTGTTCCGAGATGATGATAGCGTGGCTTCGCATTGTCAACAGAAGGAATAGCAGCCAAATGGCCCCCGCAGCACTTGAACGGTCACTTGGTGCTACGAGCCACTGAGGACTAAGGCCCCACCGACCTCTCTTAGAAAAGAAGAATGTCCCGCCGTAGCTTACGGCCACAAATTGTAGCCATTGTCATCAGAGGCGTTACTCCACTCACGAGGCTTATCAATATCGATGTTCGATTTCCTGCAGTCGCGGAACGTAGCGTCTGCCAAAGCCTCAAATACAGATAGAACAAGCCTCGTCCCGGCAGATACAGACCCCCAGGCAAATGCGTGAACCCTAAACCTGCCCGTGAAAGATCCAATACTCACATCCTCCGTCCGAATGCCACCTGCAGACTCAGATTCACTCGCTACCCCGGCAACAAGAGAACCCTCGCGCGCCTTGCACTTGCCAATTGGAACGAATGCACCAGGACACAGGTGCCAAGCCGGCGTTAACCGGCCGGAGAGACCTGAACCTCCTCCGACTCTCGAATTTAGCTTCCACAGAACCGCACCCCTGAGCAATAGATCTCCCTGATCCGGGTCGCCTAACCGACATGTCGCGGCATGAAGGGTTACTTCTGCTTCGCTTGCTGATCGGATCGCATAACTAGCGAGATTTTGCACTTCTGCCGTCCGGGATGGGATTAGTAGCAGCCTCCCCGCGTACTCGGCGATTGCCTCCTCTTGAACAGAAGTGGGAAGGCGGGTTGTGACCTCGTCATACTTGTCGCCTCGTTTGTGCAAGAGTATGTGCCCGATTTCATGGGCCGCAGCCACGCGAGCTCGATAACCATCGACTCCCTCAGGTATTTCGATAGAAGGTACGCCTTGACGAGAGAAGCGTACAGTACCCGAATGGCCCTCTTGACGAGATGACGAGGACGATCCGGTGGCTATATAAGGCCGAGTACCTCGCATCTGCGGCCTCATCCCTGTGAGCCGAACTCCAATTAGCTCGCACAGTCGGGAAATCCTTATGACAGGGTTCGCACTCGGAAAGCGCTGACGGTAGTCTGCCAACACGGAACTGGTCGCTAGTCTGATCGCGACCGCAGACTGGCCGCTTCCCCAACACTCTTGGAAGCGACGCAAAGCTAGGGGCATGACCTCACCAGAGGCTTCCGCCCTAAGAGACTCGTCCAGCCGAGGATCGAGCGCGAATACTATCGAGCTAGCCATTCATTACCTATACCCCAAGGATATTTCGCTGCTTTGATTCTTTCGCTTCAGCCGCCTTGGCATTGATTCTGTGGATTATTGCCAGAAGTCTCGTCTTCGTATCTCTGTCTGAGCCATTTCGGAACCTAATGGCCTCCTCATCAACACTCTCAACAACTTCTGAGAGGTGATTCATTGGTATTTCACCCCTGATATCTTTGCTAGCTAGAAGCTTGTACATAGTGTCGGACCCACCGGGGAGTTCTTGGAGGAAAAGAGCGTCGTTCGGGAAATCCAATTTATCGTGCAATGCCAACTCGACAACTGGCTGCTTGTCAAATTTGGCAAAATCCAAGTAGACGTGGAACTGCCAAATGGATCTATACATGCTCTCGATAGCTCGAATCTCTTCCTGGTACGGCTCTAAACTCTCAGGACTTACAGTGGTTACGTCCCGGAGTTTTGCCACCCGGCTCAAATCCGAGCCTACGACGAGAACTTCGGCAACCTTATGGATGTCCGCCGAAGCGGACAGTGAATTACGATCGAGCCAACAGGCAGGTGACAGCTTCGTTCGATTTCTCGTTCCAATTTGTACCGATTCTCGGGTTGGCTGTATCGTTCGGCCATAGTATCGTCAGATTCACCGCCAGAATGATGAAGCCCGGAACGTAAGCGGTACGCTAGTTTGGGATACCGACGCGCGGAAAGCCGCCAAAGCAAACACCGCGCTCCCACGATTCTGTTTTCTAGTCGCGGAACCTCCTCTGCTAGGGCTGTGGCTGCAATATGTTCGCTCTCGAAGATGTGCTTTATACTCTCGCGGACTACCGATGCGACCCTCGGGGAGCAGCGCAGATCGGAAATGAGCTCCGTCCAGGGCTTACCCAGAGACCCGGTCGGCAAACTGAAAAGCGCAGCTAGCGCTTCGCCAATGTCTTTCAATTCCGCCAAGAACTCCTGGTCCCCCAAAGCCTGCATCCAGGGGGGCAAACTCGAAAGTCCGAGGAGTTGAACCGCTGTCCCAAGCATCGCGCCCGCAGCACACTTGGTCGGATGGAACAACACCCGTTCATTGATGAGGTAGCGAGCTTTGAGGACGGCGCTCATTTCAGACAGAACGTCATGCCTCATCTTGTCGGTAAAGAATTGAATTGCGAGTCTTACGCAGGAGTGAGTGGTCGGTGACAGGTCGCCCTTTACAGAAACAACTGATAGGTAACGAATAAGGCGCTCATCGAATTGCACTTTCAGTCCGGCATTAGCAGCGTCGCGACGAGCATAATCCAGCAGATCCGCGCAAATTGTATTCCCGACCATGTCAATAAGGTAAGCATCGCGGTGTAGATGAAACTCGACCGCTTGCACGGTCTTCGACATCCGCTTAGCGATATCGCTAACTAGCAAAACGGGAAGGGCGGGCACTGATTCGCCACGCTCATGCAGAAACTCGATGTGCGTGAGCAACACCATTGCGAGTTCCATCTGCCTTAGAAAGACTGCAAGACCTTGGTTTTCTCCAGAAGGCCCCAGTTGCTCGGCGATTTCATCGCTCCATTGCGCCACAACATTAGAATCGACAACTAGGTTACCTAAATTTTCGAAAACTCGCGGATCGGCATCTCTGATTCCAAGTTCCGTGGTCCAAATGTAGACGAGCTGGGCTACCAGCGTGTCAAAGAAACGTTGTTGGCGTTGCTGACTGTCGTGTTTCTCCTCAAAGAGGCAAACCTCATCTTCGAGGGTGTGTCCGAAGGCGGCATGGGTGAGATCGTGAAGAAGCGCTACTAGCCGGACGACCGGAAGGCGATCACCTAGCTGATCATCTAGTGCTCGTCCGGTAATTTCGTAGTCATTAAAGGTACCATCCACTGGCACGGCATATTTAAATATCGTTTCAGCCTGCTCTCGAAGCCAGATTTGCAATCTCTTGGCCATCCGCTCCGCCATCTCGGTGGCGCCCAAGACGTGATTGAATCGAGAATGTACGGCGTCCGGGTAGACACGATCAGTGAAACCAAGTTGCTTAAGGTTGTAGAGCCGCTGGACAATCGGAGTATGAATGATCTCCAACTCCCACCGGGTGAACTCTTGGTCTCCATATTGGGTGGTGCGAATGACCTTTTTTTTGGCTGCCTGACGGATGAAAATCCATACCTACCCCTTAGGAGAGATTTATACGCACGCGGGGCCGCCGGGAAAGGTAACCAGTGTACGCCTGCTCAAAGACAATCGTTTTTCAAGTGATCCTTAAAATTTGTTCCTAGAGATGCCAATTCTCCCAGGAAATACGCCATTCTATCTTAGCTGCACCCGCTCGTACTGCCGCAGCTCCCGCACCGGTAGCAGCTTCCATTGCGCGTCATGATGGATCCGCAGAAGCTGCAAGTGTGGCGCGGGCGCCCCCGCCCGCGTGTCGGAAGCGCCTATCACCCTCCCCGCAGCACCGCCCGCTCCGCCGCTTGTGGCAGCTTTATGGGAATGAAATACTCTTCCGGATATAAATAGTCTTCCCCGGACTCGTCGATCACCCGAACCTGGTGGCATCTGGAAGCCTGCTCGTCAGCGAGAGCCTGATAAACCTTCCGTAACTCCAGGGAGGCGGGGTAGTCCTTGTTCAACACGCAAAGGACGAACCGAGCTTCGCCCCGTTGAGCGTTAGTCTTCGGGCTACTCATAATCCTTTTGATTTTGTGCTCTTTCGCGCCAATCCCATGAGCTTCGTACCAGTGAACCTCGGCCTGGCAAATCTTACCATCTGAAAACTCGACGTTTGCGATACCTTTCAACTTCTTCCAGCGTGCTTTCCCATAGAACTTCCATAACCGCTTGCGCTCTCGGATCGCCGTGCCGCTGGCAATGACCTCGACGTCCTTGATCTTGCCGACGATCTTGAAATGCATCAGCCAGCACCGCTAAATCCTGCGAAGCTTCGCTCAGCCTGGACGGGTCAGAGACCCGTCCCCGGACGAGCCTAGCTGCACCCGCTCGTACTCCCGCAACTCCCGCACCGGTAGCAGCTTCCATTGCGGGTCATGATGGATCCGCAGAAGCTGCAGGTGGGGGCATCGCCCAGGTCGATGAGTCCGGCGAGAGCGTCGGCGGCGTGCACGGAACCGGGCGTCGGACCTCGGACTTCGGACCGCTGGTCGGCCACCACGGAGCCGCTTGCCTCTCCTGAGGTCTGAGGTCCGACGGCCGACGTCCGCATTTT